>NZ_JAVFVV010000019.1 GCF_030929505.1 Mesorhizobium sp. LHD-90 | reverse complement strand
CAAATGAGCGATGATCCGCTCATCAGCCTGCCAGCCATGGCGCGCTGATCGTCCCGGCCCAACGCCGGAGAGCGCGGCGACCAACGCCGTCAGCTACACCACTCCCAGGGACACGATCGCATCGAAAGCCTCAACGTGTCTGGAAAGAAGATGGTCCAGAACGCCGGGGGCGGCGATTTGTTCCTGTCGGCGGGCCGGCCGCGAGCCTCAGAAATCGCTCGCAATGCCCTTGATTTCCCAATCGCCGTAGCGGACCGGCTCCTCGCCGCCGCGTCCGCCGACCTCGCGCGGCATGGATTTGACCCGCGCCTCGGTCTCGCCGCGCCGCTCCGCAGCCTCTTCCAGGGCTCGTCTTGCCGCCGGAGCCAACGGCTTTGTTGGCCGGGCCGCCTCCGGCCCGGGCGTCGCGCCTCCCTCCGGATACTTGGGGTCCGCCGGTGCGGTCTCGTCGGAAATCATTGAAACAACCTCGTCTCTCCCCCATCATATAGCAGCAAATCTTTTTGGATCGGGAGTAATCGATGAACGTGATGCGGACTGCCATGCTGCTGGCGCTGATGACGGCGCTGTTCATGGGGGTCGGCTATCTGATCGGCGGCTCCGGCGGCATGATGATCGCCTTCGTCATCGCCGCCGGCATGAACCTGTTCAGCTACTGGAACGCCGACAAGATGGTGCTGCGCATGCACCATGCGATCGAGGTCGACGAGCGCAACGCCCCCGAATATTACCGCATCGTGCGCGACCTCGCGGCGCACGCCAACCTGCCGATGCCGAAAGTCTATCTGATCGACAATCCGCAGCCCAACGCCTTCGCCACCGGCCGCAATCCCCAGAACGCCGCCGTTGCGGCCACCACCGGCCTGCTCAACCGCCTCTCCTACGAGGAGGTCGCCGGCGTGATGGCGCATGAGTTGGCGCATGTGCAGAACCGCGATACGCTGACCATGACCATAACCGCCACGCTAGCCGGCGCGATCTCCATGCTCGGCAACTTCGCCTTCTTCTTCGGCGGAAACCGCGACAACAACAATCCACTCGGTTTCATCGGCGTGCTGGTGGCGATGATCGTCGCACCGCTGGCGGCGGCGATCGTGCAGATGGCGATCAGCCGCACCCGCGAATATGCCGCCGACCGGCGCGGTGCCGAGATTTGCGGCCATCCGCTGTGGCTCGCCTCGGCGCTCAACAAGATCGCGCGCAACGTTGAGCGCATCCACAATGACGACGCCGAGCGCAACCCGGCGACCGCGCATATGTTCATCATCAATCCGCTGTCGGGCGAGCGCATGGACAATTTGTTCTCGACACACCCGAACACGGAAAACCGCATCGCCGCGCTGCAGGCGATGGCGCAGGAATCCGGCCCAGGCCAAGCCGCTCAACCGCGTCCGCAGTCGCAGCCGCGTGCCGATGCCCCGGCTCCCCGCCCCACGCCAACGAGCGGGCCATGGGGCAATCAATCGACCACGCCGGCCGAGCCCGCTCCGGAGCCCGAGCCGAAGGCCAATCCCTGGGGCCGCAACCCGACCGGGCCGCGCAAAGGCCGCTGGTCGTGAGCGGCGACACGCCGCCACCGCGGGACAGACGACGCAGCAAGCATCCTTCCTCCAGACCGGACCGCGCCGCCGAGCCGCCCGCGCCCGGCCTGGCCGTACGCATGGCGGCGGCGCGGCTGCTGGCAGCGGTCGTCGATGCCAAGACGCCGCTCGACGGCCTGACCGACCAGGAGCACGGCCATCCCCAGTTCAAGGCATTGGACGTCCGCGACCGCGCTTTGGTCCGCGCCATACTGGTCACCGCGTTGCGCCACCGCCGCACCATCGAAAAACTGATCGCCGACCGCCTGCATTCGCCGCTCCCCGGCAACGCCACGACGCTCTCCCACATTCTGCATGTCGGCGCCGCGCAGATTCTTTTCCTCGACGTTCCCGACAGCGCCGCCGTCGACCTCGCCGTCACCCATGCGAAGGGCGACCCGCGCACGCAGCGCTTTGCGTCGCTGGTCAACGCGGTGCTGCGGGGACTTGCCCGCGACAAGGCGGCCGACCTGCCAAAGGCGCTCGCCACGGTGACGGACGCGCCCGACTGGTTCGTCGAACGCCTGAATGCTGCCTACAGCCGAGAGGCCGCGGCAAAGATTCTCGCCGCGCACCGGCTGGAATCGCCAACGGATTTTACCGTCAAAGCCGAGCCTGAACGCTGGGCGGATGCTTTTGACGGCATCGTGCTGCCGACAGGATCGGTGCGGGTCGGCCGGCTTCCCGCGCCGGTTCCCGACCTGCCGGGTTTCGAGGAGGGCGCCTGGTGGGTGCAGGACGCGGCGGCCGCCCTGCCGGCAAGATTGTTCGGCGATGTCAGGGGATTGCGTATCGCAGACCTCTGCGCCGCGCCCGGCGGCAAGACCGCGCAACTGGCGCTCGCCGGCGCTGCCGTCACCGCTGTTGACAGTTCGCGCAGCCGGCTGGCGCGGCTGAAGGCCAATCTCGACCGGCTCGGGCTGGACGCCGGGATCGTCCAGGCCGATGTCCTCGACTGGCAGGCGGAAGAACCGTTCGATGCCATCCTGCTCGACGCGCCCTGCTCGTCGACCGGCACGGTGCGCCGTCACCCCGACGTGCCCTGGACCAAATCGCCCGCCGACATCGAGAAGCTCGCGACATTGCAACGCCGGCTGCTGGAGCGCGCCGTGCATCTGGTGAAGCCTGGCGGCACGATCGTGTTCTCCAACTGCTCGCTCGATCCGCTCGAAGGCGAGGAGATGATCCGCCGCTTCCTGGCGGACAACCCGGGGATCGCCACGGATCCCCTCCTGCCCGGCGAGGTCGCCGGCATCGACGCTTTCCTCACGCCGGAGGGCTGGCTACGCACCACGCCGGCCGACATGGCTCTTGCCGACCCCGCCCTTTCGGGCATGGACGGGTTTTTCGCCGCGCGCCTGCGCAGGCGGCAGGATCAGGCATAAGCCGGCTCGACTCCTGCCCGCCCTTCGCAGCCTGTTCTGAATCATCTACAACGCCCCAAAATGGCCGACTCGCAGGGGGAGCAATTTTTGGCGGCAGCCAGTTCCAGGCGCCTGTGGACGCTGGTCGCCAGGGAATACTGGCGGCGGGCGCGCCGCCGTCTACGCACCGGCCCGCTCTATCGCTGGCGCTACAGCGGCCGCACGCCGGAGCGCGTGTTGATCGCGCCGCCCGACCTGCGGCTGGCCGACCCGCAGGTGGCGGTCGAAATCTACCACGGCCGTTTCCCGCTGTCGGGCCACATGGTCGAGGCCGGCGGCCGTTCGCCCTTCCTGCTCGATGTCGCCGACCATGGCTGGCAGAAGTCGCTTCACGGTTTTCGCTGGCTGCGCCACATGCGCGCCGCGGGCACCGACCTGGCCGCCGCCAACGCCCGCGCACTGGTCGCCGACTGGATAGCCGGCGCCGGTGTCCGCATCGCCGGACCAGCGTGGGAACCGGCGACGACCGCAAAACGCATCATCGCCTGGCTGCAGCACTCCTCGGTGGTGCTGCAGGGCGCTGAATTCGGCTTCTACCGGTCGTTCCTGCGCTCTCTGGCCATGCAGATCCGCTATCTGCGCTCGGTGGTGCGCGAGATGCCCGAGGGCGAGGGCAAATTGCGCGCCCGCATCGCGCTGGCCTATGCCGCGCTGTCGTTGCCGGCGCCACCGTCGGCGTTGCGCAACGCCACACGCAACCTCGCCGACGAACTGGACCGCCAGATTCTTGCTGACGGCGGCCATGTCTCGCGCAATCCGATGGCCGTGCTGGAATTGCTGGCCGACCTGCTGCCGCTGCGCCAGACTTACGCCAACCAGGCGGAGACGCCGCCGGCAGCGCTGATCGGCGCGGTCGAGCGCATGCTGCCGGCGTTGCGCTTCTTCCGCCATGCCGATGGCAGCCTCGCGCATTTCAACGGTATGGGCGTCACCATCCACGAGCGGGTAGCCGCCATCCTGCGCCACGACGACACCGCCGGCGCGCCGCTGCTGCACGCCCCGCATTCCGGCTACGAGCGGCTCGCCATGGGCGGTACGGTGGTGATCGCCGACACCGGCGGCCCGCCGCCAGTGGAGATCGCCGAGGCCGCCCATGCCGGATTCCTGGCCTTCGAGCTGTCGTCGGGCCGCCACCAGTTCGTCGTCAATGCCGGCGTCGACACCTATGGCGCTGAAGAGTTCCGGCCGCTCGGCCGCGCCACGGCGGCGCATTCCACCGCCTCCATCAACGACACCTCCTCGGCGCGTTTCCACCATTCCGAACGCGTCAGCAACATCGTCGGCGCGCCGCTGGTCGACGGTCCCGACGAGGTGCGCTGCGACCGGCTCGATGGCGACGGCAACCAGGCCTTCATCGCCGGCCACGACGCCTATGTGAGGCGTTTCGGCATCTATCACGAGCGCCGGCTGACGCTCGCCGCCGATGGCGACATGCTGTCGGGCATGGACCGCTTCACCCTGTCGCACAATGCCGTCGCCGGACGGGACGCCGTCTCTGTGCGGTTCCATCTTCATCCGGATGTCGAGCTTTTCCGCGACAGCCAGGGGCGCCTCGTGCTCGCCCCGCCGTTCGCCGACCGCTGGTTCTTCTCCTCCAGCATGCAGCCGCATGTGGAAGAGTCGATCTTCTTCGCCGCGCTAGGCGGGCCTCGCCGCAGCCGTCAGATCGTACTCTCCTTTCAGGCGTCGGACGTGCCGGAGGTGCAGTGGCAGTTCGAGAGGAAACGCCGCGAAGCGTCGATGCCGCAGGTATAGAAAGGCGCCGGAGACACGCCTCGCTTGATTTCCCGAAAACCTGTGTTAGGCCCCGCGCAGCCTCCCGCGTCCAGATCGAAAGGCCCTGCCATGGCCGTCGCCTCAAAAAGAATTCCCGCTCCCGATCTCGTACAGGTACGCCGGGCGCTCCTCTCGGTTTCCGACAAGACCGGCCTGGTCGATTTTGCCAGGGCGCTGACGCATTTCGGCATCGAGCTGGTCTCGACCGGCGGCACTGCGAAAGAAATCGCGGCAGCCGGCATCGCGGTGCGCGACGTGTCCGACCTGACCGGTTTTCCCGAGATCATGGACGGACGCGTGAAGACGCTGCATCCGGCGGTCCATGGCGCGCTGCTTTCCGTGCGCGACGACCCGGAGCATGTCGCGGCAATGCGGGCGAACGGGATCGAGCCGATCGATCTGGTGGTCGTCAATCTCTACCCGTTTGAAGAAGTGCGCCAGTCCGGCGCAGACTATCCGTCGGTGGTCGAGAACATCGACATAGGCGGGCCGGCCATGGTGCGCGCCTCGGCCAAGAATCACGCCTATGTCGCGATGGTCACCGAGCCGGACGACTATGCGGCCGTGCTCAACGCGCTGGAACTCAACACCGGCAGCCTGACGCTGGAGTTCCGCAAGAAGCTGGCGGCGAAGGCGTTTTCCCGCACGGCCGCCTATGACGCAGCGATCTCGCAATGGTTCGCCGAGACGCTGGAGGTCGAGCATCCGGCCTGGCGCGCCTTCGGCGGGCGGCTGGAGACCGTGATGCGCTACGGCGAGAACCCGCACCAGTCGGCGGGTTTCTACGTCACCGGCGACAAAAGGCCGGGCGTCGCCACGGCAAGACAGTTGCAGGGCAAGCAGCTTTCCTACAACAACATCAACGACACCGACGCAGCCTTCGAACTGGTCGGCGAGTTCGATCCGGCGCGCTCCGCCGCGGTCGCCATCATCAAGCATGCCAATCCCTGCGGCGTCGGCGTCGGCGGCTCGCTGCGCGAGGCCTACGCCAAGGCGCTCGCCTGCGATCCCGTCTCGGCTTTCGGCGGCATCGTCGCCCTCAACCGGCTGCTCGACGCCGAAGCGGCGGAAGAGATCGTCAAGACGTTCACCGAGGTGATCATCGCGCCGGAGGCGAGCGAGGAAGCGCTGGCGATCATCGCCGCGAAGAAGAACCTTCGCCTACTAGTCACCGGCGGCCTGCCCGATCCCGCTTCCGCCGGCGTCACGGTAAAGTCAGTGGCCGGCGGCCTGCTGGTGCAGTCGCGCGACAACGCGGTGGTCGACGCGCTCGACCTGAAGGTGGTGACGAAACGCGCGCCGAGCGAGGCGGAGCTTGCCGACCTGCGCTTTGCCTTCCGCGTTGCCAAACACGTGAAGTCGAATGCCATCGTCTATGCAAAAGACGGCGCGACGGTGGGCATCGGGGCGGGCCAGATGAGCCGGGTGGACTCTTCGCGCATCGCGGCGCGAAAAGCGCTGGACGCGGCCGGCGGACTGGCGGAGCCGCTTACAAAAGGGTCGGTCGTCGCATCCGACGCCTTTTTTCCGTTCGCCGACGGGTTGCTGGCAGCGGTCGAGGCTGGCGCCACCGCCGTCATCCAGCCGGGCGGCTCGATGCGCGACGACGACGTGATCGCCGCCGCCGACGCGCATGGCATCGCCATGGTGTTTACCGGCGTCCGGCATTTCCGGCATTGATGCGAAGCCCGCCAACCGGCGGAACGGGACTCAGCGGGCGGGGCGATCGGCCGGATAGGGCGTGCGCAGCAGGATCAGCAGGCCGCCGACCAGGAACAGCAGGATCATCGCCATGCCGGCTGGCTCGGAACCGGTGACGGCCGCGACCGTCGCGACGAGGAATGGCGCAGCGAAACTGGTTGCCCGCCCAGCGAGCGCGTAGATGCCGAAATAGCGTCCCGCCTCCTCAGGTGTGACGCTACGCGCCAGATAGGAGCGCGATGATGCCTGCACAGGCCCGAAGGCAATGCCGATAAGCAGGCCGTAGGCGATGTAGGCCTTCTCGGCCGCAGTACCGAACATGCCGCCGCTGTCGGCGGTGGACAGGTCGACCAGCCCGAACAGGGTGAAACCCGGCCCGGTGGAGACGATGCCGATCGTCGCCAGCGTCAGCACGATCAGCGAAACGATCACCACCCATTTCGAGCCGAACGCCGTGTCCAGCCGGCTCGCCGCGAAGCAGCCGAATATGGCGATGACGTTGAGGATGATGCCGTAGATGCCGAATTCGGTCACAGTCCAGCCGAACATCTTCGCCGCGAAGGCTCCCCCCAGCGCCAGCAGCGCGTTGACGCCGTCCTGATAGATCATGCGGGCGACGAGGAAGCGGACGATGCCGAAGCGCTGGCGCGCTTCCACGAAGGTTGCCTTGAGTTCAGAAAGTCCTGTGCGGATCGCCGGCCCCAGCGCCATGCCCCTCGCCCCGTCCGGCGTGAAGAACAGCATGGGCAGGATGAAGACGAAATACCACAAGGCCGCCAGCGGCCCGGTGGCACGTGCGTCCTCGCCCTGCGCCGGATCGAGCCCGAACAGCGGCGGCAGGCCGACGATCGTCTTGCCCGTCTCCGGCGAGGCGGCGAGCATGGTGACGACGAAGATCAGCGCGATCATGCCGCCGAGATAGCCGAGGCCCCAGGCGATGTTGGAGATACGGCCGGTATCCTCCTTCGAGACCAGACGCGGCATCATGGAATCGTTGAAGACGATGGAGAATTCGGCGGCGACGGTGGCGAGGCAGAAAAAGAACAGCACCTCGACCAGGCTCGACCCCGGCGCCGCGTACCACAGCATGGTCAGGCAGACGATCTGGATCGCCGCGAAAAACATGATCCACGGCTTCTTGCGTCCGGTCTGGTCGGCGATAGAGCCCAGCATCGGTGACAGGATGGCGATGGCGAGGCCGGCGGCGGCCACGCCCCAGCCCCAGGCGGCCAAACCCAACGCCGAGTCGCCCGCCATGTGCGACACGAAATACGGGCCGAAGATGAAGGTGGTGACCACGGTGAAGAAGGGCTGCGCCGCCCAGTCGAACAGCATCCAGCCCCAGATGCCGCGCCGCGGAACGGCGCCGGCGGTGGTTGCGGTCATTCTGGAGCCCTCACATTGCAACCGAGCGACGGTACCGGATGCAGGACACGGGAAGCATCCCGCGCCAGACATTCAGCGTCGCAGGGTTCGCATGTCTCATGCGCCGCCGCAATGGTCGTCAGTTCTGGACATCATCCTCGAACGCGATGTCCTGGCCGCCATGAAATACCCTAACGATGGTCACGACATCGCCGTCGACACGGAAGGCGATGCTGGCCTTGCGGCGGTAGCCGACGATCCGCAAACCTGGGCGAAGATCGTCCCGCCGCATGCCGCGTTGCGGGAAGGTCCGCAGGTCCATGCAGTATGCGTAGAGTTTGCCGACATAGGCTGCGGCCGTGCGCTCTCCAGCCAGCGGCGAAAGATAATCGTACAGCGCCTGAAAGTCGCCGATCGCCTCCGGCGATAGAGTGACCTTGTGGGTCATCCGCCGCTTTTCTTGGAAGCCCGCGCATCCATGTGCGCCTGGATACGTCGCCAGGCCTCGTCGGCAGGGATAACCCGCGAGGGATCCGCGTCGAGCGCATCCAGCGTCGGCACGACTTCCTCGGCCAGCCATTTTTCGATCGCCGCGTCGCGGGCCGCTAGCGAACGCAACCCGTCGCGGATGACTTCGCTTTCGGTGGCGTATTGGCCGGACGCCACCTTGTCCTTCACCATCTGCGCCATTTCCAGCGGAAGGGTGATGGTCAGGGCCTGCGTCGTGCGCATTGCGATCGTCCGAAGATTGAGGTGTATGATTAAATCATACACCTCTCCGTCGATGCACGAAAGTCTCGCGAGAAAAAGCTCACAACACCGTCAGATCGTGCATCAGTCCGGCGGCCACCGAAAGCCGCGACACGGTGATATCGCCGCCCTCGGTGAGGGCTTGCAGCCGCTCGCGCGTGCGCTGCACCCGCTCGCCGCCGGCGTCCAGCCAGCGTGCGACCGGGTCGCCGTCCTTGCCGTGCGCGACAAGCGCCGCCGCCGCGATGCCGCAGCCGGCCGCGCCAATCGTGTCCAGCGCGCGCGTCAGTGCCAGCCCTTCATAATAGTCCGAAGGCGCGATGGCGCGGGCGGCGTCCTCGATCCGGCCGATACGGAAAGCCTCGCTGACCGCCAGAAATGCCTTTCCGGCGTCGACGATTCCGGCGCCGGCGGTGCGCGCCACCAGCGCGATGTCCGGCACCATCTGGATCGCGTCGGCATTGGCGAGCTTTTCCGCCAGCGCCTCCGGTGCGCCGGCGGCAACAAAAGCCAGCCGCCGCTCGTCGAGTTTTGCTTTCGGGTAGGTCGGCAGCAGGGCCGCGAGCTTCGGCTCGAGCGCCTTGCGCGCCTCCTGCAATTCGGCGATGCGGGCGCCGACCGGTTCGGCGGAATGGTCGTTCTTCAGCATCCAGCCAGTCTCGACGAACAGCAGCCGCCCAAGCGATTGATAGAGATCGAGCTGGAACTGGCCGTCGATCCTGTTGTCGAGCGCGTCGATCTCGGCATAGAGCACCGGCAGGGCAAAACCGTCGCGCACCACCACGAAGGCTTTCGCCACGTCGGCGGCGCTGCGCCCTGTAGCGTCCTGCAAACGGCTGAGGAAGGACGGGCCGCCGCGATTGACGAGGTCGTTGGCGAGCACGCGCGACACGATCTCGCGGCGCAGACGGTGCTCGTTGATGTCTGCCTCGAATTTCTTCGCCATCCTGTCCGGGAAATAGCCGAGCAGGTCGCGCCCGAAATGCGGGTCGTCCGGCACGTCGCTGGCGACGAGGTCGGAAAACAGCACGATCTTGGCATAGGCGAGCAGCACGCCGAGTTCGGCCCGCGTCAGCGGCTCACCGCGCGCCGCACGCTCGGCAAGGGCTGCGTCCGACGGCAGCGTCTCGACCGCCCGGTCGAGCAGGCCGCGCGCCTCCAGCCCGGACATGAAGCGCATCTGGTGCGGCAGGTCGGCCAGTCCGCGCTTCCTTTGCAAAGAGAGCGCCAGCGTCTGCTGGTAGTTGTTGGACAGCACCAGTTCGCCGACTTCGGGCGTCATCTCGGCCAGCAGCTTGTCGCGGGCGGGGCGCGTCAGGCCGCCCTTGCGCATGGCCGAGGCGAGCGCGATCTTGATGTTGACCTCGACGTCCGAGCAGTTGACGCCGGCGGAGTTGTCGATGGCGTCGGAGTTGCAGGCGCCGCCGTTGAGGCCGAACTCGATGCGGCCGCGCTGGGTGACGCCGAGATTGGCGCCCTCGCCGATGACTTTTGCGCGTACCTCCGCCGCCGTGACGCGGATGGCGTCGTTGGCGCGGTCGCCGACCTCCTGATTGGTCTCCAGCGTGCCCCGGACATAGGTGCCGATGCCGCCGAACCACAGAAGGTCGGCCGGCGCCTGGAGGATCGCCTTCATGATCTCGGCCGGGGACGCGGTGGTTTTCGCCAGCCCGATCGCCGCGGCGGCCGCATCCGACAGTGTCACCGACTTCTGCGAACGCGAGACGATCGCGCCGCCCGCGGATAGTTTTGTCTTGTCGTAATCCTGCCAGCTCGAGCGCGGCAGATCGAACAGGCGCTGGCGCTCGGCGAGCGATGCCGCCGCATCGGGAGCCGGGTCGATAAAGATGTCGCGATGGTCGAAGGCGGCGATCAGGCGGATTTCGGGCGACAGCAGCATGCCGTTGCCGAACACGTCGCCCGACATGTCGCCGACGCCGACGACGGTGAACGGCTCCTTCTGGATGTCGCGGTTCATCTCGCGGAAATGCCGCTTCACCGCCTCCCACGCGCCCTTGGCGGTGATGCCCATCTTCTTGTGGTCGTAGCCCGCCGAGCCGCCCGAGGCGAAAGCATCGTCCAGCCAGAAATCATGCGCCTGGCTGATGGCGTTGGCGGTGTCGGAGAAGGTCGCGGTGCCCTTGTCGGCGGCGACGACAAAATACGGATCGTCGGCGTCGCGGCGCGTCACGCCCTGCGGCGGCACGATGCCTTTGACATCGATATTGTCGGTGACCGACAGCAGGCTGGAGACGAAGTTGATATAGGCCTTCCGGCCCGCCTCGAACCACAGGTCGCGGCTGGAGGCCGGCGGCAGGCGTTTCGGATAGAAGCCGCCCTTGGCGCCGACCGGCACGATGACGGCGTTCTTCACCTGCTGGGCCTTGACCAGGCCGAGGACCTCGGTGCGGTAGTCCTGGGCGCGGTCCGACCAGCGCAGCCCGCCGCGCGCCACCGGGCCGAAGCGCAGGTGCACGCCTTCCACTTCCGGCCCGTAGACAAAAATCTCGCGCCACGGCCGCGGCTCCGGCAGGCCGACGAGCGACCGCGAGTCCAGCTTGATCGCCAGCGACCGCGCCTTGTCGGTGGCCGGGGCGAAGTGGTTGGTGCGCAGTGAGGCTTCGACGAGGTTGAGATAGCGCCGGATGATGGTGTCGTCGTCGAGGTTGGGCACCTCCTCCAGCGCGTCCTTGATCTTGGCCTTCAAATGTTTCGCCGTCACCTCGCCGTCCTTGCCGGCAGGGTCGAACATGGCCACGAAGACCTGGAACAGGCCGCGCGCGATCTCCGGATAGCGGTTCAGCACATTGGCGATGACATCCTGGCTCTGTGGAATGCCGGCCTGCTGCAAGTAGCGGCCATAGGCGCGCAGGATGATGATCTCGTTCGACCACAGGCCGGCGGTCTGGGCGAGCGCGTTGTAGCCGTCATTGTCGGCCACGCCATGCCAAACCGACAGCAGCACGTCTTCGAGCAGCTTGCCGCCGTCCGACAGGTCGATCGGCTTGCCGAACGCATTCTTCAGTTCCATGTCGTGAATGAAGACCCGCCCGCCGTCGTCGCGGTCGATCTCGAAGGTACGCTCGCTGATGACGCGGAAACCCATGTTTTCCAGGATAGGCACCCGGCGTGAAAGGGTGACCGGCTCGCCGAAATGATGGATCTTCAGCGCCGCCTGTTTCTGCGGCTGGTCGGCATGGCGGTAATAGTCGATGGCGATCGGCTTTTCCGCAGACAAGCTTGAGACGCGCCGCGCGTCGGCCAGCGCCTCAGCCGCGGTAAAACTGCCGCGATAGCTTTCCGGGAATTTTCCGGCCACCGCCGCCAATCTCTCGTCCAGCCCGGAGGCGGCCGCCTCGTCGCGCAGCGCGTCCTCCCAGTTGCGCACGATGTCGCGGATCGCCGCTTCGATGGCCAGCGGCTCCACATGCGGGGTCTTGCCGCCGGAACGGCCGATGATGAAATGCACACGCGCCAGCCCGCCCTCGGGGAAGGCGGGGTAATAGGCGGAGAGGCGCCCGTCGAAGACGGTCTTCAGATATTGCCCGATCTTCTCGCGGACGATGGAATCGTAGCGGTCGCGCGGCACGAAGACGAGGACCGAGACGAAGCGGTCGAACTGGTCGACACGAACCAGCGCGCGGATGCGCGGACGCTCGACCAGCCCGAGGATCGCCTCGGCATGCGGCTGCAGCACGGCGATCGGTATCTGGAATAGCTCGTCGCGCGGATAGGATTCCAGCACATTGATCAGCGCCTTGCCGGAATGGTCGGCCGGGTCGAAGCCGGATCTCTGGATGATGGTTTCGGCCTTCGAGCGCAGATAGGGGATCTTCAGCACCGAGCGCGTGTAGGCGGTCGAGGTGAAAAGGCCGACGATGCGCAATTCGCCGGCAAGTTCGCCCTCGGGCGAAAATGTCTTGACGCCGATATAGTCGAGATAGGCACGCCGGTGGACGACCGATTTGGCATTGGCCTTGGTGACGATGAGTGGATCGGGACCGTGCAGGAAGGCGCGGATTTCCTGCGTGGTCTGGCCGTCCGAGGTGTTGTCGCGCCTGAGCACCCGGACGTCCGGGTCGGCGAGGATGCCGAGGCCGCGCTTGTCGGAACGCTCCAGCGTACCGGTCCTCTCGCCACCCTGGTAGCTGAACTCGCGCATGCCGAGGAAAGTAAAATTGTCGTCGCGCAGCCATTCCAGGAAGGCGATCGCCTCGGTGAGCGCGGCCTTCTCCAGCGGGATCGGCGAATATCGGAATTCGGTGATCGCCCGGTCGAGCCGCGCCAGCATCGGCTTCCAGTCGGCCGTCGCGGCGCGCACCTGCGCGACCACCCTGGCCAATTGCTCTCTGAGCTTGTTCGCGTCCTCCGCCGACAGTGGTTTCACATGGACATGAATGACGCTCAGCCGGTCGGCTCCGAGGTCGCGCACCGAACCGTCGCCGAGGATCTCCTCGACGCCGGCCTCGCCATGGCGCACGACGAGCACGGGATGGGTGACAAGCGTCGGCTCGCCGGCCGCTTCGGTTATCTCGCCGAGCACCGAATCGAACAGGAACGGCATGTTGTCGTTGACGACAGTGATGACCGTGACCGGAAGCCCCTCGCGGGCGACGCCGGCGTCGCGGTCGATCGCGACGACGCTTTCCCCCTTGCGGTGAGCGGTGACCGCTTCGCCGGCGAGGCTCGCTGCGTGCTTCAGCATCGCGGGATCGTAGGCCGCCGTATCCTCGGCGGGCGCCCGGGCGAGAAGCAGGTCGGCGAGGCCGGTCAATTGGGCGGCCCGAGACGGGCTGGCGGCGTACTTGTCGTCGCCCTTCTTCCGGCCGCTTCCGGATTTGGCGTCGCCCATAAGAATCCTCCCGTCTTGTTGTTTTGCCGCATCGTATCAGATGAAAGGCGATTTTCGACCCGCTTGCATCTCGATTCAGCCGGAAAATGGGCGAGCGCCGTGACCACCGCGTGACGTTTGCGTATCGGACAGTGCGCGATAAAGGAAAATCGCCGCGCCTGTTCCGGCCGCCGCGGCGCGGCCCGAACAGGGAAACTTAGCCGGCGGATATCAGCGCGCGGCGATGGCCGCCGCCGCGCCGGCCATGGTGGTGGCGCTTATCCGATTGGCGATGCGCATCGCCCTGGCGCTCTTCAGCAGGCGCCGCGCCTGCGCGGCAGCAACGACCCAGGCCAGATCGATGGCGATCAGCACCAGCGCCATCGTCGCCGTCAGTTCCACCCAGCCGAGCAGGGTGACCGAGGCGAGGTCGATGATGGTTGGCAGCAGCGCCAGGTAGAACATCATGATCTTCGGATTACCGAGCGTGACGGCCATGCCGGCGAAGAACAGTTTCAGCGGTGCGTCCTCCTTCGGCAGGACGCCACCGTCGGTTTTCACCGGCGCGGTCCACATCTTCCAGGCGAGGTAGACAAGGTAGGCGACGCCAAGCCATTTCACGACCACGAAGGCGAGATGAAAAGTCTGAGCGATGAAGGCCAGCCCGAATACCGCGAGCGTCAGCCAGATGCCCTCGCCGATCCACATGGCCAGCAGGAACGGGAACACGTCGCGGAACCCCTTCGAAATGACACGCGCCACCAGTGCGGCGATGCTGGGGCCGGGCGAGCCGGCCGCCACCAGCAGCGCGCCGGCGAAGATCAGCAGGGAAGACAATTCCATCGCAAAACGCCTCCGTCACGTCCCGTATCATCGGACAGCCTGAAGGCTTTTTCCAGTGCGCAGGTTTTTTGCAAAGGCTTGGCGCAGCCGAATTGCCAGTTTTGCCGAGTCCGGAACGCGTACCTCAGCGCCTCACCGCCGCCTCGGCATGTCCGCGCAGGAGCACCATCAGCCGTTCGGCCTCGGCGGCCGCGCCCGCCTCGTCGCGGTCCAGAATCTTCTGAATCAGTTCGACGTGGCGTCCGGCCGATTCCGCCAATCCGGTCTCACGCTGGTAGCGGAACCAGAAGCGCCGCGAATGGGTCTGCAAAGGCGCGGCCAGCCGGGCGGCGAAAGGATTGTCGGCAGCAAGCGCCATCGCCTCGTCGAGCGCCTTGTCGGCCTCGAGGAAGCCGACCACGTCCGACGCCAGCACCGCGCGATGCATGGCCTGAGCCGCCAATTCGAAGCGAGCGCCCGCCTCGGGCGTCGCGAAGCGCGCGGCCGAGCGCGCCAGCACGATTTCGATGCCTGTCCGCGCGTCCAGCACCCGCAGCCAGTCGCCGGCGTGAAGAGGCGCAATCGCCAGCCCGGCGCGCGGCCTGATCTCCAGCAAGCCCTCCCAGGCCAGCCTCTGGATCGCCTCGCGCAGCGGCGTGCGGCCGAAGCCGAGGCGGTCGGTCAGCGCCCCCTCGGTGGTGACGCTTCCCGGTGCCAGGTCGAGCGTCACGATCGCCCTTTCGAGCGCCCGATAGGCACGGCTGCTTGCCGATTCGGCACTGATATCCAAGCGGTCCAAGCAAAACTCCGACGTTGATATTCTTTTGATATATCACATCGGAATCACCGTTGACACTCCCGCCGGACATTAGATATATTACTGATATATCTGAAGGAGAACAGCCATGTGGAGCGGGATCTTCCCAGCCGTCACGACCAAGTTCACGCAGGACGACAAGTTGGATTTCGCCGAAATGGAGCGCTGTTTCGCCCTCCAGATCGACGCCGGATGCGACGGTTTGATCGTCGCCGGGTCGCTTGGCGAGGGCCCGATGCTGTCGCATGACGAGAAGATCGAAGTGCTGAAGACGGCCAAAAAGACCGCCGCCGGCAGGCCGGTCCTGCTCACCGTCAACGAGGCGGCGACGCGCGACGGCGCGGCACTCGCCAAGCGCGCGGCCTCGGCCGGCGCCGACGGTCTGATGGTGGTGCCTAGCCCGATCTACCACACCAACCCGGAAGAGACCGTCGCCACGCTAAAGGCCGTCGCGGCGGCCGGCGGCCTGCCGGTGATGATCTACTCCAACCGCGTCGCCTATCGCGTCGACGTCACCGTCGACGTCATGGAAGAGCTGGCGTCCGATCCGCTCTTCGTCGCCATCAAGGAATCGTCGGACGACATCCGCCGTTCCACCGACATCATCAACCGCTTCGGCGACCGTTTTGATCTGTTCACCGGCGTCGACAATCTTGCCTTCGAGGCGCTGTCGGTCGGTTGCATCGGCTGGGTCGCCGGACTGGTCACCGCATTCCCGAAGGAGACGGTTGCCATCTACCGGTTGATGAAACAGGGCCGCCGCGACGAGGCGCTGAAAATCTATCGTTGGTTCCGTCCGCTGCTCGACCTCGACGTGTCGAGCTACCTCGTCCAGAACATCAAGCTGGCGGAAGTGTTCGCCATCGGCACCAACGACCGCGTGCGCATGCCGCGCCAGCCGCTGTCGGGCGAGCGTCGCGCTGCCGTCGAGAAGATCGTCAAGGATGCGCTGGCGGTCAGGCCCGAACTGCCGAAGCTTTCGGTGGCCAAGGCGGCGTAGTCCGTCATCTGTTCGCTGTACAGTTCATGCCCCCTCACCCGCCCTCCGCTTCGCTCGGGCGACCTCTCCCCGCTGGGGAGAGGAGATTTTTCGCCAATCGCGCCAACCTTGCAGCGTTGAATTGCGAGACGGAGGCGCCGAAAACCTCCTCTCCCCGGCGGGGAGAGGTCGCCCGAGCGAAGCGGAGGGCGGGTGAGGGGGAATTCTTGACGACCTCCATCGACGGATGCGCCCGATGAATTCTGCGGCGACCGAAGACATCGTCATCGTCGGCGCCGGCATCGTCGGCATCTGCGCCGCCGCTTTCCTTGCCGAGGCCGGCCGTTCCGTCACGGTCATCGACCGCACCGGCATCTGCGAGGAGACCAGTTCCGGCAATGCCGCGGCCTTTGCCTTCTCCGACGTGCTGCCGCTCGCCCATAAGGGCATGATCAGGCAACTGCCGAAATGGCTGGCCGACCCGCTCGGCCCGCTTTCCATCCCGCCCGCCTATCTGCCGAAGCTCCTGCCCTGGCTATGGCGCTTTTGGCGCGCCGGTTCCGCGGAAAGATACGAAGGTGCACTTGCAGCTCAGGCGTCGCTGATGAAGCTCGCCGAGGCGGAATGGATGGGCCTGATGGACCGGTCCGGCACGCGAAAAATGCTGCGCGAGGACGGTTCGCTCGAACTCTATGAAAGCGAAGCCGAATTCTCGGCGTCCCTGCCCGGTTGGGCGGCGCGCGACCGCTTCGGCATAAAATACAGCCATGTCGCCGGCGACGAACTGGCCGCGCTGCAACCGGGCCTGTCACCGCGTTTCGTCAGGGCCACCTTCGCGCCGAGCTGGAAGACGGTCGCCGACCCGAAACTGCTCGGCAAGGCGGTCTGGGCCTATGCTGAAAGCAGGGGCGCGCAGTTCCTGCAAGGCGATGTCGGGCTGGTCGTCCGGTCGAGGGATAAAGTCGCCGTTCAGTTGCGCAGCGGGCGCACGATCATGGCGCGGCGGCTGGTGGTCGCGGCCGGGGCGTGGTCGCATCTTCTTGCGCGGCATTTCGGCGACCGCATTCCGCTGGAGACCGAGCGCGGCTACAACACGACGCTGTCAAAGACCGCCTTCGACGTGAAACGGCAACTGATCTTTTCCGGCCACGGTTTTGTCATCACCCCGCTCGAAACCGGCCTGCGCATCGGTGGCGCGGTCGAACTCGGCGGTTTGGCACGCGCGCCAAACTACGATCGCTCGAAAGCCATGCTGGAAAAGGCCAAAAAATTCCTGCCGGGCCTCGATCCGTCCGGCGGCCGCGAATGGATGGGTTATCGCCCGTCGCTCCCGGACTCGCTGCCGGTTGTCGGCGCGGCGGCGGCCGTTCCGAACGTCTTCTATGCGTTTGGCCACGGCCATCTCGGCCTGACCCAGGCGGCCGCCACAGGCCGCTTGATTCGCGACATGGTTCTCGGCCAGACTCCGGCTATCGATCTGAAACCCTTTTCAGCACAACGCTTCTGAGGCATCGGCGCCATGGCGCGACATTCCTTCTTCTGCATAGACGGCCACACCTGCGGCAATCCGGTGCGCCTCGTCGCCGGTGGCGGGCCACTGCTCGACGGTTCGACCATGATGGAGCGCCGCGCGCATTTCCTCGCCGAATACGACTGGATCCGCACCGGGCTGATGTTCGAGCCGCGCGGCCACGACATGATGTCGGGCTCGATCCTCTATCCGCCGACCCGGCCGGATTGCGACATCGCCATCCTGTTCATCGAGACTTCCGGCTGCCTGCCGATGTGCGGCCACGGCACCATCGGCACGGTCACCATGGCGATCGAGCACGGGCTCATAAGGCCGAAGACGCCGGGCGTGCTGCGCCTCGATACGCCGGCCGGCCTGGTGATCGCCGAATACCGGCAGGAGGGGCAATATGTCGAGGAAGTCCGCATCACCAACGTGCCGTCCTTCCTCTACGCCGAGGGGCTGACGGTCGAGTGCCCGGTGCTCGGCGAGATCGTCGTCGACGTCGCCTATGGCGGCAATTTCTACGCCATCGTCGAGCCGCAGGAAAACTATCGCGATATGGCGGACTACTCGGCCGGCGAACTGGTCGCCTGGAGCCCGGTCGTGCGCCAGCGGCTGAACGAAAAATACTCGTTCGTCCACCCGACCAATCCAGGCATCGACCGGCTGTCGCATGTGCTGTGGACCGGCGCGCCGACGCGGCACGACGCACATGCCCGCAATGCGGTGTTCTACGGCGACAAGGCCATCGACCGCTCGCCCTGCGGCACCGGCACCTCGGCGCGCATGGCGCAGCT
Source organism: Mesorhizobium sp. LHD-90 (assembly GCF_030929505.1). Taxonomy (GTDB): domain Bacteria; phylum Pseudomonadota; class Alphaproteobacteria; order Rhizobiales; family Rhizobiaceae; genus Kumtagia. Next base: position 123,809 of record NZ_JAVFVV010000019.1, on the reverse strand, counting down.
TCACGCCAAGGGGAAGCTGAAGACCGGCGACGACTTCGTGCATGAATCGATCATCGGCTCGCTGTTCCACGGCCGCGTCGAGAACGAGGTGGATGTCGCCGGCAAGCCGGCCATCATCCCCTCGATCGGCGGCTGGGCTCGGCAGACCGGACTGAACACCATCAGCATCGACGACCGCGATCCCTTCGCCCACGGATTCGTGGTGAAGTGACGTTCGGGAAGCTCCGGCAAGCTGTTGGGCCAGAGGAGGGAGTGCGGAATCTCGTGCAACGAATCACGAAGAATTGGGTTTGAGGCGAAGGTTTCTTCCGGTTCAACTGTTGAAAACGGCCGATTCATCAAGGACATTGCGTTATGCCAATGATACGGTCCGCGCTAGTCCAGTGAGCCAGCACAAGAAATGGGCGTCGCGGGGTGGGTGCCTGATTGGGACTGAGCCATGCAAGAATGGCATTGCATTCCGGGCTCGAAGCCGTACGACTAGGGGAATAAGAAAAGGGATGCGTCCGGCAGGGCGACATCCCAGGGGAGCCGCAGACATATGGAATATTTCATCCAGCAGCTTGTGAACGGGCTGACGCTGGGATCGATCTATGGGCTGATCGCAATCGGCTACACGATGGTCTACGGCATCATCGGCATGATCAACTTCGCCCATGGCGACATTTTCATGCTCGGGGCCTTCACTGCCCTCATCGTCTTCCTCATCCTCGGCGCCCTGTTCTATTCGATACCGGTGGTCGTCGCGCTGCTGATCATGATGATCGTGGCGATGCTGCTGACGAGCCTCTACAACTGGACCATCGAGAAGGTGGCTTATCGGCCGCTGCGCGGTTCCTTCCGCCTCGCCCCGCTGATCACCGCCATCGGCATGTCGATCGCGCTTTCCAACTTCGTGCAGGTCACGCAGGGCCCGCGCAACAAGCCGATCCCGCCGATGGTCAGCCGCGTCTACGACATCGGCGGCATCTCGGTGTCGCTGAAGCAGATCATCATCGTCATCGTCACCGTCGCGCTGCTCGCGCTCTTCTGGTATCTCGTCAACAAGACCTCGCTCGGCCGCGCCCAGCGCGCCTGCGAGCAGGACCGCAAGATGGCGGCACTGCTCGGCGTCGACGTCGACCGTACCATCTCCATCACCTTCATCATGGGCGCATCGCTCGCCGCCGTCGCCGGCACGCTGTTCCTCATGTATTACGGCGTCGTTGCCTTCTCCGACGGCTTCGTGCCGGGCGTGAAGGCCTTCACCGCGGCGGTGCTGGGCGGCATCGGCTCGCTGCCCGGCGCGGTGCTCGGCGGGTTGATGATCGGCTTCATCGAAAGCATGTGGTCGGCCTATTTCTCGATCGACTACAAGGACGTCGCCGCCTTCTCGATCCTGGCCATCGTGCTGATCTTCCTGCCCTCCGGCATTCTGGGCCGGCCTGAAGTCGAAAAGGTCTGAGCCATGGCAGCGATCACCACCTCTGCCCCGGCCGCCGCCCTCAACCCGATCGAGCAGGGCATGAAAGAGGCGTTCTACGCCGGCGTCATCGCCTTCGGCCTGTTCGTTCTGTTCATCGGGCTCAAGACCGACCAGAACATCAGCAACGAACTGATCCTGGTCCAGCGCTGGGGCCTGCTGGCCATCATCGTCATCATCGTGATGGCCGTCCGCTTTCTCTACGTCGCCTTCGCCCTGCCGGCGCTTGCAAGCCGCAAGGCGGCAAAGGCTGCGGCTCCTGTCGTTGCGGCTGAGCCGGGCTTTCTCGGCCGGAATTTGTCGCAGATCTCCATTGTTCTGCTGTTCCTGTTTCCGGTCGTCGCCATCTGGCTCAGCGGCCTGCAAGGCTCGCTGAAATGGATCGACAATTTCGGCATCCAGATCCTCATCTATGTGATGCTGGCCTGGGGCCTGAACATCGTCGTCGGCCTCGCCGGCCTGCTCGATCTCGGCTACGTCGCCTTCTACGCCGTCGGCGCCTATGCCTATGCGCTGATCGGCACCTATCTCTACGCAGTGCTGCCGCCCGAATATGCGTGGATGGCCTTCTGGATCCTGCTGCCGTCAGCGGGCATCATGGCCGCCTTCTGGGGCGTCATCCTTGGTTTCCCGGTGCTGCGCCTGCGCGGCGACTACCTCGCCATCGTCACGCTGGCCTTCGGCGAGATCATCCGCCTTGTGCTGATCAACTGGCGCGAAGTCACCAATGGCTCGGCCGGCATCTCCGGCATTCCGAAGGTGGAATTCTTCGGCTGGTTCACCTTCAACGTCTCGGACCCGAACTACATCGCAAAAGTGTTCGAACTGCCGACGTCGAGCGTCTACTACAAGATCTTCCTCTACTACCTCATCCTGCTGCTCTGCCTGCTCACCGCCTATGTGACGATCCGGCTGCGCCGCATGCCGGTCGGCCGCGCCTGGGAGGCCATGCGCGAGGACGAGATCGCCTGCCGCTCGCTCGGCATCAACACGACGACCACCAAGCTGACGGCCTTCGCCACCGGCGCCATGTTCGCCGGTTTCGCCGGCTCCTTCTTCGCCGCCCGCCAGGGTTTCGTCAGCCCCGAATCCTTCGTCTTTATCGAATCGGCGATCATCCTCGCCATCGTGGTGCTGGGCGGTATGGGTTCGCTCATCGGCATCGCCTTCGCCGCGCTGGCGATGATCGGCGGCACCGAGATCCTGCGCGAGCTGCAGTTCCTGAAGCAGGTGTTCGGGCCGGACTTCACACCCGAACTCTACCGCATGCTCTTGTTCGGCATGGCCATGGTCATCGTCATGCTGTGGAAGCCGCGCGGCTTCGTCGGCAGCCGCGAACCCACTGCGTTCCTGCGCGAGAGAAGGGCCGTATCGGCCTCCTTCACCAAGGAAGGTCACGGTTGATGAGCGCGGCGACTGCAATGTCGGATACCCCGATCCTCAAGGTCGACCACCTGTCGATGAAGTTCGGCGGGCTGGTCGCCATCGGCGACCTCTCCTTCGAGGCCCGGCGCGGCGAGATCACCGCGCTGATCGGCCCGAACGGCGCCGGCAAGACCACCGTGTTCAACTGCATCACCGGCTTCTACAAGCCGACCGAGGGCATGATCACGCTGACTCGCCGCGACGGCTCCGCCTATCTGCTGGAACGCCTGCCCAACCACGAGATCCCGGCTTACGCCAAGGTGGCGCGCACCTTCCAGAACATTCGCCTGTTCTCCGGCATGACACTGCTGGAGAACCTGCTGGTGGCCCAACACAACAAGCTGATGAAGGCCTCGGGTTATACGATCATGGGCCTGCTCGGGATCGGTGGTTACCGCAAGGCGGCGGCCGAGTCGGTGGAACTTGCAAAGCACTGGCTGGAGAAGGCGGACCTCGTCGACCGCGCCGACGACCCGGCCGGTGACCTTCCCTACGGCGCCCAGCGCCGGCTGGAGATCGCCCGCGCCATGTGCACCGGGCCGGAGCTGCTCTGCCTCGACGAGCCGGCCGCCGGCCTCAACCCGCGCGAGTCGCTGGCGCTCAACACGCTGCTCAACGACATCAAGGACAACACCGGCACCTCGATCCTGCTCATCGAGCACGACATGTCGGTGGTCATGCAGATTTCCGATCACGTCGTCGTACTGGAATACGGGCGCAAGATCTCCGATGGCGATCCAGGCTTCGTGAAGAGCGATCCGCGCGTCATCGCCGCCTATCTCGGCGTCGACGACGAGGAGGTCACCGAAGTCCTCTCCGAGGTCGGCGACGAGCAGGTGATCGAGGAACTCGACGCCGAGCCGGACCGCGCCCACGGACCCGGAGACTCAGCCTCGATGATGGCGGGCGCGGTTTCCGACACGATCGGCCACAGCGACGACTACGGCGAGCGCATCACCGTGTCGCCGTCGGCGTCGAAGGCGCGGCAGATCGACGAACGGGAGGCGCGCAGGGCAGCCGCCATGCCGGCAACCTCCAACTTCCTCGCCGCGCCGCGCGGCGGCAAGCCGGACGACCTGCTCGTCATCAAGGGCATCGGACCCGTCAACCTGCGCAAGCTCAACGAGCACGGCATATTCCATTTCGACCAGATCGCCGCATGGGATCAGGCCGACATCGAGGCCGCCGAAGCCTATCTGGAATTCGACGGCCGTATCGCCCGCGAAGATTGGGTCGGCCAGGCCAAACGTCTGGCGCAAGCGGCAGCCAGACCCGGCGACGCCAAGCGTGGGGGTGACGAACAATGACCGCGCAGCCTTTGCTCGACGTGAGGGGCGTCGAGACCTATTACGGCAACATCCGTGCCTTGAATGGCGTCAATGTTGCGGTCAACCAGGGCGAGATCGTCGCGCTGATCGGCGCCAATGGCGCCGGCAAGTCGACGCTGATGATGACCATCTTCGGCAGCCCGCGGGCCCGCGCCGGCACCATCACCTTCGCCGGTACCGACATCACCAACATGCCCACGCACGAGATCGCGCGGCTGCGCATCGCCCAGTCGCCTGAGGGCCGACGCATCTTTCCGCGCATGACCGTGCTGGAAAACCTGCAGATGGGCGCCAGCCTCGACAAGCTGAAGCATTTCGACGAGGACGCCGAAAAGGTCTTCACCCTGTTCCCGCGCCTGAAGGAACGCGTCACCCAGCGCGGCGGCACGCTTTCGGGCGGCGAGCAGCAGATGCTGTCGATCGGCCGCGCGCTGATGGCGCGCCCAAAACTGCTGCTGCTCGACGAGCCGTCGCTGGGGCTGGCGCCGCTGATCGTCAAGCAGATCTTCGAGGCGATCCGGGAGCTCAACCGCACGCAAGGGCTGACCGTCTTCCTGGTCGAGCAGAACGCCTTCGGCGCGCTAAAGCTCGCCACCCGCGGCTACGTCATGGTCAACGGCAACGTCACCATGAGCGGCACGGGCAAGGGGCTTCTGGCCGATCCGGAAGTGCGCGCCGCCTATCTCGAAGGCGGCCGGCACTGAGTTTGGAGTGACTGCGATGCACGGAATTCTCTACGAGGAAGCCTCGATCTGGCAGTTCTTCTTCGTTACCTGCCTGCTCGGCGGCTGGGCGGCCTGGATGACCGGGCGGGCCTGCGCGCAGACCTGGCGGCCCGTCTCCGCGCTGGTCGTCTACCTGCTGCTGCTCGGCATAGCAGTGCGCTTCATCCATCACGCGCTGTTCGAGGGCACGATGTTCACGGCCCAGTATTACATCGTCGACACGATCATCCTGTTGATCGTCGGCCTCGTCGGTTACCGCTTCACCCGGACGAACCAGATGGTATCTCAGTACCACTGGCTGTACGAACGGACGTCAGCGCTCGGCTGGAAAGCCAAGGGCTGAACGTTCACCAATCGCGCCAAAACAAGGACGAAACGGCGTGACAACTGCCTGAAAATCGGCAAACTGGCCTTTCTGCGATAAGGGTGGGCATCGCATGAAGGCATCATCCACGCCCACCCCGTAAATGGGAGCGTTTAAATGAAGAAATCTCTCTTGTCCGCCGTTGCCCTGACCGCCTTGATGGCGTTCGGCGGCAGCGCCTGGGCGGACGTTGTCATCGGCGTGGCCGGCCCGGTCACCGGCCCGAACGCCGCTTTCGGAGCGCAGCTCCAGAAGGGCGCCGAGCAGGCAGCCGCGGACATCAACGCCGCGGGCGGCATGAATGGCGAGCAGATCAAGATCGTCGTCGGCGACGACGTCTCCGATCCGAAGCAGGGCATCTCGGTCGCCAACAAGTTCGTCGCCGACGGCGTCAAGTTTGTGGTCGGCCACTTCAACTCGGGCGTCTCGATCCCGGCCTCGGAAGTCTATGCCGAGAACGGCATCCTCGAGATCACGCCTGCCGCCACCAACCCGGTCTTCACCGAGCGCGGCCTGTGGAACGTGTTCCGCACCTGCGGCCGCGACGACCAGCAGGGTTCGGTCGCCGGCGCCTATCTGGCAGCCAAGTTCAAGGATGCCAAGATCGCCATCATCCACGACAAGACGCCCTATGGCCAGGGCCTCGCCGACGAAACCAAGAAGGCGGCGAACGCTGCCGGCGTCAACGAAGTCATGTATGAAGGCGTCAACGTCGGCGACAAGGACTTCTCGGCCCTCATCGGCAAGATGAAGGAGGCTGGCGTCTCGATCGTTTATTGGGGCGGCCTGCACACCGAAGCCGGCCTGATCATCCGCCAGGCGGCGGACCAGGGCCTGAAGGCGACGCTGGTGTCGGGCGACGGCATCGTGTCGAACGAACTGGCCTCGATCGCCGGCGACGCGGTTGCCGGCACGCTCAACACCTTCGGTCCGGATCCGACGCTGAACCCGGCCAACAAGGAACTCGTCGAGAAGTTCAAGGCCGCCGGCTTCAACCCGGAAGCCTATACGCTCTACTCCTACGCCGCCGTCCAGTCGCTGGTCCACGGCGCCAAGGCTGCCAATTCGCTCGACGCGCAGGAAGTCGCCAAGGCCCTGAAGGCCTCCGCGCCGTTCCCGACCGTGCTCGGCGAAATGTCCTTCGACGAGAAGGGCGACCCCAAGCTGCCTGGCTACGTCATGTACGAGTGGGTCAAGGGCGACGACGGCAAGTACACCTACAAGCCGCAGTCGTAAGCCTTTCGGCCAAGCTTGATTTCAGATGCCCGGCGCGCGCGCCGGGCATCTTTTTTTGGTGGCACAGGAGCCGTTTTCGTTCCCGCGAGGCAAAGGCCGCACGACCGACGGGTGGGGCGGTGAGGAGCACTCGTGAAACCGGCTATGCGCCAGTGACGCGCCAGATCACGTCGCCGACGTCGTCCGCAACCAGCAGCGATCCGTCCGGGCCGATCGCCACGCCGACGGGGCGACCGTAGGAGGCCTTCTCGTCGGGCGACAAAAACCCGCTCAAGATGTCGCGCGGCGGCCCCGATGGCTGACCGTCTGTGAACGGCACGAAGATGACCTTGTAGCCGCTCAAGGTGCTGCGGTTCCACGAACCGTGCTGGCCGACGACCATGCCGTCCGGAAAGCCCGGCAGCGTGCCGGCCGGAAGCCAGCACAGGCCGAGCGACGCCGTATGCCCGCCCAGCGCGAAATCCGGCCGGACCGCCTTCGCCACCATCGCCGGGTGCTGCGGCACGCGGTCGTCGACCGTCTGCCCCCAGTAGCAATAAGGCCAGCCGTAGAACCCGCCGTCGCGCACCGAGGTGAGATAATCCGGCGGCGTCTCGTCGCCCAGCGCGTCACGTTCATTGACAACCGTCCATAGCGCGCCGGTTGTTGGCTCCCAGGCAAGACCGACCGGATTGCGCAGGCCCGAGGCAAAGATGCGCGTCGTGCCGCTCGCCACGTCGAATTCATGGATCGCCGCCCGCCCATCCTCGGCCGCCATGCCTTCGTCGGCAATGTTGGTCAGTGAGCCTACACCGACATAGATCTTTTCGCCGTCGGGGCTCGGCAGCAGGCTGCGCGTCCAGTGCCCGCCCGGCTTGAAGGAGGCGAGCTTCTTGCCCGGCGCATCGATGCGGGACTGCCCGGCCCGATACGGGAACGAGACCAGCGCGTCGGTGTTGCCGACGTAAAGGGTGTCGCCGAGCAGGGCCATGCCGAAGGGCTGGTTGAGCCCGTCGAGAAAGACTTGCCGCGTTTCCGCGACGCCGTCGCCGTCCGCGTCGCGTAGCAGGGTGACGCGGTTCGGGCTCTCGCCGACAGCCGCGGCGCGCCGCATGGTGCTAACCATCGCATAGTCGAACACCGTCTTGATGCCGCCCGGCACGCTGAGCGCTTCGGCCGTCAGCACGTCGCCGTTCGGCAGTACCTGCAGCCAGCGCGGATGCTTCAGCCCCGCCGCGAAGGCGTTGACCTTGAGGCCAGGCGCCGCGACCGGCTTCTGGCCGTCGCTCCAACCCCTGGCCGTCGGCATCTTGAGTGTCGGAATGCCCTGTGCCTTTGCCTGCGGGATGGCCGGCGACGCCCCAAATGCCTGCTTTACCTGCCGGCCGTCCTGACCCCGCCAGAGGATCAGGAGCGCCCCGAACCAGGCGACCAACCGCGCGAACAATGCCGACACTTGCCTTGTCTCCAAAATTGCTTCGCGCGCACGCTACACGGCTGGGACCGGCCTTGAGAACCGCCCCCGTCGAAGGTCGAAAGCCGACGTCGCCAGTCGCATGCCATTTTAGTTTGCAGTGCACAAATAATGCGCTAAGCAGGATAAGCGTCAGCCTCCCTGTCCTTGGAGCGTGTCCTTGCCGATCACCAGGATTCTCGTCGCCAACCGGTCCGAAATCGCCATCCGCGTCTTCCGCGCGGCCAACGAGCTCGGCCTGAAAACGGTGGCGATCTGGGCGGAAGAAGACAAATATTCGCTGCATCGCTTCAAGGCCGACGAGAGCTACCAGGTCGGCCGCGGTCCGCATCTGTCGCGCGACATGGGGCCGATCGAGAGCTACCTGTCGATCGAGGAAGTGATGCGCGTCGCGAAACTGTCCGGCGCCGACGCCATCCATCCCGGCTACGGCCTGCTGTCTGAAAGCCCGGAATTCGCGGAAGCCTGCGCCGAGAACGGCATCACCTTCATCGGCCCGAAGCCGGAGACCATGCGCCGGCTGGGCAACAAGGTCGCGGCGCGTAACCTCGCCATCGAGGTCGGCGTGCCGGTCGTGCCGGCGACCGACCCGCTGCCGGACGATCCGGAAGCTATCAAGAAACTGGCGGCCGGGGTCGGTTATCCCGTGATGCTGAAAGCCTCCTGGGGCGGCGGCGGACGTGGCATGCGCGCCATCCGCAGCGAAGCCGATCTCCTCCGAGAGGTCACCGAGGGTAAGCGCGAGGCGAAAGCCGCCTTCGGCAAGGACGAGGTCTATCTCGAGAAGCTGATCGAGCGCGCCCGCCATGTCGAGGTGCAGATCCTCGGCGACACCCACGGCAACGCCGTCCACCTGTTCGAACGCGACTGCTCGATCCAGCGCCGCAACCAGAAGGTCGTCGAGCGCGCCCCGGCACCCTATCTCAGCCAGGAACTTCGCGACGAATTGTGCGGATATGCGCTCAAGCTCGCCAACGAGACCAGCTATATCGGCGCCGGCACGGTGGAGTTCCTGCAGGACGCCGACACCGGAAAGTTCTATTTCATCGAGGTCAATCCGCGCATCCAGGTCGAGCATACCGTCACCGAGCAGGTGACCGGCATCGACATCGTCAAGGCGCAGATCCACATCCTCGACGGCTTTGCCATCGGCACGCCGGAGTCCGGGGTCCCGGCGCAGAAGGACATCCGCCTCAATGGCCATGCCTTGCAATGCCGCATCACCACGGAAGACCCCGAGCAGAACTTCATCCCGGATTATGGCCGCATCACTGCCTATCGCGGCGCCACCGGCTTCGGCATAAGGCTGGACGGCGGCACCGCCTATTCGGGTGCGGTCATCACCCGCTTCTACGACCCGCTGCTGGAAAAGGTGACCGCCTGGGCGCCGACGCCGCAGGAGGGCATCGCCCGCATGAACCGCGCGCTGCGCGAGTTCCGCATCCGCGGCGTGGCGACCAACCTCACCTTCCTCGAAGCGATCATCAATCACCCGTCCTTCCGCGACAATTCCTATACGACACGTTTCATCGACTCGACGCCGGAACTGTTCGCGCAGGTGAAGCGGCAGGACCGCGCGACGAAGCTGCTGAACTACCTGGCCGACGTCACCGTCAACGGCCACCCGGAGACGCGCGGCCGCCCGACGCCCAAGGTCGACGCCGCCCCGCCGACCGTCCCCTACCTCGACAGGCCGATCGCCGACGGTACGAAGCAGAGATTGGACGCCCTCGGCCCGGAAAAATTCGCCGCGTGGATGCGCGGTGAGAAGCAGGTGCTGGTCACCGACACCACCATGCGCGACGGCCACCAGTCGCTGCTGGCCACCCGCGTGCGCACTTATGACATCGCGGGAATCGCCGGTACTTATGCCCGCGCCCTGCCGCAACTGCTGTCGCTCGAATGCTGGGGTGGCGCCACCTTCGACGTCGCCATGCGCTTCCTGACGGAAGACCCTTGGGAACGCCTGTCGCTGGTGCGCGAGGCGGCGCCCAACCTGCTGTTGCAGATGCTGCTGCGCGGCGCCAACGGCGTCGGCTACACCAATTATCCCGACAATGTCGTCCAGCATTTTGTCAGACAGGCGGCGGAAGGCGGCATCGATCTCTTCCGCGTGTTCGACTGCCTGAACTGGGTCGAGAACATGCGCGTCGCCATGGACGCGGTCGGCGCCGAGGGAAAGCTCTGCGAAGCCGCCATGTGCTACACCGGCGACATCGCCGATCCGGCCCGCGCCAAATACGATCTGAAATATTATGTCGGCCTCGCCAAGGAACTCGAAAAAGCCGGCGCGCATATTCTGGCGGTCAAGGACATGGCCGGATTGCTGAAGCCCGCTGCGGCGCGCGTGCTGTTCAAGGCGCTGCGGGAAGAAACCGACTTGCCGATCCATTTCCACACGCACGACACCTCCGGCCTGTCGGCCGCAACGGTGCTGGCGGCGATCGACAGCGGCGTCGACGCGGTCGACGCGGCGATGGATTCCTTCTCAGGCAACACCTCGCAGCCTTGCCTGGGCTCGATCGTCGAGGCGCTGAAGGGTTCCGAGCGCGACCCCGGCCTCGACACCGAATGGATCCGCCGCATCTCCTTCTATTGGGAAGCAGTGCGCAACCAGTACGCCGCCTTCGAAAGCGACCTCAAGGGCCCGGCCTCGGAAGTCTACCTGCACGAGATGCCCGGCGGCCAGTTCACCAACCTCAAGGAACAGGCGCGCTCGCTCGGGCTTGAAACCCGCTGGCACGAGGTCGCGCAGGCGTACCACGACGTCAATCTTATGTTCGGCGACATCGTCAAGGTCACGCCGTCTTCCAAGGTGGTCGGCGACATGGCGCTGATGATGGTCAGCCAGGATCTGACCGTCGCCGATGTCGAGAACCCGGCCAAGGACATCGCCTTCCCGGATTCGGTCGTCTCCATTCTGCGCGGCGACCTCGGCCAGTCGCCCGGCGGCTGGCCGGCAGCCCTGCAGAAGAAGGCGCTGAAGGGCGATAAGCCGATCACCGTGCGTCCCGGTTCGCTGCTCAAGGCAGCCAATCTAAAGAAGAGCCGCAAGGAGATCGAGGAAAAGCTCGGCCGCAAGCTCAGCGAGCAGGAGTTCGCATCCTGGTTGATGTATCCGAAGGTTTTTTCCGACTTCGCCGCCGCGCAGGACGTCTACGGCCCGGTTAGCGTGCTGCCGACACCGGTCTATTTTTACGGCATGAAGGCCGAGGACGAGATCTTCGTCGACATCGAGAAGGGCAAGACGCTGGTCATCCGCTGTCTCGCCATCGGCGACGTCAACGAAAAGGGCATGGTCACCGTCTTCTTCGAGATCAACGGCCAGCCGCGACGCGCCAAGGTTCCGGACCGGGCGCATGGCGCCTCGAACGGCAAGGCCCGCCGCAAGGCTGAGCCGGGCAACGACGCGCATGTCGGCGCGCCGATGCCGGGGGTGATCTCGACACTCGCAGTCACTGCCGGGCAGGCCGTGAAGGCCGGCGACGTGCTGCTCTCCATCGAGGCGATGAAGATGGAGACGGCCATGCACGCCGAGCGCGACGGCACCGTCGCCGAGGTGCTGGTGAAGACCGGCGACCAGATCGATGCAAAGGATCTGCTGGTCGTCTTCGCGTGAAGGTCGACAACGCGGATTGCCTGCCGAACACAGCCCCGATCAAGGCAGCCCGCCTGCAGCGAAGTTGCGGGGTCCATTCAGGCGAAGCCGATGAACCGCCCGGCGAACAGCACGCCAGTCCATAGCAGTGCCGAGGCCAGCGCCGCCGCCCGCTCGCCCCGGTCCGGCGCCTGCCCTTCCGGCCGGTTGCGGCCGAGCACGATGAACAGGACGAGGTTCAACGCCGCCAGAACGATCAGCGCCATCTTGGCGAGAAAGACCGGCAGCGTGGCATATTCGCTGGCGCGCACCGAAAACAGCAAAAGGCCTGTAACCACGGCGCAAAGGAAAGCGGCCAGCGCGACGCGACGCAGCAGCCGCAGAAAGACCGTTTCCGGAAGCGACCGCAGCCAGCCGAGTACGCGAAGATCCATCAGCCAGACGGACGTCAGCAGCACGCCGATCGAGGCGATGTGCAGCGCGTTGACGATCGGGTAGGCGTAGTACGACCCCTTCAGCAGCCGGACGGCGCCAAGCTGCTCGATCGCGACGAGAAAATCCATCGGCGCCGGGTCAGGCCGGTGGCACCCGGTTGGGATAGACGTCGTAGGTCTTGCCGTTGACGGTCAGCCGCACCGCCTTCATGCGCTTCTCGGCGGAATCGCGCGAGCGGTTGCCGATGGCAGTCACCTCATCGCCGACTTTCGCGGACGCCTCGGTGAAGCCGGCGCGCGTCGTGGCCGAGGGCGGGGCGAGTTCGACGCGCCAGATCTCACCCTCGACATCGACGTCGAGCGTCGCATGCGGATTGCCGAGATAGATGCCGCGGATGACGCCTTCCAGTTGGAAGAAGCCGTCCTCGGTCCACGACCAGCCGTGATGGGCCAACGCCGGCGCCGCCATCGCCAATGCAAGCATACCGGCAAGCAGGGTTTTGGAGGCCTGGAATCGGCCGATGCCGTTTCGCAACATGTCGCTGCTCCGTCTGAAGATGTCAGCGAAGCGTAGGGCGGCCGTCGAGATCGTCAAATCAATTTGGGATGACCGGACCGCCGGCCTCAGCGTTCGCGCCAGGCCGGCGGCAGATCCCGGGCCCAACAAAAAAGGCGGCTCGACGGCCGCCTTCTTTCGAAAGATTGCGCCAGACCTACTCGGCGGCGGCAGCAGCCTTCTTCTCCGCGGCCAGCGCCTGGGCGGCGGCGACCTTCTCGGCCTCCAGCTTGGCCTTCTCGGCGTTCAGCGCCTCGCGCTCGGCGTCGTTCAACTTGCGGGCGCGCACGCCGGTGTTTTCCGATATGCGGGCCGACTTGCCGCGGCGGTCGCGCAGGTAATACAGCTTGGCGCGGCGCACCTTGCCGCGGCGCACGATCTCGACGCCCTCGACCATCGGCGAGTAAACCGGGAACACGCGCTCCACGCCTTCGCCGTAGGAAATCTTGCGGACGGTGAAATTCTCCTGGAAGCCGGAGCCGGAGCGGGCGATGACAACGCCCTCATAGGCCTGCAGACGGGTGCGGCTGCCTTCGGTGACGCGCACCTGGACGCGCACCGTGTCGCCCGGCTGGAATTCGGGCAGCGTGCGCTTGGCTTCGATCTTGGCGGCCTGCTCGGCCTCGAGCTGACGGATGATGTCCATCTCAAAATACCTCTTCTTGCTTCTCGACAGCCAGAGCGCCCGACGCTTGCCTTGCAGCACATTTGCCGCGCGGCTATGCCGATCCTCGAAAGGAGAAGCAGGGGCGAGTTCACCGTCCTTATGACGGGCCCGGTCGGTTTGTCCTTCCGGTTGCGTGCGCGGCGATACACCAAAATGTCCGGCTTGTCACGCCCGCGCCGCAGGTTTTTCGCGGGAACCGGGCGCTTGCGCAGCGGTGGCGGGTTCCTTACACGTCTGCGCCACCCCGCCAACAAGTTCCGCCCGCCATGACTTTCGCCGACATACTGATTCTCGCCGCCGCCGGTTTCGTCTCCGGCGCGGTCAATGCCGTGGCGGGCGGGGGCACGTTCCTCACCTTCGGGGCGCTGTCGGTGGCCGGCATCCCGCCGATCGCCGCCAATGCGACCTCCGCGATCGCCCAGTTCCCAGGCTACATCACCTCGACGCTCGCCTACTGGAGCGACATCAGGACGTTCTGGCGCGGCGCGCTTGTGCTCTCGCTGATCTCGGCCATCGGCGCGCTGGCCGGCTCGCTGATCCTGCTGGCGCTCGACAACCCGTCGTTCCGCGCGATGGTGCCGTGGCTGCTGATCGCGGCGACCGCGATGTTCGCCGCCGGACCCTGGCTGAAACCCAAGCCGAAACCCGGCCAGCCGGCAGCGGTCGGCTCCGTGCCCGGCGCAATCATCCAGTTCGTGACAGCCGTCTATGGCGGCTTTTTCGGGGCTGGAATGGGTGTGATGATGCTGGCCACGCTCGGCCTCACCCAGACCGGCGATTATCATCGGCTGAACGCGCTGAAGAACATGCTGTCGATCGTCATCGCCGCGGTGGCCATCGTCGTGTTCGTGTCCGGCGGCGTGATCGCCTGGCCGCAGGCGATCGTTATGATCCCGGCCGTGGCGCTCGGCGGCTACGCCGGCGTGTGGATGGCCAGGCGTGTGCCGCAGCCCATCCTGCGCGGGTTTGTCATCGCCGTCGGCCTGTTGTTGGCGGGGTATTATTTCTGGACGGACTGAGGCCTGGCGGCGATCAGATCCGGCCGCCGTTCCTTTGTCAGTCTCTCCGCCTGCTCGCGCCGCCAGGCTGCGATTTTTGCATGATGGCCCGAGTTCAGCACGTCCGGAATGGGCACGCCCTCGAACTCTTGCGGCCGTGTATAATGCGGGTGCTCGAGCAGGCTGTTCTCGAAACTCTCCTCGTCGCCGGACTGCGCATTGCCCATGACGCCCGGCAGCAGCCGCACCACGGCGTCCAGCAACACGATCGCCGCCGGCTCGCCGCCCGACAGGATAAAATCGCCGACGGAGACTTCTTCCAGCCCTCGCGTGTCGATGAGACGCTGGTCGACGCCCTCGAAGCGCCCGCAGAGGATCACGGCGCCAGGGCCGGCAGCCAGCTCGCGCACGCGCGCCTGGGTGAGCGGTTGTCCGCGCGGGCTCATCAGCAGGCGCGGGCGGCTATCGCCTTGCGGCGAGGCGTGGTCGATGGCGCGCGCCAGCACGTCGGCGCGCATCACCATGCCGGCGCCGCCGCCGGCCGGCGTGTCGTCGACGCTGCGATGCCTGTCGAGTGCGAAGTCGCGGATCTGGACGGTCTCAAGCGACCATGCCTCTTCCGCCAGCCCCCGCCCGGCGAGCGACAGGCCAAGCGGCCCCGGGAACATTTCGGGATAGAGCGTCAGCACGCTGGCGTGAAAACTCACCGGTTGCCCCCGGCGCCCTTCGGCCCGCGCGGCCGCCGCGCCGCGTCGAAGCCACGCCGACCCTGCCCCGCTTGCCCTTCCGGCGCCGGCCCTTCCTCGCCGTCGTCGACAAGGCCGGCGGCAATGCTGTCGATGCGGACAAAACCGGCCGCGACGTCGACGACCGGCACCGCCGCATGGGTGAACGGGATGAGCAGATCCTTGGAGCCCGCGAGGTCGACCTCAAGAATATCGCCGCCGCCGAAATTCTGGATCGCCGTGATCCGTCCCAGCATGGCATCGTTTTCGTCGCGCACCGCAAGCCCGACAAGGTCGGCGTGATAGAATTCCCCGTCCTCGCCGTCGTCGGGCAGCGCCGAACGGTCGACGAACAGCTCGACGCCGTTCAGCGCCTCGGCAGCGTTGCGGTCGGCGATGCCCTTGAAGCGCACGACCACGACATTGCCCGCCGGCCTGATGTCGAGAATCTTGAAGGATCGGCCGTCGGCGGCATGCAGCGGCCCGTAGTCGCCCAGCGCCAGCGGATCGCCGGTGAAGGTTTTGACCCGCACTTCGCCGCGGATGCCGTGCGCGGCGCCGATCACGGCCATCTGGACAGGCTTTTTCACGCTCGCGGTCCCGGTTTCCAGCAAGATGCTCTAAGCTGGTTTGGTCAGCTTCGCCAACAGATTCAGCAAAGGTCCCGGCGGCATCTCAGTGTAGTCCCAATCGCCGACGATCTTGCGCGGCATGGCGGCCGGCAAGTTCCCCTCCCCCTTGTGGGGAGGGGTTAGGGGTGGGGGTACGACGCGGGGCGTCTCATGACGTGTCGGGGGATTCCAGCGCATAGACGGCGAGCGCGTGGGCATGCGCCAGAATTTCGTCGATCTCGCGGATGTTGCGGGGATGGGTCGCGGTCGGGTCGTAGCGCGACAGCCGTCCGCCGGGCGGACGGCCGCGCCGCAGCGGCGAGATGCGCCTGAAGCGCACCGCCTCGCGGCGTTGCTGGTTTTGCGTGCCCGCGGCGGCGCGGGCTTGCCTGTCCCGTGCACGTGCGGCGTCGTGGCGCGCCTTCCAGCGGGCAAAGCGTTTGGCCTGGCCCGGCAGGTCGTCGAGCGCGCGGCCCAGTGCCTCCAGCCGCAGGGCCAGCCGCGATGCGCTGACCGGATCGTCGGGCGATGGCGGCGCAGGCAAGGGGCGGCAGGATGCGCTGTCATCGAGCGACCTGATGCGCGGAACGGCATGTGCGGGCACGTAGCGGCGACGGATGCGGAACGGGTTCTTCAGCGGATCGAGCAGCGGCAGGTTCATGGTGCGCGGGCGAGCGGCGCGCCTGGCGGCGGCTCGCTTCGCCGCTTCGGCACGCGCAAAATCGGCATTCGACATGGTGACGGCGATGCCGAGGCTGCGCAGGACGGGCTCCACGGACTTAGGCTTCGGCTTGCGCGGGCGCACCGGCGGCAGGGTCACGACGATGCCGCGCGCCGCCGCGATGATCAGGCGCCGCGCCGCGGATTCGGCCGGTCGCAGCAACCGCAAAATGGCGCGGTGGAGATGGCGCGGCAGGGTGATCCCATCGCCCAATTCCGCCATGCCGACAAGCATGGCCAGCAGGCGCTTCAACGCCTGCCAGTTCTTGTCGATCGCCGGACTTACCTCCATCGCCACCGCCTCCTTCCAGCACAGGCGACGAGGATTATCGCCCACGTCGGAGGGAGGGGGATAACTCCTGGGAAAATTATCCTGACAGATGGTGACACGCGCCTGCGGTAGCGATCCGGACGAGGGGTGTTGGACCAAATGCGGTCCGCTCATCATCTTGTGCCATGCCGCACCAGCCCGGCTCATCGGTCGGACGAGCCCCCTTCGGCCACTGCGCCGTTCACGCCTTGCTAACCGGCCGCGGGCGAGCATGCTGCGCACAATGGAATCATGTCATGCAGGAATTCCTCATAGCCGCGAGGCCCGACCTCCAGGCGGCGCGTGAAAACTGGCTGAGGATGCTGGCCAGGGAACGCCGGCTGTCGCCTCTGACCGTCGAGGCATATGAACGCGACACACGGCAGTTCCTTCAGTTCCTGACCGGCCATGACGGCGGCGCGCCGGGGATCGCCGACATTGCCAATCTTCGGCCCGCCGACCTGCGCGCCTATCTGGCCGCGCGGCGCAAGGATGGCGCAGGCGCCCGCACGCTGGGGCGCGGGCTGGCCGGCGTGCGCTCGCTTTTACGCTTCCTCGAACGCAAGGGGCTGGTCAATGCGGCGGGGGCGGCGGCACTGCGTGCGCCAAAGCAGCCGAAATCGCTGCCTAAGCCGCTGACCGCGCCGGATGCGCGCCGCGTCGTCTCGGCCGAGGAGCAACTGGCTGAGGAACCATGGGTGGCGGCGCGCGACGCGGCGGTGCTGACGCTGCTTTACGGCTCCGGCCTGCGGATTTCCGAGGCGCTGGGCCTTTCGGCCTCGGTGCTGGCCTCTCCCGGCGAAAGCGTGTTGCGGGTGACCGGCAAGGGCGGCAAGACACGGCTGACGCCGGTGCTGCCGGTTGCGCTGCAGGCCGTGGCGGAATACCGGCGCCTGTGCCCCTATCATCTCGATCCGAAAGGGCTCTTGTTCCGCGGCGCGCGCGGCGGGCCGCTCAACCCGGCGATCGTGCAGCGGGCGATGCGAAAAATGCGCGGCGCGCTCAACCTGCCGGACACGGCGACGCCGCACGCGCTGCGCCATTCCTTCGCCACGCATCTGCTCGGACGCGGCGGCGACCTGCGCGTCATCCAGGAACTGCTCGGCCATGCCAGCCTGTCGACCACGCAGGTCTATACCGGCGTCGACACCGCGCGGCTGCTCGAAATCTACGATGCCGCGCATCCGAGGGCTTGAGCCGATAAGGCGTGTTTTCACGAGCGATTTAACGGTTTCACCGCATTTCGCCGCTAGTCTCGCGGCATGACCCGCTGGATCCCTTTCGCCGACCGCGCCGCGCTGCCGCTGCTCAAGCTGCTGGCAGCGGTCAACCATCTGCTGCTGCTCGCCTTCGCCCTGACGCTGGCTGTGGCGGTGGAGCGCGCCAATGCCGAGTCCGCCGCCTGCACCGGCAAGGACATGCTGGCCGAACTGCGGCACAGCGATCCCACAAAATACGCCGCCGTGGAGGCCGAGGCCGCCAAGGTCGCGAATGGCGAAGGCCTGCTGTGGAAGATCGAAAAGGCGGATGCCCAGCCGTCCTGGCTATTCGGCACCATGCATGTCACCGATCCGCGCGTGACCACGCTGACATCAGCCGCGCAGGCCGCCTACGACGCCTCCGGCACCGTCGTGATCGAGACCACGGAAGTGCTGGACCAGCAGAAGATGATGGCTTCGATCATGCAGAAGCCGGAGCTGATGATGTTCACCGACCAGACGACGCTGGCCTCCCTGCTGCCCGCCGGCGAGGCCGACTTCGTCAACAAGGCGTTGGAAAAACGTGGCATCCCGCCCACCAGCGTCGCCAAGATGAAACCCTGGGTGATCACCACCATGCTCTCCCTGCCGGCCTGCGAGTTGCAGCGAAAGGCCGGCGGGGCGCCCGTGCTCGACGCCAAGCTGGCGCAGGATGCCATTGCCGGCGGCAAGAGGCTGGAAGGACTGGAGACGGCGGTGGAGCAGATGGAGGCGATGGCCTCGCTGCCGATCGAGTTCCACATAAGGGGGCTGATCGACACGCTGAAGATCGGCGACCGCATGGACGATGTCATCGAAACGATGGTGGTGCTCTATACGCAAGGCGAGATCGGCACGGTCTGGCCGCTGCTCCGGTCGGTCCTGCCTTCCGGCGAGAACGACGTGATGTTTGAGAAGGCGATGATCACCGCGCGCAACCATACGATGGCCAAGCGTGCCGGGCCGATCGTCGATGCCGGCGGCGCCTTCATTGCGGTCGGAGCCATGCACCTGCCGGGACCGGAAGGACTGGTCGAGCTGCTGCGCAAGGCAGGCTACACGGTGTCGCGCGCCGATTAGAGCGTGTCGCGCCCAATCGGGTTCATTCTGTTTCTCGTTTGGCGAGGCGATCCACAAGGAAGGTCGAGAAGGTCGATGTGGTTCATCGGCCGAGCGGCCTGACGAAGTGGGCGCCCGCCAAACGAGAAACAGAATGAACCCGATTGGGCGCGACACGCTCTAGGGCTGACGGCGGCAGCCTGCCGCTTCCGAAAACAGGCTGCCGTTCACGCAAAGCGTGATTTGGTGCCGGCTCAACCTTTTGTTAGCGTTGCTCCCTCGCCTAGAGAGAGGAACATGCGGATGACCAGAATACTGCTGATTGCCGCCGCCTTCGGCCTTGCCGCCTCCAGCGCCCAGGCCTGCGAATACCAACGCTCCGCCCAGGCCGGCCAGGTCGACAAGACGGTGGTCGCCAGCGTCGCCACACCGCAGTCCGAGCCGGTGACCCTGCCGGAGGCCTCGGCCCAGACGCCGCAGCAGGTCGCGCCGGCCGCCGAATAGAGGCCCCGCCGCCGCTTCCGTATCGCGCCCGGCCGTGCATGGCTCGAACCATGCACGGGCTTTGTGCACGCCGCTCCAGGCGACAGGCCGCCCAGATTCGTGCGCGCCGTGCAGGTGGTGTCACGGCCTCGTGAAACCTAATCGGTTGTTGTGCGTTGTCCAGCCATCGAAACCGATGGAGGACAGAAATGGCCAACCCTAACCGCGTGCCGGATCCGCGCGAAGATCCGCTGAATCCGGTGCCGCCGTCCGGCGTAGACCCGCTTGATCCTCGCCTGACCCCTGCCAACACGCAGGAGCCCTATCGCGACAACCGCACCGTCGTGCAGGAACGCCGCAGCGGCAGCGGCGTGCTGATCGCGGCGGTCGTGCTGGTGCTTGCCGTCATCGCCTATTTCTTGTTTGCACCGAGCACGTCCAACACGCCCGGTACGCCCGACCAGCCGGTGACCACCGAACCGGCCACCCCGGCGCCGGACGCGACCGCTCCGGACGCAACCGCGCCCGCTTCGCCGGCGACCCCGGCCCAGCCTGCCCCGGATGCGACGGCTCCCGCACCGGCGCCTGACGCCACGGCGCCCGCGACGCCTGCTCCGGATGCGACCGCACCGACGGCTCCAGATGCCACGGCTCCGGCCGAGCCGGCTCCTGCCCCGGCGCAGCCCGCGCCTGCGGAACCTGCCCCGGCGCAGTAACAAGCACGGGAAAGTCTCCCAGGACGGCACGGCCCGCTTCGGCGGGCCGTTTGCTTATCGGCGGCGAAGCTCGGAGAGAACTCTGATTGCAAAGCCCAGAGTAAATAGTCCCCAAAGCAATGTGGCGGTCAAATCCAAGGCCGTCGACACATGCGCGAGCTTGGTTGTTTGATCGAATGTCCACCCCGATTCTATTGCCTTCTCCGTCAGCCAGGACATTCCGACCTGGAAGTAGAAACGCGAGGAGAGATCTACAACGAGGGCGATGATGCCTACCCGGATGAAGTTCTGCTGAAGCCACGCGCTCACGCGACACTCAGATATGGATGGGCTTGAAGAAGGTCGCGAGCGCCGCCTCCTTGACTGCTTCCGACATGGTCGGGTGCGCATGGCAGGTGCGGGCCAGATCCTCGGAGGAACCGCCGAACTCCATCAGCACGGCGATCTCATGGATCATCTCGCCGGCGCCGAAGCCGACGATATGCCCTCCGAGAACCCGGTCCGTCGCCTTGTCGGCCAGGATTTTGACAAAACCGTCGGTGTGCAGCATGGCCCGCGCCCGGCCATTGGCGGTGAAAGGAAATTTGCCGACCTTGTAGTCGATGCCGGCCTTCTTCAGTTCTTCCTCGGTCTTGCCGACCGAGGCGATCTCGGGGCTGGTGTAGACCACGCTGGGGATCACGTCGTAGTTCACGTGGCCCTTCTGACCGGCAAGGATCTCGGCGACCGCCACGCCCTCGTCCTCGGCCTTGTGCGCCAGCATCGGCCCGGCGATGGCGTCGCCGATAGCATAGATGCCCGGCACGTTCGTCTGGAGATGCCCGTCGGTCTTCACCCGGCCGCGCTCGTCCACGGCGACGCCGGCCTCGGCAAGGCCGAGACCGTCGGTATAGGGGCGGCGGCCGGTGGCGATCAGCACGGCGTCGGCCTCTATGGTCTCGGCGTCGCCGCCCTTGACCGGCTCGAAGGTGACTTTTGCGCCCTTCTTCGTCTTCTCCACGCCGGTGACTTTCGAGCCGAGGCGGATGTCAAAACCCTGCTTGGCGAGCATGCGCGAAAACTGTTTCGCCACCTCGCCATCCATGCCGCCGAGGATCGTGTCGAGATATTCGACCACCGTGACTTTTGCACCGAGCCGGCCCCAGACCGAGCCGAGTTCCAGCCCAATGACGCCGCCGCCGACCACGACGAGATGGCCAGGGACCTTGGCGAGTTCCAGCGCGCCGGTGGACGACACGATCACCTTCTCGTCGATGTCGACCTTGACGCCCGGAATGCCGGCGACGTCCGACCCGGTCGCTATGACGATCGACTTGGTCTCGAGCTCCTGCGTGCCGCCGTCCTCGGCGGTCACCAGAACCTTGCCGGCGGAGACGATGCGGCCGGTGCCCCGAATGCCGTCGATCTTGTTCTTCTTGAACAGGAAGGCGACGCCGTTGACGTTGGCGGCAACCGTCGTGTCCTTGTGTTCCATCATCTTCTTGAGGTTGAGCTTCGGCTTGCCGACCTCGACGCCCAGCGCCTCCAGCCCGTGATCGGCCTCCGCAAACATTTCGGAGGCATGCAGCAGCGCTTTCGACGGAATGCAGCCGATGTTGAGGCAGGTGCCGCCATAGGTGGCGCGTTTTTCCACCACGGCGACCTTCAGGCCGAGCTGCGCCGCCTTGATGGCGCAGACATAGCCGCCGGGTCCCGATCCGATTACCACCACGTCGTAAGCCATCGTGCTTGATCCCTCGTCGCTGCCGGGCCGTTGCGCCGCGCTCAACGTATGATGGCGGGCGCAGCGTTGCCATGCCGCAGCAGCGCATTCCTGGCAACCCTTCGATGCAAAAAAGCGGCCCGCCGAAGCGTCCTGGCGGTGAGGTCCGGACCTATCTGAAGCGCAGATTGTCGCGCGACAGTTGTCCGATCGACGTGCGGCCCATCAGCTTCATGTCGCGCGTGATCTCGGTGCGCAGGAAGCTGAGGGCGCGCTCGACACCCGGCTGGCCGGCCGCGGCGAGCGGATAGAGATAGTAGCGTCCGAGGCCGACGGCCTTGGCGCCGAGCGACAGGGCCTTCAGCACATGCGTGCCGCGCTGGATGCCGCCATCCATCATCACGTCGATCCTGTCGCCCACCGCGTCGACGATTTCGGCCAACTGGTCGAAAGCCGAACGCGACCCGTCGAGCTGCCTGCCGCCGTGGTTCGACAGGACGATGCCGGTGCAGCCGATCTCGACCGCGCGTTTTGCGTCCGCCACCGACATCACGCCCTTGAGGCAGAACTGCCCGGACCACAGACGGACCATCTCGGCCACGTCGTCCCAGCTCATCGACGGCTCGAGCATCTCGGTGAAATAGCGGCTGATCGACATCGTGCCGCCACCCATCTCGACATGCTCGTCGAGCTGCGGCAGCCGGAATTTCTCGTGGGTCACGTAGTTCAGGCCCCATGCCGGCTTGATGGCGAACTGCAGCATGCCGGCCAGGCTGAGCCGGAACGGTATGGAGAAGCCGGTGCGCAGGTCCCGCTCGCGGTTTCCCCCAGTGATGCTGTCCACCGTCAGCATCATCACCTGGATCCCGGCCTCCTTGGCGCGGCGCATCATGGCGGCGTTGAGGCCGCGATCCTTGTGGAAGTAGAACTGGTAGACCTGCGGTGCGCCGCCGCCGATCCTGCGCGCTTCCTCCAGGCTGACCGTGCCGAGCGAGGACACGCCGAACATCGTGCCGAATTTTGCGGCGGCGGCGGCCACCGCGCGTTCTCCGTCGTGATGGAAGAGGCGTTGCAGCGCAGTCGGCGAGCAGTAGAACGGCGCGGCCAGCTTCTGGCCCATGACCGTCACCGACAGGTCGACATCCGAAACGCCGCGCAGCACGTCCGGAACGAGGTCGCAGCGCTCGAAACTCTCGGTGTTGCGGCGCAGCGTCACCTCGTCGTCGGCGCCGCCGTCGATGTAGTTGAAGATCGGCCCGGGCAGGCGCTGCTTCGCCAGCCTGCGGAAATCGTGAAAATTGTAGCAGTCCGTCAAGCGCATCTATCAGCGGCCCTCAGCTTCCCGGCGCGGCCGCTGCATCGAGGCAATGGAATCCCGCCGGAGATGCAATGTCGCAGCGGCGCGCTCCTGGCAACCGCAGAACTGGAAAATCGAACACGCCGGCCGCCACACCCTGCGTCGGATGCATGGCATATGGTCCGCCGACGCCCGCTACTCCTGGCAACCGTTCAGCGCAAAGACGTCCCATGGAAGTTTCTCGATGCCGGCGACCTCGCGCACCGCCGAGAAACGCAAGGCGTGGGTCAGGTCGGAAAGGATGAGTTTTTGCGGCGCATCCTCGCCCTCGGCCGGCAGCAATCCGATATTCCCGGAGCCGTCCGACGTGTAGATGACGCCCTGCCAGGCGGTGCAGGCCTCCAGTTCCGGGCCGGTCACATCGCCAATCGGGCATTTGTAGCTCAGTATGCCGTTCGGCCTGCCGACGCCGTCGCTCCACATGACGATGCCGTCGAGCACGACCTCGCCGATGATCAGGCGAAAAGTGTTGGTCACGGTGGCATTGTCGCCGGTCGGGCGGAAGTTGATCGAGGCGGCGTCCTCGACATCGCCATAGGTCGAAAGCTCGATCGGGCAGGCGGCGAGGGCGGGGGAAGGTGCTGTCGCGAGACCTATTAGAATGCAGAAACTCAGTGCCCTACGTTGCCCCCCTCTGTCCTGCCGGACATCTCCCCCACAAGGGGGGAGATTGGCTGCCATAGATGCCGCGCTTAATCTCCCCCCTTGTGGGGGAGATGTCCGGCAGGACAGAGGGGGGCGCGAAGGAATGCCAAGTATGCCAGCGACGGCACCGTATAAGAGATGTGCGCTGCCGTCCCTCATCCCGCCCTCGCCAGCGGCGCGTTGAAGGCCCAGACATGGCCGAAGGGATCGCGGACCTTGCCGTAGCGCGCGCCCCAGAACTGATCGCCGACCGGCATGGTCACCTCCGCGCCGGCGCCCACGGCGCGCTTCATCGCGCGGTCGACATCGATCGGAAAAGCCAGGTTGACGCTGATCGTCATCGCCGCGCCGCCGCGCGACAGCGGCGACATCACGTCCGGCGAGAATTCCGGAAACTCGTCGTGCAGCATGATCTCGGAGCCGAAGACGGTCAGGTTGGCGTGCAGAACCCGTTCGCCGTCGTCGGCCATCTGCTCAAAAGTCTCGACCGCGCCGAACGCCTTCTCGTACCAGGCGATCGCCTGCTGCCCGCCCTTCACGCAGAGATGCACCTGGATCGGCGGGATGTCCGGTTCGAAAGCCATCGGCACCTTTCTGTATCGTCCGTGGCATCCGACTCTAGCCGAGCGCACGGGAAACGAAAGGGACAGGTCTTTCCATGAAGGGAGCCAGCCGAAGAACGGCTCATGCAACCAGTTGGAAGAGCATCAGCACGAGGCCGACGATCGAGACGATCCAGGCGACGGTGCGCAACCCGGGCACGCCTGCGGCATAGAGCGGAAGATAGACGACGCGCGCCGCCAGCCAGATCCAGGCGCCTGTCGCGCCGAGCCCGCCGGCCTTGCCGGTGACCACCAGTGCCAGCGCCAACGCGACGAAGGCCGGATAGGTTTCGAGAAGATTCTTCAGGGCACGGTCAAGCCGTCCGGCAAGCACGTTCTTCGATACCCGGCCCTCATCCCGCGGTCCGGCCAGATACCAGGGGCCGAGGTCGTAGGTGGCGAGAGCCTGAGCCATCACCTGTACGAGGAGCAGGACGACGCTCCAGGCGAGGACGGTGACTTCGGATGAGGCTGCTGCGGCTGCAAAGTCCATCTGACACCGTGTGCTTTCCGGAGGCGATTGCGATCGGGGCGAGCCCCCGGATGGTCACTCGGCTGCGGAACGAGACTGCCAACGATGTTCCTGTTCAGCGATCCAAGCGGCAACCTCGGGATCGACTTTCGAACGCAGGACGTCCGGACAAATGTCGATCTCGATGCCACCGTCGCCTAGCCAATAAATGGTATGACCGTATTCCGCGACCCGTACATCCCGAAAACGTCGGGGATCGCGCAGGGCGGTGAAGATGCCGTCGCTCATCAAGTCGGAAAAATCGACTACACCTTCCAGTCCGTCAGTCCACCGGACCTTGATGCGATGGTCGTCGAGCGCAACCGCGCTTTCGATGCGAAAATCGTTCAATCGATCCTCCGCGGTGCCCGGCCTTGGCGAACTGCCGTCCAGGCTTCCATCAGTTCCCAGCGATGCGCCGCCGTCCACGCAGACAGCTTGCTTTCCATGGCGGCTGGTCCTTTCCGCCCCATGACCATGCCAGAGGCGATCTCCACGCGCAATGTATGCTCTGCGAGGTACGCATGGAAGTGCGGAGGGTCGTGATCGTTCGAGAAAATGACGATACGAATTCCGTCGACCACCGCCACTGTGGGCATGGATTACAAATCCAGCACGAGCCGTTCCGGGTCCTCCAGGCTTTCCTTGACCCGCACCAGGAAGGTCACGGCTTCCTTGCCGTCGACGATGCGGTGGTCGTAGGAGAGCGCCAGATACATCATCGGGCGGATGACGATCTGGCCGCCGACCACCACCGGCCGCTCCTGGATCTTGTGCATGCCCAGAATGCCGGACTGCGGCGCATTCAGGATCGGCGTCGACATCAGCGAGCCGTAGACGCCGCCGTTGGAGATGGTGAAGGTGCCGCCCTGCATGTCGGCGACCGACAGTTTTCCGTCGCGCGCGGCGAGACCCAGGCGGCCGATCTCCTTCTCGATCTCGGCGATCGACATACGGTCCGCGTCGCGCACCACCGGCACGACCAGACCCTTCTCCGTGCCCACGGCGACGCCGACATGGGCAAAGTTCTTGTAGATGATGTCGGTGCCGTCGATCTCGGCATTGACCGCCGGGATCTCCTTCAGCGCGTGGGTGACGGCCTTGGTGAAGAAGCCCATGAAACCCAGCTTCACGCCGTGCTTCTTCTCGAACACGTCCTTGTATTTGGTTCTGAGGTCCATCACCGCCTTCATGTCGACCTCGTTGAAGGTGGTGAGCATGGCGGCGGTCGACTGCGCTTCCTTCAGCCGGCGCGCGATGGTCTGGCGCAGTCTTGTCATGCGCACGCGCTCTTCGCGGGTCTCGTCCTCGGGAGCCGACGGCGCCCGGGCAGCGGCCGGGGCGGGCGGCGCCTTGGGCGTCTCGGCCGGCTGTGAGGCCGCGCCGCGCGCTATAGCCTCTAGCACGTCGCCCTTCAGCACCTGTCCGCGCTTGCCTGAACCGGATATCTGGTCGGCCGACAGATTGCTCTCGGCGAGCAGTTTTGCGGCCGACGGCCCCGGCGGCATGTCGCGCTTCTCGATCGGTCCCTCGCCGGCGATCGCCGCGGTCTTGGCGGCAGCTTCCTTGCCGGTCGCTGCACCCGCCGCACCCGCGGCCTGGGCGACGGCCTCGGGCTTGGTCGGCACCGTCTTCGGTTCTTCCGCCTTGGCAGCGGGTTTTTCACCGCCGGCCGAAATGGAACCGAGCAGCGCACCGACGCCGACCGTCTCGCCGTCCTTGGCGGCGATCTCGGAGAGCGTACCCCCGGCAGGCGCAGGCACCTCGATGGTCACCTTGTCGGTTTCCAGTTCCAGCAGCGGTTCGTCGACGTTGACGGCGTCGCCGATCTTCTTGAACCACTTGCCGATCGTCGCTTCGGTGACGGATTCGCCGAGAGTGGGGACGCGGATTTCGCTGGCCATTTGGTTCCTGCCCGTTGATGCCTGTAGGTTCTATTCGCCGAGAGCGTCGTCGAGGAATGCCTGCAACTGCGCCAGATGTTTCGACATCAGGCCGGTCGCCGGCGA
Source organism: Mesorhizobium sp. LHD-90 (assembly GCF_030929505.1). Lineage (GTDB taxonomy): Bacteria > Pseudomonadota > Alphaproteobacteria > Rhizobiales > Rhizobiaceae > Kumtagia. The sequence continues at coordinate 96,875 of NZ_JAVFVV010000019.1, read as the reverse complement.
AGCGGATGCCGGACGGCCGGCGTAACGCACGCGCTGGTGTTTTGCGTCGATATGGGCGAGCACCCATTCCAGATAGGGATCGATGAAGGACCAGGCGCCCATGTTCTTCGGCTCCTCCTGGCACCACACCATCTCGGCGTTCCTGAACCGCGACAGTTCGGTGATCAGCGCCTTGGCCGGGAACGGATAGAGCTGTTCGACGCGCAGCAGGTAGACGTCGTTGACGCCGCGCTTCTCGCGCTCTTCGAGGAGGTCGTAATAGACCTTGCCCGAGCACATGACGACGCGGCGTATCTTCGAATCCTTGACCAGCCGCACCAGCTCGGTGCTCGCACTGCCCGACTGGGCGTCGTCCCACAGCAGGCGGTGGAAAGCGCTTTCGCCCGACATTTCCGACAGCGTCGACACCGCCCGCTTGTGGCGCAGCAGCGACTTCGGCGTCATCAGGATCAGCGGCTTGCGGAAGTCGCGCTTCAATTGCCGGCGTAGGATGTGGAAATAGTTGGACGGCGTCGAAACGTTGGCGACCTGCATGTTGTCTTCGGCGCAAAGCTGCAGGAACCGCTCCAGCCGCGCCGAGGAATGTTCCGGCCCCTGGCCCTCGTAGCCGTGCGGCAGCAGGCAGACGAGGCCCGACATGCGCAGCCACTTGCGCTCGCCCGACGAGATGAACTGGTCGAACACCACCTGCGCGCCATTGGCGAAGTCGCCGAATTGCGCTTCCCAGAGCGTAAGCGCCTTCGGCTCGGCGAGCGAGTAGCCATATTCGAAGCCCAGCACCGCCTCTTCCGAGAGCATCGAGTTGATGACCTCGTAGCCGGCCTGGGCTGCCGAGAGGTTGTTGAGCGGGATGTATCGGGTCTCGTCGCGCTGGTCGTAGAGCACCGAATGGCGCTGCGAGAAGGTGCCGCGTTCAGAATCCTGGCCGGACAACCGGATCGGGTTGCCGTCGAGCAGGATGGCGCCGAAGGCCAGCGCCTCGGCGGTGGACCAGTCGATGCCCTCGCCGGAATCGATCATCTTGCGGCGCGTCTCGAGGAATCGCGAAATCGTCTTGTGCGCCTCGAAATTCTTCGGCGTGTCCGTCAGCTTGCGGCCGATCTCCTTCAGCGTCTTCAGCGGTACGGCGGTCTTGCCGCGGCGCATCTCGTCCTGGCTGTCGGCGGTGCGCAGGCCGGACCAGGCGCCGTCCAGCCAGTCGGCCTTGTTCGGCTTGTAGGTCTGGCCGGACTCGAACTCGATCTCCAACCTGGCGCGCCAGTCGGCCTTCATGCGGTCGAACTCGGCCTGGTCGATCAGGCCCTCGGCGACCAGCTTGTCGGCATAGAGCTGCAGCGTCGACTTGTGGGTGCGGATGGTGCGGTACATGATCGGCTGGGTGAAGGCAGGCTCGTCGCCCTCGTTGTGGCCGAAGCGCCGGTAGCAGAACATATCCACCACCACCGGCTTCTGGAACCGCATGCGGAACTCGATGGCGATCTTGGCGGCGTAGACCACGGCCTCCGGATCGTCGCCGTTGACGTGGAAGATCGGCGCCTCGATCATCTTCGCCACATCCGACGGATAGGGCGAGGAGCGCGAGAAGCGCGGATTGGTGGTGAAGCCGATCTGGTTGTTGATGATGAAATGCAGCGTGCCGGCAACCCGGTGGCCCTTCAACCCCGACAGGCCGAGGCACTCGGCGATGACGCCCTGGCCCGCAAACGCTGCGTCGCCATGCAGCAGCAGCGGCAGCACTTTTGCGCGCTCCTCGAGCGGCACGATCTCCTCACGGGTGCGGCCGTAGAGTTGGTCCTGCTTGGCGCGCGCCTTGCCCATCACCACCGGATCGACGATCTCCAGGTGCGAGGGGTTGGCGGTGAGCGACAGGTGCACCTTGTTGCCGTCGAACTCGCGGTCCGACGAGGCTCCGAGATGGTATTTCACGTCGCCCGAGCCCTCGACGTCGTCGGGCGCGTAGGAGCCGCCCTTGAACTCGTGGAACACCGCGCGGTGCGGCTTGGCCATCACGTTGGTGAGCACGTTGAGGCGGCCGCGATGCGCCATGCCGAGCACGATTTCCTTCATGCCGAGCGAGCCGCCGCGCTTGATGATCTGCTCAAGCGCCGGGATCAGCGATTCGCCGCCGTCGAGGCCGAAGCGCTTGGTGCCCTTGTATTTGACGTCGATGAACTGCTCGAAACCTTCGGCCTCGATCAGCTTCTGCAGGATGGCCTTCTTGCCTTCCCTGGTAAAGGTAATCTCCTTGTCGGCGCCTTCGATGCGCGACTGGATCCAGCTCTTCTCCTCGGGGTCGGAGATGTGCATGAATTCGACGCCGAGCGTCGAGCAATAAGTGCGGGTGAGAATCTCCAGCATCTGCCGGATGGTCGCGGATTCGAGACCGAGCACGTTGTCGAGGAATATCTTGCGGTCGTAGTCCGCCTCGGTGAAGCCGTAGGAGGTCGGCGACAGCTCGTTATAGTCCTCGATCGGCTTGGCGAGGTGCAGCGGGTCGAGGTCGGCATGCAGGTGGCCGCGCATTCTGTAGGCGCGGATCATCATGATGGCGCGCACCGAGTCGCGCGTCGCCTGGTGTACCTCGTCGTCGGACATGACCTTGCCGTTGGCGGCGGCCTTGTCCTTGACCTTCTTCTCGACGACCTTCTCGATCAGGCCCCAATTGCCGTCGAGCGCCGAGACCAGTTCGCCATTGGCGGCGATCGGCCAGCTCGGCTTGGCCCAGGAGGCGCCCCTGGCGTTCTTGCGAACGTCGCCGGCGTCGTCCTTCAGCGCACCGAAGAAGTCGCGCCATTCTGGCGACACCGACTGAGGATCGTCCTCGTAGGAGGCCTGCAACTGCTCGATATAGTCGGCGTTGCCGCCATAGAGGAACGAGGTGACCGAGAATTGGTCGTTGGCTTGGTCCTGCCTGGCCATTAGCGTCTATCGGAGCTTTGCTCCGTCTCCTTTGTCGAGGGGAGTAGGGGAGTAAGGGAGTAAGGCAGTAGGGGAGTATGCTGGCGCTTTCCCTACTCCCCTACTGCCCTATTCCCCTACTCCCTTAACCCTTGATTGCCTCAACCAGCGTCTTGCCCAGTCGCGCCGGCGACGGCGATACCTTGATGCCGGCCGCTTCCATCGCCGCGATCTTGTCTTCCGCGCCGCCCTTGCCGCCGGAGATCACCGCGCCGGCATGGCCCATGGTACGGCCGGGAGGGGCGGTGCGGCCGGCGATGAAACCCGCCATCGGCTTTTTCCGCCCGCGCTTGGCCTCGTCCTTGAGGAACTGCGCGGCGTCCTCCTCGGCCGAACCGCCGATCTCGCCGATCATGATGATCGATTTCGTCTCATCGTCGGCCAGGAACATTTCGAGGATGTCGATGAACTCCGTGCCTTTCACGGGGTCGCCGCCGATGCCAACGGCCGTCGACTGGCCGAGGCCCTCGTTCGTGGTCTGGAACACAGCCTCATAGGTAAGTGTTCCCGAGCGCGAGACAACGCCCACCGAGCCCTTGCGGAAAATGTTGCCGGGCATGATGCCGATCTTGCACTCATCCGGCGTGACGATGCCGGGGCAGTTCGGGCCGATGAGGCGCGACTTCGACTTGTCGAGCTTTGCCTTGACCTTGACCATGTCGAGCACCGGGATGCCCTCGGTGATGCAGACGATCAGCGGGATTTCCGCCTCGATCGCCTCGATGATCGCGGCAGCCGCGCCCGCCGGCGGCACGTAGACGACCGAGGCGTCGGCGCCGGTCTTCTCCTTGCCTTCGGCCACGGTGGCGAAGATCGGCAGCGACACGCTGCCGTCCCAGAAGGTGCCGCCCTTCTTGGGATTGATGCCGCCGACCATTTTGGTGTCGTGATAGGCAAGCGCCTGCTCGGTGTGGAACGTACCGGTGTTGCCGGTCAGGCCCTGCACCAGGATTTTCGTGTTCTTGTCGATGAGGATGGACATGAAGCGCTTCGTCCCCGGTGTTCAGCGTTCAGAGGAAAGGATTGACGGCGCGAACCGAGCCGTAAACCTGGTTGTGGTTGAGGTCTTCCGTAAAAAAGATCGGCGCGCCGAGGCGCTCGGCGGCGGCGAGCAACGCGGCGTCGTAGTAATGGATTCGGTAGCGCCGCGCGAATTCCAGCCCGGCACGGACATAGGCATCGTCCACCGGGACCAGAGGGCAAGTTCCGAGAAAGATGAGCCATTGATCGATCGATTCGTCGACGAGCAATTTCTTGCGGCGGGCAACGGCGACAAATTCGGCCATGACCTGCCCCGTCGTTCCGAACAGGGTGTCATGCACGAGGCGTTCCGCAATTGAAGTCCAGCGCGATTCAAGACTCTTCTTCTCCGAAGCCGCGTAGATCAGGACGTTCGTGTCGAGAAAGCAGTCGATCCTCTCGGTCGGCATATGCGTCTCTTCTGTTCCAGACATAGGGCTCGCCGTCGTCAAGAGCCGCCTTGGCTCTCGCTTCCTCCATGAGCCGCTTCATTCCAGCCTTGGCCCAGGCGACACGATCTTCCTGCTCGACTTCATGTTCCAACAATGAGCGCACCATCGCATTCAGCGTCGTCTTGCGCCGCTCGGCCAAGGCCCGTGCCTGCTCCAGAAGCTTCTCGTCCATGGCTAGAGTCACATTCTTCATCATAGCCTCCACATAATCACACAGTTCATATATGTGTCATTATGTGTAAAATGTCCATCTTCTAGAGCCGCTTCAAATCGGTAACGGTCAGGTCGCTCTTGGTATTTCCGGTATTCAGGGTCGTCGCCGGCTCGAACATCAGCACCACCGGCTCCTCGGTCAGCGAGCGCGGCCGGTGCTCGACGCCGCGCGGCACCACGATGAAGTCACCCTCGCCGAGTTCCACCGGTCCGTCGCGAAAATCGATGGCGATCCTTCCGCGCAGCACCAGGAACGCCTCGTCTTCGTTCTCATGCGCATGCCAGTCGAAACTCTTGCCGAATTTCGCGACCTTGGCCTGGCTGTCGTTCACATCGCCGGCGATATGCGGATCGAAGACCTTTTCGATCTTCTGATCCGCGGCGGCGACGAGATTGATCTTGCGGGGCGGCATTGTCAGGATCTTCCTTGCCGCAGATCGGCTTTAAGTTCGCGCAACACAGCCGTGATCTCGCGATTGCTTTCAACAAGCTCCCGGATCGCCGCGCTATTGTCGGCTCCGGCGCTTTGTCGACTACGTGCATACCGCTTGAAAACGACCACTCCCCAAATCCACGTGCCGACGTAGATCACGAACGGGAGCCAAGCTACGATTGTTTCTATCACACCCGGGGTGCTGTCCGTTTCCATCGCCGCGCCTTGGGTCAAGGTCAGAAATTACGCTACGCGTTTCCAACCGCCGCCACGATCTTCTTGGCCGCGTCGTCGAGATCGTCGGCCGAGGTCACGTTCAGCCCGCTCTCATTGATGATCTTCTTGCCGAGCTCGGCATTGGTGCCTTCCAGGCGCACCACCAGCGGCACCTTCAGCCCGACTTCCTTCACGGCGGCAATCACGCCCTCGGCAATGATGTCGCACTTCATGATGCCGCCAAAGATGTTGATCAGGATGCCCTTAACCGCCGGGTCTTTTGTGATGATCTTGAAGGCCGCCGTCACCTTCTCCTTGCTCGCGCCGCCGCCGACGTCGAGGAAGTTGGCCGGCTCGGCGCCGTACAGCTTGATGATGTCCATGGTGGCCATCGCCAGGCCGGCGCCATTCACCATGCAGCCGATATTGCCGTCGAGCGCGACATAGGCGAGGTCGTATTTCGACGCCTCGATCTCCTTCTCGTCCTCCTCGGTGGTGTCGCGTAGCTCCACGACCTCCGGATGACGGAACAGCGCATTGTTGTCGAACGACACCTTTGCGTCGAGCACGCGCAGCCGGCCGTTCTTCATGACGATCAGCGGGTTAACCTCAAGGAGGCTCATGTCCTTCTCGACAAAGGCCTTGTAGAGCGCCGGGAAAACCGTCTCGCCGTCCTTCGCCGCATCGCCGTCGAGCCCGTAGGCGGCGTTGATCTTTTTCACGTCCCCGGCGGTCACGCCCGCTTCCGGGTCGATCGCCAGCGTGATGATCTTTTCCGGCGTATCGTGGGCGACGCCCTCGATATCCATGCCGCCTTCGGTCGAGACCACGAAGGCGATCTTGCCGACCGAGCGGTCGACCAGCAGCGACAGATAAAGCTCGCGGTCGATGTCGGCGCCGTCCTCGATATAGAGGCGGTTGACCTGCTTGCCGGCCGGGCCGGTCTGCTTGGTGACCAGCGTGTTGCCAAGCATCTCATTGACGTTGGTCACCACCTCGGCCACCGACTTCGCCAGCCGCACGCCGCCCTTGGCGTCCGGGCCAAGCACCTTGAATTTTCCCTTGCCGCGCCCGCCGGCATGGATCTGGCTCTTCACCACATAGAGCGGCCCGGGCAGTTTTTTCGCGGCAGCTTCCGCCTCGCCGGCCTTGAGGATGGCGACGCCGTCGGCCACCGGCAGCCCAAAACCCTTAAGAAGCTGCTTGCCCTGGTATTCGTGAATGTTCATGGCTGGCCTCTCGCTTGCGTTTGGGTGCGGTTACTTCAGGCTGGGCGCGATGGTGACGCAGGCGTCGCAAAGCCCCTTCACGGCCGCCACCGACTTCTCGAACATCGCCTTCTCGGCGTCGTCGAAGGCGATCTCGACGATGCGCTCGGCGCCGCCGGCGCCGATCACCACCGGCACGCCGACATACATGTCCTTCACGCCGTACTGGCCCGACAGATAGGCGGCGCAGGGCAGCACGCGCTTCTTGTCCTTCAGAAAACTCTCGGCCATGGCGACCGCGGAAGCCGCCGGCGCGTAATAGGCCGAGCCGGTCTTCAGCAGGCCGACGATCTCGCCGCCGCCTTTTCGCGTGCGCTCGACGATGGCGTCCAGCTTTTCCTGCGTGGTCCAGCCCATCTTGACGAGATCGGGCAGCGGCACGCCGGCCACGTTGGAATAGCGGGTCAGCGGCACCATGTCGTCGCCATGGCCGCCCAGCGTCATGGCATGCACGTCCTCGACCGAGACCTTGAACTCCTCGGCGAGGAAATAGCGGAAGCGGGCAGAATCCAGCACGCCGGCCATGCCGATCACATGGCTCTTGGGCAGGCCGGAGAACTTCTGCAGCGCCCAAACCATGGCGTCGAGCGGGTTGGTGATGCAGATGACGAAGGCGTTCGGCGCATACTTCGCAATGCCGGCACCGACCTGCTCCATGACCTTCAAATTGATGCCGAGCAGGTCGTCGCGGCTCATGCCCGGCTTGCGCGGCACGCCGGCCGTGACGATGCAGACATCGGCGCCCTTGATGCCGGCATAGTCGTTGACGCCGACATAGCGGGCGTCGACCCCCTCGACCGGTGTGGATTCGGCGATGTCGAGGCCCTTGCCCTGCGGGATGCCTTCGGCGATGTCGAAAAGGACGACGTCGCCCAGTTCCTTGAGCCCGATCAGATGGGCGAGCGTGCCGCCGATCATTCCGGAGCCGATGAGGGCTATCTTGCTGCGTGCCATTCGGAAGGAATCCCTGTCTTTGAACTGTCGCGGAGAACGCGCTAGAAGTTGGAGACGGGCGGTAAGATAGCCCGGGACATCGGCGCTGCAATAGACCCGAGCGCTACTATTTTCAACCGATTATTTTGATATCAATGTTTTCAATCGGTTAGATTGATTTGTATTTACGTAAACGTCAAAGTGTATATTGCGTTAAGGTTTGGATACCATGTTCGAACTCGGCCGGACGTTCGGCTGCGAAGAGGCCTGGGTCGGCACGGAGCCGGACAATCTTGCGGCACGAAAGCTCTATGAAAGCCGCCCGGAAACCGGCGAGCCGGCACAGGATTTCGTGATGTATGTCTATGAGCTTTGAGTTTCGCGCAGCGCCCAGAGCCGCTCGGCCCGTTCAACAATGTCGTCGCGCCATGCGAGCTTTGCGAGCCAATCCTCGGGGATGCCGGCAAGCCCATAGCGCGCGCCGGCGATCTGACCGGTAACCGCGCCGACCGTGTCGGCGTCATCGCCGAGATTTGCAGCGAGCAGCACGGCCTCACGGAAATCGGACGTGGTCGCCACGCACCAGCGCGCCGCATCAAGCGTCGCGGGAGCATGGCCCGAACTGACGATCTCGTCGCGCCTTTTGTAGTGTAGGGCGATGACGGACTCCGGAAGAATGCCGGTCTCGATCAGATTCCACAACGTCTCCGCCAGTTCCGCACAACAGCGATCCGGCACAGGGGCGGCATGTGTGGTACGGCCCTGCGTCTGCGCGAGTTCCCGGGCGTTGGCGCGACTGGTCGCGCAAACCACCGCCGGAGCCAATCGCATGATCGATCCGTTGGCCTGCATATGCTCTTCGGTATTGTTCACCAGCGAGCCGTCCCGCTCGAACGCCCCAAGCGAGCGCCGCGTGGCATTGCCTATGTCGAAACATTCGCCGGTCACCGAGTTTTCGCCGAACTCGAACCATCTCCAGAAACTGGCCAGCAGGTGTTTTGCATCGACGCGGCCTCCCCGCGCGATCAGGGAGTCGGCCAGGCAAAGCGCCATCGACGTATCGTCCGTCCATTCGCCGGGCTTCAGGCGGAACGGACCGCCACCAACCATGTCGGTGATCGGCTCAAAACTGTCGCGCGTCTTGAATTCCAGAGTAGTGCCGACAGCGTCGCCGACCGCAAGGCCGACAAACGCGCCAATCGCGCGATCACGCTTCTCATCGCTGTGACCCGCAGCCGCCTGGTTCATGAGGCCGCCGCTTGAACGCGGGACGTGTCGTGCCTCTCCGCCCATTCCTTCAGCCAGTCCCGGCTCTGCATCTCGATCAGCCGCGACACCGTTCGGTCGAACTCGAAAACTTCAACCCCCGACTTGCCGATGTAAAGCTGGTCAGGCGGGACGGCAGCGCTGGCGACCAGCCGGATTTGCCGGTCGTAGAGCGTGTCGATGAGCAGGATCAGGCGTTTGGCCTCGTTGCGCCGCCCGTCGGCAAGGACCGGGATGCGGTCGATGAAGATGGTAGAATAACGCGAGGCGATGGCGAGATAGTCGCGTGCGCCGAGCGGCTTTTCACATAGGTCGGCGAAGGAAAACCGTGCCGCGCCGTCCGCCGCCGCCGGCACGGCAATCTCGCGGCCCTTGACCGCGACCGTATCCGGCGCCGTCTGGCGGCCATGCGTCATCGTCTTCCACGCCTCATCCATCTGGCGCTCCGCCTCCGACCCCAGCGGCGTGACATAGACCGGCATGCGGTTGAGCTTTTCCATCCGGTAGTCGGTATCGGAATCGAGGCTCATCACCTCGGCATGCCGCTTCAGAATGTCGACGAAAGGCAGGAACAGCGGCCGGTTCAGCCCGTCGCGATAGAGATCGTCCGGCGCAACGTTGGACGTAGCGACCAGCACCACGCCGTTGGCAAACAGCGCCGAGAACAGCCGCGACAGGATCATCGCGTCGGCGATGTCAGTCACCGAAAACTCGTCGAAGCACAGAAGCTGCGTTTGCTCGGCGATCGCTCTCGCCACCGGCGGGATCGGATCGTCCTCCTTGACCGTGCCGTCCTTGCGCGCCTGCCGGTGTTTCTGGATGCGGTCGTGGGCCTCGGCCATGAAGTCGTTGAAATGCACGCGCCGCTTGCGCCGCATCGGCGCCAGTTCGAAGAACATGTCCATCAGCATGGTCTTGCCGCGGCCGACCCCGCCGTGAATGTAAAGACCCTTGACCCCGGAGGCTTCCGGCTTCCGGGCGAACAGCCAGCCGAGCGCGCTGGACTTGCGCGCCAGCCGCTTGGCTCCGAGTCCGTCGAGAAGCCGGTCAAGCGCGCCGACGATCCGTTCCTGCGCCGGATCGCGTACGACCGCGCCGGTGGAGACCAGATGGTCGTAGCGCTGGCGGACCGTGGCGTGCGGCTGGATGCCGTCGCGGATATGCATGATTTTTCAGCCCACAGGGCCTCGGATCAGCGGCTGAAGGAGATCGGAACGCCGGTTTCGGTCTGGCCGTCGAACTTTTCCGGACCTGACGAGTAGAGGCGGGCCGCCACCGCGCCGTTCTCGTCATAGAGCGACAGTTGCTTGCCGGCGACAGACCAGGATTTCACGCCGTCGACAGGGGCCGGGCAGCGCAGCGGGCCGGCGCGAAAACCCTGGCCGAACTTGGTCTGCGACGTGGCGATCTTGCAGTTCTGGCCGGAGACGGAGACGTTCCAGACACCACCCACAGTCGAGGGCGTCAGATCGGGCGCGTCGGGCGGCGGGCCTGCCGGCGCGGCGGCGACCGCCGGTTCGGCCGGCGTCGGCGCGGTCGGGAAGGCGGCGGGGTTGGCAGGTGCGGGCGGCGGCAGCTTGTTGGACGTGACCGGTCCCGACGGCGCCGCCGGCAGGGGCGCCGGCCGTTCTTCCACCGAACCGAAACGCGAGCTCTGGCAGCCGCTCACGGCCAGCGCCGTGACCGCCGCAAGCAGGATGCCCGTTCTCGAAAATGCCATATCCGACCTCCTGCGGGACGCCGCCGCGTCACCCGACCACATCACCAGCTTTGCTGAAGCTATAATAGGGCGAAATTTCAACCGTTCATGGTTAAGATCGAGTTTCCGGCGCGCAATGTTGCAAAATTGTCGCTGATTGTATGCGGTTGCCCGCCGCCTTTCGAACGCGGCGACCGTGCCTCGCCGTCGATCTATACGCCCAGCGCCAGGCTCGGCACGAAGATGTAGCCGTGCGGGCCGACGACATGGCACTCGCGGATGCCGTGCGGCTTGTCGAGCGAACCGGCGAGCACGGTGTGACCGGCTGCCCGCGCCCTCGCCTCGACCGCGTCCGGGTCGGCGCCGTAGAGCCTGATCTCCATGCCCAGCCCGCGCAACTCGACGCCGTCGATCACCCCGATCATCGCATGGTCGAGATAGGTATGGTCGGCATGCAGCATGAGCACCGAGCCGAGCAACTCTACCACTGCAAAATCAACATCCGAATAGACGATTCTTCCGCCCAGCACGTCGCGGCAGAAGGCCTCCATCTCCGCGACTTCCGGCACCAGCAGGTTGAGCCCGACGCCGCGCGGCAGCGAGCGGCCGAACGCGTCGGCATCCATCCAGGGCGTTCCGGTACGCTTTTTCATGCCACCCTCCTCCGCTTTCCGTAGACCGCAACCTTAGAGGCGTTGGCGGTGGCCGATAATGCGCCACGAAGGTCCGGGCGGTCCTCCAGGGCGCTTGGTGGCGCTTTGCGGGAAACGGAGCGGTCTCATGCTGTGAACGCGTGCGGGAACGAAGCGGCAGCCATGGCGTTCATGGCCGGCGAGGACGCCTTCATGATCAAATGGATACTCATTCTTTTGGTGGTTGCGGCGGTGGCGAGCCTTCTCGGCTTCCACAAATTGGCGGGCGCCGCCGCCACCGGCGTGCGCATTCTCATCGCCCTCGTGTTGATCCTGTTCCTGCTGGTCATTCTTGGCGTCATCGCCATCGCGTAGCCGGTCTGCCCAGGCGCAAGCATGGCTCGGCACACTGGTAATTCCCCCGCCTTTCCGCCATATAGCCTCGCATGAACGCGCGCGCCCCCTTCGCCAGGATGAACGGGCTCGGCAACGAGATCATCGTTGCCGACATGCGTTCGCGCGCCGACCGGGTGACGGCGGACGCGGCGATCGCGCTCAATGCCGATCCGGCGACGAAATTCGACCAGGTCATGGCGATCCACGACGCCCGCACGCCCGGCACCGACTGGTTCGTCGACATCCTGAATTCCGACGGCTCCAAGGCGCAGGCCTGCGGCAATGGCATGCGCTGCGTCGTCCAGGCGCTGGCTGCGGAAACCGGCAGGAAGGTGTTCACCTTCGAGACCGTCGCCGGCATCCTGAACGCCGAGGAACATGCGGACGGCGCCATTTCCGTCGACATGGGCAAGCCGCGCTTCGGCTGGCACGAGATCCCGCTGGCGGAAGAGTTCCGCGACACCCGCGCCATCGAACTGCAGATCGGCCCGATCGACGCGCCTATCCTGCATTCTCCGTCGGCGCTGTCGATGGGCAATCCGCACGCCGTCTTCTGGGTCGATCGCGACGTCTGGTCCTACGACCTCGAGCGTTTCGGCCCGCTGCTGGAAAACCACCCGATCTTTCCCGAGCGCGCCAACATCACCATCGCGCAGGTGACTGGGTGCGACCAACTCACCATTCGCACCTGGGAGCGCGGCGCAGGCTTGACCAGGGCCTGCGGCTCGGCCGCCTGCGCCTCCGCCGTCGCCGCGGCGCGTACCGGCAGGACGGGGCGCATCGTCTCGATCATCGCGCCGGGCGGGCCGCTCAAGATCGAATGGCGCGCCGACGACCATGTCGTGCTCACCGGCCCGGCCGAGTGGGAGTTTTCCGGATCATTCGACCCAGCCACCGGCGCCTGGTCGCGCGACAGCGAAGAAAGCGCGGCCTGATGGCGCCCCTCACCAAGGCCATCGACGTCGTCACTTTCGGCTGCCGCATGAACACCTACGAGTCCGAGGTGATGCGGCGCGAGGCGGAAGCCGCAGGCCTCGGCGAGTTGAAGGGCGGAGCCGTCATCTTCAACACCTGCGCCGTCACCGGCGAGGCCGTGCGGCAGGCGCGGCAGGCCATCCGCAAGGCCCGCCGCGACAATCCCCAAGCGCGCATCATCGTCACCGGCTGCGCCGCGCAGACCGAGCCGGACACCTTTGCCGGCATGGATGAGGTCGACCTCGTGCTCGGCAACGAGGAAAAGCTTCACCGCCACAATTATCGCGCCCTGCCGGACTTCGGCGTCAACGACTTCGAGAAGGCGCGGGTCAACGACATCTTTTCGGTGCGCGAGACGGCCGGCCACATGGTCGACGCCATCGAGGGCCGGGCGCGTGCCTTCGTGCAGGTGCAGAACGGCTGCGATCATCGCTGCACCTTCTGCATCATCCCCTACGGCCGCGGCAATTCGCGTTCGGTGCCGATGGGCGCGGTGGTCGAGCAGGTGAAGCGGCTGGTCGGCAACGGCTATGCCGAGGTGGTGCTGACCGGCGTCGACATGACCAGTTTCGGCGCAGACCTGCCCGGTGCGCCGAAGCTGGGGCGTCTGGTCAAGACCGTGCTGCGGCAGGTGCCGGACCTGAAGCGCCTGCGGCTGTCCTCCATCGATTCGATCGAGGCCGACCCCGATCTGATCGATGCGATCGCAACCGAGCGCCGGCTGATGCCGCATCTGCACCTGTCGCTGCAGGCCGGCGACGACATGATTTTGAAGCGCATGAAGCGCCGGCATCTGCGCGACGATTCCATCCGCTTCTGCGCCGAAGTCCGAAAAATCCGGCCGGACATCGTGTTCGGGGCCGACATCATCGCGGGATTTCCGACCGAAACCGAGGCGATGTTCGACAACACGCTGAAAATCATAGAGGAATGCGGCTTGACGCATCTCCACGTCTTCCCCTTCAGCCCGCGAAAAGGCACGCCTGCGGCGCGCATGCCGCAGGTCGACGGCGCGACGATCAAGATACGCGCGGCGCGGCTCAGGGCAGCAGGCGACGCCGCTTATCGACGCCATCTTGCCTCCCTCGCGGGCACCGCGCAGCGCGTGCTGGTGGAGCGGCCGGGTCTTGGCCGCACAGAGGGCTTCACGCTGGTGGCGATCGATGTGGGCGCGGCGGGCGAGATCGTCGGCGCGACAATTTCCGGACATGACGGCGAGCGGCTGATCGCCGCGCCGGCCACGGCTGAGGCGGCCTGATTTCCGCATGGCGCTGGGTTTTCTGAAAAAGGTCTTTTCGTTCGGCCGCAAGGAGGTCGAGCAGCGCCCGGCGGAGGATGAGCCGCTTGCGCCGCTCAACCTCGACGCGCTGAAGGAGCTTGCGCCGGCAGCGCCAACGTATCCCTCCCCCTTGAGGGGAGGGTCGACCAGCCTGGATCGCGACGCTGGCGGTCCGGACGTCCGCAACGAGGCTGTCGCGATCCAGGCTGGGCGGGGAGGGGTCGCCGATGAAGTGCGCGGCTCCTCGCCTCCAGCCGGGCGTGACATCGAAGAAAAAACGCCGAGCACTGCCGAGGCGACCCCCTCTGGTCCTTCGGACCATCTCCCCCTCAAGGGGGGAGAAGAGCCGGCACCAACCGAACCTAAACCTGCGGAGCCGGACGTTCCGGCGCCCGCTCCGGAGCCGATCCCGTCTCCCGCGCCGGAACCCGAGCCAAAGACACCCGCGCCGGAAGTCGAACCGGAACCTGCGCCGGAACCTGCCCCGGCTCCGCCGGAAATCCCCGAGGAGCCGGCCAAGCCCGAACCGGTCCCGCAACCCGCTCCCGAAATCCCGCACGAGCCAGCGGTTCCGGAACGGCCGGCGACGCCCGCCCCGGAAGTTCCGCCGCAACCGGCCGAACAGCCCCAGCCTGCGCCGGTAGAAATTCCTCCTTCCGTACCCGTCGAAGTTCCGGAGGCTCCTCCGGTCGAGGTTCCCGCGCCGCCGAAGCCAAGCGCGACGCTCCCCTCCCCCCTGAGGGGAGGGTCGCCCAGCCTCGATCGCGACTCGGTTGGTCCGGACGTCCGCAACGAGATCAACGCGATCGAGGCTGGGCGGGGTGGGGTCGCAGATGAAGTGCGCGACCCTCTCGTCACCGCCGTGCGCGATGTTAAAGAAGAAGCGCCGAGCACTGCCGCAACAACCCCCTCTGGCCCTTCGGGCCATCTCCCCCTCGAGGGGGGAGAGGAGCCGCGCCCGGCCGTTCCGCCAACTCCCATCGCTCCCGCGGGCAAAGTCACCGTCGCCAAATCGGTCGAACGCAAGGCGGAACCCGCGCCCTCTGCCCCCACGCCCGAACCGAAAAAGACCTGGTTCCAGCGGCTGCGCGACGGCCTGTCGCGTTCGTCGCGCGAACTGACCGGCTCGATCGCCGGCATTTTTACCAAGCGCAAGCTCGACGAGGAGACGCTGGAGGAACTGGAGGACGTGCTGATCCGCGCCGATCTCGGCATGGAGACGGCGCTCCGCGTCACCGACACGCTGGCCTCGTCGCGCTACGGTAAGGACGTCTCCGACACGGAAGTGCGCGCCATCATGGCGCAGGAGGTCGAAAAGGTGCTGACGCCGGTGGCGAAGGCGCTGGAGCTCGATCTTTCCCACAAGCCACATGTCATCCTGGTTGTCGGCGTCAACGGCACGGGCAAAACCACGACCATCGGCAAGCTCGCGGCGAAGCTCCGGCAGGGCGGGTTGTCGGTCATGCTCGCGGCCGGCGACACGTTTCGCGCCGCGGCGATCGAGCAACTGAAGATCTGGGGCGAGCGCACCGGTTCGCCCGTGGTTTCCTCGAAACTCGGCGCCGATGCCGCCGGCCTCGCCTGGGACGCCTTCGAAAAGGCAAAAGAAGCCGGCTCCGATGTGCTGATCATCGACACTGCCGGCCGCCTGCAAAACAAGGCCGAGCTGATGGCCGAGCTGGAAAAGATCGTTCGCGTGTTGGGAAAACACGATCCGGAAGCGCCGCACACCGTGTTGCAGACAGTCGACGCCACGACCGGCCAGAACGCGCTCAACCAGGTCGAGATTTTCCGCAACGTCGCCGGCGTCAACGGGCTGGTGATGACCAAGCTGGACGGCACGGCGCGCGGCGGCATCCTTGTCGCCATTGCGGCGAAGCATAGACTGCCGGTCTATTTCATCGGTGTCGGCGAGCAGGTCGACGATCTCGAACCGTTTTCCGCGAGCGATTTCGCCAAGGCGATCGCGGGGGTGGGGTAGCCATGAGCAAGCACATCCTCGAACGCGACCCAAGCGATCCGCGCAAGAAAGAAATCAACCCGCTGCTCAAGCTCGCGCTGGAGCTCGGGCCACTGGTCGTCTTCTTCTTCGCCAACACACGCGGCGAATGGCTGGCGCAGAAATTCCCGGCGCTGGCGGAACTTGGCGGGCCGATCTTCATCGCCACCGGCCTGTTCATGGTGGCAACCGCCATCGCCCTCGCCGCGTCCTGGCTGCTGACCCGCACCCTGCCGATCATGCCGCTGGTTTCCGGCGTCGTTGTCTTCATCTTCGGTGCGCTGACGCTCTATCTGCAGGACGACGTGTTCATCAAGATGAAGCCGACCATCGTCAACACGCTGTTCGGCGGCGTTCTGCTCGGCGGGCTTCTGTTCCAAAAATCGCTGCTTGGCTATGTCTTCGATTCCGCCTTCAAGCTCGACGCCGACGGCTGGCGAAAGCTCACCTTGCGCTGGGGTCTGTTCTTCCTGTTCCTGGCGATCGCCAACGAGGTGGTCTGGCGCAATTTCTCGACTGACACATGGGTGGCGTTCAAGGTCTGGGGCATCATGCCGATCACTCTGGTCTTCACGCTATCGCAGATGCCGCTGATCATGCGGCATTCGCTGGACGAGACGCCGGGCAAATAGGGGGAGCCGATGGAATTCATCACCACGCGCGAGCAGTTGCGCCAGCAGTACAAGCCGGCGCAGGAAGGGGCGCTGCGCAAGGAACTGCGCATACTCGACCCCCATTGCCGCAATTTCATTGCCAAGAGCCCGTTCGTGCTGATCGGCTCGTCTGACGGCAAGGGCAATGCCGACGTGACGCCGAAAGGCGACAAGCCCGGCTTCGTAGCCGTTCTCGACGAGATTACGCTGGCGATCCCCGACCGGCCGGGCAACAACCGGCTCGACACGCTGGAAAACATCCTGGACAACCCGGCGATCGGCCTGCTGTTCCTCATTCCCGGCATGAACGAGACGCTGCGCATCAACGGTGAGGCACGCATCACGCTGGACGCAACCCTGCGCGAGCGGCTCGCCGTCGACGGCAAGGCGCCGCAGAGCGTCATCGTGGTGAAGGCCCGCGCAGTCTACATGCACTGCGCCAAGGCATTCATGCGTTCCGACTTGTGGGCGCCGGAAAAGTGGCGGCCCCGCGCCGAAATGCCGACGCTGGGCGAGATTCTCAAGGACCAGCTTGCGCTGGCCGAGACCGCCGAGCAGACCGACCGCTGGCTGGACGACGCCTATCGCCAGTCCATGTGGTGAGCCGCAACCGGGCTCATCGGTGAAACTGCTTGGCCTTTCCGGCAGCCTTCGTGCTGTCTCCACCAACACCGCGCTCCTTCGCGCTATGCAACACGAGATGCCACTGGGCTGTAGGCTTGACCTCCATGACCAGCTAGGCGGCCTGCCGATCTACAATCCTGACAACGAAGGCGAACGCACGCCGGCGGCAGCCGCGCGTTGGAACGAGGCTGTTTGCGCCGCCGACGGCCTAGTCATCTCGTGCCCCGAATATGCACACGGCATTCCAGGCGGCCTGAAGAACGCGCTCGACTGGCTGGTGTCCGGGCCGGCCGCGGTCGGCAAGCCGGTCATGCTCGTCCATGCCTCGCACCGCTCCCTGGTTTCGCGGGAAGCATTGCGGGAGGTGCTGCGCACGATGTCCTTCCGGATATTTGCCGCACCCGAACTCGAGGTGCCGCTGCTCGGGAAGAAGCTGGCCGAATACGCGACCGTTCTCGACGACGCAAAATGGCGGCAGGCAATAGCAAACTGCCTTGCCGGCTTCGTTCAATTCATCCGGCAAGATTGAAAAGCCCGTGATTTCAGTATTTTGCGCCATGCATGACATGCATTGCTGCAATGCAGCATAGAATGTTGCAATGCACGCGCGACATGCCAATCTATGCGGCGTGAGGGAGGAACAACCCGGTCGCCGCAAGGCGGCCTAGCAAGGGATCCTCGCAAATGTTTTCCACGCTGATCAACAACACCCGTGACCGTATCGCCAAGCGTCGCCGCTACAACCAGATGGTCGACGAGATCATGGGCATGACGCATCGCGACCTCGCCGACATCAACGGCAACCGCGCCGACATGCTGCATCACGCCTACAAGGAAGTGTACGGCCGCTGAAAAGGCCCGCGACGGGCTTTCGGGGCTCGAGTCCCGCGTAACAGTCGCGTCAAACAACGGCCGTCGGTCAACCGGCGGCCGTTTGCTTTTGGCCTACTGTCCGGCGGCCAGCGCCTTCTCGATTTCCGGCAGGAGCGTCTTTTGCGCGCCCTCGGCGTCGAGTGGGCCGACATGCTTGTAAAGGATCTTGCCGTCGCGGCCGACGACGAAGGTTTCCGGCACGCCATAAACGCCCCAGTCGATCGCGGTGCGGCCCTTCTGGTCGGCGCCGACCAGCGCGAACGGATTGCCGAGGTCGCCGAGGAAACGCCGGGCGTTTTCCGGCGCGTCCTTGTAGTTCAGCCCGGCGATCTGAAACCGCTTGTCCTGCGACAGCGCCATCAATATCGGATGTTCCTGGCGGCAAGGCGCGCACCACGACGCCCAGACGTTCAGCACCGTGACCTTGCCTGCGAAGGCGGCGTTGTCCAGTCCCGGCAGGCCGAGCCCGTCGACGGGCGGCAGGTTCGTCGCCGGCGCCGGCGCTCCGATCAGCGCCGACGGCACGGTGCCGATGTCACGGCCCGAAAGCAGTTGTGAAAAGAAGATCGCGGCCAGCGCGAGAAAGATCGCCAACGGCAGTAGCGCCAGCAGTTTTCGTGGCCGTTTTTGCTCCGCCTGATCCGTCTCGGCAGGTTGGCGCGGCCCTGCGCTCGTCGTTTCCGAACGGTCGAGGCTCACGGCGCGGCCTTGTCGGAGCGCCGCCGGACGCCGCTCGCCTCCAGCGCCGCAAGCTCGCGCCGGCGCGCCCGGCCGTCGAGCAGGATCCAGCCGATCAGGCCGGCCAGCACGATCGCCGAGGCGGAGTAGGCGGCGGTCACATAAAGCGCGTGGGCGGTCACTGACGGTCCTCATTCCGAGGTGCGAGCCCGCAGGGGCGACTGAAGTTCAGGCGCAAGCCTGAGCGGACGAGCTTGGAAGGACGCACCCTAGCGGCTCGACCCAACTGCATCAATTCGCCCAAAGTGCGGCGGATTGGCCCTCAGTCCGCATGCCTCAGCGCCGCGCTGGCCGCCAGCGGCCCGACGACGGCGAGAAACAGCGTCAGCGCGCAGAGGATGAGGAAAGGTTGCAGGAACGGGGCCGGGTCGGCCACGGCGCCGTAGGTCGCCGACACACCAAAGATCAGCACGGGGATAGTGAGCGGCAGCACCAGCACCGAGATCATCAGCCCGCCGCGCGGCAGCGCCACGGAGACGGCAGCACCCGCCGCGCCGACGAAGGTGATGGCCGGCGTGCCGACCAGCAGCGTCAGCGCGGCGGCGCCGAGCCCGGCCGGCTCGACATTCATGAACAGCCCAAGCAGCGGCGAGGCGACAACCAGCGGCAGGACGCTCGCCGTCCAATGCGCCAGGCATTTCACCAATACGGTCAAAGCCAGCATGTGGCGGTCCTCGGCAAGCAGCAACAGGTCCAGCGAGCCGTCTTCGCGGTCGGCCTGGAACAGCCGGTCGAGCCCCAGCAGCGAGGCGAGCAGCGCGCCGATCCACAGGATCGCCGGGCCGATGCGGGCGAGCAGGTTGAGGTCCGGGCCGACGCCGAAGGGGATGGTCGCCACCAGCGCCAGGAAAAACACGATGCCGGTTAGCGCCCCGCCGCCGGCGCGGATGCCGAGACGCAGGTCGCGGAGGAAGAGGGCTAACATGGCTGGCCCATCCGCAGTTCCTGCGCACCCTCTAGCCCGAGCGGCAGGTGCGTGGCGGCGATCACGATGCCGCCATCGCCTCGGTGAGTGGCCATCAGCTCGGCGAATCGCGCCTCCGAAGCCGCATCCAGCCCGGCGGTCGGCTCGTCGAGCAGCCAGACGGGTCGGTAGGAGACCAGCAGCCGGGCGATAGCCGCACGGCGCTTCTGCCCGGTCGACAAGACGGAAAACGGCAGGTGGCCCAACCCGCCCAGTCCGACCTGTTCCAGCGCGTCATCCGGCGGAAGGCGCGGCGTCCCAAAATAATCGCGCCAGAAGTGAAGGTTCTCCTCGACGGTCAGCGCCGTCTTCATCGCGTTCTGGTGGCCGAGATAGTGGCAGGCGGAGGAGACTGTCGGAAATGCTTCGCCGGCTTCGATCGCCACCACCCCTGTGGCGACCGGCAGCAGCCCGGCGACAATTCTGAGCAGCGTCGATTTGCCCGACCCGTTCGGCCCGGTGACGATCAGCGCACCGCCTTCATAGAGCCCGAAGGAAACATCGGAAAACACCATTTCGCCGCCGCGTTCGCCGCCAAGATTGTCGGCGATCAGCCGCATTTTTCTTCTTTCGTCCGGAGCCTGGGCCGCCAGCATGTGCGGCGCAGCAAAAATGGCATCTGCGTGTCTAGAACTATTCCACGAATTTCTCTATATGCGGATTACCAACCCCAGCGGTCGGGGAAGGCAACCTTATATGTGCCGGACCAGCATTCGCGCCGTTCTCAACGGCCGGGCGCTCGGGAGCGGACAGCGGAAATGGCCGTACCCGCACCTTTGCGCGTGATTGCATGCCCATCGGAGTCCGTTCCCTCGAAGGCAGAACAGACTAGATGGGGTCATCCGTGTCCAAATCTCTCGACAGTTTCAATTGCCGCCGCACCCTGACCGCGGGCGGGGCGGAGTATGTCTATTACAGCCTGGTCGAAGCCGAGAAGAACGGCCTCGCCGGCGCCTCGCAGTTGCCCTATTCGATGAAGGTGCTGCTTGAAAACCTGCTGCGCAACGAGGACGGCCGCTCCGTCACCAAGGACAGCATCAAGGCGGTTGCCGCCTGGCTGAACGACAAGGGCGCCGCCGGCGTCGAGATCGCCTATCGCCCGGCCCGCGTGCTGATGCAGGATTTTACGGGCGTGCCGGCAGTCGTGGACCTTGCGGCCATGCGCGACGGCATCGCCGCGCTCGGCGGCGATCCGCAAAAGATCAATCCACTGGTGCCGGTCGACCTCGTCATCGACCATTCCGTCATCGTCGACGAGTTCGGCACGCCAATGGCTTTCGCCCGCAATGTCGAGCTCGAATATGAGCGCAACCAGGAGCGCTACAAGTTCCTGAAATGGGGCCAGCAGGCGTTCCGCAATTTCCGCGTGGTGCCGCCCGGCACCGGCATCTGCCACCAGGTCAACCTCGAATATCTTGGCCAGGTGGTGTGGACCAACAGCGAGGGCGGCGAAACCACGGCCTATCCCGACACCTGCGTCGGCACCGATTCCCACACCACCATGATCAACGGCCTCGGCGTGCTCGGCTGGGGGGTCGGCGGCATCGAGGCGGAAGCCGCGATGCTCGGTCAGCCTGTATCGATGCTGCTGCCGGAGGTCATCGGATTCCGCCTCACCGGCCGGCTCCGGGAAGGCGTCACCGCCACCGACCTGGTGCTCACCGTCACGCAGATGCTGCGCAAGAAGGGCGTGGTCGGCAAGTTCGTGGAATTCTTCGGCCCCGGCCTGTCCAACATGACGCTGGCCGACCGCGCCACGATCGGCAACATGGCGCCGGAATATGGCGCGACTTGCGGCTTCTTCCCGGTCGACGCCGAGACCATCCGCTATCTCACCATGTCCGGCCGCTCCGAGGCGCGCATCGCGCTGGTCGAGGAGTATTCCAAGGCGCAAGGCATGTGGCGCGACCGCACCTCGCCGGATCCGGTGTTCACCGACTTGCTCGAACTCGACATGGGCGATGTCGTGCCGTCGATGGCCGGGCCGAAACGTCCGGAGGGTCGCGTAGCGCTGGAAGGCATCGCCGCCGGTTTCGCCGCCGCCATGGAAAAGGACTACAAAAGGACGGTCGACACGCATAAGCGCTATGAAGTCGAGGGCGAGGATTTCGATCTCGGCCACGGGGACGTGGTGATCGCCGCCATCACCTCCTGCACCAACACCTCGAATCCGTCGGTTCTGATCGGCGCCGGGCTGCTTGCCCGCAACGCCAACCGGCTAGGGCTCAAGCAGAAGCCCTGGGTGAAGACCTCGCTGGCGCCGGGCTCGCAGGTCGTGGCGGAATATCTGGAAAAATCGGGCCTGCAGAAGGAGCTCGACCAGATCGGCTTCAACCTCGTCGGCTTCGGCTGCACCACCTGCATCGGCAATTCCGGCCCGCTGCCGGCGCCGATCTCGAAAACCATCAACGACAAGGGTCTGATCGCCGCGGCCGTGCTCTCGGGCAACCGCAATTTCGAGGGCCGCGTGTCGCCCGACGTGCAGGCGAACTACCTCGCCTCGCCGCCGCTGGTGGTCGCCCATGCGCTGGCCGGAACGGTGACCAAGGATCTCACCACCGAGCCGATCGGCGAGGACCGCGACGGGAAGCCGGTCTACCTTAAGGACATCTGGCCGACGACGGCCGAGATTAACGCCTTCATCGAGGAGAACGTGACGCGCGAACTGTTCGCGCGCAAATATGCCGACGTGTTCAAGGGCGACGAGAACTGGCAGAAGGTCAAGGTGCCGGAAGGCCAGACCTACGCCTGGGACGATTCCTCGACCTACGTGCAGAACCCGCCCTACTTTGCAGACATGAAGAAGACGTATGGCCGGGTCAGCGATATCAAGGGCGCCCGCATCCTGGGCCTGTTCGGCGACAAGATCACCACCGACCACATCTCGCCGGCCGGTTCGATCAAGGCCGCCTCGCCGGCGGGCAAGTACCTTACCGACAATGGTGTCGGCGTCGCTGACTTCAACCAGTACGGCACGCGGCGCGGCAACCATGAGGTCATGATGCGCGGCACCTTCGCCAATATCCGCATCCGCAACCACATGCTGGGCGAGAACGGGCGCGAAGGCGGCTACACGATCCACTACCCCTCGAAGGAGGAGATGCCGATTTACGACGCCGCGATGGAATATAAGGATCAGGGCGTGCCGCTGGTGATCTTCGCTGGCGTCGAATACGGCAATGGCTCGTCGCGCGACTGGGCAGCTAAGGGCACCAACCTGCTCGGTGTCAGGGCTGTCATCGCTCAGTCGTTCGAGCGCATCCACCGCTCCAACCTGGTCGGCATGGGTGTCATTCCCTTCACCTTCGAGGAGGGCACGTCCTGGGCCTCGCTTGGGCTGAAGGGCGACGAGACCGTCGAGATCGATGGGCTGGAAACTATCCGCCCGCGCCAGAAGATGGTGGCGAAGGTGACGTCGGCCGACGGTGCGGTGAAAGAAGTGCCGATCCTCTGCCGCATCGATACGGTCGACGAACTCGACTATTTCAAGAACGGCGGCATCTTGCAGTACGTGCTGCGCGACCTGGCCGCCTGACGCTTAGGTTTCGTCGAATGTCAACCCGCGGGCGCGAGATGCGCCCGCGGGTTTTCTTTTGGCGGCGCGCCATAGCGTGCGACGGCCGCCAGCAGTACGCCGAGCATCAGGCCGTTGAGCAGGTGCCAGAGGAAATGCGTGCCGAGCGGGAACGATTCGCACACCAGCGGATCGATCACCCGGCAGACGACCGAGCCGACGAAGATGCAGGCGGCGGCGATGTTGTACCAGCCGGCCGGGCTGCCCGCCCGCACGACCAATATGCCGAAGAAGATAAGCGCCAGGAACGGCGGCAGGTAACCCGTCGTGCCATTGCTGGCCTCGCGCAGCCAGGCTGGCACCAGCGCGGTGATAGCGCCGACCACCACATAGAAGCCGACAAAAATGGCGAGTGCCTTGCCCCAGGGCATGCCGACGAAGCGCCTGAGGTTGAATAGCGTGTAGGCCAGCGTGAAGCCGGCGATCGGCAGGATGTCGAACCAGATTGTGACCGCGTTGGCAAAGGTGTGAAACAGCGCCGAGCCGATGCCGATCACCACGACCCACCAGGCGAGTACCTCGGAAAACGTGCCGGCGCGGCGCCGCCGAACCGTGTAGACGCCCCAGACGCCGGCGGCGACGAAAGCCAGATTGGTCAGCGCGTTGGTCGGCTCCGACCAGAATTCAGGCCCGGTTCGCTCGCAGTAGAGGTCGACATGCGCGACGTGTGTGAAGTCCATCGGCCTGCCCGTATCTCACCGCAACGTGACTTCCCGTTGAAATATGCATCTGCCTATTGTTTGATGAAGAAAAAGATAAGCCGGTGCCACTGGCGAAAACCTCTGGAATCGCCATGAAGCGCGAAAAACTGACCAAACTGGCGGCGTTCGCGCTGGTGGTGATGGGCTTTGCCCTTGTCGGCGGGACGGCGCTTGCCGAATCACGCAAGCCGCTCGGCGTCGTCGAACTGTTCACCAGCCAGGGATGCAATTCCTGTCCGCCCGCCGATGCATTCTTCACGGAACTGGTCCGCAAGGGCGAAGTGGTGGCGCTCGCCTATCATGTCGACTACTGGGACTATCTCGGCTGGCGCGACACTTTGGCGAAGCCCGAGAATACGCAGCGTCAGCGCGACTATGGCCGCGCCTTCGGCATCCGATCCGTCTATACGCCGCAGGCCGTCATCAACGGCCGCGTCCACGTCAACGGCGCCAAGAAAGCCGCTGTGAAAGGAACGCTGGAGACGCTCGGCAATTCCGGCAAGGGCATGCTGGTCGACATCAAGGCCAAGCAGCAGGGCGAAAGCATCGTCATCCAGACAGGTTCAGGGCCGGCCCGCAGCAAGGCGCATCTTGTGCTGGTCTATTTCGACGGCGCCAATCCCGTGTCGATCGAGCGCGGCGAGAATAACGGCAGCACCATCACCTACTGGAACGCCGTCACCGAGGTGCAGACGGCCGGAATGTGGCATGGCGAGGCCGCCCGCTTCGAACTGCCCGCCAGCGAGATTGCGAAGAAAGGCGGCGCCGCGGCGCTGCTGCAGGAAGTCACCAAGGACGGTTTGCCTGGCGCGATTCTCGGCGCGACGGTGATTCGCAATCCGGAACCTCCATCGACGAAGTAGGCACCCGAGCGAAGCTCATGTTTCCGCACAGGCAAGATTTTTTGCGGCGCGGAACGTCCATAGGCAGCCCCTTGTCGGGCCCCGACACGAAAAAACCGGCGCCGTAGACCGACACCGGTTTCAGATTTGGGATCGTTACCTGGCCCATCCATGGCGGACAGCCGAGGTTGGTTCGATCCGACGCAGGCCCGTGGGCGGGGGGCTTGGGGTTACGAGCCGGTGCCGGACCGAACCGTCTCAGGCAACGGGGTTAAATTCGTCGGACAATGGGGCGTCAGCTTGGATAAAAAATGGCGAGAATGTGGCGAAACTTCACCAATCGTAACATTACGATATAATTCGTGATACAATGTGATTTTACTTCGCAAGCGGTTTTCCCCGCGATTCGACGGCCTTGCAATTTCGCCGCGAACGCGCGAGTTTTTCATGTCGTGAAACCGTCATGAAAGGCGAATCCGGATGACCGATCGCAGCGGATGGGAGGGTGGGGACGAATCCGCAATATTGATTCCGCTCCACGCGGCAAGGCGTGAGCGGTTGGACATCCCGGTATCGTTCGACAGACGCGAACTGGACCAGATTCTCAGGCTCTACGGTCGCATGGTCGCCGCCAATGAGTGGCGCGACTACGCCATCGACCATCTGCACGAGCGCGCCGTTTTCTCGGTCTACCGCCGCGCCCTTGACGTGCCGCTGTTCCAGATCGTCAAGGATCCGAGGCTGGCGCGCAAGCAGGGCATGTTTTCCGTCGTCGCCGCCACCGGCGCGGTGCTGAAGCGCGGTCACGAGCTGGCGCGGGTGCTCGGCTTCTTCGACAGCAAGCTCAGGTTGGTCGGGGCGTGAAAGTAGGGGAGTAGGGGAGTAGGGGAGTAGGGGAGTAGGGGAGTAGGCAGATGGAGGAGAAAACCGGCTCCTACAAGGATTTACTCGTCTGGAATCAAGCCATGGATCTTGCGGTGGCAGTTTACGGTGCGACCAAATCCTGGCCTAAAGAAGAAATGTATGGCCTTACCAGTCAGGTGCGGCGCGCCGCGAGTTCGATTCCCGCGAATATCGCAGAAGGTTATGGTCGCGAAATTCGTGGTTCCTACCAGCAATTTCTCCGAATCGCTCAAGGATCGTTGAAGGAGTTGGAGACACATCTGCTGATTGCTGAGCGTACAGGCGTTGCGCCAAAGGCAACAACGGACACCTTGCTCACGAGTGCTGAAAGTGTCGGAAAGCTTCTTCGGCTTCTCATCCGCAAACTTTCATCGAGTTCATAACCCTACTCCCCTACTCCCCTACTCCCCTACTCCCCTACTCCCCTACTCCCCCTATTCCCCTCCAAACCGCCGCTCCGGCCACGACTCCGCGTCCGGCCCCCGGTCCGCGCCGCCATTCATGGCAAGCTGCATGAAGACCGTATCCAGCCAACGTCCGTGCTTGTAGCCCGACCCGTCGAGCTTGCCCGAATGCCGGAATCCCAGCTTTTCGTGCAGCCGCACCGACGGGCTTTCCGGCCTGCCGTCGCCGATCACGGCGACAAGCTGGCGGAAGCCGAGCGCCTCGCAGCGCGCGATCAGTTCCTTGAGCAGCAGCGCGCCTACGCCCTGCCCTTTGGCGGCCGGCGCCATGTAGATCGAGTCCTCGACGATGAAACGATAGGCCGGGCGCGGCCGGAACGGGCCGGCATAGGCATAGCCGCAGATGCCGTCCGGCGTCTCGGCGACGATGTAGGGAAAGCCGCCGCCTTGCAGCGTCGCGAACCGGGCGTCCATCTCGGCGCGGGTCGGCGGCTCCAGTTCATAGGTAGCGGTGCCGTGGATGACAGCGTCGGCATAGATTTCAGTGATGGTATCGAGGTCCGCCTCGACGGCATCCCTCAGCACGATACTGCTCATGATCTAGGCACACTCCAAAGATGCCTACGGATAGAGCGGTCGCGCGCAAAAGAAAAGGGCGGCCACGCGGCCGCCCTTTGGTCCAGTCCGGACTGCGTATCGGCGCGACTACTCGCGATTGCCGAGGAACGACAGCAGGAAGGTGAACAGGTTGATGAAGTCGAGGTAGAGCGTCAGCGCACCCATGATCGCCTTGCGGCCGGCCACCAGCGTGTCGTCGCCTTCCCAGTACATCTCCTTGATCTTCTGCGTGTCGTAGGCGGTGAGGCCCGCGAACACCAGCACGCCGATCGCCGAGATGGCGAACTGCAGGGCCGGCGACGCCAGGAAAATGTTCACCACCATGGCGATGAGCAGGCCGATCATGCCCATGAACAGGAACGTGCCCCAGCCGGTCAGGTCGCGCTTGGTGGTGTAGCCGAACAGCGACAGCGCGCCGAAGGCGGCCGCGGTGATGAAGAAGGTCTGCGTGATGCTCTGCGCCGTGTAGACCAGGAAGATCGACGACAGCGACAGACCCATCAGCGCGGCGAAGATCCAGAACGAGGTCTGCGCGGCCGAAACGCTGAGCGTATGGACGCGGGCGCTCAGGAAGAACACCATGCCGAGCGGGGCGAGCATGACCACCCACTTCAGCGGCGAGGTGAAGAAGGTGACGCCGAACGCGGTCAGCATCTTGCCGTTGCCGAGGGTGGCGGCGGCAGCAGCCGGATCGTTGGTGGTGGTCATCATGATGATGCCGAGCGCGGCGAAGCCGGTGATCGCGAGGCCCAGCGCCATCAGGTTGTACACCTTGAGCATATAGGCGCGCAGGCCCTCGTCGATGGCTGCGTCAGCGCGGGAACCCGCCGCGACGCGCGCCTGATAGTTGCGAAGGTCAGCCATAGATTTCCTCTGTTGCTTCTGCCCCGTCGGGTGTCAGGCGTGGTCACGCCCAGGCGCCGCTGGCGGGGCTCCAGCATGCCTAGGGCAGAATATGATGCGTCTCGCGGCGAAGGACAAGAGCCGTTACCGGCTGAAACCCCGCGTGAGGCAACGATTTTCTACGATCTCATACGAATTTGATGGGGTGCCGCCTGCGGCGGCGCCAAGGGAGTAGGGGAGTAAGGGAATAGGGCAGTAGGGATGCTGATCGATCACAAAGTGCTTTTCGGTTCGGGGAGACCTGTCCATCCTACTCCCCTACTCCCCTACTCCCCTACTCCCCTACTCCCCTACAGATTCCTCAACACCGGCGCCGCCTTATGCCCCAACACCCGCCAGGTGCCGATCAGGCCGATGCCGACGGTGAGCACCAGCGCGACCGCTACGGTGCCCGCCGCCACTGCCGGCGAAAAACTCGACGGCAGGGTCATGATGCGCGCCACCACGAACCAGGCCGCCACGCCGCCGGCGGCCAGCGCGAACACCGCCGTCGCCAGCCCGATCAGCATGTATTCCAGCGAGAAGGCGGCGATCAGCGTCTTGCGTGTCGCGCCCAGCGTCTTCAGCACCACCGCATCGTGGATGCGCGCCCGGTTGCCGGCGGCGAGCGCCCCCGACAGCACCAGCACCGAGGCGATCAGCGCTACGCTTGCCGCGGCGCGGATCGCGGTGCCGAGTTGCTCGACCAGCCGGTTGACGATGTCGAGCGCATCCTTCACCCGAACGGTGGTCACCGCCGGATAGGCCCGCGTCACCTGGTTGAGGATACGCGCCTCCTCCGCGGGCGGTGCGTCGCGGGCGGTCAGAGTCGCCAGCCATGCGTGCGGCGCACCGGCAAAGGTGTTGGGCGAGAACACCATGACGAAGTTGATGCCCATCGATTCCCACTTCACCTCGCGCAGGCTGGCGATTCTTGCGGTGACGTTGCGGCCGAGCACGTTGACGGTAACCGTATCGCCGATCTTCAGGCCGATCTGCCGCGCTTCCTCTGCGGAGAAGGACACCAGCGGCTCGCCGGCATAATCTTGCGGCCACCATTCGCCTTCGGAAAGCGTGGCGTTTTCAGGCACCGTCGCGGAATAGGTGATGCCGCGGTCGCCGCGCAGCACCCAGGCCCCTTCCGGCGGCACCTTGACCTGCTGCACGTCGACGCCGTCCAGCGCCATGATGCGGCCGCGCAGCATCGGCACCCGCATCAGCTTGCCCTCGGGCGACAGCGTGCCGACCAGAGTGCTGAAGGCGTCGACGTCAGCCGCCTGGATGTCGACGAAGAAGAAGTTCGGCGCGCGCTCGGGCAGGCTTCCGGAAATCTGCCGGCGCAGATCGCCGTCGATGAGGGCCAGCGTCACCAGCAGCGTCAGGCCGAGGCCGAGCGACAGCACCACCGACGGCGTCAGCGCGCCCGGCCGATGGATGTTGCCCAGCGCCAGCCTGAGCGCGGTGGAGCGCACGCGCGGGGCGCGGCGCGCCAGTCCTTGCACGAGCAGCCCGACCGCGCGCAGCACGATGAAGGCGAACAGCGCCGCGCCGACGAAGATCGCGGCGATGCGCCGGTCCGTCGCGAACCAGACCGACAGGGCGGCCAGAAGTGCTGCGATGCCGAGCGTCGTCGCCAGATAGATCCAGCGCGGCAGCCCGCGTCCGCCGATGCCCGCCTCGCGGAACAGCGCGGTCGCCGGCACGTCACGCGCCCGTCCCAGCGGCAGGATGGCGAAGGCCAGCGTCACCAGCACGCCGAACACGGCGGCCAGCGCCAGCGCACCTGGATAGATGCCGCCTTCGGTCGGCACGGGGATCAGCGAGGAAAGTGCCGCACTCGCCGCGAACGGCATCAGCGCCGCCAGCACGAGACCCAAAGCGATGCCGATCGCCGCGATGATCATGATCTGCGCCAGATACAGCGTGAAGACGAAACCGCCGGACGCGCCGAGGCTCTTGAAGGTGGCGATCACACCGCGCTTGCCGTCGAGATAGGCGCCAACGGCGTTGGCGACGCCGACGCCGCCCACCACCAGCGCGGTCAGCCCGACCAGCGTCAGGAACTGCGAAAAGCGCTCGATATTGGAGGACAACGCCGGCGCGGCGTTGCTGCGAGTGCGGATGCTCCAGCCGGCTTCCGGGAATTTTTTCGTCGCTTCCTCGCGGATTTCCTTCAGTCGCGCATCGCTCGTCCCCGCGGGCAACCGGATCTTGTAAGCATGCTCGACAAGACTGCCCGGCTGCACCAGGCCGGACGCGCGGAGCCCCTCCATGGAAAGCAGCAGCCGCGGCGCAAAACCAAAACCGTCGGAGATGGCGTCCGGCTCGCCTGTCAGTTTTGCGCGCAGTTCGAAGGTGGCGTTGCCCAGCTTTATCCGGTCTCCCGGCTGCAAGCCGAGCCGCTCGAACAGAAGGTCGGGCGCGGCCGCACCGAACACGCCGTCCTTCTCGCCGAACAGATCCTGCCGCGACTGCGCCGGCTCCGTGACCAGCTCGCCATAGAGCGGATAGGCGCCGTCAACGGCCTTGGCCTCCACCAGCGCCTGATCGGAGCCGTCCTCCAGCCGGGCCATGGAGCGCATGTTGGCGCTGACGGCGAGCGTGCCCAGCCCGTTCAGGAAAGTGGCCTCGCTTTCGGTCGCCTCGCGCTGGTTGAGTTCGAAGCGGATATCGCCGCCGAGCAACGCCTGGCCTTCCGCCGCAACACCAGCGGTGATCGCCTGCGCCACCGAGTTGACGCCGCCGATCGCCGCCACGCCCAGCGCGATGCAGGTCAGGAAGATCAGGAAGCCGGACATGCCGCCGCGCATCTCGCGCAGCGCGAAGCGCAGGGCGAGCTTGAGATTGCGCAGCGGCATTGTCGACCGCTGGTCGCGAGCCATACCTTGCTGGACGATAGCCGCCATCGGTCCAACTCTTACGCCGACACCGCGAGCCGAGGCGCACCCGCTTCGATGCGCCCCGAGCGCATGGAAATCTGCCGCGAGCAGCGGGCGGCGAGCGACGGATCGTGGGTGACCAACACCAGCGTGGTGCCGCGCTCGGCGGCCTCGGAAAACAGCAGGTCGGCGATCTGCCTCCCGGTCGCCTGGTCGAGATTGCCAGTCGGCTCGTCGGCGATCAGGATGCGCGGCGACGGCGCCAGCGCGCGGGCGATCGCCACACGCTGCTGCTCGCCGCCGGACAGTTCGCCGGGATAATGCGTCAGCCGCTCGCTCAGGCCGACAGCCGCGAGTTCACGCGCCGCCCAGCCGAACGGATCCGCATGGCCCGCCAGCTCCAGCGGCACCGCGACGTTTTCCAGCGCCGTCATGTTGGGGATCAGGTGGAAGGACTGGAAGACGATGCCGATGGTGCGGCCGCGGAAGGCTGCGATCTCGTCCTCGCTCTTGCCGTTGAGCAGCTTTCCGGCAATGCGCACCGTGCCGCTGTCAACGCCCTCGAGGCCTGCCAGCACCATCAGCAGCGTTGATTTTCCGGAACCCGACGGGCCGACGATGCCGGCGGTCTCGCCGGCCACCACATCGAGGCTGATGTTTTTCAGCACATGCACTGAGGAGGCGCCTTCGCCCAGCGTCAACGACACGTCGCGAAGTTCGATGACGGCTTCTGCGGTCACGGAATAGCCCTATATTCGGTGGGAAATCGGCGGCACGTTTTCGTCATATGGGCTTTTGTGCATGGCTTTCAAACGTTTCATGCTTTTTGTCGCCGCGGCGATGATGGCGGCGGTGATAGGTCTTGCACCGGCATGGGCCGAGCCGCGCAAAATCGTGGGTTTCGGCGACAGTTTGATGGCCGGCTACATGCTGGATACCGGCCTCGGCTTCACCGACAGGCTGCAAGCGGCGCTGAAGGCAAAAGGTCACGATGTCGTGATCACCAATGCCGGGGTTTCCGGCGACACCTCCAGCGGCGGATTGGCGCGGCTCGACTGGTCGGTGCCGGACGGGACCGAGATCGTCATCCTCGAACTCGGCGCCAACGACATGCTGCGCGGCATAACGCCCGACATCACCCGCAAGAACCTCGATCAGATGATCATGCGATTGCAGAAGCGCGGCATCACGGTGCTGCTTGCCGGCATGCGCGCCGCGCCCAATCTCGGGGCCGACTATCAGGCCGCCTTCGATGCGATCTATCCCGATCTCGCAGCGAAATACGGCCTGGTGCTTTATCCGTTCTTTCTCGACGGCGTTGCCGGCAACAGGCAGTTGCAACTGGAAGACGGCATGCACCCCAATCCTGCCGGCGTTGACCTGATGGTCGAACGTTTCCTGCCGGCCATCAAAAAAGCCTTGGCCGCGCCGAAGGGTGCCATCTGACCGTGTCCACGCCCGCTTGCCGAAGCGAGCGTTCTTCCGCAGAGGCCGGACGTGAACGTGTAGATGGCAACGATATGATGCGGCTGCACTATCGTCGCGGCGAGCGGCAGCGCCTATAAGGTCCAGAACCTGTCCTGAAGGATCGCGAGAAAGCATGTCCCCCATCGTCGTTCGCCCTCTCCAGCAGTCGGACCATCCGGATTGGCGCCGCCTCTGGACCGCCTACCTGACCTTCTACAATACCGTCCTTCCGGAACAGGTTTATGCGTCGACCTGGCAGCGCCTTTTCGATGGCGGCGTGTTCGAGCCGAAAGGCCTTCTCGCCCTTCTGGACGGCAAGCCGGTGGGGCTGACCCACTACCTATTTCATCGCTCCTGCTGGGCCGAGGCGGACAATTGCTATTTGCAGGATCTGTTCGCCGACCCGGAGGTCCGGGGCAAGGGCGTCGGCGCTACGCTGATCCAAGCGGTGCGCCAAGCCGCCGCCGAAAAGGGCGTCACCAACGTCTACTGGATGACCCACGAAACCAATGCCACCGCGCGGCGGCTCTACGACCATGTCGCGCGCCGCACGGGGTTCATCGAGTACGACCTTTTGTAGGCCGATATGGCGGTGATGCGGACGCGACTCGCCACCTCCCACCCAGGATTGCACGATGACTGAGTTCACGCCTTTGGCGTCATTGATTGGCGGCGCTCTGATCGGCCTTTCCGCAGTGTTGCTGATGGCCATCGAGGGCCGCGTGGCCGGCGTCAGCGGCATTGCCGCGCGGCTGCTGCCGCCCTTTCGCGGTGGACTGCCACTCGCTCCCCTCGGCTTCGTCATGGGACTCGTGGCCGCGCCTTTTGCTGTAATGGCAGTGACGGGCGTGCCGATCGTTCAAACCGTTTCCTCGAATCTGCCGTTGATGGGAGCCGCCGGCTTGCTGGTCGGCTTCGGCACGGCGTTGGGGAGCGGCTGCACCAGCGGGCATGGCGTCTGCGGATTGTCGCGCCTTTCGCCGAGGTCTCTGGCGGCGGTTGTCACGTTTATGGCAACGGCATTCTTGACCGTTTTCGTCGTCCGTCACGTTGTGGGGGCCTGAAGATGTCTCTCATCGTGAATGTGTTGCTCGGGCTACTGTTCGGTATCGGCCTGGTTGTCTCCGGCATGTCGGATCCAGACAAGGTGCTGAATTTCCTTGATCTCGCGGGGACCTGGGATCCCTCGCTGGCCTTCGTGATGGGAGGCGGGGTGCTTGTCGCTTTCATCGGCTATCGCGTGGTTCTGCGCCGCGACCGGCCGCTGATGGCAGACGGTTTCAAGGTGCCGACGAAAACCGCGATCGATGGCCGCCTTCTGGGCGGCGCAGCGGTTTTCGGCATCGGCTGGGGCCTGGGCGGTTTCTGTCCCGGCCCGGCGCTGACGGCGCTCGGTCTCGGCCAGCCCGGCGCGCTGGTGTTCCTTGCCGCCATGTTCATCGGTTTCTGGATTGCGCGGCTGGTTTCCGCAGGGCGAACCGATATGGCAGCGAAGGACTGAGCCTGGCCGTGTTCCTCCCCTTCTTCCTCGAACTGAAAGCCGCGAAAGTTCCGGTCTCGCTGCGCGAGTATCTGACGCTGCTCGAAGGTATGGAAGCACACCTCGTCGATTATGACGTCGAAGGCTTTTATTACCTGGCGCGCTCGACACTGGTGAAGGACGAGCGCCACATCGACCGCTTCGACCAGGTTTTCGCGCATGTTTTCAAGGGCGTGGAGGTTCTGACGGGCGAGGCGGCGATCGATGTCGCGGAATTGCCCGAGGAATGGCTGCGGCGGCTCGCCGAAAAGCACCTCACCGATGACGAGAAGAAGCTGGTCGAGGCGCTCGGTGGCTGGGAAAAGCTGATGGAGACGCTGAAAAAGCGCCTGGAGGAGCAGACGGGCCGCCACCAGGGCGGCTCGAAATGGATCGGCACCGCCGGAACCTCGCCGTTCGGCGCCTATGGCTACAATCCCGAAGGCATACGCATCGGCCAGCACGAAAGCCGCCACCGCCGCGCCGTCAAGGTGTGGGACAAGCGCGAGTTCAAGAACTTCGACGATTCGGTCGAGCTCGGCACCCGCAACATCAAGGTGGCGCTGAAGCGCCTGCGCCGCTGGGTGCGCGAGGGCGCGGAGGAGGAGCTCGACCTGCCCGGCACCATCCACGCCACCGCCGAGCACGGCTATCTCGACGTGAAGACGCGGCCGGAACGGCGCAATGCGGTCAAGCTCCTGATGTTCTTCGACGTCGGCGGCTCCATGGACGACCACATCAGTATCGTCGAAGAGCTGTTCTCCGCGGCCCGGGCGGAGTTCCGCCAGCTCGAATATTTCTATTTCCACAACTGCCTCTACGAAGGCGTGTGGAAGGACAATCGTCGCCGCCACTCCGAAGTGATCCCGACCTTCGACGTGCTGCACCGATACGGCCACGACTACAAGGCAATCTTCGTCGGCGATGCCTCGATGAGCCCCTACGAAATCTCCCTGCCGGGCGGCTCGGTCGAGCACTGGAACCCGGAAGCCGGCGCGGTCTGGCTGCGCCGCGTCCTCGGGCAATGGCCGAACGCGGTGTGGCTGAACCCGGTGCAGCGAAAGCACTGGGCCTATACCCACTCGATCGAGCTGATCCGCGCAACCTTCGCCGACCGCATGTATCCGCTCACGCTTGCCGGTCTCGACGCGGCGACCAGGGAATTGTCGCGCCGGCATTGACCGTTCGGGGGCGAACTCGCGCTCGCTATGTCTCGTCCGGCAGGTACCGCTGTTCACGAAGTCGTGCGACGCAAAGTCCGGAACCAAGGCGGAAACCCAGCGTTTTGGGATTAGTGCGGAGCATGAAAAACTCCGGGCCGGCGCGCGCGTATTGCCTCACGCCAACGTGATTTCGTCCGGCCCGTGAACCTTCCCGATCCGCCAGTTCTAGATTTCCGGGGGCGGGGACGACCTCTTTTTCGGGACGACGGTCATGGACGACAAAGCCAGAAGGTCGATGATCAATGCGGCGATGGCCGCCCCCTATCTCGAGCGCGCCGAGGAACGCGCCCTGGCGCAGCGATGGCGCGATCATCAAGATCAGGACGCCATGCACCGCATCACCATCGCCCATATGCGGCTGGTCATCTCCATGGCCGCGCGGTTCCGCCATTTTGGTCTCTCGATGGGCGATCTGATCCAGGAGGGCCATGTCGGCCTGCTGGAAGCAGCCGCCCGCTTCGAGCCGGAGCGCGATGTGCGCTTCTCTACCTACGCGACATGGTGGATTCGCGCTTCCATGCAGGACTACATATTGCGCAACTGGTCGATCGTGCGCGGCGGCACCAGCTCCGCGCAAAAGGCCCTGTTCTTCAACCTGCGTCGCCTCAGGGCGCGGCTGGCGAGTGGCGACCGCATGCTGTCCGGGCCGGCGCTCTACAAGGAAATCTCCTCGGAACTGGGCGTGTCGGAGGCCGATGTGGCGCTGATGGACTGCCGCCTCTCCAACCCGGATTCCTCGCTGAATGCGCCAGTGGGCGACGAAGGTGCGGGATCGGCCGACCGCATGGATTTTCTCGTATCCGACGACCCGCTTCCAGACGAGATCGTGGGCGAGACCATCGATGTCGAGCGGCGCTCCGGCTGGCTGCGCAAGGCGCTGGGCGTACTCACCGAGCGGGAGCGACAGATCATCGCCAAACGCCGGCTGCAGGACGATGGCGCCACGTTGGAATCGCTCGGCGCGTCGCTTGGCATCTCCAAGGAACGCGTGCGCCAGATCGAAAGCCGCGCGCTGGAGAAGCTGCGTGTCGCGCTGGTCAGCGAGAACGCCGCTTTCCTTGCCTGAGACTGCCCTACTTGTCGGTGATGATCTTGACCTTGTCGCCGGCCGAAACCGAGGCAACCGGCGACAGCGCATTGAGCACGCGGAAGAGGTCGAGCTTGCGGTCGACACCTTCCATCTTGGCCGACAGCGTGCCGACCGTGTCGCCGGGCTTCACCGCGATCACCTTCACGTGCAGCGGCCTCAGCGCCGCCTTCTCGCCGGCGCTGAGCGCCCGGAAACTGGATCCGACCTGCCGCGCCACCACATTCATGGTCGTATTGGCCACCGGCGCGGCCGTCAGCAGGCGATAGACCTGGGCGCCGACGCGGATCACCGTGATGTCGAACTGCCAGCCTTCGGCGCGCGCGCTGGCGATCGCCGCCTCGTTGCCGTTGATCTTTTCGCTGCGAACGCTGGATGGGTCGAGCCCGGTCACCCAGCCCGAACTTATATAATCCGCCAGCGAAACCTTGCGGTCGAGCGACACGCCATCGAAACGGATCGCCATGTCGCCCGGCCCGGTTGCGGTCACCGCGGCTGCGCTGTTGTCGATCACGAAGTTCGACGGCACGGAGAAGGAAATCCCCAGTCCGGGATGAAGGAAGGTGTTGCCGCGCACATAACCTTCTTCCGGCGTGTCGCCGTAGAGCAGTCCGTCTATGCCGGCCAGGAAGGAGGTGCGGTCTGTCGCGCCGGTGCCTGGCTGTCCAAACTGGCGGGCATGCGCACGCGCCAGTTCGATGCGCTGCGGCGCGTTCGGGTGGCTGGCGAGGAAGTCGAGGCTGGGGTCGGTCGCGCCGCTGATGGAGCGGAAATTGCTGTAGTCGGCCATCGACTGCAGGAAACGCGCGGCCGCATAGGGGTCGTAGCCGGCGAGCCCGCTGGTCTTGATGCCGATGGCGTCCGCCTCAAGCTCCTGGTTGCGCGAGAACTGCGCCAGCCTGAGCTTGCCTTTGATCAGCGCCACCTTGGCGACCGGCGTCTCCCCGAGCACGTCGCTCACCACCTTGTTGGCAAGCACTTCCTCCGCCTCTTTCTGCTGGCGCGCCAGCCCGTGATTGGCGGTGACGTGGCCCATCTCGTGAGCGATGACGGCCGCAAGTTCCGCCGAATCGTTGGCGAGCGCCAGAAGGCCGCGCGTCACGTAGAGATAACCGCCCGGCAGCGCGAAGGCGTTGACGTTTGGCGAGTTGAGGATGGTGATGCGGTAGCTCTGGGTCGGATTGTCCGAGACCGTGGTCAGGCTGCCGACCACCTTGGCGACCATGCGTTCCAGCTTCGGATCGGAATATTCGCCGCCATAGGTGGCGAGGATGCGCGGATGCTGGGCCCGCGCCAGCGCGGCCATCCGGTCGTTGCGGGTAACGGTGTCGACGGTGATCGGCTTGTCGGATGGCTGGAAGTTCGATTCCGCGACGCTCGACGGAAAGCTCTCGCAGCCGGCCAGGAAGACCGCCAGAGCCAGCGCCGCCAGATGCCGGGCATTCGCACCCACAAACCAGCACGAATTGTCGCGTCTGTTCAGGACGTCCGGCAGGGTCGCTTCCTTTCGATTCGTTGGCCCGAGTGTATCGCCTTTCAGGCGTCGCGCGTACACGCCATTATGGTCCAGCCGCGACGTGCGCAAAATGTGGCCGTGACCCCGTCTGCCTCGCAATTATGTCGGCTTCCGGGCGAATCTCGGCAAATCGCCAGCAGAAACCGCTTCTCCGACATAGCGCCTGAACGCCTCGGGTCCATCGGGTGCAAAAAAATCGGCGGCCGGGCCAGACGCCGCGACCGTGCCGTTCTCGACGAAGGCGATGTGGCTGGCGACGCGGCGGGCGTCCTCCGGATGGTGCGTAACCAGCACGACGGTCAGCTCGCGCTCGGCCTGAAGCGTGGCGATGAGTTCCATCATGTCCTCGCGCAGGGCCGGTCCGAGCGCCGCGAAGGGTTCGTCCATCAGCAGGACCGGCCTGTTGCGGACCAGGACACGCGCGATCGCGACGCGCTGGCGTTCGCCGCCGGAAAGCTCGCGCGGCAGCCGTCTTTCCTTCCCGGTCAAGCCGGTTCGTCTCAGAGCATCCGCCACCGCCTCGTGGTCGGCGGCGGACAGTTTGAGCGATGGCGATCGCCCCAGCCCGACGTTTTTCGCTACGTCGAGATGAGCGAACAGGTTGTTTTCCTGGAACACCATCGACACCGGCCGGCGGTCCGGCGGCAATCCGGTGACGTCCGCGCCGCCGATCAGGACGCGCCCGCTTTCCGGCGCGCGAAAACCGGCGATGAAATCGAGCAGCGTCGACTTTCCCGAACCGCTCGGCCCCATGACGGCGGTGATCGCATTCGGCGGAATGGCTATGTCGAAGTGCATCTCCATGTCGGGATAGCGAAACCGCACGTCCTCAAGAGCGATGCCGGATAGCGTTTCGTTCATCGCACGGTTCCACGGCCGAACCGGTCGGCCACCATCATCAAGGCAAGGCAGAGCAGTCCGAGCAGCAGCGCTACGCCGGCGGCGTCGGCGGTGCGGTAGCTGCCCATGCGCGCGAGCAGCAGATAGGGCAAGGTCTGCACGGAATCGCTGCCGAACAGCGCAACAACGCCGAGATCGCCCAGCGACAGAGCCATGGCGAAGGCGCCAGCCGTCGCCAGCGCGCGTTTCAGCACCGGCCAGTCGATCAGCGTCAGCCGCGTCCAGCCGGTAATGCCGAGCGCGGCGCAGAGCCTGTCGTGACGGTCGGCGGCGGCGTCATAGGCGGGCCGGATGGCGCGCACCGCAAACGGCATCGCCATCGCCGCATTGACCGTGACGACCATTGCCGGCGCGATGGCGAAAACGTCGGCATAGCGCCGCACCAGCATGAACCAGCCCGCCCCGATGACGATCGGCGGCACCACGAGCACGAAGCCGGCGCCGGTGTCCATCGCCCGCTCCAGCAGCGAGCCGGAGCGCCTGGACGCCGCCAGCGCACGGCGCGCCGCCACCAGCGACCAGGCGAGCGCCACCGCCAACACGGACGCCGCCAGCGCCAGCACGAGGCTCGTCGCCGTCGCCTTCCGCACGGTTGCCTCGGAGGCAAGGCGCGCCAGATCGGCCTGCAAGCCGGAGGCGACCGTCGCGGCCAGTGGTCCTGCGACAAACAGCAGCGCCGCGCCGAGCAGGATGGCGTTGAAGGCCGTCTCACCAGGACCCGCCGCCGGCGGGCGTGGCGACGCCACGCTGAGATTGGCGTCGCCGGTCATGTTGGCCCCCAGGCGCGACAGCGCGTACACGGCCGCGACGGTGAGCCCGATCTGCAACACGGTCAGCATCACGGCGCGCGCCGGGTCGAAATCGAAGCGCAGCGACTGGTAGATGGCGACCTCCAGCGTCGTGGCGCGCGGGCCACCACCCAGCATCAGCACCAGCGTGAAAGAGGTGATGCAGAGCATGAAGACCAGGCCGGCGACACCAGGAAGTGACGCACGCAGCACCGGCCACTCGATGAAGCGGAAAGATGGCGCGGCACGCATGCCGAGTTGGCTCGCCAACCGCCACTGGTCGGCGCTCACGGTGTCCAGCGCTTCGAGGAACAGGCGTGTCGCCAGTGGCAGATTGAAGAACACATGCGCGACGAGAATGCCGGACAGGCCGTAGATGCCGGGCCAGTCGCCACCCGCAAGCCAGCCGAGAACACCGGCGAGATAGCCGGCGCGGCCGAACAACTCGAGAAGTCCGAGCGCGGCGACGATTGCCGGCAGCGCCAGCGGCAATGCGAACAGACGCAGGATCAATGCACGTCCGAGGAACGAGGGATGACGGGACAAGGCGCGGGCGACAAGCATCGCCGGCGCGACCGACAACAGCGTGGAGAGCGCCGCTTGCCACAGCGTGAACAGGCTCACACGCAGCAGGTAGGCGTCCGAGGCGGCCAACGCGCCGGACCAATCGCCGGCGCCTTCCAGTACGAGGCCAAGGAAAGCTCCGCCGATCAGCAGGCCGAGGCAGGCTAGCGCAGCGATGCCCGCGAGAACGCGGCGGTCGGCCATCTCAATACGCCCGTAAGCTTACTCGCTCATCGCCGAGAGCCACTCGTCGACCCAAGCCTTGCGGTTCTTCTCGACCTCTTCGGAATTGTAGATCAGCGTCTTTTCCGGCTTTACCAGCGTGTCGAAGGCGGCATTGAGCGGCTTGTCGGTCTTTCCGGCCGGGAACATCCAGTTGGTTTCGGGGATGACGTCCTGGAATTTCGGCCCGGTCATGAAGGCAAGAAACTGTTTCGCCAGCGGGTTTGCGGCACCAACCGTCGTCATGCCGGCGACTTCCACCTGCAGATAGTGGCCTTCGGAGAACGGCGCGGCCTTATACTTCTGAGTGCCTTCGGCGATGATGTGGTAGGCCGGCGACGTCGTGTAGGACAGCACCATCGGCGCTTCGCCCTTGGTGAACAGGCCGTAGGCCTCGCTCCAGCCGGGCGTTACCGTCAGCACGCGCTTCCGGAGCTTTGCCCAGGCGGCCGGCGCTTCGTCGCCATAAACCGAGCGCACCCACAGCAGCAGCCCCAGACCCGGCGTCGCGGTGCGCGGATCCTGGATGACGATTTTTTGGGCCGAGTCGCCGTCCACCAGTTCGTGCAGGCTCTTCGGCGGATCGGGCAGCTTTTCCGAATCGTAGATCACGGCAAAATAGCCGTAGTCGAAAGGCACGAATGTGTCGTCGATCCAGCCGCCCGGCACATGGACGGCGGACGTGTCGACGCCCGAGGGTGCGAACAGGCCGCTGGCCTTGGCTTCGGCGGTCAGGTTGGTGTCGAGACCGAGCACGATGTCGGCCTTGGTGCCGGCGCCCTCCAGCTTCACGCGGTTGAGCAGCGCGACGCCGTCCGCCACGCCGACGAATTTGAGGTCGCAGCCGCATTCGGCTTCGAACGCCTTCTCCACCTGCGGGCCGGGGCCCCACTCGGAGGTGAAGCTTTCATAGGTGTAGACGGTCAGGGTTTTTTCCTGCGCGACGGCCGGCGAGACGCCGAAAGCGAGCAGAGCGGGGAACAATATCGTAACAATCTTGCGCATCGGCGCCTCCATCATTCGAATTGAAGGGAATTGGGCGCCGGATGTTCCGATCGCTTCTAATCCCTCCGCCGGTACGAGCCGGATCAGGTTCAGCGGGTTGGCGTCTCGCCTCTCAGCCGGTCCGCAAGATCGTGCAGCCGGCACCCCGTTAGAGCGGCGCGGACATTAGGCCCGCTCGAAGTCGCGCGCAAGCGGCTTTGTCGGCTTCCGTTTTCAGACGCGCGCGTGATAGAGCGCTTGCGCATGAGCCTTTTCACCATCCTCCTTGGCGGCGACCTGTTCCCCACGCCGGCCGTTTTGCGCCAGGCAAAGGGCACGAGAACCATCGCGGCGGATGCCGGAATGAAGCACGCGGAAGCGCTCGGCGTGGTGCCGGAGCTGTGGGTGGGCGATTTCGATTCGGAGCCGGAAGACTTGCCGGAGCGCTTGCAAGCCGTTGAAAGGCAAGGGTTTCCGCGGGAGAAGGACAAGACCGACGGCGAGCTTGCCGCCGACATCGCGCTTGAGCGCGGCGCCACCTCGCTGCTGCTGGTGGGTGCCTTCGGGGGACCGCGCAGCGACCATGAATTCCTGCACCTGACGCTCGCTATCCGCTTGATGGAAAAGGGAATTCCGGTCGCGCTGACGAGCGGCCGGCAGGAGGGGTTCCCGCTCCGCGAGAAGTCCCGATTTTCCTTTCCGAACAATACCTTGTTCAGCGTCATCGCGTTTTCCGAACTGACGGGCTTGACGGTGACCGGCGCAAAGTGGCCCCTGCACGATGTAACCGTGCCTTTCGGCTCGTCGTGGACCATTTCCAACGAGACGGACGGGCCGCTGGAAATCACCCTCGAAGACGGCCGCGCGATGCTGATCGTGCATCCGGCAGTCACTCAGACCGCACAGGACTAGAAGGAACCGCCATGGCTCCCCCGCTGCTTGCCCTCGACGGCATCCGGCTGACCTTCGGCGGCGCGCCGCTGCTCGACGGCGCGGCGCTGTCAGCCTCGGCCGGCGACCGCATCGCGCTGGTCGGCCGCAACGGCTCTGGCAAGTCGACGCTTTTGAAGATCGCCGCCGGCATGATCGAGCCGCAGGACGGCGAGGTGTTCCGCCAGCCTTCGGCGACGGTGCGCTACCTGCCGCAGATCCCCGACATGGACGGTTTCGCCAGCGTCAGGGCCTATGTCGAGGCTGGCCTCGGCCCGGCCGACGATCCCTATCGCGCGACCTATCTGCTGGAAAACCTCGGCCTGAGCGGCGAGGAGAAGCCGGAGGCGCTGTCGGGCGGCGAGGCGCGGCGGGCAGCGCTGGCGCGGGTGCTCGCCCCTCAGCCCGACATCGTGCTGCTCGACGAGCCGACCAACCATCTCGACCTCGAAACCATCGAGTGGCTGGAGGAGGAGATCAACCGGTCTAGTTCGGCCGTCATCGTGATCTCCCACGACAGGCGCTTCCTCGAACGCGTCAGCCGCGCCACGGTCTGGCTGGATCGCGGCCAGACCCGCCGGCTGGACAAGGGGTTTGGACATTTCGAGTCCTGGCGCGACACGGTGCTGGAGGAAGAAGAACGCGACCAGCACAAGCTGGCCCGCCAGATCGTGCGCGAGGAGCACTGGCTGCGCTATGGGGTCACCGCCCGGCGCAAGCGCAACATGCGCCGCCTGGGCGAGCTGCAGGATATGCGCGTAAGACTGCGCGGCCATCGCGGGCCGGAAGGCCTTGCGACGCTGGCGGCGACCGACGCCTCGGAGTCGGGAAAGCTGGTCATCGAGGCAAAGGCTATCGGCAAGCGCTACGGCGAACTCGTCGTGGTCGACAACTTCTCGACCCGCATCGCGCGTGGGGCGCGGATCGGCCTGGTCGGCCCTAACGGCGCGGGCAAGACGACGCTGCTCAAGATGCTGACCGGCGAACTGGAGCCCGACACCGGCTCGGTACGGCTCGGCGTCAACCTTGAGATCGCCACGCTCGACCAGAAGCGGGCGGTCGATCCCGAGGAGACGCTTTCGCATTTCCTCACCGACGGGCGCGGCGAAAACCTCGTGGTCAATGGCGAGCAGCGGCACGTCGTCTCCTACATGAAGGATTTCTTGTTCAAGCCCGAGCAGGCGCGCACGCCCATCCGCGAGCTTTCGGGCGGCGAGCGGGCGCGGCTGATCCTGGCGCGCGTGCTGGCGAGGCCATCCAACGTTCTGGTGCTCGACGAACCGACCAACGATCTCGACATGGAGACGCTGGACCTGCTCCAGGAGCTTGTGGCGGGGTATGCGGGCACGGTGCTGCTGGTCAGCCATGACCGCGACTTCCTCGACCGCACCGTCACCAGCGTGATCGCCCCGGATAGCGGAGGCCGCTGGGTCGAATATGCCGGCGGCTATTCCGACATGCTGGCGCAGCGCGGCGGCACCAAACTGACGGACCGCCGGAAGGAAGCGAAGACGGCCACTCCCGCGCCGAAGGCCGACGCCGCGCCTGCACCCGCCGCCAAGGCGCCGGCGCAAAAACTCTCCTTCAAGCAGAAATTCGCGTTGGAAACCTTGCCCAAGAAGATCGAGGCAGTGACGGCGTCGATCTCGGCACTGGAGGACCGCATTGCCGATCCGGCCTTCTACACGCGCGACCCCGGCGGCTTCCAGAAGACCATCGCCGCGCTGGACAAGGAGCGCGAGACGTTGAAAACGCTAGAGGACGAGTGGCTGGAGCTCGAAATGCTGCGTGAGGAAATGGAGGGGTAACCCGCCAGATTTGCCTCCGACCGGCTGCAACGCCAGAGTCCGTGCGCATAGACTATGCGCGATTGGGGATGCGTAATGCGCGCCGGGGCCCGTTCCGTAGTGCGAAAACCGGCAAATCTGTCCCTCGACGCCCGTCTCGTCGCCGAGGCCAAGAATCTCGACATCAACATCTCGCGCGTCGCCGAGGAGAGCGTCGCCGGAGCCGTGGGCGAGGAAAAGGCGCGGCTCTGGAAGATCGAGAACCGCGACATCATCCAGAGCCTAAACGACTACGCCGAAAAGCAATCCCTGCCGCTGCACGAGCCGGGCCAGGCCTGATGGCGAAGTACGACGTGTTTCCCAGCCCGTCGGGCGACGGTTTCCTGCTCGAACTCCAGGCCGACCTGCTGAGCGACCTGAACACGCGGGTGGTGGCGCCCCTGCTGCCGGCCTCGGTGTCGGTCAAGGCCATACGCCGGCTCAACCCCGCCTTCATCATCGACGGCAGGCAATATGTGATGTTCACGCATCTGATCGCGACGATCCCGGCGTCGCGCCTGCCGGAACCGATAACCAACTTCGCCCGCCACGGCGACGACATCGCCGGGGCGCTGGAGATGCTGTTCCAGGGATTTTGACCCGCGGCCTCGACCCCAGCCGTCAGCCGCTGCTCGCCGCCTGCCAAGCCTTCAGCGCTTCGTCGAACACTTTTGTACCGGGAATGCCCTTTTCCATCGTAAACAGGGCGCGCCGGCCGGATTTGTACTGAATCGGCACGTCGATCCACGACTGGGCACGCAGCAGCCGCGTATTCGCCTCGACCTCCGGCTTGGTGTCATTGAGCGCGATCAGGAAGAAGCCGTCGGCGATCTTCGCGGGAATGCCGAGCAGCGGACTGCCGGCCTCCTGCTCGGACCCCTTGAGCGAGACGCGCAGCACATTGTCGATGCCGCCGCCCTCGAACCCCTGCGGGGTGAGGAAGATCATCTCGATGATGTGGCTGGCCGGGAGCGTCTGGTCGGCGTTGCGGCGGATGGTCATGCGCAACTGGACGTCCTTGCCGGGAATGGTCGCCTCGGCGCGGATCGCCGGTTCGGGCGGCAGGTCGCCGCCCGGCGATTCCTGCACCATCGACCAGACGATCGAGCCCGGCTCCGCTGAGGCGTCGGCGACGTTGGTGCGCTCCTCGTAGAAGATCGCGCGTTGCCCGACGGCAACCCCCGGCTCGCCTTGTGCGGTCTGCGCAGGCTGGGCCGGCGCGGCCGGTTCGGCGGCGGGCGTTTCGGCCGTAGCCGGCGGCGTGCCCGGCTCGGGCGTCGTGGGTGTTGCCGGCGGCGTCTCCGTCGCAGGCGGCTGTGCGGCTGCAGCCTCGGGAGGCGTTGGCTGCGCAGGGGCGTCCGTTGGCGCGGCCGCGGTCTCGGGGGGCTGGCCGGGAGTATCCGTCGGCCCGGTGGCGGGAGCATCCGCCGGTGCAGCCGGGGTTTCGCCCGCGGCCGCCGGCGCTTGCGGC
Source organism: Mesorhizobium sp. LHD-90 (assembly GCF_030929505.1). GTDB lineage: Bacteria > Pseudomonadota > Alphaproteobacteria > Rhizobiales > Rhizobiaceae > Kumtagia. The sequence goes on along the minus strand of NZ_JAVFVV010000019.1, from coordinate 51,984 downwards.
GCATCGGCCGGCGGCGGCTCGCCGGGCGCCTGTGCGGTCTCGGCGGGATTTTCGGTCGGCGTGCCGGGCGTCGCCGCGGGCGGCTGATCGGCGGGAGCCGGCGCGGCGGGTTCGGCCGACGGCATTGACGGCTGGGTGACGGCGGCGATCGACGTGCCTTCGCCGATTGCTGCCGGCGCATTTGCCGGGCCGGCATCAGTCTCTGTGCCGTCCGCATTGAGCCGCTGGGTGAATTTCTGCGGGCCCTCCTCGACAGGCGGCTCGGGAGCCGCCGCTTCCGGCGCCGGCTGGGCGGGCTCCGGCTCAGCGGGCGGCTGCACCGCCGCGACGTCGGGCGCGGGTTCGGCGGCCGGCGTCGCTTCCGGCGCGCCGGGCGACTGGCCCAGCCCCGGCAGGCCGAGGCCCGCCAGCATTTGCTCCACCTTGTCCCTGTTCGCCCATGCCGCGTAGCCACCGCCCGCGAGGATAGCCAGCACGACGCCGGCGGCGATCAGCCGGCCATAGCCCCTGCGGCGCTCGGGCTCTTCGTCGCCGACGATCGTCTCGCCGTCATCCCGCCCCGGCAGGAACGGCGGTCCGCCGTCATCCTCCACCACTTCGTCCTCGACGAAGGCGTCGGCGGGAGCGGATTCGTCCGGGGACGGAGGAGGCGGAATGACCACCGCCTTGGCTGCCGGCGAGGCCGCCTTGACCGCCGGCGACGCCGGTTCTGCCTTGGCTTGCGGCGTCGAGGATTTTGCCGGAGCCGGCGGAGCTGCCTGCGATTTAGGCGCAGCGGGGCTTGGCGCGACCGTTTTCGCCGCCGCAGGAACGGCGGCCGGCGCGGATGCCGGCTTCGGCGCGGCAGGCGCCGGCTGCGCCCTTTCGGCCGCGGGCGGCTTCGCCGCGGTGTCCCGCAGCACGATCTTCGGGTCGGGATTTTTCAGCGACGCAAAGACGCTTTCCAGCTCGCTCAGCGGGTCGGCCGGCTTGCGATATTCCTTCTCGACCTGGACGATCGCTTCCTCAAGCGCCTGCTTCTGCTTGACGACGACGCCCTCCGGCAAAGGCGGGTTCATCGCGGCGAGCTTTCCGGCGATCGTGATGCGCGCCTTCTCGTACACCTTCTCGCGCATGGCGGGCGTGGTGTCGCTCAAACCTTCCAGGGTCTTCTTCAGGACCGCTACGAAATCTGCCATTCTGGTGTCGACCTGTGATCCCGGTTTGTGCGGGCGTCTCGATGAGCGTCGGTTAGGGGGTGGCCAAAACTAGTCCTGAAACGGATCCGTCACAAGTATCGTGTCGTCCCGTTCCGGGCTGGTGGAGAGGAGCGCGACGGGCGCCCCGATCAGTTCCTCGATGTATCGCACATATTTCACCGCCTGGGCCGGCAATTCTGCCCAGCTCCTCGCCCCGGCCGTCGTTTGCGACCACCCTTCGAGGGTTTCGTAGATCGGCTTAACCGCAGCTTGTGCCCGCATTGAGGCAGGAAGGTAGTCGATTCTCTGCCCGTCCAGCTCGTAGCCGACGCAGACCTTGATCTCCTTCAGGCCGTCGAGCACGTCCAGCTTGGTCAGCGCGATGCCGGTTATGCCCGAGGTCTTGACCGTCTGGCGCACCAGCACCGCGTCGAACCAGCCGCAGCGGCGCGGCCGACCGGTGTTGACGCCGACCTCGCGGCCGACCGTCGCCAGGTGGCGTCCGACCTCGTCGTCGAGTTCGCAGGGGAAAGGCCCTTCGCCGACGCGGGTGGTGTAGGCCTTGGTGATGCCGAGCACGTAGCCGATCGCCGTCGGGCCGAGACCGGAGCCAGCCGCGGCCTGCCCCGCCACCGTGTTCGACGAGGTGACGAAGGGATAGGTGCCGTGGTCGTTGTCGAGCAGCGCGCCCTGCGCGCCCTCGAACAGGATGCGTGCGCCGGCGCGGCGCTTCTCGTCGAGCACGCGCCAGACCTGGTCCATGAAGGGCAGGATTTTGTCGGCGATCGAGGTCAGTTCGTGATGGATGGCATTCGCGTCGACCTCGACCAGCCCCAGCCCGCGGCGCAACGCGTTGTGATGGGTGAGCAGCCGCTCGATCTTGGGCATCAGCGTGTCGGGCTCGGCCAGGTCGATCAGCCGGATCGAGCGGCGGCCGACCTTGTCCTCATAGGCAGGACCGATGCCGCGCCGCGTCGTGCCGATCTTCAGGCCGGCGTTTGCGTCCTCGCGAAAGCCGTCAAGCTCACGGTGCAGCGACAGGATCAGCGGCGCGTTGTCGGCGACGCGCAGCACCTCCGGGGTGATGGTCACTCCCTGTGCGCGCAGCTTCTCCAACTCCATGACGAAATGGTGCGGGTCGACGACGACGCCGTTGCCGATGACCGAAAGCTTGCCCTGCACCAGCCCGGAGGGAAGCAAGGCGAGCTTGTAGCTGACGCCGTCGATGACCAGCGTGTGGCCGGCATTGTGGCCGCCATGGAAACGCACGACCACATCGGCGCGGTCGGCCAGCCAGTCGACGATCTTGCCTTTTCCCTCGTCGCCCCACTGCGAGCCGACGACCACAACGTTGGCCATGTCATATCCTCAAATGCAGACAGCCCGGAACCCGGGCAACGGGCTTCTATAGCCGCAAGGTCTCGCGAGCGCGACCACGGATATCAGCAGAATCGCCGTGGAGACCAGGATTTTTCGCGGAATTTTCTCCTGCTCCGATGTTTATGGACCACCGGCTATCGGGGCGACGCGGTCGCCGGGCAGGATGCGCGGCCGCAGCCTGCCCGTCGCGTTGCGACATGCCGATTGCGATGCTTTCAAACTCCGTGCCAAACTTGATCGACAGGCAGGCGAAGAGGACACGCGTCCAGCGTCCCTCACGACAAAAGGGAGAACGGCATGAGCAATACCGAAATGATGGCGCGGATTTCGCAAAGCCCCGGCTTCATCGCGGCGCTCGACCAGAGCGGCGGATCGACGCCCGGCGCGCTGAAACTCTACGGCATTCCCGAGACCGCCTATAGCGGCGAGGCGGAGATGTTCAGGCTGGTGCACGAGATGCGGGTGCGCATCATGTCCGCGCCGGCCTTCACCGGCGACAAGATTCTCGGCGCCATCCTGTTCGAGCGTACCATGGACGGCACGGCCGGCGACAAGCCGGTGCCGACCTACCTGTGGGAGGACCGGCGCATCATCCCGTTCCTCAAGGTGGACAAGGGGCTGGAGGCCGATAGCGACGGCGTCAGCCTGATGAAGCCGATGCCGACGCTGGACCCGCTGCTGGAACGCGCGGTGAAACTCGGCGTGTTCGGCACCAAGATGCGCTCGGTCATCAACCTGCCGTCGAAGGGCGGCATCGCCGCTGTCGTGGCGCAGCAGTTCGACGTCGCCGCGCAGATCGCCGCGCACGGGCTGGTGCCGATCATCGAGCCGGAAGTCTCGATCAAGAGCCCGGACAAACCGGGCGCGGAGGCCATCCTGCGCGGCGAGATTCTTGGCCGGCTCGACGCCCTGCCACAGGACCGGAAAGTCATGCTCAAGCTGACGATCCCCGACCAGCCGGATTTTTACGCGCCGCTGGTCGAGCATCCGCGCGTCGCCCGCGTGGTGGCGCTTTCGGGTGGCTACAGCCGCGCCGACGCCTGCAGGCGGCTGGCCGAAAACCACGGCATGATCGCCAGTTTTTCGCGGGCGCTCGCCGAGGATCTCAGGCATTCGATGAGCGACGCCGAGTTCCAGGCCGCGCTCAAGAAATCGATCGACGAGATCTATGCGGCCTCGACCGTGAAAAGCTGAGCCGGCTGGCGGCCGACCCGACGATCAGTCAGGCGGCCGCCACGTCGAACTTCAGCGGCTTGGCCGAGACGATCTTCGGGTTGGCGCGCAACTCGGCCAGCACGTCCTCCGGGAACGGCGCATCGAGATAGAGCAGCGCGATGGCGTCGCCGCCCGGCCGGTTGCGGCCGAGCTGGAAGTTGGCGATGTTGACGTTGTTCTTGCCGCAGATGGTGCCGAGCAGGCCGATGATGCCCGGCGCGTCGGGGTTGGTCGTGTAGAGCATGTGCTGTCCCACTTCGGCGTCGAGATTGATGCCCTTGATCTGGATGAAGCGCGGCTTGTGGTCGGAAAAGCAGGTGCCGGCGATCGAGCGCGTCTGCTTCTCGGTGGTCACCGTCAGCTTGATGTAGCCGTCGAAGACGCCGGACTTGTCGCGCTTGACCTCGGACAAGACGATGCCGCGCTCCTTCACCATGACCGGCGCCGACACCATGTTGACGTCGGCCACCTGCGGCCGGATCAGGCCGGCGAGTGCGGCGCTGATCAGGGCGCGCGTGTTCATGGCGGCGGTGGAGCCGTCGAACAGCAGCTCCACCTCCTTGATCGGCTCCTCTGTCACCTGGCCGACAAAGGCGCCGAGCACCTCCGCCAGCTTGATGAAGGGTTTCAGCCGCGGCGCCTCCTCCGCCGTGATCGACGGCATGTTGATGGCGTTGGAGACCGCGCCCTTGATCAGGTAGTCGGACATCTGCTCGGCCACCTGCAGGGCGACGTTCTCCTGCGCCTCGCTGGTCGATGCGCCGAGATGCGGTGTCGTCACCACGTTCTCCATGCCAAACAGCGGGTGCTCGGTCGCCGGCTCGGTCTCGAACACGTCGATGCCGGCACCCGCCACCTTGCCGCTGTTCAGCGCGGCGATCAGGTCGGCCTCGACGATCAGCCCGCCACGCGCGCAATTGATGATGCGCACGCCGTTCTTCATCTTGGCGATGGCCGCCGCGTCGATGATGTTGCGTGTCTTGTCGGTCAGCGGCGTGTGCAGCGTGATGAAGTCGGCGCGGCGGAACAACTCGTCCAGCTCGACCTTCTCGACGCCGAGCTCGGTGGCGCGGCTCTCCGACAGGAACGGGTCGTAGGCAACCACATGCATCCTCAGGCCGACGCCGCGCGTCGCCACGATCGAGCCGATATTGCCGCAGCCGATGACGCCCAGCGTCTTGCCGGTGATCTCGACCCCCATGAAGCGGTTCTTTTCCCATTTTCCCGCATGGGTGGAGGCATTGGCTTCCGGGATCTGGCGGGCCAGCGCGAACATCATGGCCACGGCGTGCTCGGCGGTGGTGATCGAATTGCCGAATGGCGTGTTCATGACGATGATGCCGCGGCGCGAGGCGGCGGGGATGTCGACATTGTCGACGCCGATGCCGGCGCGGCCGATGACCTTCAGATTGGTCGCGGCGGCGATCAGCTTTTCCGTGACTTTTGTGGCCGAGCGGATGGCGAGGCCGTCATACTGGCCGATCACTTCGAGCAGTTTGTCCTTGTCCTTGCCGAGATCGGGCAGGTAGTCGACCTCGACGCCGCGATCCTTGAAGATCTGCACGGCAGTGGTGGAGAGTTTGTCGGAAACGAGAACGCGGGGCATGGCAGCTTCCTTTTGCCACCCTCCCCTGGAGGGGGAGGGTCGGACCGTAGGTCCGGGGTGGGGTGAACTAATCTGAAAGGGATGAGGATCGCACCCCACCCCGACGCTTCGCGTCGACCCTCCCCCTCCAGGGGAGGGTGGCTGGCGGCTATGCCGCGGCCTTCAGCGCTGCCTTCTGCTGCGCGAAGGCCCAGTCGAGCCAGGGCATCAGCTTGCGCACATCGTCGGTCTCGACGGTCGCGCCGCACCAGATGCGCAGACCGGGCGGGGCGTCGCGGTAGCTGGCGATATCATAGGCCACCTTCTCCGCCTCAAGTGCGGCCGTGAATGCCTTCACAAAAGCCTGCTGGCCGGCATCGTCGAGACCAGCGACCACCGGGTCGACGAAGCGCAGGCAGACCGAGGTGTTGGACCGCGTCTCGGGAACCTCGGCGAGGAAATCCACCGCCGGGTTCTGCGCCACCCAGTCGGCCAGCACGGCGGCGTTGGCTTCGGCGCGGGCGACCAGCCCGTCGAGACCGCCGACCGACTTCGCCCATTCCAGCGCGTCCAGATAATCCTCGACACAGAGCATGGACGGCGTGTTGATCGTCTCGCCCTTGAAAATGCCTTCGATCAGCTTGCCGCCCGAGGTCAGGCGGAAGATCTTCGGCAACGGCCAGTCGGGCTTGTAGGTCTCCAGCCGCTCGACAGCGCGCGGCGACAGGATGAGCATGCCATGCGCGCCCTCGCCGCCCAGGACTTTTTGCCAGGAGAATGTCACGACATCGAGTTTGGAAAAGTCCAGCCGCTGCGCGAAGGCGGCGGAAGTGGCGTCGCAGATGGTCAGGCCGCCGCGCGCGGCCGGGATGAAATCGGCGTCGGCGACGCGCACGCCCGAGGTTGTGCCGTTCCAGGTGAACACTACGTCGCGGTCGAAATCGACTTTCTGGAGGTCGGGCAGCGCGCCGTAGGGCGCCTCGAAGATCCGCGCGTCCTTGAGCTTGAGCTGCTTGGCGACATCGGTCACCCAGCCGGCGCCAAAACTTTCCCAGGCAAGCATGTCGACGCCGCGCGCCCCGAGCAGCGACCACATCGCCATCTCGACGGCGCCGGTGTCGGAGGCCGGCACGATGCCGATGCGGTAGTCGGCTGGAACCTGCAGCACCTCGCGCGTCAGCGCGATTGCCTGCTCTAGCTTGGTCTTGCCGATCTTGGCGCGGTGGGAGCGGCCGAGCGCCGCGTTCTTCAGCGCCTCGACCGACCAGCCGGGACGTTTCGCGCAGGGACCGGATGAAAAATCGGGGTTTGCCGGACGGAGTCCGGGCTTGGAGACGGTCGTCGTCATATGGCTATCCTTCCAGATAGAAAGCCCCTCGTTGGGGAGGGGTGGCCCGCTGGCGGGGATATTCGGTCGGTCCTGTGCCGTCAAGGGCAAAGTTTTCGTCGTATCCGGAACAGGATGACGCAGCGGCAGACCAAAACGCAAGCGGCGGGCAAAGGCCCGCCGCGCTAGTGTCCTGATTCCGAAATTCGCCGCATTTGATATCACACTCAGAATGAATTTCGGAATCTGAGGGACACTAGCAACTAATTGATTCTAGTGTCGTTTTGATTTCGAAGTTCGCCTAAGTGGCTGATATCAACAATGAAGCGAACTTCGAAATCACGACACTAGGATGTCGGAAACTGGTTTGCCGGCTTACCAGAGCTCGTAGCGCAGGCCGACGCGAATCTCGTGCTGCTGAAGGTCGCTGTCCTTGCCCTTGATGCTGAGCCCATCGCTGGACCAGGCGAACATGTCGCCGCCGTCGATGTGCTTGTACCTGTAGCCGATGTCGACCTTGAGCTCCTTGGTGAGATCGTAGGCCGCGCCGGCCATGAACGCATAGGTGAAGCGCCAGTCGCTTTCGCCGCCCATGCTGCTGCTGCCGACAAAGGCCGGGCTGGGGCAGGCCGCGGCGCCGTCCACGCAGAAGTAGTCAGAGCCGAGGTCCGACCAACTGACATAGCTGAAGCCGAGGCCGGCGCCGAGATAAGGCGTAATGCCGACATAGGTGCCGAGGTCGACATAGCCGTTGGCCATGACGCTGATGGCGGACATGTCCGTGCCATCCTTGGAACGGCAGCCGGTGCCGGCGAGCGCCGGATCGCCTGAACATGGCACCGCGGCGCTGGTGCTGCCGGAAAAGTCGGAGCGGAAACCGTCGACCGTCGCCTCGGCACGGAACCATTCGTTGAAGCTGTAGCCGACACCGGCGCCGAAGGTGAAATCATTGTCCAGCGAGGCGCTGTCGAAGGAAGAGCTGCCGGAGTTCACCCCATCGGAGACGCTGTATGTGTATCGTCCGGTGTCCTGCGAAACGATGTAGCCGATGTCGCCGCGCAGATACCAGCCCGAGCCCACTTCGACGGGAACGTATTCCTCCGCCGCCTCCACGATCACCGGCGGATCGTAATCCGCGGCGAGCGCGGACACCGAGGGCAGCAGGGTGGCCGCGAGCAGCAGCGCGGCGCGTCTGGCAGCAATCATGGGCAGGGACCTCCTCGTGCGACAACGACTCGGACAGTTCATCCATCGCGATCGAGAAGCATTGTTAACTATAACGGTTAAATGGACGTTAAGGCTAACTGATGGTTTACGACGTTTGTTAAAACCCCAGATCAAAAGGGCACAAAGCAAAACCGCCCGGCACGGGCCAGGCGGTTCGGATCTATGAAAGTGGACTTTTGATTACTGCTTGTAGACCGGCGCCGGTTCGTAGGCGACCGGAACGGGAGCTTCGCAGCCAGTGCGGCCGCTGAACTGGTAGCGCAGGCCGGCCCGCACTTCGTGCGTGTTGAAACCGTCGTCGTAGCCGGGGCCGGCACCCTCCGCAAAGCCGAACATCTTGCCGCCGTCGATGTGCGAGTAGCGGTAGCCGACGTCCAGCTTGGTGCGGTCGGTCACGCAATAGGAGACACCGGCCATCGCCGCGTAGGCGAAGCGCCAGTCGCCGTCGCCCTCATGTTCAAAACTTCCATTGTCGTCGGTGTTCTTCAGCGTGTCCCATTTGACATAGGCACCGCCAATACCGGCGCCCACATACGGCGTGAAGCCGTAATAGGTTCCGAGGTCGACATAGGCGTTGGCCAGCAGCAGGAAGGCTTCGACCGAAGAACTGTCGGAAGAGGTGCAGAGCACGCCGCCGCAGATGCCGCTCGTGCTGCCGTCGAAATCCGACTCGAAGAAATAGTCGCCGGTCAGGTCGACGCGGAAATAGTCGTTGATCTGGTAACCGATACCGGCGCCGAGCGACATGGCGCCCTTGAGGTCGCCGTCGAGACTGCCGGTCTGGCCGAGAGGCTCGCCATAAAGTGTGTATTCGGCGCCGCGGAAATCCATCCAGTGATAGTCGATGTCGCCGCGGATGTACCAGCCGCCGATATCCGGCGCATCGTAGACCGGCTCGACCGGCGCCTCGACCACAACCGGCGGCTCGGCATAGTCCGCCGCCAGCGCCGGCACGGCGGCGCTGCTTGCAAGCACGGCCGCGAGGCCCGCAATTCCCAGTCTGAACATTTCAGTACCCCACGTTCCTCGGGACCAGGCACTCGCCCGAAAGAGGTTGAACTCACGTGGATGATGAATGGTAAAGGTTAAAGTGCGCTTAACCCTGTTGCTTAACCATGATCGGTGATCGGAAAAAGCGTCCGCAAGCGGCTCCCGGGCGCGCGAAAGGGCTGATTCGATCGTTGCCTGCAGCGCCGCTCCATCCGCCGACGCGGAAACCGCACCGGACAGGGGTTCGCGGATCGCCCCCGGTGGGACCGGGAAGGCGCTACGGCTAGGTCACCTCCGGCCGCCGGGCGCAGTCGGAAAAACAGTGCACCGCGAGCTGAGAAGCACCGGTGCGATGCCGACGCCTGTGCCCGGGGAGAATCCCCGCCCCGCCAAAGACGGTCGCAAGCGCCGCGGCGGCGCTTGCGGGAAGCGCGTCGTCAGGCGGCGGAGCGCAGTTCGGAGATCACGCCGACCAGATCGTCCACGACCGCCTCGACCAGGCTGCGGTCGTCGCCCTCGGCCATCACGCGGATCAGCGGCTCGGTTCCGGAGGGGCGGATCACCAGCCGGCCGGCCTTGCCGAGGCGGTTGCGGGCGTCCTCGATTGCGGCCTTCACCGTGGCGGATTCGAGCGGCTTGCCCCCGGAGATACGGACATTCTTGAGGAGCTGCGGCACCGGCTCGAATTTTCGGCACAGCTCGCTCACCGGCTTGTTCGAGCGCTTGATGCAGGCGAGCACCTGCAGCGCCGAGACCAGCCCGTCGCCGGTGGTGGAGAAGTCGGACAGGATGATGTGGCCGGACTGCTCGCCGCCGACATTGAAGCCGTGCGCGCGCATGTGCTCGACCACGTAGCGGTCGCCGACCTGGGTGCGGAAGAGCTGAAGATCCCGGTCTGACAGGAAGCGCTCGAGACCGAGATTGGACATGATCGTGGTCACAACCCCGCCGCCGGCGAGGCGACCGTTCTGCTGCCAGGCCTCGGCGATCAGTGCGATGATCTGGTCGCCGTCGACGACCGTGCCGTTCTCATCGACAATGATCATGCGGTCGGCGTCGCCGTCGAGCGCGATGCCGATATCGGCCCGCACCTCGTGCACCTTCTTGGCAAGGCTCGCCGGATGGGTCGAGCCGCAATCCTGGTTGATGTTGAAGCCGTTCGGCTCGTTGTTGATGGTGAAGACCTCTGCGCCGAGTTCCCAGAGCGCGGCGGGCGCCACCTTGTAGCCGGCGCCATGCGCGCAATCGATGACGATGCGCAGGCCGGCGAGCGACATGGAGCGCGGCAGGGTACGCTTGGCGAATTCGATATAGCGGTCGTGCACGCCGTCGACGCGCTTGGCCCGGCCGAGCCCGTCGGCATCGGCCAGCGCGATGTCGACGTCGCTGTCGAGCAGGCTCTCGATACGCATCTCGATCTCGTCCGACAGCTTGTAGCCGTCAGGCCCGAACAGCTTTATGCCGTTGTCGTAGTAGGGGTTGTGTGAGGCCGAGATCATCACGCCGATGTCGGCGCGCAGCGACCGCGCCAGCATGGCGACGGCGGGGGTCGGGATGGGGCCGAGCAGGAAGACGTCCATGCCGGCCGCGCAGAAACCCGCGACCATGGCGTTTTCGATCATGTAGCCCGAGAGCCGCGTATCCTTGCCGAGCACGACGCGATGCCGGTGCTTGCCGCGCTGGAAGGAGAGGCCGGCCGCCATGCCGACCTTCATCGCAACCTCGGCGGTCATGGGATATTTGTTGGCCCGTCCACGGATACCGTCCGTTCCAAAATACTTTCTTGTCATTCAGGTGGTCCCCAAACAAACTCGATGAGGCCCGCCTTGCCACAATTCACGCGGCCGGCCGGCATCACAAAGTGTGAGTATCTGTTACGAATCCTTAGAAGTCATTTCTGATCTGGGTTTTGACTTCGCTCAATGATCCGCGATTGCACGACGGCAGCTTGACGCCGCCTTGCCCCAACTGAAAGTTCGATTCGGCCTCAGACCTAAGTCTGGAACGAACCAATAAACTGTTTTTATTTAATCTTTTGATGACACGAGGATGCTGACACCCGACCCTCCGCTTGGCGGCGATCGCAAGGCATGCCTGTCCGTTCCCATAGGATAGCGATGTTGCCCAATGCCGTCCCCCTCATGAGGAAGCAATTGATCTTAGCACAATATGGCATGCCCGTGGCAAGCGGCGTGAAATGGCATCCCCTACTCCCCGCACGCCGCTTTAGCCCGCGGGGCACCGCGCAATCCACTGGCCGGACGCTTTGTTGCACGCTATGGTTACGGCCGTAGTTCTTGTGAGCGGTAGCAGGAGGTGCCCTATGCTCATCACTCGACTTGCCACCCTTTCCTGCCTCGCCGTCCTGGCATCACTTTTTATGGCTGCCCCGGCGAGCGCGCTGACCATGGCCGAGTGCAGCGCCAAGTATAACGCCGCCAAGGAAGCCGGAACGCTTGGCGGCATGAAATGGAACGATTTTCGCAAGGCCGAATGCGGCAGTGACGCCAGCGCAACCGCAGAACCGGAACCCGCGGCCGAGAACAAGGATGAAACGGCCAAGGGCCTGACCATGGCCGAATGCAGCGCCAAATACAACGCCGCCAAGGAGGCTGGCACGCTCGGCGGCGCCAAGTGGAATGATTTCCGCAAGGCCGAATGCGGTCCCGGAGCGAGCGCGACTGCAGTAGCTCCGGCCAAGCCCGAAAAATCCAGGAAGGCGGCAGCCTCGTCCGAAACCGAAGACGAAACCGCCAAGGGCCTCACCATGGCCGAATGCAGCGCGAAGTATAATGCAGCCAAGGAGGCGGGCACACTCGGCAGCATGAAGTGGAACGACTTCCGCAAGGCCGAATGCGGTCCCGGAGCAAGCGCCACTGCTGCCGCTCCGGCCAAGGCCGAAAAGTCCAGGAAGGCGGCAGCCTCGGAGGGCAAGGGACTGACGATGGCCGAATGCAGCGCCAAGTACCAGCAGGCCAAGGCTGGCGGAACGCTGAACGGCATGAAATGGAACGATTTCAGAAAATCGTCCTGCGGTGCGAATGCGGCCGACGACGACACCGTCCCGAGCATCGACGAGGCCAACTACACCAGCGAGCCCGAAACGCCGACCGCGAGGGCGCCGCGCGGCATGAAATTCCCGACCGCGATCTCGCGTAAATTCTCGAGCGAGAATCCCGGCAAGGCGCGCATGCACACCTGCCTCGAACAATATTACGCCAACAAGGACGCCGATACGCTTGGCGGTGTGCGCTGGATCCAGAAGGGCGGCGGCTATTACAGCCTGTGCAACGCCAGGCTGAAGGCGGCCACCAACTCCTGACCGTCAGCGAGTTTCGAGCCTTTTGCCGGCGGCGCGGATGGCGCTGCCGGCTTTTTGTTGGACAATGTGCGAATGTTGGAGGCGCACCGTCGGAGTGCGGATAGTTGGATCGCGCTCGGCAGGCGAGAGGCAAAAAAGCTCATCGACTCGCAAGGGTGAGGCCGCGAAGAGAATCCAGAGCGCTGGCGGCTGACGTTCCGGACCGCCGGCATCAATCCACATGACGATGACGTCCGGCTCCGCTGGACCGCTCGGCCTGCCCGGTTCTCGCTGCCTTCGGAAACTCCCGGGCGTTCAAAACCTTTCGCCGTGCCCAGGCACGGCGAACTCGCTACGCGAACCGGTCTTGCCCTCCGCTATGGCTCCGGGCGTTCGTCACTTCAATCGACAAATCGTTGTCGATTGATCGGCCTTCGGCCGACCGTTCCTCACCCCTGCGGCTGGGGCTCCATGCCGCTCTCGGGCTCGCCGCCCTTCTTGCGGCGGCCGCCGGAGGCGCCGGCCTTCGGCACGGCTGATCCGCGGCTCGGCGGCGTGTCGTCGCCGAGATCGCGCGACGGCTTCTTGCCGGCGATCAGTTGCTTGATCTCGTCACCAGACAGCGTCTCGTATTCGAGCAGGCCCTCTGCGATGGCGATCCATTCCTTCTTCTTCTTGGTCAGCACCTGCTTGGCGAAGGAGTAGGCCTCGTCGATCAGCCGGCGCACCTCGGCGTCGATGATCTGGGCGGTCTCTTCCGAGACGTTCTGGGTGCGCGCCACCGAATGGCCGAGGAACACCTCTTCCTGGTTGTCCCCATAGGCTACCTGGCCGAGCTTGTCGGAAAAGCCCCACCGGGTGACCATGGCGCGCGCCAGCTTGGTGGCCTGCTCGATGTCGGAGGAAGCGCCCGACGTGATGTTGTCCTTGCCGAACTTGAATTCCTCCGCGACGCGGCCGCCCATCATGATGGCAAGCCGCGACACCATGTATTTGTAGCTCATCGAATAGCGGTCGCCCTCGGGCAACTGCATCACCATGCCCAGCGCGCGGCCACGCGGGATGATGGTGGCCTTGTGCAGCGGGTCGGCCGACGGCACGTTGAGCGCCAGGATCGCATGGCCGGCCTCGTGATAGGCAGTCAGTTCCTTCTCGGCCTGGGTCATGGCGGTCGAGCGGCGCTCGGCGCCCATCATCACCTTGTCCTTGGCGTCCTCGAACTCCTGCATGGTGACGAGCCGCTTGTTGCGGCGCGCCGCCATCAGCGCAGCCTCGTTGACGAGGTTCATCAGGTCGGCGCCGGAGAAGCCGGGCGTTCCACGGGCCACGACCTTGAGGTCGACATTCGGCGCAAGCGGCACGTTGCGCACATGCACCTTGAGGATCTTCTCGCGGCCGTTGATGTCGGGGTTGGGCACCACGACCTGGCGGTCGAAGCGGCCGGGGCGCAGCAGCGCCGGATCGAGCACGTCGGGACGGTTGGTGGCGGCGATCAGGATGATCGATTCGTTGGATTCGAAGCCGTCCATCTCGACCAGCAACTGGTTCAGCGTCTGCTCGCGCTCGTCATTGCCGCCGCCCAGGCCGGCGCCGCGATGGCGGCCGACCGCGTCGATCTCGTCGATGAAGATGATGCAGGGCGCGTTCTTCTTGGCCTGGTCGAACATGTCGCGCACACGGCTTGCGCCGACGCCAACGAACATCTCGACGAAGTCCGAGCCGGAAATGGTGAAGAACGGCACGTTGGCCTCGCCGGCGACGGAGCGCGCCAGCAACGTCTTGCCCGTGCCGGGAGGGCCGACAAGCAGCACGCCGCGCGGGATCTTGCCGCCCAGGCGCTGGAACTTCTGCGGATCACGCAGGAATTCGACGATTTCTTCCAGATCCTGCTTGGCCTCGTCGACGCCGGCAACGTCGGCGAAGGTGATGCGGCCGTGCGCTTCCGTCAGCAGCTTGGCCTTCGACTTGCCGAAACCCATGGCCCGGCCCGAGCCGGACTGCATCTGGCGCATGAAGAAGATCCACACGCCGAGGATAAGGATCATCGGCAGCCAGCCGATCAGCATATTGAGGATGCCGCCGGAACCCTCGGTCTCAGGCCGCGCGGAGATCGTCACGCCCTTTTCCTCCAGCCGCGACACCAGCGTCGCGTCGCCGGGCGAATAGGTCTGGAAGCCGTTGGAGTTATCGGAATAGGTGCCGGAGATGCGGTCGCCGACGATGGTGACCGTCTTGATGCGTCCGGACGACAGATCTTTCAGGAAATCCGAATAGGCCACCTCGGTCGTGCCGCCCCGCGCCTGCGGGCTGGTCTGGAAGAGGTTGAACAGGGCGATCAGCAATACTGCGATGATCGCCCACAGCGCGAGGTTGCGATAGTTCGGATTCATCAAATATCCCGCTCACACCCGAAACCGGGCATGCGTCCAGAGTAACGTTTGGTCCCGCCTAACATAGGGAGAGCAGCCCATATTGCCAAGCAAAACCCCTCCGAGCGGTTAAGCTCTTCCGACATTGTGACCGGCGCATGGCGGATCGGGAATTGCGGACCCGCCGACCAGCGACGAAACGGCGCGCGCCATGTCGAGATCGAAGGCCGACAGGAAGCGCGCATAGGGCCCGGCGACCGGTGCCGCCTGCCATCCGTCCGTCCCCTCCTGGGCCGGTTGCGCTGCCCGCGCGGCGCGCGCCAGTTGTCCGGGAAGGCCGTCGCCGGCCGCGGTCCGGCGCGCGTTGCCGGCGCCCACGGCAGCTATCGTCGCACTGCCGGACCGAGGCCCTGACAGTCGGAACCGTCCGTCCCAGATCATGCCGTCGTACACCGCCTGCGGCGTCGGCAGGGACCGCTGCTCGCGCGCCACCCAGATGCCGTCGCGGCGCGACGCGATCAGCGCTCGCGACAAAGTGGCGCGGCAGGGTGGCTTTCCGAGCTTTTCCAGCAACGACTGCGTCCGCTGTTCGTCGGGCAGCAGCGCAGCACCGCCGCTTACCGCCAGCAGGACACGCAGCGCGAAGGCGGCCGCCACACCGTCCTCGGCCGTCAGCAAGGAGCGGTCTAGCAAGATAAGGCCCGGCTCCACTTCGCGCGCAAGGGCTGTGACGAGCGAGGCGGCGCGGCGTCCAACGTCGATCCGCTGCCCGGCCGAACGCTTCGCAAGCTCGAGCAGGTCGCGAAATGCATCATCCGCACGCTCGCCAGAACTCAGTTCCGCCCTGACCCGCGCCCGCTCCGAACGCGGATCGACATTGCTCGGATCGTCGAACCAGCCGACGGCGCTCGCCGTGAGAAAGTCGCGCAAGGTCTCGCGCCGCGTTTCGAGCAAGGGCCGCGCGATCCAGACCTTTCCATCGAACAGCGTCGCAGGCGCCATGCCCGCGAGCCCCATCCCGTCGCCGCGCCGCCGGCGCATCGACACGGTCTCGGCCTGGTCGTCGGCGGTGTGCGCCGTGACGACGATATCGGTGCCGGCTTCCTCAGCCGCCTGCGCCAGCAGCCGGTAGCGCGCCTCGCGTGCCGCCGCCGACACGCCGGTCTCGGGTTTCGGACCTGTCCATCGCAGGATGCGGTGCTCGACGCCGAGCTTCGCGGCCAGCCGTCCGACTGCTCGCGCCTCGCCGGCCGCCTCGGGCCGCAGGCCATGGTCCACCGTCACCGCGATCAAACGGACGGGACGCGCGAAACGGTCGATGTGGCGTTTGAGAAGAAGCAGCAGGGCTGTCGAATCGCTTCCGCCGGAAACCGCTGCGACGACTGCGGTGCGGCGCTCGAATGCAAAAGCGCTGAAAGGAGCGAGAAGCTCGCCCGGCGGGCTTAGAGCAGTTTGCATTCAGGCCGGCCCATTCTGCCGGCGACGGTTTGGGCCAAGGTCGAAGGCTTTGGCGCCGGCCGGGCTAATGCCCGGACAAGACGAAGCCCGACGGATTTGGCCCAAACCGTCGCCGGCAGAATGGGCCGGCCTGAATGCAAACTGCTCTAGCACGCGGCGAGCGCCTGTTCCTGTTTGACGCGCTCTTTCAGCGCCGAGGAGATGTTCGGATAACGCTTGCCGACCTCGCTGAAGGTCGCGCAGGCCACTTCGCGCTGGTTCAGGCCGACCATCGACACGCCCAGCTTGAGCAGCATGTCGGGCGCCTTCTTGGCCTTCGGGTAAGCCTTGCTGGCGGCGAGGAAGGTCTCGGCCGCGTCGCGGTATTTCTTCTGCCCCAGCAGCGCCTCGCCCAGCCAGAACTGCGCGTCGGCAGTCCGTTCGTTCTGCGGGAAACGTTCGATGTGGTTGCGAAAACCGGTCTCGGCCGTCGCATAGTCGCCGGATAGGATGAACTGGTAGGAGTTGCGGTAGAGCTCTTCCGGATCGTCGGTGGGCGGCAGCGCCGCCACCACCGAGCCGTTCTCCTTGCCGGCAGGCGCGCCGGCGCTTGGCGCGGCAGGATTCGCGCCGGCGCCGGGATCGACCGAACGCACGTTGCCGTTCTTGTCGACCGTGATCGTGCCGAATGTCTTCTCCGACGCGCCGAGACCGGATCCGGTCGCATTGGTCGTGTCGTTGGCGATCACGCCCTCGACACTGTCGCCAGCGGGTTTGTCCTCCGTCGCCGGCGCGGTCGTGCCGCCGGCGACGGCGCGGTTGCCTCCGCCAGCGCGTGCATCGGACTTCTTCTCGAGTTCCTGGAAGCGGAACTCGTTGTCCTCCTGCATCTTGCGGATCTGCTCCTGCAACTGGATGACCTGGTAGTTGAGGTCCTCGATCGTCCCGTTGAGCTTGCGGATCTGCTCCTCCAGCGCGCCGACGCGTGGATCGGCTGCCTGCGCCACCTGATAGCCCCTCTCGGCCGGGGCGGCGTCGAACACACCCGGCAGCCCCGACGCCGGATGCTGCACCGAGATCCCGTGGTCGGCGGCGGCAACGTCGCGCGCCTCGGCGGCTACGACCGAAAGGAACATGGCGGCGAGCGTGCCGCTCAGGATGGATCGAAAATACATGGGCGTCTCATGGCTGCTGGAGGCTGCGGTTGGGCGAGCCACAGGAACGAAGCAATACGCATTCCGACGCGGCACGCATCGGCTTTCTATCAGGCCGCGAGACTTCGGCCAAATTTTGTTTCGCGCAAGGCGCCTTTGAACCGGGGCGTCCGAGGATCAATTCGGGTCCAGGGCCGGCAGGTCAAGATGCTGCTCGACGCGCCGCATCCGGGCTTCCAATTCGCTGATCAGCACGCCATGGCCGATGACCGAACTGTGATATTCCATCACCGCGCGCCGCAACCCGACGATCTGGTCGCCCAATTCCTTGCGGGTTGTCTTGTCCTCGGCCTGCAAGGTGGCAATGTCGGAGGCGACGTCTGCCCGCAGCGAATGCATTTCCGAGCGGAGTTCCGCCCCCAACCCCACCAGATCGCGTTTGGTCGCCATCTCCGATCGCATATCGCCGATCTCCGCGCGCAAATCGCGCAGCATCCGCAGGATGAGATTGTCGGGCTCGTCGCTCATGTGGCTTTCATACCACACTGCCTTGGAAGCGCAAACGGCGGCCCGAAGGCCGCCGTTGCAGGTTCGTCGAGCCGGGTTCAGAGGCAATCAGCTTCCGGCGCCGCTCAGCGTGGTGACGGCGCGGCGGTTCTGCGACCAGCAGGAGATGTCGTCGCAGACCGCGACCGGACGCTCCTTGCCGTAGGAGATGGTCTTCAGGCGGCCGCCGGCCACACCCCGGGCGATGAGGAAATCGCGCGTCGCCGCGGCGCGGCGAGCGCCCAGCGCCAGATTGTACTCGCGCGTGCCGCGTTCGTCGGCATGGCCTTCCACGACAATCGCGTACTGCCTGTACTTGTTCAGCCACTGCGCCTGGCGGGTCAGCGTCTGCTGGGCGTCGGCGCGGATGGCGGACGAATCGGTGTCGAAGAAGATGCGGTCGCCGACATTGACGGTGAAATCCTGCGCCGAGCCAGGCGTCGCCGCGCCGGCGCCGAGGCCGAGTTCGGCCGCATTGTTCGGCGTCTTCTTGTTGGCGCAGCCCGCTATGGCGAGGGTCGCGACCAGCGCAATCATGACCGGATTGGTTGTAAGCTTTGCGATGCGGCGCATCATCCGCCTCTCCTTAGTTCGGATTCGAGTGAAATCATTGAGCGTTGAGTAACCACGTTTGGGTTAACCGTCGCTCAAGGGACATGGTTAACGCTCTCTTTCAGGCCGCCGTCCACGGCCCGCCGCCCATGCCAGAAGTCGCGCGCACCCTAGGCGGAAATGCGACGAAAAGGCGGCGAGGTAGTGAAACTTCGCCGCGTTGCGACCAAATGTCGGTCTTCTTGAGAAGGTCGGGGCGTATTGAGATTCAGGTCGGGCTGAGCCGAAAATGGCCATTTGCAGGCCAGCCTCACCTGAATATCAATATGGCTCTATTCGAGCAGCGGCGACCACGCCGGGTCGGACGCAAAATGCGAGGTAGGGATCGGCTGTTCGTTGCGGCCGGTGAGGTCGATCGAAAACAAGCGCGGGCCGCCGGAGCCGGCCGCCTCCTTGAAGAACATGATGTAGCGGCCGTTGGGCGCCCAGGTCGGCCCTTCCTGCTGGAAGCCCGACGACAGGATGCGCTCTCCCGAACCGTCGGTGCGCATCACGCCGATCTGGAACTCGCCGCCGGCCTGCTTGGTGAAGGCGATCAGGTCGCCGCGCGGCGACCACACCGGTGTCGAATAGCTGCCTCCGCCGAAGGAGATGCGGGTCTGGCCCGAGCCGTCGGCGCCCATCACGTAGATTTGCGGCTGTCCGCCGCGGTCCGAGGTGAACACGACCTGCGATCCGTCCGGCGAGTAGGAGGGCGAGGTGTCGATCGAATTGGAATCGGTCAGCCGGGTCGTCGTGCGGCTGCGCAGGTCCATGGCGTAGATGTTGGAATTGCCGTCGTCGCGCAGCAGACTCATGATCACCTTCTGCCCGTCCGGCGAGAAGCGCGGCGCAAAGGTCATGCCCGGGAAATTGCCCACGAGTTCGCGCTGCCCGGTCTCGATCTGCAAGAGATAGACGCGCGGCTGGCCGCTTTCATAGGACATGTAGGTGATTTCCTGGCGCGTCGGCGAGAAGCGCGGCGTCAGCGCGATGGCGCGGCCGTCCGACAGATAGCGTACATTGGCGCCGTCCTGGTCCATGATGGCCAGCCGCTTCTTGCGGTCGTTCTTGGAGCCGGACTCGTCGATGAAAACGACGCGCGTGTCGAAATAGCCTTTTTCGCCGGTGATCTTTTCATAGATGGCGTCGGCGATGATGTGGGCGACGCGGCGCGAATTCTGTGGGCTGGAAAAGAACTGCTCGCCGATCAACTGCTCGCCGGCGAACGTGTCCCAGAGCCGGACCTCGGCGCGGATGCGCCCGTCGCCCTCCTGGGTGACGCGGCCGGTCACCAGCGCCTGCGCGTTGATGACCTTCCAGTCGTCGAAACGCGGCACCGCGTCCGGATTCGAGATTTTCTCGATGAAGGCGCCCTTGTCGATCGGCGCGAACAGGCCGGACCGCTGCAGGTCGGCGGCGACGATCTGCGAAATCTCCGCGCCGAGACCCTGGCCGAGGAAATCGGTGATGGCGATCGGCATCGGCTCGACGACGCCCCTGTCCAGCGTCAGTTCGAGCCGGGCCTGCGCGGCCGGCACGAAGGCGCCGAGCATGCCGGCGGCCAGCAGACCGATTGATACGATTGCTCTCAGCAGCTTATGCATCGATACAAAACCTCTTCATTCCGTTTGGCCTAGCTGCGGCTCAGAAATACATGCCGCGCGGGTCGAAGGTGATGGCAACGTCCGACCAGATGTCTTCCTTGCCCAGCGGCAGTTGCAGGCCCTGGTCGCTGCATTTCATGATGGCGCGAACCGCGCTCTGGTCGAAGGCGCGGTTGCCGCTGGAGGTTTCGACCTGCGGCCGGCCGGTGACTTTCAGCGAACCCGGGTCCACCTGGAAGGCGACGACCGCGGTCAGGCTGTCTCCATTCTCGGCGCCGGCGGGCACGCTCCAGCAATTCTGCAACTGGCGCAGGAAGGCATCCTCCTCGCCCCTCGACAGTTTGCCGCCCTTGTTCTTCTCGCCACCCAGCGCGGACGTCTGCGTCGAGCGTTTGGCTCCGCCGCCCTTGGCCTTGTCCTTGTTCAGCACGCTGTTGATCTGATCCTCGATCGACCCGGTGTCGTCCGATTTCGGCTTAGATGAAGCTTCCTTGACCGGCTTTTCCGATGCCTTGCGCTCGTTCGCCTTCGCCGTCTGCGCCTCCGCCGGGCGCGGTTTCGCCTGCGGCGCCGGTGCGCTGCTCGGCAGTTGCACGCTCTCCTCGGCCGGCGCCGGCTTCTCCTCGGCAATCGCCTCGGCGATGGCGTCCGGCTTGACCGGTTCGATGGCTGCGACCGTCTCCTCCGGTTGTTCGGCGGGTTTCGGCTCCGCCTGTTTCACCGGTTCGGGTTTGGGTTCCGGCTTGACTGCCGGTTCAGGCTGCTTGACGGGTTCGGGTTTCGGCTCGGGCTCTTTGACCGGCTCCGGCTTGACCTCTTCTTGCGGCGCCGGCACCGGCGCAAGTTCTGTCGCCGGGACAGGTTTCGGCTCTTCCTTGGGTTTCGGCGTGTCTTCCAGCGCCGGCTTGGCCACCGGCGTGGGCGCGGGCGCGGCCGCCTCCGCCGTCTTCACCGGCTTGGGCTTGCCGTCCGGCGTCGGCGGGTTTTCGGTGTCGATGTCGTTGTCGCCGATCTTCTCAGCGTTCTCGACCACGTCCGGCCGCTCCGTCGGCGTCGGCGCCGCCTTTTCGGCCATAGGCGCCTTCTTGTCGCCTTCCTGGATCTGCGTCATCTCCGAAAGCGGCACGATGTCGACCGGCAGGGCCTCGACGTCGGCGACTTCGAGCGGCGCCGGCGCCGACAGCGAGAACAGGCCGAAGCCCAGCACCGCCGCGTGCAGGACCACCGATGTTGTAAGGCCGGCCTTCATTGCCGTTTCAGGTGCCCTGTTCCGGCAGGCTGACCAGGCCGATGTTCTTGAAACCGGCGGCGCTGATCTCGGCCATGACCTTCATGACGGTGCCGTAGTCAGCGGTCTTGTCGCCGCGAATGAAGATGCGCTCCTCATAGCCGGTCTTGGCGATCGCCTGCAGCTTCGGCACCACCTCGTCGATCGGAATCACCGTCTCCTGCAGGTGGATCTCGCCGGCCTGGTTCACCGAAATCGTGATCGGCTGCGTGTCGGCGTTCATCGCCTTGGCCTGCGTCTCAGGCAGGTCGATCGGCACGCCGACGGTGAGCAGCGGTGCTGCCACCATGAAGATGATGAGCAGCACCAGCATCACGTCCACGAAGGGCGTGACGTTGATTTCCGACATCAGGCCATGATGGCGCCCTCGCCGCCTGTGGCCGCGCCCGCCGCGTCCCGACCGTGCCGCGCCTACCGACATTCCCATCGTTCAGTCCTCAGGCCGCCCGCTGCTGCGGGATTTTTTCATCGATTTGGCGCGAGAGTATGGCCGAGAACTCGTCGGCGAATCCCTCCATGCGCACAGCCAGCTTACCGGCGTCCGACGACAGCTTGTTGTAGGCGATGACGGCGGGGATGGCGGCGAGCAGGCCGATCGCCGTGGCGAGCAGCGCCTCGGCGATGCCGGGCGCGACGACGGCGAGGTTGGTCGACTTCGAGCCGGCGATCGCCTGGAAGGAGGTCATGATGCCGACCACCGTGCCGAACAGGCCGACGAACGGACCGGCCGAGCCGATCGTGGCGAGGAAGCCGAGCTGGCCTTCCAGCCGCTCCATCTCGCGGGTGAGGGCAAGATCCATCGCCTTGTCGATGCGATTCTGCAATCCGATGGGCGACTTGGCGCCCTTCTCAAAACTCTTCTTCCATTCGCGCATGGCGGCCACGAAGATCGAACCCATGCCGGTCGGCTTGCGCTCCGACAGCGTGCGGTAGAGATCGTCGAGCGACTGCCCCGACCAGAACACCTGCTCGAAGCGGTTCAACGAACGGCGCATACGCGAATAGGCGAGCAGCTTGTCGACGACGATCGCCCAGGTCCAGATCGACGCCGCGAGCAGGCCGATCATCACCAGCTTGACCACCCAGCCGGCTTGCAGGAACAACGCCCAAACTGACAACTGCACGCCTGGCTCGGCGAGAGGTAGGTTTTCCATCGTCAGACAGTCCTTAAAGAGATCCGGGCATCAGCCCCCGGCCAGCCCCTTGGCAGCATTCCGTTCCGTCGTGTCGCGGCGCGCTAGGCGCACCTGCCCTGAAATGTGCCGATGCGGCCTTTTCAAGACAAAGTTTGGTGAAACGAAGGCGGCCTTCGCCGTCGATTTTCACCAGTTCCTTCATGGACCGTTATGGTTAACGAGATGTTAGGATCGGACCGCCCGCGGCGCCTGGATGTCGACGCTGGAGGATGCCTGCACAACCGGACGAAAATTTACGGTCGATCGCTACCCACGCCAATCGCGGTTGCAGTATATGCAATCCATGACCGTCCCGACCAATCTTGCCGCAATTTGGTTCGCACTGAACCGCGTTGTGTCGTGGCCGATATTCAACCGCATGGGCCGGGGCGGCCGGCTCGATGCATCCCAGGCGCGCTCCCTGCGAGGGTGGGCCGTTGTGACCAACGGAACCGGCAACCTCTTTCGGATCGGAAAGGACTCCCGATTCAAGGGTACGGTAGAATTCGCGGGCGACAACAACAGGGTGCTGATCGGGGTGGATTGCTCCTTTCAGGGAAAGATCTTCGTGAGCGGCAACGACCAGAGCGTTGTCATCGGCGACAATTCCGGCGCCAAGGGCCTTTACATCCTTTGCGCCGAGAATTGCGATGTCCGCATCGGCAAGCGGTGCATGTTCTCGCGCGAGATCGAAATCCGGACGACGGACGCGCATTCCGTCGTCGACCGCAGGACCGGCAAGCGCACGAACACACCTGCTTCAATTCAGATCGGCGACCATGTCTGGGTTGGCCTGAGGGCGATAATCACCAAAGGCGCTACCGTTCCGTCCGACAGCGTCGTGGCGGCGATGTCGTTCGTGAATGGTCAGTTCGAGGAGGAAGGGGTGATCCTGGCCGGTGCGCCGGCCCGCGTCATCAAGAAGGGAATAACTTGGAACGGCGCGCGGAAAAGGCGCTTCAGCGAACGAGAACTGGACCACTGGAAAGGCTGAGGTCTTATCTCCCGACACCGGCTTCCGACATGAAGGCCGGCAGCCACTCCTTTGGAAAGCGCCTCGGACGCCCGTTCTCGCCGACGATCGCCGCTTCCACCCGCGCCCTCACCAGAATCTCGCCGTTGCGCGACAGAGTCTGCGCCATGAAGATACGCGCGCCGGAAATTTCTTCGGTGCGAGTGTCCACCGTCAAGATGTCGTCGATGCGGGCCGGCGCGACGAAATCGATCTCCATGCGCCGAACCACCCAGCTTATGCGCTCGCCATGCTTTCCATCAGCGAGTTCGGTGTGATGCACGCCCGCCATGCGCAAAAAATCCGAGCGGCCGCGTTCCAAAAATTCGAGATAGCGGGCGTGGTAGACGACGCCGGAGAAATCGGTGTCGGCATAATAGACACGCGCCGCCAGCCGGTGGCCAGCGCTGGTCAGCATGCCGGTCAAGCCCGCGGTCAGGGCGGATTCTTCATCATGATCGCCCATCGCGCTTCCCTTTTCCAAGACTTGCTGACACCAATCGCGGCGACCAAACCGGATGGCATTTATGACTTCTCCGTTCAAGGCCTGGCTGCTGGCGGCCGCGCTGTTCGCCTGCGCCGCCGCGCCGGCCTCGGCCGCGAGTTTTTCGGCCAAGCGCGGCATCAATCTCGACATTTGGACCACTTGGCCGCCAGAAGAAAAATGGGCTGACGGCAGCCTTCTCCTTCCCTTTCCCGAATGGCGGAAGTTTTTGAAGGCCGCCGACCTCGAGGCCTTGAAAGCCGACGGTTTCGATTTCGTGCGCATGCCGGTCGATCCGCTGCCCTTCCTGTCGGAACGCTCCGCCGGGCTGACCGAGGAACTTTTGGCTTCGGTCCGCGACTCGGTGCGGCTGGTCAACACCGCCGGGTTGAAGGTGGTGGTCGACATGCATCTCGTGCCGGCCGGCGGCAACCGCTCGCTCGGCACGAATGAGGTGCTTTCCGACGACACCCTGTTCGACCGCTATGTCGAGCTGGTGCGGCGCATGGCCCGCACACTGGCGGCGGAGGACCCGGAACGCGTCGCCTT
Organism: Mesorhizobium sp. LHD-90; assembly: GCF_030929505.1. GTDB lineage: Bacteria > Pseudomonadota > Alphaproteobacteria > Rhizobiales > Rhizobiaceae > Kumtagia. Next base: position 27,569 of record NZ_JAVFVV010000019.1, on the reverse strand, counting down.
CGAACTAATGAACGAGCCGACCACCGAATGCGAGGGCGCCGAGGCGCGCGCCTGGGCCGACAGGCTGCACCGGCTGTTCGCGGCGGCGCGGTCCTCCGCGACCCGGCTGACGCTGGTGCTTTCCGGCGCCTGCTGGGGCAGCGCCGGGGGTCTGGCCGCGCTCGATCCGAAATCCTTTCCGGACGACAATCTGATGTGGAGTTTCCATGCCTACGACCCGTTCCTTTTGACGCATCAGGGCGCGACCTGGACGGGCGATTTCATCAGCTACGTATCGGGCATCCCCTACCCGCCTTATGCAGTGCCGCGCGAGGAGCTGGACACGATCGTCGCTGCGATCAAGAAACGCATCGACGCCGAGGCGCCATGGTCGGGCCGCGCCGGCATGAAATCCTATCTCGACGAGCTTTTGGGCGAGATCGATACGAAGGAAAAACTGTCGGCGGTCATGGACAAGCCGTTCGCCACCGTTGCCGCCTGGGCCGAGAAGAACGGCATTCCGCCCGAAACCATCCTGCTCGGCGAGTTCGGCATGATCCGCCAGGAATGGCAGGGCTCCTATGTGGCGCCGCCGGGCCAGCGCGCCGCCTATTACAAGGACATGATCGGCAATGCTGAGAAGCACGGCTACGCCTGGTCGATCTGGAGTTACGGCGGCGCCTTCGGCGTCGTCGAATCGTTCGAGGGCAAGAAGGCCGAACCGAATGTGCTCGACATGGTGCAGGAGCTTCCCTGACGACCCGAGCCGGCTCAAGCGTCCCCGAGATCGATCTGCACGATTTCCGGCGGCATGCCGAAACGCACCGGCAGGATGCTGCATCCCAGCCCGCCGGAGACGATCAGGTGGCGGCCGTCCTCGACGATATGGCCGTAGGCGTAGCGGTTGCCGAAGCGGGACGGCACGACGGGCGCATAACCGAGCAGCCGCACCTGGCCGCCATGGGTATGGCCCGACAGCGTCAGCGAGATGCGGTGCCGCACTTTCGGAAAGATGTCGGGCTCGTGCGCCAGCAGGATTGCCGGCGCGCGGTCGGTGATTTTTTCGAGCGTCGCATCCAGATCATCCAATCCGCGAAATCCCTTGCGGCCCCAGCGCTTGCCGGGGCGCAGCGCAAGCTGGTCGCCCAGCCCGGCGATCCAGAACGGTTTTCCGTCTTTCTCCAGGCGGATGGCGTCGTTTTCCAATACCGGGACACCCGCTTTCTCCAGTTCCGAGCGGGCAATCGTAGGCCCACGCCCGGCCTTCTGCGCCGCAAGGTCCTCCCACCAGTCGTGGTTGCCCAGCACCGCATGCACCCCGAGCGGCGCCTTCAAGCCGCCGAGCAGCGGCGCCCATTCGGCCGCCTTGACCCAGTCGGTCGCAAGCGACGTACCGCTGACATAATCGCCGAGCAGCACGATCACGTCCGGTTCCAGCGCGTTGGCGTGTTCCACCAGTCTCTCGATCCGTTCGGGCGGCATCCACGGCCGGCAGGCATGGATGTCGGCGAGCGCCACGATGCGCAGTTTTAGATCGCCCGGCCAGCCTGGCGGCTTCAACGCGTAACGTTTAACCCGCGTCAGAAGCTGCGGCTCGACGCCGAAGGCATAGCCGCCCAGCGCCAGCGTCGCCAGCAGCGACCCGCCGACAAGTTTCAAGAAGCCGCGCCTGGTGATCATCGGATGCCCCGAAAGCGGAGGGGCAGGATGCCCGTCGCAGGAGCATATCAGACCGCTTCAAAGCGTCGGCAAACGGACCAAGTCCAGGAGTTTTTGCGCAGAAGCGAACAACGCCGTTTCCGTGTCGCCGAACTCGGTTCCAGGCCTCCGGTTGACGCAACCCGGCGCCCTACGCATCGTCCTCGAACAAAGTCGCCTGAATTGCCGCGAGATTGCGCGGCGGCTCCAAGCCCAGATGTTTCCAGGCGTTGGCCGTCAGCACGCGGCCGCGCGGCGTGCGCTGGATAAAACCCTGCTGGATGAGATAGGGTTCGATGATGTCCTCGATGGCGTCGCGCGGCTCCGACAGGCCGGCCGAAATCGTCTCGATACCCACCGGCCCGCCGCCGAAATTTTGCGCGATCATGGTGAGATAGCGGCGGTCGAGCTGGTCCAGCCCGAGCGCGTCGACGTCGAGCCGGCGCAGCGCCTCGTCGGCCACTTTTCGCGACACCTTTTCGGCGCCGTCGACGCTGGCGAAGTCGCGCACCCGCCGCAGCAGGCGGCCGGCGATGCGCGGCGTGCCGCGCGCTCGCCTGGCGATCTCCAGCGCCCCGTCGTCGGCGATCGGCATCTGCAGAATGCGCGCGCCGCGCCGCACGATGCTCTCCAGTTCCTCGACGGAATAGAAGTTCAACCGCACCGGTATTCCAAAACGGTCGCGCAGCGGGTTGGTCAGCAGCCCCAGCCGCGTGGTTGCGGCGACCAGCGTGAAGCGCGCCAGCTCGATCTTCACCGAGCGCGCCGCGGGGCCCTCGCCGATGATCAGGTCGAGCTGGAAATCCTCCATCGCGGGATAGAGGATTTCCTCCACCGCCGGGTTCAGCCGGTGGATCTCGTCAATGAACAGAACGTCGCGGTCCTCGAGATTGGTCAGAAGTGCTGCGAGGTCGCCCGCCTTGGCGATGACCGGACCGGAGGTCGAGCGGAAATTGACGCCGAGTTCGCGCGCCATGATCTGCGCCAACGTCGTCTTGCCCAGCCCGGGTGGCCCGACGAACAGCACGTGATCGAGCGCCTCGCCTCGCGCCTTTGCCGCCTCGATGAACACTTTGAGATTGGCGCGCGCCGCCGCCTGGCCGACGAACTCGTCGAGTGTCTGCGGGCGCAGCGTCGCATCGGCGTCCTCACCGCGCTTTTCGAAGGAGATGAGGCGGGCGGGTTGGCTCATACGAGCAATTCCATGGAGGGGATGGCGCGCGCGGCTCGCACATCAAAGGTAACAACACGCCCGCAACCCATCCTCTCCGATGCCCACGCAACCAGAAAATCAGCGATGTCCGTTCCGGGACCGGTCGATGTCGAGAACAATGAGCTCAGTCGAGCGCCATCCTCGATAACCAATTCGGCACTGCTCAGCAAACGTCGAACAACATCCTCGACATCCCGCCTCGAATAGCTCAACCGCCTTCTCAGCACCCATACTGTCTCGGCGAGCACGATCCCGCTGATGAATGCGGGATCGTCAGCCGAGCGCTGGCCGAAAAAGGCCTTCGCAGCCGCGTTTTGGGCGGGATCGTCGACGATCAGAAGCCGCAGGAGGACGTTTGTATCAACGCCGATCACGCGATGCCTCGCGCTCCTGGTGCCATTCCCGCTGAATGCGTTCGTCGTCCTCGACCACGGCGTCCATGATGGCCTCATCGATCTCCTCGATGGAAAGCCCCTTTCCCGAGGGTGGAGGTCCCAGGATCCCCGCCAGATCGACCGCCCGGATGTTTCGTGGCTTGACGATCGTTTCGCCGTCGCGCTCTACGAATTCCACGATATCGCCCGGCTTAAGATGGTGACGGTCGCGTACTTCCTTGGGCAAGGTGATCTGCCCCTTGGAGGTGATCTTAGCTCTGGCGCCCATGATCCTGTCTCCGAATTCCTTACTTCTTGACAATAGTAAGGATAAGAACGCTTCGCAACTCACCGCGCCAGTTCCTTCAGCCCCAGCCGGATCAGCTTCGCCGAATCCGCGCCCTCGCCCGCGGCCTTCAGCGCCGCCGCCACGGCATTTGCCGCGGTGTCGCGCGAATAGCCGAGATTGGTCAACGCCGAGACCGCATCGGCCACCGGCGCCGGCGCGACGCCCTCGCCAAGCTCCTGCTTCAGCCCGATCGTGCCCGACGCGGCGCCCGCGAAAGCCGGCGCCTTGGTCCTGAGTTCGGTGACGATGCGCTCCGCCACCTTCTTGCCGACGCCCGGAGCGCGCGAAACCATGGCGATGTCGCGCAGCGCAATGGCATTGGCGAGGTCGGCCGGCTCCAGCGTCGACAGAACCGAGAGCGCCACCTTGGCGCCGACGCCCTGCACATTGCCCATCAGCAGGCGGAACCACTCCCGCTCCAGTCCGGTGCGAAAACCGTAGAGGCGGATCATGTCCTCGCGCACATAGGTCTCGATGAACAGCGTCACCGCCTCGCCGGCCCCGGGCAGCGAAGCCAGCGTGCGCGTCGAGCAATGCGCGACATAGCCGACGCCGTGCACGTCGACCGTGCAGTGATCCTCGCCGATCTCGTCGACCACGCCCTTGAGCTTGCCGATCATTCAGATGCCCCCTTGGCCCAGGACAACTCCTCAACCGCCATGCAATGTCAGCCCGCCAGCGCCGCCAGCCGGTAGCCTATGCTTTGCCGGTGATGCGCGTGGCATATGGCGATGGCCAGCCCGTCCGCCGCGTCGTCGCCCTCGAATGTCGCCTTGGGAAGCAGCACTTTCACCATCATGTGTATCTGCCGCTTCTCCCCGTGGCCGACGCCGATCACCGCCTTCTTCACCGCGTTGGGCGCGTATTCGGAAACCGGCAGCCCGGCGCGGGCCGGCACCAACATGGCGATGCCGCGTGCCTGGCCGAGCTTCAGCGTCGCGGTCGCGTCCTTGTTGACGAAGGTCGCCTCGACCGCCGCCTCGCGCGGCCGGTGCGCATCGAGCACCGCACACAGCCCGTCATGCAACTGGCAGAGCCGCGCAGCAAGGTCGGCCTTCTCGTCCGACTTCACCGTGCCGGACGCGACGAAGCGCAGCACGCTGCCCTGTTGCTCGACGATGCCCCAGCCGGTCCGCCGCAGGCCTGGGTCTATGCCGATGATGCGAATCGTTTCCTGCATGGGCGAAGCCTATCCCTTCGCCGCATGCCTGTCAGGAAAATGTGAACGAAACGAAAACGAACGTGCCGGTTCAGATTGTTGAGATTCAGGTCAGGCGGAGTCGAAAATGGTGGCAGGCGGGGTCGCGAAGCGACGAGCGGAGCGTGCTTAAAGTATGTGAGCACCGGAAGCGCAGTCTGCCGCCATTTGCAGACCGGCCTCACCCGAATCTTGTCAGCCGCGGGCAAAAGCCGTGTTGAGCAGGCTGATCTGGTCGGAAACCGGATTGCTGCGGCGCGGCGGGGGCATGTCCGTCATGCCGGCGTTGCGCCCATAAATCTCCTCGTCCATCAGCCGCACCAGGTTCTGCAGGCTGAGCGAGTTGTTGACCAGCGCCAAAAAAGCTTCCGGCAATTCGTTCCAGCCGATCGCGTTGTCCGGCGCCGAGGCCGTATCCAGCCGCACCTTGGATTTCTCCGAGGCGACCTGGTCGCGTGTCATCTCGCCGGAATTGGCGGCGCGCTGCAACAGCAGCCAGGAGGCGATCTGCATCAGCCTCGTGGTCAGCCGCATCGATTCGGCGGCATAGAGCGTGGCGGCCATGCGCGACAGCTTCCGCGCCTCGACGCGGCCAGGGCCGTCGAGATATTCGGCGGCGCGCTCCACCAGGCTCATGCCTTCATTATAGAGCGGCTTGAAGGAATCCGAGAACACCCGGCGTTCCGCCAGCTTGATCGGTTGTCCGCTGCCCATCGAAAGTCTGCCCGTCATTCTCGCCCCGGCGGAGGAAAATCGCGCCGGCTTCGTTTGCCGGACATGGCGCTTTTTGCCGATTCCCCTCGCCTGCGAAAGATGCTCCCGCGCGCCGGCGAAGGCAAGGACATGTTTAATAAAGGGTTAACGCGGTCGCCGCCGGAGCGTGAACAAAAAAAAGAGCCGCGGGAACGCGGCTCTCGAGAGTTAACAGGGAGGCGTCAAACGAAGTGGCTCCAACCACTCGGTAAGAATCCAGATAACTGGATACGCACAGTAATGAACCATAATGCTTAATGGACGCTTAACGGGCCGGACTATTTTTTACCGACCGGCCCGAAACTGTATCATCGGGAGACAGTTTGCACTCCAACCGGCTTGCGCATCGCCGAAAACGCGATTCCTGCAAACAGCAGGATGCCGGCATAGAAGGCCATGGACGCGGTGGCCACCACCGGTTCGACCGCGGCCTTGCCGGCGAGCAGGAAATAGAGCCCGACGATCAGCGCCACGCCGCTGACGGCCGTCAGCCAGAAATGCACGGCGGCGAGCCGCGACGCCGCGGCCGCCGGCATGAGGTGATAGAAGAAGGCGAACACCGCCGACATCAGCCAGCCCGCCACCATGGCGTGCGCGTGCACCGGCATCTGCGAATGGTCGTGGGTGATCGACATATGCAGCCCGAGCGCCATGCCGCAGATCGCGTAGAGGATGGCGAGCGTGAAGAAATTCCGTGCAACGCCGTGCATTGCTTTGTCCTTTTCAGTCCGAATACCGAGGGAGCTACGCCGGTCGCCCCGCGCGGACCGGCTGTCTGTCGGCGGATGCCGTCAGAGTCCTTGTTCAGGACACGGCTCTTAGACATCCGTACTGTTTCGGACTCATGCCGGCGTCGCAACAATACGATACGGGCCGTTACGCTCCGGTTACGATTCCCGGATTTTGGCCATCTCGCGCAGCCGGAATTTCTGGATCTTTCCCGTGGAAGTCTTGGGGATTTCGGTGAATGTCACGCTTTTCGGAACCTTGAAACGCGCCAGCAACGAACGGCAATGCTCGATCATCTCGGCTTCCGTCGCGGCCTTGCCCGGCTTGAGCTCGACATAGGCCACCGGGACCTCGCCCCATTTGTCGTCCGCGCGCGCCACCACGCCGCAGAAGGCCACCGCCGGATGCTTGTAGAGCGCCTCCTCGACCTCGATCGACGAAATATTCTCGCCGCCGGAGATGATGATGTCCTTTGAGCGGTCCTTGAGCTGGATGTAGCCGTCGGGGTGCATGACGCCGAGATCGCCGGAATGGAACCAGCCGCCCGAAAAAGCCTCGTCGGTCGCCTTGCGGTTCTTCAGATAGCCCTTCATGACGATGTTGCCGCGGAACATCACCTCGCCCAGCGTCTCGCCGTCGGCCGGCGTTTCCGTCATCGTTTCGGGGTCCATCACCGTCAGCCCTTCCAGCGAGGCGTAGCGCACGCCCTGCCGCGCCTTCTTCGCGGCGCGGCCGCCGCGGTCGAGCGCGTCCCATTCGCCGTGCCACTCGTTTACCACGGCGGGCCCGTAAGTCTCGGTCAGTCCGTAGAGATGGGTGACGGCAAAGCCCGCGTCAGCCATGCCCGACAGCACCGATTCAGGCGGTGGCGCTGCCGCGGTGTTGAAGGTCACCTGCTGCGAAAAGGCGCGCTTGTCCTTCTCCTCGGCGTTGATCAGCGTCGCCATGACGATCGGCGCGCCGCAAAGATGGGTGACGCCGTGGTCGGCGATGGCATCATACATCGCCTTCGGCCGTACCCAGCGCAGGCAGACATGCGTGCCGGCCTGCACGGCCAGCGTCCATGGAAAGCACCAGCCGTTGCAATGGAACATCGGCAGCGTCCACAGATACACGGCGTGTTTGGTCATGCCGGCATGGACGGTGTTGGTGTGCGCCATCAGGGTGGCGCCGCGATGATGGTAGACCACGCCCTTCGGGTTGCCGGTGGTACCGGATGTGTAGTTCAGCGAGATCGCGTCCCACTCGTCGTCCGGCATTTGCCAGGCGAAATCCGGATCGCCCGACTGCACGAAGGCCTCGTAGTCGAGCGAACCGATCCGTTCGCCCTTGGCATAGGGCGCGTCCTGGGGATATTCGGGATCGTCATAGTCGATCACCAGCGGTTTGACCTTGGCCAGCACCAGCGCCTGGTTCATCACGCCGGAAAACTCGCGGTCGACGATGACGATCTTCGATTCGGCATGGTCGAGCTGGAAGGCGATCACCGCGGCGTCGAGCCGCGTGTTGAGCGAATGCAGCACGGCCTTCGTCATCGGCACGCCGAAATGCGCCTCCAGCATCGCCGGCGTGTTCGGCAGCATGACGGTGACCGTGTCGCCCTTGCCGATGCCTTTTTGCGCCAGCGCCGAGGCGAGTTGCAAGGAGCGCCGCCAGAAGTCGCGGTAGCTGGTTTTCGATCTGCCGTCGATGATCGCGGTGTGGTCCGGATAGGTTTTGGCCGCACGCTCCAGCAAGGTGAGCGGCGTAAGCGGCTGGTGGTTGGCCGCGGTCCGGTCCAGCCCGATCTCGTAGATATTGGTCAAGGTTTTCCCCCGTTGTCTCCTGGTGGGGGAACCTAATGCAAACTCTTCCAGAATTGCAGACCCTTCCGCCGCAATTCAGCCGCTTGGCGAGGAAGCGTTTTCCCTCAGCGCCGCGATTTCAGCCTCTAGCGCAGCTATACGGCCATCCCGCTCGGCGAGAGCCGCCGCAACGTCGGCCGCGTCGAAACGTTGTGGAATATGCTGCGGGCAGTTGACGTCCCAGGCCCCCACCGAGAACAGGATCGCCTGCTCGCCGCGCGCCCTGTATCCTTCCGGCATCAGCCGGCCGACCAATTCCGGATCGTCCTCCACCACCCGCGCCGTGCCCCATATCTTGACGCGCCGCCGGTGTGCATAATCGATCAGAAACAGGTAGGCCCTGGCGTTCTCGGCGAGATTGCCGGTGGTGATGTACTGCCGGTTGCCGGCATAGTCGGCAAAACCGATCGTGGTGTCACCGAGTACCTTGAGAAACCCCGGCGGACCGCCGCGGTGTTGGATGTAGGGCTGGCCGTCATGGCTGGCCGTGCCGAGAAACACGCTGGTCTGCTCCGCCAGGAAGGCGGCAAGGTCCGGCATGATCCGGGTCTGCCAGCCGCCATTCGCCTCGACGCGCTCATAGGCATTTCGCGATCCCTTGCGGCTCTGCACGGCCTTGACCGACGGCGTGAAAGCGATGTCGCTCGAATAGGTCGGGTGACTGTCCATGAAAATCCCCTTGGCGGGAACGGAACGCCGTCCATGATCCGCCTTGTCTAAAGGCCGAGGTCGCTAAGCGATGGGTGGTCGTCCGGCCGGCGGCCGAGCGGCCAGTGATATTTGCGTTCGTTTTCGGCGATCGGCTGGTCGTTGATGCTGGCGATGCGCAGACGCATCAGGCCTTCGCCGTCGAACTCCCAGTTCTCGTTGCCGTAGCTGCGGAACCAGTTGCGGCTGTCGTCGTGCCATTCATAGGCGAAGCGCACGGCGATACGGTTGTCGTGAAAGGCCCACACCTCCTTGATCAGCCGATATTCGAACTCCCGGCCCCATTTGCGCTGGAGGAAGGCTTCGATCGCCTCGCGGCCCTGAATGAATTCAGCGCGGTTGCGCCAGCGGCTGTCGAGTGAATAGGCAAGCGCGACCTTGGCGGGGTCGCGGCTGTTCCATGCATCCTCGGCCATCCGCGCCTTCTGCGCGGCGGTCGCGGCTGTAAATGGCGGCAAGGGCGGTCGGCTCATCGGTTCATCTCCTGTTTGAGGGCGCCGCTCTCTGAACCGAGGCGCCCGGTCCGTCTTTTCGCTTTGCCCGGCCATTTCGCCCGAAAGCAACCCTGCATCCGAGCCTCATATAAGCCATTGCAAAATTCGGAATTAGATGGCGATACTGATAGTCGCCCTTCCGAAAAATGGAAGAATCATGAACCGGCTCGAAGCCATGACCGTACTCCTCGACGTGGTCGACGCCGGCAGCCTCTCGGCGGCGGGGCGGCGACTGGGCATGCCGCTCGCCAGTGTCAGCCGGAAGATTTCCAGCCTGGAGGCACATCTGAAGGCACGCCTCCTCAATCGCTCGACACGCCAGTTGACCTTGACCGAGGCAGGCAGAACCTATGTCGCGGCGTGCCGGCGTATCCTCGAACAGGTCGGCGACGCGGAACGGACCGCTGGCGGCGAATACAGCGCGCCACGTGGCGATCTGACACTGACCGCGCCGGTCGTGTTCGGCCGTCTGCATGTGTTGCCCGTCGTGTCGGACTTCCTGAAAACCTATCCGGAGATCGACATGCGCCTGGTTCTGTCAGATCGGGTGGTGCATCTTCTCGAAGACCATATCGATGTCGCCCTGCGCATCGGCCAGCTCCCCGACAGCAGCCTCGTGGCCACGCAGCTTGGCACTGTCAGGCGCGTGATCTGCGCCAGTCCCGGCCATCTTTCCCGGCACGGCGCCCCGAAGACGCCCGCCGACCTCGCTCTGCACGACTGCGTGACCTTCGAGGGACTGAACTCCCTGGCGGCCTGGACCTTCGGCGCCGGCAAGTCCGAAATATCGGTTCCCATCAAACCGCGTCTCACCGTCAACACCGCCGAGGCAGCCATCGACGCCGCAGCCGCCGGCGTCGGCATCACGCGTGTTCTCTCCTATCAGGCGGCCAGCGCGGTCGAGGAGGGACGGCTTGCGATCCTGCTGCAGGAATTCGAGCCGGCGCCGTTGCCGGTGAGCCTGGTGCATGCCGGCCACGGGCTCTTGCCGCTCAAACTGCGTGCCTTCCTTGAGTTCGCCGCGCCGCAGCTCAGGGGGAGGCTCGCACCAAGCCCGCTTGCATCTCCCGCGTAACCTCGGCCTGTGGAACGCGCGGCTGTGCCGGGCGCTTGCCGCCCCAGCCGATCGACGGCAGCCATTCCAGCCAATAGGCGAGCGCGAACTGCAGCGCCATGCCGGCGGCGATCAGGCTGGCATCGAACAGCAGGTGGCCGCCATAGACGGCCTTCAGCACCTGCGCCACCATGGCCAGCACCGTGCCGGCGATAAACACCGGCAGCGAGTGCTTTCCGAGGATCGCCAGCGGGTTGTCCGGGCTGGTGCGGGCGAGGTTGGAAAGCGACGGGATCGCCACGATCAGATATGCGAGCGCCAGCACATGCAGCAGCCGCGGCAGCGACAGAAACGTCTTGTCGAAGCCGGCCAGCACCACAGGCAGGTCGACCGAAGCCTCCAGCCCCCACAGATGCCAGCGGATCCAGACGAAGGAAAGCACGATGTAGGCCAGCGAGATCGCCGCCAGCGGCGTGCTGTAGCAGATCGTGCCGCCGCGCCGCACGTGCAGCATGCAGGCCATCCCGATCACGAACAGGAACTGCCAGGACAGCGGGTTGAGAAACCAGAACCCGTCGGTCGGATAGTTTTCCGGCGCGATCTGCCAGTAGCCGGCCGCGAACCACACCAGCCCCGATACAGTCACCATCAGCACCAGGTTGATGCGACTGAGCAGCAGGAACAGCGGCAGGATCAGCAGCACCGCGGCATACATCGACAGGATGTTGTTGTAGCCGACCTGGTGCCCGAGCGTGGCGAGACCGACCAGCGCACGCGGCGTGTCCTCGACCAGCGCGCCGATATTGATCATCTCCAGCAGTTTTGGCCGCGCGAACCACAGCGCGGAGGCCGAAAAGATCGCCAGCGTCGCCACCGTCGTCACGATATGGGCGACATAGAGCGTGCCGGCGCGCCGCCACGCCTTCAGCGTCAGCAGCAGCCGGTTGCCGGGCTCGAATTTCATCCCGTAGGCCAGCCCCAGCGCGATCCCGGAAATCAGCACGAAGGCTTCGGCCGAATCGGAAAAACCGAAATTCTTGTGGGTGACGTGCTCGAAGATCGTGCCGGGCACGTGGTTGACGAAGATCGTCAGCAGCGCCAGCGCTCTGAACACGTCGATGCGGGTGTCCCGCTGTGAGATCGCACGAATGGTCATCGCGGCGTTAAAGCCCCTCGTCCGGATAAAGTTCCCGCCGCATTACCCGAATCTGCCACTGGCGGCCGGATGCGGCAGCGATGTGGCGAGCCTGTTGAAAAGCCTTGGGCTTTCGGCTGCGACGCGATCACGAAATATTTCGACCGGAGGTTCGGCCTCGCTCAGCGCTGCTAAAATAGCTGCGCTGCGCCGTCCCACAGCAGCTTCACCGCGATCAGCGCGACGGTGGCGTAGGTGAACGGATAAAAGATCTCCGGCCGCATGCGGCGCACCAGCCACGCGCCGGCAAGCGTCGCCAACGGCGCGATCGGCATCAGCGCAAAGGAAGCAGCGAGATTGGCCGTGTCGAACTGGCCGAGGGCGAAATAGGGCCCGAGTTTCACGGCGTTGCTGACGGCGAAGAAGATGGCGGCGGTGCCGGACAGCACCTTCGGGTCGAGCCTGAGCGGCAGGGCGTAGACCTGGAAAGGCGGGCCGCCGACATGCGCGACGAAGCTGGTGAAGCCGGCCACGGTTCCCCAGAATGCGGCCATGACGCCGTTGCGCTCCGCCCTGTGGGCGGCGCCGTGGCGAAGCTGTTGGAAGACCCAGCGCAGCACGAAGACCAGCGCCGCCGCCCCGACGATGAGGCGCACCATGTCCGCCGTCACCAGCGAGGCTGTCAGCCAGCCGGCGCCGATGCCGGCAAGCGAGCCGGGCAGCATCGACCCCAGCAAGGCGCGGTCGTAGACGCCGCGCCAGCTCCACAGCGAGACGATGTCCATCAGAACCAGGATCGGCAGCAGGATCGCCGCCGCCTGCACCGGCGAGATCGCCAGCGACATCAGCGGCACGCCGACGAAACCCACGGCGCCGCCGAAGCCGCCCTTCGACAGGCCAACCAGGATGACGGCCGGGATCGCTGCGGCGTAGAACCACGGGTCGGTGAGGAGAGGAAGCATGCGGAGGGGCCTTTCGCGCCTCTCCTAACGCGCGCCGCCGGCTTTGGCGAGTGCGCCCTGTTCAAAACCGGCCGCCTGCTCTATGCCAAAATGCAAACACGATCGCGCGGCATGGCTCCGCGCTTCCGCTTGAATCGAGATCACAAGGCGCTGCGCCGCATCGACATGACCGACAAATCGCCCCCGAACCGCTGCCGCCTCGTGCTGATCGCCCCGCGGGATGAAAGCGCCGAGACGTTTGGCCCGCGCCTGCTGGAGGCCGCGGCCGGCGGCGACATCGCCTCGATCATCATCCCGGCGCGGGGCGACGAAGCGTCGTTCCAGGATTTCGCCGCGCCGGTCGTGCGTCTCGCCCAGACCGCCGGCATCGCCGCCATCGTCGCCGACGACAGCCGCATCGCCGGCCGCGTCGGCGCCGACGGCATCCATCTGCAGGCGGGCAAGGACGAGCTCGGGGAGGCGGTCGGGCGCTGGCAAGGCAAGATGATCGTCGGCGCCGGCGGCGCGGCCACCCGCGACGACGCGCTGGAACTCGGCGAGACCCAGCCCGATTATATTTTCTTCGGCCGCTTCGGTTTCGACACCAAGCCGGAGCCGCACCGCCGCAATCTCGCGCTCGGTCAGTGGTGGGCGGCGGTCGTCGAGATTCCCTGCATCGTGCTCGGCGGCTCGGACGTCGCCTCCGTCGAGGCGGTCGCCGCCACCGGGGCGGAGTTCGTGGCGCTTTCCAGCGCGGTGTTCGGCGACGGCGTCGACCCGCGTGCGGCGGTCGGACGCGCCAATGCGATCCTCGATCGCACCGCCCCGGCATTCGGGGACTAGACCGTGCCGCTGTCCAGGAATCGTGTTTGTCTCGTCCTGCTCGCTCTGGCGCTTGCCGCTTCGGCGGCCATGCCGGCGTCCGCCGTGGAAACGGAGGGCGACCCGCTCAAGGTGATCCCGGCCGATCCGGAGCGCTTTTCCGGCGGCCTGACGCGCGAGAACAATGTCGACCCGGAGCGCTTCGGCAAGCTGCCGGACGCCGCCTATGGCGCCTTCCAGCGTGGGCTCTACATCACCGCCTACAACCTTGCCCTGCCGCGCGCCGAAAACGGCGACCCGGCGGCGCAGACGCTGGTAGCGGAAATCCTGTCGCGCGGCCTCGGCATGAAACGCGACGAGGCCAAGGCGGCGCAATGGTATGCGCGCGCTTCCGAGCGGGGCGTTCCGGAAGCGCAGTTCCAGTATGCGCTGGTGCTGATGGACGGACGCTTCGTCAAGAAGGACGACAAGGAGGCCTATGCGCTGATGCAGGCGGCGGCCGAGGCCGGCAATCTGTTCGCCCAGTTCAACTTCGCCCAGATGCTGGTGAAGCGCGAGCCGGACGCGCGCGGGCTGGAAAAGGCCGTCGCCTATTACCAGCGTGCCGCCGACGGCGGCCTCGCCGATGCGCAATACGCCATGGCCCAACTCTACGCCAATGGCAGCGGCGGCAAGCGCAAGGACGAGGCCGAGGCCCGCCGATGGCTGCTGCTTGCCGCGCGCCAGAATTACGATACCGCGCAGCTCGACCTCGGCCGCTGGCTGATGGCCGGGCGCGGCGGCGAGCGCGACCGCAAGTCCGGTTTCGGCTGGATGCTGCGCGCGGCGCGCGGCGGCAATGTCGCGGCGCAGAACGAGGTCGCGAAACTCTACATGCAGGGGCTGGGCACCGACCCGGACAACCGGCTGGCAGCGGCCTGGTATATCCTCGCCCGCCGATCAGGGCTGGTCGATCCGACGATGGAGGATTTTTTCGACGGCCTGACCGACGAGGAGATCAAGCAGGCGCTGGAGCGCGCGAACCGGCTGAGATAGGCGCGCTCCCTTGCCTCTTCGGCCGTTTTATGGTCTGGAGGCGCCAAGATCGCCCGCCGGCGACATCCCTTTTCCGGAAAACCTAAGAAATGGCCAAGATCAGCGGCAACGAAATCCGTCCGGGCAGCGTCATCGAGCACCAGGGCGGCCTGTGGGTGGCGGTCAAGACCAACACGGTGAAGCCCGGCAAGGGCGGCGCCTACAACCAGGTCGAGCTGAAGAACCTCATCAACGGCACAAAGCTCAACGAGCGCTTCCGCTCCGCCGAGACGGTCGAGCAGGTCGATCTCGAACTCAAGGACTTTTCGTTCCTCTACGAGCAGGGCGACGCGCTGATCTTCATGGACACGGAAAGCTACGAGCAGCTCGAACTGCAGAAGGATTTCGTCGGCGACCGCGCCGCCTTCCTGCAGGACGGCATGATGGTGACGGTGCAACTCTACGAGGAGAAGCCGATCGGCATCCGCCTGCCCGACCAGGTGGTGCTTGAGATCACCCAGGCCGATCCGGTGGTGAAGGGCCAGACGGCGGCCTCGTCCTACAAGCCGGCGATCCTGGAGAACGGCATCCGCGTGCTGGTGCCGCCTTTCATCGAGGCCGGCGAGCGCATCCTGGTCGACACCAGCGAAGTCGCCTATCTGCGCCGTGCTGACTGACGCCGGAGTTTCTTGACATGGCCCGCTCCGCTCTCCTCAACGTCATGGTCCAGGCCGCTATGAAGGCCGGCCGCTCGCTGTCGCGCGATTTTGGTGAGGTGCAGAACCTGCAAGTCTCGCTGAAGGGTCCCGGCGACTATGTCAGCCAGGCCGACCGCAAGGCGGAAGAGATCGTCTTCACCGAATTGTCGCGCGCCCGGCCCGGCTACGGTTTCCTGATGGAGGAGCGCGGCGCGGTTGCTGGCGACGACGACCAGCACCGCTGGATCGTCGATCCGCTCGACGGCACCACCAATTTCCTGCACGGCCTGCCGATCTTCGCCGTGTCCATCGCGCTTGAGCGCCAGGGCCATGTCGTCGCCGCCGTTGTCTACAACCCGGCCATGGACGAACTCTACACCGCCGAGCGCGGCGGCGGCGCCTTCCTGAACGACCGCCGCCTGCGGGTTGCGGCGCGCGCAAAACTGTCGGACGCGGTGATCGGCACAGGCGTGCCGCATCTCGGCATGACCGCTCATGGCAACTATCTGGTCGAACTGCGCAACGTCATGGGCGAGGTGTCAGGCATCCGCCGACTGGGTTCCGCCTCGCTCGACCTCGCTTATGTTGCCGCCGGCCGCTTCGACGGTTTCTGGGAATCGGGCCTGCACCCCTGGGACATCGCCGCCGGCATGCTGCTGATCCGCGAAGCGGGCGGCTTCGTGTCGGATTTCGATGGCGGGCAGGCGATGTTCGACGACCACACCGTCGTCGCCGGCAACGAAGCGATCCACAAGGCACTGCTGAAGACGATCAAGAAACCCGTCAGCGCGCGCTGAGCCGGGGTTCGGGCGTCTCGGTTCGAACGAAGCTTCAGGCTCCGCCACGCCCGCGACCATCCGCCGCTTGCCAGCCTGCTGCCCGGAATGCTGATATCGGGCTCCTTGCTGGCATGAGGGCGATGAACGACATTTCCGCCATCGACATCCCGTTTCGTGGCCGCTTCGCCTATTCGAGGGCGGAGTTGATCGCCGACGGCGTCGTTCATGCGGTCGGCCTCGTCGCGGCGATATCGGCGGGCTCGATCCTGCTCGCCTTCGCCGCCTTCCACACCGGCCCTTGGGAATATGTGGCGACGCTGCTCTACGTCGCGTCGCTGCTGACGCTGATGTCGATCTCTTTCGCCTACAACCTGTGGCCGGTGTCGCCGACGAAATGGAAACTTCGCCGGCTCGACCACGCGGCGATCTATCTGCTGATCGCCGGCACCTACACGCCCTTCCTGGCGCAACTCGACGATCCGGCGCTCGCCGGCGGCATGGCCGCGCTGGTCTGGGGCGCCGCGGCGACCGGCATGGCGATCAAGATCTTCGTGCCGGGCCGCTTCGACCGCCTGTCGGTGGTGTTCTATCTCGCCATCGGCTGGAGCGGTGTTGTGGTGGCGCGTTCGCTGGTCGCGACCTTGTCCGAGACGACGATGTGGCTCATCGTCGCCGGCGGCATCGCCTATACCTGCGGCGTCGTCTTCTTCGCCTGGCAGCGGTTGAAATTCCAGTCCGCCGCGTGGCATGGTTTTGTGGTTGCCGGCGCCGGGCTGCATCTGGCAGCGATGATGGACTGCCTGGTGATCGGCCGGGCCTGACCGCGCAAACCCGCGCCGCTCAACGCATTGCGGGCGCCGCGCCTTTCATTTTCGTCACATTTCCGTTTAGAGTCCCGGGCAAAGGAAAATGCGGCATGGATTCGGGGCACCAGAGCAATGTCCGACCAGATTGAACCATTCTGCCGGCGACGGTTTGGGCCAAGGTCGAGGGCTTTGTCGAATGGCCGCACTGGAGGTGCGGTCGAGACAAAGTCCGAAGGGTCCGAAGGACGCTCAAACCGGCCCGACCAATCTGATCGGACATTGCTCTGATGTCCTTCTTGAAAAATCTCGGGGGCGGCGAAACGACCGATCAGTTCGATCCCTACAAGCTGTCGAGCCCGCAGGTTTTCCTGCTGTCCATGCTGATCTTCCTGGCGATCGTCGCCTTCATCGCGGCGATCCTCACCCGCCAGATCACGTCGGCCTTTGCCACCAATCCGGGCCTCAACGGGCTGATCGCCGGTGTGCTGCTGGTCGGCATCCTGCTCGCCTTCGGCCAGGTGATGCGGCTGTTCCGCGAGGTGCGCTGGGTGAATTCGTTCCGCGCCGGCTCGGAGGCGAACGAGCCGGTGCTGCTGGCGCCGATGAAGGCGATGCTCAGCCGCTCCTCGGCCATGGCGCTGTCGACCAATTCGATGCGCACCATGCTGGATTCGATCGCCACACGCCTCGACGAAAGCCGCGACGTCTCGCGCTATCTGGTGGGGCTGCTGGTCTTCCTCGGCCTGCTCGGCACATTCTGGGGCCTTCTGGGCACCATCGGCTCGATCGGCGAGACCATCCAGTCGCTCGATGCGGGATCCGGCGACACGGCAGCCGTGCTGGAAGCCTTGAAGGCCGGCCTGTCGGCGCCGCTTGCCGGCATGGGCACGGCGTTCTCCTCGTCGCTGTTCGGTCTGGCCGGATCACTGATCCTCGGCTTCCTCGACCTGCAGGCCGGCCGGGCGCAGACGCGCTTCTACACCGAGCTCGAGAACTGGCTGTCCTCGGTCACCGACCTGTCCTCCGACGTCGCCGTGCCGTCCGAGCTGGCGCGCTCCGGCGCCGCCGACGAATTGAAGGTGCTCGGCGAGCGGCTGCGCGCTTTGCAGGAGAACGGCGGCTCCAATCCGCGCGTCGCCACCGCCATGGCCAATCTGGCCGACGGCATTTCCGGCCTGGTCAAGAACATGCGCAGCGAGCAGCAGATCATGCGCGACTGGGTGGAGGCGCAGTCGCAGGAACAGAAGGCGCTGCGCACCACGCTCGACAGGATTGCCGAAGCGCTGAAGAAGCGGGAGATGAACTGACATGGCGCTGGCCCGCGCGCGCCGCAACGACCGCCGCATCGACTACTGGCCGGGTTTCGTCGACGCGCTGTCGACGCTGCTGCTCGCCATCATGTTCCTGCTGTCGGTCTTCGTGCTGGCGCAGTTCCTGCTGTCGCGCGAAATCTCCGGCAAGGACGAGGCGCTGACCCGCCTCAACTCCCAGATCAACGAACTCACCCAGTTGCTGGCGCTGGAGAAATCCAGCACCCAGGACGCCGAGGACCAGCTCATCAACCTCCAGGCCTCGCTGCAGGCTGCCGAGACCGAACGCTCCCGCTTGCAGCAACTGCTCGACCGCGGCGCCGGCGCCGGCGCGGCTGCGGATCAGCGCATCGGTACGCTTTCTGGCGAACTCGATTCGCAACGCCAGATCAGCCAGCAGGCGCTCTCCCAGGTCGAGCTGCTCAACCAGCAGATATCGGCGCTGCGCAAGCAGATCGCCGCGCTGGAGGACGCGCTGGACGCTTCGGAGTCGCGCGACCGCGAATCCAACACCAAGATCGCCGATCTCGGGCGCCGGCTGAACGTCGCTCTGGCGCAGCGTGTGCAGGAACTCAATCGCTACCGCTCCGACTTTTTCGGCCGGCTGCGCGAGATCTTGTCCGACCGCGAGAACATCCGCATCGTCGGCGACCGCTTCGTCTTCCAGTCGGAAGTGCTCTTCCCGATCGGCTCGGACGAGATCAACGAGGACGGCCGCGTCGAGATGACCAAGCTGGCGCAGGCGCTGATCGAACTGCAGAAGGAAATCCCGCCGGAGATCAACTGGGTGCTGCGCGTCGACGGCCATACAGACAACCGGCCGCTTTCCGGCACAGGGCGCTACCGCGACAACTGGGAGCTGTCGTCGGCGCGCGCCACCTCGGTGGTGAAATTCCTGATCGCCAACGGCGTGCCGGCAAATCGCCTCGTCGCCGCCGGTTTTGGCGAATACCAGCCGCTCGACCCCGCCGACGGGGACGAGGCGCGCAACCGCAACCGCCGCATCGAGCTGAAGCTTACGGAAAGGTGAGATCGAGGCGCGGCTACGACATCCGCATGGAGGGCCAACGAACTGCGGAAAGCCGTCTCGGCACGACCATCCGACCGCAACGCCTCTGCCTCAATCTGAAATTCAGCGGCCGCCGGCGGTCGGCCTGCTTTCACAGGCCTGCGTAGAGACAGATAAGCGCCAAGGCGGCCGGCGCGGCCTGAACGTACAGGATGCGGCGCGACACGGTTGCCGCGCCGAACACGCCGGCGATGACGACGCAGGCAAGGAAAAACACTTTTATCGCAAACCCCGCCTCGCCGAGCCAGAGCCCCCAGACGAGTCCGGCCACGAGAAAACCGTTGTAAAGACCCTGGTTGGCCGCCAGCGCCTTCGAAGCCGCCGCGAACTCAGGTGTCGTGCGAAACACTTTTCGACCCAGCGGCTGGTCCCAGGCGATCATCTCCAGATACATGAAATAGAGGTGGAGCAGCGCCACCACGCCGATCAGCACATTCGCGATCATTTTTTGCCCTCCCGCCGGCGTGTCGACGCCCTTGCCAAGCTGAGCGCATCACCGCGCCTTGCGTCAACCGGCGAGTCGGTGTCCTGTCGGGCGAACAGGATTGCGGGAAGAGCGATGACGATCGACGGCGGCATTCCGGACTCTTCATCGGGACCGATCTGCGTCTTCGGCGCCGGCAGCATCGGCTGCTATGTCGGCGGCAGGCTGGCCGCGGCCGGCGCAAAAGTGCGCTTCATCGGCCGCGCCCGGTTCGGCGAGGCGATCGCCAAAGGCGGCTTGCGGCTCGCCGACCATCGCGGCGCCGACTTTTGGCTGGAACCCGGTTCGGTCGACTATCGCACCGATCCGCAGGCCCTTCGCGACGCCGCCCTCGTGCTGGTCACCGTCAAGGCTGGCGACACGGCGGACGCGGCTGCCGTGCTGGCCGACCATGCGCCGCCGGAGGCGATCGTCGTCAGCTTCCAGAACGGCATCGGCAACGAGGAAATTTTACGCGAGGCGCTGCCCGGCCGGACGGTATTGGCGGGCATGGTGCCGTTCAATGTCGTGCAGCTTCCCGGCCCTGCCTTCAAGCAGGCGACCCAGGGTGCACTCGACGTCGAGCAAAGCGCGGCGCTGGCTCCCTTCCTGCCGGCCTTCGAGAAGTCCGGATTGCCGCTCACGCAACACGCAGACTTTCGGCCCGTGCAATGGGGAAAGCTGCTGCTCAATCTCAACAACGCCGTCAGCGGCCTGTCGGGCCTGACCTTGCGCGAGGAACTGTCGCAGCGCGCCTATAGGCAATGCCTTGCCATGGCGCAGCGCGAGGCGCTGGCGGCGATGAAAGCCGCCGGCATCCGCCCGGCAAAACTGACCGCGCTGCCGCCAGCGCTGGTGCCGTGGCTGCTCGGGCTTCCCGACTGGCTATTTTTGCGGATCGCCGGCAGCGTATTGGAGGTCGATGCCGCCGCTCGTTCGTCGATGATCGACGCGCTCGACGCCGGCCGAAAAACCGACGTCGACTGGCTGAACGGCGAGGTCGTCCGGCTGGCGAAGAAGAACGGGGTCCCAGCCCCGGTCAACCTAAAACTGGTCGAACTGGTGCATTGCGCCGAGAGCGGCAATCGCCGCCGCTGGAGCGGCCCGGACCTGCTCGCAGAATTGCGTTCGGCCCGCTAGCCGGTACAGTCACGGAAAAGCAGGACTATCGCGTATGAGTATACCCCCCACCCCTAGCCCCTCCCCACAAGGGGGAGGGGGACCAGATGCATCTCCGCTAAGCACCAATCATCGACGGTTTTGGTCGGCATAGCGGCCGCAAAGTCCCCCTCCCCCTTGTGGGGAGGGGCTAGGGGTGGGGGTACGAGGCGGTTAAATCCGTTGCGCTTTGTATGCGCCGCATAAACGGGAGGAAAGATGGCCGAACAAGCCGATGCCATCGTCGTCGGCGCCGGGCTGGCTGGGCTGGTGGCGGCTGCCGAACTGGCGGATGCCGGCAAGCGCGTCATCGTCCTCGACCAGGAGGGCGAAAACTCGTTGGGCGGCCAGGCGTTCTGGTCGCTCGGCGGGTTGTTCTTTGTCGACAGCCCGGAGCAGCGGCGCATGCGCATCCGCGACAGCCGCGCGCTGGCGCTGCAGGATTGGCTCGGTTCGGCGCAGTTCGACCGGCCAGAGGATTTTTGGCCGCGCAAGGTTGCCGAGGCCTATGTCGATTTCGCAGCCGGCGAGATGCGGCCCTGGCTTTACGCGCAAGGCATGCGCTGGTTCCCGGTCGTCGGCTGGGCCGAGCGCGGCGGTGGCCACGCGCATGGCCACGGCAATTCGGTGCCGCGTTTCCATTTGACCTGGGGCACTGGCCCCGGCGTGCTGGAGCCTTTCATCCGGCGCGTGCGTGAGCACGAGGCCGCCGGCCGCGTGCAGTTCCGCTTCCGCCATCGGGCGACGCACCTGTCGAAAACGAACGGCTCAGTCACCGGCGTCACCGGCGAATTGCTGGAACCGTCAACTGTCGGGCGCGGCCAGAAATCCGGCCGCACGGTCATCGGCGATTTCGAATTTGCCGCCGACGCAGTGCTGATCACGTCGGGCGGCATCGGCGGCGATTTCGATCTGGTGCGAAAGAACTGGCCACGCGACAGGTTGGGCGAGCCGCCGCGTTCGATGGTCGCCGGCGTGCCGCCGCATGTCGACGGCCGCATGATCGGCATTGCGCAGGAGGCGGGCGCGGCGGTGATCAACGCCGACCGCATGTGGCATTATACCGAGGGTCTGCGCAACTGGGCGCCAATCTGGCCGAACCACGGCATCCGCATCCTGCCCGGTCCGTCCTCGCTGTGGTTCGACGCGCTCGGCGAGCGGCTGGAGGCACCCTGCCTGCCCGGCTTCGACACGCTGTCGACGCTGAAGCGCATCCTCTCGACCGGCTACGATTTTTCCTGGTTCGTGCTGACCCAGAAGATCATCAGGAAGGAGTTTGCGCTCTCCGGTTCCGAACAAAACCCGGACCTGACGTCGAAGAGCTGGCTCAACGTGCTGCGTAGCCGGCGCGGCGCGGGCGCGCCGCCGCCAGTCGAGGCATTCAAGAACAAGGGTGAGGATTTTGTGGTCGCGCAAAATCTTTCCGACCTCGTCGCCGGCATGAACCGGCTGACCGATTCTCCTCTGCTCGACCTGGAGCGGCTGAAACGCCAGATCGAGGCGCGCGACCGCGAGGTCGACAATCCGTTTTCGAAGGACGCGCAGATCACAGCGATGCGCGGCGCCCGCGCCTATCTCGGCGACAAGCTCATCCGCACCGCAAAACCGCACAAGATCCTCGACCCGGCCAACGGCCCACTAATCGCCGTCAAGCTGAACATCCTAACCCGAAAAACACTGGGCGGCATCCACACCGACCTCGACGGACAGGTGCTGGACGCCGTCGGTGCGCCGATCCCCGGCCTGCACGCGGCGGGTGAGGCCGCCGGTTTCGGCGGCGGTGGTTATCACGGCTACAACGCACTGGAGGGCACGTTCCTCGGCGGCTGCATCTTTTCGGGGCGCAACGCCGGCCGGGCGGCCGCCCGCTGATACGCATCAGACGACAGAAGGAGGGAATTCGATGAGCGAACTGCCGAGTTTCGACCTTTCAGGAAAGACCGCGCTGGTCACCGGCGCCGGGCGCGGCCTCGGCCGGGCGATCTGCCTGGCGCTGGCGCAGTCCGGCGCCAACATCGCTCTCGGGCTTCGTGATCGCAACCAGGACGGCGGCACCGCCGCCGACGTCAGGACGCTCGGCCGCGAGGCGCTGCCCTTGCAGATGGACGTTCTCGACCTGAAACAGTCCTACGCAGCGGTCGACGAGGCGGAAAAGCATTTTGGCAGCGTCGATATTCTGGTCAACAATGCCGGCGGCGGCACCGAGGGGCCGGTCGAGAATTTTTCCGAGGAAGAATTCGACTGGACCGTCGGCTACAACGTCAAGGCAAGCTTTTTCATCGCCCAGCGCGTCGCGAAGAAGATGATGGCGCGCGGCAAGGGCGGCGCCATCGTCAACATGAGTTCGCAGGCTGGCTTTATCGCACTTCCCGGCGAGGCCATCTATTGCCTGACCAAGGCCGCGATCGCCCACATGACCAAATGCATGGCGGTCGAGTGGGGCAGGCACGGCATCACCGTCAACGCCGTCGCCCCGACTTTCATCGAAACAGACGGTACGTCGGAAGCCCTTGGAAACCCCGATTTCAAGGCCGACGTGATCGAGCGCATCGCCGCGCTCCACAGGATCGGCAGGCCGGCCGAAGTCTCAGGCGCGGTCGCCTTCCTTGCCTCCCCCGCCGCTTCGCTGATAACCGGCCAGACGCTGATCATCGACGGCGGCTGGACGGCGCGCTGAGGACAGCATGCCGCCAATAACGCAGGGATCGGAATACACATGGAACTGACCAATCGAGATATCGCCGATCTCGTCGCCTTCCGGCGCGAGCTGCATCGCTATCCGGAAATCTCCAACGAGGAGGAGCGGACGGCAAAGCGGGTGGTCGATTTCCTCGCCGACACCGGCCCGAGCGACGTGCTCACCGGCCTCGGCGGCCACGGGGTCGCGGTGGTTTTCAACGGCGTCGAACCGGGGCCGACCGTGCTTTTCCGCAGCGAACTCGATGCGCTGCCCATCGCAGAATTGCCGGAAATCCCGCACCGCTCCACCATACAAGGCAAGTCGCATATGTGCGGCCATGACGGCCACACCGCCATCCTCGCCGCGCTCGCACGCCAGTTCGGCCGCCGCGCTCCGGCGCGCGGGCGCGTCGTGCTGATGTTCCAGCCGGCGGAGGAAACCGGCGACGGGGCGGCAGGCGTGGTGGCCGATCCGCGCTACGAAAAGATCCGGCCGGATTTCGCTTTCTCGCTGCACAATCTGCCCGGCACGCCGCTCGGCCATGTCCGGCTGAAGCCCGGCGTCGTCAATTGCGCCTCGCGCGGCATGCGCATCGTGCTCGACGGCAAGACGGCCCATTCCTCCATGCCGGAAACCGGCATCTCGCCGATGCTCGCCGTCAGCCGGCTGATGCCGGCGCTGGCGAAACTCGGCGGCGGCAGTTTTCACGATGACGATTTCGCCATGGTCACCGTTACCCATGCGTCGATGGGCGAGCCGGTTTTCGGCATCGCGCCCGGCCATGCCGAGATCCGCGCCACGCTGCGCACCCGCCTCGACGAGCGGATGGCCGGCCTCTGCGCGGCGGCCGAAACGCTGGTGCGCGAAGCCGCCGAAAAGGAAGGCCTGCGCCACACGATCGACTATCACGAGATTTTTGTCGCCAGCCTCAACGCGCCGGAAGCCGTGGAGCATCTGCGCGCTGCGCTCGACGCCGAGGGCATTTCACACGACGAGGAAGAACTGCCGATGCGCGGCTCCGAGGATTTCGGTATCTTCGGGCGCTCGTCGAAATCAGCGATGTTCTACCTTGGCGCCGGCGTCGGCCGGCCGGCCCTGCACAATCCGGACTACGACTTTCCTGACGACCTGATCGCCATCGGCGCCCGCATTTTTATGCGCACTGCACGCAATCTGCTCGGGTGAAAGGCGTACGACCGAAATTTGCATACGAAACAGTATGAGGATACGATACGCGCAGGAGATACGGCAATGAACGCATCCGGTCCGAAGGAACGCGCGACGTTTTCAATCGCCCGCGACGTCAAGCGTCGGCTCGAGCGCTCTGTGCCCAAAAGCAAGCGATCGGGTTTCGTTGAAGACGCGATCGAGCAAGCTTTGCGGGGCGTCAAAAAGCGGGAAGCGCTGGCGGCAATTCGAGATTTCAAACCGTATCCCCTAAAAGGCCCCGGCGCGGTGGAGACCTTGCGGGAAATCCGGACGCGGCGCGATGAGGAACTGGCGTCCCGCCATGGTGACGAATGATCGTTGTCGATGTGTCCGTTTTCGCGAAGCTGTTTCTCGACGAACCGGACCACGACCAGGCCGAGGCATTGTTTTCTCATGCCTTGGAAGCGGAATTGCCGTTGGTCGCGCCAAGCCTGCTTTTGTATGAGGCCTTGTCGATCGGGCTCCGGCATGGCGTCCCGTTCGAAGCGATCATGGGTTTGCTCGGGCGCCTACGCGTCGCCCGGCTGGAAATCTCGGAACCGGCCGAAAGCGATCTTTTGCTGGCGGAACGGATCGCGACGACGGGCAACAAAGCCGCAGGCTATGCGGGATCGCAAGACAGCATCTACCATGCCATGGCGATCCAGCGTGGTGGCATGTTCGTCACCGCCGACGCTCGCCACGTCGCCAAGGCGGGGCATTTCGGCCACGTGACGCTGCTGGCCGACTGGCGTCCCGGTTGAACCGCTACTCCGCCGCCCTTGAGAAGCCCGTCACCTTGCCGTCGGCGAATTGCAATTCGGCCAGCCGCGCGTAAAGCCCGCCCTGGGCGACGAGACTGTCGTGCGTGCCTTGCTCGACGATCCGCCCGCCATCCATGACCAGGATGCGGTCGGCCTTGAGCACGGTCGCCAGGCGGTGGGCGATGACGATCGTCGTGCGTCCCTGCATCAGCCGTTCCAGCGCGGTCTGCACCGCGCTCTCGCTCTCCGCGTCGAGCGCCGAAGTGGCTTCGTCAAGCAGCAGGATCGGCGCATCGCGCAATATGGCGCGGGCAATCGCGATACGCTGCCGCTGGCCGCCCGACAGCGTCACCCCGCGCTCGCCGACCTGCGTCTCGTAACCATCCGGCAGTTTGCGGATGAATTCGTCGGCAAATGCGTCGCGGGCCGCTGCCTCGATCTCTCCAACCGACGCCCCGGGCCGACCGAAGCCGATATTGTCGCTCGCCGTCGCAGCGAACACGGTCACGTCCTGCGGCACGATGGCGATCCTGGCACGCAGCTCGGCGGGATCGGCCGTTGCTGTATCGACGCCGTCGACCAGAACCGTGCCGGATTGCGGATCATAGAAGCGCAGGATCAGCGAGAAGATCGTGCTCTTGCCGGCACCCGACGGACCGACGACCGCAATTCGTTCTCCCGGTCTGGCCGAAAAGCTCAAGCCATGCAGCGCCGGCAGGTCGGGCCGCGACGGATAGGAGAAAAAGACGTCGCGGAACTCGACCGAGCCCGCCGGCTTCTTCGGCAGCGGTTTCGGATCGGCCGGCCGTGCGACCGCCGGCGTCTCCGCCAGCAGTTCCGTCAGCCGCTCGGCCGCTCCGGCGGCCTGGCTGAGTTCGCCCCACACTTCCGACAATGCCCCAAGCGCGCCGGCGGCGAACACCGAGTAGAGCAGGAACTGACCCAGCGTGCCGGGCGAAATCTCGCCCGAAAGCACGTCGCGCGAACCGAACCACAGCACCGCGACGACGGACGCGAAGATGGTGAAAATGGCGAAGAAGGTGAGCAGCGCGCGCGCGAAGACGGAAGACCGGGCTGCTTCGAAGGCTGCCTCGACCGACCGCGCGAAGCGCCCGGTCACCAATGTCTCGTTAGTGAAAGCCTGCAGCGTGCGGATCGCACCGATCTGCTCGCTGGCATAGGCCGACGCCTCGGCCAGCGTATCCTGCGCCATGCGCGACTTGCGCCGCACCGAGCGGCCGAAGGCGACCAGCGGCAGCACGATGACCGGGATGGCAACGATCACCAGCCCGGACAGCTTTGGGCTGGTGACGATCATCATGCCGACCGCGCCGAGGCCGAGGATGATGTTGCGGAGCGCCACCGAAGCGGTGGCGCCGACCGCCGACTTGATCTGCGTGGTGTCGGCGGTGAGCCGCGACACGATCTCGCCGGACTGCACCGTGTCGAAAAAGGCCGGCGAGAGCGTGGTGACATGCGAAAACACGTCGCGGCGGAAATCGGCGACCACGCGCTCGCCCAGCGTGATGACGAAATAGTACCGCGCCGCCGAAGCCGCCGCGAGCACCGCCGCCAGGACGACGAGCATCGAGAAATAATTGGCGATGAAGGTGGAGTCCGAGGACGAGAAACCGTGGTCGATCATCCGGCGCACCGCGAGCGGCAAGGTCAGCGTCGTTGCGGCGGCCGCCACCAGCGAAATGCCCGCGCCGATCGCCAGCACCCGATAGCGCAGCACGTAGGGCAGCAGGCGGCGGAGCGGCTTCAGCGAGCGCCTTTTCGTTTCCTCCATCGGTTTCCTTCCAGGGCGCGGCGGCCTTGTGATTCAAATCCGGCTGGTGTATAGGCCGGCCGACCGTTTTTGTGGCCGCGGCAGTTCCATAGCTGCGGCTTCATTCGTTTTGACAGTGCGCGCATCGCCGCAGGGCTCGGCCGGCATGCCCGCGATAGCCAGGAACAGACCGATGAAAGAGAAGATCCATCCCGACTACCACACCATCAAGGTCGTCATGACCAATGGTACGGAATACCTCACCCGCTCGACCTGGGGCAAGGAAGGGGACACGATGAACCTCGACATCGATCCGACCACCCATCCGGCCTGGACCGGCGGCCAGCAGACGCTGCTCGACCGCGGCGGCCGCCTCTCCAAGTTCAAGAACAAGTTCGCCAATCTCGGCATCTAAGCCGCGGCACAGCGACGGTTTTCAAAGCCCCGCTTCGGCGGGGTTCAGACTGCTGACAAACCCCTGGCATTAGCCGGGGGTTTTTGATTCACTGGGTCATGTTGAAGCGACCCGTCCCCGAACAGACCGCGCTCGAAATTGTGACGTTGGATCAGTTGGTCCC
>NZ_JAVFVV010000018.1 GCF_030929505.1 Mesorhizobium sp. LHD-90 | reverse complement strand
GCAAACGCGAACGTATTCGACGGGCTCCGGCTCGGCAACCACGACCGCATCGGCCGCCCGCGCGCCGCTGACCGCCACCAGGGCCGCTGCGGAGCCGAGAAGAAGGCTCTTGATGTTCATTTCTGATCTCCAGTCAAAAGTTGTAAAATGGGTCAGGGCTTATTTGCTGCAGGACAGCTCGCCTGCCCCATCCCCAAGCCGAAAAAGACACGATCACTCGCCCCTCTCTCGATGCCAAAATCACCCATCGGCTTTGTCCGTTCAACCGTGATCGTCAAAACCTCGGCGTTGCCGGAACGCGATGATGACGTCCTGTGACATAAACGACACGATTTGATGGCCCGCTTAAATGTCCCGTTAACCATACCGCGCCGCAACGCGGTTGCATCGGCCGACCGGACCATTTGAGCGACCGAATCATGGATCGTCGCCGCAAACGAGCTGCTCGCTCCGCGATGCCGGTTGGCGGCCGCCACGCCCGAGACGAAATAGCACTGGCGACCCGGTGAGACCCCGCCCTTCAAGACGAGGGTTGCAAAAGCCTGCGCCACGTTCGACGCTCATATACCCATACCTTGCCTGTGGAGCCGGAATAGGCGCGGGCACTGGAATAGAGAAATTGCCCTCAATGGCTCGGAGAGACATCGTGCTGATCGAACTGACGCTCACCAACGCCCAAGCGACCCCCATCTACCTCAATCCCAACCACATAGTGGCCGTCTATCGATCCCCGAACGCGGCAGCCACCTCCGTCGTCTGCGTTTCATCGGGAGGCGGCAAGCGAAACGTCTACGCAGTCCTGGAATTGCCCGAGGAGATCGCGGAAGACTGCGAGACCAGATCAATCCGGTAGGTCCCGACCTGATTCGATCCTATCGCAGACCCATTGCTCCCGGGAGCCAGAGACTTATTCCCGGGATGAACGTGATCAGCAACAACGCGATCACGAGCGGCACGAGCCAAGGCAGGATCGCGACTGTCGTTCTCTCTACCGAGAGTTTTGCGATACGGGACAGCACGAACAACACCATTCCCAGCGGCGGATGCAGCAGCCCAATCATCAGATTGAGTGTCATTATCAGTCCGAAGTGGACCGGATCGACGCCGAGCTGGATTGCGACCGGAAGCAGGAGTGGAACCAGAATCGTGATCGCAGCGATCGTATCGAGGAAGCACCCCACGACAAGCATGAGCACGTTTACGAGAAGCAGGAAAATCCACTTGCTCTCGGTGAGCGCGAAAATGAAGGTGGCGAACATCTGAGCGGCCTGACTGACCGTCAGGAGCCACGCAAACAACGATGCCGCGGTCACAATGAAAAGCACGGACGCCGTCGTCTCGATCGTGTCGAAGGTTGCCTTCGCCAACGAAGAGAAAGTCATGCTCCGATAACGCACGAGGCCCAGGAAGAGAGACCAGACGACGGCCGCCATAGCCGCTTCCGTAGGCGTGAACCATCCCATCGTCATTCCGCCGATAAGGATAACAGGCGTCATCAGGGCCATGACCGCCGAGAAGTCGAAGTACCAGTCCAGAAAGATGAGAGCGGCCAGGCCAATGAGGACGGCCGCCGTAGCCGATAGGCCCAGAAGGGTCATCACGTAGACGACGACCGGAAACATCAGCACGATCAGCACTTCAAGACCGGCTTCGAGCAACCGCTTCATGGAGAACCGCGTGTCGGAACCCCAACCACGTCGATACGCGAAGACAGCGACAGTGATCATCATCAGGATGGTCATCACAACGCCGGGCACGATCCCGGCCATAAACAGCGCACCGATCGAGACGTTCGCCATCATCCCGTAGATCACGAACGGCAGCGACGGCGGGAAAATCGGTCCAAGCGTGGCCGATGCGGCGGTGACGCCGACCGCAGCCTCGACCGGGTACCCGTGATCCTTCATCGCCTTGATTTCGATCGTACCGATGCCTGCGGCATCAGCCAAAGCCGTACCCGACATGCCCGAGAACACCACAGAGCCTATGATGTTCACCTGCGCCAGACCACCCTTCATCCAACCGACGAGAGCGAGCGCGAAGGTGTAGATGCGACCGGTAACCCCGGCGATGTTCATAAGGTTCCCGGCCAGGATGAAGAACGGGACGGCAAGGAGCGGGAAGCTTTCGACGCCCGCGATCATGCGCTGAGCCGCAATGAGATCCGGTATGCCTCCATACACCAGCAGATAGGCGATCGAACTGACGGCCATCGACACCGCCACCGGGAGCCCGAGCAACATGAGAACGAGGAAACCGCCGATAAGAAGCAGCATGGTCAGTTTCCTTGTGTAAGAAATGCTTCGGGTCGTTCGAGCACGGAGTACCCTCGCCGCCAGTTCCGGATCGCGACCTGGACGGATCGGACAAACATCAGCGCGAAGGCCAGCAGCACGAGATACAGGAACCAGGCTTTGGAGAGGTCCACGGTCAGCATGCGTTCGTCGGAGACCAGGGCGATGTATCTCCACATCAACCACGCGGCATAACCGAAGAAAGCCAACCGCAAGATATCGACCGCCACGGCAAGGCACCTACCAACGCGCTGTGGAAGGTAGTGGTAAAGCAAGTCCACCTGGATATGCCGGGATAGTCGCACGCACATCGATGAACCCAGGAAAACGACAGCGACCAGCAAGTTGATCGCTACCTCTTCGGTCCAGGCGTAACTGCTGTTGAGCACATAGCGGGAGAAAAACTGCAGGAAGACGCAGGCCACCATCACCCAGAAAAGAGCCAGCGTCAGCCAATCCTCGGAGCCATAAGTCGAGAGATCGGCGACTTCTTCCGACTCGAACGCCTTCGCGAGTTCCTTGACATCCACCGGATGATGGGCAGCCGTCATTTTCCGTCCCGTCACAATCAAAGCCGCAGAGAGTGGAGGCGCGACTGATCGCGCCTCCATCCGGTTCCAAGGGAGCGCATGGAAAGGATGGGGCGGGCTGCAAATGGCGTTATTGCTGCGCTCCGAGGCTGACGCAGTTCCTGTACGCCGCGCTTCGGCGCTCGCAAGAACGCCGTTTGGTGCCCCGCCCTCACATTTCCAACGTTGCTTACTGAATGGCTTTGATCGCCTCCCAGTCCGACTTTTCGTAGCCGAATTTCTCGAACGGGACGTTCTCAAGGACGGTTTTCTCGAAGTCCGCCTTGTCCACCTCGGTGATCGTCAGGCCTTTGTCCTTGAACACCTGCAGCAGTTCCTTCTCTCGCGTCGCGATCTTCGCGCTCGCGCGCTCGGCTGCCTCACGCATCACCTCGGTGAAGACCGCCTTGTCCTCATCCGACAGGGATGCCCAGCGGCTCTTCGAGATGACGGTGTTGAGCTGATCCACGATGTGCCCGGTCAGGCTGATGTTCTTCTGGACCTCGAAGAATTTCTTCGCTTCGATCGCGGTCAGCGGATTCTCCTGAGCATCCACCGTCCCGTTCTGGAGAGCGAGATAGACTTCAGCGAAGGCGATCGGCGACGTGTTGGCTCCGCATGCTTGTGGCATCGCCAGATAAGCGGGAATGTTCGGTACCCGCATCTTCACGCCCTTGAGATCCGAGCACTTCGTAATGGGCGAATTGGATGTCGTGTGACGCGTTCCGTAGTAGGTCGTTGCCACGATCTGGTGGCCCACCTTTTCGGCGTACCCTTTGGCGAGACGCGCGTAGGTGTCGCTCTTCATATATGCGAGAAGGTGATCGGCGTCGCGGAAGATGAAGGGATAATAGGTCACGCCGATTGGCGGATACTGCCGCGCCGGCAATCCCGCGGTGAGAATGACGATGTCCACCGTGCCGAGGGTAAGACCCTGATCGAGGTCGCTTTCCTTACCAAGCTGCGACGCGGGGTACACGTCGATCTTGTAGCGCCCGTTCGTGCGCTTCGTGATTTCCTCGGCCGCCCATACGGACTCGGTGTGAAACGGTTCGGTGACCTCGAATACGTGGGCCCATTTCAGAACCTCCTGCGCATAGGCATGGCCGGCTGTCAGGGCGACTGCAATCACGCTGGCCAGACCTGCGATCGTATTGCGAAACTTCATTTTCATTCCTCCATATTGACTGTCGTTGAGATGGACCGGGACGCCGTGAGCTGGCGCGTTCCATCACGTGGCTACAAATCGCTCCTGCCACTCTCTCATCTCATGAGAGCGGTCCAATTGCCTCAGTCGCTCCTCGCTTGCCTGTGGCCTGCCAAAACCAGAGCTGTCGCTGTTGTTCTCCAGGTGTTGGTACGCCTCGATCATTGCCTGGACTGCCGTCCGGTACGGCAGATGCGGCAGATACCGCACCTTCACCCTGCACGCCCTCAGCAGAGCCGTGTCCGCGACAACGCTCGCATCTAGACCGAGCACGAAGATCGGAAGGTCGGTTGCCGTGGCGATATCCTTGAGGTCCTGCGCGCCATTCGGCAGCGCCGGAAACATCAGCGCTTCGGCCCCAGTTTGCGAATATGCTCGAATGCGCGCCATCGCGGCATCGCGCGGCAATTCCTCAAGCGCACTCGTGCGTGCGACGACAACGGTGTCGGCATTCCGCTTCGCGTCCACTGCCGCGCGAAGCTTCCCGACCTGTTCCTCCTCGGAGAGCATCAAGGAATGCCTCCGCTCCGCTTCGCCGAATGTTCGAGGCACCAGATTGTCCTCGATTTCGATCGCGCAAACCCCAGCCGCTTCG
This sequence comes from Mesorhizobium sp. LHD-90, assembly GCF_030929505.1. Taxonomy (GTDB): domain Bacteria; phylum Pseudomonadota; class Alphaproteobacteria; order Rhizobiales; family Rhizobiaceae; genus Kumtagia. Next base: position 140,371 of record NZ_JAVFVV010000018.1, on the reverse strand, counting down.
AGTTCGCGTACCGTGCGCAATACATTCAGCGCATTCCCGCCGCCTTCGTCAGCATCCACGATCAAACAGGTATCGCTGATGCGGGTGATCCGCCTGCTCACGTCGACGAGGTCGCTCATGTTCGAAAGCGGAATGCCGTCCGGCACGGCCAGATTGGCGAACTTGCCAAACGACCCGGATAACTTGCTCACCTGCCAGCCGAGCATCTCGGCGACTCTGGCGGAAAGCGGATCGAATATGGGAGCGGCGGCGACACAGTTGTCCGCTCTCAAAATGTCCCGAAACCGGGTGACGCTCGTAACCATGGACCTCGCCTACGAATGGGAATGGGAGAACGGCATGCGGCCGGCGACAGGCAGACGAGCAGTCAACAGCGTTCCCGTGGTGGAGTCGGTGATGTAGATCCGCCGAGGATCCGAAATCCCGAACGCGACATTCGTGGTCATCTTGCCTCGCGGCGAGACGACGCGCTGCAGGGGCTCGCCGAGGGGGTTGAACACCCAGACGCATCCGAGCCCGCCATGAACGACCAGCAGATTGTCTGCGCCATCCAGCAGCAGGCCATCAGGGCCGAGCCCTCCTGAAAGCTGCAGAAACCTGCTCACGCGTGTGACCGAACCATCCTCGCGCAGGCGCATTTGCCAAACGGCGTTTTCCCGGAACATGTTCAGATAGAGCGTGGTCCCGGCGCCGTTCAGAGCGAGGCCGTTCGGCGCCGCCAGATCGTCGAGCACCACCGTCGCGTGCCCTTCTGCGGTCAGATGAACCAGCCGCCCGTCGGGTTCGGCCAGGTCGGAGTCACCCATATCCGTGAAGTAGATGTTTCCTTCGTTCGTGAACACGAGATCGTTTGGCCCGACAAGCGGTCGCCCGCCTATCTTCTCAAGAAACGGCTCGACCTTTCGGCTAATTGGGTCGATCACCACGATCCCGCGCTTGTGATCGGCGATGAAGATTCTCCCATCCCGATGAATCCGGAGTCCGTTGGGCTCGCCGTCGTATTGGACGAAGAGTTCGAACTCGCCATTCGGAGAGACGCGGAAAATGCGACCGTAAGGAATGTCCACGCAGAGGAGGTTCCCCTCCTTGTCGAACCCAGGCCCCTCCAGGAACGAACCCGGCTTGCCCCAAGGCCGGCCCTTCAGCCAGGGAGTCGGCTCGCCTTTCCAATGGAGCGATTCAGGAACTTCGGAAAAGACCTCAGCCTCGATCGTCTGGGGCAACGGAAACATGGTCATCCCCCTCGTCGCTGACTTGCGGTTGCCGCCGCAGCAGCATCGACGCCGTATGATCCCCTGCGAAAGTCCGCCGGAAGCCTCAGCAAGTGATGGTCGAGATCCCGAAGCTCGCGTGCGCCTGAGAAGATCATCACGCGCAACAACTCTTCGACCAGGATTTCGATAGCCCTCTGAGCCCCTGGTTGCCCGGCGGCTGCGACGCCGAACAGCCCGGCTTTTCCAACCATCACCCCGCTGGCACCCATTGCGACCGCCTTGGCAATATCGCTGCCGCGTGTGACGCCGCTGTCGAGCAAGACGGTGGCCTTGCCGCCGATACGATCGACGATCGAAGGCAGTGCGCGTATCGGCGCGATGCTCGCATCGAGGTTCCTGCCGCCATGGTTTGAGACGATGACACCATCGGCTCCTGCGTTGACCGCTTGCGCCGCGTCATCCGGATGCATGATGCCCTTGATGAGCAACGGGCCATCCCAAAGTCTTCGGAACTCCCGGATGTCTTCCCACGAGACGTTGTCCGAGAACGGAAGGTTGAATTTTCCGACTTTCGCCGCCTTCACCGGGACGCGAAGCTGCTGCGGATAGTTCTCCGCCACCATCGGACCTGACCGCAGGTAGCGCCGGAACACCACGTTGAACAGCCAACGCGGATGGCACATTATGTCCAGCGCGTTGCGGCTCGAAAGCCGGAACGGAATGCTGAAGCCGTTCTTCAGATTGTACGGCCGGAACGGCGCTACCGGCGTGTCCACGGTGACGATGAGGGCCTCGTAGTCCGCCTTGCGCGCTCGATCGATAAGTTCACGCGTCATCTCCCGCTGGGGCCAGACATATAGTTGCAGCCAAAGTCTCCCGCCGGCCTCTTCCTTCACTCGTTCCATTGGAGTGATGGAGCCCGTCGAAAGCGCAAAGGGAATGCCTGCTGCAGCGGCGGCCTTCGCCGATCCGATCTCACCGTCGAGCCAAAGCAGGCTGGCAAAACCAGTGGGTGAAATGGCCAGAGGAGCCGCACTCGGCTTCCCCAGGATAGAACACTGCGCCGTCGCGCCCGATACGTCCTGGACAACACGGGGGCAGATTTCGATCTCGTCAAACGCCCGCGCATTGCCATCCAGCGCCCGATCCTCGTCGGTGCCCCGAGCCACGTACTCGAAGATGCCGCGCGGCAGATGCCGCTTCGCCAATTCCCTCAGGTCGGAAATTGACAGAGCCTTGGTTCGCAGGCGCTCGATGTCCAACGCAGTGTACCCCGTCAAACGCCTGAAAACATCGGCTTGCCGGGATGCGGCAGTTCCGCTTTCAAAATAACTCCCTCTTCGCATTCGGTGATGAAAGCCGTGCGATTGTCCGGACCGCCAAACGCAACATTTGTGGTCTGGCGACCCGCCGGACTATCGACTCGCAATATCGGCTCTCCCTGAGGATTGAAGAGCCATAGCGCCCCCATGCCGATCTGGCACACTGCGAGGTTGCCTGCGGTGTCCATCGAAATGCCGTCCGGCCCGCCGCCGCCCGTCATCTGAATGAAGTTGCCAACCTTCGCGACCGATCCGTCGTCCGAGAAAGGCACGCGCCAGATCGCGTTCGCGCGGGTCACGGCAACGAAAAGAACCTTCTCGTCCAACGAGAGAACCAGTCCGTTCGGGCTCGGCACGTTGTCGAGCAGGCAGTCCACCTGTCCATCGGCGCGAACGCGGAACACGCGTCCGCTGGGATCGTGGAGTCCTGTCAGCCCCTGATCGGTGAAGAACAGGTCCCCGTTCGCACCGAAATAGAGATCATTGACCGCTTTCAGATGCTCGAGCCGCACGCGCTCCAGAAATGGCGTGATCTTGCGGGTATCAGGGTCGATGACGAGGATGCCGCGGCGGTGATCCGCAACGAATATCCGGCCGTCCCTGTGAATGCGCAGACCGTTCGGTTCGCCCTCGTACTCGACGAACAGGCTGAAATTGCCCTTGGGATCGATCTTGAAAATTCGTCCCCATGGGATGTCGACGCAATAGAGGTTGCCGTCGCCGTCGAAGGACGGCCCCTCGAGAACCGAATGATGCTGCTTCATTGCGGGCTGGTGGCTGAACCATTCCCCGCCGCGTCCCGTCTTGCGCAGTTCATCCGGAAGGCGCGCAAACACTTCTGCGGTCTGGCGAGGCGGGGGTGCGTACATGCAGATTGCTCCGGACTGACTGTGCGCGCGCCTAGTTCATCGACTCTGGAAGCCAGAGAACGATGCCGGGGAACGCGTAGATGAGAAAGGCGAATGCGATGATGATGAAGCAGTAGGGCAGCGACGACCAGGCGATGGTAGATAGCGGCGTGCTGGGGGTGATCGACTGGATCGCGAACAGATTCAGCCCGACAGGCGGATGGATCTGACCGAGTTCGATCAACAGAATGATCAGGATGCAGAGCCAAACTCCGTCGAAGCCCATGGCGATCATCGGTGCGTAGATGAGCGGCACGGTGATAAGCATCATCGACAGGCCCTCCATCACCATGCCAAGCAGGATGTAGATGATCAGGAGGATGCAGAAGAATACGAAGGGGCTGAAGTTCAGATCGACGATGAAGCGCGCCACGCCGTCGCCGAACCCCGTGACCACGATGCCGTACTGAAGAATTTGGGCGCAGATCGTGATGAACATGATCACCGCGCTCGAAACGACGGTATTGGAGAACGACACCGCTATCGCTTCGTATGTCAGCCCGCCATAGTACCAGGCGATCGCGGCCGCGAGCACCACGCCGACAGCCGAGGCCTCGGTCGCAGTGAATGCGCCCGTGTACATGCCGACAATGATACCACCCACCAGCAGGATGATGGGAACCGAATCCCGCAGCGCGTTGCCCCCGATATCGGCAACCTCCTGTTCCCTGGGGGGCACGAGCGAGGGATCCATGACCGCGCGCACACCGATGTAGATGCAGAAAAGCAGCGAGAGGACGATCCCGGGGACGATTCCGGCCATCAGAAGGTCGATGACGGACTGATGGGTCATCGATCCGTACACGATCATCGGGATGCTGGGCGGGATGAGGATTCCAAGGCTACCGCCGGCAGTCAGGGTCCCCATTGTGAGGCTATCCTTGTATCCGCGCTTGCGCATTTCGCCGACCGCGACGGATCCAACGGTCATCGCGGTTGCAACTGACGAACCGCTCACTGCGGAGAACACGGCGCAGCCCGCTATGTTGGTCTGCGCGAGACCGCCCGGAATGAAGCGGAACACGCGGGAGAGCCCCGTATAGAACCGCGCGGCCACTCCCCCCTGGAGAACGATCTCACCCATCAGGATGAAGAGCGGAATCGCCACCAGCGTGAAGTTCGTCGCATTGTTCCAGACGATGCCGCCGATGGATTGCCAAAGCGACGTTCCGAACATGGCCGTGATGCCGACGACGCCGGCGAGACCCATAGCGACGCCGATGTAAACGCCGCCGGCCAGACAGCCGACGATGACCAGCGAATAGATCAGGACCAGCTCATTCCAGGACATTCTTGTCTTCCTCCTTGGCCAGCGCCGTGTTTCCGCGCCAGAGGCTTGCGGCAAGTTGGCCCGCGCGGACCAGCATGCCGAACGACAGCAGGAATAGCGCGGCCGGCAGAATGAGCTGCGGATACATCAGCGGCGTGGCGGAGTACTGTTCTGACACGCTTCCGAACTCGCGGCTGGTTTGGAACAGGATCCATGTCTGCTGCGCCAGAAGCAGGCAGAATAGCGATGAGATGACACCGACTGCGAGTTCCCAGGCAGCCCTGACCCGGAGCGGGAGCAGTGATACGCCCGCCGTAATGCGAAGAAACCGACCCCGCGTCATTGCCGGATAAAATGCCAGCATGGTCGCGGCTGCGAACAAGTAACCGGAATACTCCTCGGAGATCTTGATGGATATGGAGAACGTATACCGGAGGAAGACCTCGAGGGTCATCAGAACGACCATCACGGCAACGAGGATCGATGCCAGAAATATCAGCGCTTTTTCAAGACGATCCACGAGCGTGACCTCAACGATAGACAGGCGAGCAGGACGCTCCAGGCGATTGTGGGGAGGCCATCCGGCCTCCCCCATCACATCCGGCGCCTACTTGCAGCCTTCCTGGATTCCCGTAAGGATCTCTTGAGCGACTTCGCCGTTGGCCTCGGCCCAGTTCTTGCCGATCTCAACGGTCATCTCGCGCAGCGCCTTCGCATCGTCGGCATTCGGCTCGCTCAGCGTCATGCCCTGGCCGACCAGCGCTTCACGCGCGGCTGAATCGAGCCTGAACACCTCCTCGCGGAATTTTGCCTCCCAGCGGACGGCAACCTCCATGAAGGTCTTGCGCACATCCTCGGGCAGCTCCGCCAGCGCAGCGTTATTTGCGGAAATCACTTCATGCGACAGGGTGATGTTGAACATGTATCCGTTCTTCAGCACCTGCGACCAATGCCAGTTGTTGGCGTTGATCGCCGCGGTGATCGCACCGTCGACGGTCCCCAGTTGCAGCGCCTGAGTGACCTCGGCCGTCGTGATCGACGCGCTGGTTGCACCCAGCTTGTCGAGGGTTTCGACCTGCTCGCGATTCCAGGTCCTGATCTTGCGCCCCTTGAGATCCGCGATCGTCTTCACCTCGGGAACCGACCAGATCTGCTGGCCGGGCATCGCCCAATGCATGATCGGCGTCGCCTTGAACTTGTCGGAAATCGCCTGGTCCATCATCGGGCGGACCTTGGGGAGCGCGCCATCGAAGAATTTGTGCATGTCAGTGCATACGAACGGCATCGACATCGCCGCCACGACCGGAAGGTCGGACGCGATGAAGCCAGTCGGCGAATGGCCGATTTCGATCTGGCGTCCGGCTATCGCCCGGTAGACGTCAACACCCTTGTAGGGAAGCTCGCTTCCCGAGAAGACTCGGATGTTGAGACGCCCTCCGGTCGCCTCCTTGACCTCCGCGGCAAAGCCCTTGGCCCATTCGGTCTGCTTGTCCGCGACGTCGTAGATCGTGAACATCTTCCATTCGAAATCCGCCGCGTATGCGGACATGGATCCCGCCGTCCACACTACGCCCGCAGCAACACATTTGATCAGCGATCTGAACATTCCAGGTCCTCCCTACGTAATCGACAGCACTGCTCCCGCGGCAACCTCCTTGCCCAGGGCGCTCCGTCCTAAGCCGCTTGAAACCAGCCGCCTCGACCTCACCCAACGTTATTCATTAGATGAATGTCAATTTCATTTACATTATGCGCGAGTTTGGGGGCTGTCAACGGACTTGCGTCCACACATGGACCTCGAGCATCCAAAAAACGAAAAGGGGCGGATCGTGCCGCCCCCTTTCCCGCCGCCACTCTTGGCTGTCATTTCGCGCTGACGCTGTCGATCAACTCCTTGCCTTGCCGCATGCGGACGCAGCGAACCATGAGCGCTGATGTCGTGGAGTGGTTCAGCCCTAGGCTCGAGCCTGCCGCTTTGGCTTCGCGGCGGGCTTGGAAGAGAGGTCGTTCAGGCCTGAGTCTTCTGCCACACGCTCCGCAATGGACTGTGCCGTCTTGCGGACGGCAGGCAGGATTTGTGACAGGATTCTGTTTCGGGCGCCCGCCGACTGCAGGACAAGACTGCTTAGGCCAGCGACAACCTTGCCGCCTACTTCGATCGGTACTGCGACCGCCCAGATCTGCGAACGATAGATCTCCTTGAGATAGCCTTCTTCGGCAAGCGCATACTGGTTTCGGCGGACCTCTTCCAACTTGCCGGGCAGCTCGGAAATCAGCTTTGGATTGCTGTCCCACTTGCTGTCCGAATTCCGCAACTGCGCAAGGGTCTCTTCCAATTTCGGCGCCGGGAGATAAGCTAGGTAGACCAGGCCTACGCCAGTCGCCAAAACCGGAATTCGAGCTCCAAGGCGGCTGGATATGGACATTCCGTGTTCGCTGCGATTCGTGTACACGATGGACATCGCACCGTGCTCGAAAATGGCAAGGTTCGACGGCCAGCCGATCTCGGTACGCAGTTCCTCGATCAGAGGAGTTGCCAGTTGAACGAGACGCGACGCCCCTGCGAAACCCTTGCTGAGAGTGAGCGTCCGGGCCGTGACGCCATACATCGGAGCGTGTTCCAAACGATAGATGTATCCGGCGCTCATCAGGGTTTCGAGAATGCGTACGATGGTCGGCTGGGGCAGCTTGACCTGCTTGGAAATGTCGAGCGCTCCAATCGGACCGGACTCGCTGATCACGCGCAGGATCTGGAGGCCGCGAATAATGGCCCGGACAGGTTCGAACGACGGCACGGCAACACCTCTCTTCGCGACTAAGCCAAAGTCGGGCCATTTACGCAATAATTCAAGAGGTGAATAGGCGCTCCTTTTTCTGCCGGGGCTTCTCGCTGCTTTCAATCGGGAGATGAAGAGCGCGCTTCAATATCTCGCCCTCCTCGCGCTCATGCCGCTCTACGGAGCCGCCGGCACACACCGACATCGGCGGACGTGAAATGATCGGCATCGAACGAGCAAGAACGATCCCGGCTCTGGCGAGCAGCGGTTGCAAGTAGGACCAGGGCCCCTGGTTCTCGGCTTCCTCCTGCAGCCAGACGATCTCGGCTCCTGGGTAAGGCCGGAGGGCCTTCAGCAATTCGTCTTCGGGAAACGGATAGAGCTGTTCGATTCTAATGGGCAGGATCGTGTCCCGCTCCTGGAGGTTCTGTCTCAAGGCGTTCAGCGCGTAGAATATCTTGCCGGAACAGAGGACGACGCGTTGGACCTTGGACGGGTCTGCGACGTCTTCAGGGATCACCGTTCGGAATCCCGTTCCGGCCTGCATTTCGCGAATATCCGAAACAGCCGCCTTCGCTCGAAGGAGCGATTTGGGCGAAATCACGAAAAGCGGCTTTCGCCAAGGCGCGACGAGCTGACGGCGGAGAAGATGAAACAGGTTCGCCGGCGTCGTAGGATTCGCGACGATCACGTTCCCGCCGGCACAGAGTTGCAGCAGGCGTTCTATCCGCGACGAGGAATGATCGGGCCCCTGACCTTCCAGTCCGTGCGGCAGAAGCAGGGTTAGTCCCGAGCGCAACCGCCACTTCGATTCCGCCGAGACGATGTATTGGTCGACGACGACCTGAGCCCCGTTGAGGAAGTCTCCGAATTGGGCCTCCCAGATGGTCAGTTGCTCGGGATCGTAGAGGCTGTGTCCATATTCGAATCCAAGAACGCCGTACTCGGACAGCGGGCTGTTGACGAGTTGCAAGGAACCCGGCCGCAAGGACGCGTTGCCGAGGGGCATGTAGGTGGCTCCGGTTTGCATATCGTGCACCTGCCAGTGCCGCTGCGTGAAGGTTCCGCGGACTGAGTCTTGTCCAGACAAGCGTATCCGCTTTCCTTCGGCCAGGAGGGAGCCTATTGCCAACGCCTCTGCACTCGCGAAATTGATATTCTTTCCGACTTCGATCGACGCCGCGCGTAGATCGTAGAAGCTGCGTACCTTTGGGTGAGCCTGAACGCCTTCCGGGACCATGCTGATGGTCCGGCCGATCTCGCTCAAGCGCGAAATTTCCACGCCCGTTTCAACGAAATCAAGTATTTCGTCCTCCTCGCCCGGCGAAAGAACGCTCCACGCCGCCATCTGAAACGGTTCATGGTTGGGCTCGAACTCGCCTGCGGCCTCGAAACCTTCTCTCAACTGGCTGCGGAAGGTTTCGGCGACGGACGCATGGCGCTTCGCGACCTCAGGCCGTTCGGTCGCCATCTCGGCTTCGAACTTTGTCCTCACTGTCGGGAGATCGTCGATCAACCGCCATGCCAGAGGCTGGGTGAAGCGAGGCTCGTCGAGTTCGTTATGTCCGTTCCTTCGATAACAAACGAGGTCTACGAGTACGTCTCTCCGGAATTTGGTTCGCCACTGGACAGCAAGCCGCGCTGCGTGCGTGACCGCGACAGGATCGTCGGCATTGACATGAATTATGGGCGCACCGACCAGCTTGCCCGCGTCGGTGCAGTATCGTGAGCTTCGTCCCTCCGAAGGAAGCGTCGTGAACCCGATCTGGTTGTTGACGATCAGGTGGATCGATCCGCCGCTGCCATAACCACTCAGGCCTCCCAGTTGCAGTACCTCGGCCGCCAATCCCTGCCCTGAGAAGGCCGCGTCAGTGTGCAAGAGGAAGCACAGTGCGTTGTAGGATCCTCCCACGGCCCGCGCCATGCCCAATGCGACCGGAGCCACGACCATAAGATGGGATGGGTGAGGGAGAAGCTTGACGGAGATCGTCCGCCCGTCGATCGAGGTCAGACTGGTGTGGCCCAGGTGGTACGGGACGTCCCCGGTGAACACGGCGCCCTCGGACAGATCTCTCCCCATGAGTTCGGCCGCGAGATTCGCCGGGCTTTTTCCCAGTGCGACCGCAAGGGTGGCCAATCGCCCGCGATGCATACCCCCCATGACGACGTCCTCGACGCCCGCGAGTGCGGCCCGACGTATGATCTCGCGGATGAAGACGAGCGCGGTCTCCCCACCCTCGATTCCGAAACGCTTCTTCGTCGGAAACTTGACCTGCATGAACGACTCGAACTCATCTGCCAGGATGACGGCTTCAAGCGCGTCGGCGCACAGATCGTCATCCGCGGCGTCAAGCCGGCACTTCTCGAAGTTCTCGTACCACCAAGAACGTTCCTCTTCGGACTCCAGGTGTTCTACCTCCAGGCCCAGTGGCCCAGAATAGATGGCCCTGGAGACCTCCTGGACCGATCGCAGACCGAGTATCTGGCGGCTACCGCCGATCGTGATCTCGACGGTTTCTTCCTTCTGAGCATCCACCAGTTCTCGCAGTCTTTGGATGGAGCTGTCGACGTCGTCGCTGCGCCGAAGGGGATCGAGCTGGGCCTCGCGGTGACCGAAACGACGGTAGGCATCGAGAATCAGACCGGCGAGACTGGCTCCTTGCCGGGCCGAACCGGGGTGCTCCCGGCCGTCGATCATCGCGAATTGCACGGACCAGTCCGAAGGCACGGAGCTGGGATCCTTGAGATACCTCGCATAAAGATCGAGGAAGAAGGCGCTGTCACCACCAAACGAGGCTGGCATCGGGAATCCTCTGGCGACCGCCAATCGGCGCGTCGCCACTGCTAGAAGGCTGCTTCAGAAGGTGGTCGAGCGGTCAGGCTTTTGCGCCGGCGACCCAGACGTCGGCCATCGCCGCACCCGTCTTGATCGCGGCCGCGTAAGCGTCGTCACGCTTCGCGATTTTCTCCGCGAACGCCAGAACCTCGTCGATTCGTTCCCTGGGGATCGCGACAGCGCCGGTGTCGTCAGCAAAAATCAGGTCGCCGGCGCGGATGGTGATGGCGCTAAGGGCGATCGGCTCCAAAGTGCTCTCGACCCCGATCCGCCCCTTGCCAGTGCGCATATACGTGCCGCGGCTGAACATCGGATACTTCAGGTCTCGCGTGCCATCGATGTCGCGGCAGACGCCATCGATAATGGTTCCTGCGAAGTCGTGGCGGCTGGCAAACAGCGAGAGCGTGTCGCCCCACACCGAGCAATCCGTCCTGCCTCCATTGTCGATTGCCACGACCGCTCCGGCGGGTACGTCATCCATGAAGTCCGCGAAGCGATGCAGCGCGCTGGATGCCGGCGTGTAGCGCACAGTGTAGGCGGGACCGCACATCTTGAGTCCCTGGACCTGAGTCTTCAGCCCTTCGATTGTCCCGTGCACGCCGGCGAGATCGAGTGCGTCGGAAATGATCGCCGAACTCAGCTTCAGAAACGCTTCGATCGTGCCGTCACGCAGTGTCTGGTCGCTCATTCCCATACCTCCTTTTGATCGCCGGTCCCTGCCGAGACCATCCATCCCGAGCGCAGAATTATTCTCTTGATGAATTCTGAATTCAATACTACAAACTTTGGCAATGGCGCAACAGCCTCGAACATGTCTCTTGGCAAACGGTTCGTAGCGTCCCAAACCATCATCTCGCCTGTGTCGCGACAGTCGCGCGACCAGAAGCAATGGCTGCGAGGTAGATCATGTATCGAACCCTGACTGGCATGCGTGTCATCGAAGCCTCGTCATTCGTGGCAGCTCCGTCGTGCGGCCTTCATCTGGCGCAGATGGGCGCCGAGGTAATCCGTCTCGATCTCATCGGCGGAGGTCCGGATTTCAACCGGTGGCCGCGCTCCCAGGATGGGGCCAGTCTCTTCTGGGAAGGCCTGAACAAGGGCAAGAAATCGATCGCACTCGATCTGCGCCGGCCTGAAGGCCGCGAGCTTGCCGCCGCACTCGTGTCGGCGCCCGGCGATGGCGGTGGCCTTTTCGTCACGAATTTCCCGGCTGAAGGGTTCCTTGCGCATGAGCGCCTCGCCGCACGCCGCGCCGACCTGATAACCGTTCGCGTGATGGGACATGCGAACGGGCGGCAGGCAGTGGATTATACCGTCAATGCGGCGTTCGGGTTTCCATATATGACCGGCCCGGAATCGCTCGGAGCGGAGCCGGTCAACCACGTGTTGCCCGCATGGGATCTGCTGGCCGGCGCGCACGCTGCTTTCGCCCTGCTCGCCGCGGAGCTCTTTCGGCGAGCAAGCGGAAAAGGCCAGGAGATACGACTGCCTCTTTCCGACCTGGCGGCCGCGACCCTGGGAAACCTTGGCATGATCGCTGAAGCCACGCAGTCCGGCACGGCGCGTCCCCGATACGGAAACGCCTTGTACGGCGCCTTCGGTCGCGACTTCGTCACGAGCGACGACAAACGGATCATGCTCGTCGCGATCACCGAGGGCCAGTGGTCGAGCCTGATCAACGCGCTGAACATCGTTGACGAGGTTGCATCGTTGGAACGGGAGCTCGGAATATCCTTCGGCAAGGACGAAGGGCTGCGCTTCCAGCACAAGGACCGCCTCTTCGCGATTGTCGAAAAGCCCATCCGCCGTGCATCCTACGCCGAACTTGCACGGCGTCTGGATAAAGACGGCGTATGTTGGTCCCCCTATCGGTCCGTCCATGAAGCGCTGGAAGAGGATCCAGTCCTCTCGGAGGCCAACCCCATCTTTGAGATGGTCGAGCACCCCAGCGGTTTCGCTTACGCTACTCCCGGCTCCGCGGCTTCTTTCACAGGTCTTGAGAGAAGTTTTCCGCCGAGATCACCGCGTCTCGGCGAGCATACCGATGAGGTTCTGTCGGAAGTGCTGGGACTCTCGAACACTGAAATCAACGATCTGCACGACCGCGACATCGTTGCCTGACCCAAACCATGCTGGAACCGAAAATGGACCTTTCCGCGGATGACAGACGCGCGAACCTGCAGCGCGTCTCCGAGTGCGTCGACAGCTATCTGGCTCACGCCCGCGTCCAGATCGGCGCGCGAATGGGCGGTGATGGGATGACGGCGACCGTCGCGAACCGGCACCAGCGGGAACTTCACGGTCTGGCTTGGATGGCGACACTAGGAGAAGCCATACTGCAGACGGTGAACTGGTCGGTCGCCGACGGTCTGTCCGAAATGGACATGCTCGCCGCCGAGGTGGGGATAGGCGAGTATCTCAACCAGCTTGTCTACGGAATCCCCATGAGCCAGAACGAAATCGTCAGGCCCGGCGAGATCGGGTTGGCGGATCTGGCCTCCGAACTGGCTTCCGATCCGGCGGTCTCCTGGTTCATTCAGAACGGCAACAATGACCTACGCCGAGCTGCGCTTGTCGACGCCGCCTATGAGGGCCTTGGCGTCAGCGATCGGCTTGGCGACGAAGCACTCGACCTGATCCGTGAACAGTTCCGTCGCTTCACGGCCGACCGGATCGTGCCGGACGCCCACAAGTGGCACCTTTCGGATGACCTGCTGCCCGATGAAATATTGAACGAGATGGCGGCCATCGGAACGTTCGGCGTGTGCATTCCCGAACAGTTCGGCGGGCTCGAACTCGGCAAGCTGGCCATGTGCGTCGTCACCGAGGAGTTGAGCAGGGGCTGGATCGCCGCCGGATCGATCGGCACGCGGTCGGAGATCGCTGGAGAACTGATCGTCTCGGCTGGCACCGAGGACCAAAAGCGGAGATGGCTGCCGGGAATTGCCTCGGGAGCCATCCTGCCTTGCGCAGTGTTTACGGAGCCAGACACGGGATCCGATCTCGCGAGCCTGCGGAGCAGAGCCTCGAACAATTCTGATGGAACCTGGAGCCTGAGCGGCAACAAGACGTGGATCACGCACGCATCGCGAAGCGATCTCATGAGCGTACTTGTCCGTACCGACCCGACGAGCACAGGTTACCAGGGACTATCGATGTTCCTGCTTGCGAAGACACGCGGAACCGACTCCGACCCGTTCCCCGATGAGGGCATCACGGGTGGCGAAATCCATGTTCTTGGATATCGCGGCATGCGAGAATACGAGATCGCGTTTTCCGATGTCCGTTTACCAGAGGATGCTCTTCTCGGGGGCGCCGAGGGTTCCGGCTTCAAGCAACTCATGCAGACTTTCGAAGGGGCGCGCATCCAGACTGCGGCCCGTGCTATAGGCGTAGCTCGCCGGGCATTCGAACTGGGATTGGAGTACGCCACCAATCGCCGCCAGTTCGGGCAGCCGATCATCAAGTTCCCGCGCGTGTCGGACAAGCTGGCGCTGATGATAGCGGAAATCCTCATGGCTCGATCCCTCACCTACTATGCGGCACGAATGAAAGACCAAGGGCGGCGCTGCGACATCGAGGCGGGGATGGCAAAGCTCCTGGCCGCACGCGTCGCCTGGAGCAACGCGGACGCCAGCCTGCAGATCCACGGAGGCAACGGCTATGCCCTCGAATTCGAGATCAGCCGAGTCCTATGCGATGCGCGCATTCTCAACATCTTCGAAGGCGCTGCGGAGATCCAGGCGCATGTCATTGGACGGGGATTGCTTTCGCGGAAGAATGCATAGCAGGGCACTCCCGGGTAGGTAGTCGACGATACCTGGAGGACGGCAACCGCGAATCAGCGGGGCGTGGATGATCGCTTCAGAAGGCCACATTCAAGAGGCCGAAGCGCCTCATGGATTCTCTAGCCAGGCTGTTTCATTGCTGACATCCGCCGCTGTGGCCGCGCCTCGAAGCAGCTTTAGCGACCAGAAACAGACTTCCCGGATTTTCCCCGGACGGACCTAAATTTCATGGTTTGGTCCCGTCACGTCCCGTCGCGGCGCGTTGCTTGGAGACCGTGGAGAAAAAATGGGACAGTCAAAAAATGGCTTGTTTTCCAAGGTTTGTAGCTATAGGTCAGCCGCACGGAGAGGTGGCCGAGTGGTCGAAGGCGCTCCCCTGCTAAGGGAGTAGAGGTCAAAAGCTTCTCGAGGGTTCGAATCCCTTCCTCTCCGCCAGTTCCCTCCAAAAGAATCTTGCTCTCGACGTCGGAACGACCTGCAAAAGCGAATGAGTTTTCCTGAAGGGCCGAAATCGGTTCGCCTCAGGCTAGGCGGGGTTCGCTGGCCTGCGAGTCGAGTCGATGAGGTCGCACAACGCTTCGACCGCCCTGCCCGTCTCCTCGGCGGACAATATGTCGGCATTGAAAAGCTTCATGCTGCGCATGCCCTCCATGGCCAGGAAGAGGATGAGCGCGGTTGATTCCTCGCCGGCGTCGGCCTTCAGCCGGTCCAGCATCTGTCGCTTGAAGCGGGTGATCGGCGCCATCATCTCCGGGTGCTGGACAATCGCGGCCAGCACGCCGGAAGCCGGCGGCGCCTTTCGCGCACAATCGACCATCGAGACGTCGAGATAGGAGCGCAGGATGTTCGCCAGACCGCCCTTCTCGTTGCGGTGGTCACCCAATTCCTGCTCAAAATGCCTTAGATGATCCACGATGAGAGCCTCCAGCAACTGGGCTTTCGCGGGAAAGTGATAAAGCAGGCCGCCCTTGGAAACGCCGGCGCGGGCAGCCACAGCATCCAGCGACATGTTGGCTGGCCCCACTTCGTGGGCAATATCACCGGCGGCGGCAAGGATTCTCTCGCGAGCGCTCGGGCGCGCCGGCGCAGCCGGCCGCGGCTTGGTGCTGACATCCATCGGCGTTTCCTTCTCGTTTTTTCTTGCGGGAATGTCAGTTGACATTACCGTCCAGACGGTACAGTAAATCGCCCTCGGATTTCAAGCGGGCCGTTTCCAGGTCGCCGCAAAGCATGCGGATCGCGGAACAGACGGACCTTCCAAAATCGGTAAACTCATGATTCTGCGCTTCATCCTGGCCTTCATCGTGCTCGTGTTCGTCTGCGGCGGCATCGTCGGTTTCAACATGCTGCGCGACCAGGGCATCAAGGACTATTTCGCCAACATGCCGCGTCCGACCCTCACGGTCTCGGCCGAGGAGGTGAAGCCGGTCACCTGGACACCCGGCATCGAAGCGCTGGGCACTGTGGCGGCCGCGCAGGGCGTCGACCTCAGCGTCGAGACCACCGGCATCGTCAAGTTGATCCTGTTCAAGGCCAACGAGCATATCGACGACAACCAGGTGCTGGTGCAGCTCGACGACGCGGTGGAGCGCGCCGACCTGGAAGCCCAGAAGGCGACGGCCTCGCTCGGCAAGTTGGCGCTCGACCGCGCCACAGCCCTCCAGAAGCGCGGCGTCGGATCCGACGTCGCCGCGGACGCGGCGGCGGCAGCAGCGGCGACGGCAACCGCCAATGTGGCGAAACTGCAGGCCGTGCTCGACCAGAAGCAGCTTCGCGCTCCGTTTGCAGGCACCGTCGGCATTCCGAGGATCGAGATCGGCCAGTACCTGCAGCCCGGCACCGTTGTCGCCACGCTGCAGGACCTCGATACCATGCGCGTCGATTTCACCGTGCCGGAACAGCGGCTCGCGGACTTGAAGATCGGCCAGCCGGTGCGGCTCGGCACGGACCAGGAAAAGTGGGATTTTTCCGGAAAGGTCACAGGCATAGACCCCAAGGTCGATCCGGCGACGCGCCTCGTCACCGTGCGCGCCGAAATCTCCAATCCGGACGGAAGGCTCAGCCCCGGCCAGTTCGTGCAGGTGCAGGTGCGGCTTCCAGAGGAGAAGGACGTGATCGCCGTGGTGCAGACAGCGGTGGTGACCAGTCTCTATGGCGACTACGTCTACCTCGTACAGTCGCCGGACGCGGAGAAGCAACAGCCAAAGCCGACCGGCTCCGACGAGCCGCAGACCAGCCAGGTCGATGAAAAGCCGATCCCGGCCGGCGCAGCCGTTGCCGCCGAGGCCAAGCCGGAAGCGGAACAGAATTTGGTCGCCCGCCAGGTTTTCGTCACCATCGGCCGCCGCGCCGACGGCCTGGTCGAGATCAAGTCGGGCGTTTCGGCCGGAGACATCGTCGTCACCGCCGGCCAGAACCGGCTCTACAACGGCGCCGCCGTCAAGATCGACAACACCGTCACCCCCGACCCGAAGACCGCCGCGAAATGAGTTTCTCCGATATTTTCATCCGCCGGCCGGTCCTCTCAACCGTGCTCGCCTGCATGATCCTGCTCCTGGGTTTCCAGGGCATTTTGAGCCTGTCGATCCGCCAGTATCCGAAGGTCGACGAAACCGTCATCACGGTGACGACCGCCTATCCCGGCGCCAGCGCGGACCTGATCCAGGGTTTCATTTCCGCGCCGATCGCCCGCGCGGTGGCCTCGACCGAGAACATTGACTACGTCACCTCCGCGAGCCGACCTTCCTCCAGCACCGTGACGGTGCAGATGAAACTCGGCTCCAATCCCGACGTGGCGCTGACCGAGGTCTTGTCTAAGGTGCAGGGCGTGCGCGGCACCTTGCCTGACGAAGCCAAGGATCCGGTGATCGTCAAGGGCACCGGCCAGCAGTTCGCGATGATGTACATCTCGATGCAGAATCCGAACATGACGCCGGAACAGCTCACCGAATATATCGAGCGCGTGATCCGGCCGCGCATGTCGACGGTCGAGGGCGTCGCCGACGTGCAGATTTTCGGCGCGGCCGACTATTCGATGCGGGTGTGGATCGACCCGGTCAGGCTGGCGGCGCGCGGCGTCACGGCGGCCGACGTGTTGACCGCCATCAACAACTCCAACTTCCTGTCGGCGCCCGGCAATGCCGAGAACGAATATGTCGTCTCCTCTATCACCGTGCGCTCGACGCTGCAGACGCCGGAGGCTTTCGCGGCGCTGCCGCTGCGCTCGACCGACGGCAACGTGGTGCGGCTGAGGGACGTGGCAAGCGTCGAGCTCGCGGCCGAAAACACCGACGCCCGGGTGACCTTCAACGGCAAGCCCGGCACCTTCCTCGCCATCTTCCCGACGCCCGCCGCCAACCCGCTGACCACGGCGGCGGCAATCCACAAGATCATCCCGACCATCCAGGACACCCTGCCGCTCGGCATGACGATCGAGATCGTCTACGATTCGACCGAGCAGATCGGCGCCTCGATCGAAGAGGTGTTCAAGACCATCGGCGAGGCCGTCGCCATCGTCGTGGTGGTCATTCTCCTGTTCCTGGGCTCGTTCCGCTCGGTGCTGATGCCGATCGTCACCATCCCGCTGGCGCTGATCGGCGTCTGCTTCCTGCTCTATACGGTCGGCTATTCGATCAATCTTCTGTCGCTGCTCGCCATGGTGCTGGCGATCGGCCTGGTCGTCGACGACGCCATCGTGGTGGTGGAGAACATCCACCGCCACATGGAAGAGGACCACATGTCGGCGATGCAGGCGGCGTTCAAAGGCATGCGGGAGATTTCGTCGGCCATCGTCGCCATGACGATCACGCTGGCAGCCGTGTTTGCACCGCTGGCCTTCACCGGCGGCTTGACCGGGTCGCTGTTCCGTGAGTTCGCATTGACGCTGGCCGGCGCCGTCGTGCTCTCCGGCATCGTCGCGGTGACCATCACGCCGATGATGTCTGCACGCCTGCTCAAGGCCGGCACACCCGGCCGCTTCCAGCGTATCGTCGACGCCGTGTTCAGCCGCGTCGAACGCGTCTACGGGAATCTGGTTACGGGCTCGCTCAAATACCGGCCGGTGACGCTGATGATCGTGATCGCGCTGGTCGCTCTGACCGGCTTCATGTTCACCAAGACCTCCAGCGAGCTGGCGCCGGAAGAGGACCAGGGTTTCCTGCTCTCCCTAGTCACCGCTCCGCGGTATGCGACCTCCGACTACACTCAAAAATACGTCACGCAGATCAACGATCTGGTGAAGGATATTCCCGAAACCAGAGCGCTGTTTTCGGCCGTCGCCTTCGGCGGCGAAACCAACAGCGCCTTCGTCGGCTTCGCCTTCAAGGACTGGGCCGAGCGCACCCGCAGTTCCAAGGAACTTCAGGCTGATATCACCGGCCGCCTCTCAAACGTCGCCGGTGTACAGGCCTTCGTCTTCGCGCCGCCGACGCTGCCGGGTTCCGGCGGCGGCCTGCCGATCACCATGGTGATACGCTCGACCGCCGACGCCGGGCAGGTGTTCGAAAAGGCCGAGGAGATCAAGAACAAGGCGCAGGCTTCCGGCCGCTTCATCGTCGTGCAGAACTCGATGGCCTACGATGCGCCGGAAGTGACGATAACCATCGACCGCGACCGCGCCGCCGCACTCGACCTGCCGATCTCCGAGATCGGCCGGACGCTGACGCTGCTGGTCGGCGGTGCCGAGGTGGCGCAGTTCGACCGCGATTCCAACAGCTACGACATCATCCCGCAGGTGCCGCAGGAGTTCCGCGACAATCCGGAGAAGCTTGGCGGCTATTTCGTGCGCAGCGCGACCGGCGTGATGGTGCCGCTCTCGGCGGTGGTGAAGATTTCTAGCAACGCCTCGCCCGCCGCGATCGAACAGTTCAACCAGCTCAATTCCGCGACGATCTCGGCGCTGCCGCTGCCCGGCGTCACCACCGGCGACGGCTTGAAGGTGATCGAGGACATCGCCAAGGAAACGCTGACCGACTCGTTCTTCATCGACTATTCCGGTCAGTCGCGGCAGGAGAAGGAACAGGGCAATACCATTCTGATCGCCTTCGCGGCGGCCGTGCTGGTCATCTATCTGGTGTTGGCGGCGCAGTTCGAGAGTTTCCGCGACCCGTTGATCATCATGATGTCGGTTCCGCTGTCGATCTTCGGCGCCATCGTGCCGCTCAATCTCGGCCTCGGCACGCTCAACATCTACACGCAGGTCGGGCTGATCACGCTGATCGGGCTGATCACCAAGCACGGCATCCTGCTGGTTGAATTCGCCAACCAGCAGCGCGAGGAGCATGGTCTGTCGCGAATGGAGGCCATCATCGCATCGGCCAAGGTGCGCCTGCGGCCGATCCTGATGACCACGGCGGCGATGGCGCTGGGTGTCGTGCCGCTGATCACCTCCAGCGGCGCGGGCGCGGCGGCGCGATACTCGATGGGTCTGGTGATCTTCACCGGCATCCTCGTCGGCACGCTGTTCACGCTGTTCGTGGTGCCGATGTTCTACACCTACATCGCCCGCAAGGAACTTGCGCCGAAACCGGAAATGCCGATCGCGCCACCGGCGCATGGGGCACCAGTGGCAGCACATTGAGAAAACGGGCGGTCTCGGCCGCCCTTTTCGCATGCGGGAAGAAATCGGCACAAAATTCCCCGCGCATCCTTTCGTTTTCTGCTATGCGCTGCCCGCCGGGCACGCCGGCAAGTCAAACGCCAGCCGAGACTTTTGCATGACCCTGCGCCCGAAACAGGCCCCGATCGTCGCAGCCCTCCCCGTCACCGTGCCCTTCGTCGGGCCTGAGGCGCAGCAGCGCGCGAGTGGTCGTACCTTCCGGGCTCGCATCGGCGCCAATGAAAGCAGTTTTGGCCCGGCGCCGTCGGTGATCCGAAAGATGCAGGAGGTCGCGGCCGACCAGTGGATGTATTGCGACCCCGACAATTTCGACCTGAAAGCCGCACTCGCGAAACATCTCGGCGTCGGCATCGAGAACGTGGTAGTCGGCGAAGGCATAGACGGCCTGCTCAATCTAGCGGTGCGCATCTTCGTGGCGCCTGGCGACACGGTCGTCACCTCGCTCGGCGCCTACCCGACCTTCAACTTCCATGTCGACGGTTTTGGCGGGCGGCTGGTGAAGGTCCCCTACCGCAACGACAAGGAAAGCCTCGACGACCTGCTCGACGCCGTGCGGCGCGAGAATGCCGTCATGATCTACCTCTCCAATCCCGACAACCCGATGGGCACCTGGTGGGAGGCCGACGAGATCACCCGTTTCGCCGAGGCGCTGCCGGAAACCACCGTCTTTATCCTCGACGAGGCCTATGGCGAGGTCGGGCCGGCTTCGGCGCAACCGCCGATCCGCATCGACCGCCCCAACTACATCTGCTTCCGCACCTTCTCCAAGGCTTATGGCCTTGCCGGCATACGCTGCGGCTATGCGGTCGGCGAGCGCGAGGTGATCGCCGACTTCGAGAAGGTGCGCAACCACTACGGCACCAGCCGCATGGCGCAGATCGCCGGCGAGGCCGCTTTGGCGGATCAAGCCTATCTCTCAGAGGTGGCGCGCAAGGTCGCCTCGGGCCGTGACCGCATCGCAACGATCGCCCGCGACAACGGTCTATCGCCAATTCCGTCGGGGACCAATTTTGTCACGATCGACTGCGGTGCGGACGGCGCCTTTGGGCTGAAGGTCATGCAGAACCTGCTTGCCCGTGACGTTTTCATCCGCAAGCCGATGGTGCCGGTGCTCGACCGCTGCATCCGCATCAGCGTTGGGCTCGACCACGAACTCGACATCTTTGCCGAGGAGCTTCCGCGCGCTCTGGCTGCGGCGCGCGGCTGAAACAGACCTATACCGCCTTGGTCGGGTCGCCCTTCAAGCGGTTGAGGGCGACACCCGCCGCAACCAGTCGGCCTACCCTCGCCGCGTCGATCGCGTCGCTGCCCTGGAGTTTGATCGAGGCCATCAGAAAACTGCCATGCGGCTCCAGCCGGTCATGCAGGTCGCGCATCTCGGCGCCGCGCCAGAAACCGAGCGTGACATGCGACTTGTGGGCTTTCAGCAGGCAGACCGGTCCGTCCGCCTCATAGACCGGATGACCCCATTTGACGGATTCACTCAGGCCACCGACGGCCATGATGGTGCCGCGCAGCGTTCTGACCGTCTCCGCCTGCCAGCCGGCAAGCGATCCCACATAGTCGTCCACAGTCCTGCCCATCTTCTTCTCCTCGCGCGCATCACTCCTCCGCCGCACTAGCTCCAAAGCGATGTCGGCGCCCGCTCGCGCGGGCCGCGAAACCTCGGGCCATCCCAGACGAACGGAGCAGGATAGACGCCAAACAGTGCATGCGTGAAGAGTGGATTTCCGCTTGGCCATTCAGGCGTGCGATCACGCTGAGCATGGCGATGCAAGGCGTCTCCGGCGAATGTCGGTCGTCCACCATTCTCGTCAGGCCTTGCCTGCGGCGTCGGCCGGACCGACAATGCCCCAGAGCACGCCGAAAGGATCGCGGAGCTGGCCGTAGAGGTCGCCCCAGAACGCCACCTCGAGCGGCACAACCACCTCCAGACCGGCGCCCAGCGCCCTATCCCACCAGACGCGCGGCAGGGACGAAGCGATGTGCAGCACCACGCCCTGGACCGGCTTCTGTTCCTGGCCGTACTCCGGAAAGAAATCGGCCAACATCAGTGCGCCATTGTTGATTTCCAGATGGCAATGGATCAGCCGGCCGTCCGGCGTCGGCTTGCGGTCGATTTCGCTGGCCGCGAACGCCTTCTTGTAAAGTTCGGCCGCCGCCTTGGCGTCGCTGAGCTGCAGATAGGCGATGACGCCCGGAATGTTCGTCGATGGCTGGTCGGTCATGGCGATTTCCTCTTGGTTGACCGGATCGCACAATAAATAGGCGGTCATGGCTTCAGGTCGACGGCAGCGCGCATGCTGCCATCCATGTAGAACGGCACCGACTCATGCTCGTGGGCGATCTTCCAGGTACCGCCGACCTTGCGGAGCCCGAGCGTGCAGCGGAACCAGAGTTCCTGGCGGCCCTCCTGCTTCTTGGTGCCCGCGAGCCGGTTGAGACTGTGGCTGAACGCCACCGTGTCTCCGGCCGCGACGGTCAGGTCTCGCAATTCGAGTTCGAGCGGACTGTCCCATGTCTGGAACCAGGCATCGAGGTCTGTCGCGCCCGCGCCGGCATCGATCAGCGGCGGCGCCAGCGAAAAATGCAGATAGCCGCTGGCCAGATGGGACAGCGCGGCCGGTGCATCCTTGCGGCGGATAGCATCGGCCCACTGCGTGATCACAGTGCGGACGCTTGCCTCCTCGCCCTGAACAGTTTGGGAAGTGTTCATCGTCTTCGCTCCGTTTCTGTTGCTGTCCCAAGGACGGCCGAGCGAAGCGGTTGCCGACAGGATTTTCCCGAAAGATCTCAGCTGACCGCGCGCGGCGCGGCCGGCGGCAAGGCAGCATCCGCCATCAGCCGGTCGAGATGCATACGGATATGGGCGGCCTCGGCCGCCGTGTTGGCGAGCGCGATGGCGCGGTCGAAGGCGATGCGCGCTTCCTCCTTGCGGCCAAGCTGCATCAGCAGGTTGCCCTTGACCCCGAAGAAATAGAAATAGCCTGAGAGTTTTTCGGCAAGCGGCTCGATCAGGTCGAGCGCGGCGGCGGGACCGGCTGTCTTCGACACCGCGACAGCCCGGTTCAGCGTGACCACCGGCGACGGCTGAAGGGCTTCGAGCGAACGATAGAGCAACTCGATCTGCGGCCAGTCGGTATCCTCCGGCCGCGCCGCGCGGGCGTGCAGTGCCGCGATCGCCGCCTGTACCTGATAGGCGCCCGGCCTGCGATGGCGCATCGCCTTGTCAATCAGTGCCAAGCCTTCCGCGATCAGCGGCCGCTTCCACAAGGTGCGATCCTGATCATCAAGCAGGATGGCATTGCCTTCGTCGTCGAAGCGGGCGTCGGCTCGTGCATGCTGCAACAGGATCAGCGCCACCAGCCCCATGATCTCCGGCTCGGTCGGGAACAGCCGCAGCAGCAGCCGCCCTAGCCGGATAGCCTCCTCGCAGAGCGGCGCCCGCGCCTGGCGTTCATGGACGCCCGCCGAATAACCCTCGTTGAAGACGAGGTAGACCATCGCCGCGACCGCCGCCAGCCGCTGCGAGCGCTCCACCGCGCCGGGCGTCTCGAATGGCACGCCGGCGCCGGCGACGCGGCTCTTGGCGCGGGTGATGCGCTGTTCCATCGCCGCCTCCGAAACGAGGAAGGCGCGCGCGATCTGCTTCACCGACAGACCGGAAACGATGCGCAGCGCCAGCGCGATCTGCTGGGTTGCGGGCAGGTCCGGATGGCAGCAGATGAACAGCAGCCGCAAGATGTCGTCGCGGTAATCGGCGCCGTCCAGACGTTCCACCGCCGCCGCCTCGGCGTCACCGAGATCGGACAGCTTGTCCTCGTCGGGCAGCTCGGTCTGCTTCTTCTGGCGGCGCACCGCATCGACCGCGGCATTGCGGCCGACAAAGATCAGCCAGGCGGTGGGGTCGCGCGGCGGGCCGTTCTTCGGCCAGGTCCTCAGCGCCCGCAGGCAGGCCTCCTGAAACGCCTCCTCAGCGGTGTCCAGGTCGCGGAAATAGCGCAGCAGAGCGCTGACCGCCTGAGGCCGGGCGGAGGAAAGGGCGGCCTCGATCCAGACCTGATCCGTCATGTCTTGATTCCATTCGTGGCGAAATAGCCGACCGGACGCACCTCGTAGGAGCCGACGCCAGGATTGGCGGCGGCAAGCTCGCGGGCGGCGTCCAGCACCTCGTCAAGCGATCCGGCATCGATCAGATAGAAGCCGAGCAACTGTTCCTTGGTCTCGGCAAAGGGGCCGTCGATGACAATCGGCTCCTCCTTCGTCTTGCGCAGCGTGGTGGCCGCCGTGGTCGGCAGCAACCGCGCCACCGGCCCGAGCCGGCCCTGCTTGATGAGCTTGTCCTGCACCTTCTTCAGGCGGCCCATGACGGCGGCGTCTTCCTCCTTGGACCAGGCGGACGTGACTGTTTCGTCGTTGTAGCAGAGCACCGCGTAGAGCATGTCTTCTTCCTTTGCTTCGAGGACGCGCGGCCCACCACGCTTCCGACAGAATGCCGCGAAAATAATGCAGCCTTTCCAACAAACCAAAACGGGGCGTCCAGATCCCCCCGACGCCCGCATTTGCCCCGCCGAACCGTTTATTAACAAGGCGATGTCTAGGGTAAACGCCGATCATATCCAATCGGTCCAGCCGATCCGCCTGGACACCCTGCGTGCCGGTTGGCGGAGCCGATAGATGGAGCCTCAGTCCCGACCTGGGCAGATGCTGGACGGCAAGGTCACGGGCGTCGTCATCCTCGGCGGCGCGCATGGCACGCTGGCGCTCGCCCGCAGTCTGGGGGTTCTAAATGTGCCGGTCTGGCTGGTCAGCACCGATACCCCCCTGCCCGGCCTGTCGCGGCACGTGCGCAAGAAATTCGACTGGCCCGGCCCGGACGACGCGAGCGCGATTCCCTTCCTGCTCGACCTAGCCGCCACGCATGGGCTTGCCGGCGCGTTGCTGATACCTGGCGGCGACGGTGAAGTGCGTCTGGTCTCGCAATCGGTCCACGCCCTGCAGCCGGCCTTCAAGGTCATGCTGCCGGCGTGGGACCAACTCAAATGGATGTGCGAAAAGCCGCTGCTCTATCGCCGCGCAACGGACCTGTCGGTCGAGATCCCGCCGACCTACCGCTTCGCCTCGACCGATGAGGCGTACCGAGCGCCTATCCGTTTTCCGGTGGTGCTGAAGCCCAACATGGGCGGCGGCCCCAGCGAACTCGCGCGCGCAAAAGTGATTCGAGCCGACGATCACGCCGGTTTCGATCCGGTGTTTGGCAGTGCGGCCTTGGAAATCGGCATCGACAACATCGTCGTGCAGGAACTGATCCCCGGCGGCGGCACGCAGCAATTCTCCTATGCCGCGCTCTGGCACGCCGGCCGGCCGGTGGCGGAGTTCACGGCGCGCCGCGCCCGCCAGTACCCGGTCGATTTCGGCTACACCAGTACTTTCGTCGAAGTGGTCGAGCGCCCCGACGCGGCTCAAGCAGCTCGAAAACTGCTCGCCTCGATCGATTTCGAGGGGCTGGTCGAGATCGAGTTCAAGCTCGATCCGCGCGACGGCGCGCTCAGATTGCTCGACGTCAATCCCAGGCCGTGGTCGTGGTTCGGGCTGGCTTCAGCCGCCGGTCTCGACCTCGGTGCGATGGTTTGGGAGATCGCCAACGGCCGGGCCCCCGCCCCACCATCGCCGGCCCGGCTGGGCACGGCGTGGATGTATCTGGTGCGCGACATGGTTTCGGCGGCGATCCTCATTTCGCGCGGCAAGCTCGGCATCGGCGCCTATCTGCGCTCCTTCGCGTCCGTGCGCGCCTGGGCGACCTTTGCCGCGGGCGACCCCGTGCCGGGGCTGATGGACATTCCGGTCACCGCCTGGCGGGTGCTGACGCGCCGCGTCCTGCGTCTGCCGTCACGCAGCGCCGAGAGCGTGGCGGCGCGCAACCAGCCCGAGCGCTGACCTCATGAAAAGCGCGATCAAGCACGCGGTCATCCGTGCCGGACTGGAAGTCTTCGCCCTACCTGGCATCGGCGCGCTGTGGCCAACCGCCGCCGGCCGCGGCGTGATCTTCACCCTGCACCATGTGCGGCCACACCGCGCCGAGGCGTTTTTGCCCAACGCACTGCTGTCGGTCACGCCGGAATTCCTGGAACAGGCGATCCTTGCCGCGAAACAAGCCGGCCTCTCGCCGGTACCGCTCGAGGACCTGCCGGGGCTGTTAGCCGACCCGTCCGACCGCCGCCGCTTCGTCAGCTTCACGCTCGACGACGGCTACCGCAACAACGCCGAATTCGCTGCGCCCGTCTTCCGCAAGCTCGGCGTGCCCTACACGATTTTCCTCACAGAAGGATTTGTCGAGCGCACCCGCTCGCTGTGGTGGGAGACCGCCGAGGCACTGCTGCGCAAGACATCGTTGCTGCGCTTCGATTTCGGCCAAGGCGACGCGGAGCTTTCCCTGAACACGGCGACCGAAAAGCTGGCCGCCTTCGGCCGCATATCGAGGCTGGTCGCCTCGGACGAAGAGGATTCGGCCGTCGAGCACCTTGACCGCGCCGCGCGGGCGCATGGCATCGACCCGCTCGGCATCACGGCCGAGCTAACCATGGATACCGACGAACTGCGGCGGCTGGCGGCCGACCCACTGGCGCGCTTCGGCGCACACACGCTGACCCATATCAATCTGAAACGCGTCGATGAGCGGCAGTTGCGCGCCGAGATCGAAGGCTCCATCGCCTCGGTAAAACGTTTCGTCGGATACCCGCCGAAAAGCTTCGCCTATCCCTACGGCTTTCCCGACGCGGTCGGCGACCGCGAGATCCAGGCTGCCGCCGAGGCTGGGCTTTCGATCGCCGTAACCACGCAGCCCGGCGTGCTTTCTGCCGGCACGCTTGCCCGGCCGACCGCCCTGCCGCGCGTCTCGCTCAATGGGCTTTATCAGAAGAAGCGCTACGTGAAGGCGCTGATGACGGGCATACCTTTCAAGCTGATGTAGCCGTAGGGACGGCGCCGGCCCCGGTCTTGCGCCTATCCGTTCTTCCCACGGTAGCGAAACACCGCGTAGTCGATGGTGCGCACCGCATCGAGAAAACCCGGCATGGGCGGCGTGGCGAGTTGTTCGAAGGCGCCGCTCGTCAGGATCGCCGGCTTTGCCCAGTCGATCGCCGCATGGCTGGAACTGCCGTAGACGACGTGACAATCGCGGTCGGTCTCGCGCAGCGACGCCACCAGATTTTGGATAACGATGTCGAAAACCTGTTTCGAGAACGGATTGTAGAAATAGACGACCAGCGGCGTCTTGGGGAATTCGTAGGCGGCCGCGTCCGCCTCGACCACTTCGATGTTCCGGCATTTCTGCGCCGGATCGCGGAACGTCTCGACATTGCGTTTTGCGATCTCGACCAGTTCGTGCGCGAACTCGACGCCGACAACCTTGGCGAATGGATAGCGCGACGCCAGCAGCAGAGTGCGCGATTTTCCCGCGCCGATGTCGATGAAGGTGCAGTCACTCAGATCCGCCGGCAGGCTGCGCATGATGAAGTCAAAGGTTTTTGGCGAGGTGCAGAGGCATTCGTTGCCTTGGTCGCGATGCGGCCCGACGACCTGCAATCCCGCAAGCTGGATCGAGCCGGCGGTGTCGACATTATGATCGCGGTCCCATTTGCGTGCCAGCCGGTCAGCCATGAGATGGCGGATGTTACGCCCGACGAAGGCGGTACTGGCGGAAAGTCCATGGCGGCGCACCAGCCGGAACGGCTCCAGCGGCCCGCGCTCACGCAGAATTCTTATGGCGCGTCCCAAACGCCCCGACGACCGGTCCTGGATGCCGGCGCGATCCGCCCGTCCTTCCTCGAGATCAGCCATCTGGCTACTCCGCCTTCTACTGGCAGGGTACGACAATTGTCGTACCGCCGCCGACACCCTGCAACGCGAACCTCCAGATTTCGTAAACGGGCGAAGCGCTCAGGAACCGGTGAGCCGCTGGACCGATCTCCCCGGTCGTGCCACCGCGCCAAAGGCGTTGAAAGAATTGAACGTTTGTTTTATTATATCCCCGTAGGGAGGATATCTTGGCGCGAACAGTGGGCTCCGACGGCGAAAAGACGCAAGCGGCGATCCGCGAGGCGGCAGCCGCGCTGATTGCACGCCACGGCTACGAGGCCGTGTCCATGCGCCAGCTCGCGGCGGAGGTCGGCGTGCAGGCGGCGGCGCTCTATCGCTATTTCCCAACCAAGGAAGACATGCTGTTCACGCTAATGCGCGAGCACATGGAAGGACTGACCGCAAGCTGGGAGGAAGCACGTCGTCCCGCCGCAGGAGGCCCGACCGACGAACTCTCGGCTTTCGTTTCCAACCACATCGCGTTCCACATGGCCCGGCGGCATTCCACCCATGTCTCCAACATGGAGCTGCGCAGCCTTTCGCGCGAGCGGCTCACGCACATCCTCAAGCTGCGGACAAGCTACGAAAAGGAATTGCGGCGCATTTTGCGCGACGGCGCGGAAGACGGCACTTTCCGCATCGACGACGCAGCGCTGACGGCGATGGCGATCATCCAGATGATCACCGGGGTCATCGTCTGGTTCCGGCCGGACGAGCGGCTGTCGGTCGAAGAAGTGACCAGAAACTATCTTATCATGACCATGCGCCTGGTCGGCGCCAGCGAGACTGCCGAGGAAAGCAGGAGGCAAGAGAATGTACACGCAAACGCTGAATTTCGCGCTGGGTGAGGATGTCGACGCGCTGCGCGATCTGGTGCGCCGCTTCGCGCGCGAAAAAATCGCGCCGCGCGCCGCCGAGATCGACCGCACCAACGATTTCCCCATGGAACTCTGGCCGGAGCTTGGCGGCCTAGGCCTGCTCGGCGTCACCGCCGACCCGGATTTCGGCGGTTCCGGCATGACCTATCTCGCCCATGTCGTGGCCATGGAGGAGATTTCACGCGCCTCCGCCTCGGTCGGCCTGTCCTACGGCGCGCATTCCAACCTCTGCATCAATCAGCTCAACCGCTGGGGCACGCCGGAGCAGAAGGAAAAATACCTGCCCGGCCTGTGCGCCGGCGCCACGGTCGGCGCGCTCGCCATGTCGGAGACCGGCGCCGGCTCGGACGTGGTCTCGATGAAGCTGCGCGCCGACAAGCACAACGACCGCTACGTGCTCAACGGCAACAAGATGTGGATCACCAACGGGCCGGACGCAGGCACGCTGCTGGTCTACGCGAAGACCGAGCCGACGATGGGCTCGCGTGGCATCACCGCCTTCATCATCGAACGCGGCATGAGGGGCTTTTCGGTTGCCCAGAAGCTGGACAAGCTCGGCATGCGCGGCTCCAACACGGGCGAACTGGTGTTCGAGGACGTCGACGTGCCGTTCGAAAATGTCGTCCACCAGCACGGCCGCGGCGTCGAGGTGTTGATGTCCGGCCTCGACTACGAGCGCGTGGTTCTGGCCGGCGGACCGCTCGGCATCATGGCCGCCTGCCTCGACGTGGTCATGCCTTATGTCCGCGACCGCCGCCAGTTCGGCCAGGCGATCGGCGATTTCCAGCTCGTCCAGGGCAAGCTCGCCGACATGTATGCGACGCTGAACGCCTGCCGCGCCTATGTCTATGCGGTTGCCGCCGCCTGCGACCGCAAGGAGACGACCCGCAAGGACGCCGCCGGCTGCATCCTCTACGCCTCCGAGCACGCCACGCGCATGGCGCTCGACGCCATCCAGCTTCTTGGCGGCAACGGCTACATGAACGAATTCCCCGCCGGCCGCCTTCTGCGCGATGCAAAACTCTACGAGATCGGCGCCGGCACCAGCGAGATCAGGCGCTGGCTGATCGGCCGGGAGATGATGGCGGAGGGGTGAATGAATCTCGCGACGGCAAACATCCAGCTTTTGCGTGCCGCCATCCCTCTTGACGACTCAATGAACGCAACATTCTCGCTATGCCACGCCGACCACTCACAAAACTGGCGCGCCGAGTTTGTCGTTGCAATCACGACGCTGCGCGCTGTCGGTCATGTGCTGCATAAAGTGGATTGCAAGCGATATCCCGAAATTACGCGTTGTGTGCAAGGACGCTTCAAGCGTTGGAAACTCGGAAAAGGAGAAGACGAACTCTTCGTGCACTTTATCGAGGACACTCGCAACCTGCTCTTGAAGACGTATGAGTTTCCCTCTGACGAGGCAACTGTTTTCAAAACCGATTCATCGGGAGAACTCTCTCCAAGCGATCCTGATTTAGATCTAGTAGTCAGCGGATACTTTAAAGGATGCAGTGTGATCGGCTTGCTCCAACACAGCCACAAATGGTGGATTAGGGAGCTCACTGAGATCGCTTCCTATATTCACCATGAAATACCGCAGGACCCTCTGATATGATCTGGCTGATCTGCTGGGTGCCTTTCGGGCTCGTAGGTCGGGAAAGGATAGCGGAGAGATGATTGCCCGGACGCAAAAACGTCTGGCGAAGACGTGGAAAATGGGAATCGTTGAACCATCTGCCATTTTCGTCTAATCTGCCATTTGGAAAGAATGGAGCCATTGCCATGAGTGGCCAGGGATTCGGAGAAAGTCCCCAGACGCCTTACGACGCTGCTGCCATCAGTGCTGAGGCGGGTCCGCAATCGGTGGCTTATGTCCGCCTTAAGGTCGACAATGCAGGGCGGATCGTCATCCCCGCCGAAATGCGCGCGGCCATGCTGATCAAGCCCGGCGACACGGTGACGGCGCAGGTGGTGGATGGCGAGTTCCGCATCGTCTCGCCCGGCGTGGCGCTGAAGCGCGTGCAGGCTTTCGCGCGCAAGTGGCGGGCAGAACACCCCAACGAAAACGTGGTCGACGAGTTGATCGCCGAGCGTCGCGAAGAGGCACGGCGGGAGGACGAGCGTTACGCCCGCCTGGAGCGTGAGGCGGCAGCGCTGGACACGCGGAATCGCGGCGGGTGACGGCCTATGTTTTCGATGCGTCGGCGCTGCTCGCGATCCTGCGGGACGAACCGGGCGCCGAAATGGCGATAGCACGGCTGCCGGGTGCGCTGGTGCCAGCCGTGAACTGGAGCGAGACGCTCATGCGCGGCGCCGAGAAGGGGCTACCGATCGACGACATGCGCAGCTTTCTGGCCGCGCAGCAGATTGAACTCGTCCCTTTCGACGGTGACCTGGCGGTTGCCACCGCATCCCTCCGTCCCGCGACAAAGCATGCCGGGCTTTCCTTTGCTGACCGGGCCTGCATTGCCACAGCCGTCGAGCGCAAGGCAACCGTGGTGACAGCCGACCGCATCTGGGCGACACTCGACCTTCCCTGCCGCGTCGAGTTGATCCGGTAAGTCGTTCGCAAACCCGGGACCCTTCCATGCCTGTCCTGAAATCCCAGATATCCCCCGCCTCCGACGCCTTTCGCGCCAATGCCGAGCGCATGGAAACGCTGGTCGCCGACATCGCCGCCAAGGCGGAAACCGTGCAGCGAGGCGGCTCGGAGGAAGCGCGGCGCCGCCACACCTCGCGCGGAAAACTTTTGCCGCGTGAAAGATTGGCGCAACTGCTAGACGCCGGCTCGCCCTTCCTGGAGATCGGCCAGTTCGCGGCCTGGGAAATGTATGACGACGCCATCTCGGCCGCCGGCATGATCGCCGGCATCGGCCGCGTCGAGGGGCGGGAAGTCATGGTCGTTGTCAATGACGCCACCGTGAAGGGCGGCACCTATTATCCGCTCACCGTCAAAAAACATCTGCGCGCCCAGGAAATCGCGCGCGAGAACAACCT
The DNA here is from genome assembly GCF_030929505.1 of Mesorhizobium sp. LHD-90. Lineage (GTDB taxonomy): Bacteria > Pseudomonadota > Alphaproteobacteria > Rhizobiales > Rhizobiaceae > Kumtagia. The sequence continues at coordinate 108,910 of NZ_JAVFVV010000018.1, read as the reverse complement.
GCCCTGTATTTACTTGGTCGATTCCGGCGGCGCCAACCTGCCCAACCAGGACGAGGTGTTTCCCGACCGCGAACATTTCGGTCGCATCTTCTACAACCAGGCGACCATGTCGGCCGCGGGCATACCGCAGATCGCCTGTGTCATGGGGTCCTGCACGGCGGGCGGCGCCTATGTGCCGGCCATGTCGGACGAATCCATCATCGTCAAGAACCAGGGCACGATTTTTCTGGGCGGCCCGCCGCTGGTCAAGGCCGCGACCGGTGAGGATGTTTCCGCCGAAGACCTCGGCGGCGCCGAGGTGCATGCAAAGCTTTCCGGCGTCGCAGACCATCTGGCCCAGGACGACGAGCACGCGCTGGCGATTGCGCGGCGCATCGTGAAGAACCTCAATCGCTCGAAGAGCGTAAAGCTCGACTTACGCGATCCCGCCCCGCCGCTGCACGACCCGCGCGAACTCTACGGCATCATCCCGCAGGACACGCGAAAACCCTATGACGTGCGCGAGGTGATCGCCCGCATCGTCGACGGCTCCGAACTCGACGAGTTCAAGCAGAATTACAGCACGACGCTGGTCACCGGCTTCGCCCATATTTTCGGCATGCCGGTGGGCATTCTCGCCAACAACGGCGTGCTGTTTTCCGAAAGCGCTCTGAAGGGCGCGCATTTCATCGAGCTCTGCTGCCAGCGCAAAATTCCGCTGGTGTTTTTGCAGAACATCACCGGCTTCATGGTCGGGCGCAAATACGAGGCCGGCGGCATCGCCAAGGACGGCGCCAAGCTGGTCACGGCGGTGGCGACGGCACAGGTGCCGAAGGTGACGATGATCATCGGCGGCTCGTTCGGCGCCGGCAATTACGGCATGTGCGGGCGCGCCTATTCACCCCGCTTCCTGTGGATGTGGCCGAACGCCCGCATCTCTGTCATGGGCGGCGAGCAGGCGGCCACCGTGCTGGCGCTGGTCAAGCGCGAAGGTTTTGAACGCAAAAACGAAAACTGGAGTTTCGAGGACGAGCAGAAATTCCGGGCGCCCATCCTGGAAAAATACGAGCGCGAGGGCCACCCGCTCTACTCCTCCGCTCGCCTGTGGGACGACGGCATCATCGACCCGGCCCGCTCGCGCGAGGTGCTCGCACTTTCGCTCTCCGCCGCACTCAACGCGCCGGTGGAGGACACGAAGTTCGGCGTGTTCCGGATGTGAGGCGACACAGTCCGGATACATTTTTCGGATAATTCCACATTGTTGGTTGCGAGTTTTCACTTTCATGTGCAACCTCGCATATCTCAGGCGACAACGGCTGCTGTCCCTCGCAGCAGCCGTACCGTCGCTGGCGGACCTTTTCCGGCCGCGCCAGACCCGCCAGCCGAAAGGACATCGGAGCTCCATGGAATTCGTCACGCTGATCCACACACGCTGGCCCAAGGACGAGTTCATCTACGACCACGGCGCCAAGGGCGAAATCGTCGACGACGTCGACAATTTGTCAGCCGACGACCGCGGACGGCTCTACCGGACCGCCCGCCAGCCCCTCAATATGCCGGCCAACCGCAAACGCTACAGCGGACTGTGGGGCACGATGATGATGGTCATCGGCGGCCCCATCCACTGCGCCCAGTTCGACCAGCCGGTGCCGGCGGACATGCTGTGCGGCGGAAGGCAGGTCGAGTTCACCATCAACAGCCGAAAGGTCTTTGTCGCGACGTTCGGCGACGTCCTGTCGACAAAACTCTTCACCACGGTCGAGCGCTATCGCACCGATGACGGCCGGGTGGACATATGGGACATCGGCTTCGTGCGGCTGATGCGGCGCGACAAGCCCTACGGCCTGCGCGTCGAGCGCAACAACAGCGCGGTCAAGGAATTGCGCCCCGGCCATGACGGCATCTGCCTGCGCGTGCTCGGCGGCTCCAGCCTGCAGCAGCAGGCGATCCTCATCCACGAGGCGCCCAATGTCGGCTGGGTCACCGGCTGCATCGGCCCCCGGCCGCACGGCAACCGCGAGGTGTTCGAGAACAAGACCGGCAACCCGTCCGATCTTGCGGTGCGCGAGATCATCCGCGAAGTGGACCGCCGCGGCGGCAAGGGCCAGTTCTATGTGCTGCGGGGGTGAACGGCCGTTCGCCAGCCACCGTCAGCATGTGGCGTCGCCTCCCCTACCCTTTCGTCGGTGCGTCCGGCCCCGGATCGCCGCCGGCCGCTGCGATCGCCAGCCGGGCGAGATAGTGGCTCCAGCCCTTTTCGTGGCTTGCCCGCTCTTCCTCGTTGGGCAGTCCGCTATGGGTGAAGCGAACCAGCGTTCCACCGTCCTTCTCGACCAGATCGATCTCGACCAGGCCCGATCCCGGCGGCACTTCGTCCCGCCCTTCCCAACCAAAACTGTAGGCCAGCCGATGGACCGGGATGACTTCCGTGAAGTGGCCGCGGGCGACATGCTTGCCGCCGACGGTGACGAGGTAGATGCCGCCCGGATGCGGCTCGGATTGGGCCTCGCCGATCCAGCGCATGATCTTGTCGGGATCGGTCAGGAAGGCAAACACCGTCGCCTGCGGGGCGGCGATCTCGACCTCGGCGTGCAGAGTCTCTGTCATCGGCCTGTTTCCTCCGGCTGGAACAAATTGCCATCTCCAGTGGAAATGTAGTCCGGTCGACGCCCGGCGCAAGAAAGCCGCTGCATCCTCATGACATGCGGGCGGCGGCGTTGCATGGTGGCGGCCATGCACCTGCCCTCCGCGCTCTCCTTTCTGATCGACGAGGCGGCCGGCCTGCCCGGCGCCGACGCCTTGCTCGCCGCGCTCGGCGCCCGGCTTGCCGCCGACGGCCTGCCGCTCACCGGCGGCGCGCTGACGCAATCGGCGCCGCATCCGATCATTTCGCGGCGCACTTTCTTGTGGCGGGCTGACAACGGACGCATCGTCGAGGCGCTGGGTTTTGGCCTGCCGGCCGCCGGATCCGCCAAAAATGTCGGCCGCGACTGGCTGGAGGGCCTGGGCGCGGCCGAGGTGCTGGAAACACCGGCCGGCGAACATCCCGGCGGCGCGGTGATCGGCTGGGCGGCGGCTCGCCCGTTCAGCCCCGGGGAGTTGGACCTGTTGCGCGAGGTGGCGCGTTTCGCCGCCGCGCCGCTCGCCGCTCTTGCCACGCGCTCGACGCTGGCCGTGCTGCTGGAAACTTATCTCGGCCGGCGCAGCGCCGCGCAGGTGCTGGCCGGGCGGCTGCGGCGCGAGCCGGGGGAGACGATCCGCGCCGCTCTGCTTTACGCCGACCTGCGCGGCTTCACCGACCTGTCGGAGCGGACCGCGCCGGAAGACGTCGTCGCGGCGCTCGACGCCTGGTTCGACCGCATCGCCGGCGCCGTCCACGCCTTCGGCGGCGAGGTGCTGAAATTCATCGGCGACGGCGTCCTGGCGATCTTCCCGATCGGCGAGCGCGATGCGATCGGGGCCTGCGAGGCCGCGCTGCGCGCGGTGGCGGCGGCGCGCGCCGGCATGGACCATCTCGACAGCGCCCGGGCCGCGCAAAACCTGCCGCCGCTGCCGTTCGGGCTGGCGCTGCATGTCGGCGAGATGCTGTGGGGCAATATCGGCGCCGCCGACCGCCTGGACTTCACCGCGATCGGCCCTGCCGTCAACCTGGTCAGCCGGTTGGAAGGGCTGTGCAAGGAACTCGGCCGCACGGTGCTGGTCTCCGGCGCTTTCGCGACGCATACCAGCCAGCCGCTGGTCCCGCTCGGAAACCATCCGCTGCGCGGCATCGCCGCGCCCTGCGCGGTGTTTTCGCTGCCGGAGTGAGCGCCTGACTTCGACCGCCAGCGCCGCGAACGGCCCAACATTGGCCGGTCACATAGGCTCTGACTGTGCGCCGCGACCGGCGTCTATCGCTCACACGATAAAGTCGTTCGCGTCGAGCACGTGGCGGCCGACGAGCACGATCTGGAACTCGGCCGACGTATCGTTATCGATGTTGCCGGCGATCACCGTGTCGCCCGCCGAATTGTAGGCGTAACGCAATTCGCCGGGGAAGATAAACCCGTCCCGGCCGATGAAGTCGAACGCCTGGTTACCGGCGCGTGTCGGATCGGCATCGATCTTCGAGAGGTCGATCAGGTCGTCATAGCCAAAACCGTCATTGATCTGGAAATCGGTGATCACGTCCCTGCCCGAGGCGCTGGTCATCTCCGAGACGCTGACGAAGCGGAAGACGTCGTCGCCGGAACCGCCCGACAACAGGTCGCTGCCCAGCCCGCCCCAGATCTGGTCGTTGCCGCTTTCGCCATAGATGTCGTCGTTGCCGAGCCCGCCAAGCAGTCTGTCGCTGCCGCCATTGCCGTCGATCAGGTCGTGGCCACGTCCGCCGAACAGCACGTCGGCGGAATTCGTGCCGCTCAGATTGCGCGCGGCGGTGGAGGTGTCGAACACGAAATCGCCGGAGATGAATTCGCCGCGGGTGACATCCGCGATCTCGATGACATGGTTCACGCCGCCGAGATAGGCGTTGATGATCGAGCCGCCGTCGGATGTGTTGCCGAGCAGCGCCTGCACCTGGGTGAAATCGGACACGCCCCAGTTGCGCAGATCGATGCGGTCGTAGCCCAGTTCGAAATCGGCAATATAGTCGTCGCTCAGGCCGGTCGAGCGGGCGCTTGTGCGGAACCAGTCCTCGCCGGAGCCACCAACAAGCGTGTTGATGCCGCTGTCGCCATAGATGTCGTCGTCGCCCGAGCCCCCGTAGAGCGTGTCGTTGCCGGCGCCGCCGGAGATGAAGTCGTGGCCTTCGTAGCCGTAGATCTTGTCGTTGCCGCCGTAGCCGTAGATCTCGTCACTCTGGGACGTGCCGGGGATGATCTCGCCGCCGTTGGTGCCTCTGATCAGTGCCATGGATAGGTCTCCTCATTTTCGAGGGCCTCGTCGTACAGGCGGTCAAGTGAACGGGGCATGAATGGATGGAAGCGCGCGCCTGGAGCCTCGGATGCTCAAGCCCGCGCTGCTCGCGCGCCGCACCGCTGGCGTTGTTCTCTCGGCACGGTCGATGTGGCGACCGGCGGCACGACGCGTATGGGACGTGCAGTCGCCCGGATCGACGCCGCGAGGGCACATGCGGCCGGAGCATCGCCTTGTGGCGACAATACAAATCGTATCTTGCAATATTTCCACTTCAATTCCCTATATTATTTGATATATTTTTCCGCTTTAGGCGACAGGAGGTTCAAATGCCGAGTAATTCGGACTTGGAAGCCAGCCGTGCCTATCTCGTTGCTTCCACCATGGAATCCGACCCGGCGGCGGTGGCCGTACTGGCCGCCCCGCCGACGGTCTTCCGGGCGAAAGTCGACATTCAGTTGGACCCCCGCCTGCAACGCGTCATAGCGCGCCGCGAACTCGGCATCCGGCAGGCCGCCTCGGCTTCCGCCGAGGTCGACGAAGTCGCGGTCATCGCCAAGGTGACCAGTTATGCGGAGTGGGAGGCCCTCAGCGAAGTCCGCGCCAGCATGGAGATCGGTCCCACGGAAACGGGCGACACGATCGTGACCGGCCGCATACCGGCGCAGCGCATCGAATCGGTCAGGAGCCGCGGCTTCGTCAAAAGCCTCAAGGCCGGGCAGCGCCTGGCGCCCGCGCTTGCCGCCGGCGTCGAGGAAACCGGCGCGGCCCCAGCCTCCTTGCCTGCGGGCGCGATGGCCAATGGCGGCGCCGGCGTCGTCGTCGGCATCGTCGACTACGGCTGCGACTTCGCGCACCGGAATTTCCTGTCGGCCTCCGGCTCGACGCGCCTCCTGTCGATCTGGAAGCAGGACCGCTCGTCCGGAATGTCCGCCGCCGTTCCCTATGGCCGCGAATTCACGCGCGCCGAGATCGACGCGGCGCTGAGGCAGGCCGATCCCTATTCCGCCCTGGGTTATGGCCCGGGTCTCGACACGCCCTTCTCCACGGGCACGCACGGCACGCATGTGATGGACATCGCTGCCGGAAACGGCAACGGCTCGGGTGCGGCCGGGTTCGCGCCGAACGCCGACCTGGTTTTTGTCGACGTCGCGCATGACGACATTGCATTCTTCGGACCGGAGGTCGTCGGCTCCCGGTTCGGCGACTCGGCGCAACTGCTGGAGGCGATCAAATACATCGTCACAAAGGCGGACGGCCGCCCATGCGTGGTCAACATCAGCCTGGGAACGAATGGAGGGCCGCATGACGGCACCACGCTCGTGGAGGAAGGCATCGACAGCCTGGTCAGCGGCGCGCCCGACCGGGCCGTGACGATCGCCGCCTCCAACTCCTACGACGACGGCATCCACTACGCCGGCCGCGTCGCCGCGGGGGACACGCACGATATCGTCTGGCGGGTTCCGTTCGGCAATGTCAGCCACGGCGAGTTCGAGCTCTGGTATCCGGGCGCCGACCGGATTTCGCTCGAGCTGATCGCGCCGGGCGGCAACGGCCTCGTCACGGTGAGCCCGGGAAACAACGCGTCCGCGACCGGCGCCGCGGGCGGGATCGAGATTTTCGCCGCGAACCGGCTCGATGATCCGAACAACGGCGACAACATGATCAACGTCTTCCTCGAACGGACGGCTTCGGGCGGCGACTGGACGCTGCGCCTGCACGGAGACGCCATCACCGACGGCAGCTTTCATGCGTGGATCGAGCGCGACAACCGTTCCCAGTCCGCCTTCGCGCCGCCGCACGACAATACGCACACCGTGGGCTCCATCTCCTGCGGAAAGCTGGCGATCGTCGTAGGCTCCTACGACGCGCACAAGCCAAGCAGGCCGATCTCCTGGTTTTCGAGCGCCGGCCCGACCCGGGACGGACGGGAAAAACCCGAGCTCTCAGGACCCGGACACGCGGTCGTCGCGGCCCACTCCCGAACCCGGACCGGCACGACGCTCAAAAGCGGCACCAGCATGGCGGCGCCGGCGGTCGCGGGCATCGTCGCGCTGATGTTTGCCGAGGCGCGCAGCCGCGGCCTGCAACTCGACATCCGGCAGGTCCGCGACATTCTGGTCAGGACGGCGCGGCGCAACCCTCCGCCCGGCACCGCGTGGGACGACCGCTACGGCGCCGGGCGGGTCGACGCGGCCGCGGCCCTCCGCGAAGTGATCGCGCTGTCGCCCGGCCCAGCCGTGGCCGCGGTGGCCGCTCCCGCGGCGACAACCACCGCAGCAAAGCCGAAAAAGGCCAGGCGGGCGCGAAAGAAGACCGCGTGACGGCTATGCCTCTTCGATCTGGCCACGGGGATACTCCTTGACCGCCGGATGCCCTATATTGCGGAGATGACTGCTGCGTGCCAACGCCAACGCGGAGTGTGAGATGGGCGGCTTCGAGATAAAATCCAACGCGTTTCACAAGGTGACCGGAGGCGTCGTCGTGGAAAGGGCGCAGCGGGAAAACTGCGACCTTCGCGCCATCATCAAGGTGAAGCAAGACGACTATGTGCCGGAAGGGGTCCGCCTGACCGAGCGTATCGACGAAAAACTGTTCACCGCCGAATTCGCGCCGGAAACGCTGGAAACCCTCGAACAGGACGACAAAGTCAGGTCGGTAGCCGTTTCCCAGGCCGTGCGCATCATCGAGTGACGCGACGCGCCTGACAGGCGGCCCAGCCCGGCGCCGCAAGCGGTGGGCCGCGACCAGCCACGCCTATCCGACGATAGCGCAACCATGCCAGACCGGCATCACGGTGTCAAGGATTATTTTCCTATCGTTGTGATCGCAACTCCGGGCCGTGCGTCGCGACCGAAGATTCCGACACCGGTCGGGCCGGAACGGCGTTTCGCGGCGGCCGGCGATGCGTGTCTCGGCGAAATCGCGCTTTCCGCCGGCCATCCCATTGGCCCCATTCGTTTTTCCAGACTTCATCTGGTTTCCGCGAAGGGCCGTTCGGCGTGCTCGGGACGCGCGGCCGCGAGGCCCGCCACCCTTTCAAGATACGCCGTCGCCCGCCCAATCTCCTCCTCCGTCCCGCGCGCCGCCACCACCTGGTCGGGACGCACCAGCACCCAGCCCGGCGCTTCGACGTGGTAGCGATCGCGCACTTCGCCGTTGGGATCGCTCCTCTCGTCCAGCATCAGGATTTTCAGCGCGTTGCCCGCAAAAGCGTCCTGAGCGCCGTCGAGCGAAAACGGCTTGCCGGGCGCGGGAAACAGCAGCAGCGTGTGGCCGGTCGGCAAGAACTCCGGCCACAACGGCCGCGGCTCGCCGCTGGCAACGTCGACGAACGTCGCGTCGAGGGCGCGCGTCCCGACATCCGTACGTTTGGGCCGCCGCGGCGGGTCGCCCAGCGCCACCAGCGGGCCATCCTTGTAGACGATCGTGGTCTCCGACAGTTCCACCGTCAGCATCTTCTGCACCGCGGGCAGATTGCCCGCCACCGTCACCGCGATATCACGCACGAAGGTCGCTACCTTGCCGGGGGCGAAGGCGACATGCAGCCGCTGCGCCGAGCCGCGGATCACCTCGCGCGCCACCGGGCGGCGTTCCGCCTCGTAGCTGTCGAGCAGCAGTTCCGCGTCGCCGCGTCCCTGCAGGACGTGAGCGAGTTTCCAGCCGAGATTGAAGGCGTCCTGGATGCCGGTGTTCATGCCCTGCCCGCCGGCCGGGCTGTGGATGTGGGCAGCGTCGCCGGCCAGGAACACACGGCCGACGCGGAATTTTCGCGCCAGCCGCTCGTTGATGCGGAAGGAGGAGAGCCAGGTCGGATCGCCTATGCGCGCGCCGGGCGGGCCGTGGCGATCCATGAGTTCTTGCAATTCCTCCAGCGTCGGCGGCGAGGAATCCTCGCTGTCTTCGCGCATGGTGACGATGCGCCAGATGCCATCCTCGAACGGGAACAGCGCCACCGTGTTGCCGCCGTGCCACCAGATGTAGAGGCTGCGGCGGTCAAGGTTCGCGCCGTCGATCCTGACGTCGCCGAGCAGGAACATCTGCGGCTCGGTATAGCCCTCGAACGCGACGTCGAGGGCGTGGCGCACGGCGCTGCGCGCGCCGTCGGCGCCGGCCAGGTATTTTGTCCGCACCGGCTCCTCGCGTCCATCGTCATATTTCAGCGTCGCGTTCACGCCGCTGTCGTCCTGGACGAGGCCGACCAGCTCGACGCCGCGTTCCACCGTCACACCGAGGCCGGCCAGCCGCTCCGTCAGGATCTCCTCAGTGCGCGACTGCGGCAACAACAGCGGATAGGGATAGGGGCTGTCGATGCCGTCGCCGACGGCGATCGCCGCAAGCTGGCGCGGGCCGTCGCCGGCGATCAGCGACTTCAGCCTGACCCCGCGCTGCTGGAATTTTTCCACCGCGCCCATGGCGTGCAGCGCCTCCAGGCTGCCACTCCACACGGCCAGCGCCTTCGACACGGCCGCCGGTGCGGGGCTGCGGTCGATGATGCGCACGGGCACGCCGTTAAGCCTTAGCATGATCGCCAGCGACAGGCCGGTCGGGCCAGCACCGACAATCAGAACCGGTATTTCCGTAGCCATGACGATGCCCTCTTGCGCCGCCGGCCGCGCCCGGCGCCTTCTGCGCCGAGAATGGCCGAGTGGCGGCGGAATTCAAGGCGGATCGACGCTGCCGGGCGCGACACGCTCTAATAGCGCCGCAGCGTATTGGCTCGCGGGTCTCCCTTTCCAAGGGCGCTCATACTGTCTCTACACAGACGGCCCGTTACAGCGAAGGCCTATGTCAAAAAAGCCACACGCCTCTTCTATTTATCATCCGCACTATACGAAAAGACTGGATACAGTGAAATTTCTCCGCCATGGTTCTCTGGGGTTATACAATAAAGTTGGCTTGGAATGAAAAAACCATACTTCTCCAAAATCGTCCTGTCGCTTCTCGCCGGCGTCTGTCTCGCCGCCGGCCCGGCGCTGGCGGCGGAATCACTTGCCGGCAAGGTCGGCAACAAGCGCTCCAGCGTCTATTTCCCGCAAGGCATGGAAGGCGGCTGCGAGAAGGCTTACAAAGCCTATGTCGCCGCGGCCGGCCATTCGGCCTACGCCTCGACCATGAACGGACCGGGTATCTACAATTTCGTGTGCGGCGCCCGCGTCAATGTCGGCTCGCAGGCCGCGGCGGAAAAAGCCGCGGTCTCCGATTGCGAGGCCGGGCGCAAGAAATACAAGGTCAAGTTCATCGGCGGCTGCAAGATCGTCGCCTCCAAATAGGCATCGGTCCTATGGAGGTTCGGGCCTCTTGGGCCGCGATCCTTGGACGGTCGACGGCGCAGATGCAGGCGGACATGGCATGCGTCTGCGGCGCGTGTGACAAACGTCGACCGCTGGCCGCGTCTGATCCGCGTCCCAGTCACGCGATCGTGCACACAAGCTTAAAGAGGGGCCGCGGATTGCTGCAAAATATCAATAAGTCGTTGGCGAATCAGGCATAATATACGCGGGTGGGAACTATTAAAGGGGCAAAACATGCAACCGGCAAATCAACTGGCATCGGCCGTGCGCACCGCGGTCGCAGCGAAACAAAACAGTTTTCTCATGTTGCCTGACGCAGTGGACGAGATCATGACGCGCAACCCGGGCCTCGGGGTCTCGCGCCAGCAGGTGTCGGACATGGTAGTTGATGCGGCGCTTTATGCCGGCGTTCCGGTCGGCGTCGCCTGGGACGACTGAGAGTTTTTCCGGCACGCCGCCCGCGCGAAAAGGTTCGAGCGGGCGTCGTCGCCATTGCCGCAACCATGCCGCCAGCGCCCGCCGGCGCTGGCCCTATCTCTCCGGTCGTGCCACGGTTAGGTTCAGCGCCTCGCGGAGACTTTTTGGATGAATCTGCCCCCCTTCCTGCTCGACCATTGGCTGGCGGCGCATGAATTCGCCACGCCGTCGATCCGCTACAACCTTGCCGCCAGCACCGGGCCGAAATGGAGCGTCGACGAGCTTCTGGCGCTGGGCGGCGGTGCAAGCATCGGCAATGTGAAGATCGGCTATGCGCCGCCGGAAGGCGGCACGCGGCTGCGCGAGGCGATCGGTGGCTTTCTCGGCGTCGACCCGGACTGGGTGGTGGTGACCACCGGAGCGTCGGAAGCGCTGCTCATCCTGCTTTGCCTGGCGGCCCGGCCGGGAGCCAATGTCGTGCTGCCCGCCCCCGCCTTTTCTCCTTTCGCGGTCATGGCCGAGGCCTGGGGGCTCGGCGTGCGCGCCTACACGCTTTCCCGCGACGACGGCTTTTGCCAACGCGCCGGAGCGGTTGTCGGCGCGGCCGACGCGCGCACCGTGCTTGCACTGGTCAACACGCCCCACAACCCGGCCGGCTCGGTCATGCCGCGTGACGAAATCAGGACGCTTGCTGAAAACTTCGCGGAACGCGGCGTGCCGCTGATCGTCGACGAGGTCTACCACCCGCTCTATTTCGGCCGGCAATCGCCGACGGCGGCGGACATCCCCAACGCCATCGTCATGGGCGACATGTCGAAGGCGCTGTCGCTCGCCGGTCTCCGGCTGGGCTGGCTGGTCATCGCCGACGCCGCATTGCGCAAGCGCGCCGTCGACGCGCGCGGCTATTTCACCATAAGTAGTTCGCCGATCCTCGAAGAGCTAGCGGTGCACGCGCTGACAAACCACCAGGTTCTGCTCGAGCGCCTGAGCGCGGTCGCCAGCGCCAATCTTTCGGCGTTGACGGATTTCATGGAGCGCGTCTCCCATATCGTCTCCTGGGCGAGACCAGAGGGCGGCACGGTGGCGTTCCCCTGGTTCAACGACCGCCGCGACAGCCGCCCGTTCTGCCAGGCGCTGGCCGCGCAAGGCGTGCTGATCGCGCCGGGCGACTGTTTTGGCATGCCGGCGCATTTTCGCATCGGTTTTGCCGCGCAGGCCGAGGGATTCGAGGACGCGCTGGCGATCTTCGAGCAGGTGCTAAGACAGCCCACCGCACCGTGATCTGGCCCGTGCGCTCCAGCGGGCCAAGTCCGCCTGCGCCGTTTGACCTGCCCCGCTCGTCCGCACGGGTCCGCCGCGGCCCGCCGTTTCCGTCAGCCTTGCTTGCCGCGCACTTCCTCGACCAGTTGCCTGATCTCGATCGTCTCGGCCTTCTTGATCTCGGCATGCGCGCCCCACGGCCAGACGCCGCTCAGGTCGACCGTGCATTCGCCGGTGAGCCATTCGGTGATCGGCGACGGGATGGGGAAGCTGAAATCCGCACCGGCGGCGAAGTCCACCAGGATGACGAGGTCCGTGGCGTCCAGCGGAACGTTGCTGATCACCTGGATCGCGCCGCCCCAGCAATCCACCTTGCCTTCCCAATTGCCGCCATGCGCGGCGCTTTTGCAGGTCACCTTGCAGCGGCCGATATAGGTGCCGCCATGCCGGTTGTCGAAGAACACGCGGAACGAATGAACCGGCGTGATCCAGGTCGGCATGATGGTCGTGCCCTGGAAGGAGGCGAACTGGTAGCTCAGCGCCGTCAGCGTCTTGGCTGCCTCGTTGGACTTGACCGGCCACAGCCGGCTTTCAAACGCCTTGGATTCCTGCGTGTCCTTGTAGGAGCCGCGCAGGTCGCCCTTCACCGTCCCGCCGCCGGTCATGATCTTGACGCCGTCGACGGACCCGGTCAGCGAAAACGTGCTGTCCTTGTTGAGAGAGGCAACGTTGGCGCCGCCCGAAGCTTCCATCGTGTGGGTGACGACGCCAAAACCCTGGCGGATGCCGTTACCGTCGGGCGTCGCGTAGTTCACCGAGCGCGCCATGACCAGCAGTTCGTCGAAACGGCTTTTTATGGCCACGCCGAAATTGTCGACCGACTGCTTGCTGACCAGCGTGGCGTTGGATGAGATGCTGCCTTCCTGCGAAAACTCCCAGCTCACCTTCAGACCGACATTCACCTCGGTCTGGGTGGTCGGGTCCTCGTAGCCGCCCTTGAAATCGACCTCCGTCTGGGTGCGCCGCACCGAGGAATCCTTGATCGACCATTCCTCCGACGTGTCCACCTTGCGGATGTTCAGTTCGGAGAGCGACGCCACCCGGGTGAAAGCGCCGGTAGTGGGTTCGAGAATGCCGACGGCGCCAGGCTCGACATCCGGGTTCAGCGCCCAGTTGCCCCAGGCGGCGAGATTTGTCCGGCGGATGATGCTGGTGAACAGGATGTTCCAGTTCTTGGTTTCCACATATACCTCCCTCGACAGGCGTTTTACCGGCACGACAAATAAAACCGGCAAATACATCCTGCACTTTACGCAAGGGAAGGCGCAGTCTTTATTATATCCTCACACAAAATTGATGCGCATCGAAGTTAAAACTTCGCCCAAAAAATCGATAGATTTTTAATGGCCAAGGCCGGTCCGCTGCGGTCGGCGACGCTTGCAATTGCCGCCGGACGAAACCCTATTTCGGCTTGGCAATCGCATATGGTGGACGATTGGCGTGCCCTACTGCAGCCGCGGCTTCCGCAAGAAATCGCGGCGGTCGGCAGACTTGACGCGCAGCCACAGGTCGCGGCCGTTGCGCACGACGCGCATCGGGATCTCGACGCCGGCCTCGCCGCTCTTCCACACTTTTCGATAGAAATCGGCGAGGTCGTCGACCTGCTCGTCGCGCACGTCGGTCACCACGTCGCCCTGCTTCAGCCCGGCGGCGGCGGCCGGGCCGCGCGCATCGACGTCCATCACCACCACCTTGTCGTCATTGTCGCTCGAATAGATGCCGAGCCAGGGGCGCGGCGGCTTGTCGACGCGTCCGTATTTCAGAAGATCGTCCAGCACTGGCGGCAGAAGGTCGATCGGCACCACCATGTTGATGTCCTGGCGACTGCCCTTGGCGGCCATCTGCATCAGCAACGAGCCGATGCCGAGCAATTTTCCGTCGGCGCCGATCAGCCCGGCGCCGCCCCACAACGGATGCGCCGGCGCCGTGAAGACCGCCTCGTCGAGAAGATATTCCCAATAGCCCGCGAACTCCTGCTTGGTGACGATGTCTGCGCGCACGAACTGGCCGCGCCCGCCGCCCGCCAGCACCACCTTGTCTCCGGGTTTCGCCTTCCTGCTGCTGCCGAACTCGAGCGCCGGCAGGTCGAAGGCGCCCATCGCCTGCACCAGGCCGAACCCGGTCTCCTGGTCGAAGGCCAGGGCGTGGCCGGGAACGGCGCGCCCGTCGGTTCCGGTCAGCCAGATGTCTTCCGCCTCGGTGACCAGATAACCGATGGTCAGCACCAGCCCCTTGTCGCCGATCACCACGCCGCTGCCGGACCGCTGCGTGCCGAGCACCGTGGCGGTGAAGGCATCCTCGGGGATCGTAGACTGCAGGGTCACGATCGACCGCATCGCATGTTCGAGATCCAAGCTCTTTTCCTTGTTCATGGTCTGCTCCCGAACGCGTGGCTGTCGTGGCGGCGAGCTGAAAGCGCGCCTGAAGGACGTACCCCTATAGGTAAGGCGTGGCGGGCCCCGTGCAAGCAAAAGACAGCGGTGCCCCGCCCCTGGTCCACCGCTTCGCCGCGAGTAACCCGCGGCCGCAAGGATCGGGTCGCGTGAGAACTCGCAACACTGACTGTCAGCAGTCTCGGCGCTTCGGCCCATCCTGCCTTTCCGTCGTCACGCTCCGGGCGCATTGTCGGCGGCGGCGATCGCCCGATCGCGCCAACGTTACGGATGGAGGAGCAAGCCATGCCCGCGAGCAGGTTCTTCTGGTACGAACTGCTGACCGACGATCCCGCCTCGGCTGCCAAATTCTACAAGGCCGTCGTCGGCTGGGGCTCGGAAAACTGGGGCGACCCGCAAGACCCCTACATCATCGTCAAGGTCGGCGAGACCGGCGTCGGCGGCATCATGCGGATGCCGCCGGAAGCCAAGGCCATGGGCACGCCGCCTTGCTGGGTGGGCTACATCCACGTCAAGGACGTCGACGCTGCGACCGCGAAGATCAAGGCAGCCGGCGGCGCCATCCATCGCGAGCCGGCAGACATCCCGGAGATCGGCCGTTTTTCCGTCGTCGCCGACCCGCAAGGCGCCACCTTCATGTTGATGGCGCCGCAAGGGCCGGACCAGGAGCCGCTGCCGGCCGACACGCCTGGCGCCGTCGGCTGGCGCGAACTCTATACCACCGACTGGAAGGCGGCTCTGGACTTCTATGCCGGCCAGTTCGGCTGGACGGCCGACGAGGCGATGGACATGGGGCCGATGGGCACCTACCAGCTCTTCACCGCCGGCGCCGAGCGTTCCGGCGGCATGATGAACAAGCCCGCCAACATCCCGATGCCGCTCTGGCAGTTCTATTTCACCGTCGAACGCCTCGACGCGGCAGCCGAGCGGGTCAAGGCCAATGGCGGCCAGGTGCTGATGGAGCCGATGCAGGTGCCCGGCGGCTCCTGGATCGCACCCTGCCTGGATCCGGAAGGCGCGGTGTTTTCGCTGACGGCGCGGGAGCGGTAGGAAGCGGGCCGGCGGCTTCGAGGCGGAGCTTCGCGCAGGCGGATGCTTCCCCGAAGCGTCTTGCGCCACAGATCGCGATCTATCGACTCCTGGCAGGACAGGTCACGACTTCGCCGTCCTCCTTGGTGAAGCTCGAAACCGGCTTATCCAGCAACTCCAGCACTTCCTCCGACGGCCGACACAGGCGCGTGCCCCTTGGCGTCTCGACGACCGGCCGGTTGATGAGGATGGGGTGCGCCAGCATGAAGTCGATCAACTCGTCGTCCGTCCATTTCGGGTCGGCGAGCCCGAGTTCCGTGAAGGGCGTGCCCTTCTCCCGCAGCAGCGCGCGCGGGGTGATCCGCATGGCGGCAATCAACGCCTTCAGGCGCTCCCGGCTCGGTGGCGTTTTCAGATATTCGATGACGACCGGCTCTTCGCCGCTGGCGCGGATCATTGCCAGCGTGTTGCGGGACGTGCCGCAGTCCGGATTGTGGTAGATCGTCACCGTCATGTGCTTGCCTCGTGGGATTTCCGAGCCAACTCATTAGAGCATTTCCGGGTAAATCCGGGTCGCTCTGCCGGAGGGCATTTGGCCCAAGGTCGAGGGTTTCGGCGAAGGTCGTATCGGTGATACGGCCGAGCCGGAACCCAAAGGATTTGGGCCAAATGCACCCGGCCCGAAGGGTTTCCCGCTGGCGGGCGCCCGCTGCGTCGAGCCGCTCGGCCGTGGCGCCACCACGACCCTCGCGCCTCTCCTGCGGATCGCCTCGCCATCGGAGAAACAGAGCTGACCCGGATTTACCCGGAAATGCTCCAGCAGCAGCGACCGATCAAGCCAAACCAGGTTGCCGTCCACGATCGCCTGCAAAGTCGCATCCCCTGCCCCGGCGGCAGGCTGCCCGCCAGTTTACTTTTTTGCCCGGACAGGGCATCGACTCCTCAAGGCTGGCGCGCGGGATGAAATCATTCCCGACGCCTCCACATCGGGAGGATCGATGTTCCAGAAAATCCTGATCGCCAATCGCGGCGAGATCGCCGTCCGCGTGATGCGCACCGCGCGAAAAATGGGCGTGAAAACCGTCGCCGTTTATTCGGACGCCGACGCGCGTGCCTTGCATGTCGCCACGGCCGACGAGGCCGTGCATATCGGCCCTGCGCCCGTCTCGGAAAGTTATCTCAACGCCCAAAAGATCATCGAGGCCGCACTTGCGACCGGCGCGGAGGCGATCCACCCCGGCTACGGCTTTCTGTCCGAAAATCCGGATTTCGTGGATCATGTGACGGCCGCCGGGCTGGTGTTCATCGGCCCGTCGGCAAAAGCCATCCGCGCCATGGGGCTGAAGGACGCCGCCAAGGCGCTGATGGAAAAGGCCGGCGTGCCCGTGGTGCCAGGTTATCACGGCGACGCCCAGGCGCTGGTTCTGCTCGCCACCAAGGCGCGCGAGATCGGCTATCCCGTGCTGATCAAGGCGCGGGCCGGCGGCGGCGGCAAGGGCATGCGCCGGGTCGACCATCACGACGATTTCGCCGAGGCGCTGGCCGGCGCGAAACGCGAGGCCAAATCCGCCTTCGGCGACGACCATGTGCTGATCGAAAAATATGTCGACAAGCCGCGCCACATCGAGGTTCAGGTTTTCGGCGACAATCTTGGCAACGCCGTGCACCTCTACGAACGCGACTGCTCGGCGCAGCGCCGCCACCAGAAGGTGATCGAGGAGGCCCCTGCCCCAGGCATGACGCCGGAGCTGCGCACCGCCATGACCGATGCCGCGGTGAAAGCCGCCCAGGCAATAAAATATTCCGGCGCGGGCACCATCGAGTTCATCGTCGATGCCTCGCAAGGGCTGAAACCCGACCGTTTCTGGTTCATGGAGATGAACACCCGCCTGCAGGTCGAGCATCCGGTGACCGAAATGGTCACCGGCGTCGACCTCGTCGAATGGCAGTTGCGGGTCGCCGCCGGCGAACCCCTGCCGAAGACACAGGACGCGATCCGTTTGTCGGGCCACGCCTTCGAGGCGCGGCTTTATGCCGAGGACGCCACAAAAGGCTTTTTGCCGGCGACCGGGACGCTGCACCATCTGAGCTTTCCCGAAGCCGGCGGAAATGTCCGCGTCGAGACCGGGGTGCGGGCCGGCGATTCGATCTCGCCTTACTACGATCCGATGATCGCCAAGCTGGTGACCCACGCGGCGGACCGCGCCGCCGCACTCGGCCTTCTGGTCGAGACGCTGGAACAGACCGAGGTCGCCGGCTCGGTCACCAACCTCGCCTTCCTCGCAGCTCTGGCCCAGGACGCCGATTTCGCCTCGGGCGACGTCGATACTGGCTTGATCGGCCGCAAGCAGGATTTTTTGACCGCCCTGCCCGCGCCCGGCCTCGACATCATGACCGCCGCCGTGCTGGCCGCATCCGGGCTGGACGAGCGGCCGCCTTCCTCCGATCCCTGGTCGGCGCTCGCCGGCTACGCGCATTTCCACCCGGTCGGGCGGAAAACCCGCATTCGTTTCCGCGACGACGAGATCGTGGCCAGTGTCACTGTCGAGGACGGTAGGCCGAAGGTGGAACTGGAAAGCGCCGCCGCTCCCCTCCCCCTTGGGGGGAGGGTGGCCGCGAAGCGGCCGGGAGGGGTGGCTGCGGCCGGGCGCGACGTCTCTTCTTCCGGCGCAGCATCGGGTTGGCGCACGGCCGCCGCCCCCCCCTCTGTCGGCTTCGCCGACATCTCACCCTCAAGGGGAGAGAGAAGGCCGGTGAAATGGCCCGGCCACGTCACAATCTTCTCCGGCGCAATCGGCTACGATTTCGCCGTGCCCGATCCACTCGACCGGACCGACCAGGCGGAGGCCTCCGGTTCGATGCGGGCGCCGATGCCGGGCTTGGTCAAGCTGGTGCGCGCCGCCCCCGGCGACACGGTCACGAAAGGTCAGCCGCTTCTCATCCTCGAAGCCATGAAGATGGAGCATACCATCGCTGCCAGCCATGACGGCGAAATCGCCGAGATCGCCGCCGAGGGCGCGCAAGTGTCGGAGGGCGCGGTGCTGGTCAGGTTTGTGGAGTGACGCACCCTACAACCTGTGCGAGTCTTTGTGGACGGAGATGTGGGTTTCGGAGATGACCGGCTACGACAAATCCCCTGTAGCGATCACCTTTCAGCGCGAGGACCGAGCCATTGGCAGCCATTCTTTTTCTTGTAGTCGTCACATTTATTGCGGCGATAGCTGTTTTGATTCATGGCTTAACATCTAAAAGCCTGAGTCTTGGATGGCGGATCGTCGTGCTTGCTATTGCTACCGCGTTGAGCGTTCCGGGATTCTATGCCCTATATATTCTCATGGCGTTTTCATCCCTTCATGGCGGCTCTTTGTAGGAGCGGGCTTGTCAAAGGCATAATCGCCCAAGTACCTGCAACTTTGGCGATTGGCCTTTGCAGGTGCGACCGCCCTCATCCTGAGGTGCGAGCCCGTAAGACATTGAAAGTGAAAAGAAAACCTCCGAGGGCGAGCCTCGAAGGACGAACCAAAAAAACGGCCGGGACAAAGTCCCGGCCGCCGTCGCCTGAGAACTCGAACGAACTCAGATATCTTACGGCTGGATCGGCGCGTACTTGCCGTCGTGCCACTGGTTGATGTCGTAGCTGGCGTTCTTCAGATCGCCCTTCTCGTCGAAAGTGACCTGGCCGACGACGGTATTGATCGGCTCGCCGTTCTTCAGCGCCTCGGCGACCTTGGCCGGATCGTCGCTTCCCGCCCGCTCGATGCCCTGCGCGAAGGCCTGGATCACCGCGTAGGAGAACAGGGTGAAGCCCTCGGGCACGAAGCCGCCGGCCTTGATTTTCTCAATGGCTTCCTTGGCTTCCGGCTTGGACTGCGGGTCCGACGGGAACACGAACATGGTGCCCTCGCCGGCCGGGCCGGCGACCTGCCAGAACTCCGGCGAGGCGATCGAATCCGGCATGATGAGTTGGAATTTTAGGTTCTGCTCGGCCGACTGGCGCAGCATCAGGCCGGCTTCCGGATGGTATCCGCCGAAGTATACCACGTCCGCCTTGAGATCTTTCAGCTTGGTGACCAGCGCTGAATAGTCCTTTTCACCGGCATTGATGCCTTCGTAAAGAACTTCGGTGAGGCCGCCCTTGTTCATCGTCGCCTTCACCGCGTCAGCGACGCCCTGGCCGTAGGCGCTCTTGTCGTGGAGGACGACGACGTTCTTGCCCTTGTACTTCTCGGCGATCCAGGGACCGATGAAAGCGCCCTGGGCGTCGTCGCGTGTATAGAGCCGCATGATGGTCGACCAGCCCTTGGCCGCCGCATCGTCGGTCAGCACCGGATTGGACGAGGCCGGGCTCATCATCACCACGCCGGCTTCGGCATAGACCGCCGAGGCCGGGATGCTGGAGCCCGAGCAGGCATGGCCGTCGACAAACATGATGCCGTTGGCGACCACGCGGTTGGCGACCGATACGGCCTGCTTGGGATCGCACTGGTCGTCCTCGATGGCGATCTTGATCTGCCGCCCGCCGACGCCGCCGGCGGCGTTGATGGCGTCGGCCGCTGCCTGGGCGCCCTGCTTGAACTGGTCGCCGATGGTGGCCAACTGGCCGGTCATCGGACCGACAACAGCGAAGGTGATGTCTTCGGCAAGCGCCGGCGTGGCGAGCACCAGGCCGAGGGCGGCGGCGCTCAGAAGTCGGGTGAGTTTCATGGACGTTCCTCCTTTTGCCGCCGGATTCTGTGGCCGGCGGTGCGTTTCATACATCCGCAATGCCATTTAGCAGCCCGCGCGCGGCAGTGCCAGCCTCGTCCGGCGCATGGGCCATGCGCCGGACGGGCCGGACGGGCCGCCCCTGCTCTCACCGATAACAAACGGAAAACGCCGCGCCAGCCTCTTTTCGGCCGCCGCGGCGTTTTCCTTCTTACCTGCCTGCCTGTCGTGCTTTTGTTGTTGGGCCGCGCGGCTATCGCCGTCTTCGGCCAGGTCGCGAACGCGTTGGAGCGCGCATTCCTCGCGTGGGGGGGTCAGTGCATGGTCATCCATTCGCGCGCCTGGCGCAGCGCCTGGGCGATCTCCGACTTCGACATGGTCGCCGACAGTTCCGACCGAAGCTCGGCGGCCCGTAGCGAACCCTTGATCGCTGCGATGTTGAGCCATTTGTGCGCGGCGACGATGTCGACCTCGCAGTCGCGACCCGAGGCATACATCAGCCCGAGTTCGCAAAGAATGTCGGCCTGCGCGGCCGTGCCCGCCGTGCCGAAGTCCGCGTCGAAGATTTCAAAACGTGCCATTTGCCTGGTCCCTGTCCCTGTTCCGAGAGCCCCGGATGTCCCTACCGGTTCGCTCGTCCGATGGTTCGAAGGATGCCGGGGAGGCTTGAAACCGGCGTTAAGCGGCGTCCTTAACTGCCGGCAAACAAAACAAAAACAAGAGGTAAAGCTCGGAATTCGTTAAGGATGGCGGGCCTTGGCGCGTCTGCGATTTCAGCAAAATTTTCTGAAAATTCACCCTATGGAATTCAACGCTTCCTTCACCACGAATTCGGTTCGTCTTCCGCTCATTCTTTTACGAACCCTCGATTTCAGCCCTCCCGCTAGGCCAAGGGGCGTCACGAACGCCGCCGAAAAATCAATCTCCTGCCGCTGCGGAACGGGCTTTCCGCTCTCCGCGCATTGGGCTAGCTTACGTTTGCGTAAGATGCCGGAACGCTGAACCGGACGACGAGGGAGGACAAAATGCTTCGCAGGATGACGATTGCCGCCGCGGCCCTGATCGGACTGGCCGGCGCGGCCCATGCCGACCCGATCGAGGGCAACTGGAAAACGCAGAGCGGCGAGACCGCGGCGATCGGCGACTGCGGCGGCGGTTTCTGCATCACGCTGAAGACCGGCAAATACAAGGGCAAAGGCATCGGCAAGATCTCGGCGCAGGGCGAAGGCAGCTATGCCGGCTCGATCACCGATCCGGCCACCGACAAGACCTATACCGGAAAAGCCTCTCTTAGCGGCTCCTCGATGAAGATGAAGGGCTGCGTGCTCGGCGGTCTTATCTGCCGCAGCCAGACGTGGACGAAGCTGTAAGCGAATAGCGAATAGCGAATAGCGAATAGCGAATAGCGAATAGCGAATAGCGAAGGTTGATGCGGCTTCGGCCACGTCAACGAAATTCTCCCTACTCGCTACTCCCTATTCGCTATTCGCTTTTTATGCTTCTCGCATGGCATCCGGCAGCGTCATGTCGCCGATGCCGATACACGGGCCGCACGCGGCGACACACGCTTCGAGTAAGCTGAACCTAAAATGAACGCGAACCTCAGGACGGGTTCAGCGTCGGCGATGCATTTTTCGGGGGCATCGAACGCAAACCAGGACCGAAAGCCAAGACCATGTCCCGCAAGCCCGCCAAGCTCCTCTCGCAGATGCTGCGCGCCTTGTTGTTCAGCGCGGTGCTGGCCGCCCCGGTCCTGGCGATGCCGGCTTTCGGCAGCGACGGCGGTTCGGTGATCGAGGCCCCGATGATGAAGAAGAAGGGCGCCGGCTTCGTCCTGCTGGTCAGCCTGCAGCGACGGTAGGCAGACGAACACGGAGGATTGGTCCTGCGTGGCGAATCTCTAGAAACACGCTGCGCCTCCCCCTCCCGGATGTCACATTGGCTCCCTATAATAGGTCATGGAAAAACGAATCTATCCCGAACCGAGCCAAAAAATAGTCTCTCCAGAGCCTTACGCGCGCCAGACCTTTTCCGATGCGCGCGAGGCTGTGGCGGCGCTCAAGAGCCTCTATGCGCGCAATACCGAGTTCCTGCGCTCTTCCTTCGCCGCGATCACACGTGACGGCGACCTGACCAGCCGCTACCGCTCCTACTATCCTGAGGTCGGCGTCACCACGCAGTCCTATTCACAGGTCGATTCCCGCCAGGCCTACGGTCATTTGTCGGCGCCAGGCCAGTTCACCACCACCATCACGCGGCCGGACCTGTTCGAGACCTACCTGGTCGAGCAATTGCAACTGATCATGCGCAATCATGGCGTACCGGTGGTGGTGTCGGAATCCGACACTCCGATCCCGCTGCATTTCGCCTTCATCGAAGGCACGCATGTCGACGGCTCCGTGGCCGAAAAATTGAAGCGGCCCATCCGCGACTTCTTCGACGTTCCCGACCTCGACGGCACGGACGACCTCATCGCCAACGGTACCTACGAGGCCATTCCGGGCGAGCCTCGGCCGCTGGCGCCGTTCACAGCCCAACGCATCGACTATTCGCTGCACCGCCTGCCGCATTACACGGCGACCACGCCGGACCATTTCCAGAACTTCGTCCTGTTCACCAACTACCAGTTCTACATCGACGAGTTCTGCGTCTATGCCCGCGACCTGATGGCGGAAGGCGGCGGCGGTTACACCCATTTCGTCGAGCCCGGCAACCTGATCACGCCTGCCGGCCACAGCGGCCCGGTCTCCGGTTCGACCCCGCCGCGCACGCCGCAGATGCCCGCCTATCATCTCAAGAAGCCGGGGCATGGCGGCATCACCATGGTCAATATCGGCGTCGGGCCCTCCAACGCCAAAACGATCACCGACCATGTCGCGGTGCTCAGGCCGCATGCCTGGCTGATGCTCGGACACTGCGCCGGGCTGCGCAACACCCAGGCGCTCGGTGACTACGTGCTGGCGCATGCCTATGTACGCGAGGACCACGTGCTCGACGCCGACCTGCCGGTGTGGGTGCCCATTCCCGCGCTGGCGGAGATCCAGGTGGCCTTGCAGGAGGCCGTCGCGGAAGTGACGGGGCTGGAGGGCTACGACCTCAAGCGCATCATGCGCACCGGCACGGTGGCGACCATCGACAACCGCAACTGGGAACTGCGCGAGCAGCGCGGGCCGGTGCGGCGGCTTTCGCAGTCGCGGGCGATCGCGCTGGACATGGAGTCGGCGACGATCGCTGCCAACGGCTTCCGGTTCCGCGTGCCCTACGGCACGCTGCTGTGCGTCTCCGACAAGCCGCTGCACGGCGAGCTGAAGCTGCCCGGCATGGCCAGCGACTTCTACAAGCGGCAGGTGTCGCAGCATCTCACTATCGGCATCCGCGCCCTCGAAAAACTGGCGGACATGCCGCTCGACCGGCTGCATTCGCGAAAGCTGCGCAGTTTCCTGGAGACGCCGTTCCAATGAGCCGGCGGCGCTTCCCGGCGCTGACCCGCCTCGGATAGACATGGGCGGCCTGTCGTTCCGGCGCTGGTTGGCCCCGTTGTCGGCGGCCTGCACGCTGCTCGTGGCTGCGCCTCTCGCCGCCGGGTTTTTCGGCCATCTTCATCCGGCGCTGGATTCCTTCGCGCATTTTCGCGCGCATCTGGCAATCCTGATGGGTCTGACCGCGCTGCCGCTGTTGGCGACGCGATATCTGAAGGTCGGCGCGCTGTTGGTATTGGCGGCGGTGCTTTCTTTCGCCACCACATCGGGGACAGTGCCGATCCCACGGCTCGGCATGCAATACGGATCGCTCTATCCTGTCGATCCGGAGCGGCCGGCCTTCAAGTTGATGCAGCTCAACCTGCGCTACGACAACGCGACGCCTGAACAGGTGCTGTCGATGATCGGCCGCGTGAAGCCGGACGTGCTGACGCTGGACGAGGTCTCGGACATGTGGGTGGAAAAGCTGAAGCTGATCCAGGCAGCCTATCCGTACCGCATCCAGTGCCCCTATCCGACCGGCCTGTTCGGCGTGGCGATCCTGTCGCGCCGGCCGTTCGCCGCCGGCACGACGCCGCATTGCGACGGGCGCGGCGCATTCGCGCTGGCGACGATCGACTTCGGCGGAAAGACGCTGGACGTCGCGGCACTGCATCTCGGCTGGCCGTGGCCCTATCCGCAATATTGGGAAGTCGGCGGGCTGACGCCCTTCTTCCGGGAAATCGGCAAGACCGCGATACTCGCCGGCGACCTCAACGCCGCGCCGTGGAGCCGGACACCAGCGCGCGTCGCGGAAGCGGGCGGGCTGACGCCGATGCCGTCGCCAGGCTCGACCTGGATGCGTCTCGGCGTGCCGGCCACCCTGTTCTACGCCGGCCTTCCGATCGACAATGTATTCGCCAAGGGCGACGTCGAGGTGCATTCGATCCGCACCCTCGATCCGGTCGGCTCGGACCATCTGCCGGTGCTGGTGGATTTCTCGCTAAGGCTGGATGCCGGCGGAGAACACCGGACCGACGTGGCTGCGGCCGGTCCCGAGAGCAGTTTGCACTCAGGTTGACTCATTCTGTTTCTCGTTTGGCGAGGCGATCCACGCGGAGGATGGCGCCGGTCGATGTGGTTCATCGGCCAAGTCCATCCGACAATGTGGGCGCCCGCCAAACGGAAACCCGAAGGGCCGGGCCGGTTCGGGCCAAATCCATCGGGCTCCGTCTTGTCCGGGCCACCAGCCCGGCCTGCGACAAAGCCCTCGACCTTGGCCCGAACCGTCGCCGGCAGAATGGGTCAACCTGAATGCAAACTGCTCTAACTCTATCTGCGGCGGATGAACCGATCGACGAGACGCTCCACCGGTCCGCCGGGCTGGTGTTCGAGCGCATCGAAGCGCTCCTGGCGGGCTTCGTAGTCGGCATAGGTCGCCTGGACGACACGCATCGCCTGCCGCTTCGCCTTCCAGCAGCGCGGATCGTCGTTTGCCTTGACGCGCAAAACGGCCTTGTAGGCGGCGTTGACCATCTGACGGGCAATTCGCCCATGCGTTTCCTCGTGCCTGCGCACGCCGGTCATGAAAACCTTCCACCGCGTCCGCAGACCGGCGGACGGTCTACCGGCGAGCGCCGGATAGCGGTAGTTCACGGACAAGGTCACGTCCGCGTCCTTCAGCTTACAGCGCCGGTCCGATACAGCCCAGGTCATTTCCCAGGCGACCGAGTATCTTGTCTGCGCAATGGCCCGCGCCAGGAAACCGTGGCGGGGGCCACGGCTTTCCATCGACTGCATCAGTTCCGCGCCGTTGTTGCCGCTGACGCGATAGGTTTCCACCTTGACGACCGACTTGACGGCGGCCTGCGCGCCTGTCGGCATCAGGCAACCGGCAATCAGCAGGGCATAAGCGATCTGCCGCACGACAGTCTCCGTGGTCACGCCGCCACTATGCGTAACAATCGGCTTCGAACCGGTAAACAGCAAACAGCGGCGCGGCGGGCGCGCATGGATCACATGCTCGTATAGACCGGCCCCTCGCCACCCTGCGGCGGCACCCAATTGATGTTCTGGTTCGGATCCTTGATGTCGCAGGTCTTGCAGTGGACGCAGTTCTGCGCGTTGATGACGAAGCGCACATCCTTGGCGTTCGGATCGGCCGCGGCATTGCCGTCGGCGTCGACCCACTCGTAAACGCCTGCCGGACAGTAGCGCGTCGACGGACCGGCGAAGACGTCGTGTTCCGACCTGACCTGAAGTTGCGGATCCTTGACCTGCAGGTGAACCGGCTGGTTTTCCTCATGGTTGGTGTTCGACAGGAACACCGAGGACAGCCGATCGAAGGTGAGCACGCCGTCCGCCTTCGGATAGTCGATCTTCTTGAAATTGGCTGCCGGCTCCAGGGTGGCGTAGTCGGCCTTGCCGTGCTTCAGCGTGCCGAAGGGCGAGAAGCCGAACAAGCTGTTCATCCACATGTCGAGCCCGCCCAGGCCGACGCCCACCAGCGTGCCGAAACGCGACCACAGCGGCTTGACGTTGCGGACCTTCTTCAGATCCTTGCCGATGTCGCTGCCGCGCCAGGCCGCCTCATAGGAAACCAGCTCGTCATTGGCGCGGCCATCCGCGATCGCAGCGGCGACATTGTCGGCCGCCAGCATGCCGGACAGCACAGCGTTGTGCGAGCCCTTGATGCGCGGCACGTTGACGAAGCCGGCGGCGCAGCCCATCAGCACGCCGCCCGGGAAGGAAAGCTTCGGCACCGACTGCCAGCCGCCCTCGGTGATGGCGCGCGCGCCGTAGCCGATCCGCTTGGCGCCCTCGAAGGTGCCGCGGATCGCCGGATGCGTCTTGAAACGCTGGAATTCCTCGAAGGGCGAGAGATACGGATTCTTGTAGTTCAGATGCATCACGAAGCCGACCGCCACCTGGTTGTCCTCGAGATGATAGAGGAACGAGCCGCCGCCGGTCTTCAGGTCGAGCGGCCAGCCGAAGGAATGCTGGACGAGCCCGAGCTTGTGGTTCTCAGGCTTGACTTGCCAGAGTTCCTTCAGGCCGATGCCGTATTTTCCCGGTTCGTGACCCTCGGAAAGGCCGAATTTGGCGATCAGCTTCTTGGCGAGCGAACCACGCGCGCCCTCGCCGATCAGCACGTATTTGCCAAGCAGCGCCATGCCCGGCGCGAAGGCCGGACCATGCGAGCCGTCGCGCTCGACGCCCATGTCGCCGGTGACGACGCCCTTCACCGCACCGTTGTCGTCATAGATCAGGTCGGCGGCGGCAAAACCCGGATAGATCTCGACGCCGAGCGCTTCGGCGTGACCCGCGAGCCAGCGGCAGACATTGCCGAGCGAGACGATGTAGTTGCCGTGATTGTTCATCAGCGGCGGCATCATGAAGTTCGGCAGCCGCACCGAGCCGGCCGGACCGAGGACGAGAAAATGGTCGTCGGTCACCGGCGTCTTGAACGGATGGTCGGTCTCGGAGCGCCAGTCCGGCAGCAGGCGGTTGATGCCGATCGGGTCGACCACGGCGCCGGAGAGGATGTGCGCGCCGACCTCGCCACCCTTTTCGAGCACGACGACGGAAAGCTCCGGGTTGATCTGCTTGAGCCGAATGGCCGCGGCGAGCCCCGCCGGCCCGGCGCCGACGATGACGACGTCAAACTCCATGCTCTCGCGTTCGATCTCGCTCATCCGCCCTCCGAACTGGCTACGCCCATAGGGCGCTTGCTGCTGAGGGCTGCATAGCGCATCCCTCGGCGGCGCGAAACCGCTGCTACGAAAAGGCAAGGCGGCAAAGTGACGCCGCAGGCATGGCCCGCGCAGGTTCCGCCAGCTCTGCCACCAGACCTAGGGTCTGTTGATATTCGAGTTTTGAGGGCCTGCAAATGACGCTTTTCTGCGCTTCCGATGCTCATGTACCCCCAACGTACACTGCGCTTCGGTTCTCGAAAAACGCCATTTTCGGCTCCTCAAAACCTGAATCTCAACAGACCCTAGCACGGTATTCACCGACAGCACGGATCGGCGCCACGCCCGGAATTTACCCCGTCTGGCCATTGAACTTGCGAAAAATGCCTGGCTTTTCGAGAACCGCCAACGCGGCCAGCCGCGCGCCGTCATGACGTGTCGGGAGTCTCCAGCGCGTAGACGGCCAGCGCATGGGCGTGCGCCAGAATCTCGTCGATCTCGCGGATGTTGCGGGGATGGATCGCGGTGGGGTCGTAGCGCGACAGCCGGCCGCCGGGCGGACGGCCGCGCCGCAGCGGCGAGAGGCGGCGGAAGCGGACCGCGCCGCGATCTTGTCCGCCCTGCCCGCCCGCGCCGCTGCCTTGCTTTTCCCGAGTGACGGCCGCGTCGCGGCGCGCCTTCCAGCGGGCGAACCGGTTTGCCTGGCCCGGCAGGTCGTCCAGCGCGCGGCCCAACGCCTCCAGCCGCTGGCCAAGCCGCGCGGCATCGACCGGATCGTCGGGCGATGGCGGCGGCGGCAGGGGGTGGTACGGTGCGCTGTCATCGAGCGACATGATGCGCGGCACGCTGCGTGCCGCCACATGACGGCGGCGGACGCGGAACGGATTTTTGAGCGGGTCGACCAGCGACAGGTTTTGGGTGCGCGGGCGGGCGGCTCGCAGCGCGGCGGCCTTCCTCGCCGCTTCGGCACGAGCAAAATCAGCGTGCGACATGGTGACGGCGATGCCGAGGCTGCGCAGCACGGCCTCGTTGGTTCCGGGTTTTGGCTTTCGCGGGCGAACCGGCGGCAAGGCCACGACGAGGCCGCGCGCCGCCGCGATGATCAGCCGCCGCGCCGCGGACTCGGCCGGCCGCAGCAGCTTGAGGATGGCGCGGTGGAGATGGCGGGGAAGCGTGGGGGCGCCGCCAGCCATCTCGGCCATGCCGACAAGCATGGCCAGCAAGCGCTTCAGCGCTTCCCAGTTCTTGTCGATCGCCGGACTTACCTCCATCGCCACCGCCTCCTCTCAGCACAGGCGACGAGTATGAGGCAGGTTTTTGGGAGGGGGATAAAAATCGTGTTGAACGGCGACGCAAGCGCCAGGCGGAGAAGGGGCGGGCTCGGCAAAAACAATGGTTTGGCGGCACCTATCGGCGTGCGGTCGGGGAAATATTCCTTGTCGCGGAAATTTTCATCCCCTTTTTCGGGATGTCATGTCTACGCTTTTCGAGACCCCTGGAGCGCTTCGTCACCGCTACGGCATGGATCCTGGGGTCTCCGCGACGGCCTTCGGCCTGCTCCGCGCCAGGATGACGAATGCAAGGGATTCACGGCTAATCGCCAACGTTGGAGACTGGCGGAAACAAAAAAGGGCCCCGGCGTTCCGGCGCGTGCGTCAGGAGCCATTCGAAATGCAATGTTCGGGACGCCAAATTTCCGTCATACTCGCCGCATGCCGCTTGTCAGCTTCCTGTGCTGCCTGTTGCCGCGACAGCGGATCGGCGGCGTCTTTGTCGCGGCGATGCTGGTTTCGGCGACAGCGTCCCCGAGCAGCGCGCAGCAAGGCGAGGCTGGCGAATGGAGGGCCGGCGCCTATTCCTTTTCCGACGAGATGGGCGGTTTCATCATCGAGTCGGTGACCGGCAGAGGAACACGCGACAATCCGATCGTGCTCACCGAAACCCTCAATTCGTCGTCGCCGGTGACCTTGGTGATCCGCTCGGTGTGGCCGATCCGGCCTTTCGATTCCGCCGCCTTCTACGACAACGGCATCCTCTACATGCGCATCGTCGCTCGCAACGGCAGCGGCCACGGCTGGGTGGAGTTCGAGTTCGAATTGCAGGAACTGCTGCACAAGGCGAGCGTGTTCGGCGACGGGCTTTCCTTCGACCAGCGCAGCCTGCGCAAGGACAACATCTCGTCCGACACGTTCGCAGAATTCAGCCGCGATTTCGAACCCTACGACAAGCTTTTGTTCCGGCACGGAAAAGTCGATCCCGGCAAGTCGGTCGGCTTCTCGTTCCTGATCACCGATTTCACGCCCAGGCCGACATTTTATCTGGTGCAGGACCCGCGCATCCCATCGACCTGACTTGCTTTCGCCCGAAGCGGAAAGCATGGTCGGGCATGGATCTTTCGCCGGACGAAACCGCGGCCGCGCTGCGCGGCCTGCTAGCCTTCTATGCCGAGGCCGGCGTCGACGAGGCGCTGGCCGACGAACCCGTCGACCGGTTTGCCGAGACGCTGGAGGCCAAGGCCCGGCGGGCGTCTTCCGCGACGCGCGCGGAGGCGCGGCCCGGCGGCGACCAGGGATCGCGCGAAGCCGAGCCGGGTCGCGCGGCTCCGCGAAAATCTTTCCTGCCCGAGGCGCCGCCCACGGCTGCGCCGCGCCCGCAGACGGCGGCCGTGCCGGACGGCGCGCAGGCGGCGCTGGCGCGAGAACTGGCGCGCTCGGCCGGCACGCTGGAGGAATTGCGACGGATCATGTTCGATTTCGACGGCTGCAACCTGAAGGCCACCGCCAAGAACCTCGTCTTCGCCGACGGCAACCCGGAAGCCGACCTCATGCTGGTCGGCGAGGCGCCGGGCCGCGACGAGGACATCGAGGGCCTGCCCTTCGTCGGCCGCTCGGGGCAGTTGCTCGACCGCATCCTGGCGGCGATCGACCGCGACCGGACATCGGCCTATATCGCCAACGTCATTCCGTGGCGGCCACCGGGCAACCGCGATCCCTCGCCGATGGAGACGGAAATCTGCCGACCCTTCATCGAGCGGCAGATCGAGCTTGCGGCGCCCAAAGTGCTGATCACGCTCGGCAACCCATCGACCAAGGCGCTGCTGCGCACCCAGGAGGGCATCACCAGGATGCGCGGCACGTGGCGGGAGCATGTCACGCCGGGCGGCGTCCGCATCCCGACCATGCCCACCCTGCATCCGGCCTACCTGCTGCGCAACCCGGCGCACAAGCGGCTGGCCTGGCGGGATTTTCTCGAAGTGCGGGCCCGGCTTGCGACGTTTTCCTGAGAGGCTGATTCAGATTGCGGCCCGCTTCCCTCCCTCTTGAGGGGAGGGTGGCCGCGAAGCGCGCCGGGTGGGGTCGCCGCGGCAAATCGCCAACGTCGCTTTGTGCCGGAGCGCTGCCGCTATGACCCCACCCGCCTCGCTTCGCTCGGCACCCTCCCCTCAAGGGGGAGGGAAGGCCGGCCGCGGCGTCCGCGCTCAGATCGCCACCGCCTGCGCGCGGCGCATCGCCATGAACTGCAACTCGGCGAAAAGACCGACCGCAGCGGCCTGGGCGATCACGAAGGCATAACCCAGCGGGGTCGGCGACACGGCTCCGGTGAACAGCAGGCCGATGCTGGCGGCGGCCCACAACGCGTTGATGCCGATCACGTCGACGAGCATCAGGCGCCCGACCGTCGCCCGGCGGGCGAGCGCGACCAGCAGGACGACGAAGGGGACGAGCACGACGCCGGCCCAGAACAGCAACGGCTCGGGCAGGCCAAGCAGCGGCGACAGCATTTTGGCACCGCCCATCATCAGGATGGCGGCGGCGCCAGACATTGCGGCGTCGAGCAAAAGGGCGTTGCGCAGGAAGGGTGTTACGGTGAGCATCGTTCGATCCTTTCGGTTGCACCGGCCTGTTCGCCGGAATGATCGAAGCATGCATGCGCCGTGGGAGCCCGGCGATTACGCCGGAGGTAATGGAATTGCGGCGACCGACCGCCTATCGTCGGAAGCATGAGCACCGCCCTCGCCTCACCCGGCCCGATCATCCGCGAATGGCGCGCCCGCCGGCGCATGAGCCAGCTCGACCTCGCCATGGAAGCGGAAATCTCGCAGCGGCACCTGAGCTTTGTCGAAAGCGGGCGGGCAAAACCGTCGCGCGAGATGGTGCTGCATCTGGCCGAGCGGCTGGAATTGCCGCTGCGCGAGACCAACCGCCTGCTGCTGGCCGCCGGCTACGCGCCGGGCTTCGTCGAGCGAAAGCTGGACGATCCGTCGATGGCGCCGGCGCTGGAGGCGGTCGAGCGCGTGCTTGCCGGCCACGATCCCAATCCGGCTGTCGCCGTCGACCGCCACTGGAACCTGGTGCGCGCCAATGCCGCGCTGGCGCCGTTCCTGGCCGACGTCGCCGACCCGGCGTTGCTCGCGCCGCCGGTCAACGTGCTGCGGCTCAGCCTGCACCCGCAAGGGGTCGCGCCGCGCATCGTCAATTTCATCGAATGGCGCGACCACATCGTCGAGCGGCTGCGGCGGCTGAACCAGGCGGTGGCCGATCCCGTGATCGTCGAACTCGAACGCGAGCTGCGCGGCTATGCGGTGCCGAAACGCACCGGTCCGCCCTCCACCACGGCCTATTCACCGATTGCGGTGCCGCTGAGGCTCCGGCTGGACGACACCGTGCTGTCCTTCATCTCGACGATCACCGTGTTCGGTACACCGCTCGACGTGACGCTGTCGGAGCTTGCCATTGAATCGTTCTTCCCGGCCGACCGGGCGACCGCCGAGGCGATGCGGGAACTGGCAGCACGGCGGGAAGCTGCCCCTCCCCCTTGAGGGGAGGGTCCGGCCGAAGGCCGGGGGAGGGGTCATAGCGGCAGCGCTCCGGCGCAAAGCGACGTTGGCGTTTGGCCGCGGCGACCCCACCCGGCCGCTTCGCGGCCACCCTCCCCTCAAGGGGGAGGGAAGGCCGGCGCTTCATTGCGGCGGGGTCGCTTCCTTCGCCGCCGCCCGCTCGATGCCGAGGCGGCGTTCGCGCAGGATGATGAAGAGGCCGGCGCCGACGACGATCAGGCCGCCGACCAGCATGTGCAGCGTCGGCACGTCGCCGAACACGACGTAACCCACCGCGATGGCGAGCAGCATGGAGGTGTATTCGAACGGCGCGACCACGGAGGCTTCCGCATGCCGGTACGCTTCCGTCATCAGCAGTTGCGCGACGCCGCCGCAGATTCCGGCGCCGACCAGCAGGGCGGCCTGATCCATGGTCAGCGCCTGCCAGCCGAACGGAATGGAGACCAGCGACAGCGCCGCCGCGGACAGCGAGAACCAGATGACGATGGTCGAGGTCTTTTCCGTGTGCACGAGGCTGCGGACGAGGATCATCGCCAGCGCGGAAGCGGTCGCGCCGCCAAGGGTGGCGATGGCGCCGAGCGCCTCGTCGCCGCCAAATGCCGCCGCCTCGCCGAACAGCGTCAGTTTCGGCCAGGAGACGATGAACACGCCGACCAGTCCGACGACGACCGCGCTCCAGCGATAGAAGCGGATGGTTTCGTGCAGGATGAGGGCGCTGAACACGACCACCAGCAGCGGCTGTGCGTAGTTGATGGTAACCGATTCCGGCAGAGGCAGGCGGGCGAGGCCGAAAAAACCCAGCGCCATGGAGGTGACGCCGACCAGCCCGCGCAGGAAATGGCTGACCGGGCGCTTCGTGTACAAGGCGCCCCTGAGGTCGCGATGCCACGCCAGGAACAGCATGATCGGCAGGATCGCGAAGAAGGAGCGGAAGAACACGACCTGCCCAGTCGGCACCGGCCCCGCCGCCTTGATCATGCTCGACATGGCGACGAAGACGGCGACCGAAACGATCTTGAAGGCGATGCCCGTCAGCGGGCTGTCGGGATGGGAGCGGCCCGGCTGCGTCACCGGGCCGTCGCCTCCCGGATCGCCGCCCAGATGCGCGACGGCGTCGTCGGCATCTCGATGTGGCCGATGCCATAGGCGCGCCACAGCGCATCGGTGACCGCGTTGAGCGTGGCGGGCGTAGAGCCGATGGTGCCGGCCTCGCCCGCGCCCTTGATGCCCATGGCATTGGTGGTCGAGGGCACGTTGCGCGTCTCGAAGCGGATGAACGGCACGTCGTCGGCGCGCGGCATGGCGTAATCCATGAAACTCGCAGTCAGAAGCTGGCCGTCCTCGCCGTAGACCGTGTCCTCGGTCAAGGCCTGGCCGATGCCCTGGACGATGCCGCCATGCACCTGGCCGGCGAGCAGGATCGGATTCACCGTCACGCCGAAATCGTCGACGACGACATAGTCGGTGAGTTCGGCGTGGCCGGTCGCGGGATCGATCTCGACCTCGCAGATATGGGTGCCGTTCGGATAGGTGCATTCGTCCTGGACGAACTCGCCGAAACCGGCGATGTCCTCCGGCTTCTTCGCCGCCTTCGCCAACGCCGGGAATCCCATCGACCTGTCGGTGCCGACGATGCGCGCCTCGCCGGCGACCAGTTCGATGTCGTCGGCGGACGCTTCGAGCTCGTCCGCCGCCAGCTTGCGCAGCTTGACGGCAAGGTCCTCGCCGGCGCGCGACGCCGAGACGCCGCCGAGCGGGATCGACCGCGAGCCGCCGGTGCCGCCGCCGCTGGCCAGCCGGTCGGTGTCGCCCTGGTGGACGATCACCTTGTCGACGTCGAGCCCGAGCTTTTCGGCGGCGATCTGCGCGTAGGCGGTCGCATGCCCCTGCCCGTTCGACTGCGTGCCGATGCGCAGCGTCACCGTGCCGTCCTGGTTGAGGTCGACATAGGCCGGCTCGGAACCCTCGAACGCGCAGGCCTCGATGTAGGTCGCCATGCCGATGCCGCGAATGAGCCCCTTGGCGCGCGATTCCTCCAGCCGCTTGTCAAATCCGTTCCAGTCGGCGCGCTCCATGGCGAGTCGCATATGGCCGTCAAACTCGCCGACGTCGTAGAGCCTTGCCGTCGCGGTGCGATAGGGGAACTGCTCCGGCCGGATGAAGTTGCGGCGCCTGATCTCCTCGCGCGGCAGCCCGAGTTCGCGGGCGCAGACGTCGACCAGCTTTTCCAGCAGGAACGCGGCCTCGGGCCGGCCCGCCCCGCGATAGGCGTCGACGGGAGCGGTGTTGGTGTAGACGCCGGTGATGGTAACGTCGAGCGCCTGGATGTCGTAGACGCCGGTCGACATGGAGGCGCCGATATAGGGCACGATCGGCCCGTATTGCGAGCAATAGGCGCCGAGATTGGCCAGGAATTTCACCCGCAGCCCGAGGAAGCGGCCGTTCTCGTCCATCGCCATCTCGGCGTCGACGACATTGTCGCGGCCCTGCGCGTCGGTCAGGAAGTGCTCGTTGCGGTCGCCGGTCCATTTCACCGGCTTGCCCAGCCGACGCGCCGCCTCCAGCACCAGCGCGTATTCGCGATAGACAAAGGATTTTGGCCCGAAGCCGCCGCCGACATCCGGGGTGATCACGCGGATCCTCGACTTGTCGACGCCAAAGACCTGCTCGGCAAGAATGTACTGCATGGAATGCACGCCCTGCGAGCCGCTGGTCAGTACCAGCCGGCCGGTCTCGTCGACCTCGCCGATCGCCGCTCGGGCCTCCATATAGTTGACGACCAGCCGGTTGTTGACGAAGGAGACGCTCGCCGTGCGGGCGGCCTTCGCAAAGGCCGCGTCGGTGGCGGCGCGGTCGCCCATCTCGTAGAGGAACGCCCGGTTGGCGCCGAGTTCGGGCCAGACCAGCGGGGTTTCGGGATCGAGCGCGGTCGCCGTCCGGCCCGCGGCCTCCTCGGCGTCGTAGTCAATCTCGATCATCTCGGCGGCGTCCTGTGCCAACGCCCGGCTGTCGGCAACCACGAAGGCGACTGCGTCGCCGACATGGTTGACGCGACCGCTGCACAGAATCGGGATGTCGCGGGTCGGAGCGCGCTTGCCGTCAGGCTGTTTCTGCATCACCCCCGACTTCAACGGCCCGAGATGCGCGACGTCAGCGCCGGTCAGAACCAGATGCACGCCCGGCGCGGCGCGGGCCGCTTCGGTCGATATGATGCGGAAACTTCCCTTGGCGACCGGGGAGCGCAGCACAACACCGTGCAACACGCCTTCCGGCGAAATGTCGTCGGTGTAGCGCCCCTTGCCGGTGATGAAGGACTGGTCCTCGAGACGCTTTACAGGCGCTCCCATCCCGAATTTGGGTGTGAAGACGGTCATGGCTGCTCCGGAAAATGATAGCGGGAAGGCACGCCTGGAGATAAGCGCTTGCGCAGTTTTGTCGAGGGGTCGTTTCGTGTAAAGAGCAACGCCCCGGAATTGTTGGGCCAGTTCGTCTGGTCCGCTGCGACCCAGGAAGGTTTTTCGATGCGCACTGACACCGGCCAGGTCTTCCGGCTCGAGGACTATCGCCCGAGCGACTACCTGATCCCGCGTACCGAGCTTTCCTTCGTGCTGTCGCCGGATGCAACGCAGGTGACGGCGACGCTGGCGATCCGCCGGCGCGACCAGCGAGCGCAGGCCGCTCCGCTGGTGCTCGACGGCGATGGGCTCGACCTGCGCGGTGCGTGGCTCGACGGCAAACCGTTACCGGAGGCCGATTATTCGGCGACTTCAGACAAGTTCATTCTGCACAGCCCGCCGGAGGAATTCTCGCTGACGCTGGAAACGGTGATCGTGCCGTCGAAGAACACGGCGCTGATGGGTCTCTACCGCTCCAACGGGGTCTACTGCACACAATGCGAGGCCGAAGGTTTTCGCCGTATCACCTATTTTCTCGACCGGCCCGACATCCTGTCGGTGTACACGGTCCGCGTCGAAGCGGACCGCAAGGAGGCACCGCTACTGCTCTCCAACGGCAATCCGGTCGAAAACGGTGATCTCGGTGGCGGCCGCCACTATGCCGTCTGGTACGATCCCTTCCCCAAACCGTCCTATCTTTTCGCGCTGGTTGCCGGCGACCTCGGCGTCGTCGCCGACCGCTTCGTCACGGCGTCCGGCCGCGAAGTGGCGCTCGGCATCTATGTCGAGCACGGCAAGCAGGCGCGCGCTGCCTATGCGATGGACGCGCTGAAGCGCTCCATGACATGGGACGAGGAGGTGTTCGGCCGCGAATACGACCTCGACGTCTTCAACATCGTCGCCGTATCCGACTTCAACATGGGTGCGATGGAGAACAAGGGCCTCAATATCTTCAACGACAAATATGTGCTGGCCGACGAGGAGACGGCCACCGACGCCGACTTCGCCAATATCGAGGCGGTGATCGCCCATGAATATTTCCACAATTGGACAGGCAACAGAATCACTTGCCGCGACTGGTTCCAGCTCTGTCTGAAGGAAGGTCTGACGGTCTACCGCGACCACGAATTCTCCGCCGACCAGCGCTCGCGCGCCGTCAAGCGCATCGCCGAGGTACGCACCTTGCGCGCCCACCAGTTCCCGGAGGACCAGGGACCGCTGGCGCATCCGGTGCGGCCGCGCCGCTATCGCGAGATCAACAATTTTTATACGGCGACCGTCTACGAAAAGGGCTCGGAAGTCGTACGCATGATCCGCACCATCCTCGGCGCCGAGGACTTCCGAAGGGGCATGGACCTCTATTTCGAACGGCACGACGGCGAGGCCGCGACGATCGAGGATTTCCTGAAAGCCTTCGAGGACGCTTCGGGCCACGATCTCACCCAGTTTGCGCTCTGGTATCATCAGGCCGGCACACCGAACGTGTCGGTGACCTCTTCGCATGATGCCATTGCAAAGACCTTGACGCTGCAGATCGAGCAATCCGTGCCGCCGACGCCGTCGGAAAGCCGCAAGCGGCTGATGCACATCCCGATCGCCTTCGGTCTGGTCGGTCCGGACGGGCGCGACATCGCCTATTCCGATGCCGACGGCGCCGCGGTGGAGAACGGCGTCATCCATCTGCGCAAGCGCAAGCATTCGGTGCGCTTTTCGGGCGTGGCGGAGCGTCCGGCCGTCTCGCTCAACCGCGGTTTTTCGGCGCCCGTCACCCTGTCGGTCGAGCAAAGGGCGGAAGACCAGTTCTTCCTCGCCCGCCACGACGGCGACGCGTTCTCGCGCTGGCAGGCCTTCAACACGGTGATGACGGAGGCGCTGATTGCCGCCTCACGGCGCATTCTGGACAACCGCGAGCCCGGTTTTTCACCGGCGATCGCCGAACTGGCGGGCGCCATCGCCGACGACGAAAGCCTTGAGGAAGCATTCCGGGCGCTGGCGTTGACGCCGCCGGGCGAGGCCGACATCGCACGCGAAATCGGCACCAACATCGATCCCGATGCCATCTTCGCGGCGCGCGAGGCGCTGCTGCGATTTGTAGCACGAGCCAACGCGGAACGCTTCCAGGGGGCCTATGGACACTTGGCCAAAACCGGCCCGTTCAGCCCCGACGCCGCCAGCGCCGGGCGGCGGGCGCTGCGCAACGTGCTGCTCGACCATCTTTCGACGCTGCCGGAGGGCGCCCGGATGGCGTCCGAACATTTTTTGTCGGCGACCAACATGACGGACCGCGCCGCGGCGCTGACCGTGCTTGCGCACCGCCATCCATCGACGCCGGAGGCCGGGAAGGCGCTCGCCGACTTCGAGAAGACGTTTGGCGAGGACGCGCTGGTCATGGACAAGTGGTTCGCCATCCAGGCGGCCGCGCCCGGCCCCCATGCGGTCGAGACGGTCAAGCGGCTTGCCCGGCATCCGGGCTTCTCGTTGGGGAATCCCAACCGGTTGCGTTCGCTGTTCGGCTCCTTCTTCAGCGGCAACCAGACCGGTTTCCACCGAGCCGACGGCGCGGGCTATACGCTGTTCGCCGACACGATCCTCGACATCGAAAAGCGCAATCCGCAGGTGGCGGCGCGGCTCGCCACCGGGCTTCGCTCGTGGCGCTCGCTGGAGCCCAAGCGGCAGGAACTGGCGCGCCAGGCGCTGGTGCGGATTGCCTCGACTACGGGGCTGTCTGCCGATCTCAGCGACATCATCGAGCGCACGCTGGCATAAAGCTTGTCGGTCACGCCGGCTCGCGCACCGGCGTCCGGGCAGCGCCAGCGGCCTTTGCCGCATTGGCAGCACCGATGCTCATATGGACGGCGACGGCGGCGAGCACGATCAGCCCGCCCACCAAAGTGCTGGCGCTGGGCGTCTCGCTGAAGGCCAGCCACACCCAAAGCGGCGCCAGCGGGGTCTCCAGAGCGCCGATCAGCGCCGTCTCGATCGCCGGCAGGAAGCGCGCGCCGAGGGTGAACAGCGCCAGGCCCAGCGCCGAGTTGACGATGCCAAAAAGGGCGAGCAGCAGCAGATCGTAGGCCGAGACCGCCAGCGGGTAGCCCAGCGGCCAGCAGGCAAGCCCGCTGAGCAGCGCCGACAGGCAGGCGGCAGGCATGATTGGAATGTCACGATAGCGCCGGGCGATCACCATGACCGCCGCCATGGCAAGCGTCATGCCGAAGGCCAGAACATCGCCAAGCAGCCCGCCCTCGACACCGAGCCCGACCATGATGGCCACGCCGACCAGCGCCGCGAGGCTGGCGAGCAGGGCGCTGGCCGCCGGCCGCTCGCGCATCACCAGCCAGCCGAGCGCGGCGGCCAGGAAGGGAGCCGTCGCGTAGATCACCGCGACGTGGGCGACCGTGGTATGCCGCAGCGCGGTGATGAAGAACACCATGCCGACCGCCGAGACGACGACAAAAAGCCAGCCTGGGCAGCCCATGCTCCACATGCCGCGCAACGATCCGCGCCGCCGCATGGCGACGATGACGACTGCGAGCCCGAGCGCACCGAACAGGCCGCGCCAGGCGAGCATGGTCCAGGTGTCGGCCGGGATCAGCCGGGTGAACAGGCCCGCCGTGCTCCAGGCGACCGCCGAGCCGGTTACCAGAATCAATCCAAGGCGATAGTCGGACGCGTTCATGTGATCTGTCCGGCCGGTTCGGGCGACTTCTTCCAGTCGCCGGTGGTGTTCCACCAGCGGTTGGGGTTGGCGCTGCCATGCACCGCGTCGATGATCCGGCCGGCATCCCGCAGCGTCGACTGCAACGTCAGCACGACCATGCGCTCCATGAACACCGAATGCGTTCCAGACCCCGCACGATCATGCATCGTCTCCTTGCCCCGCGGCAAGGAGAAGCTAGACGCAGCCTGCTGACAACAGCCTGTCAGCTATCGGGCAAGTCCGGCCGAATAGACACGGCCCGCTTGGGGAATCATTAGGAGAATTTTTACGCCGGCTTGACGCCGTTTCGGCAAAGGACACTGGACAAGGCGAATCACGTCTGATTCTTTAGGGCAGATTCGGGCGTGCGGCGTATCC
This sequence comes from Mesorhizobium sp. LHD-90, assembly GCF_030929505.1. Classification (GTDB taxonomy): domain Bacteria; phylum Pseudomonadota; class Alphaproteobacteria; order Rhizobiales; family Rhizobiaceae; genus Kumtagia. The sequence continues at coordinate 69,421 of NZ_JAVFVV010000018.1, read as the reverse complement.
GGATCGTCAGGGAAAATCGACAGCGGGAGCCAGTTCGGATGGCAAGGACGGGCGCGTGGGGCGCGACCGGTGGAACGGCTTTTGCCCGGCGCAGGCAGGCGCGGACGGAGGATGGAAGCGTGTTCGCAAAGCCGGCGTTCCGACGGCTGCTGGCCGCCGAGCCCGTGCTTCGGCGCTCCATCCCGGCGCTGATCGTGGTCTTCATGGTGGTGATCGCCGCGGCGCGCACGCTGTCGCTGTTTGCCCAGCATGACGAGATCGAACGCAACGCCCGCACCATACTGGCGCTGACCGCCGCCGAACTCGGCAGCGAGCTGATGGCTGCCCGCGACACCGGGGCGCCGGCGATGCGCGACCTGATCGAACGCACCGCGCATCGCGCGTCGCTCGGCGCCCGCCATGTGCTCGTCGTGATGGACGGCCGGTTCGGCGTCGTCGAGGCGACGCCATCCGGCGCGGCGTGGCAGGGCAAGCGGCTCGACGCCCTCGTCGACGGCGGGCAGCCGCTGTTCATGTTCGGCGAGCGCGCCGGCGTGGTGGAAGTGACGATCGACGGCCAGCCCTGGTTCGCCGCCATGGACCTGTCGGCCGGCGGCATGACCGCCGCCGCGCTGGTGCCGCTGGAGGCCGTGTTCGCGGAATGGACGAAGGCCGTGTCGCTCAACGTCACCCTGTTCGTGCTGACCGGCAGCATCTTGGTGATGGTGCTTTATGCCTACTTCCGGCAAGCGGGCCGCGCGCAGACCGCCGACCGCATCTATCGCGACGCGCACCAGCGCATCGACCTCGCGCTGATCCGCGGCCGCTGCGGCCTGTGGGACTGGGACATGGTGCGCGGCAAGATGTATTGGTCGCGATCCATGTACGAGATGCTGGGCTACCAGCCCTGCGAGGCGATGCTGTCCTTCGGCGACGTGCGCGACATCATCCACCAGGACGACGCAGACCTGTTCAAGCTCGCCGAGCGCATCGTAGCGCGCGAGATCGACAATATCGACCAGGTGTTTCGCATGCGCCATGCCGACGGCCACTGGGTGTGGGTGCGCGCCCGCGCGCAGGTGATCGACCCGGAGGCGCCCGACATCCAGTTGATCGGCATCGCCGTCGACGTCACCGAGCAGCGCCATCTCGCGGCGCGTTCGGAGGCCGCCGACCTCAGGCTGCGCACGGCGATCGAAAGCATCAGCGAATCCTTCGTGCTGTGGGACGCCGCCGGCCGGCTGGTGATGTGCAACACGAAATACCAGCAGGACAGCGGCCTTGCCGAGAAGGATCTTGTCCCCGGCGTACCGCGCGAGAAGCTGGAAGAGCGGATGACGGCCTTTGCCTCGGAGCGGCGCATGGCCAATCCCAACGGACCGCGCGGCGGCGCCACCTACGAGCGCCAGCTCGCCGACGGCCGCTGGCTGCAGGTCAACGAGTTGAAGACGCGCGACGGCGGCACAGTCTCCATCGGCACCGACATCACGCTGATCAAGCAGAACCAGGACAAGCTGGTGGACGGCGAGCGGCGGCTTATGGCCAATCTGCACGACCTCAGCCAGGCGCGGCGCAACGAGGAGGAGCGGACCCGCGAGCTCGAAGACTTGAACCGCAAGTACATCAGGGAGAAGGAGCGTGCCGAGGCGGCCAACCGCGCCAAGTCGGAATTTTTGGCCAACATGTCGCACGAGTTGCGCACGCCGCTCAACGCCATCATCGGCTTCTCGGAGCTGATGGGCAACAGGCTGTTCGGCCCGCTGGGTTCGGCCCGTTACGAGGAATATACCAGCGACATCCACAGCAGCGGAAAACACCTGCTCGGCGTCATCAACGACATCCTCGACATGTCGAAGATCGAGGCCGGCCAGTTCTCCATGGACCGCGAGGAGATCGACCTCAACCCGCTGATCAGCGAGACGGTCAGGGTGATATCGCTGCAAGCGGCGCAGAAATCCATAGCCGTCGAGACCAAGATCGCCGAGGCGATGACGCTTTATGCCGACCGCCGGGCGATCAAGCAGATCGTCATCAACCTTCTCTCCAACGCCGTGAAATTCACCGGCGAGGGCGGCCATATCCTGGTGCGGGCGCGAAAAGTGTCGGGCGCCATGATGCTGTCGATCGAGGACAATGGCTGCGGCATTCCGAAGAGCGCGCTGAGCAAGCTCGGCCGGCCGTTCGAGCAGGTGCAGAACCAGTTCTCGAAGAGCCACGCCGGCTCGGGGCTCGGCCTCGCCATTTCGCGCTCGCTCGCCGAACTGCATGGCGGCGCGCTGAAGATCAGGTCTCGCGAAGGCATCGGCACGATAGTGTCAGTGCGCATCCCGGCGCGAAAGGGCCCGCCGCCCGCGCAGTTCTTGCAGGAAGCGGCGGAGTAGCGCCACTAACCCTCCCCCTTGAGGGGAGGGTCGATGAGCGGTCGAAGCGAAGCGGAGATCGCGAGGCGGGGTGGGGTCGCTTCAGGTTGGAGCACCTCATCAGCGCCCCCTCCCCGCTTCAAAAACCTCGCGTTCCGCTCGGTTTTCTGCGCGATCCTGCCCTCGACGGGGAGCATTACCGACGCGCGCCCGAAACGGTCAGTGGCGCTTGCCCCAGCCGCGCTTCGGCATTTCCTCCGGCACGATCTTGCCGTCGTCATTGCGGTCCATCAGCGCGAACATCTTCTTCTGCCGCGACTCGATCTCGGTCGCCGTCAGCATGCCGTCGCCATCCGTGTCGAAGCGCTGCACGATGCGGCGCGCCATGCGTTCGGCCCGCATCCGCTCGATCTCGGAAGCGATCTCGGCCACGGTCATCTTGCCGTCGCCGTCCGTGTCGGCATTGCCGATGCGGTTCTTCATCGCAGCGGCGAATTCTTCGAACGTAACGTCGCCGCTCGAGTCCGCGTCGGCCCGCTCGAAACGCATGTTGCCGCCCATGCGGCCCTTTTCCCGGTCCGCGGCGAAAGCAGAAGTTCCAGCGCTGGTCGCCACCGCGAGAAAAGCCATTGCGAGTCTTGTCGATGTCTTCACTTTGACACTCCTTTGCATCGTCACCCCCGATGCGGTTCCGGCAAGGCGTCGCGGCGTCACATCGCCGTCAACGCCTCGCCGCACGAAGCAACCGGTCGAAGTGGCTTCGAACCCGTTGCGCCGTCTCCTTGACGTGCGCTTCCAGCACGCCGATGTCGGGCAGGTCGGTCACCCGGATGAGCAGGTCGATCAGGCCGGGCGGCGCCTCCTTGCGCTCGAACGGCCCGGTCAGGCAAAGCCGGATCATCTGGGTCAGCGCCTGGTAGAGCGCCCATGCGTCGCACAATTCCTGCCGCACCTGCGCATCCGCGAATCTCGGCGAAAGCCGCGACAGTATGTCGGCCGTGGCGGTTGCGCGTCCGGCGCGGACATCGGCGTTGCCCGTGAGCGACGCGCATTGCGCGATGAATTCGAGGTCGATCAATCCTCCGGGCACGAGCTTCAGGTCCCAGAAATCGCGCGGTGGCTTCTCCTCCTCGATCAGCGCCCGCATCTCGACGGCTTCCCGGAACACTTTCCCGGCGTCGCGCGGCAAGACCAGCACCTCCTCGACTTCCGTTTCAACCTCGGCACACAGGTCCGCGTCGCCGGCGATCGGCCGGGCGCGCGTCAGCGCCATGTGTTCCCAGGTCCAGGCGTCGTTGCGCTGGTACTTCTTGAAGGAATCGACATGCGTCGCCACCGGTCCCTTGTTGCCGGAGGGCCGCAGCCTGAGATCGAGTTCGTAGAGTACGCCTTCCGCCGTCTGCGCTGAAACCGCGGCGATCAGGCGCTGGGTCATGCGGGCAAAATAGTGGGAAGGCGCAAGACCCTTCTCACCGTCCGATTCCTCGGCGTCGGCATCATGATCGTAGAGCAGGATCAAGTCGACGTCGGAGCCTGCGGTCAACTCGCGGCTGCCGAGCTTGCCCATGCCGAGGATGGCCACCCGTCCGCCCGGAACCTTGCCGTGGCGCATGGCGAAATCGACCATCACCGCGTCGAGCGCCGCTCCGATCGACAGGTCGGCAAGGTGGGAAAAGGCGCGACCGGCACGCGGCGAATCGATCGCGCCGGCCAGCAGCCGCACGCCGATCAGGAACTTCTGCTCCGAAGCGAAGATACGCAGGCGGTCCAGCACCTCCTCATGCACCGTCGTGCCTTGCAGGAAGGTGGCGAGGCGGCCGGCGAGATAGTCGCGGCTGGGCAGCTCCGCCAACAGCGCCGGGTCGAGCAGCCCGTCGAACACATGCGGCCGCCGCGTGATGATCGCGGCCAGCGCGGGCGCAGAGCTCATGATGGTCGCAAGCAGTTTCAACAGCGCCGGATTGGATTGCAGCAGCGAGAAGAGCTGGATGCCCGCCGGCAGTCCGGCAAGAAAGGCGTCGAAACGCAGCAGCGCCTCGTCGGCGCGCTTGGTCTGGCCGAAAGCTTCCAGCAGCGCCGGTGTCAGTTCTGTCAGCCGTTCGCGGGCTTCCGCCGAGCGCGTCGCCTTGTAGCGGCCGAAATGCCAGGTGCGGATGACGCGGCACATGTCGCTGGGGCGATGGAACCCCAGCCGCTCCAGCGTTCGCAGCGTGTCGGGATCATCGACGTCGCCGGTGAAGACCAGATTGCCGACACCGGCCGAAAGCTGGGGCGCGGCTTCGAACAGCGCCGCATAGTGGCGCTCCACCTCGTGCAGCGAGGCGCGAAAAGCGTCGGAAAACGCTTCTGCATCGGCAAAACCCAACATGCGGGCGATGCGCTCCAGCCCGTCGTCGTCTTCCGGCAGGGTATGGCTCTGCTCGTCGGCGACCATCTGGATGGCATGCTCGACCCGCCGCAGGAACCAGTACTGTTTCGTCAGCGCGTCGCGCGCCTCGGCGGTGATCCAGCCGCGCCTGGCGAGTTCCCCCAGCATCGGCACGGTTTCGCGACCCCGCAACTCCGGGAACCGGCCGCCGGCGATAAGCTGCTGGGTCTGCACGAAGAACTCGATCTCGCGGATGCCGCCGCGGCCGAGTTTCACGTTGTGGCCCTTCACCGCGATCTCGCCATGGCCCTTGTGCGCATGGATCTGCCGCTTGATCGAATGCACGTCGGCGATCGCCGCGAAGTCCATGTATTTGCGCCAGACATAGGGCTGCAATTCCCTGAGGAACGCCTTGCCGGCTTCCAGGTCGCCGGCGACCGGCCGGGCCTTGATCATGGCGGCGCGCTCCCAGTTCTGTCCCCTGCCCTCGTAATAATTGAGCGCCGCCTCGACCGGGATCGCCAGCGGCGTCGAACCCGGATCGGGGCGCAGGCGCAGGTCGGTTCGGAACACGTAGCCCGCCTCGGTACGATCCTGGAGGATGCGCACCAGCCGCTTGGTGAGCCGCGAGAACAGGTCGGTCGCCTCCAGCGGATCGATGACAGCCGGCGCTTCGGGTTCGAAGAACACGACAAGATCGATGTCGGAGGAAAAATTCAGCTCGCAGGCGCCGAGCTTGCCCATGCCGAGCACGATCCAGCCTGAACCCTCGCCCGGCCGCGCCGGATCGGGAAGCTTCAGCTTGCCGCTGTCATGCGCGTCGCGCAGCAGGAAATCGATCGCCGCATTGGCACAGGCATCGGCCAACGCGCTCAGGCGGCGGACCGTGACGTCGGGTCCGACCATGCCCGCCAGTTCGTCCAGCGCGATCAAAAAATGCGCCTCAAGCTTCAGCCGGCGCAGATCAGTCATCAGGCTTTTTTCGGTCACCCCTACGATGAACGGCAATTGCCGTGCAGCCGCCTCGACCTCGGCCAGCCTGTCCTCGATGCCGCGGTCGAAAAGACCGTCCAGCATCTCCGGGCGGCGGCGCGCGCAGTCGCGCATGAAGTCGGACAGGTCGAAGACGGCGGATAGGAAAGTTGCTTCGGCATCCCTGCCGGACAGCAGCGCCGCAAGCCTGGGCAACTCCCTGTCGCGCGCCTGTGCGGCAACCTCCTTCATCTCCGCTTTGGCCTCGGCGGCGTCCAGCGGCTTCAGCGCGGCGGGTTTCCTGTCGAACAGGCTAGGCTTGGCGGCCCTCGCGGCCGTCGCAACCGTCATTGCGCATCCTCCTTGCGCGGAAAACCCATCACCACCGACAGTCCGGGCTCCCGGGGTTCGAGTTCGAGCTTGCCACCGTGGAATTTCATGACTGCCTTGGCAAGGCTCAAACCCAGGCCCGATCCAGGCTGCGAGCGGCTCTGTTCCAGGCGGACGAAACGTTCGGTGGCGCGCTTTCGGTCCTCGGCGTCGGGAATGCCGGGCCCGTTATCGGTGACACGCAGTTCGACCTCGCCCAGCCTGCGCTCAAGTCCGACCACCACCTTCGGCGCAGCATTGGCACCAGCCGAATATTTTATGGCGTTGTCGACGACGTTGGAGACCGATTGCGCGATCAGTTCGCGGTTGCCGTCCACGGCGATGCCGTCGGGGATATCCGCCACAAGCGCCACGCCCATCTCTTCGGCAACCGGTTCATACAGCTCGGCGACGCCGCGCACGACCTCCGTCAGGTCGACCTTCGCCGTCTGCTCGGCCGAATAACCGGCCTCCAGCCGCGAGATCATCAGGATCGCGTTGAAAGTGCGGATGAGCTGGTCGGATTCGGCAATGGTCGCCTCAAGCGCCTCGCGATAGTCGGCGCCGTCGCGCTTGCCGAGCGCGGCCTCCGCACGGTTGCGCAGGCGCGTCAGCGGCGTCTTCAGGTCATGGGCGATGTTGTCGGAAACCTGCTTCAGCCCCTCGTTGAGGTCCGCGATGCGGGCGAGCATGGTGTTGAGGTTCTCGGAAAGCCGGTCGAACTCGTCGCCGGCGCCGCTCACCGGCAGGCGGCCAGTCAGATCGCCGCCCATGATGCGCCGGCTGGCTTCCGACACGCTGTCGATGCGGCGCAACGCGTGCCGGCCGACGAAGAACCAGATCAGCAGGCCGCCCAGCGCCATGACGCCGAGCGCCGCCACCAGCGAGCGGCGGACCACGACGCGGAACCGCTCCGGCTCGCCGAGGTCGCGGCCGACCAGCACGATCATCCGGTTGGGCAGCCGCAGCACCAGGGCGATCGCCGCGTGGCGCAGCTCGGATTCCACTTGCGGCGTTTCCATCTCGGCGGCCGCGCGGGCCCGCCGCTCGACGCTGCTGTCGCCGTAGCGTTGATAGGAGAAGGGTCGGCCCGTCCAGCCCTCGACGTCGAGCACGCCGGGCTCAAGGCTCTCGACATTGCCGGAGAGGATGCGGCCGTTGGGATCGGCGATCAGATAAAGATTGGCGCCGGGCTGGCGCGAGCGCCGCTCAATGGTGCGCACCAGCAGCGGCAGGCCACCGCGCTGGTAGGCATTGGCGAGGCCGACCGCCTCCTCGTTGATGGTGTCCTGCGTCTGCGAGGTCAGCATCCTGACCGACAGCGCGGTCATGTAGAACACGAGGCCGACCGCGCAAATGCCGAACAGCAAGAGATAAAGCGCCGAGAGGCGAGCGGCGGTGGTCTTCAAACTCGCCGGCAGCCGCATGCGCTGATCTACCCGGCCTTGAGCATGTAGCCCGCGCCGCGCACCGTATGCAGGATCGGACTGTCGAAACCTTTTTCGATCTTGGAGCGCAGCCGCGACACATGCACGTCGATGACGTTGGTCTGCGGGTCGAAATGATAGTCCCAGACGTTTTCGAGCAGCATGGTGCGGGTCACCACCTGGGCGGCATGGCGCATCAGATATTCGAGCAGCTTGAACTCGCGCGGCTGCAGGACGATCTCGCGGCCGGCCCGCCGAACCGTATGCGACAGCCGGTCGAGTTCGAGGTCGCCGACGCGGTAGAGCGTCTCGGCATCCTTGGAATTGGCTCTGCGGCAGAGCACCTCGATGCGGGCGAGAAGCTCGCTGAACGCGTAGGGTTTGGTGAGATAGTCGTCGCCGCCGGCGCGCAGCCCGGTGACGCGATCGTCGACCTCGCCAAGCGCCGACAAGATCAGCACCGGCGTGGTGTTGCCGCGCGAGCGCAGGCCGGCGATCACCGAAAGCCCGTCGCGGCGCGGCAGCATGCGGTCCACTACCATGACGTCGTAGTTGCCGGTGTCGGCCAGCGTATAGCCGGTGTCGCCGTCTCCGGCGAGGTGGACCGTGTGTCCAGCCTCGGACAGCGCCTTCTGCAGATAGTCGGCCGCCTCACGGTCGTCTTCGATGACCAGAATCTTCATCGGGTCATCATATGCGAATTCCGGGCGTGCTGGTGAAGCGATGTTCATGGGGTTTTACCTTCCTCAAGGGTGCGGCGGCAGCCGATGGGAGCTGCCGCCGCCGAACCGGCCCTTCGAGGACTGACAAACGGGACCGGCCCAAGTCCCGCAGCGCCCGCTCGGGGATGTTCAGCAGGGCGCCGGGACGTCGAGTCGATCAGCCGCGGCCGATGGGCAGAGCCACGAAGCGGCTGTTGTCGTCGCGGGTGATCTGGACGAGCACCGCCTTGCGGCCCGCCTTCTCGGCGTCGCTCATCGCGGTGGTCACGTCCTTGGCGCCCGTCACGTCGCGCGAGTTGATCGACACGATGACGTCGCCGGGCTGGATGCCGCGGTCGGCGGCGTCGCTGTCGGGATCGACATCGGTGACGACCAGGCCCTTGCCGTCTTCGGACGGCGTGACGGTCAGGCCGAGATCTGCCAGCGAGGAAGGCTCGGCCTGCTGCTTGCTGTCCTCATCATTCGAGGCCTGCTTGTCTGCGCCGGGCAGCGTGCCGAGCTCGAGGTTCATCGCCTCGGACTTGCCGTTGCGCCAGACGGTAACTTCCACCGACTTGCCGGGCTGGATGGCGCCGATCGCACGGGCCAGTTCGCGCGGCGAACCGACCTCCTTGCCATCGACGGCGGTGATGACGTCGCCAGCCTTGATGCCGGCCTTCAGCGCGGGGCCGCCGTCCTGCGCCTGGGAGACGATCGCGCCCTTGGCGTCCTGCAGGCCGATCGAATCGGCGATATCCTTGCTGACCGGCTGGATCTCGACGCCGAGCCAGCCGCGCGACACGCTGCCGTCCTTCATCAGATCCTGCACCACTTCCCTGGCCGTCGAAGCCGGAATGGCGAAGGCGATGCCGACATTGCCGCCCGACGGCGAGAAGATCGCGGTGTTGATGCCGACGACCTCGCCGCTCAGATTGAAGGCCGGCCCGCCGGAATTACCGCGGTTGACCGCCGCGTCGATCTGCAGGAAGTCGTCATAGGGGCCGGCGCCGATGTCGCGGCCACGGGCCGAGACGATGCCGGAGGTCACGGTACCGCCGAGGCCAAACGGATTGCCCACGGCCACGACCCAGTCGCCGACGCGAACCTTGGTGTCATCGGCGAAGTCGACATAGGTGAACTTGCGGCTGTCATCGACCTTGAGCACGGCCAGGTCGGTGCGCGGATCAGCGCCGATCAGCTTGGCGTCCAGTTCGTCGCCATTGTCCATGACAACGGTGAAGGCCGAGCCGCCCTCGACGACGTGGTTGTTGGTGACCAGATAGCCGTCCTCGGAGATGAAGAAGCCGGAGCCCTGGGAGACCGGACGCGGGCGCTCCGGACGGTCGCCGCGGCGCTGATGCCAGCGGCCATCGCGATCGCCGTCGCCGCGGAACTCACGGAAGAAGCGCTTCAGCGGATGGCCGTCGGGAAGCTGGTCGAAGCCATGGCCCTGAAACATGTCGGCGCCGTCGCCGCGGTCGGACGCAGGTTCGATCTTGGCCTTGACCTGGACGCTGACAACGGCCGGCGAAACCTTGTCGACGACGTCGGCAAAGCTCGGAACCTGCGGCGACTGGACGCGCACGGCTTCGGCAAGAACGGGTGCGGTGCCGGTGGTGACGGCGCCAAGACCGATCGCGCCGGCGATTGCGATGGAGGCGGCGGCGGCCAGCAGGCGCGCGCGGGTCCGCGAAACGGGGGTGTTGCTCATGGCTTCTATTTCCTCTTCTGCAGGATGCGTCTTGGGCGGCATCCAGTGCTGACAGAAATAGGATCCGCCACATTACGGCGTCATTTCCGGCGAATGAAATTTGGGTAATGTTGGCGGCGACCGTACGGCAGTTTCGCGGCAAAAACCGGTTGCGCCCGCCACTTTTCCTTGGCCATGCCCCGGCTTAGAGCAATGTCCGACCAGATTGCATCATTCTGCCGGCGACGGTTTGGGCCAAGGTCGAGGGCTTCGTCGAATGGACGTACCGGCGGTACGGTCGAGACGAAGCCCGAAGGATTTGGCCCAAACCAGCCCGGCCCTTCGGGTTTCCGTTTGGCGGACGCCCGGTGCCTCGGCTCGCTCGGCCGATGGAACCCCATCGACCTTCGCAACCCTCCTGCCGGATCGCCTCGCCAAACGAGAAACAGAATGATGCAATCTGGTCGGACATTGCTCTAAGTTGCGCGCATGTCAAATTCCCCAAATCCGAAGGACGAACCGTCCGCAACGACGGATGTCCCGCGGCTTGTCGCCGAGATCACAGCATGGCTGATCGGGCCAGCCCGCAAAGCCGGCCAGCCCAAGGAAATCGTCGCCGGGCTGATCGACCGCCTGGTCGCGGCGGGCGTGCCGCTGTGGCGTGTGCGTATCGGCCAACGGGTCGCCAACCCGATGATAGGCGCATGGGGCGTGATCTGGACCCGCGACGGCGGGGCGGAAAGCTACACCGTGCCGCGCAGCATGCTCGCGACCGATTCCTATCGCGGCAGCCCGTTCGAGCACGTCATCGTCACCAGGACTCTCTTTCACCAGTCGTTGGAGAGCCTGATGGAAGGCCACGATCATCCGGTCCTCTTCGAACAGGCTGCGGCCGGCAGCACCGACTATCTGGCGATCCCGCTGGAATATGGCGACGGCTCGGTTCAGGCCAGCGCCTTCACCACGGACCGCCCCGGCGGTTTCGCCGCTGGCGAAGTCGCGCTGATCGACGGCCTGGCGCCAGCCATTGCCGCCGCACTGGAACCCGCGGCGATGCGCCACTCGATGGAAAGCCTGCTGGAGGTCTATCTCGGCAACGGCCCCGCGGCACGCGTCGCCAAGGGTAACTTCCAGCGCGGCCACATGACCGAGGCGGAAGCCGCGGTGCTGGTGACCGACATGCGCAATTTCACCGGCCTGTCGGAGCGGCTCGCCCCCGATGCATTGCTCGACCGCCTTGGAGCCTATTTCGAGGTGGTGGTCGATGCGGTGCGCGCCGAAGGTGGCGACGTGCTCAAATTCATCGGCGACGGCGTGCTTTCCGTCTTTCCGGCGCGGGATTCAGGACGCCTGGACGCCTGTCTGCGCGCCGCCCGCAGCGTCGTGCGGGCTTTTGGCGACACGAGCGTTACCGGCATACCGTTCGTGGCAGCCCTGCATGTCGGCCCGGTCGTCTACGGCAATATCGGCAGCCGGGACCGACTGGATTTTACCGTCGTCGGCCCGACGGTGAACTATGTCAGCCGCCTCGAAGGCATCGCCAAGTTGCTAGGCGTGAAAGCGGTCTGCTCGGCGGATGTCGCCTCGATGCTTCCGGCGGACATGGTCAGCGATCTCGGCCGGCACGCGCTGAAAGGGTTTTCGCAGGAGCAGCGGGTGTTCGAGTTGAGCACCGTGGCTGGGGATTGATCGCCGCCAAGACAGTTGGTGCCTTGGCAATCCGGCGTGCGGGAGGGCCCAGGTCAAACGCTGCCCGGACGCTCGCTCCCGCTCTCGGCGAGAATGCGGTCCAATGCCGCCTTCTCCTCGTCCGATAATCGTGTCGACGTTTTTCGCCGCGACCTTGCTGCAACCAATGCGACCACGCCACCGACCACCAGCAGCACGACCGGCGTGCCCCAAAGCAACGCGTTACGGGCGCTGAAGCGCGGCTTCAGCAGCACGAACTCGCCATAACGCGCCACCACGAAGTCGAGCACCTGCTCATTCGTGTCACCTGCCGCCAGCCGCTCGCGCACCAGCACCCGCAGATCATGCGCCAATTCCGCGTCGGAATCGTCGATCGACTGGTTCTGGCAGACCATGCAGCGCAGTTCCGCCGAAAGCGTCCTGGCCCGCGCCTCCAGCGCCGGATCGGCCAGTCTTTCGTCAGGCTGCACCGCCCACGCCGGGGCGCCGAGCACCAGTGCCAGCCACAGGGCAGCGATGCAAAACCGTCTCAAGCCTTGGCTCCCGCTGGGCTCGAAGCGGCTTTTGCCCGGCGCGCCGGGGCGCCGACGCGAAGCCGGCGATCGGTGAGCGAGACGGCGGCCGCGACCATCATGACAAGCCCGCCAAGCCAGATCAGCGTCACCAGCGGCTTCCACCAGATGCGCACGACGATGCCACCATCCTGCGTCGGGTCGCCCAACGAGACGTAAAGCTGGCTGAAACCGAGCGTCAGGATGCCCGCCTCGGTCGTCGGCATCTGCCGCGCCGTGTAGACGCGTTTGGCCGAAGTGACCTCGCCAAGCTTTCCGCCGCCTGCGCCGAGCAACACGAAGCTCGCCCTCGTCTCGGTAAAATTCGGCCCCTGCACCGGCGAAACGCCCTCGAACCGCAGCGTGCGTCCGGCAATGGCGGTGCTTTCGCCGGGCTTCATAATGGTGATGTGCTCGGCCTCGAAGGCCAGCGTCGCGACAATGCCCAGCACCGTCACGCCCATGCCGAGATGTGCCAGCGCGGTGCCGTGGACCGAGCGTGGCAGGCCGGCCAGCCGTCTTGCCGCGACCGCCAGAGGAACGGTTCCGAGCGCCGATTTCTGCACAAGGTCGGTCAGCGCACCGAGGATCATCCAGACGCCGATGCCGACGCCGAGCGCTGCGAACACCGACGCGCCGTCGGCCAGCAGCAACGTCGCCAGCACCGCGAGAAGCGCGCCGCCGAATGCCGCCATCAGCCGCTGCGCCACCGCGTAGACATCGCCGCGCTTCCAGGCGAGCAGCGGCCCGAACGGGATGAGCAGCAGCAGCGGCAGCATCAGCGGGCCGAAGGTCAGGTTGAAGAACGGCGCGCCAACGGAAATCTTGTCGCCCGTCACCGCCTCGACCAGGAGCGGATAAAGCGTGCCGACCAGCACGGTCGCCGCCGCCGTGGTCAGGAACAGATTGTTGAGGACCAGCGCGCCCTCGCGCGAGATCGGATGGAACAGGCCGCCGGCGGTGAGACTACCAGCGCGCAGCGCAAACAGCGCCAGCGAGCCGCCGATGAACAGCACCAGGATCGCGAGGATGAAAACGCCGCGCGTCGGGTCGGTGGCGAAGGCGTGTACCGAGGTCAGCACGCCGGAGCGCACAAGGAAGGTGCCGAGCAGCGACAGCGAGAAGGTGAGGATGGCGAGCAGGATCGTCCAGATCTTCAGGGCCGAGCGCTTTTCCATGACGATCGCCGAATGCAGCAACGCGGTGCCAGCCAGCCACGGCATGAAGGAGGCGTTCTCGACCGGATCCCAGAACCAGAAGCCGCCCCAGCCCAGCTCGTAATAGGCCCAGTACGAGCCCATCGCGATGCCGCCGGTCAAGAACATCCAGGCGGCCAGCGTCCAAGGGCGGACCCAGCGTGCCCAGGCGGCGTCGATGCGTCCGTCGATCAAGGCCGCGACGGCGAAGGAGAAGCACACCGAGAAGCCGACATAACCAAGGTAAAGCAGCGGCGGATGGATGGCGAGCCCGACATCCTGAAGGATCGGGTTCAGGTCGCGGCCTTCGAAAGGCGCGGGCTCAAGCCGGATGAACGGATTGGACGTCGTCAGCACGAACAGCAGGAAGGCAGCGCCGATCCAGCCCTGCACGGAAAGCACATTGGCGCGCAGCGTCGCCGGCAGATTGCCGCCGAACACCGCGACGAGCGCCCCAAAGAAGGTCAGGATCAGCACCCACAAAAGCATGGAGCCTTCATGGTTCCCCCAGGTGCCGGTGACCTTGTAGAGCATCGGCTTCGCCGAATGCGAATTCTCCCAGACATTGGCCACGGAGAAATCCGACTGGACATAGGCCATCACAAGCGCGGCAAACGCGATGCCGGTCAGCGCGAAGCCGGCGACGGCGACGGGGCCACCGGTGGCCATCAGCCGCGCATCGTTCGTGCGGGCGCCGACCAGCGGCACGAGCGACTGCACCAGCGCCAGCGCCAAGGCCAGGACCAATGCGAAATGGCCGGTCTCGACGATCATGATCCCGGCCTCGCGGTCTCGTCCTGCCAGACGCCTTTTGCCTTCAGGCTGTCGGCGACTTCCTTGGGCATATAGTTCTCGTCATGCTTGGCGAGAACGCTGTCGGCGGCGAACACGCCGTCTGCACGCATCGTGCCCTCGGCGATCACGCCCTGTCCCTCGCGGAACAGATCCGGCAGGATGCCCACATAGGCGACCGGCACCGATTTCTCCTGGTCGGTGATGGCGAAGGAGATCTCCGTGCCCTGCCCTCGCTTCACCGTGCCGGCTTCGACCAGCCCCCCGAGGCGGATGCGCTGGCCGGGCTCCAGCACAGCCGCCTGGAGTTCCGTCGGCATGTAGAAGAATGAAGCCTTTTGCCCAAGCGCATAGAAGGTGAGCGCTGTCGCCGCGCCGAGGAAGGCCAGCGCGCCGGCGATAACGGACAGTCTCTTCTGCTTGCGGGTCATCAAATTCTCATTCCGTCGAAGCCAGGCCGAGGGAGGCCGCCAGCGAAGTCAGCCGTTTGCCGTCTTCGCTGCCGCTGTCTAGCGCCGCCAGTCCGCGTCCCAGAGCCTCGCGCGCCTGATCGGCCTTGCCAAGCACGACATAAGAACGAACCAGCCGCATCCAGCCTTCCACGTCCTTGGGGTTCTCCCGCAGCTTTGCGTCGAGGCCGCTCACCATCTGCTCGATCATGGCGGTGCGATCGTCGGCCGTCATCGACGCGGCGGCGTCCATCTCCTCCTGGGTCGGGACGGGCCCGGCGGGCTTTTGCACGGCGGCGCTGCGGCGGTTCGCCTCCGTGATCGCCTCCTGCACCGGGCCTCGCCAAGGACTGTCGGCTGGCAGGCCGCCAAGCAAGGCCTGCCAGGCGGCGGCGGCTTCCTGCAGCTTTCCCTCCTGAGCCAGCCCGCTCGCCAGGTAAAAGCGCGATTTCGGATGATCGGGCTGGGCGGCAAGCGCCTGCTTGAACGCATCTTGCGCCTCGGCCGTCACGACCCCACCGGCCCCATAGGACAATGCCTCGCCGAGGCCCGCCAGCCTGTCGGCGCTGCCGCCGAGCAATCTGATGGCGTTGCGGTAGGCCGCTGCCGAATCCTCCGAACGGCCGGTCCGCAGATAGATCGGCGCCAGCACATCCCAGCCACGTCCGTCCTCTGGGTTGGAGGACAGATGCGCCTCGGCGCGCGCCACCAGCTCCTCCATCGTATTTTCGGCCGGATCGGCTTGAAGCCTAGCGTTGAGTGGCTGGCCGGGCAGCAGCGGCGAACCAAGCTCGGCATAGAGACCCCAGCCGACGATCGGCACGGCCAGCACCGCGGCCGCGCCGACCACGCGTGGCAGCCGCGCGGGCCTATCCGCACCGCCGCCATCCTTCGTTCCGGCCAGCTTGAGAATGCGACGGCCGATCTCGGCGCGGGCTTCCTCGGCCTCGGCGGGCCCGATCAGCCCGCGCGCGGCGTCCTTGTCCAGTTCGCCTAGCTGGTCGCGATAGACCTCGATGTCGTGATCGCGGGCAATGTCCGCCTGCCGGTTCTTCACGCTCAACGGCAGCATCACCGCCAGGCTGGCGGCCAGTGTCAGCAGCGCTGCGACGATCCAGAATAGCATGCGCCTTCAATATCCGTCCCGACGCGGTCTGCCAATTCGCCGGCACTGCGGCTGATTGACTGCCGCCTTGCTACTCCGAACCATCGTGATGCGTCGAAATTCAGGTTGGTGTTGGCGATTTAGGCCAGGCCGAGCCGAAAACGACGGGTTCCGGGTTATTGCGCAGCGACCTGCGGAATCTAGCTCAGCGTCGCCCAGCTTCCGTCGGCATTGCGGCAGGCCGTACCGCGCGCCGTCCTCGTGGCGCCGTCGATCACGATCGTGTGCGAATACTGCCGGCAGTCCTGCGATCCGACCCGGTAGGGCTGCGCCGGCACCACGCTTCCCGACCGGCCGTCCCGGTCGCCTGTCCAGGTCACCGTCTGACCGCTTCCGGTATATTCGAGCGCCTTGTATTCGGCCTCCAGCGCCTTGCGCCTGTCGCCCGCGCTCAGGCCCTTTCCGGCATCGCCGGTGACCAGCCCGTCGACCATGCTCGCCTTGCCGCCTGTAACCGTCGGCGTATCGACGGTCGATCCCGGCTTGCCGCCGAGGCTCGACGTCGTCCCGCAGCCGGCCAGAACCAGCAGAGCGGCAAGCAGCGCCAAGCGAATCGTCATGTCCACCACCGATCGAGGCCGCCTGCGGCATGGAAACGGACCGCCGCGATACTGTTGATGTTTGACCGAAATTTGGCCGCAGCCGCACGATTCCGGCCCAGCCCTGTCTACTCGACGCGTCGCAGCAGTACAACCGCCCTCAGCCCACCGAGCGCCGCGCGTTCGAGGCTGATCCGGCCGCCATATTCGTTGACCAGATCTGAGACGATTGACAGACCGAGCCCGCTGCCGGGCTTGGTCTCGTCCAGCCGCTTGCCGCGCTGCATCACCTCGCGCGCCCTGTCGGGCGGAATTCCCGGCCCGTCGTCCTCGATCACGATCGAAAACATGGCGTGCTCGTCGATCGGCGGCGCAGCCGCGAGCGACACCACTACCCGGGCCCTCGCCCATTTCATCGCATTGTCGAGCAGATTGCCGACGATTTCCTCCAGATCCTCACGCTCGCCGGCGAAGATCATCTCCTCGGCCGGCGGCGCGAAGGATATCGCCGTGCCGGCGTTGAGCTTGGCCATCACCCGAACCATGCGCTCGAGCAACGGCCGCACCGGCGTGCGGTAGACGACGCTGTCGCGCTGCGCTGCGATGCGGGCACGTTGCAAGTAGTGTTCAAGCTGGCTCTGCATGGCGCTCGCCTGGTCGGCGATCAGCCTGCCCCGGTCGCCGCCCAGCGCCCGCGCCTCGTTGAGCAGCACGGCCAGCGGCGTCTTCAGCGAATGCGCCAGATTGCCCACCTGGGTGCGCGAGCGCTCGACGATGCGGCGGTTGTTCTCGATCAGCGCGTTGGTCTCGTTGGCGAGCGGCTGGATTTCTGTCGGAAAAGTGCCGCCGAGCCGTTGCGCGGTGCCCTCGCGCACCTGCGCCAGCGCCGCGCGCACGCGGCCAAGCGGACGCAACCCGAACAGGATGGCGACGGCGTTGATGGCGATCATGCCGACGCCGAATAGCGACAGATAGGTGAACAGTCGCCATTCGAAGATACCGATCTCGGCATCGAGTTCCGTGCGGTTGCCCATGACGCGAAAACGCGCCACGCGGTTCTGCGCGTCGAGAACGAACTCGCTCTCGAAGACTTCCAGTTCCTCGCCACCGATGCCGTCGGTCAGGTAGTTGCGCTGGAAGCTGGCGTTGAATGGCGCTTCCACGATGCTCGGCGAGGGCACGGACCGCGTCATGGATAGTGACCGCAAGCGCCCGCCGAGGCCCTCCGAAACGGGCTCGACTTCCCAGTACCAGCCCGATTGCGGCTCGGAAAACCGCAGGTCACCGAGGTCGGGCGAGCCGGTGAGAAAGCCGGATTGGGAGACGCCGACCGAACCGATGAGATTGAACAGATGCGCCGAGAGCAGGCTGTCGAAACCGCGCTCGCTGGTCTCGCGATAGAGCGCGGCGATCACCGTGTAGATGACGATCAGCGTGACGATCGCCCAGATGGTCGAGAAGGCGACGACGCGAAAAGCGAGGGAACGCGGCGCGCCGGAGAGCAGCCAGCCGCGCCGACTGATGCCTGCTTTGGCCTCCGCCGTCACGCCTCCGGCTCGCGTATGCGATAACCCATGCCGCGCACCGTCTCGATCATGTCGATGCCCATCTTCTTGCGCAGACGCCCGACGAACACCTCGATCGTATTGGAATCGCGATCGAAATCCTGGTCGTAGAGATGCTCGACCAGCTCGGTGCGCGACACCACCTCGCCCATGTGGTGCATCAGATAGGCTAGCAGCCGGAACTCATGCGAAGTCAGCTTCAGCGGCATGCCGTTCATGTCGGCCTTCGACGCCTTGGTATCGAGCCGCAGCGGTCCGCAGGTGAGTTCCGAAGACGCGTGGCCCGCCGCCCGGCGAATCAGCGCGCGCAGCCTGGCCAGCACCTCCTCGATATGGAACGGTTTCGTCACATAGTCGTCGGCACCGGCGTCAATGCCCGACACCTTGTCGCTCCAGCGGTCGCGGGCCGTCAGGATAAGCACCGGCATTTTCCGGCCGTCGCGGCGCCAGCGCTCGACCACGCTGATGCCATCCATCTGCGGCAGGCCGACGTCCAGCACCACGGCGTCGTAAGGCTCGGTGTCGCCGAGGAAATGCCCTTCCTCGCCGTCGAAGGCTTTGTCTACCGCGTAGCCGGCGTCGGTCAGCGCCTGGACAAGCTGCCGGTTGAGGTCCTTGTCATCCTCGACGACGAGTATCCGCATGGAATCATCCGTCCGAACTGGGTGCGGCCACCTTACAGGAGCTATGTATTGTGGTGAAATCGAGTGCCGTCAGTTCAGCGGCACCACGATCTCTGTGCGGCGCGGGCGCTGCCCGTCCTTGCCGGGCACCAGCACGACGATGACGCAGACCGGCTGGCCGCCCCGGCTGGACTGGCTGGCGCGCGCCAGGGTTCCTCCGTTCTGCGCGGCGACCTGCTGGCCGATTGCGTAGCAGTCGGACTGGGCAAGCTGGATGGGCAATGCTTGGTCCGATACCTGCGGCAACAGCGGCATGGCGTTCACCTGGGCCACAGACAGACCACCTGCGCAAAGCAACGCCGCAAATGCCTGAAGGTATGAGAAAGCCCTGTTCATGCGGTCGTTCTAGCCCATTCCTTCTGAACACGGAATGAACACGTCTTACAATAGCGAGCCCGTCGAAACACGGCTTTTCTTCATTCTATCCGCGTCTGCGCCGCAACCCGGCCAGCCAGGGCGACGACGCCCGCGACGGCGGCCACCGCCTGCAGGATCGCGTCGACCAGCGCGGCGTCGTCGACGCCGTCCAGCGGCACGCCGAACAGGCCGAGCAGCGCGGTCGCGATGGTGACGAGCGCCGCCCAGACCGTGCGGGACATGAACCAGGGTTTGGTGTCGTTCATGGCTTTCCTTTCAAAGGGTTGAGAAGGTTTGTTTAGAAATTGAATCGGCGCGTCGCCGCAGTTCCCCAGCCGGCCGACAGGCTGAGCTGGCACACTGCCGCTTCGATCTCGGTCGGCAAGCCACCGAAATCCACCACGATTTCTGCCTCCGGATAGGTCCATGCGGCGACGCCCACGGTCTGTGACCGGACCACCGGCTCGCCCGGCAGCGAAATGTCGATCCGGTACTTTTCCACTTCCTCGCCGAGCGGGATTTCGGTCGCCGCCCAGTCGTCGGCATCGAAGCGACCGCGCCGCACCCAGGTGAAAGCGAGGTCACCGCTGGCCTGCGGTTTGCAGCGCAGATGCACCGGCGCCAGAGGCAGCCGCGCCCGCAAGCCGCCCGTCGCCGACTGGCTGACGAAGGTTTCGTCGGAGACGATCGCTCCCGACGGTCCGATCTTCCAGTTGAGCGAAAGGCCGATCTCGCCAGCCAGCAGCCCCGCCGGTTTCAGGCGATCGTCCAGAAACACGAACGGCGCGCCGGCGGACGCACCTGCCGCCATGGCGTCGCCGGTGCCGAGCTGCCCGCGCAGCAGGTACCCGAGGCGCCAGACGCCGGGCTCGATCTCCTCCGCGGTCTCGAACTGCACGATCTCCCAGACGCCGCTTTGGCTGCGCACGGCAGCCGCGTTGGCCCCGGAAAGCAATTGCATGCGGCTGACGCCGGCGGCCTCCGAGTCGAAGAGCATGACGGTAAGCACTGACGAACGGTCCACCCGTCCCTCGACGCTTCCGGGCGGCAGCGCCTCTACCAGTTCGCCGAGGTCGGCTGGATGATCGATCGTCGCCCGCGGCTGGAATCCCGTTTCTTCGGGTGACGCCAGCAACACCTGGCTTTTCCAGGGCTTCCGCCAGGCCGCCACGCGAAAGTGGTGCTGCGGCGGCAGGGCTGTCGTGCGCGCCGGAAGATCGAGAAACAGCACATGCGGCTTGCCGGCATGAATGACCGGCGGCGCATCCGCCGGCCCGGGGGTGCTCGTCCACGGAACGGGCGCGCCGCGCTCGATGCGCATGGCTTTGAGCCTCCGCACCAGCCCGTCCTCGATCTCTGTGACAAGGAACTCGCTGCCGTCCTCGCCCGGCAGCCGGATGATGGCTCCGGGCTCAAATCCCCGGCTGTAGCTCGCAAGCGACAGCACCACATTTTCACGAGCGGCCCACAGCCGACGGTGCCAGTCCGCCACAAGCGCGGCGCCCTGCCCCTGCTCCAGCACGCCGGGAAAGCTGACCATCCGCTGCAGCCGCCCGGCCGCACCGGCGTGAAAGCTGCGCGCCGAGGCCGACTGGTAGCCGGCAAGATGGTCGCGGAACGCAAGCACCGCTTCCGTCGGCAGCTCGTGATCCGGAACACGCACGCGTTCGAAGTTCGCGACACCTTCCTCCACGACCGCCTCCGCTATCACCAGCGGCGCGGCGGCGCGCGCCCGGGCCGAACGGAGGACCAGCCCGTCCGGATGCTCGCCGACCGCGAGGTCAAAAAGGTCGACCAGCGGTTCCAGCGCCGCGCGGGCCGATCCCGGATCGTCGATGACAAGACCCTGCAGTGTGCCGTCGGCGTCTGCCACATCCGCCACCGGCAGGCCGTGATCCGCAAGGATGGCGTTGATGACCGCGCCGAGATCTGGCGCTTCCAGCCGGCCGTTCAGCCAGTGGCCGAAATGCCAGTTCGAGCCGTCGGCCCAGACTTCGCCTTGAAGCGGAAAGGCAGGAAACGGCCGCGCGTCCCAGCACCAGACATAAATTCGCTCATGGTCGAGCATCCGCCCGCCATAGACCGGCGAAAGCGGGTTCTTCACTGGGTCGAATGTAGGGCTGGCCGGATCCCAATGCGCGGCATGCGCTTCAAGGAACCGTTTTGGCGCAAGGTCGCTGCGGCCGCCGTTCGAGAAGTATGGCGTAAAACTCTCGCTCGACTTCGGATCGACAAAGACGTTCGGCTGGTTCGGCCCCTTGTCGATCGCCGGGCAGCCCAGTTCGGTCAGCCAGATCGGCTTGCCGCGTGGCGTCCAAGCCGTCGGCGTCGGCAGTTCGATGCCACCGATGCGATCGAAATGCTGGCTCGACCACCAGCCGACGAGGTCCTTGGTACGGAACACCCAGGGCTTTCCGTAAGCACCGTCCTCGATCGGCGTGCGGTTGCGCGCCTCGCGGTCGGCGGCGCTTGCATAGAACCAGTCGAACCCCTCGCCGGAATCGATCGCCGCGCGCAGCGTCTTCGGATCGTAAGGGCCGCTCGCCCCGTCGGGATTGCCGGAGCGGTAGTCCGCATCGCGCCAATCCGAAAGGGGCATGTAATTGTCGACGCCGACGGCACTTATCGACGGCCGCGCCCACAGCGCATCGAGGTGGAAGAACAGATCGCCCGACCCGTCGCGCGGATGATGGCCGAAATATTCGCTCCAGTCCGCACCGTAGCAGATGTCGGTTCCCGGCCCGAGCAGCGCCTTGACCTCGTCGGCCAGCGTGCACAGCGCTTCGACGAAGGGAAATGCGTTGATCCCGTCGCGCAGGGTGGTGAGCCCGCGCATTTCCGAGCCGATCAGGAAGGCGTCCACCCCGCCGGCGGCCTGCGCCAGATGCGCATAATGCAGGATCAGCCGGCGAAAACCCCAGTCACCCTCCGCCCCGCCGAACGCCACAGTCCCGCCGCCGGCCGAAAACTCGCCAACCTCGGCCTCGCCGCAGAACGCCTCGACCTGCGTCCGGGCCGTCGCCGTCTCGTCAGCGGAACCCGGCGCTTCCGGTCCAGGAAAACACGAAATCCGCCCGCGCCACGGATAGGCGGCCTGCTCTTCGCCGCCATGTGGATCGGGCAGGCCGTTGCCCTCGGCGATGTCCATCATGATGAACGGATAGAGTGCCACCCGCAGCCCGCGCGACCTGATCTCGGCGATCGCCGCCATCACCGACGCATCGGTCGGTGTCCCGCCATAGGCCGAGCCGCCGCCATGGCTTGAAACCGCCAACGCTTCGGAGCGCGCGATGCCCGAGACGATCCAGGGTTTCGAAAAATCGGCGCCCGCCGCCGCTGTGACGCCTGGCCGGATGCGGCACTCGCCGGCGCGCAGATCGTCGCCGAACCACGACACCACCAGCGCCACGTCGGTCAGGTTGGGGCAAAGCATCTGCAATTCGTCGAGCGAGGCGACGATGTCGCTCGGCGCGAAGAGCACGTGGCGGTTCTCCGCCACCTCCTCGCCCGGCCTGGCCTTCTTCACCACCACCGTCGGATCGAGCCCGTGTTCGGTCGAGCCGGGGATCAGCGCCACGCCCCTTATGTCATGGCGCAGCCTGCCCACCGGCCGCAGCACCTCGAACTGCAACTGCGGGATACGATTGCCATAATCGCTCAGCGGCAGCCGCTCGAACACGGCATAGGCGATGCCGCGATAGGCCGGCGTATTGTCCGTGCCCTGTCTCGCGGCGATCAGCGGTTCCGGCGGCTGGTCGGCGCCGCCCTTATGCACACGCATCTCGATGCCGTTGAGATCGAGCTCGCGCCCGTCCGCCCAGACGCGCCGCACGCCCGCGATCTCGCCCTCGCACAGCGCGAAGGCCACGTTGGCGAAATAGCTGTATTCGGTGACTTTCGCGCCGCCCTTGCCGCCCTGACGGCGGGTGGTCTTGGTTTCCTCGAAGCGCGTCGCCCAGATGATCGTGCCGCCCAGCCGCGCCGTGCCGTAGAGGCGCGGGATCGGCGCGCCCTCCTCTGCCGAGAAGGGCCTTGCGCCGGCCAGCCGCGGCCCCTCGACGCGGCGCGTACCGTCGATCAGCGCGCGGTCCAGCGCATAGCCGGCGAACGCGCCCGCCGCAGTGCCGACCGCGCTGCCGATCGGGCCGAACAGACCGCCCAGGTAGGCGCCAGCCGCCTCAAGGAGAAGAACCGCCATCGCAAAATCCCGTTGCGCCGGACGGCCGCTCCCGCTTCATGCGGCCATGCGACTTCCGGAAATTTTCGATGAAAAATCGAGAGAAACTCAGCCGATCTCGGGAAAGGCGAACGCCGCCGCGATCCGTTTGCGCCATTGGGGGACCAGCGCGCTGACCACCACCGCGCTGCCCTCGTAGGCGTGCACGAAGCGGTCGGGCGCCACCAGGATCGCCGCGTGCTTGGCCGGCAAATGCGCCCGCCAGCGGAACAGGATCAGGTCGCCCGCTATAGCCTCCGCCAGCGGTTTCTCCCGGCAATGCCGCCGCGCCGCCTGCAAAAACCGATCGCAGCCGCCCGTCTCCGCCCAGTCGACCGAATACGGCCCCGGCTCCTCTGGAACCGCGCCATAGACCGCCCTCCAGACACCGATTAGCAAGCCGAGGCAATCGCAGCCGACGCCTTTGCGCGCGCCCTGATGCCGGTAAGGCGTTCCCACCCAGCCGAGCGCTTCCGCCACGATGCGGGCGTTCACGTCATCGGTTCCGTCGCTCATGGCACAAGCGGCCCGCCATCGAACACGTCGCCGTCGACAGCGTAGCCATACGCTGCGTCGTTGCCCGGCAAATGCGGAAAGCCCTGAAAGTTCACGGCATTGCCGAACTTTTCTCGACAGGTCGAAAATGCCTTATCACAGCCCGCCCGCACCAGGAACGCGTCGCCTGTTTCGGGCGAAGGCCCTTCTTCCGGCTGCAGCGACAGGCTGACGCCGCCGGCGGCTTTCAGATGCCCAATGACATGCGACTTGGCCCCGGCCCGCGCCCCGCTCGTCCATTCGACCAAGCCGAACGAAAACCAGCCGGCGGCAAAACCCTCCAGCCCCGAGACCCGCAGCAGATCCGGCGCCTCGATGGCCAGCACCGTCCCCGTTGCCGAAAAGCCGGGCTGGTCGAGCACGAAGCGGCAGCGCGCGTCGCCCAGTTCAGCGTCGCAGCGGCGCGCGATCACGCGGCCATTGACCTGGTCCAGCGCGTGCATGCGGCTCTTCAGCTCGGCGACGAAAGCGCCGTCCCGCCGTGTGATCTTGCCGATCGTGGCGCGGCGCAGCCGGGCGAACTCTCCCGGCGCGCGCCAGTTGACCAGAAACGTTTCGACCGTCGCGTCGTCATAAAACCCGCGCGCGATGTCGGCCTCGTCGATCTCGTCGGAAGACAGCGCGCCCTCGACATCGACCGTGTCGACCGCCAGTCCCATCGTGTCGCGCGCCTCCGTAGCGCTGAAGCCGGTCAGCGGCCGGAACGTAGTCCCGTCCACCGTCAGCGCGTTGTCGTGGTCGGTAAAACCCTTGACCGTGCCGTCGCGCCGCGTCAGCCGCCAGCAATGGCAGACGGTCGTCGCCGTGCCGGCGAGATGCGCGGCCAGCGCCTCCGGATAGATCGTCACAGCCTCACCTCCACCAGCGGGATCGAGGGGATGGCACCCGCCTTGAAGGCGCTGATGCCGACCTCCAGCCGGTCGATGTCGAAACGGACCGGCACGTCGAACTCGAATCCGGCAGTCACCGCTTGCCCCTCCTCTGGAATGGCGGAAGGCGAAAAGACGATGTCGCCGGTCGAGTCGTCGAAGCTGTAGTCGGCCGGCGCGGCGATGATGCCGGTGACGGCCACCGCCAGGCTGGTCAGCACCGGTTTTCGGATCGGCCGCGCATAGGCGCCGTCACCCGCGCCATACAATTTGACCAGCGGAAACCGCGCCGTCACGCCGTCACCGGTGCCGAGCATCTGGTCGGAGGGAGACGGTGTCGCGTCCGCCCGGCACGACTTCATGTCGAACGGATCGCGGAAGCGGAAGGCATGCAGCGAGCCGCGCCGCGCTTCGAAGAAGTCGACGATCTCGTAGAGATCGGCCAGCGAGCGCAGCCCGGTGCCGACGTCGTAGCGATGCCGCGAATGGGCGAAGCGCGCGTTGCGTTTCTCGCGGCCCGACGTCAGCGTGACGATCTCGTTGCGCCGCTCCGGCCCGCCGGTCGCGCCGAAGGACACGGCGGTCGGAAGCCGTACGTCGTGGAAGGCGGAAAGTTCAGTCATGTGGATCCCTAAAGAGGGGAGTAGGGGAGTAGGGGAGTAGGAAAAGGCTCTCATATGCGGCCGGAACTGCAATTCGCCATTTTTCAGGGAACGACAGCCTCCCCTATTCCCCTATTCCCCTATTCCCCTATTCCCCTATTCCCCTATTCCCCTAAAACGTCCTCATCCCCCGCGACACCGCCCGTGCCAGCATGCCGGTCACCTGCGCTTCCGATTTGCGGAAGGAGGCCGCGTCCTGGGTGGTGACGTTGAAGACGATGTTGACCGGCCCGCCGCCATTGCCCTGCGCGGCGACGCCCAGCCGTCCGTCGGCGCCGCGCCTGAGCGGCAGGATCGCCTCGGCACCGGCCTCGCCCATCAGGCCAAGGCCGCCGCCGGCCGGAAAATAGGTCGGCGCCGAAACCACGCCGCCGGAGGCGAACGGCACGACACCGCCCTTGGCAAAGGGCAGCGCGCCGGAAAGTCCGCCCGTCAGCCCTGAAAACAGCGAACCCACCAGGCCTTGCAGCGGCTGCAGCCCCTGGTTCAGCGCCATGCCGGTCAGGTTGAGCGCGATGCGCCGCAGCACGCCGTCCAGCTCGCGCCCGTCGATAACCGCGCCGCGCAGCGCACCGGTCAATTGCGAGCCGAATCCCGCGGAAAGCCGCTGCAGACTGTCCAGCGCCGTCAGGAACGGCTGCGTGTCGGCCTCGATCGAGACCACGACATTTTCGGCCATATCAAGAACTTCCCATGCAGGAGTGTGCCGGGCTCACCGGCCTCATCGGTTTGGCAGCGCGTCCGGGAATGCCATCATCAGCGCCGCCAGCTCGTTGCGCCCCGGCGGCGCGCTTGCGCCGGTCTTGAAAAAGCTCATGGCCCGCTCGATCTCGCGCGGCGTCATTGCCCAAAAATCGTGCGGAGAAAGCCGCAGCAGGCCGAACCCCACGGCCATCGCCGTGTCCCAGGGAAAAGGTTCGCCGCCTTTGCCCGCCGCGGCGCTCAAGGGTTTTGCGACATCTCCGCAGGCTGCTTCGCGCCGAATGTCGCTGCCAGCAGGTCGGAGACGATTTTTGCAAAACCCGCCACCCCGTCCGCCGCCTGCATGCGCGCCACCTCCTCGTCGGAAACCGGGTTGCCCCCTCCCCGCAGCCCTGCCCCGACGATGCGGATCAGATCGCGCGCCGACAGCCGGCCTCCGGCGAAACGCTCGATCAGCGCGCCGAGATCGTCGGCTTCATAGGCCGCCTCCAGCTCCGCCAGCGCACCCAGCGTCAGGCACAGCCGAAAGCCTTGCCCGTCGAGTTCCGCGGCCACCTCGCCGCGCCGCCGGTTGACGCTCATGGCGCCACCGCGAAGCTGATGGCGCCGGCCGATTCCAGCCCGATCTCGAAGGTCATTTCGCCGTCATGATTGCCCGAATATTCGAGCGCGGCGATCTGGAACGGCCCCTCGACCACGCCGAAATCCGGGATCGCCACCTGCCAGTCGACGATCTCCGCCGAGAAGAAGCGGGTGCGGATCGAGGCGTCGGACTGTGCATCCCTGAAAATGCCGGAGCCGCTGACGGAAGCGCGCTGTACGCCGCTGCCGGCCAGAAGCTCGCGCCAGCGTCCCGCCGAATCCGCGTCCGTCACGTCGACGGTCTCGCTGTTGAAGGCGAGCCGCCGCGCCCGCAGGCCGGCGACAGTGATGAAATTACCGAGACCGTTGAGATCGATCTTGAGCAAGAGGTCCTTGCCCTTCTGTGCAGCCATCTTTTGGCCTCCCGAGATGATTTTTTTAGTGCGCCGCCGCTTACTCCCGTCGAGCGCATATGGGCTTGCGTCGTCCAATGATCCTCCACGCCTCGCCTACGGCGAGACGCGTAGGAGAGACGAACCGGCAAAGCCGGATCGGACAGGATAATTGTCCGTATGCGATTGGACTACCCCGCTACCTCTATCAGCGCCCGGAACCGCATCAGGCCGTGATGCACCGATGCGTCCTCGTCGAAGCGCACCTCCGAAAACTCCAGGCGCAGGCTGACCAGATGATAACCGACAAGTTCCAGCGGCGCGTCATGGAGCAGCGTTTTCGCGCGCTCCATGATCGCCAGCGTCTCCTTCTTGCCTTTCGCCGTGGACCAAACATGCAGCGTGAACAGATGCTCGTCGCCGCTCTCGGTGCCGGTACTCCAGTCGAACACGCTGGTTCGGCCGAAGGTGATGTAGGGAAAGGCCACATGCCCCGGCGCGAGGTCGTGGATCTTGCCGGCGCCCAGCAGCGAGGTCAGCGCGGCGTCGCCGCCCAGCGCGGCGAAGATCGACTTCTGCAGTTCAGCGGCGGATTTCGTCATCGTCGGCATCCATCATGGCGGGCGGCGCCGGCCGGCGGCGGGGCGTGGAGAGGCCGCCCTCGAAGCCGCTCTTGATATCGGGATATTCCACTTCATCCGCAAGCTGTTGCGCCTGGATTCTGAGAGTTCGAATCAAGCTGTCCACGGTCAGCTTCATCGACAGTTTCATTGTCCGGCCTCGCGCACGCGGCAGCTCAGATAGCGTCCCGACTCGTCGGGATCGTGAACGGTCAGGATCTCGAACAGCCGCGCCAGCCGGACGAAACGCATGCCAGGCAAGACGTGGTCGCGGCGCCGGATGGTGATGCGGTGGGTGTTCTCCTCCAGCGTCTGGTCGGCGCCTAAGCGGCTGGCCTGCGAGACCGGTTCGATCAGCCCGAACACGGTCGCGACCTCCTGCCAGGTCTGGATATGCCCACCCAGCCCGTCGGCTGCCAGCGCCGCCGCCTGCAACGACAGTTCGATGCGCAGCGCGCCCGGATCGAGAAAGGTCGAGCGCATCAGAGCCTCCTGTCGCGATGGGCTGCGATCATCCGCTCATATTGCGGCGGATAGGCCACAGGCTGCTCGTCGGGGCCGAAACTCGCGCGGAATTCGTACCAATGCGCCACCAGCACCAGGATGGCGCGGCGCAGCAGGTCGGGCACGTCGGGTCCCGCCTCGCCGAAGCCGGCGCGGAAATCGATCTCCAGCCCGTTCAATGCCCGCATCGGCTCGGGTCGCGCGCGGAAGAAGAGTCTCGCCGGCCGCGAAATGAGGTCGGCCTGGTAGTCGCCCGCGCTCACCAGCGCGGCTTCGCCTTCGGTGCCGTAGGCGGTCACCGCGATGATCTCCCGAACGGGATGGCGCATCAGCAGGACGACATCGCTGCGGGGGACGGCGTCCAGCGCCAGCCGCCAAGTCTGGTCGATCAGCGCCAGCCCGGTCGCCCGCTCGACGTCTTCGCGCGCGGCACGGATCAATCCCTCGATCAGCGTGTCCTCGGACGAGCCGGCGAGCCGCAGGAAGCTTTTGGCCTCCGAAACGGTGACGGGCTCCGCCTCCGGCGCTCCGGTGAGAACCAGTGTCATCAAAAACCTCGCGGTTGAGAGACCGTCTGAAAATGGTTCAGGGCGGAACGCCGTTTGCAGCCCGCCCTCAGCCATTTTCAGACGATCTGGGAAAAGGAGCGGCCCCGGCGGGAGAAGACCGGGGCCGCGACGGCACTCGCGACGCAGGGCGCAGGAATGAGTGACCGCCCGTCGGCTATGTGCCGTTTAAGATGGCTCCAAGCCTGCCCATAAAATTCGTCAGGCCGTGGCGAAAAGGGTGTTTGGAGAGCACCGGAGCGGAACGTACGTTAAGTACGTGAGCACCGGAGCGCAGCCAAACGCCATTTGCAGCCCGGCATGGCGGATTTTCGGGCAGGCTTACGTCGTGCCGTATTTCAGCAGCTTGATCGCGTCGAAATCCTGCACGCCGCCGCCGACGCGCTTGGTCGTGTAGAACAGCACGTAGGGTTTTGTGGAATACGGATCGCGCAGCACGCGCACCCCGGTGCGGTCGACCACCAGATAGCCGCGGGCGAAATCGCCGAAGGCGATCGGCGTCCCGTCGGTGGCGGCGTCGGGCATGTCCTCGGCCTCGACCAGCGGAAAGCCCATCAGCATGGCGCGGCTGCCCGGCGTCACCGGCGGCTGCCACAGATAGTTGCCGTCGGCGTCCTTGAGCTTGCGGATCGCCGCCTGGGTTTTGCGGTTCATCACCCAGTTGGCGTTCTGCCGGTAGCCGGCCTTCAGAGCGTAGACCAGGTCGATGAGCTTGTCAGACGGGTTGCTTGCCGGCAGCGCGCCGGCCACGCCCGTTGCGACATAGCCGATGTTGCCCCAGGTCCAACTCGCTTCGGCCACATTGCCGTAGTCGAGAAAGCCCTTCGGCTTGCTGGTGCCGTTGCCATTGACGAAGGCCGTGCCCTCCTGCTCGGCGAATGCGGTCTCGATCTCCGCCGCGATCCACTGGTCGAGATCGACCACCGCATCCTCCAGCAGCGCCGGCGTCGCCGCCGGCATGGCATAGAGTTCGGCCGTCGGAAACTGCAGCTCCTCCAGCGTCGGCGAGTTGGTCTGCGGCCGCGCCGCCACCTCCGCCACCCAGCCGACCGCCGGCCCGGTTCTCGAGAACGGCTTTTTCAGCACCGCCGACGAAACCTGGCGCACCGAAGCGATGGCGCGGATCGGCGAAATCTGCGCCAGCCGCTTGCCGATCTCGGCCTCGATCTCGTCGGGCACCAGGTAGCCGCCGTCGGCGCCGGAGCCGATCGACATCGCCTTCAGATCGAGCGCCCGCATCGCCCGCTCGTCGCCGCGCCTGAGATAGGCGTCGAACGCCGCCTTGTGCTCGGAGGGCGCGGCCCTGCGGCCGGCGTCGCCGAGCGGCGGGCGCACCCGCTTCAGCGCCAGTTCGTCCAGCGCGCGTTTCTGCTGGTCGAGCGCCTTCGAGATGCGCTCCACCTTGTCGGTGGTGACCGCGTCTGCGCCGAGCCGCCGCTCGATCTCCGCCAGCTTCTCGTCATTGGCCTCCTTGAAGGCCTCGAATGTCGTCATGAAGTCGCCGAAAGCCTCGGCGAGGCCGGTGGCGTCCGCCGACTTCAATTCCAGCCCCGTGGGGCCCGTGCGTTCCGTCATGGTCGTGAAATCCTTGTTGGATGCATGATGCGTGTGGCCTCGCGAAGCCTGCTCACGAGGTCGTCCGACGATCCCGGGGCGGCGTCCCGCTCGCCCACGAGGGTGGCGTAGCCCTTGGCGATCACCGTGCGGGCCTCGCCGCGCGTCAGCCCCGCGTCCCGCGTGAGCCAGCGTTCGAATGTGCGCACCGTGGGCAGGCTCGCGCGGCCCTTCACCGCCTCGACGCGCGCGCCGGGCAGCATCGGGAACGTCACCACCGAGATCTCCCACAGGTCCGCCTCGACGATGCGGCGCACGCCGCTCGCCGGGTCGGTCGTCGCCTTCACGGTGCGAAAGCCGATCGACAGCCCGTCCAGCGCGCCGGCGCGCATCAGCGACAGCACCTCGCGCGCCCTGGCCGCGTCCTTGGCGAGCCGGCCGCGCACGAACAGGCCGCGCGCGTCCTCCGAAAGCTCTGTCCAAACGCCGATCGGCTCGCTCGGGTCGTGCTGGTAGAGCATGCGGATGCCGGCGATGCCCCGGTCGCGCAGCGAGCGGGCGAAGGCGCCGCGCATCATCATATCCTTGCCGAGGTCGATAGCGCCGAACAGGCTGGCATAGCCGCGAAAGCTGCCGTCTCCCTCCACCTGCGCCAGTCTTACGCCGGCATATTTGCGCTCGGCCGCCAGCGCGCCGTTTCGTCTGTTCATTTGCCGCTCCTGAAAATCCTGCCGGCGATGCCGGCCGCGAAGGCGCGGCTGATCAGGCCGAGCGCCCACCAGGCGCAGAGGCTTGCAAGCGCCGCACCCATCAGCACCATCTCGCCGGGGCCGATCGCCTTCGCGATGCCGAGTTCCGTGGCGATCTTCAGCCCGGCGGTGCCGCCGAAGACGAGGCCGCAGACCAGCCCGACGGCGAAGCGTATCGCCGCCTCGCGCGGTCCGGCCGGCAGCATGTAGGCAAGCGAGATCGCCGAGCCGGCGACAGCACCCGCCCCCTTGGCGGCCCATAGCAAGGCCGCTTCGTTGAAATCGGTCATGATGTGATTGTCCGGTGGAAAATCAGCGAATAGCGAATAGGGAGTAGCGAATAGGGAAGAAATCCATTGACTTGCCCCTGCCCGCACCAACGCTCGCTATTCGCTATTCGCTATTCGCTATTCGCTTCTTCCGTACCCCACCGCCTGCCGCTTCTCGTCGTCGGTCAAGAAATCCGCAGCCCCCACTCTCGTCCACAGGGCCTCGCGCTCGGCGGCAAGCCCGTCGACCTGGTCGGCGTCGTACCAGAGCCGCAGGCCCTCGCCGAAAGCCGGCGCCAGCCACGCGGAGAATTCTCGCAGGGTGCGACCCACCATCGGCAGCACGGTCATGCGGTAGAAGGCGCGGTTCGCCTCCTGGTAGTTGGCGTAGGTCAAGTCGCCCGGAATGCCGAGCAGCATAGGCGGCACGCCGAAGGCCAGCGCGATGTCGCGGCTGGCCGAATGTTTGGTCTCGACGAAATCCATGTCCTTCGGCGACAGGCCCATGGCCTTCCAGTCGAGCCCACCCTCCAGCAGCATCGGCTTTCCGGCGCGTGCTGCTCCCGAATATTGTTCCTTCAGATCGGCCTTCAGCCGGTCGAACTGCTCGTCGGTGAGGTTGCCGCCGTCCTTCGGAGCATAGATCAGCGCGCCGGAGGGCCGCGCCGAATTGTCGAGCAGCGCCTTGTTCCAGCGCCCCGCCGCATTGTGCGTGTCGAGCGCCATCAGCGCCGCCTCCAGCGGAGGAAACCCACGATGGTCGTCGAGCGGATGGAACAGCGAAAGCTGCAGCGCCCCGCCCTCGTCGGCCCGGCCGAGCGGCACGGCGCGCCGTGCCTTGTCGGTGCGGTATTCAAGTACGGCCGGCCAGCCGGCTGCGTCGCAGGTCACCGACACCCGGTCGGGTCGCAGCAAGTGTAGCTCGCGCAGCACCTCGCCGGCCTCGACCAGCTCGACATAGGCGTTGCCGGAAATCAGCAGGTGTCCGTAGAGCGCCTCCAGGAACGTCGCGCCGGCCTGCCGTCCGTTCGGCCGCTCCAAGAGCGCCAGCAGCGGATGTTGCGACAGTTCGGCCTCGCCCTCGTAGAGCAGCCACGGCACCGCCGACGCCGTCTCGGCGATCAGCCGCACCGCGCGGTGCACGACCGGGTTCTTCATGAACCCTTCGCGCGCCAGCGTCGCGTAGTCGCGCCGCGTCCACGCCGCCTCGGCCTGCATGTGCAGGGCGACGAAACCGCCCGGCCACGTGCTCTTGGCCTCGGGCACAGTTCCGCCGTTCCGGGCGCTGCCGCGCCAGGGCCATTTCAGTCGCATCGGCGATCCTCGGTTAAGAGCGAATAGCGAATAGGGAATAGGGAATAATTCCATTGACTTGGCCGGAACCAAATCGATCCTCGCTATTCGCTATTCGCTATTCGCTATTCGCTATTCGCTCAGAGTCCTGATCTTCGGCTCCGAATACCTGTCCGGCAGCAGTTCGCTCACCGCCCACACCAGCGCGTCGACGCGGTCCGGCGAGCGGCCGCCGGAGAGCCCGTCGGGACCGAAGTCGCACATCTCGTCCTCCAGCGCGGCGAAGCGGCCGGCATGCACAACCCTGCGCTGCTGGTAGAGCATCGCCACCGGCTCGGCCCGCGTCCATTTTCCGCGCCGCGCCCGCACCGCTTTCACCGGCACGCCGGCATCGAGCGCGCGGATCACCGCGCCCACCATGTCGCCGCCCTGGTTGACCTCGGCGACGATGCGATCGGCCTCCAGCAGGTGGAACAGTTTCACCGCGGCGCCCGCCCAGTCCTGCGGCTTTGCCGCGCGCAGCGAGGCATCGGCCAGCACCACCACCCGCCCGTCGCCGGCCAGTCCCGCCGCGACGATGCCGCAGGCATCCGACGAACGCCCGGCGCTCGCCGGCGGGTCGACCGCCACGACGATGCGCCCGACCTCCGGCACATCCGCCTTATAGGCTGCCTCGACCTGCTCGCGCGACCACAGCGCGTCCTCGCGGTCCTCGATCAGCTCGCCGTCAAGCTCCTGCCGCCCGAACCTGGTCTCGCCATAGCGCTCCTTCACCGCCGCGATGAAACCCGGCGCCAGGTTCTTGGCATTGCCCACCGTCGCCAGCCTCGTTACGATCACCTTCGGGTCGGCGATCAGCCGCTTCATCAGCTTTGTCGGCCGCGGCGTAGTGGTGATGATCTGCCGGGGCAATATCCCCAGCCGCAGCCCGAACTGCAGCATGTCGAAGGTCGCCTGTGCGTTCTTCCACTTGGCCAGCTCGTCGCACCAGGCTGCCTCGAATTGCGGCCCGCGCAGGCTTTCCGGATCCTCCGACGAAAACACATGCGCCACCGCGCCGTTCTGCCAGACCAGTCGCCGCCGGCTCGGCTCGTAGCGGGCGACATTGTCGCGCGCCGTCGCCCTTATGCCCGACGGCCCCTCGATCATCACCTCGCGCACGTCCGACAGCGTCTCGCCCACCAGCGCGATCAGATTGTGCCGCCGCCTGCCCTTGGTGAAAGGCGGCAGGCCGCGCGCCACGGCATTGATCCATTCGGCGCCGAGCCGCGTCTTGCCGCCGCCGCGCCCACCGGTCACCAGCCAGGTCGCCGGCTGGCCGAGCAGCAGCGGATATTGCGGCGGACGCGCCTGCGTGACCCACTGCCCGTCAGCCAGGCTCGCCCCGTACAGGCCCAGCACCCTGAGCGACCATTGCCGCTGCAAATTCCTTTGCGAGACGGACAATTCTTTCATTAACGCGGTCAAGGACGTCTGCGAGGTCTTCATCTCTTCGGATCTGGTTTTCCCGCGCACTCTCTTCGGAGCGCAAAATCTCGTCGATCTTCTCCAGCCCGCGGATCATGGCGAGCAGCGTGTCGATCTCCTGCCTGTCGTTCTTGCCGTCATCGCCGTCTTGCAGCGCCTCGACCTTGTCGAGCAGCCCGGTCGCCATCGCCCGCAGCCGGGCGCCGATGTCCGGCTCCGGCTCGCGGCCGATCGCCCAGCCCTCCTTCTTCGCGTCGGCCCGCAGCGTCCTCAGCGAGCGCGCGCTGGCGTCGGCCAGCAGTTCCAGCGTCGGCTTTGCGCCCTCCGCCAGCATCCGCAGCGCCCGCTGGCGCGACAGCGGCCGGTTCGCCCGCTCCCTGAGCGGCGATTCTTTTGTCATTTTCGATTTTCCCTGATTGTGCCCGAACGGCGCCACAGGGCCTCTTCCCCGTTGAGGAGGAGATGGCCGGCAGGCCAGAGGGGGTCGCCGGCGATTTGCTCACCTGCGCGCCACTCACACTTTTCGGACGATAGCTGAAACCTACCAGACCACCGTCACGCCGTCAAGGACTTTCTTCCTATTTCGTTTAGGGATCAGAGGTAGGTTTTTGGCATGTGGACGACTGCATGTGTTCTTAGCGTAAGGGCCGCTCTCTCCCCAATTTGTGACTATGCAGCATATCGCACCCAGCCTTTGCCGGCGCGAATCGGAATAGGCTCTACCGACGCGTCGCGACCGTGCTATTCTTGAATCAAAGATTCGACGTCGAGGACGCATCTTGAAGATTTTCCTTGGATATCCTTCCGAACACGAGAAAGTCGCGTGGAAAGTCTATGGGTTTCTCAACGAGAAGGGAGACGACGTGTGGTTCGACAAGGAATCGCTCGTCGCCGGAACAGACTGGGATAGGGAACGCGACAAGGGACAGCGGGAAGCGGAACTTGTCATCCACCTATGCTCAGAAGCCATCCTCAAACGGTCTGGCGTAGTAAACCGGGAAATCCGGCAGACGTTGCGGCTCGTCGAGGACCAGCCGCTGGGAGCGCTCTATGTGATCCCGATCCGGCTCGAACCGATCAAGCTGCCCGTCGAACTCACCCGCTTCCAGTATTTTGATTTCGGCGACGACTGGAAGGAGCGCCTGTCAGAAGGTGTTGAGAAGCGGCGGGCGCAACTGTCGGGCGACGCGCCTAAACCGCCGAGGCAGCAGACTGTGATCGAGCAAAGGTCGTTAAAGGGATCACAGAAAATCGAGTTCGATGACATCACCAAGTCCTACGAATGTCGTGGAGAATACCTCCACTACGACGAGGAAGGACTGTACTGGACTTACCTGAACGGCGCGATCGCCTCCGAGGTACTGGAAGGGTTTTACGGAGCCCGCAGCGATTTCAAGAGACTCTTTGTCGAAGACGGCGAAGAGATGAACGAGAATGGCCAAAAGCATGAATGGTCGATCAGCACGGAAGAATTTTTCCGTTCCGATGATATGTTGTCCCTGAGATTCTATTCATACATCGGTTTTGTTGGTGCTGCACACCCTAATCACTACATCACGACACTAAATTTCTTTGGAGAGGATGCTGGATCGCTCGATATCCAGAATCTGCTCGGACATTCGGCAGAGTTCGCGCAGAGAGTCATAGCCTACTGCGAGAAGATCATCCTCGCGGAGTTCGAAGGCGAGATCGGCAAGAACTCCTTCTTCGAAGGCTATAAAGAAACCGAGGACGACCTCTGGAAGTTGCTTGGGCAGTTCGGATTCGACAGGAAGGGACTGACCTTCAACTTCTCGCCTTATGACGTCCTACCATTTGTTTTCGGTTCGCACGAAGTACAAGTACCCTGGCGCTTCCTCGAAGGCCTGATCTCGGATGACTACAAGGACATCATTGAGAAGCTTACGAACCGGCAGCAGGCCATGCCGAGCGGCTCGCTTCGCGAGCCCTTCCCCCAAGAGGGAGGGTAAGCCGGCCGCGCCACTCACACTTGTCGGATGATAGCTGAAACCTACCAGACCATCGTCACGCCGTCAGGGACTTTTTTCCTATCATTCGCAAAAAAGCCCAAGAGCGAGAGGTTCGGGTTCGGAACCGAGCTTCGTTCGCTCGGCAATGCCGCTCATGCCGGCGCGCCGCGATTGAGCGCCCAGACAAAAAAACCGCCGACGATATAGGCCACCAGCCCATAGGCCGCAGGCGGGATCGCCATTTCGGGATTGTTCAGCATGTATTGGCTCATCGCCAGCGCGATCACGAGCGCGGCGTTGTGCACGCCGGTCGACATGGCGAGCGCGACAGCCTGCCGGCGATCGACCCCGAGCATGCGCGGCACGAAATAGCCGAGCCCAAAACTCATCAGGCTGAAGACCAGCACGAGCGTGCCAACCGAAAGCCCCCACGTGGCCAGCAGCCTCCATTGCCCTATCAGTGCGGCCAGGACGACCGCCGCCAGGAACAGCGTCGCCAGCAGCTTCACCGGCCGGTCCATGCGCTTGGCGAGCGCGGGATGTTTTCCGTGGATGAAGGCGCCGATCAGCGCCGGAACGATGGCGATCAGGAATATCTGCAGCACCTGACGGAATTCCAGCCTGACGGCAGTCGCCTCGCCGTAAAAGGTCGTCAGCGAGAGATTGGCGACGATCGGAAGGGTGGCCATCGCCAGAAGCGAGCCGACCGCTGTCATGGCAAGGCCGAGCGCCACGTCGCCGCGCGCAAGATGCGTAAACAGCGCGGCCGAGGTTCCGCCGGGACTCGCGGCCAGCAGCATCATGCCGACGCAGATCGCCGGCGGCAGGCTGGAGACATAGACCAGCGCAAAGCACAGCGCCGGCAAAAGAATAGCCTGACAGACGAGCCCGACGATCAGTGGCCCCGGCCGCGCCAGCACGCGAGTAAAATCTTCGAAGCGCAGCGACAGGCCGAGCCCAAGCATGATTATGCACAGGGCCACCGGAAGGCCGATGCTCAATGCCGGACTTGACTGCATGCGCGCGCTCCGGGTTCGAGGCGCATAATAGTTCTGAGAAATCTCCGAAGTCTTACCGCGATCCCGCCATGCCGGCGCCCGGTTCGAACGGATGATGACTCATCTCCGCTTAACCCTCGCCCGCTATCCCTGCCTCGGCGGGCCCAATCAGACATGGAAACGGAAAATGCGTATCCTGATCGCTCTTGCCCTGGCGCTGCTGCCCGTCTCGGCCCAGGCCAAAACCCTATGCACGGCGCTGGCCGACGCCGCCACCGGAAAGATGCTCATGCAGGAGGGCGATTGCGAAACGCGGGTCACGCCGGCTTCGACCTTCAAGATCGCGCTCGCCCTGATGGGCTACGATTCCGGTTTCCTGAAGGACGAGCACACGCCGCTGCTGCCGTTCAAGGAAGGCTATCCGGACTGGATCAAGGCATGGCGCACCGACACCGATCCGGCCGCCTGGATGAAAAAATCCGTCGTCTGGTATTCGCAGCGGATCACCGAAAACCTCGGTGAAGAGCGTTTTCGCGCCTATACCCAATCGCTCGGCTACGGCAACGAGGACGTTTCCGGCGATCCGGGCAAGAACAACGGGCTGGAGCGCTCGTGGATCGGCTCGTCGCTGAAGATCTCGCCGGCCGAGCAGGTCGGCTTCCTGCGCAGGCTGGTGCGGCGCGAGCTGCCGGTCTCGCCGGCCGCCTTCGACATGACCGCCGCG
Source organism: Mesorhizobium sp. LHD-90 (assembly GCF_030929505.1). Classification (GTDB taxonomy): domain Bacteria; phylum Pseudomonadota; class Alphaproteobacteria; order Rhizobiales; family Rhizobiaceae; genus Kumtagia. The sequence continues at coordinate 31,877 of NZ_JAVFVV010000018.1, read as the reverse complement.
ATCACCGCCCAACCACCGCTGCCCGGCGGTTGGGAGCTGTACGGCAAGACCGGCTCCGCCTTCTTGCGCAAGCCCGACGGCTCGCAGGACCGCACCCGCGCCTATGGCTGGTTCGTCGGCTGGGCGGCGCGCGGCGAGCGCTCGATCGTCTTCGCCCGCCTCATCCAGACCGAAAAGCGCGAAGCCATCGGCTCCGGCCTCGTCGCCCGCGACACATTTCTGAAAGAACTGCCGGGGCTGCTGCCGAAATCCTGAGCCGGCCGCGGCCGGCTCGACCGAGACGACGACACCTCAGATGATGAAGAAGTCGCCCGCCGTCAGGCCCGGCGCTCCGGTGAGGGTGGCGATGACGGTCACCCCGCCGGCGGCGGAGCCGTTGGCGTCGTAGCGCAGGATGCCGGTGTCGGTCTCGTAGACGAAGCGCTGGTCGAGCGTCGTCGCAACGCCGGTCGCATTCGCAACGAAATATTTGGCGGCGAGCGCACCGTTGGCGAGACCGCCGAATACATCGCCCTCGAAACGCAGCGCATCGTTGTTGCCCGTGGAATTGCGGAACTCGCGGATGGTGTCGCCGCCGTCGCTCAGCGCCAGATAGTCGAACCTGTCGTTGCCGGTCCCGCTGCTGAGCGTATCCTTGCCGGCGCCGCCGACGATCACGTCGTTGCCGGCGCCGCCGGAGATCGCATCGTTGCCGCCGCGCCCCTCGAGCTTGTTGATGCCGCTATCGCCGCGAAGCACGTCACCGAAGTTGGACCCGACTACCGCCTCGACCCCCAGTTGGTTGTCGCCCTCGGCGTCGCCGGTGCCGGCAAACGCCCCGTCGAGCGCGAAACGCACACCCTTGTCCGCGCTGGCGTAGCTGATGGTGTCAAAACCGTCGCCGCCTTCTAACCGGTCGCGCCCGGCGCCGCCGTCCAGTACGTCGTTGCCGGCCTCGCCGTGAAGCTGATCGTCGCCGCTCCCGGAGATCAGAACGTCGTTGCCGCCCCGGCCGCCGATGGCGTCCTTGCCGGCGCCGGTCTCGATCACATTGGCGAGGTCATTGCCGATGCCGATGAAATCGCCGGTCGCCAGCGAGGTCAGTTTTTCGAAATTGTCGCCGAGCTTGTAGCTGTTCAGGAAGCTGAGAACCGTGTCGGTGCCCTGGCCCGCAACTTCGATCACCACATCGCCGATGGCATCGACGACATAGACATCGTTGCCGATGCCGCCCTCCATGGTGTCGAGACCAGTGCCGCCATCCAGAAAATCGTTGCCGGTGCCGCCATAGAGCCGGTCGGCGTCGGCGCCGCCATAGAGCTGGTCGTTGCCGGTCTGGCCGAAAATGTCGTCCTCGCCCGCTTCGCCGAAGATCAGGTCGTCGCCGCGGACGATGACGACCGAATTGTCTTCGAAGGCCGTTTCGCCATAGATGCGATCGCTGCCTTCGCCGCCGTAGATGGTGTCGTTGCCGCCGACGACGCGAGCGCCGTTCTCGATCCGCTCGGCATCGCCGGAGATGACGTCGTCGCCACGATTGCCGCGCAGCCGGTCGTCGCCCGCATACAGGCGCCCGCCGGTGACATACTGGACGTCGCCGTAGATTTCGTCGCGCACCAGGCCGCCCTCGATCCGGTCGTCGCCGCCATAGACCAGCGTGTCGGAGTTCTGCGCGGCCGCGTCGCCGATCAGCGTTCCATGAAAATCGGGGCCGGCGGCGATGTAGTCGTTGCCGCCAATCAGTTGAGCCACCCGGCCCTTCATGCCTTCGACGATCACCACATCACCGACCGCCATTGCCTGGGCGTGTGTCGACTGGATGTAGATGGTGTCGTTGCCGCCTGTGAGCTTTCCGGAAGCAAAAAGGACTTCGGCATCGCCGGAGAAGGACTGGAACGCCGTGGTGGCGGCCCCGGTTATGTCGTCCACGCCGCCGCGGTAGTCGACGAGCGCGGAAGTCGTGCTCCTGCTTCCAACCTGGGAAACGTCGCCCATTGCGGTGGTGTTGGCATCGCCGGGCTGGATGATGTCATTGCCGCCGGTTGCGCCCGCCCGCGCGGAAATACCGTCGCCGAACAGCTTGAACTCGGCATCGGGACGGGCAGTCGTCAGCGAGGCGCCGGTGATGACGTCGTTGCCTTCCAGGAACCGCCAGAAACTGTCAGGCCCGGCGAGCAGGGCCTGTGGTTCGAGGGAGACGCCGGTGATGACGAGCTCCGGCCGGTTGGCGTCGTAGGCGCCGGTATCCAGTTCTATCTTGGTGACAGTGCCGGACACCGGCCGGCCGCCGCCATAGGTCATGTTCTCACCCTGCAAAACGACGGAACTCCCGGCGGGCGTGAGATAATTGAAGTAGAACGGCAGTGTCGCCCCCGCCGTGCCGAAGGTGACGAGGTTGGGGTCCGTCATGTCGAGGGACGCGGTTGCTTTGGTGAGATCCAGGGTAGCCATAGTGATAGTTCCTTTTGAAGTTGGTGATCCGGCAGCGAACACACGCGCCGCGACGGCCTCGGGCCGTTTGGGGATCGAACGAGTTGAATTGATTCAGGCGAGAAGACGCGGCGGAACGAGGCTGGCTTTCGAGCCGGCTTCGTTCTCCGCACCGGTGGCCGGGGAAATCAGCAGGTCATTCGCCGGATCGCCGTAGCCAGCCTGCGGACTTCGCCTTGGGGAAACGCATCGGGAATGAGATCTCGCAGCGCGTGATGCCGATGTCCTTCAGCATGTGGTCCGGCATCGCGCGCAGGCTGGCATGGCTCAGCCTGATGCGGTTCGCGCGCTGCACAAAACCCGTTGCCCGGCCGAATTTCGGCCCGAACGCGCGGGCGATCGTCATGACATCGAATATGCGGGAGGCGGGCTGCGTCCTCCTGGAAGTGTTCATTGTCTTTCTCCTTTGGCATCTTGCCTTGTGCCCTTAAGGAGACATGTTGAACCTTCAAACAAGTTCTAAAACTGTACCTCGTTAAAAAATCAATGATTACCTAGAATCGGCTCGCATCCGGAAATGCCGAATTCAACATTTCTTGTGCATCTTTCCAACCAAATCGTCGAAGGAAAAATCGAGGCACGCCACCGCGCTGCCGGCACGCTTCCCCGTGAAGTACCTATAGCGCTCACACGTCTCGGATGTTGGACGGTGGCTTGCTGATTGGCCAAACACCGCTGGGTTCTTCACCGGCTTTGGCTTCACCGCTGTCGAGGACTGGATTCCGGACACTCTCCGCTTCGCTTCGCTCGCTCACGAGGTCGGGAATGACGACAGACACGACCCGCCTCGGTTAATCTCCAACGTTGACGATTAGCTGAAACGGATAATGACTGTCGTTATTCCCGACCTCGTGAGCGAAGTGAAACAAAGCGGAGAGTGTCGGGAATCCAGGCCTCGGATTCGACGCTACAAAGGCGGTGCGGAATCCCCCGATGTCAGGCAGGCTGAAACCGACTCTTGGCATCATGCGTGCCGGGTGCGTGGTGCACGTGGCGACGCGGGCGTGCCCCGATGGTGGGGCACGCCCGCAGCCAGCCGATTCAGTTTCAGTATCGCCTGCGACCGGACCGAACACAGATGCGGGCAATCCGCGGTAAGGAGCTCCGTCGCTAGTCGCGCCTCAAACCGCGTCGATCATCACCTTGAACGCCACCATGCCCGGATCGTCCATGCCGATGGTGCGTTCGGCAAAAATCCGCGCCCGTCCGATCTTGTTCGGCCTGTCGCGGAATTCGGCCATCGCCCGGTCCGTGCCTTGCCGCAACGCCGCCAGCAGTTCCGCCGGATCGTCCTTGCCGGCCCCCGCCTTCGCCGCGCCCGAGACTGCGTCCATGACCGTCTTGTCGCCGAGGCTGGCCTTTCCGCGCGCCATCATCGCCTCGACTGCCTTGTCGAGAAAACCCGGCACCTCGTTCCAGGCCACCTCGGTCCGGCCCTTGGTCAGTTTCGCCGCCGCCATCATGCTGGTCGCCAGCAGCGTGCCGAAGCTCGAACTCGAAACCTTCGACACCGCGCCCGCCCCCTGCATCAGCGCCATGCCGACATCGTCCGGCCAGGCATCCTTGGTGCGGTCGAGTTCGCGAAACGCTTTTATCAGCGTGATCCCCAAATCGCCGTCGCCGATCTGCCCGTCGAGAGAGGTCAGTCTTTCATGCTCGGTTTCCAGCACCGCCAGAATTTTCGCCACGACACTTCTAAGTTGAACGACCGTCAGCCCCACAATCACACCTTCCAGAAGGCGCAGGCCGCCGGCGCGGTCAAAAACTTTTCCAGTTCGCCGTCCAGCGGCAGGACGGTCAGCGAGGCGCCCGCCATCTCCATCGAGGTCGCGTAGCGGCCGACCAGCGGATGGGCGATTTTCAGCCCCGCATCCTCGATCCGATCCGCGATGCGATCGTAGAGGATGAACAATTCCTCGACCGGCGTGGCGCCGAGGCTGTTCACCAGCACCGTCACCCGCTCTCCGCGCGGCAGCGACAAGTCCGCCAGGATCGGATCGAGCAGCGCGTCGGCTATGTCGTTGGCCGGCCTCAATTTTCCGCGCTTCACGCCGGGTTCGCCATGGATGCCCATGCCGACCTCCATCTCGTCGTCGCCTATTGAAAACGTTGGCTTTCCGGCCTGCGGCACGGTGCAGGGCGACAGCGCCACGCCCATCGAGCGGCAGCCGTCGGCTGCCTTCTGCGCCACCCGCGTCACCTCGTCCAGGTCCAGCCCGGCCTCCGCCGCCGCGCCGGCGATCTTGAATGTCAGCACCATGCCGGCGACGCCGCGCCGCTTCTCGCGCTCATTGAGCGGCGCGCTCGCCACGTCGTCGGCAAGCAGCACCGTGGTCGAGGAAATGTCATCGAATTCAACCATTTCGCCGGCCATGTCGAAATTCATGACGTCACCGCCATAGTTGCCGTAGAGCCGCAAGACCCCTGCCCCGCCATTGGCCTCGCGCATCGCGGTCGCCATCTCGTCGGCGGAGGGAGAGGCAAAGACGTCGCCGCAGGCGACCGCGTCAAGAAACCCCGGCCCGACATAACCGGTGAAAATCGGCAGGTGCCCAGAGCCGCCTCCCGAGACTATCCCTACCTTGCCCTGGATCGGTCCGTCTGCTCGAACAACAACCCGTGTCGTATCCTGTGCGAGGCGATAGTATTGCGGATAGGCGCGGCAGAGTCCGCGCAGCGTTTCCTCCGCATAACTGAACGGGTCATTCAAGATCTTCTTCAAGGCAATCCTCCGAAACGATGCCGCGCCGGGAAAATTACTCGCGCGCGCTTTCCCTGAGCTTCTGCGCATAGACATTGATCACCAGCGCCGCCAGCAGGATCAGGCCGCGGATCAATATCTTCAGGAAACTGTCGATCTGGATGTGGTCGAGCCCGTTGTTCAACACACCCAGCACCATCAGGCCAATAATGGTGTTGCCGATGCCGCCGCGCCCGCCGAACAGGCTGGTGCCGCCGACCACCACCGCGGCAATGGCGTCGAGCAGGAACGTGTCGAACTGGTTCTGCTGCGCCGAACCGAAATAGGCGACGCCGATCATGCCGGCGATGCCGGAGCACATGGCCGAAATCACCATGACCGCGCCGATGATCATCTTGACGTTGACGCCGGAAAACTCCGCCGCCTCGCGGTTTCCGCCGACCATGTACACGTAGCGGCCGAAGCGCGTGTAGGTCAGCACCAGATGCGCCACCAGCATGAACAGCAGACAGACGATGATCGACCATTTGACCCCGAGGATCGTGCCGGAGCCCAGCGTGGTGATCAGGTCGGGAAAATTGTAGGCGATCTGGCCGCGTACCAGCATGGCAGACATGCCGTTGGCTATCTGCATCATGGCAAGCGTCATGATGAAGGAAGGGATGCCGATGCCCACCACTCCAAAGGCGGTTACCAGCCCCAGCGTCAGGCAGGCCGCCAGTGTCAGGATGATGGCGATCCAGCCCTGCACCGGCAGGTTGGCGATGTTCACGTATTCCGGCTGGATGGTGAAATAGGCCACCAGGATCCCGATCGCGTTGGCGATCGCCGCCACCGACAGGTCGATCTCGGCGGTCAGGATCACGAAGGTCAGGCCGACGGCGATGATGCCGGTGATCGAGGCCTGGCTCAAAATGTTCATGAAATTATCGAAGGTGCGGAAGCTCTCGGCCTGGGTCGAGAAGAAGATGACCAGCACGATCAGCGTGAACACCGGCGCGATGTTGCGCATCTGCTCGGCGAGGAACCGCTTCAGTTCGAAGGGTTTTGGGCCGGTCTCGGTTTGCAAGGTCATTTCGAACCAGTTTCCCTCTGTACTGACTTACCTTGCCGATGCTTCACGACCAACATCCGCACGTCGGCCGACCTCTCGCTTCGACCCTTACGCCGCATCGAGCAGGTCCGTCTTGTCGATGTGGCCGCGCGTGAATTCCTTTGCCACCACGCCGCGCTTCAGCACCGTTACCCGGTCGGCCAGCGTCAGGATCGTCTCCGGCTCGGTCGACAGCACGAGGATGGCGACTCCACGATCACGCAGCGATTTTACGATGCGGATGACGTCCTCCTTGGCGCCGACGTCCATGCCGCGCGTCGGCTCCGACAGGATCAGCACCTTCGGCAGTTCGGTCAGCCATTTGGCCAGCGCAACCTTCTGCTGGTTGCCGCCCGATAGATTGCCGAGCGCGATCTCCGATTTCGGCGGCCTGATCTGCAGGTCCTGGATGTGCCGGGCGGCGATCTCCCGCTCCTTGCGCGGCTTGAGCAGGATCGGGTGGATGCGGCCGAGGATGGCGATGGAAATATTCTTGAACACCTGCTCGGTGCGGAACAACATCATGCGCCGGCTCTCCGGCAGGTAGGCGATGCCGGCGCGGCGCGCCGACGCCGTCGAGCCGAAGCGCACCGTCTTGCCGCTCAGCGCCAAGGTGCCCGCCCTGAGGCTGCCCTTGCCGAACAGCACGCGGGAAAGCTCCACCTGTCCGCAACCCATGAAGCCGTAGACGCCGGTGATCTCGCCGGCCCTGAGTTTCAGCGAAACGTCGCGGACCATCTGTCCGTCGCTCAAGCCGCTGGCTTCCAGCACGACGGGCTTGGCATCGTCGCCGCTGAGTTCCGAGCTTTCGCCCATATGCATGTCGGCCGCGCCGCGGCCGATCATGTGGGCGATGACGGAATCCTTGGTCAACGCCCGGGTTTGCTCGGTCACCACCTTGCGGCCGTTGCGGAACACCGTGACGCGGTCCGAGATCGCCAGCACGTCGTCGAGGAAATGCGAGATGAAAACGATGGTGCGGCCCTGGCTTTTCAGCCGCCGCAGCGCCTCGAACAGCCGCGCCACTTCCGGCGGAGACAGGGCGGAGGTGGGCTCGTCGAGAATGATGATCTTTGCGCCGGAAAACAGCACGCGCGACAATTCGACGAGCTGCTGGATGCCGACCGGCAGGCTGCCCATGCGAGCTGTCGGCTCGATGTCGAGACCGAGGCTTTTAAGCTGCACCCTCGCCTCGCGGCGCATGCGGCGCCAGTCGACGACGCCGCCGGCGACCAGCGGCTGGACGCCGAGGAAGACGTTTTCGGCCACCGTCAAATCCGGCACGATTGACAGTTCCTGGTGCACCATGCCGATGCCGGCAGCCAGCGCCTCGCCCGGCGAGCGGAAATGCACGCTCTTGCCGTCGACGCGCATGTCGCCCTCGAACCCGTGATGGACGCCGGCGATGATTTTCATCATCGTCGACTTGCCGGCGCCGTTTTCGCCGACCAGCCCGTGGATCTCGCCAGGCGCGAGGTCGAAATCGACGTCGCGCAAGGCATGCACGCCGCCAAAAGCCTTCGACACGCCGACCATTTCCAGGATCGGCGCGCCAGGCGAGGCGGCGGATGAATTGGCCGGGGGCTCGGTCGAGCCCCCGGCCGCTATCGAAGCGTTGTCAGCCAAAGTCGCGGCCGGTCAGATCAGAAAATTCTTCTGCAGCCAGAGATGGCCGGGAGCCGTCTCGGCGGTGATGACCGGACCGTCGGCCCAGATGTAGTTCGGGATATCCTTGCCGGTCTTCTCGCCGCCGTTGACCGCGGCCACGCCGGCCGCGACCGCCCAGCCATGGATGCGGCAGGACGGATTGCGCACGGTCGCGACCATGGTGCCGTCGAGAACGGCGTTGACCGCCGGCGGCATGGCGTCGACGCCGCCGATGAAGATGCCGGTGCGGCCCTTGGCCTTCATGACGTTGTGCGCGGCCAGCGCCATGTCGTCATTGTGGAAGAAGGCGCCGGCGATGTCCGGATACTTAGTCAGCAGCGATTCCCAGATGCGGGCAACCTTGGTGACGTCCCAATCCGCCGGCTGGTCGTCCACCAGCTTCACGTCCGGGAAGTTGGCGATGACTTCCTTGAAACCCTTGGCGCGGCCCTGGGCGCCGGTATGGCCGAGCGCGCCCTGGGTCATGACGACGTTGCCCTTGCCGCCGATCGCCTTCATCAACTGGTTGGTCACCACCGAGCCCATGAAGATGTTGTCCGGCGCGATGAAGGTGTGCAGCGCAAGCTGGCCTTCCGGCGCCATCATCGTGTCCATGGCGATCACCGGCGTACCGGCATCGATCACCTTCTTGATCGGGTCGTTGAGCGTGCCGATGCCAAACGTTTGCAGGGCGACGAAATCCCACTTCTGCGTGGCGAGGTTATCGACCGCGGCGCGCTGCTTGGTGGCGGACAGTTCACCGTCGAACCAGGTGATTTCGACATTCATGAGCTTGGCCCAGGCTTCCGCCGCCTGCTTGCCTTGCGCGCACCAGCTTGCCTGCAGGCCGGCATTGCCCATGGCGGCCTTCAGCGGCTTGGCCGAAGGCTTCAGTTCCTGCGCCATCGCCGGGTCGAAACCCGCCGAGCCGAGCAGCGCGCCGGCAAGCGCGGTGGCGCCGATCGCCTTGAAGATATCGCGGCGCGTCTTGGATTCCTCGATAAGATCGTCGAGCACTTGAATTCCTCCCATTGCCCCGGCCGCCCGGCCGGATCGCGTTACCATCCGTCGCGCCCGCAACCGGTTTCGGGAAGCACTCCTCTCGCTCGCCCAAGGGGTTTTCTGCGCGCCTCGAAAAATAGGGTCGAAACCGCTGAAAGGTCAACACGATAAGGTGCCGATTTTGTCGAATGCCAGTGGGGGTGAAAAATGTTGGACCTTGGGTATGGCGAACCGGACCTGACGCAGCGTCACATCACCGATTGCCCATTATATTGATCGAATTGACTGCCCTTGGAGAAATCCTCCAAACTGTGCGGTATTGGCTGCCGGAGCACCAACAAGACACAAAAAACCGGATATGCAAAATCTACTCAACGGTGCCTTGTCTTCGAAGATTGATGCGTTTATTCGATCTACAAGGCAGGGCACACGCCAATTTGTCCTTTGGTCTGATTTGGCGCAAACGACTCGAAAAAGGGGCTAAAACGTGGGGTTTCAAAGGGACGGCAGCGAATTTCTGGTTAACACTACGACTAATTGGGATCAGTATAATAGCAGTGTAACGGCGCTGAACGATGAGCGTTTTGTCGTTACCTGGACGGATTATTCAAAAATAGACACCGATATACGGGGACAAATCTTCAACACCGATGGCTCGAAGGCAGGTGGAGAATTTCTGGTCAATACCACAATCGCTGGAGATCAATATGGAAGCAGCGTGACGGCGCTGTCAGACGGACGATTTGTCGTAGCCTGGACGGACGAGAGCCAAACTGGAAACGACACCAGCAATACCGCCGTCCGCGCACAGTTCTACAACGCGAATGGTTCCAAAGCAGGTGCCGAACTCTTGGTCAACACCACTACGATGGGCGAACAGCGGGACCTCAGTGTCGCAGCGCTGACCAATAATCGCGTCGTCTTCACGTGGACAGACCGAAGCGATATGGATGACAATATCAATATCTTCGATATTCGCGGACAAATCTTCGGCGCCGACGGATTGAAAAAGGGTGGCGAATTCCCTGTCAATACGATCATTGAGGGCCAACAAACCGGAAGCCACGTGGCCGCACTAGCTGACGGCCGCTTCATAGTTACCTGGTTTGATCTCAGCCTAGGTGGTGGAGACGGTAGCGATTCCGCCGTGCGCGCGCAATTGTTTAATGCCAATGGCTCAAAGGCTGGCGGGACCTTCCTGGTAAACACGACAACTAACAATTTCCAGGGTGGGCCAAGCGCGATAGGCTTAACCGATGGCCGCTTCGTCGTCACTTGGACCGATGAGAGCAAAACAGGTGGTGATTTGAGCTCAGAGGCCATTCGAGGACAAGTCTTCAATGCGAACGGCTCCAAGGCAGGAGGCGAATTCCTGGTCAACAGCACAACCGAGCGTGCGCAAAACAGCAGCAGCACAACGGCCCTCAAGGACGGTCGTTTCGTTGTTACTTGGACAGAAGAGAGTCAGTTCGACCGCGACCCTTATTTCGCAGTCGTGCGCGCACAAGTCTTCGCAGCCGATGGTTCGAAAAGCGGCCGCGAGTTCATTGCAGGCACAACCACGAAGGGTCAACAAAGCAGTAGCGTAGCCGCGCTGACCGATGGTCGTTTTATCATTAGTTGGACGGACCTAAATGGCACCGGCGGAGACAGCAATGGCAGGGCCGTGCACGCACAGATATTTGACGCCACACGCTACATCGGCGATGCCACAGCCGAAAACGTCACCGGTGGTGCCTTCGCCGACACGTTCACGGGCCTAGGTGGAAATGACGCGCTGGGGGGGGCCGCTGGCAATGACAAACTGTTCGGCGGAGACGGCATCGACCTTCTCATCGGCGGCCTCGGCGCCGACTACCTCAGCGGCGGAACCGGCCGCGACACCGCCTCCTATGCGCAAGCTGTCGTCGCCGTCAGAGTCAACCTCGCCGATGCCTCGCTCAACGCCGGCGAGGCCAAGGGCGACACGTTCAACTCCATCGAGAACCTCGAAGGTTCGGCCTTCAACGACACGCTGGAGGGCAATGCCTCCGCCAACCATATCGAGGGCGGTGCCGGCACCGACACGCTCAGCGGCCTTGCCGGCGACGACAGGCTCTCCGGCGGCGACGGCAACGACACACTGCGCGGCGGCCTCGGCGCCGACTACATCAGCGGCGGGGCCGGCACCGACACCGCCTCCTACAAACTCGCCACCGCCGGCGTCGCCGTCAGCCTTGCCGACCCCTCTCTCAACGCCGGCGAGGCCAAGGGCGACACATTCTCCTCCATCGAAAACCTGTTCGGCTCGGATTTCAACGACACGCTCGCCGGCAACGGCGCCAGCAACGCGATCCAGGGCGGGCTGGGCAACGACACCATCCGCGGACTGGGCGGCAACGACAAGCTCACCGGCAATTCGGGCAAGGACATTTTTGTCTTCGACACCGCGCTCAACGCCGCAGGCAATGTCGACGCGATCGCCGATTTCAAGGCTGTCGACGATACGGTCAATCTGGAAAACGCCGTGTTCAAGGCGCTGACGGCGACCGGGGCGCTGGCCGCTACCGCCTTCAGCGCCAACACGACCGGCCTTGCCGGCGACGCCGACGACCGCATCGTCTATGAGACCGACACCGGCAAACTCTTCTACGACGCAGACGGCAATGGTGCGGGTGCCGCCATCCACTTCGCCACGCTCACTGGACTGCCGGCTATTGCGGCGGGGGATTTCCAGGTCGTGTAGGCCCCGACGAGCGCCGGCCCCGACGCTCCCGAAATGCTGCCTCCTGAGGCGCGGCAACTCACCTTGCCGCGCCTTTGCGCCAGCAACGCCGTGCGACGCCTGGGCTGGCCAAACTGTCCCGGGCAGCGTTCGCGCATCCATCCGCCAGGCTCCAGCCCGATTCACCGCTCCGTCGAAAAATCCCCGCGCCGGCATCGCCTGCGCTTGCCTTCATCCCGACTTTTCGCCGATAAAACGCTGAATTTCTTCGCCCTGAAAATGCCTGCATGGGCAGGAAATGTAGTCGCGTAACAGGCCGGGCGCCCTTGATGGACGATCCACTGAGCCAAAACAGACCCAAGGTGCCGAAGGCCGGCATCCTGCTCGCCATCGACGCATGGATCGATTCCACCGTCTACGAGACCGGCTTCAGGCTCGGCGAAGCCTACGAGAACCTCACCATATTCTTCCGCCGTTTCCGCGTCTCGGGCTGGCGGCGTGTGCCGGTCGAAATCTTCGGCGAGATCGTGGCGCTCGGCGCGGCCGGGTCGGTGGTGATGCTGGCGCTGGCACTGCCTGCCTTCGAGGAGACCAAGGGCGACTGGCGCAGGCAGGGCGACTTCGCCGTCACCTTCACCGACCGCAACGGCAAGGAGATCGGCCAGCGCGGCATCATCCAGCGCGATTCCGTGCCAGTCGACGCGATGCCGGACCATGTCGTAAAGGCGGTGCTCGCCACCGAGGACCGCCGCTTCTACGAGCATTACGGCATCGACTTTCCCGGTCTGGCGCGCGCCATGACCGAGAACCTGCGCGCCAATTCCGTGGTGCAGGGAGGTTCCTCGATCACCCAGCAGCTCGCCAAGAACCTGTTCCTCTCCAACGAACGCACCATCGAGCGTAAGGTCAAGGAGGCGTTTCTGGCGATCTGGCTGGAGGCCAACCTATCCAAGAAGGAGATCTTGCAGCTCTATCTCGACCGAGCGTATATGGGCGGCGGCACGTTCGGCATCGCGGCCGCCGCCGACTTCTATTTCGGCAAGGAAGTGAAGGATTTGAACCTCGCCGAGGCGGCGATGCTAGCCGGCCTATTCAAGGCCCCTGCGAAATACGCGCCGCACATCAACCTGCCGGCTGCGCGCGCCCGCGCCAATGTGGTGCTCGACAATCTGGTCGACAGCGGCTTCATGACCGAGGGCCAGGTTCTGTCGGCCCGCCTGCATCCTGCCGACATCGTCGACCGCGGCAAGCAGAACAGCCCCGACTATTTCCTCGACTACGCCTTCGACGAGGTGAAGCGCATCGCCGGGCCGACCGGCCACCGCTCCGTCGTGGCGCGCACCACCATCGACCTCGACCTCCAGCGGGCGGCGGAGGAATCGCTCGAATTCAACCTGCGCCAGCACGGCAAGGACTATCGCGTCAGCGAGGGTGCGATCGTGGTGCTCGACACAGACGGCTCGGTGCGCGCCATCGTCGGCGGCCGCGACTATGGCGAGAGCCAGTTCAACCGCGCCACCCGCGCCCTGCGCCAGACCGGCTCGTCGTTCAAGCCCTATGTCTATGCCACCGCCATGGAGCACGGTTTCAAGCCGGATTCGATCGTTTCCGACGGGCCGATCAACTGGGGAGGCTGGCAGCCGAAGAATTACGGCCGCAGCTATTCCGGCCGCACCACGCTGGCCTCGGCGCTCATCCGCTCCATCAACACCGTGCCGGTCAGGCTCGCCAAGGACCATCTGTCGATCCCGCCGATCAAGGCCATGGCCGAGGCGATGGGCGTCGAATCGCCGCTCAACGGCCACAAGACCATGGTGCTTGGCACCTCGGGCATGACGGTGATGGACCAGGCGACCGGCTACAACACCTTCGCCAATGGCGGCTTTGCCGGCACGCGCCACGCCATCCTGCAACTGTCGACGCATTCGGGCGAAGTCTTCTACGAATATGCGCGCGATGCACCTCGCCCGAAACGCGTCCTGTCGGAACAGGCGATGAAGTCGATGAACTCGATCCTGGTGCAGATTCCCGAGGTCGGCACGGCGAAACGCGCCGCCCTGCCCTACATCCGCTCGGCCGGCAAGACGGGCACGACGCAATCCTACCGCGACGCCTGGTATGTCGGCTTCACCGGCAACTACACGGCCGCCGTCTGGCTCGGCAATGACGACTTTTCGCCCACCAAGGAAATGACCGGCGGCTCGCTGCCGGCCATGGTCTGGCAGCGGCTGATGATCTATGCGCACCGCGACGTCGAACTCAAAGCCATCCCGGGCATCGAAAAGCCCTTCGTCGACGCCGACATTGCGGCCCGCGCCGCCGAGGCCGAAAAACGCCGCCTCGCAGAAGCCGCAGCCGGCACGTCGCCCAGCCCCGCAGTGCTTTCGGGCGCGACCACGATTTTTTTGCGGGAACTCGCCAAGACGTTTCGCGACGCGCCCGTCATCGCGCTGCCGAAGGAGCCGGAGACGCTGTCGGCGTTGTGAGGCGATTGGGGAAGCACGCATGAGGGCACGCTCCGGGAAAACTACGGCGCGGGGAGGGCCGTTGCAGGCTGCTTGCCCTCACGCCGCCCACGCGATACGCCAGGATCGATGCTGAGGACCGTCCTGCTCACGCTGCTTGCCCTTGCCGTCGCCATCGGCGGCGGTGCGGCGAGTGTACTGGTGGCGCTGGACGCGCTCACCGGCCCGGTCCGCGTCGGCGGCTGGACCGTCTATCCCAACGCGGCCTCAGCGGATGCCGACCCCTACGCAAAGGCACGCGCCGCGCGCGACGGGTTGTTGCCGCTTGGCCGTGCCGAGGGACTTGCCTTCGTCGCGACGCGGGATTCGGCGGGCGACACCTTGCGGCGCGAGTGTTCCTATACGGTCGAGGGCGCGCTGCCGGCGGCGCGGCTGTGGACACTACACGCCGCCGGCCGGCCGATGCAGGCGTCTTCCTCCGACTTGCAAAGCCCGGAATTCCTGAGTTCCCGCGACGTGCTCTACCTGCCGGACGATTCGCTGCTGATCACCGTCGACGCACGGGCATCGCCGGGCAACTGGCTGGCAACCGGCGGCAGCGGCCCGATGCGGCTGGTGCTCGTCTTCTACGACACGCCGCTGGCGGCCGATGCCGACCTTGCCGCGGTCGCCATGCCGCAGGTGATCAAGGCGGGTTGTGGTGGCTGAGCGCGCGGAGTTTTCGCCGGGCCTTCTGGCCCCGGTAGATCCGCAGCGTCCCGGCGCATCGCGCTGGCCGCTTGCCTACGCGCTAATAATCGGCCTCGTCGGCGCCGGCATCGTCCACATCATCGTGCTGCTGCTCGTCCCCGAATTCGCCGACCGCAACGCCTGGACACGGCTTGCGGCGATCGCGCCGCTCAACAGGACGACGCCGCTCGAAGGCGATGCCCTGGACCTGATCGCCTCGCCGGATCCCGCCTTTCAGGTCGCCGCCTGCCGCTTCGACCTGGCGTCCGGCACGCTGCATGTCGCGGCGGCGGGCAAGGTGCCGTTCTGGTCGGCCTCGGTCTACGATCGCGGCGGCCGCGCCCTTTTCAGCCTCAACGACCGTTCGGGAACCGGCGAGGCGCTGGATTTCGTTGTGCTGACACCCGAGCAGATGATCGGGATCCGCCATGACCTGCCGGAGGAGTTCGCAAAGTCGGTCTTCGTGGAGATCCCCGCCGACGAAGGCATGCTGTTGGTGCGGGCCTTCGCGCCGGACGCGAGCTGGAAGCCACTCGTCTCGCGTTTCATCGCGGGCATGCGCTGCGCCCCGCAGTGAGATGCAATTCCTCGCAGAACCGCGCGGTTAGCTCGTCGGCAACGGCTGCGGCTGAAACTGTGCCATCCAGGTCGTCGGCGACCACTTTTGGCCGCTCGCCACTTCAGGCGCGCGCTCGTAGCGGACCCCGGGAAAGATGATGACGGTGGCGGGCGCACCTTGTTTATGAGTGTTTCCACCGGATGACTTACGCGGACGAAATGCCAGTACGTTGCCCATGTCGTTTGCCTCTCGACTGTGGGGAGCAAGCACGCAACGCCTCCACCCTCGATAAGGCCAGCAGACGGTTAACAGTCTTCTAACAAATCTTGGCTAATTTTCATTTTTGCCGGTCAGTTCTCAAAAGCCGGCGTGTGTCGAGTATCGGGCGTTCCCTCCGTGTCAGCATCAGACTTCCGGGACATCGTCGTAAAGGGTGACGCCGGCAAGGCCGAGCGCCTGTTCCGCGCCGCGGTGTCGGCCTTCTGCTCCATCACCCGGCCGTCGCGGCGCGAGGTGGCGCAACTCGAGGATCTGACGTTGCCGCTTTTCGACCAGGTGTCGGCCGAGGCCAGGCGCTACGTCGCCGCCGCGCTTTCCGAATGCGAGATCGCGCCGGCCGGCCTTGTCGCCAGGCTGGCCGACGAACGCATCGACGTCGCCGCGCCTTTGCTGATGCGCTCGGCGCATCTGCGCGACGTCGACCTGATCGCGCTGATCGGCAAGCACGGCATCGCGCATGCCCGCGTCATTGCCCGCCGGCCGTCGCTCAACCCGACCATCGCGCAGCTCGTCCGGGCGTTGGAAGCCTCCATCTCTGTCGTGCCGAGGATCGTGCGCGCCGCCGAGCCGGCGCCGAAACCCGCCCAGCCGGGCACCCTACCGCTACAGGACAGCGGACACGCGGCGGAAGAGGTGCGCGACCGGCTGCGCGAGATGATGCGCTCCGACCTGCGCTCGGCCTATTCGCTGGAAACCCGCGTGTCCGGCGACAATTCGGTCTTCCCGAAACTGCGCGACACCGCCTTCACCGGCAATGACACCTTCTTCCAAACGGCGCTTGCGGACGCGCTCGGCATGAACCTCGCAGCCGCGCGGGCCATCACCGAGGCCTCCAGCTATTCCTCGCTGCTTGCCGCCTTGCGCGCGCTCGATCTCTCTGAAGAACAGGCATTCATGATCGCCGCGGCGGTGTTCCCGGGGCAGTTCGCGCATGCGGAGGCGATCCGCATGTTCGCCGTGCGCTATCGCGCGCTCGACTACGAGACAGCGCGGGAAAGGGTGCGCGGCTGGAAGCTGGAGATCGTCGCCACCTGGCTGCAATGGAGTTCCGCAG
The DNA here is from genome assembly GCF_030929505.1 of Mesorhizobium sp. LHD-90. Lineage (GTDB taxonomy): Bacteria > Pseudomonadota > Alphaproteobacteria > Rhizobiales > Rhizobiaceae > Kumtagia. The sequence continues at coordinate 15,175 of NZ_JAVFVV010000018.1, read as the reverse complement.
CCGGCCGCGGCAGGCGCGCCGCCCGCTCCGGAGCTTTCGACACGCCGGCCGCCACCGGCGCCGCAAGCCGTCTCAAGGCGCCGTGACGGACAGCAGTTCGGCCGGGCTTTCGCCGCCCGCCTCGATCTCCACCACCCAGATGTCCGGATCGAAACGCTGCTCCTTGGCGAGCCGCGCTTCGACTTCGGCGTCGCCGCCCCGTATCAGTTCTGCGAACAGCCGCTCGTCCGGTTTTGCATCGTCGTAGCTCGCCTGCGCCGCCGGGCCGAACAGCGTCGTCTCGCCGAAGCGATCGCGGCTAGTGACGAAGATGGCGCCCGCCTCGAAGGCGCCGCGTCGCATCACCGCGCCATAACCGCCGCTGGCAAACACCCGCCTCAGCAGGGCGGAAACGAAAAGATCAGAAGTAACGCGCATGGGTTGGGCCGTAAACTGCAACAGCTTTTCTGGTTGTGCGGCGCCCGCCACATGGCCGCCTGCCGCCGCAAACTACTTCACGTAGCCCAGTTCACGCATTTTCCGGTAGAGTTTTTCGTCGGGCTCGCCTGTCACCGGCAGGCCGAAGATCGACTGGAATTCTCGGATGGCGTTTCGGGTCTTCGTACCCATCATGCCGTCGACGTCGATGCCGTCATTGCCGAACGCCTTCAGCCCGCTCTGCACCTTCTTGGTCAGGTTCACCTGCTCGACCCTGACCGTGTCGTCCGGCTTGTTGACCGCTGGCTCGGGTCGCGCTGCGGGCGCGGATTTCACGGCGACCTGTTGCTTCGGCTCGGCGGCCGGGCGCGGCGCCGGCGACGGGCGGATGCCGGCGGTGGTCGGCTCGATGCCGAGTTGGACCAGCAGTTCCTCGTCGATGCCGCTCTCGCCTGTCAGTCCGACCTTCGCACGGTAGGCGTCGATCGCGCGCGCCGTCGCCGGGCCGGACAGGCCGTCGACCGTGCCGTCGTAGAAGCCGAGTTCCTTGAGCACGCCCTGCACCTGCGCGGTCGCCGGATCGGACACGGCCGCCGGCTTTGGCGCTGCCGGCAGCGCGGACCTCGTCCCCAGCTTCTCAGGCGGCCGCTCGATCAGGAAGGTGGTTTCAGGTTCGGCCGCGTTCCGGTCGGCATCGGATGTGCGGACGAACTCGCGGGTGGGGAAGATCGCGCCGCGATGCGCGAAGGGCTGGTACCAGATGGCGTTGGCGGAGACGTAGCAGAAGGCCACCAGGAAGGCGGTCGAACCGCCCGCGATGACCGGATTGCGCGCGATCACGGCGCCCAGCGCCGACACGCCGCCCAGCCAGGACGCGCGCTTGGCCGGCGCGCGTTTAGCTTGCTTTGCGGAGCGTGCCATTCACGTCTTCTCCACCTCTTCCGCCGCGCAACCGCGCCAGCCCGCCACCATTCGCGCCTGCCGGCCCGTCGATGGGCAGGCCGATCGTCACCGTCGTTCCCTTGCCGAAAGTGCTGTCGATCGACATCGTGCCTTCGTGCAGCGCGACCAGGCCCTTGACCAGCGCAAGCCCCAGTCCGGTCCCTTCCACCTGCCTTGTATAATCATTCTGCACCTGCGCGAAAGGCTGGCCGATGCGGTTGAGATCGTCGGCGGCGATGCCGATGCCAGTATCGCTCACCCAGAAATGCAGCCGCGAGCCGATGCGCTTGGCGCCAACGGAAACCTCCCCGCCATCTGGCGTGAATTTTATCGCATTGGACAAAAGGTTGAGCAGCATCTGCTGCACCGCCCGCCGGTCCGCCTTCACCTCGCCGTTGCCGGTCGCGATGTCGGTCAACAGCCGGACCTGCTTCGCCTCGGCCTGCAGCCGCACCATGGCCGTGCAAAGTTCTGCCGCCTCGCCGAAGCGGAACGGCTCCGGATTGGTGGTGTAGGAGCCCGCCTCCATCTTCGACACGTCCAGGATCGAATTGACCACGGCGAGCAGGTGGTTGCCGGCCTCGCGCACGATCTCAACCGTCTCACGCTGGCGCGGATCGGCGAAGCGTCCATGCACCTCGCACAGAAGCATGTCGGAAAAGCCGATGATGGAATTCAGTGGCGTGCGCAATTCGTGGCTGACGGCGGCAAGGAAGCGGGTCTTGCCTGCCTCCAGCGAGGCATTCGCCTCCCTGGCTGCCGCGAGGGCGGCCCGCAGGTCGGCCACTTCCGAATTGTCGCGCAACGCTCCCGCTATGCCGGCTCCGGTCGTCGCCTGCGTCAGGTCGAGCGCCAGCGCGCGATGGAAGGGAGCGGCGCCCTCCTGGATTGCCGGCAGCCGCAGCCGAACCTCCACCTTGCGGCGGTCGGCGCCATCGCGCAGGTCGGCCAATGCACAGAGCAGCGCCACCCTGTCCGCGACATGGACCCGCTGGAAAAAGCCGGTGCCGATCAAGAGGTCCGGGTCGATGCCCAGCAGGTCCCGCGCCGCTGCGTCTATGTCGAGCAGGTCGCCATTGGGCGCGAACCGTACGCCGATCCTATCCTCATCCGTCACCGCAATGCTCTCGCTTGCGGGTCTGCGCGCCGCGCCAAGCGTCCCACTAGCGCGCGGCAAAAGCAGCGCCGCATAGGCGAGTGGCAGCAGCCATTGCCAGGCCGCCGCATCGGCACCCGCAAACAGTCCTGCAGCCGGAATGCCCTGCGAAAGGAGTACGGCCGCCATGGCGCCAACACCCCAGCCGAGCGCCCGGCGTGTGCGCAAGGCCAGCCACGCCTCGACTGGCAGCGCCGCCGCGATCAGCGTCAGCGGCGACTGCAGGCCGCCCGCCGCTGCGATCAGGAAGGCGATCTGCACCGTTGCCAGCGCCAGCATAGCCGCCAGCACAGCCCCCGCCGCGCGGCGCGCCATCACGGCGAGTGCCGCCAACCCGCAGCCGATGAAAGCCACGCAGGTGAAGGCCAGCGTCAGGTCCACGCCGATACCGGCCGGCAACAATGGCCAGGCGGCGATCGAAGCCAGGAACGGGTAGACGAGCAGCGTGCCGAGGATACGGCGCTGCACGGCGCGTTCGGCATCCACGGTCATGCGCGGGTGCACGATACGGTCGCAACCGTCGGCGACGGCACGCTTCAACTCGGCGTATCTGGTCGCGAAAAAACTCAACTCAACGCTTCCGGTACTGTCCGCTTCGCGGATCGATCTTGATTGTTTGGACCCTCGCACCGAGCCTTTAAGGAATGAATAAAAGCGGCTCTCTCGTGCAGTGCCCCGGTCGCGAAAATGGCCGAGCGCCGGCAAGGCCCCTCAAGACTTCGATCCATAGTAAACGGAGCGTTTCGGCGGGCCGGCTATCTCGTTTCGGATCAATTCCGGAATTGATTCAGGAAAAGTACGCATGATCAATGAGTTATATGGTCACCAAAACGTTAAATCGAGCTCATGCAAATTTATACTGATTTTCAGACAAGTCGAAACCTTTCCAATTCGTTTCAAACTTGCAGAAAATTCACTGAACGGGAACAAGTGCTTTTTCGCAGGCTTGTGTCAAAGTGTCCGTGTTGAGTCGGGGGAGCGAAACGCTCCGCCATCGACGGAGACGGTGACATGGGTTTCCTGTTGCGAATCGCATTCTGGTTTTCGCTGGTTCTGTTGGTTCTGCCGCTCGACATCGGCAGTGAGCAGAAGGGCGAAGAGCCGGTCGGCGCCATCCAGACGTTCCTCGCGGCCCGCGAGGCCGTCACCGATCTGTCGGCCATCTGCGAGCGCAAGCCGGACGTGTGCGAGGTCGGCAGGTCGGCCATGAACACCATCGGCGTGCGCGCCCGCGAGGCCGCCCGTATCGCTTATGAGGTGCTCGACGAGAATTTTGGCGAGACCGACAAATCCGCCACCGGCACCGTCAGGCGGCCGGCCGCCGAGGTCGAGGGCACTGCTGCTGTCCCCCCAGCAAAGCCCGAGCCGGCCCTCACCAAATCCTGAGCGGGATCGCCCGGCCTGTCCTCTTCGCCGGGCGCGGCGAACCGGGTCGAATACCTTCTGCAACTGCGGCTCCATCGCCGCTTTTTCCGTGACGCGGCGGTCTTCCACCCCTATATCGTGCCCATCATGAACACGATCCAGGCCATCCGCGACGACTTCGCGTTCCTCGACGAATGGGAAGACAAGTACCGCTACGTCATCGATCTCGGCGAGTCGCTGCCGGCTTTCCCGGAAGCCGCACGCGACGCGGCCCATAAGGTGCAGGGCTGCGTCAGCCAGGTCTGGCTCGTCACCCAACGCGGCGAAGGACCGGACCCCGTTCTGACCTTCCTGGGCGATTCGGACGCTCATATCGTGCGCGGCCTTGTCGCCATCATGCTCGCCCTGTTCTCCGGCCGGCGCGCCGGCGAGATCGTCTCGACTGACGCCGAGGGGCTGATGCGCTCGCTCGGACTCAACGAGCACCTGACCCCGCAGCGCGCCAACGGCCTGCGCGCCATGGTCAAGCGCATCAAGCAGGACGCCCAGGCGGCGCTGTCCTGACACGCGCACAAGGCCGCCTTCACCCCTGCGCATTGAGATCCGGCCTGAAACCTTCCGCCCCCCAGTGAAACATGGCCTGTGCCCGGCTTTTCGCCGGCGGATAATAGTGCCGCGCCAGCATCCCCAGCGCGGTCTTCAGCAGCATCTTCGCTGACCGCGCCGGCCAGCCGCGCTCGCGCTCAACCGTCTCCAGCCCTTTCAGGAAGCAGCATACGTCCACCAGCAGGCCCGAGAGTTCCGGTCCGACGGCCTTCAGCGCCAGATCGACCCGCTGTCGCGCCGCGAGTGCCGCGTCTGTCAGATCGGCGATGCCGTTAGTGTCGCCGCGCCGGCCATCCGCTACGTCAGCCTCCCAATTGGCGCCCAGACGCTGCATGATGTGGCCGCGCGTATAGTCGCTCCGCAGCCTTTCACCCGCCTCGAACTCGGCGCTGGTGAGAAAGCGCCGGCCGCCCTTCGCTTTCAGTCGCATCAACTGCGCCAGCGGCGACTCCGCCAGATTGATCTCGGCCGCCACCGAATATCCGTCGCCGGACGGCACCGGCGCGGTCTCGATATGCCGATGCTGGCGCTGGAATGCATCGCCCGCATCGCCAGCGTCGGCGCATCGAGCCAACGCCATGCGGCCCGCCGCGGTGATCATGACCGAACGGCCACGCCGCACGATCGACCCGCCGCTGGCCATCCGCCGCAGCACCACGCCGTCGACAGAAAGAGCGCCCGTATCGTTGCGCAACAGCGCCGTGTCGTCGCCCACCGCCGGTTCGACCGTCGCAGGACCGCCACCGAGCAACGACAGCACCCGCACCGTCATCTTCTGCTGACCATCGCAATTCGTCATTCTAAACCTCCAGGCGTCCTCGGAAGGCGGCAAGCGCCACCTTTTCCGTTGTGGCAATCGCGCGATCGAAGTCCTCGTCCTCGCGCATGTCCTCGATGAGATGGCAGGCATGGCGCACCGTGGTTCGATCACGGACGAAGCCGCGCCCGACCTCATGCATGCTGACGCCCAGCGAGACATGGGTCACGTACATCGCGATCTGCCTGACGCGCGCCACGTCGGCCTCGCATCTGCCGGTCTGGCGCATTTCCTTGCTGGGCACATTGTAAAGCGCCGCACAGATATCGATCATCGCCTCGCAGATCTCCATGGTGCGTTCGCCTCGCTTGCCACGATCCAGGGGTTCGTCCCGCACGCGTGCCGGCGGTGCCGCCTTCATCGGTTTCATCGCCAACGCCGTCTGGACCTGCACTGCAACCCCCTGTTCTAGGAATATCTTCTTATATCAGGACGCGCGCAGGGTGTGAACAAAATGCGAACAAGAAAAGCAGGCCGACACGTCTTTCCATTTGAAAACATTACTCTTTTTCTGTCGGCTAAACTTTTTTCAGGTCGAATTTATCCCCCTCCCCGAAACGGCCTTTAGCCTTCCGCTCATCCAAGGAGCGAAAGCGACATGAACGACCTCGGTTTTGAAATCCGGACTTTCCTCGCCGGCAAGAAGGAGGAACGGGCCAAGGCATCGCAGCTCGTTGCCGTGCAGATTGTCTGCGGGCAGGATCTCTCGGCACTGCTCGACGCGGGCAAGGAAGCACGGCAGACAGCGCTCGGCCGCATCCGGCGGCTACTGGCGCGCGAACGCCTGAAAGGCCTGTCAGGCCACTGGAGCTATGATCTCAACCGCCACATCGCGCTGAAACAGGCTTGCGACCGGCTACAAGACGTGGACGCCGTGCGCGGCTCGGGCGACATCAAAGCTCCAGGAACGCGAAACGGCGCCCGAAGGCGCCGTCCGCAATCATCCAGAATAGGATAGGCCGTCGGGACGGCTCAGCGGGTCTTCTTCTTGCGGCCCAGGCCCATCTTCTTGGCGAGCTGCGAGCGCGCGGAGGCGTAGTTCGGCGCGACCATCGGATACGCCGGGTCGAGAGCCCACTTCTCACGATACTGCTCGGGCGTGAGATTGTAGTGGGTCATCAGGTGACGCTTAAGCGACTTGAACTTCTTTCCATCTTCCAGGCAGATGATGTAGTCGTCATTAACCGAGCGCTTCGGGTTCACGGCCGGCTTCTGCTTTTCTGCCACCGGCTGCTCGGAAGGCGTTCCAACGCGGCCCAGCGCGGCATGAATGTCGGCGATGAGGTTAGGAAGTTCGCCAACTGGTACAGGATTGTTGCTGACATAAGCAGCCACGACATCCGCGGTCAGTTCGATCAGCATTTCACCATTTTTTGCGGTCGTATCGGAGATATCCATGGTCTTCTGGCCCCAAGAGAGAGTGATCTAGCGCCCTGTCTTTGCTTGAACCATGCAGGGCTGCGACTGACTTGACACGAACGCGGACGTTACGAGTCGCATCGACCCGACTAAATGGAGCGGTTCTCAAGTCAAGTCAACACACAACTTGGTCTTTATTGCTGCCCGAAGCAGTCGATCACAATGTTGCGTTCGAAAACTGCTGCTGTCGTTTTTTCCAAGATCAGTCGCAACCAACTGTTGTGCGGACCTTGACCCTGCGTCACTGAAGGTTTTTGGGCTAACCATTGCCAGTCCATTGGTCTAATCAGCCCGATTGTGCCCGTTTTTGTGGATTTGCCGCCCTGGCAACTTCCGCAGTACCCTGAGACAAAAATCGGCAGCCGTCCGCCACATGCCCGCCAAGGGTGTTCGATATCGGTCCGCTTCTGTATATCGAGATTGCGTCACCGACGGCCCGCCAAAGGCACCGGCCGGCGGGGTGTCGTGCGCGTTCCTTCCACCTCGTCTCAGCGAGATCTTATGAAACAGCCTCTCTTCCCTTCCGCCACCCCGCCGGCCACCGAGGAGCGCAGCTTCACCGACACGCGCCACGGCATCACCCGCACCGACGAGTTCGCCTGGCTGCGCGCCGACAACTGGCAAGAGGTTTTCCGCGATCCGTCCGTGCTCGACCCGGCCATCCGCAAGCATCTGGAGGCAGAAAATGCCTACCAGCAAGTCTTGATGTCCGACACCGCGGACCTGCGAAAGACACTGTTCCAGGAAATGAAGGGTCGCATCAAGGAGGACGATTCCTCCGTCCCCATGAAGGACGGGCCGTACGCCTACGGCTCTTCTTACAAGAAGGGCGGCGAGCATCCGCGCTTCTTCCGCACGCCGCGCGACGGCGGCGCGGAGGAAATCATCCTCGACGGCGACGCCGAAGCCGAAGGCAAGGCCTATTTCAATCTTGGCGGCATGGACCATTCCTCCGATCACAATCGCCTGATCTGGAGTTTCGACGACAAGGGTTCGGAATTCTTCACGCTGAAGACACGCGACCTTGGCATCGGAGAAGACCTTGCCGACATTATTCCCGATACGTCAGGTTCGGGCGTCTGGGATGCCGGCAATGCGGGTTTCTTCTACACCCGTCTCGACCCCAACCATCGTCCGTCGAAAGCCTTCTATCACCAACTCGGCACCGACATGGCCGACGACCGGCTGGTCTACGAAGAAACCGACGCCGGCTTCTTCATGGGCGTCGGCGGCACCCGCGACAGCCGCTGGATCATGATCGGCATCAACGATCACGAAACCTCGGAATACCGCATCCTCGACGCCGCCACGCCGGACGCCGAGCCGAAGCTGGTGGCGGCGCGCGAAGCGGGCCTGCAATACGACCTCGAGGAAGGCGGCGACGTGTTCTTCGTGCTCACCAACGCCGACGGCGCCAAGGATTTCAAGATCATGACCGCGCCGGTCGACGATCCGCGGCGCGAGAACTGGGTGGAACTGGTCCCCCACGAGCCCGGCCGCCTCATCCTTTCGGTCGTCGGCTTCAGGGATTTCGTGGTCCGGCTGGAGCGCAAGGACAGCCTGCCGCGCATCGTCATCCGCGACCGCGCCGACGGCAGCGAGCACATGATCGCCTTCGACGAGGAAGCCTATTCGCTCGGCCTGATGGGCTCCTACGAATACAACACCGACGTGGTGCGCTTCTCCTATTCGTCGATGACCACGCCGGGCCAGGTGTTCGACTACGACATGCGCACGCGCCAGCGCACGCTACTCAAGACCCAGGAAGTCCCATCGGGCCATGATCCTGAGCACTATGTCACCCGCCGCCTGATGGCGCCCTCCCATGACGGCGAACTGGTGCCGATCTCGCTCATCCATCATCGCGACACATCGATCGACGGCTCCGCGCCCTGCCTGCTCTATGGCTATGGCGCCTACGGCATCGCCATCCCCGCCGGCTTCAACACCAACATCCTGTCGCTTGCCGATCGCGGCTTCGTCTACGCCATCGCTCACATCCGCGGCGGCAAGGACAAGGGTTTTGCCTGGTACGAGGACGGCAAGCGGCAAAAGAAGACCAATACTTTCCTCGACTTCATCGCCGCGGCGACACACCTCGTCGCCGAAAACTACACCCGCCATGACCGCATCATTGCGCAGGGCGGTTCAGCCGGCGGCATGCTGATGGGCGCGGTCGCCAATCTCGCGCCGGATGCGTTCGGCGCCGTAATCGCCGAGGTGCCCTTCGTCGATGTGCTCGACACCATGCTCGACGACACGCTGCCGCTGACCCCGCCCGAATGGCCGGAATGGGGCAATCCGATCGCCTCCGTCGAGGACTACCGGACGATCGCCGCCTATTCGCCCTACGACAATGTCGGTGCGAAAAACTATCCGCCGATCCTGGCGGTGGCCGGCCTCACAGACCCGCGCGTCACCTATTGGGAGCCGGCGAAATGGGTGGCGCGGCTGCGCAAATTGAAGACCGGCGACAATCCGGTGCTGTTCAAGATCAACATGGATGCCGGCCATGCCGGCGCATCCGGCCGCTTTTCGCGGCTGGAGGAGATCGCGTTTAATTATGCCTTTGCGCTGAAAGTCACCGGCAAGGTCGACGCAGCAGTCAGCGCCTGACGACGACGGTCACGCCGCCGGCCGCAGAACGGCCGGCTCAACCTGCCTGGCCCCGCGCCTCGTGTCTTGCCACCAGTCGCCCAGTGCATCGACCAGCGGCAGCAGGGCGAGGCCGGCCGGCGTGAGATCATAGTCGACGCGCAGCGGATAGCCGGAATGGGCGGTGCGGGTGATGATGCCCGCCGCCTCGAGTTTTCGCAGTTCCAGCGTCAGGATGCGGTGCGACACGGTCGGGTTGTCGCGGCGCAGCTCGTTGAACCGCTTGGTGCCATCCTTCAGGTAATAGATCAGCAGCGTCGGCCAGCGGCCGCTCAGCACCCGCATCACGTCCTCGATCGGGCAGCTCGAAACCGTGTCCTTCATCGGGCGCTCCTGGTTACAAAATTGTGCGTAATTTACCTGGGCTCTTCCGCCACCTAGATCAAGCTCCGCTGCGCAGCGTGATTTCTTTCATCACGGAGCTGAACTATGGAACCTATTCTCGTCTACGGCTTCCCGGCGGGAAGCTCGATGGGCCTCGTCGCCGCCTTCGAACTGATGGGCCGGCCCTACCGGCTGTGCCGCGTCGACATGCTGAACGACATGAAGAACGACCGTTTTGCGCGCATCAACGGGCGGCAGGAAACACCTGTCCTGATCACCGAGGAGGGCCGGGCGCTGACCGAGACGATGGCGATCATCCATTGGATAGAGCAGCGCGACACGGCGCGCCGCGTCACCTTCGAACCGAAGTCGCCGGAGGCCGACCGGATGTATCAGCTCGCGGCTTTCGTCAACACCGGCTTCACCGGCGCATTCAGCCCGCTCTGGGTCGCCTACGAGACCGAGGACGGCGATCCCGCCTATCTCGACGCGCTCCGCCGCTACGGGCGCCAGGCGGTCAAGGATCGTCACGATCGTCTCGAAGCCATGATCCCGCAAAGCGGCTTCCTGGTCGGGGATCGCATGACGGTCGCAGACACCACGCTGATCGGCGTGGCGCGCTGGGCGGAGTTCCACAAAGCCATCGACGGCGGCGACTACCCGAAGCTCGCGGCGCTCAGGCGGCGCATCGAAGCCGAGCCAGTAGTGCAATTTGCCGAAGCGTTGGAATATGGCGACCTTCCCGCCGGTTCCGGCGCAGTCCTCGGACACGTCCCGCTGGACGAGGTGATCGACCGTTTCGGCGCGTAGGCACGCGCGCCGAATCGCCTCGGGAGGCAATGCCTCCCGAGGCTCCGGATGCCGAGGTTGCGGCTACCGCCGCCCGCGAATGACAAGCACGTTGCCGACCGCCACCAGAACCAGGCCCGCCAGCGCAAAAAGCGTCCAGCGATAGCCCTCGAGGCCGGTGGAGATGAGGAGCGCGAAGACCGGAAAGATCACGGTGGCGTAACCGGCCCGGGCCGGGCCGATCCGGTTGAGCAAGGTGAGGTAGGCGGCAAAAGCCATCACGGTCGAAACCACGGCCAGGAAGACCAGCGATCCGAGATAGGTGACAGTGGGCTCGATGATGAAGCGCTTGCCCTGGACGAGCGCCAAAACCGCGCTCCACAACGTGCCGTAGAGCATGCCCCAGGCATTGGTCGTGACGATCGGCAGTCCGCGCCGATAGCAACTCGCCGAGATCAGGTTTCCGAAGCAAAACGACAGGGTTCCGCACAGGCACAGCGCGAGGCCGATCAAGGTGCTTCCGGAAAATCCGTCGCGACCGATCTCGGGCAGGAACATCAGCGCAATGCCGGAAAAACCGAGCAGCCCGCCGATGAGCACGCGTCCCGCAGGACGTTCGCGCATGACGACGGCTGCAAGGGCGAGATTGATGACGGACGCCAGCGAGAAAACGACGGACAGAAGTCCGCTGACCAGATACTGCGCGCCGTAGTAGAAGAACAGGAAGTTCGACGAGAAGATCAGGACGCCGAGCGCAGCGATACGCAGGTGATCGGCAAGCGCGATGCGCAGCCTACCGCCGGACACCACGAGCCATCCGAACATCAACAGCGTCGCGATGGCGAAGCGCCAGACCAGGTTGACCTCGTTGGGCACCGTGCCGACCTGCAGCTCGATGGCAAACCACGATGCGCTCCAGGCAACGACGGTCAGCGCGTAGAGCCCATAGTCCAGCGGCTCGAAGCTTCGATCCGTCGGGCGTTTCGGCGATACGGGCTCGGTCAGCGGCGCGGGGCGGATGTTCATGAAGGGTCCTCTCTGCAAGGGCCCATAGTTGGCCGCCAGCGCGACGTCCAACCAATTTGCCTGATGCATCCTTCAATGCGCCGGAAGAGCGCAACCGGGGGTCTACGAGGACGGTGTGATGCGGATCTCTACAGGGCCGGGACCATCGCGCCCTACTGCCCTACTGCCCTACTGCCCTACTGCCCTACTGCCCTACTGCCCTACTGCCTGCCCCCTCGCCGGATATCCATTCGCATGCGGCGGCACCGCCTTGAGATACGCCGCGATCGCCGCGCGGTCCTCCTGCGCCAGCCGCGCCATGTTCTTCTGAACCTCTACCATCGAACCGCCGACCGAATCGAAATCCGGGGTAAAGCCACTCTCCAGGAGATAGGCGATGTCGCCCGCCGACCAGCCGTCGATACCCCCTTCCCCACCGGTGATGTTGGGTACGTTGCCCTGCCCCTCTGCGGCGACCGCGCCGGCCAGCCACTGCGACTTTTCCGGCCCGCCTATAAAATCGCGCGGCGTGTGGCATTCGCCGCAATGGCCCGGTCCCTCGACCAGGTAGCGGCCGGCCAGGATTTTTTCGTCCGTGCCCTCCGGAAAACTAACGACCGGCTGGTCGCTAAGATAAAGAAGCTTCCACAACCCCAGCCCGCGCCGGATGTTGAACGGGAAGCTCAACTGGTGTCCGGCCGCCTTGCCGGGCACCGCCGGCAAGGTCTTCATGTAGGCAAAAAGGTCGGCAATGTCGGCGGATTTCATCCGCGCATAAGACGCATATGGGAAGGCCGGATAGAAGTGCGAGCCGTCCGGCGAGACGCCCTTCAGCATGGCGTTCGCCAGGTCGCCGACGCTCCAATTGCCGATGCCGTCGGCCGGGTCCTGCGAGATGTTGGGCGCGACAAAAATGCCGAACGGCGTCTTCAGTTGAACGCCGCCGGCCAGTTGCAGCCTATCCTCGCCCTGCGACCCCGGCTTGGCGTGGCAGGACGTGCAGCCGCCCGCCCAGAAGATGCGTTCGCCGCGCGCCGCGTCGCCCGTACCAAGGCTCGCAACCGTGACCTCGTCCAGCCGCTGCGGCGCCGACAGCACCCATCCGGCCACCGCCGCGGCGCCGGCCATAGCCGCCACACCGATGGCAAGCTTGTCGAAGAAGCCCATCCCGCGCGGGATCAGCCTTTCTTGATCCGGAACGTCTCGTGGCAGCCGCCGCAATTCGCCCCGATTGCGCCAACAGTCGCCTTGACCCCATCGGCGTCGGCCGGCGGCGCGGCAAGCGTGGCAGCGGCGTCGGTCCTGAACTTGTCGGCCTTGGCTTGGAAACCGGCCATGTCTTCCCAGATCTTCGGCGAGGCGGTTGTGTCGCCCTTGTCGCTGCCTGCAGGGAACAGGACTGCCACGTCAAGATTCTGCGCATCGTCGTTCAGCGTCTGCAGGGCCGCAAGCACGACGGCGGCGTCGAAGGGCGCCTCGCCCTTGGTGATCGCCACGAGTTGCCCGATGGCCTTGCCGTTTGCCTTCATCAGCGCCTTGCGGTCGGCGATCGGATCGGCGCTCACCGCCGGCGCCGTCAGCGCGAGCAGGGAGATGGCGAGAAGCAGTTTTTTCATGGAAGTCCCTCTGGGTTGCGGATGGCTGCCTGAGGAGGCTAACGACGAGCTTGCACGAGTTCTTGCGACGCGCAACTTCACGGTTTCGTGAACTTTATTGGGACTTCCGAGCCGCCCAACAAAAAAACCCCGGCGAACCGGGGTTTTCGATAAGGACTCAGATGCTTGACGGGCTCACTTCGCCTTTTCGTAGAGCTCGAGCACGTAGTCCCAGTTAATCAGGCTGTCGACGAACGCCTCGAGATATTTCGGTCGGGCGTTGCGGTAGTCGATGTAATAGGAATGCTCCCACACGTCGACGCCGAGGATCGGCGTGGCGCCGTGCACCAGCGGGTTTTCGCCGTTCGGCGTCTTGGAGATGGCGAGCTTGCCGTCCTTGACCGACAGCCAGGCCCAGCCGGAGCCGAACTGCGTGGTGCCGGCGGCGATGAAGTCGGCCTTGAACTTGTCGTAGCCGCCGAGATCTGCGTCGACAGCCTTTTGCAGCGCGCCGGGCAGCTTGTTGCCGCCGCCGCCCTTCTTCATCCATTTCCAGAAGTGGATATGGTTGTAGTGCTGGCCGGCATTGTTGAACAGGCCGGCATTCTTGCCGAACGACTGCTTGACGATCTCTTCCAGCGAAAGGTTTTCCATGCCGGCTTCGGCGGCGAGCTTGTTGCCGTTGTCGACATAGGCCTTGTGGTGCTTGTCGTGATGGTATTCGAGCGTCTCCTTCGACATGAAGGGCTGGAGCGCCTCGTAATCGTAAGGCAAAGCGGGCAGTTCGAAAGCCATGGCAATACTCCCTCGTTGGCTAGAGATCGGCCTTGTTGGCCGGGAGAAGACGGGTCACGACCGCTGGGAAAACTCCGCCGCGGCGCGTCGGTTCCCTTCTAAGCAGGTTCCGGAAAACTGTCACACGGTTTTCCTTCCAAAACCTGCGGCGAAATGAGAATCAAACCATCGCCTTGCGGCTCACGCGGCGGTCGCGTGCGCCCATTCCCAGTAGAGTTCGCGCGCCTTGCGCGCGACCGGGCCGGGCTGCAGGTCGCGGTCCTCAATGCGGGTCACCGGCACAACCTTGGAGTAGTTGCCGGTGGAGAAAATCTCGTCGGCAAAGCGGAAATCGCGCGGCGTCAGCGTCTTCTCGATTGTGCGAAAGCCGTAGTCGCCAAGCAGGCCGATGGTGCGCGAGCGCGTGATGCCGGAGAGGAACGTGCCGTTCGGCGACGGCGTGAACACCTGCCCATCCTTGACCAGAAAGATGTTGGAGGATCCCGTCTCGGCGACATTGCCCAGCATGTCGAGCACCAGCGCGTTGTCGAAGCCGCGCATGAGCGCCTCCATGATTGCGCGGCCATTGTTGGGATAGAGGCAACCGGCCTTGGCGTCGGTCGGCATGGTCTCCATGGTCGGGCGGCGGAACGGAGAGACGGTCAGCGAGAAGCCGCCCGGCGCCGGCATCGGCACCTCATAGAGGCACAGGCAGAAACGCGTCGATTCCGGGTCGGGCGGCACGCCCATGTAGCCGCCATGCTCGGCCCAATACATCGGCCTTATGTAGATCGCCGTCTTGCCGTCGAATTTTTTCAGCCCGTCCCAGGTCAGGCCGACGATCTCCTCGGCCGTCTTGGTCGGCCTGAGGCCGAGGCTGATCGCGGAAGCGTTCACCCGCGCCGCGTGACGATCGAGGTCGGGCGCCACGCCTTCGAACCAGCGTGCCCCGTCGAACACGCTGGAGGCCAGCCAGAACGCATGGCTGCGCGGCCCCAGGATCGCGACATTGCCCTCGTGCCAGTCGCCATCGACATAGGTCCAGGTGGCGGTCTGCGCCGCTGCGGCGAGTGTCATGGTCGAAACGCCTCCGGTTGGATGGCCATGGAAAGCCGCTTTGCGCCGGCAGGTCAACCGGGACGGCGAGGCAAAACGGTGGGCCACACGACATCGGACATGACGTTGGGCGACCGCTGACCTGCCCCCGGTAATTTCCTCCAGTTGAGATTAGAGTCCGGCCCTTGTTTGAAGGACGGACTGATGAAGAGAAAGCGGTTTACGGAAGAGCAGATCATTGCGGTTTTGCGCGAG
>NZ_JAVFVV010000017.1 GCF_030929505.1 Mesorhizobium sp. LHD-90 | reverse complement strand
CCCGAGCCCGATGACGACTTCAACGTGACGTGAGTGAATGCCTCGTCCGCCGCCGGCGGACCGATCCGGCTTTAAGCCGTAACCCGAAGCCACCGCCTTTTAGGCGGTGGAGCATTCACATGTTCACCGTGCAGCGCCTGATGGATCACGTTGCCCTCTCGCAGCGAGGCCTGCACGAGTTCGGCCTGGGCCAGCACATTCGGCGACACGAACACCGAACTGGAACTCCAGCCGTCCGGCAAATACAAGCCGGTCACCAGGTTCGCCCAGTTAGTCAACGTGCCCGAACTGATCGCCATGTTCCGGTCGTTCGCCGATGTGGTGCAGCCAGCCGATCTGCTCACCTATGTGAAGGCCGAGATTGCCGGCGGCAAGCGTCAGATCATCACGGCCGAGCCTACCGCGACCTTCAAGGCCTATCAGCGACTGCTCGACCAGCGCATCAAAGCGATCGAGGAACGCGACGGGCCGCCCCAGCCCGACGACGATATTTTGCTCTCGGTCATCACCGATGGTCGTCATGCGGCGATCGATTTGCGTCTTGTCGACGCAGGCATGGACAACGAGGAAGCCAACAATCTCAACGCTCTCATCCATAACGCCTTTCGCATCTGGCGGGAGACGAGCGATGCGGCCTATGTCCGCAAGGATGGAAAACAATTCGACAAGCCCGGCGCCGGCCAGCTGATCTTCTCCGATCTCGGCACGATCAATGTCGAGGCGAGCCGTAGCTTCTCCGCCTATCGGTGGATCCGGGGACGAACTGGTCCGCATGGGCGTTCCCGCCTCGGAAATTGCCTATATGCAGGATTTTCGGACGGCCAAACAGCGCCTATTCAACGATTTCAATGCCGGCAAAGTCCGCGTGCTGATCGGATCGTCGGAGACGATGGGCACCGGCGTCAACGTGCAGGCGAGGCTGAAGGCGCTCCACCATCTCGACGTGCCCTGGCTGCCGTCCCAGATCGAACAGCGCGAAGGCCGCACCGTGCGGCAAGGCAACCAGCACGACGAGGCCGGCCTCTATGCCTACGCGACCCTCGGCTCGCTCGATGCGACCATGTGGCAGAACAACGAGCGCAAGGCTCGGTTTATCGCCGCGGCACTCTCCGGCGACACCAGCATTCGCCGGCTGGAAGACATGGGCGAGGGGCAAGCCAACCAGTTCGCCATCGCCAAGGCTATTGCATCGGGCGATCAACGCCTGATGCAGAGGGCGGGGCTGGAGGCCGAGATCGCCTGCCTCGACCGGCTGCGCGCGGCCCATATCGACGACCAGCATGCGATCCGCCGGCAGATCCGCGATGCCGAGCGCGAAATCGATCTGTCGACCCGGAGAATCAGCGAGATCGCCCAGGATATCGAGCGTCTGGTTCCGACGACGGGCGATGCATTCTCCATGACGGTGACTGGCGAAGCGTTCGACGAACGAAAACTCGCTGGCCGCGCGCTGATGAAGAAAATCCTGACCCTCGTGCAGTTCCAGCAGGACGGCGAGGCGGTCCTCGCCTCGATTGGCGGCTTCGATCTGCAGTTCTGCGGTGAGCGTTTCGGCAAGGACGGCTTCCACTACACCATCATGCTGTTGCGCACCGGCGCCAAGCATGAGGTCGAGCTTCCAGTCACCACGACGCCGATCGGCGCCATCGCCCGGCTTGAGCATGCTCTTGCCGATTTCGAGGGCGAGCAGGAGAACTATCGCCGACGGCTCGCCGGTGCGCAAAGGCGCCTCGGCACGTACAGGCCGCGGGTTGGTGGGGCCTTCGCCTTCGAGGCCGAGCTGCGATGAAGCTCGAGCAGCTCGCCTACGTCGACAAAGCTTTTGCTGCGGACTCGGAGGATTTGACCGACAACAGCAATGGGCCGTCCGGCTGATCGGAAAGCAGTATAGGCGGCTATCTCGACAGGCGGTTCTCGTCGTCGATCAGGATCACGCGGGCCGGGGCTGCATCGCCCCATTTCCAAAGCACCAGGTTGAGATCGTCGGCAGCAGCACCTGGGGCGAAGCTTCTCACCAGCAAGCCTTGATAGCCGCCGGCGATCAGCCTGCGGGCGAACGCCTGCGTTCGTGCTTCCCCGCTCGCCTTCATCTGATCGCGCCATGTGTCGTCGGCGAGCGCCGCGGCGTCCATTCCCTGCGTTTTGAGAGTACCGTCATCCCGACAGTCGAACACACGATCGATCTCAGCGTCGTAGGAGACGAGCGTCGTCGGCTGGAGATTGCCGACCTGGTTCGCTTCGCGCAGCGCCGTCATCACCGACAGCGACGCATAGAGCGCCGACACGCCCTTGGGATTGAAGCGTCCACCGTAGAGTTCCGCGCCGCGCCCCGACAGCGGCTCACGCGCATAGATGGGGTTCAGCGCCCGATAGAGCTTCCCACGATACAGCACCGTGTCAGGCGTGCACGCCGGCGTCGATAGCGTCGACATAGTCCAGCACGTCGTCGGCACGGCCGCTGCGCACGAGCTGCATGGCCGTCTGGCCAGAGAAGCCCGTCAGCGGCTCCGAGCGATACCAGGCATAGGCCATCAACTGCGAACCGAAACGCGGCTCGACCTTGTTGATCACCTCTACCATCTCGCGCAGCCGGCGCTGGGTCTTGTCCGACCGAATACGGTCCTTGCGCTGGACTGCGTCCCTGCCAAGCCCCGCGGTTCGGGCGACTTCCTCGCTAGTCGTGCGGAATGCTTCCGCGATCTTGCGCGGAGCGAAGAGGCCCTTGTCGGAATATTGGACGAGACCCATAGCCATCTCCTTCCGTTATGATCGCCAATCAATATGACGCATTATAGCGTCGGTTTAAATGGCATTCAATGGGAATAGCGAGACAAGGAGGGAGGAGGGCAGGGCAATTCAATTCATGCCCTTAGGATTGCGCGGATTGCGGCCTTGGGGTTTGCGGCGAAGGCTTCGCGAGCGGGCTTTGGCTTGTGTTTGCGTTTGCGGATGAGCGTGAGGCTGGCGTCGCGCAGATGGGCGAGGGCGGCGGGTGCGTTGCCGGTCCGAACGCGGCACAAGTCTTCGGCAAAGGTTCCGTCTCGGACACGGAACAGCCGGTTCTCGATCTGCCAGTGGGCGCGGGCCAGCGCCAGCATCTGTTCAGGGTCGATGGCCCCGGTCGGGATCGAGGTGATGGCATAGACGATCTGGCGCGAGCAGCGGTCCTTGAGTTCGCGCAGCCGTTCGAGCCTGACGATCTGGGTTGCGCCCGGCCAGTCGCGGTCGAGCCTCGAGGGGATCGGGCGCACCGCGATGCGGCGGGTTTCGATGCGGCCATGCGCCTTCTCGACCGTCTCGGCGCGGCGCATGTCCTTGCGATCAACCGGCTCGGTTGCCTGGCCGGGACGGCTGGCCAGCCTTGAGGGGGGAATGGGGTCGGAACAAGATTTGCTTTCCCAGACATGCGGTCTTTATCAACCAAAGACCGCTACGGCTGATTTGATGACGATGCCGCCATCCTGGCTGCGGCGCATCTGACGTCCAACAGCGGCGCGAAAGACGCTCAGGAGTTGCAGGGCCGGCGGCACGCGCGACCAAAGCGTCCGGATGGTTTCGCGGCCGCGCCGGGTTTTGCGAACGGCATTGCCTGCGACGACGCGGTGCGACCAGCGAAAGCCGATCTCGTGAAAATACAGATCCGCATGCTGCGGGCTGATGTGGTGAAAGACGCCGGCAATTGTGCGGCGAACACGCGAGTTGAACCCTTCGACCGAATTGACGTGGACAGTGTCGCGAACATATTCGCCGCTGGAGTGCTTTACGGTCTCATGCTCGGCGAAACTCTCACCAATGGCCATGAACGCCTTCGCCTCGTCGCTCATCAAGCGGGCATCGGGCGTGATCTGCGTTTCGATGACGCGCTCGGCATCGCGCATCGAAAGGCCGGTCACCACCGCGGCACGCGCGTCGCCGGCCGGAGTGCCGGGCGTGTCGTCGTTCGGCCGCTGCACCATCGCCATGACAGGCGTTTTCTGCGTATTCGACTGACCTTTTCGGCCTCGTCCGCGCGGCGGATCGTCTGGATGCTTCTTTGGGCGGCCACCGAGATGGAAATGGTCAATCTCCACCGTGCCATCCAGCATGTGCTCGCGCGCAACCATCAGGCGCAGCGCGTGCCCTACGCGCCAGGCGGTGGGCTGGCTCACCCCGAGAGCCTCGGCGAGGCGCACCGAGGACAAGCCCTTGTCCGACTGCAGCATCAGCCACATCGCTTTGAGCCACACACGCAAGGGAAGCTTTGTGGCGTGCAGGGGCGTGTGTGTCGTCACCGTGAACTGGAACCGGCAATCGCCGCTGGAGCATTGATAGAGACCCGGTCGTGCCCGATGCTTGCCCATGTCGCGGCCGGCTATCGCTATCGACCGTTTGTACCCGCAGGCTGGGCAGATTCTACCTTCTGGCCACACCATGCCTTCCAAGAGCCGCCGACAATGCTGCTCATCCTGGAACGCCAGGATCATGTCTTCGACTGTCCGAATGTTGGAAAGCGCTGCCAGCATCGTTTCAGACATCCCGGTCTCCTTCGCTGCGAGCCCGAAGAATCGCATGGAAAGCACTGGATCACAAGGAGATCGCTGTCTTTGGTTGATAAAGACCGCGTGTCTGGGAAAGCAGATCTTGTTCCGACCCCAACAAAGCCTTCGCCCGAATAGGGCGATGCCCGGATCGTTCCGTGGGGACGATGGGCGAAGCGATCTCGTTGAGAGTCCCGAACCTGCCGAACCAAGGTTCGCAAGGTCGTGAAACAGATTGAGACGCCTCGCTCTCCTGACCCCATCATGCGGCAGCCAAAGCGCCAACCGCGAAGAGAAGCGAGTGACCTGCGGAACGATCCGAGAAATAGCTACGGGAGCACCTTGACCACAACGACCCCATCAGAGAGGATTCTCAGTGAAAAACTTCAGGATCTGCTCTCTACCATCTCTACCGATGGGAACGAGTGTCGTTGAGTCGCCTCCGCTCGATTTCACAAGGCAATATTCCTCTCAAGCTTTCCTTCTTATTTTTTCTATGTATAAATATCCGTATCCAACCTCACCATTTACACTTATTTTCGATTGAATCTCGTCAAATAATAATCCCGTTAATGTAACGCCGTAACTATTAAATGCATCCAAGAAATTTCGATGGTTTGCCATTTTATCTGACCTCCTCCAAATCATGTCGAACTAGCTTAGTTGCTTCCAATAGATATTTCTCCGCAGGCTCCAAGCAATCGGCTGACCCTATCGATGCTTGAGCACCAGTTCGCGCAAGGCCGGCCAGTCGCGCTCCTCGACGACACGCACCGTCACGCTGCTATTTTTTTGCGACGCGGTTTCGCTGCCGGAGCGGTATCCGGGTGTCGTCCGGCGCCCACCGTGACGGGGCTGTCGAGCAAGACTGCGTTCATGGAGTTCATGCCGGTTTCATCCACCCGTCAACGCCCTTTCCGCCTCCGCCGTCACAAGCTCCGTATTTGTGACAACAGGGCCGATACTTTTGCGTGAAACGTCACCGGCGCCGAACAACCAATCTTTACTGTTTACGTTCGCATTGGCAAGTTCATCTTTCACGAAACGCCTCGTCTTTCATCTCGATGAGCGGATCGAGCAGGAATTCGATGACACGGCGGTAAGTGCTACTCCGCAGCCTCACTCATAGGAATCAAACGCCGCCCGACCTGCTGAAGATGAAGGCGCATGGCCGCCGCGGCACCGGCCAGGTCGCGGTCGGCGATTGCTTCGACAATACGTTCATGGTCGGCAAAGCTATGATGGTCTGCGGGTGGGCGGGCGCTGTCAGCGCGCAGGCGGCCCCAGACAACCGTCCGGCGCACCGCGTTCAGCACGTCGAACAGGCCGAGCAGGACGGTGTTGCGGCTGGCCTGCGCGATTTGCCGGTGCAGCAGATTGTCGATGTTCTCGTATTGCCGCCAGGTCGCCGCCTCGCGCGTCTGGGCGAGCGACTGGCGCATCGCGGCGATGTCGGCGGTGGTGGCGTGCAGTGCCGCCTCACGCGCGATCTCGGGCTCGATGATCAGCCGGGCGCGCATCACATCGGCCGGGCTGGAGCTTCCCGCGATCTCCGAGATGCCGATGGTTTCCTCGATCGGGCCGCTGCCGACGAACGTGCCCTTGCCGACATGACGCCAGATGTGACCATCGCGCTCCAGCACGTCGAGCGCCTTGCGCAGGTCGCCGCGCGATACACCGAGCGTGTCGCAGAGCTCGCGCTCCGGGGGCAGGCGGCCGTCGCTCGGCAGATCGATCTGCGCCAGATAGGCCTGAAGCTGCACAAGCGCTGCATGGCCACCGTTGCCAATCTTCTCCATCGGTTCAACCAATTTAGAATCGTTCTTCCACGCGCTACTAGAACGAAACCACCGATCCGGTCAATCGCATCGCTAGTGGACGTTCCAGGCATAAAACGCTTGACCAATGCCGTTCCTATCCTTAACCAATCAAACCATTGGTTACAAGAAAACGGGAGGAACAAACATGACCAGCATTTCCAGACGCATGATCCTGGCGAGCGCTTTCGCGGCCTTCATGGGTGTTGCAATGGCCGCGCCCGCCGCCAATGCCGGCGACATGCGGATCGCCTTCGGCGACTTGCCCGGCATCGAGTCCATCCAGACGCTGGCGGCTATCGAGCGGGCCAAGGAGCGCGGCGTCAACGTCGAACTCATCATCCTCAACGACGAGGATCTCGCCGCGCAGGCGATCGTCGGCGGCCAGGCCGATGTCGGCATCGGCGCGCCCTACACGCTGATCCAGAAGGTCGGCGTGCCGATCCGCATTTTCGCGCAGATTTCGACGCTGCGCTTCTTCCCGGTCGTCAATGGCGAGTTCTACAAGTCCTGGAAGGATCTCGACGGACAGGATGTGGCAGTGCAGGCGCGTGGATCCGGCACCGAGGCCGTGATGTTGCTGATGGCAAAGAACAACGGCATCACGCTCGGCACCGTCAGCTACGTGCCTGGCTCGGAGGTTCGCCGCAACGCACTGCTGCAAGGCACGCTGAAGGCATCGATCGTCGATGCGGCCAACCGCCGTGCCCTTGAGGCCGAGGCGCCGGGCAAGTTCGTCGTTCTGCCGGTCGAGAATCTCAGCGCCACCGATGAAGCTGTGTTCGCGACCGCGGACTATCTCAAGAACAATGCCGCCGATGTCGACATCCTCGTCGAAGAACTGATCAACACCGGACGCGAGATCACGGCGAACCCGGCAGCCGCTGTCGACCTGCGCAACAAGTACAAGCTGCTGGCCGACCTTGGCGCGGAAGCCGATGCGGAGATCGCCGAATATTACAAGGAGACCGCCGAAGCCGGCGCGTTGGCGCTGAACGGCGGTGGCGCGGATGCAGCGGCGGACGACTTCGCCTTTTTCAGCCTTGCCGGCCAGATCGAAGGCGATGCGTCAGCGCTCAAGGTCGAGGAGTTCTGGGATGTTTCGGCGCTCGACCGCGCTACCGCCAAGCTCGGCAAGAAATAAACAATGGACAGCACGAGAACCGAGGGCGGGGCGATAAGCCTCGCACCCCTGTCAGGGCGCAGCGAGACGAGCGGCTGGCAAAACCACCCGGCCTTGTTGCGCGTCGCTTCCGTCGTGCTGTTTGCCGGCATTTGGCAGATCGCAGGCATGATCCCTGTCAGCTTCGCGTTTCCGACATTTTTCGACACTGTCATCGCGTTCGTCAGCATGACCGCCGATGGCAGCCTGCCGAAAGCCTATCTTTCGACGCTGCAGCCGCTGCTGCTCGGCGTCATTCTCTCGGCCTTCCTCGGCGTCGGCCTCGGCACGCTGTGCGGCCTGTGGCGCACTGGCGAGTGGCTGCTGATCCCGATCTTCATCGTGCTGCAGGCGGCACCCGTCGCGGCTTTCATCCCGATGGTCACCTTCATCTACGGCATCGGCATGACGGCGAAGACGCTTGCCGTGATGATCCTCGCTTTGCCCGTCATCGTGCTCAACACCTACAAGGCGGTGCGCAACGTCAACACCTCGCTGATCGCCATGTGCCAGTCTTTCCTTGGCACGCGATGGCAGGTCGTGTCCAAGATCATCCTGCCCGACGCCAGCCCGGTCATCTTTGCCGGTCTGCGTCTCGGCGTCGCCGCCGGCTTCGTCGGCGTCGTGCTTGCCGAACTCCTGATCACGCCGACCGGCATTGGCGACCTCATCACCTTCCACCGCTCCCGCGCCGACTATGCCGAGATGTACGCAACCATTGCCTCGATCATTGCCCTTTCGACCCTGACGCTCATCGCATTGCAGTGGGTTGAAACGCGTGTTTTCAGGCCTGAAAAGAGAAGCGCCTGACATGCGCACCGCTATCTTGAGGAACGGACCAAAGCCAGTGCCTGAGCCGGTCGACGCCATCGTCGAGGTGCGCGGCATCTCCAAGACCTACGGCAGTGTCGAAGCGCTCCGCGGCATCGACCTCGATTTTCCAAGGGGCAAGCTGACAAGCCTGCTCGGGCCGAGCGGCTGCGGGAAGACGACGCTGCTCAAAATCATCGCCGGGCTGGTCGAGGCCGATGCCGGCACCATCTCAGTCAACGGCCACACGGTCAGCAAGCCAGGCCCGGAACGCGCCTTCGTGTTCCAGGACTTCGCGCTGCTGCCCTGGGCAACGGTGCTGCGGAACGTAGCCTTCGGCCTCGAACTCAGGGGCAAGGCGGTTGCCGAGCGCGAGAAGGTCGCCCGCCACTATATCGGCGAGGTCGGGCTTTCCGGTTTCGAAGACAAATATCCGCACGAACTGTCGGGCGGCATGCGCCAGCGTGTCGGCCTTGCGCGGGCGCTGTCGGTCGATGCCGACGTGCTGTTGCTCGACGAGCCCTTCTCGGCGGTGGATGAGCAGAACCGGCGTAAGTTCCAGGAGGATTTGATCCGGCTCAGGACCAACCAGAACAAGACCTTCATCTTCGTGACGCATTCAATCGAGGAAGCCGTCTACATCTCCGACCGGATCGTGCTCTTGTCGCCGCGTCCGGGCCGGGTGTCGCAGATCATCGAGCCGGCAATCGACCGCTTGGTCGACCCGGACCGGATCCATCGCGACAAGCACTATCTCGATACGGTCGAGGAGATCTGGCAGGGGCTGAAGCAATATGTCGAATGAGGCGATGCCGACAGAGGTCCGGGCATGAAGATTTTCGGCTACCGCGTGCCGATGATGGCGTCGCTCCTGGTCTGGTGCGTCGTCTGGGAGATCGTCGGCCGGCTCGACCTGATGATCATGCTGCCGCCGTTCAGCGAGGTGCTGCGGGCCGCGGTCGATCTCGTGCAGACGCCGTCCTGGCAAAGCGCGACTGTCACCACGTTGCGCGCCTTTTTCTTCGGCATGGTGCTGTCGATCCTCGTCGGCGTCCCGCTCGGAATACTGATGGGCCGTGTCAAGCTCGCCGACGAACTGCTCGGCATATGGGTCAGCATCTTCTCGTCAGCACCGCTGTCGGCGCTCGTGCCGGTGCTGATGATCCTGTTCGGCTTCGGCGAGAAGACCATCGTCGCCGCGGTTTTTCTGTTCGCGATCTGGATCATCGTGCTCGACACACGCGCCGGGGTGCGCCACATCTCGCCTTCGCTGATCGAGATGGCGCGATCCTATGGGGCGACGAAACGTGCGCTATACGTCAAGATCATCCTCTGGGCGGCACTGCCTGAAATCCTCGCCGGCATCCGGCTTGGGCTGATCCGCGGCGTCAAGGGTGTGGTCATCGGCCAACTGCTTGTCGCCATTGTCGGCTACGGCGCGCTGTTCGAGACTTTTTCGCGCAATTTCCGCATGGCCGAATTCTGGGCCCTCACCATCATCCTCTTTGCCTTCGCCCTCCTGATCGCGGAACTGATCGAGTGGGTCGAGGCGAAGGTCGAATTCTACGCAGGAGCAAGACAATGAACATCAAGGCCGCGGCCCCCAACTACGTCATCGAACCGACAGCGATCCCGGCCATTCCCATCGCCGGGTCGGACCAGCTTTTCCCGGTGCATCGCGTCTATTGCGTCGGCCGCAATTACGCGGCGCATGCGGTCGAGATGGGGCACGACCCGAACAAGGAGCCGCCCTTCTTCTTCCAGAAGAACGCCGACAATCTCGACACCAGCGGGGAGTTCCCTTACCCGCCGGCTTCCAGCGACGTGCATCACGAGATCGAGATGATCGTCGCGCTGAAAAGCGGGGGCGTCGACATCCCGGTCGAAAAGGCGCTGGATTGTGTCTACGGCTACGGCGTCGGCCTCGACATGACGCGGCGCGACCTGCAGGGCAAGGCCAAGGACATGGGCCGGCCGTGGGAAGTCGGCAAGGCTTTCGAGCAGTCGGCACCCTGCTCGGCGCTGGTGCCGGCGTCGAGGATCGGTCACCTGTCGGAAGGCGCGATCTGGCTCGACGTCAACGGCGAACGCAAGCAGACCGGCGACCTCAACCAGATGATCTGGAAAGTTCCGGAGATGATCAGCTATCTGTCCGGTCTGTTCCGCCTGGCGCCCGGCGACATCATCATGTCGGGAACGCCGTCGGGCGTCGGCGCGATCAAGCGCGGCGACGTGATGAAGGGTCATATCGATGGCGTCGGCGACATCGAGGTTCGCGTCGTCTGACGTCCTGTCCAAGATAGCGACCTCAGCTGGTCGGCGCTTCAATATCCTCGCCACGAAACGGAACGTCGCAGTAGCGTGAAAGTGGGCGGATGAAGACTGCCGGTAGAATTCGGTGGCTTCGATGTTTGGATGTATGTCGGGTCGAGTGGCGGCCGGCCGTTGTCAGGGCAGTAGAGCGGCGCCGTCGGGTCGTGGATGAAGGAAAAGTCGATCGCCCGGTCGATCTTGCGAAGCAGGTGATCCTTCGGAACCAGTTCATCGAGCGTCACATTCTCGAGCGCAGTCTGTTCAGGGGCGGGTCGCTTCGACATAACCAGTGAAATCAAAAAACCCAAGCCAAAGCCAGGGGTTTGTCAGCGGCCTGTGGCGGCATTAACGATGCCGCCATTCAGCTTTCTCCGGCCTCAGGTTACTCTGCCGCGATCGCCGGTGGAACGCCGACTGCGCCGCTCTGCTGAATCTCGCTGATCCTGCCCGGATCAAAGCGCAGCACGTCGCGCAGGATTTCCTCCGTATGCTCGCCAAGGAGGGGGGAGCGCTCCACCTTGGTCGGGCTGTCCGACAATTTGATCGGATTGCCCACGGAAAGATATTTTCCGCGCGTCGGATGGTCGACTTCGACCACCGTGCCGGTGGCGCGCAGCGACTGATCCTCGGCAATTTCCTTCATGGAAAGGATGGGACCGACCGGAATATCGACGGCATTGCAGATATTCATCACCTCGAACTTGGTCTTGGTCATCGTCCACTGTTCGATGCGCGCGAAGATGGCGTTCAGTTTCGTCAGGCGCGCCGGCGGCGTCGCATATTCCGGATCCGTCTTCCAGGTCGGCTCGCCGATGATGTCGCAGATTTTCTCCCACACAGGCGCCTGGGTGATGAAATAGATGTACGCGTCGGGATCCTGCTCCCATCCCTTGCATTTCAGGATGCGGCCGGGCTGGCCACCGCCGGAATCATTGCCGGCGCGCGGCACGGCCGCGCCGAAGGGAACGCCCTCGCCGAACTGGCTGTATTCCTTCAGCGGTCCGCGTGCGAGCCGTTGCTGGTCGCGCAATTTCACGCGCGAAAGGTTCAGCACGCCGTCCTGCATCGCACAGGTGACTCGCTGCCCCCTACCGGAGTGCGTGCGGTGATAAAGCGCCGCCACGATGCCGAGCGCGAGATGCAGCCCGGTACCGGAATCGCCGATCTGTGCGCCGGTGACCAAAGGCGGGCCGTCGCGGAAGCCGGTGGTCGAGGCGGCGCCGCCGGTGCATTGCGCAACGTTCTCATAGACCTTGCAGTCCTCGTAAGGACCCGGGCCGAAGCCCTTGATCGAGGCGACGATCATCCTCGGGTTGAGCCTGCTGATCTTCTCCCAGGGGAAGCCCATGCGGTCGAGCACGCCCGGTCCGAAATTCTCGACCAGCACGTCGCATTCCTTGATCAGGCGCTCGAGCACTTCCTTCCCAGTCGGGTTCTTGGTGTCGAGCGTGATCGAACGTTTGTTGTGGTTCAGCATGGTGAAGTACAGGCTGTCCACCTTGGGTATGTCCTGCAATTGTCCACGCGTAATGTCGCCTGTTCCCGGGCGCTCGATCTTGATCACGTCAGCGCCAAACCATGCGAGGAGCTGCGTACAAGTCGGCCCGGACTGGACATGGGTGAAGTCTAGGATGCGAACGCCTTCAAGCGCTTTCATGGGCATACTTCCTATTTCTTCTTCAGGACGCTTTGCGGGTTGAGGTTGCCGATGCGGCCGCTCTCGCTGCCGGCAGCCGGATCGATCGCAGCGTTGATGAGGGTAGGCTGGCGCGAGTCCATCGCCTTGGCGACGGCGCGCTTCAGCTCGTCGGGCGTCGTCACATGGACCCCGACGCCGCCGAATGCTTCCATCATCTTGTCGTAGCGCGAGTCCTTGACGAACACGGTGGTGGCAGGATCTCGGCCCGCGGCATTGACGTCGGTGCCACGGTAGATGCCGTTGTTGTTGAAAATGACCACGCAGACGGGCAGGTTGTACCGGCAGATGGTTTCGACCTCCATGCCGGAAAAGCCGAAAGCCGAATCGCCTTCCACCGCCAGAACGGGCTTGCCGGTCTCCACAGCAGCGGCGATAGCGTAACCCATGCCGATGCCCATCACGCCCCAGGTGCCGACGTCGAGGCGCTTGCGCGGTTGATGCATGTCGATTACGCCGCGCGCGAGGTCGAGCGTGTTGGCGCCCTCGTTGACGAGGATGGCGTCGGGTCGCTCGGCGATGATCGTTCGCAGCACGCCGAGCGCGCCGTGGTAATCCATGGGCGAATTGTTGTTCATCAGGCGCGGCGCCATCTTGGCGACGTTCTCGTCGCGCTTCTTCGCGACGGCCGCGGTCCATTCGGCGGGCGCAGCAGCCCAACCCGCCTCCATGCCGGCGAGCAGCGCCGAGACGCAGGAGCCGATGTCGCCCACCACGGGCGCGGCGATCTCGACGTTCGAATCCATCTCCTTCGGCTCGATGTCGATCTGGATGAACTTCTTCGTGGCATCGCCCCATGTCTTGCCCTTGCCGTGTGACAGGAGCCAGTTGAGACGCGCACCGATCAGCATGACAACATCGCTGTCCTTCAGCACGGTCGAGCGCGCCGCGCCGGCGCATTGCGGATGCGTGTCCGGGATGAGCCCCTTGGCCATGCTCATCGGCAGGAAGGGAACGCCGCTCTTGTCGACGAGCCGCTGGATAGCGTCGTCTGCCTGGGCGTAGGCCGCGCCCTTTCCGAGGATGATCAGCGGCCGTTTCGCGCCCTTCAACACGTCGAGCGCGCGTCTGATCGATTCTTGCGATGGAATCTGCGCCGGCGCCGGGTCGATCACCTTGACCAGGGACTTCCGGCCTGTTTCGGCGTCCATCACCTGGCCGAACAGCTTGGCGGGCAGATCGAGATAGACACCGCCCGGACGGCCGGAAACCGCGGCGCGAATGGCGCGCGCGAGGCCGATGCCGATGTCCTGTGCATGCAGGATGCGGAAAGCCGCCTTGCACAGCGGCTTGGCGATCGCGAGCTGATCCATCTCCTCATAGTCGCCCTGCTGCAGATCGACGATCTCGCGTTCGGAGGAGCCCGAAATCAGAATCATCGGAAAGCAATTGGTGGTGGCGTGGGCGAGCGCAGTCAGACCATTGAGAAAGCCAGGCGCCGAAACAGTCAGGCAAATTCCGGGCTTCTGCGTGAGGAACCCGGCGATCGAGGCGGCGTAGCCGGCGTTTTGCTCGTGGCGGAACGAGAGCACGCGAATGCCTTCGGCCTGCGCCATGCGGCCGAAGTCCGTGATCGGGATGCCGGGCACGCCATAAATCGTCTTGACACCGTTGAGCTTAAGCGCGTCGATGACGAGATGAAAACCATCAGTCAGATCCCGTTCTCCCTCCGCGGGTGACGGGGCCTGCTCGACTTTCGAGACGATGGTCATAGGTATTGCTCCTCCTCCTGAATACTGCCGTCTTGCCGGCCAGTCTGGCGCTCGCATCAACTCTGAATGGGGATGTTCGCCCTGATTTCATTTTATGGCTGCCAAGCAGTTATCATGGGGCGCTTCTGGCATAATAAATGCCATAAGTCAAACCAAGCCAGTGTGAGATTTCCAGCTTGACGCGTGGGTGGGCCTTTGTTAGGACTGGCATTTGTTATACCACAGAATGGGAGGCTTGGAGGCAGACAACCAGCAAGGGGCAAAGCTAGGACTCGTGCCAATCGCGGGTCGGGGCGACTGCAATGTCAAACGAGCACGCGCAAGAAACACAAGGGAATCGCGTTGCTCAATCTGGGAGGAGAAATGGCATGAAACTTGCGCAATCGCTGGCGATAGCAGCGCTGACAACAGCACTAACGGGCTTCGCGGCCGTAACCCCGTCCTGGGCCGACTGGAAGCCCAGCAAGACGATCGAATTCATTGTTCCCGCTGGTACTGGCGGTGGCGCCGATCAGATGGCGCGCATGATCCAGGGCATTGTCCAGAAGCATGGGCTCGCCGAGCAGTCCGTGGTGGTCATCAACAAGTCCGGCGGCGCCGGTGCCGAGGGCTTCATGGATGTGAAAGAGTCCGAAGGCAACGACCACAAGATCATCATCACCCTGTCGAACCTTTTCACCACGCCGCTTGCGACCGGGGTGCCGTTCAGCTGGGAGGATCTCACGCCGGTCGCCATGTTGGCGCTCGACAATTTCGTCCTGTGGGTGAACGCGGATTCGCCTTATAAAACGGCGCAGGACTATGTGGACGCCGTCAAGGCCGGCGCCGACAACCAGTTCAAGATGGCCGGAACGGGCTCCAAGCAGGAGGATCAGATCGTCACGGTCGCGCTGGAACAGGTGACCGGCAAGAAATTCACCTACGTACCGTTCAAGGGCGGCGGCGATGTCGCCAAGCAACTCGTGGGCGGCCATATCGACTCCACCGTCAACAATCCGATCGAGCAGGTCTCCTTCTGGCAAGCTGGCAACACGCGCGCACTCTGTGTCTTCGCTGCCGAGCGCATGCAGACGGAGGGCGCAGTGAAATGGGGCGATGTACCGACCTGCAAGGAGGCCGGGGTCGACGTCGAGTACCAGATGCTGCGCGGCATATTCACGTCGCCGGGCGTGAGCCAAGAGGCGATAGACTATTACGTCGCCTTATTCCAGAAGGTGCGGGAGACACCTGAGTGGAAGGACTTCATGGCCAAGGGCGCCTTTTCACAATCCTTCAAATCCGGTGACGAATTCAAGACCTGGGTGGCGAATGCGGAGACTCTGCACAAGGATCTGATGACCAAGGCGGGGTTCCTCGCCGAGTGACCCTCAATGGCATCCGGGCCTTGGCTCCGGATGCCATTTCCTTTTGTGACAAATCCGAGAAAGCGAGCTCATCATGGCACCCGAACATGATGTGATGCCCGAGGTTGTGCCTGGCGAAGACCAGTCCACGGTCACTACTAGGGTCATGGAACTGATGGTTGCGGGCGCCCTCATGGTCCTTGCCGGCGTCGTCATGCTCGACAGCGTGCGCGTCGGCATTGGCTGGGCGTTCGACGGGCCGGAGGCGGGCTATTTCCCCTTCTATATCGGTCTCATCATGTTCCTGGCGAGCGCGGTAACATTCGCGGTCAACCTGATAGGGCGCAATGCTAATACGTCCAATTTCGTGGAGCGTTCCGCCCTACGGCTGGTGTTCAAGGTTCTGGCGCCTACTGCCGTCTATGCCGGAGTGATGTATTTCCTCGGCATCTACATCGCCTCCGCGATCTATATCTGTTTCTTTATGATGTGGCTGGGCAAGTATTCGATCCGCAAGGCCGCGCCCGTCGCAATCGCGATCCCCCTCATTCTCTTCTGGCTGTTCGAAATCGCGTTTCTGATCCCGCTGCCCAAAGGACCGCTCGAGGCAGCGTTCGGTTTCTGAGATCGAGACCCATAGACCAAGATCGAGGACGAAATCCCCATGGATGCATTGATTTCGCTCATTCACGGCTTTGGCGTTCTCGCCGACCCTATGAATATCGTCTATATGTGTGTTGGCGTTGTGCTCGGCGTGCTGATCGGCGTGTTGCCGGGACTTGGTGGCGCAAACGGCATTGCCATCCTTTTGCCGCTCACCTTCTCGATGTCGCCCACCGCGGCGATCATCATGCTCTCCTCGATTTACTGGGGCGCGCTGTTCGGTGGCGCGATCACCTCGGTCCTCTTCAACATTCCCGGGGAGCCATGGTCGGTAGCCACCACCTTCGATGGGCATCCCATGGCGCAGCAAGGCAAGGCCGACCAGGCGCTGACCGCCGCCTTTACCTCATCCTTCATCGGCGCGCTGCTTGCCGTTGCGGTGATCACCTTCCTCGCACCGGTGGTAGCGGGCTTCGCACTGCGCTTCGGGCCTGCCGAGTTCTTCGCCGTGCAACTTCTTACGTTCTGCAGTTTCGTTGGCATGGGTCGCGAGGCGCCGTTTAAGGTGCTGGCCGCCATGATGCTCGGGTTTGCGCTTGCGGCGGTGGGAATGGACTCGGTTACCGGGCAGCTGCGCATGACCTTCGGCACGGTCGAACTCATGCGCGGCTTCGATTTCCTGATTGCCGTCATTGGCCTCTTCGGTATCGGCGAGATACTGCTCACCATGGAGGAGGGACTGTCGTTTCGGGGCAAGAGCACGACCATCACGCTGCGCTCGGTGATGAATACCTGGGTTCGCTTGCCGCGCTTCTGGATCACCTATCTCCGTTCAGCGGCCGTGGGCTGTTGGCTTGGCATCACTCCGGGTGGCGCAACGCCAGCTTCGTTCATGAGCTACGGCCTCGCCCAACGCTTTTCGAAGAATCGCGATGGTTTCGGCAAGGGTGAGATCGAGGGCGTGGTTGCGCCAGAAACGGCCGCGCATGCGGCTGGCACAAGTGCGCTGCTCCCGATGCTGACGCTCGGCATCCCCGGCTCGCCCACGGCGGCGGTCATGCTTGGCGGTCTGCTTATCTGGGGTTTGCAGCCCGGTCCCATGCTCTTTATCGAGCAAAAGGACTTCGTATGGGGCCTCATCGCCTCGATGTATCTTTCCAATGTAGTCGGCTTCCTGATCGTCCTGACGACGGTACCCCTCTGGGCGTCGATCCTGCGTATTCCCTTCTCGATCATCGCGCCGGTGATCATCGTGCTCTGCTGCATCGGTGCGTACACCGTCCACAACGCCTTCCTTGATGTCATCATCATGCTGTTCTTCGGCGTCGTCGGCTACGTGTTCAAGAAGCTTCATTACCCGCTGGCGCCGCTGGTGCTCGCGCTCGTGCTGGGCGACATGGCGGAAAGCTCATTCCGGCAATCCATGCTTATGTCGCAAGGAAACATTTCCATCTTCTGGTCGAACTGGCTCGTGGGCTCGATCTGCGCATTGGCCATGCTCATGCTCTTCTGGCCGCTGATTGCATTCTTCGTGGACAAGATGCGCAACGGCAAGCTCGGACCGCATGGCGAGGCGGGGAGGGTGTAAGCAATGGAATTCGGCTCCTCGGCCTTCGGGATAGGTCTGCTGAAGATCATAGGCATCGACATCGTGCTGTCGGGCGACAATGCTCTGGTGATCGCGCTCGCCTGCAGGTCGCTGCCGACCGAGAAGCGAAAGTGGGGCGTGCTCATGGGCACCGGCGCCGCGATCGTACTCCGAATCGCCTTCGCGGCCGCCATCGTGTACGTGCTCGAGGTACCGTTCCTGAAACTCACGGGCGCCTTGCTGCTCGTCTGGATCGCCGTCAAGCTGGTGGCGCCGACCGGCGGGGACGGAGTATCGCACCTGGGAGCGCAGGAGGCGACCTCGCTTTGGCAGGCCGTCAAGATCGTTGCCATCGCCGACGCGGTGATGAGCCTCGACAACGTTCTGGCGGTTGCCGCGGCGGCGAAGGGCAGCGTCACGCTGCTCGCTCTCGGCATCGCTATCTCCATCCCGCTGATGGTGGTGGGGAGCGCCATGATGCTGTGGCTGCTCGACCGGGTTCCGGTGCTTGCCGTGGCAGGCGCCGGCCTGCTCGGATGGATCGCAGGCGAACTCGCCGTGCATGACCACATCGCCGGCCCCTGGATCGCGATGCATATTCCGTGGCTTCCTGCTGCGCTGCCGGCCATCATCTGTATGGGCGTCATGGCCTTCGGGCTGCTGCTGCGTTGGAAGGCGGCCCGGCATCCCGAAAGCGATCGCACCCCTGGGAATGAGGGGCAGCGTCGCCGGGCGGCGGAGGAACCGACGTAGGCTGGAGATTGAAGCTCCGGCCGCGAGAAGGGCGGGGCGCTAGGAAGCCAAAACCAGCGCGAGGCGGTTACTGGAACAGTGCCGCCGAGCCGCCCATGCAACACCGCAGCCATAAAGAAGGCGAGCGGCACTCGAGGAGGTAAATATGCTCGACAGAACCGCTGTCCGTAACGTGCTGGACAAGGTGAAGGCTGAAGGGCGCCAGGCGCTCACCGCGCCCGAAGGCAAACTGCTGTGCGATGTCTATGGTATCAAGGTTCCGCAAGAAGGCGTCGCCGGCAGCGCCGAGGAAGCAGCCAAGCTGGCCTCCGGCATGGGCTTTCCGGTGGTCATGAAGATCGTCTCGCCGGACATCCTTCACAAGACCGAGGCCGGCGGCGTCATTGTCGGCGTCAAATCGGCCGAGGATGCGCAGGCCGCCTACGAGAAGATCATTGCCAATGCGAAGGCCTACAAGGCCGACGCCAAGATCACTGGCGTGCAGGTCCAGCAGATGCTGACCGGCGGCCAGGAAGTCATCATCGGCGCCGTCACCGACGGCTCCTTCGGCAAGCTCGTTGCTTTCGGTCTCGGCGGAGTGCTGGTCGAAGTCTTGAAGGACATCACCTTCCGCCTGGCGCCTGTGACGCGGGAAGAGGCGCTCTCCATGCTCGACGGCATCCAGGCGGCCGAGATGCTGAAAGGCGTGCGCGGCGGCGATCCGGTCGACCGCGCCGCGCTCGCCGACATGATCGTGCGCGTTTCGCAGCTCGTGAACGATTATCCGGAAATCTCCGAGCTCGACCTCAATCCGGTTTTCGCCACCAAGGACGGCGCGATTGCCGCGGATGTGCGCATCGTGGTCGACTACAACCAGCCTGCGCCGCGCCCGCGACCCAGCCAGGACGACATCGTCAAGGCGATGAACCGCATCATGAAGCCGAAGGCCGTCGCCGTGATCGGCGCCTCCGCCGAGGACGGCAAGATCGGCAATTCGGTGATGAAGAACCTCATCAATGGCGGTTACAAGGGCGAGATTTATCCGATCCATCCCAAGGCCGACGAAATCCTTGGCTACAAGGCCTACAGAAGCGTCAAGGACGTACCAGGCACGATCGATACGGCGATCTTCGCCATTCCTGCCAAGTTCGTCGCCGGCGCTCTTACCGAATGCGGCGAGAAGGGCATTCCGGGCGCGGTGTTGATCCCGTCAGGGTTTGCCGAGGCTGGCGCCCCCGAACTGCAGGAAGAGATCGTCAAGGTAGGCCAGAAATACAATATCCGCCTGATGGGGCCGAACATCTACGGCTTCTACTATACGCCCGCCAACCTCTGCGCCACCTTCTGCACGGCCTATGACGTTAAGGGGTCGGCGGCGCTCTCTTCCCAGTCGGGCGGCATTGGCATGGCCATCGTCGGTTTCTCCCGCTCGGCGAAGATGGGCGTTTCTGCAATCGTCGGCCTCGGCAACAAGTCCGACATTGACGAGGATGACCTTCTCGCCTTCTTCGAGCAGGACGACAATACTAGCATCATTGCCCAGCACTGCGAAGACCTGAAGGACGGCCGCGCCTTTGCGGAGGCGGCCAAGCGGGTCTCCAAGAAGAAGCCCATCGTCATCCTCAAGGCGGGCCGCACGTCGGCCGGCGCGAAGGCGGCGTCGTCCCATACGGGCGCGCTTGCCGGCAATGACAAAATCTATGAGGACGTCTTCAAGCAGTCCGGCGTCATTCGCGCCCGCTCTCTTAGGCAGCTCCTCGAGTTCGCGCGCGGCGTGCCGATCCTGCCGACGCCCAAGGGCGAGAATATCGTCATCATCACGGGGGCCGGAGGCTCGGGCGTGCTCCTGTCGGATGCCTGCGTGGACAACGGCCTCAATCTTATGTCCATGCCGGACGATCTCGATGCGGCGTTCCGCAAATTCATTCCGCCCTTCGGTGCTGCCGGCAACCCGGTCGACATCACCGGCGGCGAGCCCCCGCAGACCTACAAGAACACCGTGAAGCTAGGGCTTGAGGACGACCGTATTCACTCGCTGATTCTCGGCTATTGGCACACGATCGTTACGCCGCCGATGGTCTTCGCCAGGCTGATGGTGGAGGTGAAGGAAGAAATGGCCGCCAAGGGCATCGAAAAGCCGATGGTTGCATCGCTCGCTGGCGACGTCGAGGTCGAGGAGGCGGCCGAATATCTCTACCAGCATGGCATTCCGGCCTACGCCTATTCGACCGAACTGCCGGTCGAAGTGCTCGGCGCGAAGTACAAATGGGCGCGGGGCGCAGGCCTGCTCTGATCTGAACCGGGTCCTGGCGCATCATAGCTCCCCGGCGCGTCGCGCAGGGGCCATCCAGAACTGTGCAATCTTTCAGGGCTTTCGTCGATGAACATCCATGAATATCAGGCCAAGGAAGTGCTGCGGTCCTTCGGCGTACCGCTTCCACAAGGCTTTGCAGCTACCACAATAGAAGAAGCCGCCGAGGCTGCGGGCAAGCTTCCCGGCCAGGTCTATGTCGTGAAGGCGCAGATTCATGCCGGCGGGCGCGGCAAGGGCAGGTTCAAGGAACTTCCGGCCGACGCCAAGGGCGGCGTTCGCCTTGCCAAATCCTTTGTCGACATCCGCGCCGACGCGGTCGAGATGCTTGGCAACACGCTGGTGACCCTCCAGACCGGTCCGGCCGGAAAGCAGGTCAACCGCCTCTATGTCGAAGAGGGCTCCGAAATTGAGAAGGAGTTCTATCTGTCGCTTCTCATCGACCGCGTGACCAGCCGCGTCTCCTTCGTGGTGTCCACCGAAGGCGGGATGGACATCGAGCAGGTCGCGCACGACGCGCCTGAGAAAATCGTCACCTTCTCCGTCGATCCCGCGACCGGCATCATGCCGCATCACGGTCGCGCGGTCGCGAAAACGCTCGGGCTTGGCGGCGACCTGGTCAAACAGGCGCAGTCGCTGGTCGAAAGTCTCTACGCTGCCTTTACCGCCAATGACATGGAGATGCTGGAGATCAATCCGCTGATCGTTTCGAAGGACGGGAAGCTGCAGTGCCTCGACGCCAAAGTGGGCTTCGATTCCAATGCGCTCGCACGCCATCCGGAAATTGCGGCCTTGCGCGACGAGACGGAGGAAGATCCAAAGGAGATCGAGGCGTCTAAATACGATCTCTCCTATGTCGCACTCGACGGTAACATAGGCTGCATGGTGAACGGCGCGGGCTTGGCCATGGCCACCATGGACATCATCAAGTTCTACGGTGCGGAACCGGCGAACTTTCTCGATGTCGGCGGCGGTGCGACGGCCGAGAAGGTTGCTGCCGCTTTCAAGATCATTACCGCCGATCCCAGTGTCAAAGGCATCCTTGTCAATATTTTTGGCGGCATCATGCGTTGCGACGTGATCGCCGAAGGCGTGGTCGCTGCGGTGAAGGACGTAGGACTCAAGGTACCGCTGGTGGTGCGGCTCGAAGGCACCAACGTCGAACTCGGCAAGCAGATACTCGAGCAGAGCGGGCTCAACCTCATCCCTGCCGACGATCTCGACGACGCCGCCCAGAAGATCGTGAACGCCGTCGGGGGGCTCAACTGATGTCCATTCTCATCGACAGCAACACCCGCGTTCTCTGCCAGGGATTCACCGGCAAGACCGGCACGTTTCACAGCGAGCAAGCGGCCAAGTATGGTACGAAGATGGTTGGCGGCGTCGCGCCGGGGAAGGGCGGCTCGAGCCATCTCGGGCTCCCGGTCTTCGACACGGTCATGGAGGCGCGCGAAGCGACCGGCGCGGATGCGACAGTTATTTATGTGCCGCCCTTCGGCGCGGCCGATGCGATCTGCGAAGCGATCCAGGCCGAAATTCCCCTCATCGTCTGCATCACTGAGGGCATCCCCGTGCTCGACATGCAGAAGGTGAAGCGCGCTCTCTCCGGCTCGAAATCACGGCTGATCGGTCCCAACTGCCCCGGCCTCATCACTGCAGATGAATGCAAGATCGGTATCATGCCGGGCTCCATCTTCCGGCGCGGTTCCGTCGGCATTGTCTCGCGCTCCGGCACGCTCACTTATGAGGCGGTCTTCCAGACCTCGCAGCAGGGTTTTGGTCAGACGACGGCGGTCGGCATTGGCGGCGATCCGATCAAGGGAACGGAATTCATCGACGTGCTGGAGATGTTCCTGGCCGATCCCGCGACCGAATCCATCGTCATGATCGGCGAGATCGGCGGCTCGGCGGAGGAAGAGGCGGCGAAGTTCCTTCGCGACGAGGCCGGCCGTGGGCGCTTCAAACCAACGGTAGGCTTCATCGCCGGTCGCACCGCCCCGCCCGGACGCCGCATGGGCCATGCCGGCGCGATCATTTCCGGCGGCAAGGGTGGCGCCGAAGATAAGATCGCGGCTATGGAAGCGGCCGGAATTCGCATCGCGCCCACACCGGCCCGTCTCGGTTCAACGCTTGCCGAACTGCTGGGCGTGCCAATCCGCCAGCCGATCCTGTCCAAGGCCGGCTGACTGCAGCGCCACTGGGCAATGCGCGGCCCGAGCGATCTGTCTGGAAAGACGAATGACGCCCTGTCGACCTCAACCGGCTGGACAATTTGCCCCAACATTGAGAATGGCTGCGCCCAAACAAATATGGCATTACACATCCCAAATCGACGTCAAAGGAGAAATGCCCTGAGATGAGTGGGAGAAGCCAAATGCGTTGGCCACTTGCTAATGAAGCTACTCCCGAACTCGTCCTGGGGCCGTTGGCTGCCGAACCCAATTTCAAGACGCGGATATATGCGACGCTGAAGAAAGCGATCGCCAACATGGACGTCTACGGCACAACCGAGGATACTTGGCTCGACGAGCGTCAGCTTGCCGAGCGCCTCGGGGTGAGTCGGACGCCGATCCGCGAGGCGATCGCGATGCTCGAACAACAGGGCTTCGTCAAGTCGATACCTCGCCGGGGAATCGTGGTCCTGCGCAAGACCAAGCGTGAAGTGATCGAGATGATACAGGTCTGGGCGGCGCTGGAAGGCATGGCTGCGCGGCTGATTTCGCTCAATGCCAGCCGCAAGGAAATCGAGCAGCTTCGCAAAATTTTCGAGAAGTTTCACGAAGGTCACAGGCCTACGGACTATCTCAGTGAATATTCGGAAGCGAACATCAACTTTCACCAAACTCTCATCAAGATGACCGGATCGAAGATCCTGCAGGAAATGACCGAGGATATCCTCCTTCATGTCCGCGGCATCCGAAAGATCACGATCGGCCGTCACGACCGCACAAGCCAGTCCATCAAGGATCATCTGGCGATCATCGATGCGCTGGAAAAACGCGACACAGAAATGGCCGAACGGCTTTGCCGCGACCATACGTTGGGCCTTGCGACTTATGTCAAAGAGCATAGCGAGGGTATCTGGACC
Organism: Mesorhizobium sp. LHD-90; assembly: GCF_030929505.1. Classification (GTDB taxonomy): domain Bacteria; phylum Pseudomonadota; class Alphaproteobacteria; order Rhizobiales; family Rhizobiaceae; genus Kumtagia. The sequence continues at coordinate 128,050 of NZ_JAVFVV010000017.1, read as the reverse complement.
GAAACTTCCTCGAGCACCTAATGATCACTATCCACTTGTCGCTTTGCGCTTAACTGTAAGAATGCGCTCGTTTCGGCGCGGTTTGCCTTTGCTCACCAATGGGATGGCGGCTAGACGGCTCACGTTCCTCGTCCGTCCTCCAACAGCGGTCATCAAGCAGAGTTGCACAGCCACCGTTATGCCCGCTTCCGAAGTCTCGTGCGCGTGCGCGTCCTGTGCCTGCTCGCCGCCACCGCACAGACCATCAAGAAGATCGCGCTCTGCCTCTCGCCGAAACCGAAGCCCACCCTCGCCTGAGCGATCAAAAGCCCGCCCGCAGCGGTCTGCAACCTCCCGACAAAACATTCTGACACCCAAAGCGCCAGCACCGGCAAACCCACAAAACTAAACCCCGCCAAAAATGACGGGGTTTGTTGGCGGTCTGCGGCGGCATCGTTAGATGCCCCCATTTTCTTTTTGTCCAGCTGTTCGTCAGCCATTCCTAGGGGCGGTAATCAATGACGCCGTTTTCCAGGCATTGACGGACATCAGCCGCACTGGCATAATGTATTCCAAGGCGCTACTATCTTGCCACGCGCTAGGGGGGAGGGTGTCATGCGACTGCACGAGTTCCAGGCGAAGTCGCTGCTCGCTGGCCACGGCATCGATGTGCCGGAGGGCCGCGTAGCGCTGACACCCGAGGACGCCTCGGCGATCGCACGCGATCTCGGCGGGGAAGGCTTCGCGGTCAAGGCGCAGATCCGTTCCGGCGGGCGCGGTAAGGCGGGCGCAGTGCGTATTGTGCGCACGCCCGACGAAGTGGCAACGACCGCCCGCCTTCTCCTTGGTCAGGCATTCGTCACCTCCCAGACAGGCCCCGACGGTGCGAAGGCGCATAGCGTATTGGTCGAGCGTGCCGTCACCGCACCGCGCAGCCTCTATCTCTCGCTCTCTATCGACGCTGCGAGGGCCGAAACCGTTCTGCTCGCAGGAGCGGAAGGCGGCGAAGACATCGAAGAGCGTGTGCACGCCGGCGAGATGCGCCTCGAGCGTCTTCATCTGACCTCGGACCAGGAAATCAAGGACGACGAGGCCCTCGCCCTGGGCCTGCGGCTCAGCCTTTCGGGTACCCAGCTTCGGGAATTCGCCAGCCTGCTGCAGCGACTGACCTCGGCCTTCTCCTCTCTCGACGCCACGCTGATCGAAATCAATCCTCTGATGCTGACCAGAGACAGGACATTCGTTGCAGCCGACGCGAAGATCATCATCGACGACAATGCGCTCTTTCGCCAACCCGAACTTGCCGCGTTGCGCGAAGAGCAGGAAGACAATGAGGGCGAGCGTGTCGCCCAGAACCGGCAGCTCAACTACATCCAGATGGACGGCGACATCGGACTCGTGGCGAATGGCGCGGGGCTTGGGCTGGCCACCCTCGACATGGTCCACGCCGCCAATGGCAGGCCGGCGAACTTCATGGACATACGCACCACGGCAACCAGCCTCGATGTCGCCTACGGCTTTTCGCTGCTGCTGAACAATCCGGCGGTGCGCTCGATCCTGGTCAATGTGCACGGTGGCGGCATGCAGCCTTGCGACACGATTGCCGACGGGCTCGGAATCGCCATGCGGCGGACCGGCCGCAGGCTGCCGACAGTCGTGCGTCTGGCCGGCAACAACGCCGAATATGCCCGTTTCCGTTTCGCCAATTTCGGCTGCCGGGTCATAGACCGCCCGGACATGTGGAGCGCGGCGACGCGCGCCGTCGAGGAAGCCAGGATAGCGGGAACAAGGCCATGACCATTCTCGTCGACCAACACACGCGCGTCATCTGCCAGGGTATGACCGGCAGGGCCGGTACGCACTATTCGTCCGTAATGCTGGAATACGGCACTCGCGTCGTCGGCGGCGTGCGCCCGGGCAAGGGCGACACCCATCATCTCAACCTGCCGATTTTCGACACTGTCGCCTCTGCCAAGGCTGCGACTGGCGCCAATGCCAGCATGCTCTTCGTTCCGCCGGATCGAGCTGCCAATGCGATGATCGAGGCGATCGAAGCGGAGATGCCGCTTGTCGTGGCGCTCACGGAGCGGGTTCCGATTCGCGACATGATGCGCGTGCGCGATGCCTTGAAGCAGGGCTCCACCATTCTCGTCGGACCGAACTCGCAGGGCATCCTCGCCCCCGGCGTTTGCAAGATCGGCGTCATGGCGACCGGCAATGCGCGGCGCGGCAATATCGGCATACTGTCGCGCTCCGCGTCGCTGACCAGCGAGGTCATCGCGCAGCTGAGCGACGCCGGACTTGGTCAGTCCACCACGGTCGGCATCGGCGGTGACACCATTCACGGTCTCAGCATGCGCGCCTGCTTCGAGCTCTTCCTTGCCGATTCCGATACCCACGGCGTAATCGTCATAGGAGAAATCGGCGGCACGGATGAGGAAGTACTGGCTGAGTTCATCGCCGCGACCAGGCCGAAAATCCCGGTCGTCGCTCTTATCGTCGGGCGGCATGCGCCGGTCGAGCGCCGCATGGGCCATGCCGGCGCCATTGCGGGCAATGCCGGAGCCGATGCCGAAAGCAAGATCGGCGCCCTGCGCGCAGCTGGCGTCGTCATAGCCAAAAGCCCACATCTCGTGGGAAAGACGATGCAGGAGGAGCTTACTCTGGCCGCCTGAGCGTGCCCTTACGTGATCAGTACGTGACTTCAGTCCGACGACAGTCGCCGCAATGTCATGAGAGGGAAGATGGCGCGCAACATTCTGATCCTCGGTGCCTCATATGGCTCGTTGTTGGCGACAAAGCTGCTGATGGCCGGCCACAACGTGACACTGGTGTGCCGGAAGCAGACCGCGGAGCTCATCAATCGTGGCGGTACTGAAGTCCGCATCAAGCTGCGCCACGAAGCGGCGCACCGGGCGATCTTCTCGCGCGGCCTGCCGGGGGCACTGGACGCCGCGCCGCCTGAAGACGTGGATCTCTCCCGCTACGACCTCGTCGGCCTTGCCATGCAGGAGCCACAATATGCGGACCACACGATCCGGGGCCTGATGGCCAAGATCGCCGAGGCACGGCTGCCTTGTCTCTCGATCATGAACATGCCGCCCTGCCCTATCTCAAACAGATTCCGGCGCTGGCAAGAATGGAACTGGACGAGGCCTACACCAACGCCACGGTATGGGAACGATTCGAGCCGGGACTGATATCGCTCTGCTCGCCCGATCCGCAGGCCTTCCGCCCGCCGGACGAGGCGGCGAATGTGCTGCAAGTCGGCCTGCCGACGAACTTCAAGGCGGCGACCTTTGCCGACGAGGCGCACAACCTCCTGCTCCGGGAACTGGAAGCGGACATCGCCGCCGTCACGCTGGACGGCCACGACGTTCCGGTCAAACTCAAGGTCTTCGACTCACTGTTCGTCCCCCTGGCCAAATGGTCGATGCTCCTGACCGGAAACTACCGCTGGGAGCGGCGGTCGAGGCAGAGCGCTCCGGCGGCTTCAGCCGATCATGGCGCTGCGGCCATGGTGGCTGTCGGCCTCGCGCATCTTGCCGTCGCGCGATTCCAGCATCTGTGCCTTGGAGAGCTCGGCTTCCGCCTCGCGCAGCGCCGAGACCGCGGTCGCGCGCTGGTCGGCGAGGCCGGCCTGCGAGTTGCGGACGTTGTCGCGGCGCTGGCGCGCGGCCTTTGCGAAGGTCGGATAGGCGAAATGATTGACGTCGACGATGCCCGCCTTCTTTTCCTCGGCGGCGATCTGGGCTTCGAGATCGCCCGCCATCCGTTCGAATTCGGCGATCATCATGTCCAGTTGCGCGAGCTGCCGGCGCTTTTCGTTCACCTGGAACTGCTTCAGCCGCACAAGGTTCTCACGAGACTTCATGTCCTCACTCCGCAAACGCGACGCAACCTAACGCTTCGTCAAAAACCGCGGTCCCGTTCCGTCTCGGACGCTCCTTAACGAAATGGAACGAAACCCTAAGAAAATTCGCGCCCGGTAACCATTCGTTTACGGGCATTGTTAATCATACGGCTCAAGGGCTTAAGGCGCGGTAAAAAAAATCCGGTCGTTTGCCATCGGTTGCGAGTTGATGAGTCGAATGAGTCACTTAGGTCGGTTTGTTAAGGTGTACCTCCAGCTATCCCGCAATGTGATTCACGAGCGGAATCAAGAGAGTGTACCTCAAGGCTGATAGGCGAACTTGCGGCTTGCCAAACGGAATCAGGTTTTGTTAACCATTCGGTGGCAGGTTGATCCAGGCAATCACTGCTCCGGCACCGCATGGCTGGCGAAAGCCGGTGCGGCAGCAGAAAAGGGGATTTAGATGCGCGTTCTGCTGATTGAAGACGACAGTGCGACGGCCCAGAGCATCGAATTGATGCTGAAGTCGGAGAGCTTCAACGTCTACACGACCGACCTCGGAGAGGAGGGCGTCGATCTCGGCAAGCTCTACGACTACGACATCATCCTGCTTGATCTCAACCTGCCCGACATGTCGGGCTACGAGGTGCTGCGTACGCTGCGGCTCTCCAAGGTGAAAACCCCGATCCTGATCCTGTCCGGCATGGCCGGCATCGAGGACAAGGTGCGCGGACTCGGCTTCGGCGCCGACGACTACATGACCAAACCCTTCCACAAGGACGAACTGGTGGCGCGCATCCACGCAATCGTCCGCCGCTCCAAGGGCCACGCCCAGTCGGTCATCGCCACCGGCGACCTCATCGTCAATCTCGACGCCAAGACGGTGGAGGTCGGCGGCCAGCGCGTGCACCTGACCGGCAAGGAGTACCAGATGCTGGAGCTGCTCTCGCTGCGCAAGGGCACGACGCTGACCAAGGAGATGTTCCTCAACCACCTCTACGGCGGCATGGATGAGCCGGAACTGAAGATCATCGACGTCTTCATCTGCAAACTGCGCAAGAAGCTCGACGCGGCTTCGGGCGGCCAGAACTTCATCGAGACCGTATGGGGCCGCGGCTACGTGCTGCGCGAGCCGGAAGAAATCCGCGAAAGCGCCTGAACGAAAGAGGCGGCCGGGCTAAGGTTCGGCCCGCCTGAGCCCGCCGATCCGGTCGAACCTTTGGATTGACGTCACGCCGCCTGGGTCGGAGCGCTCGACTGGGCGGCGATGTCTATTGCGCGGAAGCGCTCCAGCAACTGAGCGCGGTTGAACGGCTTCAGCAGATAGCTCTGTGCGCCCGCCCGCTTCGCCCGCATGATCGTGGCGACGTCCTTCTCCGTCAGGCAGACGACGATATGGGGAACGATGGCGCTCGGAATGGCGCGGATGCGGCGGATGACGTCGACCGTCGGCAGGTCGGGCAGGGCCGAGTCGATCACCACAATGTCCGGCATGTCCGCCTGGCACATCTCGATCGCGTCGATGCCGCTGCCGGCCTCAATGAAGATCATCTCCGGACCATTGAGGATTCGCTTGGCGACCTTGCGGATGACGCTCGAGTCGTCGACGAATATGCACCGCTTCATCTGTGATCCTTTGTCCGCCCCGTGGGCGTCAGGCAGTAGCGTGGGTCTGCTGACGCTAGAACAGGCGGGTAAAAATCGAGAGAACGGGTTGGGTAAAGTTTCAGCTAAAATCGGCGGATTGCGCTGGTTTCAGCCGCAACCTCGGGCGGTTCACTCCGGCCGCGCGGCCGAAAAGATGATCTCGTCCGCTGTGGCATGAATCGAGATCGGCATGCTGGACTCCCGCGAGAGCAGCAGCGTGTAATAGGGCTGCACGGCATGCGCGTCGATAGCTTCCTCCGGGCGGTTGCCGGAATGCAGTTCGAGGAACTTCGGCGGCACGCGCAGCATCGGGCCGCGCGCCGAGATGCTGAACTTCGGATTGCTGTCGGTACCGTCGAGCCTGACGGCGATCCTGCCGCCGCGCGGGATTGCCGCGTTGGCGATCAGGATGAGGTTGAGCAGCAGCTTGACATTGTTCTTCGGCAGCAGCCAGCGCGGGCCGCTCCATTCGAATTCGGGCTTCTCGTTGCGCAGGAAGGCGGTCGCGACCGATTCTGCGTCGCCGGTGTCGATGACCATTCCGGCGGAGCCGGCCGCGCCGAAGGCGATGCGGGCGAATTGCAATCTGGCGGAGGCATTGCGGGCGCTGGCCCGGATGAGGTTCATGGCGTCTTCGTCGGCGCCGCCCTCGTCAAGCAATTCCAACCCGTTGTTGATGGCCCCCACAGGCGAGATGATGTCGTGACAGACCCTGCTGCACAGAAGCGCGGCAAGATCGGCTGCGGAAAGCGTCAGAATGTCGGCCATCGGATATTCATTCTCCGGCGATCCCCTCATCTCGGAGCAGGCCGCGGTCGCCGTGCCGGCCAGTCCGAATCATGCCTGTTTCGCGGTTGTCTGGCTATAAGGCATCCTGGCTTTTCGGCAAATCCGGGCGAGGCGGAAGGGTTGGGATTCGGCAGTCCGGAAGCGACCCTCGCAGCCCAAAAGACGGTCACGCAGGTCTTCGAACCGCCATCTTCATCTGAGAGCTTAATGGTTGAAAAACGATTACGGCATAGGGTGTCATGGTGAACTTCATGCGCGGCCGCCAAGAGCCGCCGAAGGCAGGGACGTCAGCGAAGCGCTCGCGGACGGAGATCAGAAATATGCTTTCCCGTTTTTTCGGCCGGATGACTTTCCGGCTCGCCTTGGTCGTCATGATGGCTGTCGGCGCCATGAACATGGCTGCTTCGCCGCTTCAGGCGCAGGAATATACCGCGCGCGAGATCGTCGATTCGGGACACCGCTTCTTCGGCGCGACCTCGGGCGGTCTGGCGACGGCGATCGAGCAGATCTTCTCGTCCTACGGGCTTCCGAACGGCTATGTGCTGGGGGAGGAGGGTTCCGGCGCCTTCGTCGGCGGCCTCACCTATGGCGAGGGCACGCTCTACACGAAGAATGCCGGCGACCACAAAGTCTTCTGGCAGGGACCGTCGCTGGGATTCGATTTCGGTGGCGAGGGCTCGCGCATCATGATGCTGGTCTACAATCTGGATCAGGTCGACGCACTCTATGACCGCTTCGTCGGCGTGGCAGGGTCGGCCTACATGGTGGCTGGAGTGGGGTTCAACGTGCTGAAGCAGGGCGACGTGCTCCTGGTGCCGGTGCGCACCGGCGTCGGCGCTCGGCTCGGAATCAATGTCGGCTACCTCAAGCTGACGCAGAAGCCGACCTGGAACCCGTTTTAGGGTATCTGATCGGAGCATCCAACGGCGTTCCGGGATCGCCTTTTTCGTCCAAAACTGCAGCATCCTTGCGCTAATGCTGAAATCCGGCATTAGTGCAACCGGAAGGCCATCGGCCTTCCCGTTGCACTTCAAGGCTTGCCGTGATCCAGTCCGTTCTCTTTTTTGTTCTCGGTTTCTTGTGCGCTGGTTTCCTCGCCCTGATGGTCGCGCCGGCTGTCTGGCGCCGCGCTGTGCGGCTGACCCGTCAGCGCATCGAGAGCTCGGTGCCGCTTTCGATGGACGAGATCCAGGCCGACAAGGACAGGCTGCGCGCCGAGTTCGCGATGTCGACCCGCCGCCTCGAAATGAGTGTCAAGGAATTCCGCGACAAGGCTTCCGCCCAGATCGTCGAGATCGGACGCGGCCGCGAGGAACTGCGTCAGCTCGCGCTCGAAAGGGATGAGCGGAACCGCGTGCTTTCCGAATTGGAAGCCAAGGGCTCCCAGCTTCGTGCCGAGCTTCGCCAACGGGAGGAGGAGTTGCGGCAGTATTCCGACCGGTTGGAGGAAGCCGACCGCATGCTGGAGCAGCGGGCGGCGGAACTGGAAAAGCTCAACAGCCTCTATGAGAGCGCCAGCCAGATGTCGAACAGCCGCCAGGCCGAACTGGTTGCCCGAGAAGGCGAGGTGGAAAAACTGACGGGCGATCTCGGCGCGCTAAAGGGCGAGCGGCGGGAGGCCGACAAGCGACTGCAGGATTTGGCGGTCGAGTTGCGCGGCGCGCGGGAAGCGGCGCGAGCCGACAAGAGGAAAGCCGCCGGCCTCGAGCGGAAGCTGGAACGCATGGTCGCGACCGTTGCAGACCGCGAGGAGACGATCGAGCGGCGCGAGAAGGATATTTCCGCGTTCCGCGAAAGGCTGAAGGCCGGCACGGAGCGCGAGAACGAGCTCAATGGCAAGTTGGCCAAGGCGCTGGAGGAAAAGTTGCGGCAGGAGGCCCAGACGGCCGACCTGACCTTGCAGATGTCCAATCTTCTGGCCAATGCCGGCAACGGCGACATGCAGGGGGCGGTAGCGAAACTCAACGCCGAACGGCGCCGCCTCGACGAGCGCCTCGTGGCAATGACGCGCGAGAACCAGAAGTTGCGCGCCGACCTGGCGGGGCGCGATCGCGCCAAGGCGGACGATTGGGAGGTCGAGCGCCGCGAGACCGCGCTGTTGCGCGAGCAGATGAACGATCTCGCCGCCGAGGTCATTTCGCTGACCGCAATGCTCGACGGGCCGGATTCGCCAATCCGCAAGGCTCTGGAGGTGCAGCTTCCGTCGGTCGCCCAGAACGGCCAGGCGGTGGATGGCATGAGCCTCGCAGAACGGGTCAAGGCGCTGAAGAAGATCGCGCCGCTGCCGTTGAGCTGAGCCACTCCAGATCGGACAGGCGATGCAGGGCGATCGCCGAGGTCGCGGCGACATTGAGACTGTCGAAATCGTCTGCGATGGCGATGCGTACCGTCCGCATGGCCGACAGCAGCGGCGCAGGCAGGCCGGCGCCTTCGGCGCCGAGGAACAGCGCGGTCCGATCGGCCGGCTTCAGGTGACGGATATCGGTCTCGCCGCGCGGCGACAGCGCGATCGGCTGGAAACCGTGATCGAGCAGCGTGCCGGCAAAGGCCGCGGTGTCGTCTATGCGGGCGAACGGCACGCGGAAGACACCGCCGACCGAAACGCGAATCGCCTTGCGGTAGAGCGGATCGCAACAGGTGGGGTCGGCAAAGACGGCGGCTGTTCCGAAGGCGGCGGCGTTGCGGAAGATCGAGCCGACATTGTCGTGATTGGAGATGCCGACCAGTACGAGAACCAGCGCGCGGTCGGGCAGGCGCGCCAGCAGTTCATCGGCCGACGGCGTCGTGCGGCGGCGGCCGATGGCAAGGATGCCGCGATGGATGTGGAAGCCGGCGATCGCGTCCATGACATCGGGCGAGGCGACGAAAACCGGCAGGCCGGGCGGCGCCTTTCGCAGTGTCGCCTCCAGGCCCGGATAACGGCTTTCCAGCACGAGCACGGATTGAAGGTCGTAGCCGGGCGCCGACAGCAGTACGTCGAGCACGACCTTGCCTTCCGCAACGAACAGGCCTTGCCGGCCGACAAGATCGCGCTCGCGGATGTGGCGATAGGCGGCAACGCGCGGATCGCCCGCGTCGGCAATTCGAACGATGGTCATGCGGCAGATCTATGCGAAGTTGCGGCGGCTGGCGAGGCGCGCCCGATGCGAGGCGCTTCAGGCAATCTGGTAGAGATTGTGCAGCGCCCGCATGATCGTCCGCACCTTCTCGGAGCGGCAGGAGTAGTAGATGGTCTGGCGATCCCGCCGGGTCTCCACCAGCTTGGATTTGCGTAGTTTTGCCAGGTGCTGGGAGAGCGCCGATTGGCTCAGCTCGACCTTCTCGGCCAGCGCCCCGACCGACATTTCACGGTCCAGGATGCTGCGAAGGATGGCGAGGCGCTTCTCGTTGCCGAGCATCGTGAGCAGGTTCGCGGCGTCGGTGGCCGTGGCTTGCTCCCCATTCATTCCACCACGCGGTCTCCCCGGCCCGCCGGATGAAACGACCTTTTCGTCGTGCTAGGTCGTGGGCACCGTCCTCCCAGGGACACCGTTGGGCCTCCGCATTGTTTTTCCTACAACCTAGCGCACTGACTGACGATCTCAAGGGGCTGCTGCTGCAATTTGCGGTTGGTCCTAAGAGTTGTCCACACTAGAGCGCGCTACCTTGGCCATGGCGACCAAGGCGGGACGGAGGTCGGATGCTTGCTGCAGCGGCGAATCGAAGAAGATGCGCCGCACCTCGTCGCCACTGGCAAGGTCGAAACCTTCGGCATCGATGCCGGTCATGGCCCAGCCCTTGCCCTGAGCCCGGGCGAAATGCGTTGCGTAGAGATCGATGGCGTCGCGATGGTCCGAATTCATGTGATCGACCGCGCCCTGCTCGGACGTGGACAGCGTTTCGGTCGCCGCGCTCGCGGTCAGGATATCGTCTCGGGTCAGATTGTAGGCTTTTCCGAAGCCGCCATTGAGGCTGGCGTTCTCCACCTCCAGACGGAAGATGTGGAAGTCGCCCAGGCCGACATAAAGTTTCGCCTTGGGGTTCTTGTTCAGATAGCGCCGTTCGGCCTGCGCCTGCGCCGGCGAACCTTTTTCCAGCCTGGAGGCGCGGCAGACCAGGGTGACGCGCGGATGGGCGAGGGCATCGCCCTTGCCGGGTTCGCCGAGCAGCAGCGAACAGCGCGGGTCGGCGATGATGGCGCGCGTATGCGCCGACAGCATCGACACGAGGACGAGCGGCGTGCCGTCGAGATCGGTGGCGACGCCGACGCGGCTGGCGAGCGGGCCGCCGCCGGTCGGGTCGAGCACAGCAAGCGCGCCGTAGCGCGCCGAGCGAAGCAAGGTCTTCGCCAGCCGGATCGCCTCTTCGTCGGTCGGGCGGATGACGTCGCGTTTTTCTTCCATGGCTGCCTCAATCCTGAAGTTCGAGGTCCACTTATCTGCGTCCCGGCCCGGGCGGCAAGACCCGTTATTTCGGCGCCATGCGGATTGCGCCGTCGAGACGGATCGTCTCGCCGTTCAGCATCTGGTTCTCGACGATATGGACGGCGAGCGCGGCGTATTCCGAAGGCTCGCCCAGCCGCGGCGGGAATGGTACGGCCGCGCCCAGCGAATCCTGCACCTCCTGCGGCATGCCGGCCATCATCGGCGTCTTGAAGATGCCGGGGGCTATAGTGGCGACGCGGATGCCGGAGCGGGCGAGGTCGCGCGCCACCGGCAAGGTCATGCCGACCACGCCGCCCTTCGAGGCGGAGTAGGCGGCCTGGCCGATCTGGCCGTCATAGGCGGCGACGGAAGCGGTGTTGACGACGACGCCGCGCTCGCCGCCGGCCAACGGATCGAGTTTTCCAGCACGGTCGGCGAACAGGCGGATCATGTTGAAGGTACCGATGAGGTTGACCTCCAGCACCTTGCGGAAAAGGTCGAGCGGATGCGGGCCGTCCTTGCCGACCGTCTTCATGCCGACCGCGATGCCGGCGCAGTTGATCAGGATGCGGGCAGGGCCGAGCGCTTCCGCTGCCCGGGTAATCGCTGCCTCCGCGGCTTCCGCGCTCGCCACGTCGCAGCTTGCGGCAAAACCGCCGATGTCGCGGGCAACCGCTTGGGCGCGCTCCAGTCCGATGTCGAGCACGGCGACGCGGGCGCCTTTCGCAGCAAGCGCGCGGGCCGCCGCCTCGCCGAGACCGGAGCCGCCGCCGGTGACGATCGCTGTCTGGCCGCTGATGTCCATCGTTCTCTCCTTGAGCCTTTGGGGCAGCCTATAAGGATGCGAACGCGAAGAGGCAACGCCGCAACGATCGGCGCTGCGCGTTCATGAACGGGTCAGCCTGCCTTGCGGATCGGCTCGCGATCGTCGGTCCAGGCGGGGATGCGCGCCAGATCCGCGTGGCAAACCTCGCCCTTCAGCCGCTCGGCCGCGGCGGGGGTCAGCTCATGGACCAGGATGCGGTCGAGATCGACCGGCCGCGGCATCGAGATCTGGCCGCGTGAAATGCGCCTGAAGCCGAGCGGGCCGTAATAGGGCTCGTCGCCGACGAGAAGCACGGCGCCGGCGCCTGCCTGTCGCGCGGCTTCCACCGAGATCGCCACCAGTTTCTTGCCGATGCCGAGATTCTTGTGGGCGGGCCGCACGGCGAGCGGCCCCAGCAGCAGCGCGCGGCCCTCGCCGGCGGCGATGCGCGTCAGCCGGCAGGAGGCGATCACCTCTCCCTCATGCAGCGCCACGAAGGAAAGCCGCCGCTCGTGCGGTCCGCCCTCGCGGATTTTGTAGGCGGCGCGGGCAAAACGGCCCGGTCCGAAGGCTTCTTCGTTGAGATGGTCGATTTCGGCGTCGTGCGCGGCAGTTTCCGGCACGAAAACAACGTCTGCGGGGATCATGGTGCGGCATCCGGTCGGTTGCGAGGATAGAAGGGCCGTCAAAACGGCAGTGTCGGCCGCGCGTCGGCGCGGGCGCTCTATCGTCGTCGGTAGAACCGGAACTGCTTGCAGTTTGCCATGACGCACGCCGCTATCATCTAATCGCCGGCGCGTCTACAGCAAGGTGACGCGTCTTTTCGACGCCTGTGCGGATCGGCGACGCTGTGTTCAAGCCGCAACGGTTTTGCTTTCGGCCGCGAGACCCTAAGTGTTTTTGCAACGAGGCACGGTACGGAGCGACGCGATGGGACAACTGGTCGACGGCAAGTGGCACGACGTCTGGTATTCGACCCGGGAAACGGGTGGGCGCTTCGTACGCTCCGAGGCGCCGTGGCGCGACTGGGTGACCGCCGACGGCAAGCCGGCGCCGGGCCGCACGCGCGGGTTCCAGGCCGAGCCGGGGCGTTACCATCTCTACGTCTCCTATGCCTGCCCCTGGGCGCACCGCACGCTGATCTTTCGCGCGCTGAAGAAGCTTGAGGACATCATCTCGGTTTCGGTCGTCCATCATTTCATGGGCAAGGACGGCTGGACGTTTCTGGCCGAGGACGGGGCCACCGGGGATGGGCTCTACGGGCTTGATTTCCTTCATCAAATCTACACCAGCGCGGACCCTCACTACACCGGCCGGGTGACCGTGCCGGTGCTTTGGGACCGCAAGGAGCAGACGATCGTCTCCAACGAATCGTCCGAAATCATCCGGATGCTGAATTCGGCCTTCGACGAATGGGGCGACCGGACGGTAGATTTCTATCCGGAAGCGCTGCGCGCCGAGATCGATGAAATCAACGCGCTGGTTTACCCAGCGATCAACAACGGCGTCTATCGGGTCGGCTTCGCCACGACGCAGGAGGCCTATGAGGAGGCGTTCGGCGAGTTGTTCGCGGCGCTGGATACGCTGGAGCAGAGATTGTCGCACCAGCGCTATCTGGTGGGCGCTGAAATCACCGAGGCGGACTGGCGGCTGTTTACCACGCTTGCGCGGTTCGACCCGGTCTATGTCGGCCACTTCAAATGCAACCTGCGCCGCATCGCCGATTATCCGAATCTTTCCAATTACTTGCGCGACCTCTACCAGGTGCCCGGCGTGGCCGGAACGGTCAACCTCCACCACATCAAGTCGCATTATTACGGCAGCCATACCACCATCAACCCGACCCGCATCGTGCCGGTCGGGCCGGCGCTCGACTATGCCGCGCCGCACGACCGGGGGCGGTTCGGGTGAGGCGGGCTTCCCTCCCCCTTGAGGGAGGGTGGCCGCGAAGCGGCCGGGTGGGGTCGCCGCGGCCAAACGCCGACTCTGCTTAGCGTCTCAAACCCCTTCGACCGCCGGCTTCATTGCGTGCCCGGAGGCAGGAGGTAGAGCGTCATGGCGAAAATCAGATAAACCATCAGCACGAGCACCCCGACGAACCAGGTCGAGCGTCCGCTGCTGGTCGTCAGGAACGCGGTCAGCGTGGAAACGAGCACCATGACAACCGCGCCCGGCCAGAATAGCAGGTTCATCGGCGCAGGTCCGATGACGTAGCTCAAAAGTACCAGCACCGGAGCCACGAACAGCGCGATCTGAGATGAGCTTCCCAGGGCGATGCCTACGCTCAGGTCCAGCCGGTTCTTGCGTGCGCCGGAAAACGCCGAAGCCATCTCGGCGGCGCCCCCGACCAGTGCCACGATGATGAAGCCCACGAAAGCAGGGCTCATCCCGAACGCGACAGCGGCCTGCTGCACCGACTCGATGAACACCTCGCTCACCAGTGCCACCAGCACGGTGACGCCGGCCAGCGTCGCCAGTGCAAGGCGGAGCGGCAGCGTGCCACCGCCAGCCTCCGCGTGATCCGTTCCTCCAAAGAACTCCCGATGCGACTTGAGCGAGAATACCAGGCCCAGCGCATACGTGCCGATGAGCAGCACCGACAGGCCCACGCTCAATTTCTGCGTGAACGACGATGCCGCCGCCGAACCGGGATCCGGGACAAGCGACGGGGTCAGCATGGCGATTGCGGCCAGAAACAGAAGGCCTGTCTGGAGGCGGGCACTGACCCGATTGTACTCCTGCACATGGTGCTTCAGGCCGCCAATCAGGAATGACGCGCCCAACATGAACAGGGTATTGGTGACGATCGCCCCGGCGAGGGATGCCTTTACCAACATGTATTGTCCGGCCCGTAGCGCGGCCAGTGCGATGATCAACTCCGTCAGGTTGCCCAGCGTGGCATTGAGAAGGCCGCCTACGGTGTCGCCTGTTTTGACCGCGACCGACTCGGTTGCGCGGCTCAGCAGCACGGCCAGGGGCACAATCGTGAGTACGGACAGCACAAATAGCAGCGTGTGCGCTTCGGGCTCGATCAGCCGGGTGAAGAATAGCACAGGCAAAGCGACCAACAGCCAAAGAACGGGGTTGCGGCGGATTTCCTGGAGCAATGGGGCAAAGGCTACCATCAGGGACTTCCGTTGGGTTGGAGCTGGCGTCTGCTGGTTTTCTGCGATCGTCCTATTTCCCCTTCTCAGGGCAAGTTTGCTTAGCACTAACCACCTTGTTTGAGGCAGAGCATCGGGGCGAAGCTACTTCTTTTCGGGGGGGTCGATTTCCGTCGCCCGCAGCGCCTGGACGCTGACGGCCACAACAAGACCGGCCAGCACGATGCCGGCGAAGCCGATGACCAGGGCCAGCAAGCGCGAACTGAAACGTCCCGGTGTCAAATCTCCGTAGCCGATCGTAAGGCCGGTGACGAATGTAAAGTAGAGAGCCTCGTCGATCCGCCAATTCTCCAAGCGTCCAATCACCAGTCCAAGTCCGACCATGACAACAAGCAGGCCGGACAGAATGGGCCACATCAAGCGAATTTGTTGCGCAAGAACAAGAAAAAAGATGCGTCTTTTCTGTTTGGACTGCATTTGGTTTGATCGCGGCTGTGGTATCTCCCCAGTATAGCTCCGAGGCGCAAATGTTGCCAGTTGCGGCAGAAGGCTTCGGCGGTTCAATCTCCGAATGCCATCGCCTGGCGTCCAGCCTTGCCTGATCCCCAGCGCGTTCGCCGGTTGAGATATGTCGGCTTTTCGTCCCTTGCGCGGACGACTCTTCACCTCCGGGCACGACACTCGGCCAGAGCTGAAATTTCAAGAGTGGTGAAGGGAACGGCTACAAGCGCTAGTGGAGATGCCTCAGCTTGTCGGGATTGCGCACCACGTAGATCGCCGCGATCTTGCCGTCCTCGATCTCCAGCGCCGTGGTCTGCAACTCGCCGTCGGCCTCCAGCGTGACGAAGCCGGGCAGGCCGTTGACGAAGCCGGCGCGCACCAGCGTCGAACCCTTTTGCCTGAACAGCGAGGCCAGGCGTTCATGCACCTCCATCACCGCGTCGAAACCGACGAACGGCACAATCGCGGCAGAGCGCTTGCCGCCACCGTCGGCGTGCATGCTGACGTCGGCCGCCAGCATGGCGCCCAGCGCCTTCATGTCGCCGCCGCGCGAGGCGGCGAAAAACGCTTCCGCAAGCTCGATGCCATGCCTCTTGTCGAGTTGGTAACGCGGCCGCGCCTCGCGCACATGGGTGCGGGCGCGGGCGGCAAGCTGGCGGCAGGCGGCAGGGTCGCGCCCGATGGTTTTTGCCACCTCCTCGAATTCCAGCCCGAACACGTCGTGCAGCAGGAACGCGGCCCGTTCCAGCGGCGACAGCCGCTCCAGCGCCAGCATCAGCGGCAGGGTGACGTCCTCCGCCTCGTCCTCCTCGACGACCGGATCGGGGAGCCACGGGCCGACATAGGTCTCGCGCCGGCGCCGCGCCGATTTGAGCTGGTCGAGGCAAAGCCGCGTCACCGTGCGGCGCAGAAAAGCCTCGGGCTCGCGCACCGCCGCGCGGTCGGCCCCCATCCAGCGGATGAAGGCCTCCTGCACGACATCCTCGGCGTCGGCCACCGAGCCGAGCATGCGGTAGGCGACGCGCATGAGCTTTTGGCGCAGCGGATCGAAACTCGCCGCCGCGTCGGTGTGCGTCGCCTCTTCCATCAGGCCGCCACCTTGGCCTGGATGGTTTTCACCGCCTTTGGGTCGACGAACAGGCCGAAGCCGACGGCGAGCCGGTTCCAGCCGTTGATGATGTTGATCATCAGCGTCAGCTTCACCTGCTCCTCCTCCGAAAACTCTTCCCTCAGCGTCGCGTAGGCGGTTTCATATGTATGGCCTTCGGAGAGCCTTGTCAGCGCATCGGTCCAGCCGAGCGCGGCGCGCTCACGGTCGGTGTAGCACGGCGCCTCGCGCCAGGCCGAGAGCAGGTAGATGCACTGCTCGGTCTCGCCCTTTTCGCGCGCGGAGGCCGTGTGCATGTTGAGGCAGTTGGCGCAGCCGTTGATCTGCGAGGCGCGGATTTCCACCAGGTGAACGAGGCTGGTCTCCAGGCTGGAGGCGATGGCGAGCGAGGCGCCCATCCAGCTCTTCATCAGCGCAGGCGCAGCGGCAAACGGATCGAGTTTGGCAGTCATTGGTCGTTCCTTTCACAGGTTACGACACCATGACGAGACGGGATGCGCCGGTGTGACATTGGGGTGGGATTTTTTTGTCCGCACCGCACCAAGAGCGGACGTTTTGGGTATGAGCTCCGAATGTCTTGGTTGGTGCCGAAACCTGATGGTCCGCATTCGGGCAAATCAATGCAATAGCAAACAGACGGATGTCCCAGACGAGTTCCGTCTTGATACCAGTCTCACTCTCGAACCGCTTGAGCGCTTTCGGCAGGTTGCGGAACAGCCACCAGTCTTCCTGATAAACCCGCACTGACCTTGTAGGTGCTGCCTCCTGGTGCCGTGAAGCGCCGGTCGAGGTCGCAGCAGAGGAAAACTGCTTTGAAAGGCGGCGCGTACTCCGTCTCGGGCCATCTGTAGCCTTCACCGTCCTCCGCTCTGCCTCTATCTATGCCACAGGTACGGCCAACGTCTGTTCGATGAACCGGAATGCAGCCGGACGGTTCTCCTCCCAGGTCGGCAGGATCTGGCCTGGTGGCAGGATGAAACCGCCTTCTTGGAAGGTCTGCGGCCTGAGTTCGACCGTGAAGGACGGTATGCCGTAGGTCCCGTAGGTCCAATCCGTTGTGTCGCCCGCGGTTGGGTAGAGCTCGGAAGATTGCTGCGGGACGTAGATCTTGCCATGCACCCCCTGGATCAGGGTTTGCATCTCTTCGGCCATCCCCACCATCTGCTCCCGATGCTGAACGTCCGCTATGGGCTTCTCCCCATAGCCCCAGGGATAGAGTATGAGCTGAGAGTAGCTGTGATAGGTGATCACGCCGGCGAAGCGCTCGCACCCGATCAGGTCGCGGACCGCTTGGGTCTCCGGCTCGGAGAAGGCGCGCGGACCGACATAGGTCTCATCACTCGGCACGTGGCTGGAGGTAGGAACGTCAAGAGTTCCCCACATGTAGCCATAGTTGCGGTTCGGGTCGACGCCGAACGAGCCGTCGTCGTTCCTCCGGCGGTTCTTGCGCCAAAGCCGCTCTTGCGTCCGGCTGTGTTCATGGCCGTCCGGGTTGACCATCGGGGCGACCCAGACTTCTCCACCGGTGAGCCAGCCTGCGATCGGCGCCTCGTCAGCCCGCTCGACCAGTTCCTTGGCGAGCAGGAAGGGCACTTCCACGGCAATCCACTCGCGCGCGTGGTGGCAACCCATGAAGAGAAGTTTGGGAACACCGCCGCGACGGTCGCCGATGCGCAAGGCCAGGATCGGCCGGCCCTCGATGCTTCGGCCGATCTCGATCAACTGGGCGATGTCCGGCTTCGCTTCCGCGAGTTGCTGCAGCTCCTCCTCCAGCGTGGCTGCCGAATGATACTGCTCCGCCGCCTCGGTTCCAGCGAAGGTAGACAAGTGCCGCGCCACATCCTCGAGCTGCTCAACGAGGTAACCCATGCTGGACAGGCGGTCCAACTGGGCCTCGGTTCCACGAATGATCAGGTGATCTGGCTTGACCTCCCAAACGTCGATGCCCAGCGGCACTCGAAGAACGTCCCCAAGTGGCTTTTGCGGTCCTGAAGACGTGACCCTGGCGATGAAGTTCATGCGACCATTCCTCCTTCGACAAAAGCCAGCCTGATCAGGGCCCCTCCGGTTGCCCGTCGAGGCGATCGGCGCTGGATGTGCCACTTTCCAAGTCGGTGACCGTACGGAGGCGCTCGACGCCAGCTATTCGTCGGCGCTCGAGCTCGGCAATCGTCTGTTCGGAAACGGCCGCCACGACGGCGTCAGCTTCCCGTTCCCAGACATCGAGGCTCAGTGGAACCTTCAGGAGATCGTTGACGGTGCGGCCAGCGACTGGAGTGAGGCGAGCCAGCCAGCGGACCGTCGCGCGCCCCGCCATATCAGGTGCTCCTCGGCATACTATGCAGCCTACCGCGATTTTACCTCTTCCCGAAGTGCGCTGCAACACCGCGGGCGGGACGGGTAGACACGCGAAAGCCGGGGTCGGATCACGACGTTGCTGACCCAACGTGTGAACGTTGGAATTTGGCGCAACCCCGACCGACAATGTCGTCGTCAGCGATGTCTGCTTTCAGGAAGCGGCAAATGCTCTCTCAAAGGCCAATGTGCGGCGCGAAGCCGACATTTCCGATGGGCGGTACGAACTTCTGCGCCGGGTCACCTGCTATTACCGCTTCAACTACCAACACGCCGACGCCGTCTCCCCGCCAAATACCTCGGCGATCCGCCGCCGCCGCGTCGCTGGCGTGGTCCCGGCCAAGGCGAACGTCCTGGATGGGACGCCTGATGGTCGCCGGTTGCGACGAAGCCGACAGCCCTGCCTCTTACCCGGCAGCCTGCTGCCGTGGTGCCGAAACGACGGCACCTGGCGCACCCCCGCGCCCGAATTCGAGGTCCCAACCCTGTTCCGCCGGCGCCGCCTCTCCCTCGATGCCAAGCGCCGGGAACAGCAGTTCCGAGACGTTGAAGATTTCCTCCAGGTGCGGATAGGCGGAGGTGATGAAGGTCTCGACGCCGATCGCCTGATATTCACGGATGCGCGCGGCGACGTTTTCGGCGCTGCCAACCAGGGCGGTTCCCGCTCCACCCCGGACCAGGCCAAGGCCGGCCCATAGATTGGGCGCAACCACCAGCCTGTCGCGGCGGCCTTGATGAAGCGCGGAAATGCGCTTCTGGCCGACGGATTCCGACACTTTGGTGAACTGGTGCTGAGCCTCGGCGACGAGATCGTCCGTCACGCGGCTGATGAGACGGTCGGCGGCCGCCCAGGCCTCCTCCTCGGTCTCGCGGACGATCAGGTTGATGCGCAGGCCGAAGCGAACGCTGCGCCCCAAGGCCGCGGCGCGTGCCCGCACGCGATCGAACTTCTCCTTGAGCTGTTCGACCGGCTCGCCCCAACTCAGATAGACGTCGATGTGTTTTGCCGCGACCTCGATGCCCGCGTCCGACGATCCGCCGAACCAAAGCGGCGGATACGGCCGCTGGACCGGCGCAAAGGAAATGTCGGTGCCGTGGGCGGAAAGATACTTGCCTTCGAAATCCGCCGGCTCGCCCGACAATATGCGCCGCCAGATGGTCAGGAATTCGTCGGTCTGGGCGTAGCGTTCGTCGTGCGAGAGCTTGTTGCCGTCGCCTGCCAGATCGGCCGGATCGGCGCCGGTGACGACGTTGACCAGCACACGGCCGCCCGAGATGCGGTCCAGGGTCGCGGCATGGCGGGCGAACAGCGCCGGCGTTCCGCTGCCCGGCCTGAGCGCCACGAGGAAGCGCAATCGTTGTGTCTGCGGTATCAAGGCCGCCGCGATGATCCACGCGTCCTCGCAGCGCGTTCCCGTCGGCAGCAGCACGCCCTTGAAGCCGAACCGGTCGGCGGCTCTCGCGATCTCGCTCAGATAGCCCAGCGTCGCCGGCCGATGGCGCTCGTCCGTGCCGAGATAGGGGCCATCGCCATGCGTGGGCAGATACCAGTAGAGATCCGGCGCGCGCGTGTTCGACATGGGAAAGTTCCTCTTGGTCTGGAAATTCGGAAATCAGAGCTTGCCCTTCCAGGGCACGAGCCGGCGCTCCAGCCAGCGCATGCCCGCCGAAAGGCTGAAAGCGAGTGCGGCGATGACGATCAGCCCGACGAAGACGATGTCGGTGGCCAGGAAGTTCGCCGCCGACATGATCATGTAGCCAAGGCCGGATCTGGCGGCGATCAGCTCCGCCGCCACCAGCGTGGCGAGGCCGGCGCCGATGGCGATGCGAACGCCGGTCAATATCTCCGGCAAGGCCGACGGCAGGATGATGCTGGTGAACAGTTGCGCGCGGCTGGCGCCCAGCGAGCGCGCTGCGTTGATGCGCTCGACCGGCACCGAGCGCACACCTGCCTGGGCCGAAAAGCATATGGGCGCGAAGGTGGAGAGCGTGAGCAGCAGCACCTTGGATGTCTCGTCGATCCCCAGCCAGATGATCAGCAGCGGCAGGTAGGCCAGCGGTGGCAGGCCCCAGTAGAGATCGATCGGGACGCTGAAGACGCCGCGCATCCACCGGTTCATTCCCATCGACAGGCCGAGCGGGACGCCGACCACTATTCCCACGGCCAGGGCCATGCCGATCCGCCACAGGCTCGAGGCGAGATGCGTGAGGAGGGTTCCTCCGGCATAGCCGTCCTGCACGACGGCCTGGAACTGCGTGGCGACTTCCGCGGGCGATGGCAGGAAGAGCGGCGAGGCCCACCCGAAGTGACTGGCCGCGAACCAGAAGCCGATCAGCACGGCCAGGGTTACGACGCCGATCGCCAGCGTGCCTTTCTCGCCCGCCGGCTTGGCCGGCCGGGCGTTCCGGCGGCTGCGGATTGCCGGTGCAAGCTCGAGCGGCAGGTCTGTGGTCACCGTCATTGCAGCGCTCCATGTCGGGAAAGGGGAGGATTGTGGATGAGCGCCCGGATCTCCTCGCGCAGCTCGACGAAGCGCCGCCCCGAGACGATCGGTCCGATCTCGAGGGCGCTCGCGAAGTCGCGCACGAAATCGACGTCGAAGCGCGCCACGATGCGGCCCGGCCGCGGCGACATGACCACGATCGTGGTGCCGAGGAGCAAAGCCTCCTCGATCGAGTGGGTGATGAAGAGGACCTGCTTGCCGGTCTGCGCCCAGATCCCGGCGAGTAATTGCTGCATGGTCTCGCGCGTCAGGCTGTCCAGGGCTCCGAAGGGCTCGTCCATGAGCAGGATCTTGGGGTCGGTGGCGAGCGCCCGCGCGATGCCGACGCGCTGGCGCATGCCGCCGGAGAGTTCGTAGGGCGGCTTGTCCGCGAAGTCCGCCAGGCCGACGAGGCGCAGAAGCGCACGCGCGCGCTCGCGCCGCTCCCGCTTAGGCACGCCCTTGTATCTGAGGCCGAGCGCGACATTGTCGACCACGGACGCCCAGGGCAACAGCGTGTCCTTCTGGAAGACGACGCCGCGATCCCCGCCCGGGCCCTCGATCGGCTCGCCGTCCAGCCTGATCGAGCCTTCGGTCAGCGGCAGGAAGCCGGCGATCGCATTGAGCAGCGTCGACTTTCCGCAGCCGGAAGCGCCGACTGCCACCACGATGGAATCCGGCGGCAGGTCTAGCGACACCCGATCCAGCGCCTGGACGCTCCGGCCGTCGGATGTCGGGAAGACGACGCTGGCTTCACGAACCTGAAGCATGGTTTTCTCCGCATCGGAGGACACGGCCGACCGCAGGCCGACCGTGTCCTCGTTCACGCCTTGGGAGGCATCTCAGTTCGACAGGGCCTTGGCGGCTTCGGCGTATTGCGGATCGGCGAACTCGGCGTAGCTGTCCTTCACCGCGGTGATCTTCTTCTGATCCTTGAGGAAGTAGGCGGTGTCTTTCAGGATTTTCGCCACGCCGCTGTTCTCGCCGCCGCCCAGCCACTTGTCCGAGGTCTGCTCCTCCAGGGGAGGCACTCCGATGGTCGCCTTGAGCTGTTCGAAGACGTTGGCAGGCGTGCCGCCCTGGAGGTTCGAGATCAGCTTCACGTTCTCGGAGTCGACCCCCCAAGCGGCGGTATCGCTGGCATAGGACCTGAAATAGCCGTCCACCAGATCCGCGTATTGCGTGATGAACTCCGGGTGCTCCTTGAGGAACGGGCCGGTTGCGACGATCGCGCTGAAGGTCGGCGCACCACGCTCGGCAACCTGTCCGGACGTCAGCAGCACCTTGCCGTCCTTCTTGAGTTCCGTCAGCGCCGGATCCCAGACGAAAGCGCCGTCGATGTCGCCGCGCTTCCATGCCGCGACGATTTCCGGCTGCGGGATGGCGATGACCTGGGCGTCCTGCTCGGAAATGCCTTCCTGCTTGAGCACGGCAAGCAACTGGTAATGGTCGGTGGAGACAGGTGCGGCGGCGAGTTTCTTGCCCTTGAGATCGGCCGGCGTCTGGATGTCGGGGCGCACCACCAGCGCCTCGCCGTCGCCGGAGACAAACGAGATGAAGAACCCTTTGACGTCGACGCCCCGGCTTACCGCCGCCGCGAAGGGACTGGAGCCGACGTCGCCGATCTGCACGTCGCCGGAAGCGATGGCGGCGAAAATCTCGGCGCCGGAGTTGAAGCGCCGGAACTCGATGTCCCAGCCGGTCTTCTTCGCGAAGTCTCCATTGGCGATGCCGACGAAATACGGCACCGAGCCCGTCTGATAGGCTATGACGACCTTCTTGTCGTCCGCCGCGCTGGCGACCGACAGAGACATGGCCATGGAAAGCCCTGCAAGGGCGGCTACGAGCAGCTTTTTCATATGTCTACCCCTTGTTGCATGAGGCCATCTCGCCTCGAGACAGGCGATAACCGCCAGTGGGTAAACTCTATGAATTTTGTAGACTTACTGGAGAGGGATGTTTTTGCGAAATCGGAGGGCATCGGAAAAAATCGATACTGAAGCAGTCCCGACCGCTATTTGCCCGTTGCGCGTCGAGTTCGGCGCGCGTTTCGGCGGCGCGATGCCGGCACGCGGTCGGGCCCTGGCAGGTTAACTGCAGCGCAACGCCGGCCGCGGTTTGTCGATTCCTCAATCAAACGTGCGCCTTGGGCCAAACGACGAATTCAAGGTCTTCGCGGCCATTCGTCCCCGAATTCAGGCAGGCCCGCGCATCCTGGGAAACAGCGACCGAAAACGCCCCTACCAATACGCCGACGCCGGTTCCCCGCCAAACACCTCGGCGATGCGCCGCCGTGTTGCCGGCGTGGTCGCTTGCGGCAGGGCGTCGAGCGCAAAAAAGCCGGCCTCGGCGATCTCGCGGTCGGGCTGTTTCGGGCTCGACTGCGAAAAGTTTTCGATCAGGTAGAAGGCGACGTGGTCGCGGCGGGTGGCGACTCGATTCAGGTGGATGGATTTCAGCAGCGGCGGGGCGGTGAAGGAGATGTTGCCTTCCTCGCAAAATTCGCGGGCCAGCGCCTGCTCGCAGGTCTCGCCGAGCTCGACGCCGCCGCCGGGAAGCTGCCAGCCGGGCACATAGGTGTGGCGGATGAGGAAGATGGCGTTGGCTTCGCGGTCGAAGACCATGCCGCGCACGCCCAGCGTCATTGCCCGGCGCAGCAGGAAATATTTGTGGAAGAGCATGGCGCGAAGGCCCGACCAGCCGGTCTGGCGGAAGCGGGATTCGTCGGGGGCGGGGGGCGTGGCTTGAGGGACGCCCTCGTTTCTTCCAGCACCCCTCATCCGACCTCGCTCCGCTCGGCCACCTTCTCCCACAAGGGGAGAAGGGGGAGCCTGGCTTTTGCCTTGCCGCCAATCGCCAGCGTCGAAGATTTGCCGAGGCGTATGCGCGAAACTCCACCTTCTCCCCCTGTGGGAGAAGGTGGCCGAGCGGAGCGAGGTCGGATGAGGGGTGTTGGACGAAGCGAGGGCGAGACGGCTGTCGCCGGGCTGGATCGGTGCATATGGTTGCTCTTGTGGCGAAGATGGCGCTTCACTAACCGACGCTAGCCGAGCCCGCCAGCACAGGCCAGCCCCGCATCAACTCCGATCACAAGAGAGTCAGAACCAGCGCCGCCGCCGGCCCCGGGCTGGAAACCGCTTCGGCCGTATCCTAGAAGAGGCCGATGCTCAGGCTTGCCCATATTTCCGACGTCCATCTGGGGCCGCTGCCCGCTGTTTCCTACCGCGAACTCGCCTCCAAGCGGGTGCTGGGCTACGTCAACTGGCGACGCAATCGCCGAAAACTGCTGACCCAAGGCACGCTGGGCTCGATCGTCGAGGCGATCCAGGCGGAAAAACCCGATCATCTGGCGGTGACCGGCGACCTGGTCAACCTGGCGCTAGACGCCGAACTGGTGCTGGCGCGGCTGTGGCTGGAGACGCTAGGCAGGCCGGAGGACGTTTCGGTGGTTCCCGGCAACCACGACGCCTATGTGCCGGGCGCCTTCGGCAAGGTCTGCGAATTGTGGGCGCCGTGGATGCGCGGCGACGGTTTTCACGGGCCGGTCGGGCGGCTTACCTTCCCCTATCTGCGGGTGCGCGGCAACGTAGCGCTGATCGGCGTCTCCACCGCGCGGGCGACCGCTCCCTTCATGGCCAACGGTTTTTTCCGCGAGGAGCAGGCGGGGAGGCTGGCAAAGATCCTCGACGAGACGGGGAAGCGAAAGCTTTTCAGGCTGATCATGATCCACCATCCGCCGGTGCGCGCGGCCGTGCCGCAGCACAAGCGCCTGTTCGGCATTTCCAATTTCCACGAAACGGTGATCCGGCACGGCGCGGAACTGGTGCTGCACGGCCATTCGCACCTGCCGACGCTGTTCTGGATCGGCGAGCGAAGGAGGCCAGTTCCTGTGGTTGGGGTTGCCGCGGCGGGGCAGGGGCTGGGCGGCCATCACCCGCCGGCGCAATACAATCTGTTCGAGATTTCCGGCGAGCCCGGCCACTGGCATATCGGCCTGACGCGGCGCGGGCTCAAGAACTCGGAGGCGGTCGTCGACATCGAGATGCTCGACCTCGGCTCGCCGCGCAAGGCGCCGGCGCCCTACGAAAAGGCGACGCCGCCCGAAGAAACTACGGGAGCAGGCTGACCAGCCGGTCCCAGAAAATCACGACCGCGGCGACAAGCCCGAACAGCAGGCCGGCGATGACGATACCCAGGTCGGACAGCAGGCGCCGCCAGACACTCTTGCGCGCAGGAGCAGCCCTGGCCGGGGCTGGTGCGGTCAGCAGCGTTGCGGGGATCGCGGGCGCCGGTTTTGGCGACGGCCTGGGCTCGGCCCGCGGAACAGGCTTCGGCGCCGGCCGCGTGGCGGCGGGCTCGGGCACGGCCGCCCTGGCCGGTTGGGGAGCCGGCGGTTTGATCGCTTCGATCGCCGGCGCGACGTCGCCCTCCAGAAAGCGCTCGCGCTCGACGATACGCTCGGCGACATAACGCGTCACCCGGTCGGCGACGTCCTCCATCCTGTGCGATTCGGCCAGCACGACGCGGCCGTTGCGGGTGTCCTTGACGAAGCGGTAGGTGCGGCGGTCACGCCCCATCGCCACGTGGCTGACCGCGTCGATCCACAGCCGAGGCTGCAGGCCGGACGAGATGGCGAAGTCGAAGATGTCGATCTCGGCGGGAACCTCGTCAAAGACGGGCGCGAGTTCGGCCGCGAGCAGCTTCAGGCGGGTCAGAGTCGCCTCGCGCAACTCCACCACCACGTCCTCGCGGTCGGCCACCGCATTCTTGGCGTCGCTGATCGCCTCAGCCAGCCTGCGCTGGCGGGCCAGCGACTCCAGCTTTTCCGCCCTTTCACTCATTTTCCGGCTCCGCCTATTAACGCGTTGTTAACATAAAAGCGCGGGGAGGTCAGCAGCGAGGCGAGCCATGCCGGCAAATGAATGGTGAAGAACGGGGCAGGCGGCGGTTGCCGCCCGCCCTCGATTCTATCTCCCGCCGACGATGCGGTTGGCGGCGGAGACCACCGCCTCGAGCGACGCGGCAACGATGTTGGTGTTGATGCCGGCGCCGAACAGCACGCCGCCCGGATATTCCATCTCGACATAGCAGATGGCAGCGGCGTTCGAGCCGTGCTGGATCGAATGCTCGGAATAGTCGCGCACCGAGAGCTCGACGCCGAGGTGGCGCGACAGCGCATCGACGAAGCCGTCGATGGGGCCGGTGCCGCCGCCCTTGATCGTCAGCTCCTCGCCGTTGTCGAGGATGACGCCCTCGACGATGCGCCGGCCTTTCGCCGCCGTGTCCGGAAAGGTCTGGTGGTCGACGAATTTCAGCCGGCCGTCGGGCTGGTCGACATAGACCTCGCGGAAACGCTCGTAGATGCGCTTCGACGAAAGCTCCTTGCCCTCGGCGTCGGTGATCGCCTGGATGTCCTTGGAGAACTCGACCTGCAAATTGCGCGGCAGGTTCAGCCCATAGTCGGCCTGCAGCACATAGGCGATGCCGCCCTTGCCCGACTGCGAGTTGATGCGGATGATCGCCTCATAGCTGCGGCCGACGTCCTGCGGGTCGATCGGCAAATAGGGCACTTCCCAAAGCGGCTTGTTGGCGGTCTTCAGCGCCTTCATGCCCTTGTTGATGGCGTCCTGGTGGGAGCCGGAGAAGGCGGTGTAGACCAGCTCGCCGACGTATGGGTGCCGCTCCGGGATCTTGAGCTGGTTCGAATATTCGTAGACGTCCTTCATGCGGGTGATGTCGGAGCAGTCCAGTTCGGGATCGACGCCCTGCGTGTACATGTTGAGCGCCAGCGTGACGATGTCGACATTGCCGGTGCGCTCGCCATTGCCGAACAGCGTGCCCTCGACGCGGTCGGCGCCGGCCATCAGGCCGAGCTCGGTGGTGGCGATGCCGGTGCCGCGGTCGTTGTGCGGATGCAGCGAGACGATGATGTTTTCACGGCTGTCGAGGTTGCGGCACATCCATTCGATGCGGTCGGCATAGATGTTGGGCGTCGACATCTCGACGGTCGACGGCAGGTTGTGGATCAGCTTGTTGTCGGCCGTCGGTTTCACGACCTCGGTGACTTCGTTGCAGATCTCCAGCGCCACTTCGAGCTCGGTGCCGGTAAAACTCTCCGGCGAATACTGGAAGCGAAAACCGCCGCCGGCCTTTTCCGCCATGTCGGTGATCATTTTCGCCGCATCGGTGGCGATCTGCTTGATGCCGGCGACGTCCTTCTGGAAGACGACGCGGCGCTGCAACTCGCTGGTCGAGTTATAGAAATGCACGATCGGGTTCTTCGCGCCCTGCAAGGCCTCGAAGGTGCGGGTGATCAGTTCGGGGCGGCACTGCACCAGCACCTGGAGCGATACGTCGTCCGGCACGTTGCCTTCCTCGATGCACCAGCGGGCGAAATCGAAGTCGGTCTGCGAGGCCGACGGAAAGCCGATCTCGATCTCCTTGAAACCCATGTCGAGCAGGAGCTGGAACATGCGGGCCTTGCGGTCCTGGCCCATCGGGTCGATCAGCGCCTGGTTGCCGTCGCGGAGGTCAACCGAGCACCAGATCGGCGCCTTGTCGATGCGTTTTGACGGCCAGGTGCGGTCGGCGAGGTCGACCAGCGGATAGGGTTCGTATTTTGCCGCCGATTGCGGCATACCGTGCGCGGGGCGGATGCGGGTGGTCTGGTTCATCTTGCTTCTCTCTGCCGCTTCAGGCGGACGCGATGCCCGGCGAAGCGTCTAAAAAGTTTTGCTGACTGGAGTGCGACTGGCAAGGAGCAGGCGCCGCCTTCGGCGGTCGAACGACCGCCGGGCGCTCCTCTAGCGAGCCCGGCGGTCGCCGATAAGGCCGAGAAGCAGGATCGCAGAAGACAGCGCGCGCAAGGTCGCCGACGCAAAGGCGTCTCGGCGATTGGCTGCGCTGTCCACGGACGGGTTCATGGGCGGCTTGATACAGCAGGCGGCAGATCGAGGCAAGGGGATGGAAAACAGGCCTATGGCTTGGCAACGCCTGCTTGATGTCCGCCCGCCATCGGATTATCTGCGGCACGCGCGGCGCGGCCGCCGCCAATGAAAGCCCGAGCGAACCTTGCCCTCCTTGCGAAAAAGCTTCGATGCCCTGGTGGAGCGCCGCACCGCGGCGATCCCGGGGGCCGCGCTGACGCCGGACGAGCGGCTGGCGCTGGTCGGCCGACACGGCGATTTTTCGCTCGCCTATTCGACCGCCGTGCAGGACGATCTTTCCTATTTCGGCGATGCTTCCGGCTACATCGCCTTCGGCCGCAAGATGGGCAGCGCCGTGGCGCTCGCCGATCCGGTCGCGGCGCCGGCCGAGCGCGCGGACCTTATCCGCCGGTTCGTCGAGAAGGCGCGCGGTCCGTGCTTCGTGCAGATCGGCGAAGCCAGCGCCCGCGTGCTGTCGGACCTCGGCTATCATGTCAACCGCATGGGCATCGACACGCGGCTCGTGCTCACGCCCAAAACCTTTGCCGGCAGCCGCAACGAGACCGTGCGCTATTCCGAGCGCTGGCTGTTCAAGAACGGTTTTTCGATCGTCGAGGACGACGGCAGCGGCGCCCATGCGGACGAGATCAAAAAATTGTCGGACGCCTGGCGCGCCCAGCGCATCGTCAGCCACCGGGAGATGCGGTTTCTGAACCGGCCGTTCCGCCCCCAGCTCGGCCAGGGCATGCGCCGCTTCATGCTGCTCGATCCGCACAAGCAGCCGGCCGCCATCCTCGATTTCGACCCGATCTTCGAGGCCGGCGCGCTTGCCGGCTACACCACCTCCTTCAAGCGCAAGCTGCCGGGCATTACCTCGCATGCCGAGATCGGCCTGACCAAATTCGCCGCCGACCGGCTGCGCGACGAGGGCCGAAAATTCATCACGCTCGGCCTGTCGCCGCTCGCCGGCATGAAGGAGAGCGGTTTTGCCGAAAGCCGGCTCATGCTGTCGGCGATGCAGCGTTTCTACCGCTCGCCCTGGATCAACCGTCGCATCTTCAACGTCGAGGGCCAGGCGGCGTTCAAGCGGCGTTTTCACGGCGACGAGGAGCCGGTCTACATCGCCTTCCGCCGGCTCTCGCCGTTCCAGATGCTGGCGGTGCTGCGGCTCAGCAAAGCCTTCTAAGGTTTTATGCCGCGGGCGACGAAGCGCACCAGCGCCGGGCCGAACAAGAGCACGAAGATCAGCCGCGCCGATTGCAGCGCCATGATCAGCGACAGGTTCACGTTGCTGGCTGCGGTGGCGATGATGGCGACCGAATCGAGGCCGCCCGGGCTGGTGGCGAGGTAGGCGGTCAGCGGGTCGATGCCGAGTTCGTGGCTGAGCAGCCAGGCGATCGCCCCGCAAAAACCCATCAGCAGAAGGATCGACAGCATGACCTGCGGCAGCACGCGCAGCGCGTTCCACACCACGGCTCGCGTGAAATTCAGGCCGATGGAGCAGCCGACCACGATATAACTCGCAGCCTTCAGCCATTCTGGAATCTGGAACGGTACTCCGGCGCCGAGATGCAGCGCCATGGCGATCAGCGCCGCGCCGAGAAAGTACGGAGACGGCAAACGTAGCAGCTTTCCGATCCAGCCGGCGACGGCCGCCACCAGCACGGTCGCCGCAAAGGCCGGCCAGTCGAGCGGGGGGAACCAGGCGTGTTCCGGCACGACCATGGCCGACGGGTCGATCCACAGCCGCGCCACGAAGGCGGCGGCGAGCGTCACCATGACGACCCTGAGATACTGCATGAAGGCGACGAGCCTGGCGTCGGCCCCGAACGCCTCGGCCATCAGCACCATGGCGGTGGCGCCGCCAGGCGCCGAACCCCAGACGGCGGTCGACCCAGGCAGGATGCGCAGCCGGCTGATCGACCAGCCGAGGAAGCTGGAGGCGGCAAGCGTCGACAGAACCGAGACCAGGATGATCGGCCAGTCGCTGGCGAAGGAGGAAAACACCTCGACCTCGATGGAGGCGGCGACCAGGCAGCCGACCACTGCCTGGCCGAGCCCAAAGAGCGGGCGCGACACGCGGATCGTCGCGCCGCCGGTTCCCGCTGCGATGGCGACCAGCATCGGTCCGATCAGAAGCGCCGCCGGAAACTCGATCGCTTCCAGCGCGACGCCGAAAGCTGCGGCGAAGGCGATAAGCAGCAGCCACTGCGCGGGCGGCGGCAGCGTTGCGAACGGGCCGGGAGACGGCGCGGGCGGGGAAGCCATGGCTTCCTTCTAGCGCCGCGCTTCCGCCGCTGTCAGCCCTGCAACGGAAGTTTGCGGCAAGTTTACGGGGCAGCGCGGACGGCCAAGGAAAATCACCCCTGGCACTGGATATTCAGAAAAAGGGGGACAGGACGTCCGCAATTTTATGACAATCCGATTCGGATTCATGCCATAAGCTATTGAAATCCTTCATTCCGATAGTCGGGAAAAACGGTCCGGCTCGGTTTTTTCCGGCAGGTTTATCCCTCCTGCCTCAGGCTGCCCCATAATCCTCGCAATCGCTCTCGCGGGAAACCTGGTGCGCACCGGGTATCAGGGGAGAGCGTCGGCGCCGGGGTGGCCGCGTAACGGTGCGCGGCTTGGCGAGAGTCTCGAGACCCGGGCCCCAGATCGCGACGACACGCTCCGGAACGAGTGAGCGGTATCAGCGGTCGGGCAAGAACGCCGGCGGGGCGCAGGGTTCGCGCCACGTTTTTTAACTTTGAGAGGCTCGGCCCTGCGCCCCGCTTCCCACCTCCCGAGAGGGAGATTTCCACTCAATGGCCAGGGCGGATTTTCCGCAGCGTGGCAAGGAAGGAGTGCGGTCTCGATGCAGGTTCCGTTGCGCCAAGCCGCCGTGTTCGTGACGGCCTGCTTCACCAGAGGAGGCAGGCAATCGGATCGCCGAAGGCGGTGGAGGGGGCATGGGCCGATATGCTTCGGCAGCCCGTCACCCCCCGCTGATCGCCGTCAGGATAAAAACCTCGGTGCCGGGTTCGAGCTTCATTTCCAGCCTGGCGCGCTCGCCGTCGACGAAGACGTTGATGTGCTTGCGGATCGCCGGCGTGGTGTCGCACAGCCGGTCGCGCATTCCCGGCCAGCGCTCGTTCAGCGCGTCGATCATCTCGCGCACGGTGCGCGCCTCGACCTCGAGGCGCCGCACCGAGCCGGGAAACAAGTCCACCAGCGGCCCCGGCAGCCGGACTTTTATACGCGCCATTTGCGTTGCGCCGTGCATGGCCCGAAATCCTAGCGCTCGACCACCAGCGTCTCGACCGACAGCACCGTCGGCAGGTGCTCGGCGATCGCCGTCCAGCTTTCGCCTTCGTCGGCGCTGGCGTAGACCGAGCCCGAACTGGTTCCGAAATAAACGCCGGCCCGCTCGTGCCTGTCCGTCGCCATCGCCTGGCGCAGCACGCCGAAATAGGCGTTCTTCTGCGGCAGGCCCTCGCGCATGTCCTGCCAACTCTTGCCGGCGTCGCGGGTGCGCCAGACGGCCGCCTTGGCATCCGGCACGTAGCGGCCGGCGGAATCGCCGTTCAGCGGCAGCAGGAACAGCATGTCGGGGTCACGCGGGTGCGCGGCGGCGGGGAAGCCGAAGGTCGAGGGCAGGCCGGCCTCGATGCTCCGCCATTCCTTGCCGCCGTTCTCGCTGACATACATGCCGCAATGGTTCTGTTGGTAAAAGCGCTCGCCGCCGCCGGGAGCCATCACCACGCAGTGCACGCACTGGCCGAATTCAGGGTATCTCTGGTCGTCGGGGTTGAAATCGGCGCGTGTGCCGCGATTGCGCGGTTCCCATGTCTTGCCGCCGTCGGCGGTATGGAAGACGCCTGCCGCCGACACGCCGATCCAGATCTTGTCCTCGTCCTCCGGATGCACCACCAGCGAATGCAGGATCAGCCCGGCGCCGCCCGGCTGCCAGTGCTCGCGCGAAGGGTGCTTTTGCAGGCCCTCGATATGCGACCAGTTCTGCCCGCCGTCGTCGCTGCGGAACAAGCCGGCCGGTTGCACGCCGGCATAGAGGCTGCCATTGTTGGCCGCGAGGCTCCACACCGCCTTCACCGGTTCCTTACCTTCCTCATAAGCAAGCCCTTCGCTGGAATGCGTCCAGGTCTTGCCGAGATCGGTGGATTTCCACACGGCCGGGCCGAACCATTCATTGCCGCCGCCGGCATAGATCGTGCCGGTCCGCGGGTCGCCGACGACGTGGTTCATCGGCCAAGTCTCGCAGAACGGTCCGCTCAGCGTCCAGTCTTTCCGCTCTTCGTCACTCTCGGCGATGAAGGCGCCTTTCTTGGTTCCCAGAAGCACAAGGGTTTTCTGTGTCACGTCGACTTCCTCCGCACGATGACAGGCGGCCGTCGTCTCCAGTCGGGCCGCGAAAGCGATGACCATCCGTCTCGCTCATACGGAGCGAGGACGAATGGCGGCATTCGGAGCCGACATCGCCGTTCAGGAGTTTATCAATTTTTTCCAGCCGGCGCATTGCGCACGGCCGCAGGTTTCACGCGAACGGCACGGCGCTGGTGCCGGGCGGCAGTTTCGCCTCGTCGTCGGGCTCGACATGGATGAGCACGCGCACCGACGGGATTTCAGCCCTCAATGCGTCCTCGATGCGGTCGCAGATGACGTGGCTCTCTCGCACCGGCATGTCGCCGTCGACGATCAGGTGGAATTCGATGAAGGTGGCGCGGCCTGCGGTGCGGGTCTTGAGGTCGTGGACCTCCAGCGCGCCTTTGGAGTTCGCAGAAATGATGTCGCGGATGTGCAAATTGTCCTCGATCGGCACAGCCTTGTCCATCAGGCCGCTCAGCGACTCGCCCATGATCTTCCAACCCTGGACCAGGATATTGACCGCGACCAGTGCCGCCAGCAGCGGATCGAGGATTGTCCAGCCGGTGAGGACGGCCAGGACCAGGCCGGCGATGACCCCGACCGAGGTCATTACGTCGGTCATCAGGTGGTGGCCGTCTGCCTCGAGCGCCGGCGATTTTGCACTGCGTCCCTGACGGATGAGAACGAAGGCCCAGACCGCATTGAGGACAGCGGCGAAGCCGTTCACTGCCAGGCCTTCCCAGGGCTGCTCGAGCGGACCTGGGTTGCTCAGCGTCCGAAACACCTGCGACATGATCAGGAGGGCCGCGACGATGATCATCGCGCCTTCCAGCACCGCGGCGAAATATTCGGCCTTATGGTGACCGTGCTGATGGTCGCGGTCGGCCGGCATGTGGCTTATGCGGATCGCCCAAAGCGCGGCGATCGCCGTCACAACGTTGACGATCGATTCCAGCGCGTCAGAATAAAGCGCAACCGAGCCGGTGATCCACCAGGCGAACGCCTTCAGGCCGAGCACCACCAAGGCGACGACGATCGACCAGAAGGCCAACCGCACGACTTTCTGCTTGGCGGCGGTCGAGGAGGATGCCGCGTTCAAGCTAGGCCGCCTTTTCCTTGGCCTTGCGCGGCAGATGCGCGACGACGTTCTCGATCATGCGCATGCCGGCGTTCTGGCCGAGCGTCATGATCGATTCGGGATGGAACTGCACCGCCGCGATCGGCTCCTTGCGGTGCTCGAAGGCCATGATGACGCCGTCCTCGGTCTCGGCGGTGACGATGAAGTCGTCGGGCAGCCGCACCGGATCGGCGAAGATCGAGTGGTAGCGGCCGACCGTCACCTCTTTGGGCAGCCCGGAGAAGATGACGCCCGGCTTCGACACGCGGATGCGCGAGGGTTTTCCGTGCATCGGCACGTGGAGCTGGCGCAGTTCTCCGCCATAGGCTTCGGCGAGCGCTTGCAGGCCGAGGCAAACGCCGAAGATCGGCAGGTCGCGCTGGCGCGCTTTCCTGATGGTGGCGGCGCAGTCGAAATCCTTCGGCGTGCCCGGGCCGGGCGAAAGCACGACGAGGTCGGGCTTCAGCCTGTCGAACAGTTCTTCCGGCACGGGCGTGCGCACCGTCGAGACATTGGCGCCGGTCTGGCGGAAATAATTCGCCAAGGTGTGCACGAAGGAATCCTCGTGGTCGACCAAGAGGATGTTGACCCCGTCGCCGACGCGGGCGGCGCTGCGGTCGCCGGCCGCCGCGTTGCCGGCCTTGGCGTCTCGGATGGCGGAAATCATGGCGGAGGCCTTCAGTTCGGTTTCGGCTTCTTCTTCTTCCGGAACGCTGTCGAACAGCAATGTGGCGCCGGCGCGCACCTCGGCGATGCCGTCCTTGATGCGGATGGTGCGCAGCGTCAGGCCGGTGTTCATGTCGCCGTTGAAATGCACCATGCCGATCGCCCCGCCATACCAGGCGCGCGGGCTTTTTTCGTGCTTCTCGATGAAACGCATGGCCCACAGTTTTGGCGCGCCGGTGACGGTGACGGCCCAGGCGTGGCTCAAAAAGGCGTCGAAAGCGTCCATGCCTTCGCGCAGGCGGCCCTCGATATGGTCGACCGTGTGGATCAGCCGCGAATACATCTCGATCTGGCGCCGGCCGATGACTCGCACCGATCCCGGCTCGCACACCCTCGACTTGTCGTTGCGGTCGACGTCCGAACACATGGTGAGTTCGGACTCGTCCTTCTTGGAGTTGAGCAGTTTCAAGATCTGCTCGCTGTCCGAAATGGCGTCCTCGCCTCGCTTGATCGTGCCGGAGATCGGGCAGGTCTCGACGCGCCGGCCGTTCACCCGCACGAACATTTCCGGCGAGGCGCCGATCAAAAACTCGTTCTCGCCGAGGTTGATGAAGAAGGAATAGGGCGAGGGGTTGATCAGCTTCAGCCGCCGCGAAATGTCCGATGGCAGGGATTCGCAGCGCTCGTAGAACATCTGCCCAGGGACGACCTCGAACAGGTCGCCGCGCCTAAAACTCTCCATCGCCTTCTTGACCAGTTCGGCATATTCGCCGGGCTCGTGGTCGCCGCGCGGCGGGATGCGGTCGGCGGTCCTGAACGGTTCGGCCTCGCTGTCGCGCGGCAGGCCGGCCGTGTTGAATCCGCTGCCGGAATAGTCGTAGCGGTCGTGCCAGGCTTTTGCCGAATGGTGGTCGACCACCAGGATCTCGTCGGGGAGGTAGAGCACGAGGTCGCGCTGGCTCTCGGCACGTTTCAGCGACAGATCGACCGGATCGAACTGGAAGGCGAGGTCGTAGCCGAAGGCGCCGTAGAGGCCGAGATTGGAATCCTCGTCGGTGTGGAACAGCGCGGTGACGGCGCGCAGCACCGTGAACACCGACGGCACGCGCGAGCGTTCTTCCTCGGTGAAGACGCGCCCCGGCTCGGCGATTTTCAGCGCCAGCCGCCGTTCGGTGGTCTGGGTGAGGGTGACGTCCTTCAGCGGCAGCAGCGTGCGCGCAATGACCGGCAGCAGCACCTCACCGCGGCTGTTCAGCGCTTCGATGCGCATCGAGCGGCCGCGCGCCGAGATGACCAGTGGCGGATCGATCACCGCCGTGTCCCAGCGTGTATAGCGGCCGGGATACTCGTAGTTCGACGAAAAAACCGCGCCGCGCCGGCTGTTCAGTCCGTCGATATAGGCCTCTATCGCGCCCTTGTAGGGCGTGTCATGGCGCTGGCGGACGATGGTGACGCCGCCCGCCGTCACGAATTTCTCGGCCCCGTTGTCGAGGAGTTCGACCGACATCTTTTTCTCCATCCGTTCGCCGCGCCGGTGTCCGGATAGGCTTCAAAAACAAATGGCCGCCCGGACTTCTCCTGCGGCCACCCATTTTTCACGCGCACGCGTTTCGGCAGGCCGCTGTCAGCTGGCCCACCACCAAACGATCTTGATCGAAGCGATACGCATGCCGGATTCCATAGCGGCGAATGGGAGAGGGGGCAAGCGGATTTCCGCTGGCGCAAACAGCCGCCTCCAGCCGCGCTGCGCGGTCGTTCCGCCCGTCTACGTCATGACGCAGTGCAAGGGTCGCAACTGCTTGGCCCGGTCAGTTCTCCAGAGCGCCCTGCCTGGCGCTGGCGCTCGGTGCTTCGCCGACGAGTTTTACCAGATCGTCGCCGGCATAGGTCGAACGGCGCACGACACGCGTCAGGATATAACCCGCCTGCGGCGCCAGAACGTCGGTGGAGCCGCCTTCCTCGCCGGGAGCATGGACGATGGTCGCCAGCCGGTCGCCTTTTTTCACGCGGTCGCCGGGCTTGACGTCGAAGAGGATGGCGCCTGCGCGCGGCGCCGTCGCCACCTCAACATGGTCGATCGGAGCGACGAGGCCAGCGAAAGAGTCGAGAGCGGGCAGCGCCTGGTCCTCGATCACCCCGCGCGCAACCAACAGGCGGTAGAGGCCGTCCGCGTCGGATTGCGCCAGCGAGCGATCGACGTCGAGCAGCCCGCGATATTCGACCGTGGCAATAGCGCGCCGCTCCAGCCTGGCCTCCGCCGCCGGCATTTGCAGATACGGATGCAGCGAGGCCTCGTCGAAGGACGCGCCGGACGATCCCTCCCACAGGATCACCGCCGCCACGCCCATCGCCGCCGCGCAGTCCTGCATGCCCGGCCACAGCGCCTTCGGCACGTAAAGATAGTCCACGCCCTCGTCGTCGCAGTGCAGGTCGAGCACGATCTCGTGGCCTGTCGACAGTTTCAGCAGTCGCTGTTTCAGGCGCTGGTCGACGGTGACGCCACCGTCCCGAAGGGTGGAGGCGTCCGGCCGGTCGAGCAGCGGAAAGTCGCGGTTGAAATTGGTGCGCGTGCCGAGATGGAAGCGGCCGTGCAAGGAACCGAAATGATACTGCGCCCTGCCGACCGGATTGGCGTGCGGCACGATGGTGATCGTGCCGCGTAGCCGACCCTCGGCTTCGGCTTTGCGCAGTTTCGGCATCAGTGCGTCGATGGCGACGGTGCCCGGCAACTCGCCGGCATGCAACGCCGCTTGCAGATAGGCTTTCGGTGCAGCCGGATCGCTGCCGTCGAAGCGGAAGACGGGGAAGGTGAAGGCGACGCCTTCGGTGTCGCCCAAAATGGTCTCGATGGTCTTGTGCATGAAGTCACCCGTAAAGTCGGGGCGACAATGGCCGGTCCGGGCACGGACCGCAACGGCTGCGCCGCGCTATCGGCTGGGCCAGTCGATGACCGGTATGGGGGAGGGCGGCGGCGAAACCGCCGCCCTCCGATCGCGATCAGTTCATCGCGGAAATGTTGCCGAGGCGCAGGAACAGCGTCTCGCCGGAAGAGTCGTCGACACCGTCATTGTCGGTGACGACAAAGGCGTTGCCGGCCGCGTCGATGGTGAAACCCTCGACCTTGTCGACCACATAGCCGTTGGTTGCCGACTTCAGGTCGGGGATCAGGTCGCGCACCAGAATCTTCTCGACCACTGGCAGCGCACCGTCGAGCGCAACCGGTTTGAAGGCGTCGAGCGAGACAGAATAGAGCCGCTTCACCTTCGCCGCGTCGCCGATCAGATTGTCGCGCTCGATGATGAAAAGTTTGCCGTCATGGGCGGTGATCTCCGAAAGACCCATCCAGCCGGCCTCGGTGGCATCGAGCGGATAGCGCACGGCCGACCATTCCTTGGCCTTCGGCTTGTAGGCGAGCAATTTTGTCTGGCCCTTCGGGTCGTCCTTCCACTCGCGCTGCACGGCCATGACCAGGGTGAGGTCGTCGCCGGAGCCGACGATGGTGATGCCTTCGAGGCCGAAGCGGGTCTCGCCGGCAAGCAGAGCGGTTGGGAAGGCGATCTCCTTGTCGATCGCGCCTTTATCATCGACATGCAACACCGCATGCGGCGTCAGCTTGGCGCTGTCGCCTTCATTGGCCAGCCAGAAGCCGCCTTCGCCGTCGACAACAACGCCTTCGAGGTCGATCTTCTGCGCCGGGTGGCCGCCGCGCGTGACGATGGTCTTGCCGGTGATGAGGGCCGGCGTCTGCGTCGTGTCGATCTCGAAGATGGTCGGCGCGCCGGTGTAGACCGAGTCCGACACGGCATAGAGTTTTCCAGCCGTGGCCGGGTCGGCGGCGAGGCCGGAGAGTGCGCCCCAGCCGAGCGGCGTGCCGTCCTCGTTCGGCTTGGCGGCGATCATCGGATAGGCAGCCGGGCCTTCGGCGCGCTCGTAGACCATGACATGCGAGCGGGCGAGGTTTTCCTCTCCGAGGTCGGTTTCGTTGGCGGTGACCAGCAGGTTGCGCGACGGAATGGCGACCAGGCCTTCCGGGCCGATGCCGGACGGCAGCATTTGCAAGAATTCCGGCACGGCGCCCGTGTCCTTGTAGACGCCGACCAGCGAGCCGCGCTCGGAGGCCACGAAGAACAGTTTTTCGTCGCCGAAGGCGGCCGCCTCGAGACCTTCCGGCTCGTTGCCCTTCTTGTTGCGGTGCTCCGGATAGTGGCCGACCTTGGCGACCTCGTATTCGAAGGCCGGGCCGGATTCGTAGACGACCTCGCCTTGTCTGTTGAAGATGGTGAAGCCGCGCGTGCCACCCTTGTAGTCGCCTTCGTTAGCGACGACGAAGCGGTCGTTGTCCAGCCATTTTACCGCGTCGGGCTCGCGCGGCGTCGCCTTGACCTTGGCGTCGAAGGAGAAGGCGCCGTCCTTTTTGGTATCGACCTTGTCGAGCTCGACCGAGCCGGCCGAGAAATGCTTGACGATCTGGCCGGTCGCCGCGTCGACGATGGCGATGTGGTTGTTTTCCTGCAGCGTCACGGCGATCTCGCCGGCTTCGTTGAAGGCGACGAATTCGGGCTCCGGATCTTCCGGGGCGACCTCGGCGATGCCGGTCAGGTCGACCGTCTTCATGGTCGCGCAGTCCGGCACGCCGTCCTTCAGCGAAAGGATCTTCAGGTTGCCGGCGGGCATCTGCGGGATTTCGCCGTCGTTCAGCTCCTCGTCGCGCTCGTTCTCGATGGCGACGGCGATGAAGGCGCGGTCGCGGCTCATCGCGATCGAATCCGGCTGGCCGCCGAGATCGCAGGTGGCCGTGACGGTTTTGCCGGCAAGGTCGATCACCGAAAGGTTGCCGGACGGCTCGGTCTTCGACTTGGAGGTGTTGACCGCGGCCAGAATCTTGCCGGACTCGACCAGCACCGATGTCGGTTCGCCCTCGACCTTGACGTAGCCGCCGGCCTTCGGCGCCTTGGGGTCGGTGATGTCGATGATGCCGATGCCGCCATGCGGGCTGTCGGAATAGACCAGCGTGTTGCCGTCCTCGCTGGCCGAGATGATCTCGGAGGAGGTCGGCGAGGCGCGGTCTGCCTCGGGCAGGTTGTCGGCGACCGCGAAAGTGGCGACGCGGTTGAACGTCATGTCGGCGTGAGCGGGCAGCGCCGCGGAAGCAAGAAGCGTTGCGGTCAGCGTCAGCAGGCGCGCGTTTCCGGTCATGGGACCCTCTCCTTCGTCTGAAATCCGGGCCTGCTTTGCGCAACGCATGTTGCAGCGGCATGAAGGTTTGACGACGGATTGATGACGTTCCTCCGGGCGCTTTCGCGCGCGTTGACAAAGCCCGCGGAAAATCGGTTGATTGGTGCTCCCGCCAGGAGGTTCATCATGAAGGCTGTTCTAAGAACTTTCGTCCTCATCGCGCTCGCGGCCCTTGCCGCGCCGACCCTCGCGGAAGAACGCTGGCAGACCTTGCCCGAACCCGCGCCCATGCCAAAGCCGGCCGAAAGCGGCTATGCTGATGTCAACGGCATCGGGATGTATTACCAGGTCTTTGGCTCCGGCGAGCCGGTTCTGCTCATCCATGGCGGCCTGGGGCACGGCGATATCTGGTCAGCGCAGGTTGCGGATCTTGCCAAGGACCACAAAGTGATCGTTCCGGACAGCCGCGGGCACGGGCGCTCGACGCGCAACGCCGAGCCGTTCGGCTACGATCTCATGATGTCCGATTATCTTGCGTTGCTCGACTATCTCAAGGTCGACAAGACCGCGCTGGTCGGCTGGAGCGATGGCGGCATCATCGGCATCGATATCGCCATGAACCATCCGGAACGGCTGACGCGGCTCTTTGCACAGGCGGCCAACGTTACGATCGAGGGGGTCGATCCTGGCGTTGCCACCAACAAGACCTTTGGCGCCTATATCGCGCGCTCCGGCGAGGACTACGCCCGGCTGTCGAAGACGCCGACGGAATACGAGGCCTTCGTCAAGCAGATCAGCCATATGTGGGAAACCCAGCCGTCCTGGACGAAGAAACAGCTCGCCAAGATCAACGTGCCGACCGCTATTGTCACGGGCGACCATGACGAGGCGATCAAACGCGACCATACGGAATACATGGCGTCGGCCATTCCCGGCGCGAAGCTGGTGATCCTCGAAAACACCAGCCATTTTGCCATGCTGCAGGATCCGGAGGGCTACAACAAGGCGGTGCGCGATTTCATCGACGCGAAGTAGGCAGGGCTTTTCGCGCGGTCTTCCGGCGGGGGCGTGCGACGGCTCTATTAAGATCACAGCTGCCGGGCCAATGACACCGGCCAATATTTCAGTCGTACCATCACAGGATGTTTCTCATGGCCGCTTCCCCGTCCCGCCTTGTCATCCCGGACCTCGCCGGCAAGGTCGTGCTCGTCACCGGCGGTTCGACCGGGATCGGCGCGGCCCTGGTCGAGGCCTATGCCGCGCAGGGCTGCCGCGTCGGGTTGCACTATAATGCCAGCCACGACGCCGCGCTGGCGCTTGCCGCGCGGCTCAACGATGGCGGCGGCAATGTCTTTCCGGTGCGGGGCGATTTTTCCGTCTCGGCCGACGTCATCCGAGTCGTCGAAGACACTGCCGCGCAATTCGGCCAGCTCGACGGGCTGGTCAACAATGCCGGCGGCATGCTCGGCCGCGTGCCTTTTTCCGAGATGACGGACGAGCAGTACGACAAGGTGATGGACCTGAACGCCCGCTCGGTTGTCACGGCGACGCGCGCAGCGATCCCGTGGCTGAAGAAACGGGGCGGCTTCATCGTCAACACCTCGTCGGTCGCCGCCCGCAACGGCGCCGGCCCCGGCGCCGGCATCTACGGCTCGGCAAAGGCCTTCGTGTCCAACGTCACCCGCGGCATGGCCAAGGAACTGATCGGCCAGAACATCCGCGTCAACGCCGTGGCGCCCGGCCTGATCCTGACGCCGTTCCACGAGCGCTACTCGACGCCCGAACAGATCAAGGCCGGCATTGCCGGCATTCCGCAGGGCCGCGCCGGCACGGCTGAGGACTGCGTCGGGGCCTATCTGTTCCTGTCGTCCGGCCTGCTCAGCGGCTACGTCAGCGGCCAGGTGATCGAGGTCAATGGCGGGCAGTTGATGCCGTAGGCGCCCGGATCAGCGGTAGCTCTCCAGCCGTGCGGCTGCGTAGATCGTGTCATTTGGCCGACGGTATATCCGTTCGCCGGCCCCCACCTTGCAGGCGACGAAAAACAGCTTCGGCACCATGATCTCCCATTGAGCGATGCCTTTGCCCGCTGGATAGTCGCTGCCGGGACGCAAGGGCATAATCTTCGCGATCCGCTTGGGGCCTGTGCTGACGAAAATCCGTCGGGCCTCGTTTGCCTTCATTGTGTCGAAGCGGCCACGATCGGCGGCCACTTGTGAAAGAGACGCTTTCAGGCTGGCGTCCGTGGTCCGGGACTCTCCAACCGGGACGCCGCCCGGAAAATGCGTCATGCCGCGAAATTCGAACTCCCCTGGCCCGACCACGTCCGCCAGAAGAAGCAGGGTATACCCCCCGGCCAGCCTGCCTTCGCCATAACCCAGCACCTGTTCGAGATCGCGTGTGTCGCGTCCGCAAAGACCGTCAAGCTGCGCGACGTAACCCTGGGTTCGAACCTGCCCGCCAAGCGATGCCTGCACTAGCCGCCCCCCGATAAGGCCCCGGTCGGCAGAGTGCTTGGATTTTGCCTCTACTGCAATATGGTTCAGGCGAGGTTCACTCAGAAATCAACATGGAACCAAGAGTGCGATCGTATCGTCGGACGTCGAGCACTTGCGACCACGATACGTCGACTTGGCCGCGAGTTGGCTTATTCAAACATTGCTCCCGCCGTCCAGCCAGCCGCCGGAAAAACCGGCGAGG
The DNA here is from genome assembly GCF_030929505.1 of Mesorhizobium sp. LHD-90. Classification (GTDB taxonomy): domain Bacteria; phylum Pseudomonadota; class Alphaproteobacteria; order Rhizobiales; family Rhizobiaceae; genus Kumtagia. Next base: position 86,077 of record NZ_JAVFVV010000017.1, on the reverse strand, counting down.
CGAAGGCCGTCGACAATCGGCCTGCAGCGCCGCATCAGCGTCCATAGGAAGTCGGAGCGATGGTTCTCGATCATCAGCGCCATCGGCCCCTGGTTGATGGCGATCGTCTCCGGCGCGATCCATCCCGCCCTGTGGCCGCGTCGAGGTGTCGCGCTGCAACGAGGCCAGCATCGCCTCGTCGCCCGGATGGATGATCGCATCGGCGGTGAGGGCTGCTTCGGGGTTTCCCAGCATACGCAATCTGTCGCTGCCTCGCCTCGAAGGGTGGTAACTTCCGAGAGGTCAGGCGACAGGCATCCATGTCGCCGGCCGCAAGTCAAGCAGGCGGCCGGCAGCATGGAGGTATTGAGGTCAGGCTGGCTCCGTTCCGACTAGAACAGCCCTTCGATCTGGCCCATTTCGTTCAGGAAAATCTTCTCCGACGACGGCGCCTTGGGCAGGCCGGGCATGGTCATGATCTCGCCGCAGATCGCCACGACGAAACCGGCGCCCGCCGACAGCCGGACTTCGCGCACCGGCACGACATGGCCGGTCGGCGCGCCGCGCAGGTTCGGATCGGTCGAGAAGGAATACTGGGTCTTGGCCATGCAGACCGGCAGATTGCCGTAGCCGGCCGCTTCCCACTGGTGCAACTGGTCGCGCACCGACTTGTCGGCGATCGCTTCCGAGCCGCGATAGATGCGCTTGACGATCGTGTCGATCTTGTCGAACAGCTTCATGTCGTCGCGATAGAGCGGCGCGAATTGCGAGGCGCCGCTTTCGGCAAGCTGCACCACCTTGTGCGCCAGTTCCTCGACGCCGGCCGAGCCATGCGCCCAGTGCTTGCACAGGATCGCCTCCTCGCCCATTGCCTCGACATACTCCCGCATCGCGGCGATCTCGGCTTCGGTGTCGGAATAAAAATGGTTGATGGCGACGACCGCCGGCACGCCGAACTGTTTTACGTTCTCGATGTGGCGGCCGAGATTGGCGCAGCCCTTCTTCACCGCCTCGACATTCTCCTTGCCGAGATCCTCCTTCTTGACTCCGCCGTTCATCTTCATGGCCCGCACCGTGGCGACGATGACGGCGGCGGCGGGCTTCAGGCCGGCCTTGCGGCACTTGATGTCGAAGAATTTTTCCGCGCCGAGATCGGCGCCGAAGCCGGCCTCGGTGACCACGTAATCGGCAAGCTTCAGCGCTGTCGTTGTTGCGACCACCGAGTTGCAGCCATGCGCGATGTTGGCGAACGGGCCGCCATGCACGAAGGCCGGATTGTTCTCCAGCGTCTGCACGAGATTCGGCTGCATGGCGTCCTTGAGCAGCACGGTCATCGCGCCATCGGCCTTCAGGTCACGGGCATAGACAGGTGTCTTGTCGCGGCGGTAGGCGACGATGATGTCGCCGAGGCGCTTTTCCAGGTCCTTCAAATCGTTGGCAAGGCAGAGGATCGCCATGACCTCGGACGCGACGGTGATGTCGAAGCCGGCTTCGCGCGGAAATCCGTTGGGGACGCCGCCCAGCGAGCAGAGAATTTCGCGCAGTGCACGGTCGTTCATGTCCATGACGCGGCGCCAGACGACGCGGCGGGTGTCGATGCCCTGTTCGTTGCCCCAGTAGATGTGGTTGTCGATCAGCGCCGACAGAAGGTTGTGGGCCGTAGTGATGGCGTGGAAGTCGCCGGTGAAATGCAGGTTCATGTCCTCCATCGGCACGACCTGCGCGTAGCCGCCGCCGGCGGCGCCGCCCTTGACGCCAAAATTCGGGCCGAGCGAGGCCTCGCGGATGCAGGTGATGGCGCGCTTGCCGATGCGGTTCAGGCCGTCGCCGAGACCGACCGTGGTGGTGGTCTTACCCTCGCCCGCCGGCGTCGGGTTGATGGCCGTGACGAGGATCAGCTTGCCGTCCTTGCCGCCGCGTTTCGAGGCGATGAACTCGGCCGAGATTTTTGCCTTGTCATGGCCATAGGGCAAAAGATGCTCGGATGGGATGCCGATCTTTGCGCCGATCTCCTGGATCGGCTTCTTCTTGGCGGCGCGCGCGATCTCGATGTCGGATTTGAACTCGGCCATAAGACTCCCCGGGATTCGGTTCAGATGATTTTTCGCGGTGGACGGTCCGCGCGGTTCCGGCGCGCATAGAAGCCCGACGACAGGATTTCGCGCCGTCTCAAAACAGCCGCCGGATGCACGGATTGCGACAGGCGCGAAAGCCCGTTTCGGATCAGCCGTCACGCTTCGGCGCCATCTCGGCCGCTGCTATCGGTCGAGCACCGCGCGGATCTCGACAATCTGGGAGCGGGCGCGCAACAGGTTGAAGCCCATCGTGGCCAGATGCGACGGGAAGAGGAAGCTGGACTCGTTGCCGTTGGAGATGATCCAGGGCTGCATGTTGAGGGCGTCGCGCATCTGCGTCTGCATGGTATCCCACAGCGTGGTCAGATTGCGCTCGCGGATCACCGCCGAAAAATCCTCGCGGGTCGCGCTGAGGAGGCCGTAATAGGCGTAGAGCTGGCCATAGGCGAACCAGAATCGGTCGTCGGCGCGCGGGTCGAACCAGCCGGCGTCGGAAGCTTCGATCTGGCCGCGCAATATGTCCGAGGTGGAGCCCATGTCGCCGGCGATGCGGTCGAGGAACTGGAGAAGGTTGTCGGCGCGCGCATCGAACGTGGCCTGGCATTTTTCGAGACTGGCGTTGAAGGCGCGCAGCTTCTGGATCGCCTCGCGGTAGACACTGGGCGTGGGCCGCGTCGGGCCGCGCAGGCCGATATACCAGGCGTCCTCGTCCCAAGCGAGGGCGGTACGCGCGTCCTGCAGGTTCTGGTCGATGCGTGAGGTGCCGCGGGCGCGGCCCAGCGCATCGACCAGCTCAGTGGTGGTGCGGCGCAGCACCTGGTTGATGCCGAGCTGGAATGCGGCCTTGTTGTCGAGGAAGGGCGTGTTTCGCCAGGGCAGTCCGAAGAAGCCGAGCTTCGACACCAGCATGGAGGAAATCCACGCATTCCGGTTCACGTTGAAGTCGACGAGATCGGCCGAGACGGCGGCGATTTCGGAACGCTTGCAACTCTGTGGCGCGGGGGCTGGCTGTGCCTCGGTTCCCGTGGCTGCGGGCGGTGTCGTGGTGGTGGCGGTGATCGGGTCGCCCGCAACGACATTCACCGCCTGGGCGGTTGCCGAACTTGCCGCCACGCGGGCCGGATAGTCAGGATCGAAGTCCTTCCACACCTGCGTCACGTAAAGGAAGTAGGCGTAGAGGCCGACGATGCCGATAACGACCAGGCCGAGCCCGGCCTTCAGGGTCCAGCCGCGCTGCGTGTACCAGCGGCCTGCCCACATAAACGGCCACAGGATGATGCCGATGACCAGGCCGATGGCCTTGCCGATCATCTGGAAGATCCAGGTGAAGAAATTCACGATCGGATCGAGCATGCCGTCACACTCCCTCAAGAACTGCCGGTCGGCCGCTGCGGGGCTATTCCAGGTCAGTCCGTCAGTCCGTAGAGGCGCGTGCGCAACCCTACCTTGTCTTTCAGATATGAGGTTTTCAGCGTGTTCACAACATAGGCGCGGAAGCTTTCATTCCAGCCTTCGTAGTCGCGATAAAAGCCCTGCTTGTTGAAGACGTATCGCGACACGAAGTCGTAAGGCACAAAGTCGGAGATCAGCCGGTTGGTCAGCCAGGCATCGGGGTGGTCGGGTTTCGCACGCACCACCAGGAACCGGTGCTTTGGAAACACGTCCTCGATGCGCAACTGCCCGAGCTGGGCGATCTCGCGCTTGGCGGCATTGAGGAAAGGGAAAGTCCCTTCGCGGGCGATCAGCTCGGCATGGCCGTGGATCCACGCCTGCAGCCATACCTTGTCGGCCCTGGCGAAATCGGCGTCCGGATCGGTCTGGTGGATCAGCGAGGCGATCAGCATTTCCGCCCGTTGCTCGAGATAACCCGACGTCTCGATCCATGAGGCGCGGGGGAGCTCGATGCGGCCGCTGGAGGCCAGGAACGAAAACACCTTCTCGGCGTCCCCGGTCGACAGGTAACTGACCTGCCAGGGGCGCGAGCGGCGGAAACCGGGAGCCGAAGGATCGCTGATCACCGTGGTCACATCGGAATCGACGAAGACGTAGATGCCGCCGAAATGGCTGGTCCAGAAGGCGTTGTGACGGAAGATGACCTGGTCCGGCACCAGCGCGTTTTCGCGGATGTCGCCGCAGATTTTCGCCAGCTCGACCATGCGATTGAGCATGGAGTCGTCGCGCCAGGCATCCGGCTCCTGCTTCAGCCGGTCGACCAGCTTTCCCAGCTCCGCCGCCTTGCCCAGCACGTCTTCCGCCGACAACACCCGGAACTCGACCTGGTTGATGGAAAGCAGGTCTTCGATGTCCTCCACCTTGGTGACCGAATCCTCGATCTCGCCGTAGATGACATCCTTGATCGTCAGCGCGTTGATGGCGCGCTGGTTTTTGGTCATGAACTCGTAGATGAGCTGCGAGGTGTTGGAGAAGGCGGTGTGGACCACCGGCAGGTCGACCTGCGCCGGGGTGAGGATGATGAAGCGGCGGTTGACCTCGTTGGGGTCGAGGTAAAGCGGGTCGCCGAGTTCGTCGGCCACCTGCGGCGAAAAGCCGGTGCGGTCGATCTCGAACGACGAGCGCTTGGTCGGCGGCAGGCCGAAGGCCGTCAGCGCCTTGTTGTAACGCTCCACCAGATGCGGCTCTTCGACCGGCAGCAGCCGGCCGTAGATGAGTTCATTGTCGCGCAGGAGGTCCATCATGAAGTCTCCACCTTCTCCCCGTTCACGGGGAGAAGGTGCCCGAAGGGCGGATGAGGGGCGGCGCCAACCTTCAAGGTACGGTCTCCGTAGTCTTGTGAGCTGGCAGATATTTCATTTCCACTGAGATCGACTTGTCCTTGAGACGTCCGTCCAGCACCGCCACGACGGTCTCCAGAACGGCATCCCTGTCGTTCAAAACATCTGCGTGCCAAATGCGCAGAACTGACCAGCCGTTCCTGTTCATCGTTTCGTCCCTGAACCTGTCGGAGGCTCGACCCGCATGTTGGCTACCATCGACTTCCACCACCAGGTTTGCCTGCCGGCAGGCGAAGTCGGCGAAATAGGGCCCGATCGGCAATTGCCGTACGAATTTGCGGCCATTGAGGCGTCGCCCTCGAAGCTCCTGCCAGAGGACATCTTCCGCTTCGTTCTCGACCTGCCGAAGTTCCCTGGCTCGTGTTGTTTTTCGAACATTTCCTCCACGCATCGCGCCGCCCCTCATCCGCCTGCCGGCACCTTCTCCCCGTGAACGGGGAGAAGGGTGGCTAACCCCACAACCCCTTCGCCTTCAATTCCTCCATCTCCTTCACCGCCCGTTCGCGCAGCCTGGCATCACGGATCAGCTTGCCCACCGCCGCGTCGTCGGACTTGTCGGAGTAGCGGAATTCCGAATCGGCGTAGCGGTTGATCTCCTGCATGACCATCTCCATCGAGAACGGCCCGCGCAGCTCCTCGATCATCGCCTTCTTCTCGTCGTAGCCCTTGTGCATGAAGGATTCCGGCTTCTCGAACCAGTCGTCGGGCAGTTCGATGTCCATCGCTCGCATCTTGATGGCGTCGGTGACGTTCTTGATGGCGCGGCCGGTGAAGCGCGGCTCGGCTTCCTTGATCATGTGCAGGTAGGTGCCGACGTCCTCCATCGTCTTCGGCTCGCCGTTCTCCTTCGTGAAACGCTCGAAAACCCTCATCAGGCCATCTTCCTGCGGCTTGGCGTGCTCCTCATAGGCTTCCGCGACGGCGCGCTGGATTTCCTGCGCTGCGTAAAGATCGTGCTCGCCAAGCGGGATCTTGTGGTTCTTGCCGGCGAGAAGGACAAAAATATCGACGTAGTCGTCCTTCGTCTGCGGCCCGTCCACCAGCCAGCGCGCGCCGGCGCGCTGGCGCAGCGCGTCGTCGACGTTTTCCGGGTAATTGGAGAACATGCCGAAGGAGCAGTTGCCGCGCACCACCGTCATGGCGCCGGAAAACGCCGACATCAGCACGCCGGTGATCTCGTGCTGGCCGGCAGACGCGCGGTCGTCGGAACGTTTCGCCGCCACCTGGTCGATGTCGTCTACGGTGCCGAAACCGATGGCGCGCGGGTCGAGCACGTTGTCGATGAACTGCCGGCAGTTCTGGCCGGACTTGCCCTGGTAGGACGAGATCTGGTCGACGCCGAAATTCTCGTAGTGGAAGGGGTAGCCGGCGACCTGCGCGTAGCCGTTGACCAGCCCGGCGATCATCTGGATCAGTGTCGTCTTGCCGGTGCCCGGCGCGCCGTCGCCGATGAAGGTGAACAGAAAGCCGCCGAGTTCGACGAAGGGATTGAGTTCACGGTCGAAATCATAGGCCATCAGCATTTTCGCCAGCTTCACCGACTGGTATTTGGCGATGTGGTTTCCGACGACCTCTTCCGGCTTCTTGAAGGTCATCACCAGCGGCTTCGTCTTGCGCCCCGGCGCGACGTCGAAACCGTCGAGGGTGAAATCGTCGGCGTCGATGCGGATATGCGCATCCTCGAAGGCGCCGAGTGCGCCGTCGAAGCGACCCTTTCGTGCCAGCAGACCGTCTATGGCGACGCGGGCAAAAGCTTTGGCGCGGGTGGCAAGGTCGGCCTCGTCCTTGACGCCGGAAATCGCATGGTCGAGCCCGGCCACCAGCGCCTTCAAAGAATCCTGCGGCGTGTCGAAGACGAAATGCGGTTCGGTCACGTCGTTCGGCGCCTCGCCGTCGGAATCGATCAACTGCCAGAGATAGGAGGCGAGGGAGAAGGCCGAGACGTAAGCTGCGGCCGATAGAAGCTTCTTGAAATGCGTCGCCTCATCGCCTTCCAGCGGCGCGCGGGCGTTTTTGGCCTGAAGCGCCTCCAGATCGGTGCTCTTGCCGAACACGTCGGCGACAGCGAGCGCCACCGCCAGCCCGCGCCGGGCGCGGAACAGCAGTGTGTGCTGGCCGATCGACATAAGCTGGTCGTCGGGGCGGATCGCGGCGACCGACTTCGTCAGTTCGACCTCGCGGGTGCGGCGCACCGAGCCGGTCGAAACGGTCGAGACGAAACGGCGGCCCGTGCCCGCCAATGCCGTGCCGGACTGGCCGGACGAATCCTCCAGCACGACGACACGTGTGATCATCGACTGCGCGATGGCTCGATGCTTCTCGATGTCAGCTTCAGCGATCGTGGTCAGGCCGGCGTCCATTGAACTCTCCCATCGATGGGCCGGCATATGGTCGTTGCGGCCAAGCCTCAAACATCCGAGATCACCTGTCCCTTCGACAGGATGTGGACCTTGTAACCCGTAAAAATCTTCTGCGTTTCGCCGGCCGCGTAGAGCGCTTGGTAGGCTTCATGCGGCACCAGCGCGTGTTTTTCGTAGGACGACACGCCCTGCCGCGCGGCTTCCAAATCGTTGGTCTCGATGTGGAATTCCTGGGTCGCCTTGTCGCTCGACCACAGGCCGCGCCGGCCGGGCTTTTCCGATTTGGAGAACACTTCCTGCAGCGTCCAGGTCAGCAACCAGGCGTTCTCCGGCTTGCGCACCTTGGACAGCACCTCGGTCACCACCGAATTGTTCTCGGTGATGCCGGCCGAATAGAAGGGCCCGAGCACCATGCGGCGCAACTGTTTGGGGTGCAGCGTCTCGAAATCCTTGTCGAGATTGGTAGCAATGGTCACCGGCGACAGCGTGTAGGTGGAATTCTTCTCGGTGAAATCGTCGAAACGGTGCGCGAGTTCCGGATTGAGCAATCCATCGACGGGAAGCGGAATTTCCACCTTCTCATTCAGCTTGCCGTTTGCCGTGACGAGTTGCTCGACCATCGCGGGCGAGGAATCCTCGATCGTCGCCATGTAGATCAGCGGCAGGTTGGCGCTGCCGTCGAACGACGCCCAATGGACCAGATAGTAGGGGCGGGACGTCTTCGGATTGACCGAAACCTTTACCGTCTGCGCCAGGTTGAACGGGCTGAACACGGCGCCCGCGCCGACATCCTGCAGATAGAGCCGTTCGGCCAGCGAGCGCTGCAGCGCTTCCGGGAACTCCTTGTGGCGCAGGATGAAGTCGGCCATCTCGGCGCGCAACTCGTCCGGCTCGGGAATCGCCGCCAGCCGCTTGTCGGCGGTGCGGCGGTCGTTCTCCAGTTCCAGCAGGTTCTGGAACACCGGAAAACCGCTCTCGGCGCGCGAGATGCGGAATTTATCCATGAAACCCAGCCGGTTCTTCCAGCAGGCGAAGGAGATTTCCAGCCGGGCGATGTAATCGGCGACAACTTTGGCGACGATGCCGTGGCGATAGAGCGGCGAGGAATCGTCGCGCATGAAAACGCCGAGCCCGTCCAGCGCAGCGGAGATCGCGTCGAAATAGCGGATGGCGGGATCGTCGGCGGGGGTGATCATGGCACCTTACCCTCCCCCTTGTGGGGAGGGTCGATCCGCGAAGCGGACCGGGGTGGGGGTATTTCAGACAACGGAATTTTCAAACCCCCACCCCGTCTCGCCAATCTCGCTGCGCTCGCATGGCTCGCCGACCCTCCCCACAAGGGGGAGGGTAAGACCTTTACGACTGCACGTAGTCCGAGGCGTTGTGCTTGCGCAACACCTCCTCGAAGCGCCGGGCGAAAGCATCGTCGGCCAGCTTCTTGCGTCGCTGGATGTCGGCGGTCGCCACCATGTTCTTCTCGTGCATCTCCAGCAGGTCGCCGATGTGTTTTTGCGCCGCGGCGCCGATGCCGGCCATCGTTTCCTCGGCGGTGTTGTCCACCTTGCTGCCCAGCGTGTTGATCTTGTGCGCCACCTCCTGCTGTGCGGCAGTCTTCAAGCTGTCCTCCAGCGCCTTGTAGAGGACGATGCGCTGCTCGGTGTCGATGGTCAGCTTGTTGATCAGTGTGTTCTGCGCCGCGATCTGGTTGTTCAGCGAATCGACGAAGGTCTGGAACATCGAGGTGTAGCGCTCCAGCGTCTGGCTCTCGGCCAGCAGTTCCTGCTCCTTCGCCTGCTTCTCGTTGTATTCCGTGGCGAGTTTTGAGCGCTCGCCCTCCAATTCAGTCCGCTCTTTCTGGCTGGTCGAGGCGGCTATTTTGTTCTCGATGTCGAGCAGCAGCGGGTTCAGTTCCTCGATGCGCTTCTGCACCGCCTCCAGATTGGTCATCGTGCCTTTGCGGCGTTCGATCACGGCGGCGAGGCTGGTCTCGGAGGTCTTGTAGCGGTCCGTCAGCACATCCTTCTGCGCCTTCAAGATGCCGACGATGGTGTCGGATTTCGACAGCAGTTCCTGAAGGTTGCCGGCCAGCGACATGTTGCGCACGCGGTCGGTGCGCATACGCTGCTTTGACTCGTCGGAGAAGATGCCGACGAAGCTCTCCCAGCCGGTGAAGCTTTTCATGTTCTCGAATTCGGTGCCGAACACGTTGGTGGCGTCCTCGAGCCCGATGATCAGGTCGGCGATGTTGGATTCCATCACCTTCTGCTGCTTGATCACGTCCTGGATGCGGGCGTTCTCGATGTCGAAATCGGCGGCGCCGATCTTCTGGTCGGTGGTGGCGAGCTTGTCGAGCACCGTGCTCGATTGCTCGATCTTGGAGCGCATCTCCTGGACGACCTTCTGGGTCTTCGCAATCTCGGCGTCGAAGTTCTGCAAGGTCGCCATCTCTGTCTCCCGCTAACGGCCTCAGGTGGCAGCGAATATATGTGGCGTATCCGGCGAATGAAAGACGCTTGCGCGCCCTGTTTATTACTGACGTCCGTCTGCGTACGGTGGTTCCGACAGAAGGCGCGAGACCGAATTGTCGCCTTTGGACAAACGCTTGGCGTCAATCGTGCCGCGATCCCGCTTGAAACGGCACGAGAATGGTGTTTGGCTTGTCCTCCGATCGGGGACAGGAACGGGCGCTTCGCGCCTGACGACAAAACAATGGGAGAAGTTTGCATGACACGTTTGAAATTCCTGGCGCTCTCCGCCGCCATGGCGACCGTGCTGGCGTCCGCGCCGGCTTTCGCCGGCGATGCCGAGAGCTGCAAGAAGGTGCGGCTGTCGGATGTCGGCTGGACCGACATCCAGGCCACGACCGGCGTCGCCTCGGTGCTGCTCACCGCGCTGGGCTACGAGCCGGAGGTGATCCAACTCTCCGTGCCGGTCACCTACGCTTCGCTGAAGAACAACGATCTCGACGTCTTCCTCGGCAACTGGATGCCGTCGATGACCAACGACATCAAGGACTACACGGCCGACGGTTCGGTCGAGACCGTCTCCCTGAACCTCGAGGGCGCCGGCTACGGCCTCGTCGTGCCGGACTATGTCTATGAGGGCGGCGTCAAGACGCTGACCGACATCGGCAAGTTCAAGGACAAGTTTGACAGCAAGATCTACGGCATCGAGGCCGGCAACGACGGCAACCGCATCATCCTCGACATGATCGCGAAACCCGAGGACAACCTGCAAGGTTTCGAGCTGGTCGAATCCTCCGAGGCCGGCATGCTCACCCAGGCCGAGCAGGCGATGAAGGACAACCAGTGGGTCGTCTTCCTCGGCTGGACGCCTCACCCGATCATGGGCGAGATGAAGATCAAATATCTCGACGGCATGGGCGACAGCGGTTTTGGCGCCGCCACCGTGCACACCAATGTGCGCAAGGGTTATCTGACTGAATGCCCGAATGTCGGCGCCTTCATCAAGAACCTGAAATTCGACCTGTCGATGGAAAACATCATGATGGACGCCATCCTCAAGGGCGGCAATCCGAACGACGTCGCCAAGGAATGGCTGAAAGCCAATCAGGCCGCGGTGACGCCCTGGCTCACCGGCGTCACCACCTTCGACGGCGGCGACGCGGCGGCGGCCGTGCAGGCGGGTCTGGCAGGTTGAGAGCCAAAACACTTCCATAAACTGGAAAGGGCGGTTCCTCGCGGAACTGCCCTTTTTCGATTTCCGGGCTAACATGCCTGGAAAGGGCATCATCTGGAGGGGTTGATGGATCCGGTCTCGAGTCTGGTAGCGAACAACAAGATTCCCGTCGGGCCGTGGGGCAAGTCGTTCTTCGACGCCCTTGTCGGCAGCCTCGGCACGGTGCTTCGCGCCATATCGGCGGGGCTGGAAGGCGTGCTCGACTGGATCGTCGACATCTTGCTGTGGATTCCCCCGGTCGGCCTGGCGCTGCTCATTGCGCTGCTCGCCTGGTATCTGCAGCGCTCAAGGTCGCTCGCATTCTGGGTGTTCGTCGGGCTGCTTTTCACCATCAACCAGGGCATGTGGAAACAGACGGTCGCTACGTTGGTGCTGGTGGTCGCGGCGGCGGCGCTGTCCATGACGATCGGCCTGCCGATCGGCATCTGGGTCGCCCACAAGCCCAAGGCCTACCGGATCGTCCAGCCGATCCTCGATTTCATGCAGACCATGCCGACCTTCGTCTATCTCATCCCGATCCTCGCCTTGTTCGGGCTCGGCGCGGCGCCCGGCCTGATCGTCACCGTCATCTTCGTGATCCCGACGGCCGTGCGCATGACCCATCTCGGCATGACCAGCATACCGAAGTCGATCGTCGAGGCCGGCGAAGCCTTTGGCGCGACCAAGCGCCAGCTTCTGTGGAAGGTGGAACTGCCGGCAGCCTTGCCGACCATCATGTCGGGGCTGACGCAGTGCATCATGCTGTCGCTGTCGATGGTGGTCGTGGCGGCCCTCATCGGCGCCGGCGGCCTCGGCACCGAGATCGTGCGGGCGCTGAACGCCGGGCCGCGCGGCATTCCGCTGGGCATCGAGGCGGGGTTGGCCATCGTTGTGCTCGCCATCGTGCTCGACCGCATGACCCGCATCGGCGTGGGAGGCAAGAAATGACCGTCGCCGTCGATTTCAAAAACGTCGACATCGTCTTCGGCGCCGACACGGCGGGCTCGCTGGCGCTGATCGACAAGGGTGCGACGCGCGCCGAAATCCTGGAAAAGACCGGCAATGTGCTGGGCTGCGCCGGCGCCAACCTGACCGTCAACGAAGGCGAGATCTCCGTCCTCATGGGCCTGTCGGGGTCCGGAAAATCGACGTTGCTGAGGGCCGTCAACCGGCTAAACATCGTCAGCAGAGGCCAGGTCTTGGTGAAGGACGGCGACCGGCAGGTCGACGTCGTCTCTTGCGACGAGTCGACGCTGCGCCGGCTGCGGCAGAAGCAGGTCGCCATGGTTTTCCAGCAGTTCGGATTGCTGCCGTGGCGCACGGTCGAGGAAAATGTCGGCTTCGGGCTGGAACTCGCCGGCGTGCCGGAGGCCGAACGCAAGGCGCGCGTACAAAGACAGCTCGAACTCGTCAATCTCGACCCCTGGGCGAAAAAATACGCGCACGAGCTTTCGGGCGGCATGCAGCAGCGCGTCGGCCTGGCGCGGGCCTTCGCCACCGAGGCGCCGATCCTCTTGATGGACGAGCCGTTCTCCGCGCTCGACCCGCTGATCCGCACGAAACTCCAGGACGAACTCTTGCAGCTTCAGAAGACGCTGAAGAAGACCATCATCTTCGTCAGCCACGATCTGGAGGAGGCGCTGAAGATCGGCAACACGATCACCATCATGGAGGGCGGGCACATCGTGCAGTCCGGCCCGCCGGAGGACATCGTGCTGAAACCTGCCAACGCCTATGTGCGCGATTTCATTGCCAACGTGAACCCGCTGTCGGTGCTGACGGCGTGGAACGTCATGCGTGACCGGCGCGACCTCGAGCCGGCCGGCGAAGGCTGGACCTGGCTCGACCGCCGCCGTACCACGCGCTTCAAGGTCGACAGCGACGGGCTGGTCGCCGCCGCCGAGCGCGACGGCAAGCCGGTCGAGTGGGTGTCCTGCGCCGATGTCGAGCGGCATCCGGAGGACGGCGCGCAGGTGTTCTGGGCGACCCCCGGCACGCCGCTGAAAACCGTCATGCTCGCCATGCATCGATCGCAAACCGCGCCGGTCGCCTTGTTCGACGAGCAGTCGCGCTTCGTCGGCGCAATCGGCATCCGCGACGTGCTGAGCGCGGTGCTGCGGAGGTAGCCGTCCGATACGGTGTTCATGACGCGGCTCCAGCGTCTCAACTTGGCGTGAGCCGGCGGAAAACCATCGTGCCGGGCATGATTCCGCCCGGCAATGGCCTTAGATCACCGACGATGAAACGCAGAACCCTTCTCGCCTCGGCCGCCACCTTCTTCGTTCCAATCGGTGCCGGCGCCCAGGAATCCGCGCCGTTGCCGAGAGCGGATGCGGCTGCCGAAGCGCCGCGGACAATCGGGGCGATCCTCGACAGGGGCGAAGAACTGGAGTCGTTGAAAGCCTTCATCGTTGCGCGGGACGGCAAAATTGTTGCCGAGCGCGCCTACAGGCCCAATGCGCTGACCGCTTCGACCAACATCAAGTCGGCGTCGAAGTCGGTCATATCGGCGCTGGTCGGCATTGCCATCGGCAAGGGCATGCTCAGCGGGCCGGAGCAGAAGATCGCGCCTTTGCTGTCGGGCGCCTTGCCGGACGATCCCGACCCTCGGCTCGCCGAGATCACCGTAGGCAACCTGCTCTCCATGCAGTCGGGCCTGGCGCGAACGTCGGGGCCCAACTACGGGCGCTGGGTGGCGAGCCGCAACTGGGTCCGCTTCGTGCTGGAGCAGCCTTTCGAGGACGAGCCGGGCGGCGCGATGCTCTATTCGACCGGATCGACGCACCTCCTGTCGGCCATACTCACACGTCTCGGCGGGCGTCCGACGCGTGACCTGGCGAAAGAATGGCTGGCACCGGTCGAGGGTTTTTCCATTGGCGGCTGGGACCGCGATCCGCAGGGCATCTACCTTGGTGGGAACCAGATGGCCATGAGCCCGCGCTCGCTTCTTGCTTTCGGCGAGCTTTATCGCAATGGCGGGCGTACCGCGGGCGGCGCGCGCGTCGTTGCGGCGGAATGGATCGACGCCTCGTGGCAGGTGCGCACGCATTCGCGCTTCAGCGGCGACGGCTACGGATATGGCTGGTTCATCCGCCGCATCGGCGGCGAGCAGGTCTATTATGCCTGGGGTTATGGCGGCCAGATGCTCTACATCGTGCCGGCACTAGGGCTCACGGTCGTAATGGTTTCCGACGAGGACAATCCGTCGGCGCGCACGGGCTATCGCGATCTGCTGCATGGACTGTTGGGTGACGTGATCGCGCTTGCCCGGGATCGTTCGGTGCAAGACATGGCCGAGCCGCGCTCCGGCGGCGGTTGATATCTCGGGGGCGTCCTGCAATCCGGCGGCCTCTCTCCGTTCATGGGAAGAAGTGCCCCCGGCCGGACGAAACGGGCGGCGCGACTTCGCCGACCGGATCAGCAAACATCGGAGCATTCATGTCTTTTCTCTCCACCGGCCCCACCGATGCCACGGCCACGCTTCTCCTCGCTCACGGCGCCGGGGCGCCGATGGATTCTGCCTGGATGAACATGATGGCGGAGAAGCTGGCGGGGGAGGGCATCCGCACCGTCCGCTTCGAGTTCGGCTACATGGCGGCGCGGCGCGATGGGCAGCGAAAGCCGCCGCCGCGCGGCGAAGTTCTGAGGCCGGAATATCTGGCGGCGGTCGATGCGCTGCGGCCGACCGGCAAATTGCTGATCGGCGGAAAATCGCTTGGCGGGCGGGTGGCGAGCATGGTCGCCAACGGCTTGTTTCAACAGGGAAAAATCGCTGGGCTGGTCTGTCTTGGCTACCCGTTCCATCCGCCCGGACAGCCGGACAAATTGCGCACCTCGCATCTTGACACGCTTTCGGCGCCGACGCTGATCTGCCAGGGCACTCGCGATCCGTTCGGCACGCGCGAGGATGTCGCCGGCTACCGCCTGTCGCCGTCGATAAAACTCCACTGGCTCGAAGACGGCGACCACGAATTCAAGCCGCGAAAGCCGCATTCGCTCGAAAACCATCTCGGCGATGTCGCTGAAAAGATTGCGAAATGGGTGGCGGGACTGTAACGCACGGCCGTCGATGGCGAACGGCGTTTTCGCATGGCTTGGCTACCTCCGTTGCATCGGCTGATGGACTGACGGTGGCGATCGTGGCAGACTTGACGGGTAGGCATCGGTGCTTCAGCCGATAGTGGGCGGCCCTTTCAGATGATCTTCAAGCCTGCCATTCCGGATCGGATTCCGTCGTGTTTTCAATGGGCTGATGGCGCGGGAACGGCGCTTGCGGCGGGGGTCGGGCGCATGGCCGGAGACGAAAAAGTCATCACCCGGCCGCGGACCGTCACAAAGCCGAAGGTCGAGCGGCCGAAGCTGCACAAGGTCATCCTCATCAACGACGATTTCACGCCGCGCGAATTCGTGGTGACGGTGCTGAAGGGCGAGTTCCGGCTGTCGGAGGACCAGGCCTACCGGGTGATGATCACCGCGCACCGGCGCGGCGTCTGCGTGGTCGCGGTGTTCCCGAAGGACGTTGCCGAAACCAAGGCGACACGGGCAACGGATGCAGGAAAAGCAAAGGGTTACCCGCTCATGTTCACGACCGAACCGGAGGAGTAGTCTGGGCAGAGTTTACTTTTATCCTTTCGCGTCAGCCTGACCGGGCTGCGCTTTCGGGGGATAAAATAAACTCTCCCGGCGCTATGTCTTCGCCACGCCGCCGATGACGTTCGACGTCAGGCCGTGGCGATAATCCTCGCGGACGGGCGAGAAAGCGTCGAGGATCCGGCAGTCGGTCAACGCCCGGCCGGAGTGGCGCGCATTCGACGGGATGGCGGCGACTTGTCCCCGCGAAAGCGTCTCGGTGCGGCCGTCCACGGTCAGTTCGAAGGCCCCGTCGAGCATATGAACGACCTGTTCGTGGACGTGATCGTGTTCCGGCAGCAACGCGCCCGCGGAAATCTCCCAGAGCGCGAAAGTCATTGAATCCGAGTGCATTACCTTACCGACAAAGCCAGGGATGGGTGTCTGCGCGGCGATGTCTTTCCAGTCGAACACGGCGATGCTCCTGCGAATTTCCGGTGCGATGCGAAACAGCTTAGCCGAAGCCGATGCGGGGATGCAAAAACAGCTTCGAAAAGGCCGTGAAGTCCGGAATATCGGGTGAAATCAGGGGCTTGTCCCGCCAGCATGAGGCGTGACGCTCCGATGGGCTTCATTCGAGGCGTCATATTCGGGGTTCGGGCTTGTTTTTGGGGATGATCGTGTTCACGGAAGCGGCAATGACCTTCGGGGAGGTGCAGAGGTCGGCACACGGCCGCGACGACCCCACCCGGCGCTTCGCGCCGACCTCCCCTCAAGGGGGAGGTAAGGTCAGCGACCTTCGCGGTACCACATGCTGCCGAGCGCCAGCAGCAGCAGGGCGAGGCCGAAGAAGCCGGCGAAGGCCGGAACCCGCGAGACGGATTTGAGCACGCTGTCGTCGGTGGTGCGCAGGCCGATCCAGTCGCGGCCGGCGGCGCCGGCATTGCCGCGGATGGGAACGATGGAGGGCAGCGAGACGCCGGTGGCGCCGACCAGCCGCCGGACACTGCCGCCGGTGGTTTCGGCGGCCGGGCGCAGGATTTCCTCGGTTGATACCGTGTCGGCGAATTCGGGCGCGTTGACCGGGCCGATATGGGCCAGCGCCTGCAGGTCGCCATTGCCGATCTGGTAGAGGCCGATCTCGGCGGTCTCGATGCTGCCGAGGAAGATGCCGGGCTCGGCGGGCGACAGCGGCACGCTGACCGTCTTGCCGGACGGGGTGATGACCTGGGCGGGGCCAGGATCGTCGCTCATGGTCTGGCGGCGGATGTCGAGCACCATGCCGCGGCCGTCGGCGGTCAGCCGCTCCTCCTCCAGTTCCGGCTCCTTCATCAGCCAGTGGGCGATGCGACGGTAGAGCGCGACATGCGGGCCGCCGCCCTCGAAGCCGCGCGCCCAAAGCCAGCCATGGTCGGACAGGAACATGCCGACGCGGCCTTCGCCCTTGCGGTTCAGGAGCAGCAGGGGCCGATCGTCGGGTCCCTTCATGACCGCCTCGCCCTCAGGCTGGTCGACGCCGATCAGCCGGAACCAGCGGCTCCACTGCGGGGGCTCGGCGTCGGCGCCTTGCAGCCCGCGGGTCACCGGGTGGCGTTTGCCGGTGTCGGTCAGGCGCGGATAAAAGCCCTGTTCCAGCACGTTGCCGCTGGGCAGCGCCGGCAGCACCGACATCAGAGGGGTTCGGGCAATGGAGGAATCGCCGGAATATTCCGGCCCGGCGGCGATCAGCAGCGCGCCGCCCTTTTCGACATATTCGGCGATGTAGTCGTAGTAGAGCACCGGCAGCACGTCGCGGTGCTGGTAGCGGTCGAAGATGATCAGGTCGAAATCGTTGATCTTCTCCACAAAGAGTTCGCGCGTGGGGAAGGCGATCAGCGAAAGTTCGTTGATCGGCGTGCCGTCCTGCTTTTCCGGCGGGCGCAGGATGGTGAAGTGGACCAGGTCGACCGAGGCGTCGGATTTCAGCAGGTTGCGCCAGGTGCGCTCGCCGGCGTGCGGCTCGCCCGAAACCAGCAGCACACGCAGATTCTCGCGGATGCCGTCGAGCAGCGCGATGGCGCGGTTGTTGGCGGTGGTGATCTCGCCGGGCACCGGTTCGATGGCGAGTTCGACGATGTTGCGGCCGGCATTGGGGATGGTGACCTCGAGCTGCGCCTCGCGGCCGATCTGGGCGCGCTCGACGGCGACCTGCTGGCCGTTGACGGAGACACGCACGTCGACGGGGCCGCTTTCGCCGTCGGTGGCGAGAACCCGATAGGTCATGTCGACCGGCTTGCCGACGATGCCGAAGCGCGGCGCGTTCTCGAAGCGGATGCGGCGGTCCATCTCGCTGCGGTCGCCGGTGATCAGCGCGTGCAGGGGCGCGCCGAAGGCCGGGCGGGCCGGGGTGTCGTGCACCTGGCCGTCGGTGATCATGACGGCGCCGCCGATGCGTGAGGGCGGAACGTCGCGGAACGCGCCGTCCAGCGCCCCAAACAGGCGGGTCTGGGTGCGGTCGTCGCCGGTATCGGTCTTGCTGCTTTCGACGACGCGGACGTCGAACTG
Organism: Mesorhizobium sp. LHD-90; assembly: GCF_030929505.1. Taxonomy (GTDB): domain Bacteria; phylum Pseudomonadota; class Alphaproteobacteria; order Rhizobiales; family Rhizobiaceae; genus Kumtagia. The sequence continues at coordinate 68,080 of NZ_JAVFVV010000017.1, read as the reverse complement.
GCGGAAGCGGGCGAGCCGCTCTTGCATGCCGGCCAGCGCCTGGTCTGTCTCGGCGGTGCGGGCGCCGATGTCCTGGCTCTGGCTGCGGTCGACGACGAGCGCCACCACGCTCTTCAGCGGCTCGCGCTCCTCGTTGAGGAAGACCGGATTGAACAGGGCGGCGGCGAAGGCGGCCAGCGCCGCCAGCCGGAAGAACGCGCCCCGCCGGCGGAAGAACAGGCTCGCCAGCACCAGCAGCGCGACCGGAACGAGGATCGCGGCCAGCCACGGCCAGGACAGCAGCGGCTCGAAGGCGACCGACCAGTTCATGGGGTGGCCTCCGTGCGTTTAGCGTAGCGTTCCTCCGCACCTCCCTCTGTCCTGCCGGACATCTCCCCCGCAAGGGGGGAGATTGAGCCGACCGCTCGGCTTTCGCTAATCACCAGCGTTGCAAGATTGGCGGCAAGCCCAAAGCTGCTAATCTCCCCCCTTGCGGGGGAGATGTCCGGCAGGACAGAGGGGGGTGTGAAGGAGCGCGAAGCCATCACTGCCCCAGCCTGAGCAGGAGATCGGGCACATGCACCTGGTCCGACTTGTAGTTGCCGGTGAGCATGTACATGACGATGTTGACGCCGGCGCGCATCGCATAGGTCCGCTGCATGGGGTCCGAGGGCACGGTCGGCAGCATCGGGTCGCCGTTCTCGTCCATCGCCCAGGCGCCGGCGAAATCGTTGGAGGTGATCATGATCGGGGTGACGCCGTCGCCGGTGCGCACCGGCCGGTTGTCGGCGTTGCTCGCCTCCAGCGACGCCTCGACCCAGAGCGGGCTGCCATCGAACCGGCCCGGAAAACTGTTGAGGATGTAGAACGCCTTGGTGAGCACGTGGTCCTCGGGCACCGGCTCCAGCGGCGGGATGTTGAGGCTGCCCAATATGTCGCGCAGGCGCTGGGTGGCGGGGCTGGCGGAAGAATCGAGCGTGACCGCATATTGGTCGCGGGTGTCGAACAGCACCGTGCCGCCCTGCTTCATATATTCGTCGATGCGGGCGATGGCCGCGTCGGATGGCATCGGCGCGGCGGGGTCGATCGGCCAGTAGATCAGTGGATAGAAGGCGAGCTCGTCGCGCTCCAGATCGATGCCGGCGGGTTCACCCGGCTCGAAGGCCGTCTTCTCCTTCAGGAACTGGCCGAGGCCGTGCAGCCCGGCGCGGCTGATCGAATCGACGCTGGAATTGCCGGTGACGACGTAGGCGAGGTGGGTGACGCTGATGGCTTCCGCCGCCTGCGCGTCGCCGGGGCGCTGGTCCTGCGCGAAAGCCGGCGGCGGCACGGCGAACAGCGCGAGCAGGGCGGCGAGCGCGACCGCCGTGGCAGCGGCTCCGCGCGCGGCGCGCCAGCGCCGCTTGAATACACCGGCCAGCCACAGCACGATCAGGCTGTCGGCGGCGAGGAACACCAGCGCGGCGAAGATCAGCGGCGCCTTCATGTCGCGCGACTCGTCCAGCGCATAGCGTTCGGTCTGCACCGGCACGGAGATGTCGGGCCGGGCGATCGGCGCAAGCACGGCGTCGGCCGGCAGCAGGTTGTGCGCCACGACGCCGTCCTCGGTGCCGTAGAGGCCCGGCGGGTTCTCGATGGAGACCGGCACCACGCCCTTGCCGGTCTGCAGGGGCCGGGCGTCGGGGCCGGGCGGAACGATCATGCCGTCGGCGGCGATCATGCGATAGGGCGCAAGCGAGGCCGCGGGCTGGCCTTCGGCGACAGCGCCGAGCCCCTGGTTGCGTGACAATTGCACGACGCGCCTCAGCATTTCCACGAAAGTACCTGAAATCGGCAGGTTCGACCATGTGGCCAATGGGGTAATGTGGAAGAGCACCACCATGCCCTTGCCGCGCCGATCGGCGGTCACCAGCGGCGTCCCGTCGGCCAACGCGGCCCAGGTGCGGTCGACGAGGTCGGGGGTCGGTTCGGCCAGGATCTGCCGCGTCACGGTGACGTCCGTCGGCGGCGGCAGGTCGGCGAACGGCCCGTTGGCGGGGAACTCGGAGACCGCCTGCGGCTCGGTCCAGGACATCGATCCGCCGAGCAGGCGCTCGCCCAGCCGCAGCTTGACCGGCAACAGGTCGGGGTCGTTGCCGGAGGTCAGCATGCGGGAGCTGGCGAAGCGCAGCAGCGTGCCGCCATTTTCCATCCATTCGATCAGTTGCGGCCGGACGGTCTCCGGGATGGTGCCGACGTCGCCCAGAACGATGGCGGCAGGCTTCTGCTCGAGAAGCTGCGGGATCGCCTCGGTCAGGTCGGGGCTGGCCGGCTCGATGATGTCGGCAAAGGGCTGCAGGGCGTTGCGGATGTAATAGAGCGGCGACAGGAGCTGCCGCGTCTCGTCGGCCGGCGTCTGCGACAGGAGGCCGACGCGGCGGCGCTTGGCGGTTTCGTCAAGCACGCGCACCGCCCCGGCGCTGCGCTCGCCGTCGAGCGCGATGGAGGCGAAATCGTTGCGCAGCTCGAACGGCACGGCGATCTCGCCGGTCGCGACCGTCTCTCCCGGCCGAAAAGTGATGGCCGCATCGCCGATGCGCCGGCCGCGCGTGTCGAAGGCGCCGGCGGTCATGGCGCGCGGGGCCACCCCGGCGGGGGCGCGGACGGCCGAGATCAGGAAGCGGTCGACGCCGTTGTCGGCGGCGGTCAGCCCGACCATGTCGAGCTGGTCGGGAGCCGCCCAGACGACATTGGCGGGCCGCGCCGCCAGGAGCTGCGCGAAGGCGGCGTCGTCGCCCGGCGCGGCCAGCCCGTCGGTGAGCAACGCCAGCGTGGCGCCCGGCAACGGCATCAATGCTTCGGCCACGCTTGCAAAGACGCCGGCCCGGTCGGGGGGAATGGGACGCGGCTTTACCGCATTCAACCGGTCGCGCGCCTCGCCGGCGCTGAACGGCCCTATCTGTTCGTTGGCGCGCTCGGCGGTAAAGGCGAGCACGATCGGCATTTCGTTTCGCTCGGCATCGGTGATGAGGCGGCCGGCGGTGGCGACCCGGCGGTCCCAGCCGGCGGCGCTGGACCAGCTATTGTCGATGACCAGCGCCAGCGCCGATCCGCCCGTGGCGACGCGCTCGCGCGGGTTCCAGACCGGCTCGGCCAGGGCGAAGATGACCAGCGCCGCCATCAGGAGCCGCAGCAGCGTCAGCCACCACGGACTGCGGTTCGGCGTCTCCTCGCGCTTCAGCACCTGCGCCAGGATGCGCAGCGGCGGGAACACCTCCACCTGCGGGCGCGGCGGCGTGAGGCGCAGCAGCCACCAGATCACCGGAAGGGCGAGCAGCCCCCACAGGATGGCGGGAAAGCCGAAGCTGAGCGGCAGCCAGCTCACCCCTGCACCCCCAGGGCGCCTTCGTCCGACATCGCCATGTGAACGCGCACCAGCGCCTCCGAAGCCAGCCGGTCGGTATGGTTGACGGTATAGCTCCAGCCCAGACGGCGGCACCAGGCGCCGAGTTCCTGGCGGCGGGCGAGGTAGAGGCGGCGGTAGTCGTCGCCAAGCTGCTCGGCGCGGCCGGCGGTCAGCTTCTCGCCGGTCTCGGGGTCGGTGAATTCGGTGCGGCCGGCATAGGGAAACGTCTCCTCGGCCGGGTCGGCGATCTCGATCAGATGTGCTCGCACGCCGTGGCGTGCGAGCACATCGAGCCATTCGCGCGTCTCTTCGACGGGGTCGAGGAAATCGCCGGCGATGATGATGTCGGAAAAACGGCGGATGGCGGACAGGTCCGGCCGGGCGGTCGTCGACGGAGCGTGTGCGAGCAGCGTGGCGATGCGCTCGGCGCCGTTGCGCGAGGTGATCGGGTCGGTCAGCCCGGGCCAGGCGACGCGCTCGCCGCCGCGCGACAGAAGCTCGGCCAGCGCCAGGATGAGCACCAGCGCACGCGATTGCTTGGAGACGGAAGCGGCCGCGGATTTATAGAGCATGGAGGGCGAGGGGTCGGCCCACAGCCAGACGGTGTGAGCGGCCTCCCATTCGAGGTCGCGCACATAGGTGTGGTCGTCGCGGGCCGAGCGGCGCCAGTCGATGCGAGCCAGCGACTCGCCCTGGACATAGGGTCGGAACTGCCAGAAATTCTCGCCTATGCCCTGCTTGCGGCGGCCGTGCCAGCCGCTGATCACCGTGTTGACGACGCGGCGCGCCTCGACCAGCAGGTCGGGCACGAGCGAGGCGCGGAGCCTGGCGCGGGCAAGCGCGTCGCGCGGCGCGACGGCGGACGACGCCTCGCCGACACGCGCCATCAGACGGCTTTCACCAGCCGGGCGACGGCGTCGCGCACGCTCATGCCTTCGGCGCGGGCGGCGAAGGTGAGCGCCATGCGGTGCTGCAGCACCGGTTCGGCCAGTGCCCGGACGTCGTCGACCGAGGGCGCCAGCCGGCCCTCGTAGAGGGCGCGGGCGCGGGCGCACAGCATCAGCGCCTGGGAGGCGCGCGGGCCTGGACCCCAGGCGACGTGCTTGTCGGTCTCGGCGTCGCCCTGGCCGGGGCGGGCGGAACGGACCAGTTTCAAGATGGTGTCGACCACGCTTTCCGGCACCGGCATGCGGCGCACCAGAAGCTGGATCTGCTTCAGCCGCTCGGGCGTCAGCACGTTCAGCGCCTTGGCCTCGTCGACGCCGGTGGTCTCGAGCAGGATGCGGCGCTCGGCCTCCAGTTCCGGATAGAGGATGTCGATCTGCATCAAAAAGCGGTCGAGCTGCGCCTCTGGCAGCGGATAGGTGCCCTCCTGCTCCAGCGGGTTTTGGGTGGCGAGCACATGGAACGGCGCGGGCAGGTCGTGGCGGGCGCCGGCGACGGTGACGTGGTATTCCTGCATGGATTGCAGCAGCGCCGACTGGGTGCGCGGCGAGGCGCGGTTGATCTCGTCGGCCATCAGCAGTTGCGCGAAGATCGGACCGGAGATGAAGCGGAACGAGCGTTTCCCGAACTCGTCCTGCTCCATCACCTCGGAGCCGAGGATGTCGGAGGGCATCAGGTCGGGCGTGAACTGGATGCGGCGGCTGTCGAGGCCGAGCACGATGCCCAGCGTCTCGACCAGCTTGGTCTTGGCGAGGCCGGGGACGCCGACCAGCAGCGCATGGCCGCCGGCCAGCAGCGCCACCAGCGCGCGCTCGACGACGCTTTCCTGGCCGAAGATGACCCGCCCGACGCCGTCTCTTGCCCTGGAGATGTCGGCCAGCGCCTGTTCGGCCTCGGCGACCATCTCCTTTTCGCTGAGGGCAAGGTCCTTGACGATGACGCTCATTGGGCCTCTGTCCTTTCCCGGCGAAAGCGCCGGCGGTACGGCTGACGACTCGGGGTGTCATGGAATCCCCAACACGGAAACTTAAATCAGCCGGCCCGGCTGACAAGCGAGACAACAGTGACTATTTCGTGACGATGCACAGTAAACCGGACCATACGCCGCAGACGCTCGGCAAGGCGGGAGACGCCGCCGGCCTGTCGGCGCTGATCGCCCGGGCGACGCGCGCCGGCAAGGGTCTGCCGCCGGTCGAGCGCTGGAATCCAGACTTCTGCGGCGACCTCGACATGGAGATCCGCGCCGACGGCACCTGGTTCTATCTGGGCACGCCGATCGGACGCATGCCGCTGGTGCAGCTTTTTTCCACGGTGCTGCGAAAGGACGAGGACGGGAAGACCTATCTGGTCACGCCGGTGGAACGGGTGGGCATCCGGGTGGTGGATGCGCCGTTCGTAGCGGTGGAGATGAATGTCTCTGGCGAGAGTGAGGAACGGGTCATCACCTTCCGCACCAATGTCGGCGACGTGGTGGAGGTCGGACCGAAAAATCCGCTGCGTTTCGTCGACGAGGACGAGACCGGCGGCCTCAAACCCTATGTGCTGGTTCGGGGTCGGCTGGAGGCGCTGGTGGCGCGGCCGGTGATGTACGAACTGGTCGAGTTCGGCGAGGAGATCCTTGTCGATGGCGTGCCGATGTTTTCGGTGCGCTCCAACGGCGAGACCTATCCGATCATGCCGGTCGAGAAACTGAGGCGGCTCAGTGCCTGAAAATCCGTCCAGAAATTGCGTGAGGGCGGGCTGCAAATGGCAATTTGTGCGCTTCCGGTGCTCACGTACCCAAATGTACGCTCCGCTCCGGTTCTCCAAATCGCCATTTTCGCCTCGCCCTGACGCATTTCTGGACGGACTTTGAATCCGATGCGTTCCACCGGCACTTTACGCTTCTCCGCCGACGATTTCCGCCGCCGCGCGGCGCGCGAGGAGAATTTCCTGGCACATCCGGAGGAGGACGGCGACCATCGCTTCAATCCCGGCCATGCGCGGCTGAAACACGCCAACGGGCTGCGCGCCGCCGCCGTGCTGATCCCGGTGATCGACCACGGCGACGGGGCGACCGTGCTTTTGACCAAGCGCGCCGAGACGCTGCGTAACCATACGGGGCAGGTGGCCTTTCCGGGCGGACGCATCGATCCGGAGGACAGGTCGCCGGAGCACGCCGCGCTGCGCGAGGCGGAGGAGGAGATCGGGCTCGCCCCGCGCCATGTCGAGGTGCTGGGCCGCATGCCGGACTATGTGGCGGGCAGCGGCTACCGCATTGCGCCGGTGCTGTCGGTGGTGCGACCGGGCTTCGAGCTGGCGATCAACCGCGACGAGGTGGATGCCGCCTTCGAGGTGCCGCTGTCTTTCCTGATGGATCCGAAAAACCATACGCGCGGCAGCCGCTTCTGGGGCAATCAGGAATGGTTCTTCTACGACATGCCGTATGACGGACGGCGCATCTGGGGCGTGACCGCGGGCATCATCCGCACGCTCTACGAGAGGCTTTACACGTGAGTGGTCCGGTAACGCTCGCGGGCCGCGCCGGCTGGCTCAACGACCGCGGCTTGCAGCGCGTGCTTGCCGCGCTTTCCGAGGGCGGGGAAGAGGCGCGCATTGCCGGCGGCGCGGTACGCAACACGCTGCTCGGCGCGCCGGTCGCCGACATCGACATTGCCACCACGGCGCCGCCGGAGGAGACGATGCGGCGCGGCGCGGCGGCGGGTTTCAAGGTGGTGCCGACGGGCGCCGAGCACGGCACGATCACGCTGATCGTCGCCGGGCGGCCCTATGAAGTGACGACGCTGCGCGCCGACGTCGAAACCGACGGGCGGCGGGCAAAGGTGCGCTTCGGCCGGGATTGGCAGGCGGACGCCGAGCGCCGCGACTTCACCATCAACGGACTTTACGCATTGGCCGACGGCACGGTGGTCGACCTGGTCGGCGGCGTCGCCGACATCGAGACCCGCACCGTCCGCTTCATCGGCGACGCTGAAAAACGCATCCGCGAGGACTTCCTGCGCATCCTTCGGTTTTTCCGGTTCTTCGCCTGGTACGGGGCCGGCCGTCCCGACGCGGAGGGGCTGAAAGCCTGCGCGCGGCTCAAGGACGGGCTCGACGGGCTGTCGGCCGAACGCGTCTGGAGCGAATTGCGCAAGCTGCTTTCGGCGCCGGACCCGTCGCGCGCGCTGCTGTGGATGCGGCAGGCTGGCGTGCTGACCAAAATCCTGCCGGAGAGCGAAAAATGGGGCATCGACGCCATCCATCCGCTGGTCGGCGCCGAACGCGATCTCGGCTGGCCTGCCGATCCCATGATGCGGCTGGAGGCGGTCCTGCCGCCGGACGCGGCGCGCATGGCGGGGCTTGCTGAGCGGCTGAGGCTTTCGAAGGCCGAGGCGGGGCGGCTTTTCGACTGGGCGTCGACGCAGCCGCCGGCGGCGTCCGCCAGCGACCTCGCGCTGCGGCAGGCGCTCTATCGCGGATCGGCCGACGGCATCAGCGACCGGCTCAGCCTGTCGCTGGTTTCGGCCCGGGCGCGCGCCGTGAACGACACCGACGCTCTGATCGAGGCGGGCGCATACGGCCGGCTGCTGAAACTCGCCCGCTCCTGGCAGAAGCCGGCGTTTCCGGTGAAAGGCGCGGATCTGGCGGCATCGGGCATGAAACCGGGCCCGCAGATGGGAAAGTTGCTGCGCAAGCTCGAGGACGAGTGGATCGGATCCGGATTTTCCCTGGGGCGCGACGCGCTGCTCGAACGCGCCGCGAAGCTTGCGGGCGGCGGAGGTTAAGCCGCGTCGCGGACTTTTTCGATGCGCGAACGGATCGCCTCGATCATCGTTTCGCGGATGATGGTCTCGCCATGGGTCTCGCGCATGTGCTCGACGGCGCGGCGCATGATTTCAGCTTCGTCCTGGTGGCGGGTGTGCCACTCGCACCCCGGGACGAGCGAACCGCAATGAAATTCCTTCATCTCCGATCTCCTTCCGGCTCGTTTGGATTGCAGGCACCATAACACAGCTTGCGCCGATTGGTTGCGCGGAAACGACGGGAAACGGGACCGCCGGTCCCGTTTCCCATCGGACACCGCCGCTATTTCGCGACGGTGACGCTCTGCGCCATCTTGTGCTTGCCCCGCATGTCCCAGGCGATGTCGACCTTCTCGCCGGCCTTCAGGCCCGGGTTCCTGAAGGTCTTTGGCAGGGTGTAGACCGAGCCGTCGGCCAGCGTCAGCGTGGCGTTCTTCGCATTGTAGGCCTTGACCGTGCCGCTGGCCTGCTGGGCGGCGGCGAAGGCGAGGGGAGCGAAGGCGAGGGAGGCGGCAACCGCCGCAGGAATGAGATACATGCGCATGGCAGGTTCTCCTGATGAAACCGGCGATTCCTGCAAGTGGCAAGATCGCTGGGACATTCGGGCCGTCCGGTCGCGTCGGGTCGCGGACTTCGGTCTCGAAGCCGCCGGCGTTTCCCGGCCCGGCGAGAGAAATAATCGACCGAATGGAATCCGCTATTGGACTAAAAATAAAGTTCTCTTTTGATCGGATGCCGCAATCCGTGGTGGATTGTGGCTAATATGGCACGATTGCGACGGGTTTTCATCAAATCGAATTGTACATGACAGTACAGTTGTATTGAAAGTGCTGCGATCTGCAGACGTTATCTTAATCTTGATAGCCGTTGCCGCCGCCTTTCCGGCTGGTTGCCTACGCCAGCGCAGGCGAGACAACAACCGCGTCCTCAGCCAGTCCCTTGCTGCTTCCATCGTGAGCCCCCTCTCTGAGCCTGTCTGGAATATGCGTGATGGCGGTCTGCAAATGGCGTTTTTCTGCGCCCCGGTGCTCACGTACTTCATGTACGCTCCGCTCGTCGCTTCGCGACCCCGAAGAACGCCATTTTCGACTCGCCCTGACGCATCTCCAAACAGGCTCTTGCGTCTATCTGTTCAGCGATACCGCGTCGGAGGCCGCCAGCCAATCGGCGACGACCTTGACGTCTTCCTCGCCGAGCAGGTGGCCGGCTTTCACCGTCCTGGCGTCCACGCGGGCGCCGCGCTCGCGCAGGATGGCCTCCAGGGTCGGACCGTACGGGGCGTAAAGCTCGTCGTTGACGCCGACCACCGTCAGGAATCGGGTTTTGCTCAGGTCCGCGACCGGCGCCGCATCCAGCACCGGCATGGGTCTGAGCAGCACGGCCCGCTGGACGAGACCGGGGTGCAGCAGGCTGAGCGCGCCGAGCAGGTTCGCACCGTTGGAATAGCCGATAAAGACGGTGCGGCCGAGATCGAGCTTCTTCGATTTCACCGCATCCTGAAGGAAAGCGGCAAAGGCCTCCGCCTCGGCGCGGATGTCGGTCTGGTCGAAGGAAGTGGCGGTGATGCGCTGGTACCAGCGGCTGGTGCCTTCCTGGGTGACGCGGCCGGCGACGCCCATCAGCGCCGCCTGCGGCGCCAGGCGGGAAGCGAGCGGCATCAGCGTCGTCTCGTCGCCGCCCGACCCGTGCAGCAGCACCAGCGTCTCGTCCGAGGCGTCTTGCGGGCGCCTGTAGGCGACCTTGAAGTGTTTTGTGTGCTGGATGAGGGCGGCGGCCGCCTCGGGAAGCTTCGATTTGCGCGGCGCGGCGGCCGGTTTCTTCGCCATGGCGTCCTTGGTTCCGGTCTTTGCGGCCGCGCAGGCAGCCGGCTTCTTTTCCTGCGCCACCGTATCGGGCAGGGCGGAAAGCTCCAGCGCCTGATCGGGTTCCAGCACACAGGCGTCCTGCGCCCTTGCGGGGATCGCCAGGGCGAACGAGACGAGCGAGGCGCAACATAGCGCGCGGAGGTGAGCCATGGGCAAACCCTGTCAGCGAAAAGTTAAGGTAAATTTTCCGTACCGGCCGGCGAATGCGTGGCGGCATGACGGCCGTGGGTATGCGCGCTGAAAAAAGCGGACAGAACGTCCGCGCGCCGTATCGTCGATGACGAAACCCACGCCGTCCGCTTCGCCTTCGCGAATCAGCGGACAGTTCACCAGAGGCTGCGTCCCAAGCCGGACTGCCCACCCTCTCCCTCAGCCAGCGGGAGCCGGGCTTCTGACGGCCCGGCATCCGAATGGCGGCGTCTCTATAGCGGTGATTTCGGCGATGTCATTTGCTTTTTCGCAACGCGCCGGGCCGATCGGGGTCGGCTCGCGCGATTGTGATCGGCGGTGCGCGGACTTTTCCCTTCCTCAAGGGGGAGGGGAAGGCGGCGCTACGGCCACTTCACCACGGGCGGCATGCTCGACAGGATCGCAGCGACGTTGCCGCCGGTGTTGAGGCCAAAGATCGTGCCGCGGTCGTAGAGCAGGTTGAACTCGACATAGCGGCCGCGGCGGATCAACTGCTCCTCGCGGTCGGCCGGGGTCCATTCGTTGCGGAAATTTTCGCGGACGAGACGAGGGTAGATATCGAGGAAGGCCAAGCCGACATCCTGCACGAAGCGGAAGCCGGCGTCCCAGCCGCCCTGTTCCGGCGTCGGCTGCAGCCAGTCGAAAAAGATGCCGCCGATGCCGCGCGGCTCGTTGCGGTGCTTCAGGAAAAAATACTCGTCGCACCAGTTTTTCAGCCGGCCGTAGTCGGCGACTTCGGCGTGCGCCTCGCAGGCTACGCGCATGGCGGAATGGAAAGCCAAGGTGTCCGGATCGTCCTGGGTGCGGCGGCGGTCGAGCACCGGTGTCAAGTCGGCGCCGCCGCCGAACCACCAGCGCGAGGTGGCGACCATGCGCGTGTTCATATGCACGGCCGGCACGTTGGGGTTGCGCATATGAGCGATGAGAGAAATGCCGCTCGCCCAGAAGCGCGGGTCCTCCGTGCCGCCGGGCATCTGCTTGCGGAACTCCGGCGAGAACTCGCCATGCACGGTGGAGGTGTGCACGCCGACCTTCTCGAAGACGCGGCCATGCATCATCGACATGACGCCGCCGCCGCCGGAGCCTTCCTCGCGTTGCCACGGCGTGCGCTCAAAGCGCCCGGCGGGACGGTCGGCGAGTGGGCCGGACAACTCGTCCTCCAGGGTTTCGAACGCAGCGCAGATGCGGTCGCGCAACGCTTCGAACCAGGCTTTTGCACGCGCCTTGCGTTCCTCGATATCGGGCGGCAGGCCGGGAGCGAGTTCGGGACGTTCCATGATGTGTTCCACCAAAGTTGGCCGGTTGGCGTGACATGGCGCATTTCGGGCCGTCGCGCGAGAGGCGCGGGGTGCGTCACAAAGGACTCGTAATTTTGCCGGCGATCCCTAATCTGTCGGGGGTGAACGTCAAGCCGCATGAGGTTTGCCGATGCCAGCGCCGATGAGACCGCCGCTCGATGGCCTGAAGAGGCAGCTCGACCGCGCCCGCGCCGAGAGAGGCCAGAAGCCGCGCGACGGTTTTATCCGCGAGACCTTCGTGCTGCCGCGTCCGGACGCGCGGCTGAAGGCGCAGGAATGGTTCGACCGCTGGCCGAAGCAGGCCTACTGGACAGCGATCGAAAGCTGGTTCGAGCGGCCGAACGACGTCATCGAATTCACGATCAGGCGGTTGCCCGCGGCGGATTGACGGTAGCCGCAGCCTTGCCGGTCATGGTCGCCGCGCCACCGTACCCTTGAGCGTGCGGAAAAGGGACGAGACCTTGCCCGCAAAGGAGCCGGATTCATCCTGCTGCAGAGGGTTCGCCTGGACGGAAAGTGCCGCAATCCTCTTTTCGATGCGCTCGCCAAGGTTCGCGAATGTGGCATGGCCGGGACGCAACTCCAGCGCGCGGCGCGTCGCTTCCCGCGCCGCAAAAAAATCGCCGCGCTTGTAATGGATGCCGGCGATCTGATTGTAAGCCGGCGCGTGGTCCGGCTGTGTCGCGACAATTTCCTTGTACAAGCTCATGGCGCGATCGAGATCGCCCAGTCTCGCGACGGTACGCGCCAGCAGAAAGCGATAAGCGATGATGTCCGGAGCGATGGCCAGCGCTTGCTCGGCCGGATCGAGCGCCTCGGCGGCCCGGCCGGTCTCCAGCAGCGCCTTTGCGGTCAGATGCAGGGCGACGCGGGAGCGCGCGTTAAGCGAAAGCGTCCGTTGACCCGCCTCGGCCGCCTCGGTTCGCCGGCGCGCCCGGGAGTGCCTGTGGAGATCGTAGAACGCGTCGGCCAGACCCAGACGGGCAAGGACATCGCCTTCCTCTCCGGTAAGCGGAAGCGGCCGATCCTCCACGAAAGCGCGCAGCAGAGGGATCAACCTGTCCGACTGATGCAGGTAGGCGGCGAGATGGTGGCCCTGGCCCACTATGGTGCGAGGATGGTAGTTGGGCAGCCCGCTGGCCTTGCTCATGCAATAGAGGTCGACCGGATCCTCTTCGCCGGCGAATGCGAACACCGGTCTTGCGGCGGAGGCGATCACGCCGTGCAGGTCCGGATAAAGGATCGTCGCGTCTGCCTGCAGCAGCCTGTCGCTGCGGCTGGCTTCCAGGCCGAGGATCGTCTCGGCGCCGAAGGCCATCACCTTTGCGCCGAGTTTCGCGCCGTAGAGGATCGCGCCATGAGCACCCATGCTCTGGCCGAAGGTGTAGATGTCTTTCACGCCGAGTTCGGCGGCGCAGGTACGGATGCTGGCAAGGGTCTCCTCGATATCGTGCCCGAGTCCCGGCACGCCGCTCTGATACCAGTGTTTTCTGCCGTCGCTGAGAAACAGGCAGTGCGTTCCGAGCGCTTTGCCGACCTTCCAGTATTGGAACCTGCCGTCCTGCGCGCCGAAGCCGCCGAAGAACAGGATGAGCTTGGTGGAGCCCCTGCGGGTCTGGAGATTGAAGTCTGGGCCGGCGCGGGCCTTGAGTAGATTCATCGGCAACAGGGTCGTCCGGGTCGGGTCACTTCGATTACCGCCTGGGCACGGCGATCACAAGCCGGCGGGCGCCGGGGCCGTCCTCGGCGAGGCGGTCCTCGGGATTGCGCAGCTTGCATTTGTCGATTGATAGGCAGCCGCAGCCGATGCAGTCATCCAGGCCGTCTCGAAGGGCTTCCAACTGACGGATGCGACGGTCGAGCTTGTCGCGCCAGCCCTTTGAAAGAAGACTCCAATCCTTCGCCGTCGGCGTGCGTCCTTCAGGCAATGATTCAAGTGCGGCGCCGATCTCGGCCAGCGGGATGCCGGCCTCCTGGCCGATGCGGATGACAGCGACGCGGCGCAGCACGTCGCCGCCGTAGCGGCGCTGGTTTCCCGCCGTGCGATGGCTGCGGACAAGACCCTTCGCCTCGTAGAAGTGCAGCGCCGACACCGCGATGCCGGCGCGCTCCGCGACCTGTCCGACCGTCAATTCCCGTGGCATGGATCGCCTCTTGATCTCAATATTAGTTGAGGTTTTATCAAGGAATCCGTTCGGCGACAACCGGAGGGAGCGTGATGTTTGTAGGAGCGGCAGGCGTGGCGACCGGCGAACCGCCTCCCTCGTGGGGAGGGTCTTCGGACGGTCGGAGCAAAGCGAAGATCGTGAGACTGGTCGATTCAGGATGGAGCGCTTCGTCGGCGACCCCCGTCAAAAGTCTTGCGTTCCGCTCGGTTTTTTCCGCGCCCCTCTCCTCAAGGGTGAGGCGCAACCTGCCGCATCGCTTCTCCCGCCGCCATGGCGGCGGCAAGGGCGAGGTTGAGGCTGCGGCCGCCGCCCGGCATCGGGATCAGCAGCCGCGCGTCGGCGGCCTCGTGGACATGGTCCGGGACGCCGGCGGATTCGCGGCCGAACAGGAGAATGTCGGAGGCAGTGAACGCGAAGTCCATATAGGGCAGGGCGGCCATGGTCGAAAACGGGACGAGACGGCGGCCCTCGCTCTGGCGCCACTGCTCGAAGGCCGAAAAATCGAGATGCCGGGTCAGCGCGGCCATTTCGACATAGTCCATGCCGGCGCGTTTGAGCGCGCGGTCGGACAGGTCGAATCCCGCCGGCTCGACGATGTCGACGGCGACGCCGAGACAGGCGGCGAGGCGCAGGATGGCTCCTGTGTTGCCGGCTATGTCGGGCTGGTAGAGCGCGATGCGGAATGCGGCCAAGGACGTGCTCGGACTGTCAGTTGCAAATGCGCCACAGCTTTGACGCGAGGCATGACGCGGGAACTTTGGGGGTGGCTTTCCCAGCGGAATGCGGCTATTGAGGCGCCATTGTCAACTCGAACCGAAGGAGGCGGGCATGGAATTCATGATGACCGTAGACGTTCACCGCCCCATCCGATGGGCTCTCGCCTGACGGCGGAACCGGTTCGACGCTTTAGACATACAATCCAAAAGCCGATCGCGATTTCCGCCGAAGACCGTTCCCGGTTCTCGAAGGATTTTTGCGATGTTTTCCAGACCTGACAGCGGGCGGCGTCGCCCGCATATACCGCTGATATCAAACCCGCTCGATCCCATCCGGATCGACGAATTCCGGCTGGCGGCCTGGGCGCTGGCGCTCGGGCAGGATAGCGGCCGTTCCGAAAAGCCGCCGCGGCGGCCGCATCGGGGCCAGTTGCCCGACGTCGACTTTTCCCGCGCTGTGCCGGCCCCGCGCCGGCCGGGCCTGGTCAGCCGGCTGTTCCGGCTCCTCACCGGGAGGCGCCAGCCCATAGCCGGACCGGCCGCCGGCGAAGTCGAGTCAGGAGCCGACGACAGGGCCCTCGGCGAAGCCGAGCGAAAACCCTATCTTAAGCTCGCCGCAGGGGATTCGGACGCAGCAACGCCGGAGAATCGGCCGACGAGCGTCAAATCCTGGAGCCGCGCCGCCTAGACGGCGGCGCGGCTCGGCATCCGATTTTGAAAGAGCATATGCATGTTCGCCTGGTTCGAAAAAAGGCTCGATCCGTTTCCGGCTGCCGAGCCGACGGAGCCGCCAAAAACGCTGATCGCCTTCTGCCTGCACTACAGCAAGGGCGCGTGGCCCTATATCATCGTCTCGACGCTGCTGTCGGCGGTCCTCGCCGTCATCGAGGTGTGGCTGTTCGGCTTCATGGGCAGCATCGTCGACTGGCTGTCCAACGCTGATCGCGCGACCTTCCTGCAGACCGAGGGCTGGAAGCTCGCCGGCATGGCGCTGATCATCCTGGTGATCTCACCGGGGCTCGACCTTATCCGCCAGATGCTGACCCAGCAGACGGTGATGGGCAACTATCCCATGCGCATCCGCTGGAAGGTGCATCGCTACCTGCTCAAGCAGTCGATGACCTTCTACCAGGACGAGTTCGCTGGCCGTATCGCCACGAAGCTGATGCAGACGGCGCTCGCCGTGCGCGACTGCATCATAAAACTGTTCGAGGTGCTGAACTATGTCAGCATCTATTTCGTCAGCGTGCTGGTGCTCGTGGGCATGGCCGACTGGCGGCTGATGCTGCCGCTGCTCGTCTGGCTGGCCGGCTATGTCTGGCTGCTGCGCTATTTCATTCCGCGCCTCGGCAAGGTCGGCCAGGAGCAGGCGGACGCGCGCTCGACCATGACCGGCCGCATCGCCGACAGCTACTCCAACATCCAGACGGTCAAACTGTTCTCGCATGCGCGGCGCGAGGCGTCCTATGCACGCGACGCGATGAGCGGCTTCATGGACACCGTCTACCGGTCGATGCGGCTGGTGACCACGCTGTTCGTGCTACTCGGCCTGCTGAACGCGGCGCTGCTGGTCGGCGTCAGCGGCGTCGCCATCTGGCTTTGGTTGCAGAACCTCGTGTCGGTGGGCGCGGTGGCGGTGGCGATCGGCGTGGTGCTGAGAATGTGGGGCATGTCGCACTGGGTGATGTGGGAGATGTCCGGCCTGTTCGAGAACATCGGCACGGTGCAGGACGGCATCAACTCGATCTCGCTGCCGCGCCTGGTCGAGGACAAGCCCGGCGCGAAGGAGATCGTGGTCGACAAGGGCGACATCGTCTTCGACCGCGTCGGTTTTCACTATGGTAAGGGCAAGGGCGTCATCGACAATCTGTCGATCCATGTCGCACCCGGCGAGAAGGTCGGCATTGTCGGCCGCTCCGGCGCCGGCAAGTCGACGCTGGTCAACCTTCTGCTGCGCTTCTATGACCTTGAGAGCGGCCGAATCCTGGTCGATGGCCAGGACATCGCCTCGGTGATGCAGGATTCGCTGCGCGCACAGATCGGCATGGTGACGCAGGACACCTCGCTGCTGCACCGCTCGGTGCGCGAGAACATCCTCTACGGCCGGCCGGACGCCACCGAGGAAATGGTCGTGGAGGCGGCTCGCCGGGCCGAAGCGCTCGACTTCATCGCGGCGCTGGGCGACCCGAAGGGCCGAAGGGGTTTTGACGCGCATGTGGGCGAGCGCGGCGTGAAGCTGTCCGGTGGACAGCGCCAGCGCATCGCCATCGCCCGCGTTATGCTCAAGGACGCGCCGATCCTGATTTTGGACGAGGCGACCTCGGCGCTTGACTCGGAAGTCGAGGCGGCAATCCAGGAAAACCTCTACCGGCTGATGGAGGGCAAGACGGTGATCGCCATCGCGCACCGGCTGTCGACCATCGCGGCCATGGACCGGCTGATCGTCATGGACAAGGGTGCGGTGATCGAGCAGGGCAGCCACGACGAGTTGCTGGCGCGCGACGGGCTCTACGCGCAGCTCTGGCAGCGTCAGTCCGGCGGCTTCTTGCCGGACGACGAGGTTGGCGAGATCGACGCGACCAGGGCGAAGGCGGCGGCGGAGTGAGGTCGCGGCTTGCTATGCGTTTGTCACGCCGCGTCCCTGACCGTGACGAAGACCTGCTTGCCGAACAGTTTCAACGCGGCCTCCAGCGTGACAAGCTTGGTCGGGTGGTCGGGATCGAGGATGCGGTGTGCCTCGGTGTCTGCCTTGCCGAGCCTTCTGGCGAATTCCGACTTGGAAATGCCGGAGAGCTGAAATGCTTCGACCACGGCGATCTTGAGGGCATTGGCCATTTCGACAGGTACGTCAATTTGGCCACCTTTGCGCCGCGACGGGGTAGGCAGCGCCTTGCCGTGCGCAAGATAGCCGCGCAACGCCAGTCCCAGAGCGTCGGACGCGCTGGCCTTGGCGTCTGCAAAATCGTCGCCCTGGGTAATGGCTTCCGGCACGTCCGGAAAGGTCACCAGAAAGCCGCCATCGGGCTCAGGCTGGAACAAAGCGGGGTAAACGTAGTCCATAACAGTCTGCTCCGATTGTGGTCTGGGCGGATCGCCGGATCGCGCAGTGGTCATTGCCCCACCTTAGTCGACGCCCAACTGCCTCTTGATGAGTGCCACATAGCCCGGCCTCAATTCTCCAGACTTGATAATCGTGTTCCTGGATCCCAGTTCGACACGACAGTGCGAGCCCTTGCCCCTGTCTTCAATGACTTCGAAATGTACACCGTTCCTTCGCGCCCATTTGCGCAACTCCCGGATCAAAGCCTCGCGCGTCATTTTTCCGCCTACCCGCCGCGCGAGAATATTGCACATTTTTGTGTGAAGCACGAGTCATTCCGACACAGAGGCCCGGCATGAGTGAGACCGGCTCCCGTGAAAAACTCTGGCAGCGTGCCGAGAATTCGATCGACGCGTTTCAGGACACCGACAGGGAAGTACTGCCGAAGGACGCGTGGCGCTTCATCCTCTATTTCGCCAACCAGGCGCGCTGGCCGTTCGTTCTGTTGCTCATCGTCGGCGGCGCGGCGGGTGCGGTGGATGCTGCCCTCTACTGGGCAGTCGGCTGGCTGATCGACCTGCTCGACCACGCGAATCCGGCGACGCTGTTTGCCGACCACTGGCAGGCGCTGGCGGGGCTGCTGGCGCTGCTGCTTGTCGTGCGTACGGCGGTGATGATCGCCTCGGCGGTGGTCGAGCAGCAGGTGGTGGTGCCGGGTTTCTTCTCCATGGTGCGCTGGCAGGCGTTCCGGCGTGTCATCGAGCAGCCCTACGATTTTTACCAGAATGACTTCGCCGGCCGTATCGCGACGAAAATCATGCAGGGCGGCGAGGCCGTCGGCGACTTCATCGTCAACGTGCTTCAGACCATGTGGTCGTTCCTGACCTTTGTCGTGCTGGCGATCACCATCCTCGTGTCACTCGACCCGTGGATGGGGCTGGTGGTGGCGCTGTGGTTCGTCGGCTACGGCGGCATCGTCTGGTTCCTGCTGCCGGAGATGCGGCGGGCGGGCCGCGCGACCGCCGACGAGCGCTCGATCTTCAATGGACGGCTGGTCGACGCCTTCACCAACATCATGGCGGTAAAGCTGTTCGACAGCGGCCGGCGCGAGCACGCCTACATGCGCGACGGGCTGGAGCGTTTTCTGGCTGCCGTCAAGCGGCTGACGCGTGCGGTTACGACGGTGCGCGCGTCGGTGGCGCTGCTCAACGGCATCATGATGAGCGCGATTGCGGCGCTGTGCATGCTGAGTTTTTCGCGCGGCGAGATTTCCACCGGCGCGGTCGCGGCGGCGATGGGGCTGGTGTTCCGGCTGAACCAGATGTCGGGCTGGATGATGTTCAACATCAACGGGCTGATCCGCAACTACGCCACCGTGCAGGATGCGACGCGCACCATCTCGGTCGAGCCGGCGATCCGCGACGCTGCGGGCGCCGCCGTGCTGCCGCGCGCCAAAGGCGACATACGCTTCGAGAATGTTTCCTTCCACTACGGCAAGGGCGGCGGGATCATCGAGAACCTCAACCTGCACGTCCGGCCGGGCGAGCGGGTGGCGCTGGTTGGACCGTCCGGCGCCGGCAAGACGACGATCGTCAACCTGGCGCTGCGCCTGTTCGACGTGGAGAAGGGCAGGGTTCTGATCGACGGGCACGACGTGCGTTCAGTCACCCAGGCGTCGCTGCGCGCCCAGTTCGGCGTGGTCAGCCAGGAGGCGATGCTGATGCACCGCTCCATCCACGACAATATCGGCTACGCAAAGGCCGGCGCCAGCCAAGCCGAGATCGAGGATGCCGCGCGGCGGTCGGCGGCGCACGACTTCATCATGGGCGTGGCCGATCCGCGCGGCCGAAAAGGCTACGAGGCGCATGTCGGCGAGCGCGGCGTGAAACTGTCGGGCGGCCAGCGGCAGCGCATCGCAATTGCCAGGATGATGCTTAAGGACGCGCCAATCCTGATCCTCGACGAGGCGACCTCGGCGCTGGATTCGGAGGTCGAGGCGGCGATCCAGGACAATCTCTACCGGCTGATGGAGGGCAAGACGGTCATCGCCATCGCGCACCGGCTGTCGACTATCGCGGCGCTCGACCGGCTTATCGTGCTCGACCGTGGGCGGATTGTAGAGGAGGGCACGCACGAGGCCCTGATCGCCCGGGGCGGCCTCTACGCGCAGCTTTGGAAACGGCAGTCCGGCGGCTTTTTGCCGGACCGGCTGGCGGCGGAATAGGCCTGCCGAAATTCACGTGAACGGGTCTGCGGGCGGTGGTTTTCCGCGTCCCTGATGCCCATCTAACTGCATGCCATTTTTTCATGGAGCGAAGCCATGCTGGCCCGCACACCGCGCTATCAAATCAAGCGCCTCGACCCCAATCATGAAGCGTTTTCTGCGCTGGCGGAGGAAAGCCGGAAGGAGGGCTTCTGGATGCTCGTCACCCTGGCCAACAACTGGGAGGACGGCCGCAACCGGTTCAACAAGCGCGGCGAGGCGCTGTTCGGGGCCTGGCTGGACAATGAGCTTGCCGGCGTCTGCGGGCTCAATGTCGATCCCTATGTCGCGGGCCGTCGCGAGGGTCGCGTGCGGCATCTTTATGTCGGAACCGCGCACCGCATGAACGGCGTCGGCCGGCAGCTTGTGTGGAGCGCCATCGACAAGGCGCGAAAGCATTTTCCGGTGCTCAACACGCGCTCGCCGGAAACGGCATTCGGGTTTTATGAAACGCTTGGCTTCGAACGCCTGGACGGTGACGACGGGGCGACGCACAGGATGAAGCTGGCGCGGCCGACCGCATCGCCGCGCACAAGGAGCAGTTCGAGCGATGTCGCTTAAGCTTCCGGGCAGCGGCGATCTTGCGATGCGCGGCAGGACCGGCCTCGACGTGCTGGACTACGAGATCGTCGCCGAGATGGCGACGACGCTGGGCACCGCGGGCCGCAAGGTGGAGGCGGTGATGGCTCGGCTCAAGACGCATGAGGGCGATGCCGCCGATCGCGCCGTGCTTCTGAAGGCGGCGGCCGAGGCGGTCTACGCCTATTTCGTGCAGCGCGAGCTTTGCGGCCTCAAGCGCCACGACGACGTCATCCGCGAGTATCGGATCCCGCGCGAGGTGCTGGTGCGGCTGGGGGCGAAGTAGGCCCTCGGCACCGCCTCGAAGATGCCGCGCTGTACGGCGCGGAAGCGTCCCGCAGGAAAGTCCCCGCCGGACGCCGAGTCTATTCAAGCCATTCGGTGACGAAGCTGCCGTTCTGGTGGATGTCGATGGTCTCCAGCGGGCCGGGACCGCTATTCTCGAATTTGTGCGGTGTGCCGGCCGGAGCGACCAGGATCGATCCTTCCCCGGCCTCGATCTTTTCGCTGCCAATCGTGAAAAGCGCGCTGCCGCGGCGGATGACGAAGACTTCCGGATAGGGATGCTTGTGCAGCCGCGGCCCGCTGCCGGGTCCGTCGATGCGGTTGGCGATGACGCAGATGCCGGCGCCGTGTGCCGTGCCCTGCCATTCGCCCTGGAAACCGGCGAGGTCGGTCAGCCAATCCTCGGCTTTCGTGACAGCGCTCATCGGGCGGCCTCCCACGGATTGAAGAGTTTGACGCCGGTGCCTTCGAAGTCGCGCGTGTTGCGGGTGACGACGGTCAGGCCATGGACGAGCGCGGTGGCGGCGATCAGCGCGTCGCGCTCTCCGCGGCGATTCGGTACGTGCAGGCCGGCGCACACCAGTGCGATCTCAACGGTCGTTGGCAGGATACGGCCGGAAAAATCGGTTAGAACCCGTTCCTGTACCCATGACGTAAACATCGCGCCCTGCACCTTGTCACGGTGCTGCAGCAGCAAGGCACCGTACTGGACTTCCAGCACGGTCGAGACCGAGATGAAAAACTGCTCGGGGTCCTGTTGCAATGACCATGCGCGCACCGCCTTGTGAGATCGGTCCGGGATTCTGAGCTCGGAAATGACGTTGGTATCCAACAGCCACATCAGTCGAACTCGAAACCCTTGAACACGCCCTTGAATTCAGGGATTTTGAAGTCGAAATCCGCTTCCGGCCGATTATCGGCCAACGCTTCCGCGAGGCTCTTGAACTCCTTCTTCGGAGGCGTCTCAGCTCGCTTCAGGCGATCATATTCCTGTTTCGTAAGCAGCACATAGGACGGCTCGCCCCGCGTGGTGATAAAAACCGGCCCGTCCTTTGCGGCGCGCTTGGCGCGCGCCGTGTCCTGGTTGAATTCGCGACTCGTGAAGGTGGTGGATGCCTTTGCCCGGATGTTCATGGCGTCACCTCGGCAGATCGATGTAGCAATATTGCTACATCGGCGGACTGACGTCAATTTCCGGTCATCCAACCCGTCCCCGCGACAATCTGCCGTCCCGCCTCCGCGCGTCTGGACAAGCGCGGGCATCACGCATAAACCAGCCCAAAATGCCGGAGGATGTCGCCAGCCCGTATCGCCACGCGAATAGGGGCCGGTGTGATGAGCGGGACCAAGACTCGCCGCCGGCAGGGGGTAAGGCGAAAGGAAGCCAGTTCCGTGAGCGCAGACGATACGATCGATCCCTCCCGCCGCGATTTTCTCTATATTGCGACCGGCATGGCTGGCGTTGTCGGCGCCGGTGCGTTGGCGTGGCCATTCATCGACCAGATGCGGCCGGATGCCTCGACGTTGGCGCTGTCGAGCGTCGAGGTCGATGTGTCGTCGCTGACGCCGGGAATGTCGCTGACGGTCAAGTGGCGCGGCAAGCCGGTATTCATCCGCAACCGCACGCCCGAAGAGATCGAAGTCGCCCAGAAGGTGTCGCTCAACGAACTCAAGGACCCGCTGGCCCGCAACGCCAACCTCACCTCCGACGCGCCGGCCAACGATCTCGACCGCTCGGCCGGAGAGGGCAAGGAGAACTGGCTGGTGATGATTGGCGTGTGCACCCATCTGGGCTGCATCCCGCTCGGCCAGCAGGGCGAATATGGCGGCTGGTTCTGCCCGTGCCACGGCTCGTCCTATGACACCGCCGGCCGCATCCGAAAGGGCCCGGCCCCGGAGAACATGGCCGTACCGGTGTTCTCCTTCATTTCCGATACCAAGATCCGCGTCGGCTGACGGTCCAGGGGGAAACATCATGAGCGGTGGACACTCGACCTATACGCCGAAGACAGGCATCGGACGCTGGATCGACGCGCGCATGCCGTTGCCGCGCCTCGTCTACGATTCCTTTATTGCCTATCCGGTGCCGCGCAACCTGAACTATGCCTATACGTTCGGCGGCATTCTGGCGATCATGCTGGTGGCGCAGATCCTGACAGGCGTCGTGCTGGCCATGCACTACGTGGCCGATACCAGGCTGGCGTTCGACGCGGTCGAGAAGATCATGCGCGACGTGAATTCGGGCTGGTTGCTGCGCTACCTGCATTCCAACGGCGCCTCGATGTTCTTCTTTGCCGTCTACATCCACATCTTCCGCGGTCTCTATTACGGTTCCTACAAGGCGCCGCGCGAACTGCTGTGGATCCTCGGCTGCATCATCTACCTGTTGATGATGGCGACCGGCTTCATGGGCTACGTGCTGCCGTGGGGGCAGATGAGCTTCTGGGGCGCGACCGTCATCACCGGCTTCTTCACCGCCATCCCGCTGGTCGGCACCTGGATCCAGGAACTGCTGCTGGGCGGTTTCGCGGTCGACAATCCGACGCTGAACCGCTTCTTCGCGCTGCACTACCTCCTGCCGTTCATGATCGCCGGCGTCGTCGTGCTGCACGTCTGGGCGCTGCACGTGGTCGGCCAGACCAACCCGACCGGCATCGAGGTCAAGTCGAAGACGGACACGGTGGCGTTCACGCCCTATGCAACCATCAAGGACGGGTTCGCGATGCTCCTGTTCTTCCTGCTGTTCGCCTGGTTCGTGTTCTACATCCCGAACTTCCTCGGCCATCCGGACAACTATATCCCGGCCAACCCGCTGAAGACGCCAGCGCATATCGTGCCCGAATGGTACTTCCTGCCGTTCTACGCCATCCTGCGCGCCATCACCTTCAACATCGGGCCGATCGACTCCAAGCTGGGCGGCGTGCTCGCCATGTTCGGCGCCATCGCGGTGCTGTTCGTGGTGCCGTGGCTCGACACGTCGAAGGTGCGCTCGGCGGTCTACCGACCCTGGTACAAGCTGTTCTTCTGGCTGTTCGTGATCGACGCCATCTTCCTCGGCTGGCTTGGCTCCCGCCCGGCGGAAGGCTCCTACGTGGCGATGGCGCAGGTCGCCACGCTCTATTACTTCGCCTTCTTCATTGTCGTCATGCCGGTGCTCGGTCTGATCGAGACGCCGAAGCGGATGCCGAACTCGATCACCGAGGCGGTGCTGGCGAAGAACAAGGGCGGGGCTGGTCATCCGGCCGGCGCGACTGCCTCGCCGGAAACCAAGGGCTGAGGCCGAAGAGAATCTCGAGAGGGACTTTCATGAAAAAGATTCTCAAAGGCGCCGCCGCGCTGTCCTTCGCCCTGGCCTGCTCGCTCGGCGCCGCCAGCGCCCAGGAAGAGGGCCACAGCGCGGCCGAGCCGACCCATTTCCCGATCCACAAGCCGGAGCAGATGGACTGGACCTTCGCCGGGCCGTTCGGCAAGTACGACAAGGGGCAGTTGCAGCGCGGCTTCAAGGTCTACAAGGAGGTCTGTTCGGCTTGCCATTCGATGAACCTGGTGGCTTTCCGCACGCTGTCGGAACTCGGCTATTCGGAAGCCCAGGTGAAGGCGATTGCCGCCGAATACACGGTCCAGGACGGCCCGAACGATGCTGGCGACATGTTCGAACGCCCGGGCATCCCGTCCGACTATTTCCCGTCGCCGTTCCCCAACGAGCAGGCTGCGGCCGCCGCCAATGGCGGCGCTGCGCCGCCCGACATGTCGCTGCTCGCCAAGGCGCGCGGCGTCGAGCGCGGTTTTCCGCAGTTCGTCTTCGACGTATTCACGCAGTACGCCGAAGGCGGCCCGGACTATATCCACGCCCTGCTCACCGGCTACGGCCAGGAGCCGCCCGCCGGCATGGCCATCCCTGAAGGCACGCACTACAACCCGTATTTCATCGCCGGCAAGTCGCTGGCGATGGCGCCGCCGATCAGCGACGACCAGGTGACTTATGACGACGGCACGCCGCAGACGGTCGACCAGTATTCGCGCGACGTCTCGGCCTTCCTGATGTGGGCGGCCGAGCCGCACCTTGCCGAACGCAAGCAGACCGGCTTCAGCGTCATCGCGTTCCTGCTGATTTTCGGTGTGCTGGTCTATCTGACCAAGAAGCGGGTGTGGCGCCAAGTGTCGCACTGAGCGGGCCGCTCCTTCATGAAACCGGGGGCGCCGACGGCGCCCTTTTTCGTTAGAGCGTTTCTTGCTTGGATTGAATCATTCTGTTTGTCGTTTGGCGAGGCGATCCACAAGGAAGGCCGCGCAGATCGGGCTGGTTGCCCGGGCAAGCGGCCTGACGAAGTGGGCGTCCGCCAAACGCAAACCCGAAGGGCCGGGCTGGTTTGGGACAAATCCTTCGGGCTTCGTCTCGTCCGGGCCACCAGCCCGAACTTCGCCGAAGCCCTCGACCTTGTCCCAAACCATCGCCGGCAGAATGGTTCAATCTAAGCAAGAAACGCTCTAAAGCAGCATATTCGCGAGTTGCCTCTCGCACGCCAGACGGTCAAGACCGGCGAGATGGCCGATTGCCCTGACGAAGATCGGGTTCGGCAACGTCTGGAAGCGGAACCGCAATACGCAAGGATGCTTGAGCCCCGCGGTCTCCAGATCCTTGATCACAATATCGCTGGGCCAACTCGTCTCCTTGGCCGTGGTGATCATCGCCACCCAAGTCTGGTCGTTTTCCTCATTGAACCGTCTGCCCGACAGAACCAGGGCTGGCCGCCGCTTTGTGATCGGCCTTTCATGAAATGGGTAGGGAACGACGACGACCTGGTAGCGATCAAAGATCACGGAAAGCCTCTTCGTCCTCCGGGCTTTCCCATTCGGAGAAGAGAACGGAGCCCTCCCTCAAATAGTCGTCGGCCAGTCGGACTTCATGAACGATGATGCGGTCGCCCTTGCGCTGGCGGAACCATTCGTTCCAGATGTTTTTCATCTCGCCATCCGGCCTGATGCCGCGTGTCGGCCTGCCGTCCTTGCCGCGTCTCATCTTCACCCATTGTCCGACTACCCCGTCCGCCACGAGATGGATCGTATCGTTCTCTTCCATTTGATCCAGGCGCTGCTTGAGCTTCGCGTCCTTGACGTGACTGATCCAAATGGCGGTGTCTTCGATGGAAATGGTCGGCTGCATGGCATCCTCCGCTCATGCAAAAGTAGTTTGGCCAGCAGGGGGTATCAAGGGGGCCTTCAGGGAACGATACGGTCCCATTTGGGACCCCCTGTGTTGAAGCTCGCGCTTTGGCATTGTGCATGCATCTGTTCGCGTATTATCTGGAACCATGAAACCTTCCCTCGAAGACTTCCTGCTGTCGTCGATCCGCACCATTCCGGACTATCCCAAGCCCGGCATCCTGTTCCGCGACATCACCACCCTGCTCGGCGACGCGCGCGCCTTCCGCCGGGCGATCGACGAGCTGGTGCATCCCTATGCAGGAACAAAGATCGAGAAGATCGCCGGCATCGAGGCGCGCGGCTTCATCCTCGGCGGGGCGATCGCACACCAGCTCTCCGCCGGCTTCGTGCCGATCCGCAAGAAGGGCAAGCTGCCGCACGAGACGGTGCGCGTCGCCTACAGCCTCGAATACGGCATCGACGAGATGGAGATGCACAAGGACGGCGTGGCGGCGGGTGAGAAGGTGATCCTCGTCGACGATTTGATCGCCACCGGCGGCACGGCGGAGGCGGCGGTCAAGCTGCTCCGCCAGATCGGCGCCGACATCGTCGCCGCCTGTTTTGTCATCGACCTGCCCGACCTCGGCGGCCGCGCCAGGCTGGAAGCGCTCGGCGTGCCGGTGAGGACGCTGATCGGTTTCGAGGGGCATTGACGTCTAGTGGAACGAATTTGACATTCGCATCCCATCTGACATCACGCGGAACATGCGAATGTCAAATTCAAAGTTCCACTAGAATCATATACTTGCTAGTGGTCCTTTGATTCTGACATTTGCCTGAGCGGGTTGTATCGGCGGGATGCAAATGTCAGAATCGGACCACTAGACGCCGTTCTGGCTGCCTCAATGCAGGCGGGTTCTCGATCTTGACGAAAGAACTTCTTCTGTCCGGGCGATGAGGAAGGCGCGCATGGCCGGGTCGTCACATAGGCCGATCGCGCGCCCATAGGCGTCCGCCGTTTCGGCGATCGAGCCAACCTTGGCAAAGAGATGCCCCTTCAGCGCCCAATAGGGCTGGTAAGATGCGACAGCCGTCTTGGGCAGTTCCCATAGCAGCGCCAGTCCAGCCTCTGCGCCGCGAGCCTCGCCGATCGCCGCCGCGCGGCCGACCAGCGCGCCGATGGTCGGCGCCAGCCGTACGAGGCCTTCGTAAAGCAGCGCCACTCCCTCCCAGTCGGTCTCGCCGGTTACGGCGCGCCTGGCATGCACGGATTGGATCGCGGCTTCGAGCTGGAAGCGGCCGAGCCGGCCCGGGTGGGAGGCTTCGGTGAGCTGGTCCTCAGCCTCGCGGGCGAGGGACGCGGACCAGAGCGCGCAATCCTGCTCGGCAAGAGGCACGTATGCGCCGTGCGCGTCACGCCGTGCGGCGCGGCGCGCCTCGCAGTGGAGCATCAGCGCGAGCAGGCCACGCGCCTCCGGCTCTTGCGGGAGCAGTGTCACGATCAGCCGGCCGAGATAGACAGCCTCGCCGGCGAGACCGCGCAGGTTGGGATCGCTGCCGGCCACATAGTCCCAGCCGCTGCCATAAGCGGCATAGATCGCATCCAGCACTGCGTCCAGCCGGGGCGCAAGCTCGTCCGCCTCCGGTGGCTCGAACGGTATGCCGGCCTCCTGGAGGCGGGCCTTGGCCCGTGTCAGGCGGCGTGCCATCGCCGCCGGGCTTATGCAGAAAGCGGAAGCGATGCGCGCGGCATCGAGCCCGAGCACCGCCTGCAGCATCAGCGGCGTGCGGATCGCAGCATCGACCGCGGGATGGGCGCAGGTGAACAGCAGCTTCAACCGCTCGTCTGCCAGGCCTGAAGGTTCCATGACAAGCACCTCGGCTTCTTCGGCAGCCAGCAGCAGCGCCGGCATCGATTTGTCCCGAACTTGACGACGGCGAGCCGCATCGACCAGCTTGCGGCGGGCCGCCGTCAGCAGCCAGGCTTCGGGATTGGCTGGAACGCCGGAACGCGGCCAGTCCGCCAACGCCGCGCCGAAGGCATCGGCGAGCGCGTCCTCGGCGGCCGCAATGTCGCGCGAGCGGGCCGAGAGGAAGGCCAGCAGGCGGCCGTAGGATTCGCGCGCCGCCTGCTCGACCACGTCGTTGGCGTCCAAGGCAGCGCCTCAGCTCTCGGCCATCATCCTCAGCACGGCCTCATGGTCCGCCGGTGGCAGGCAGGGGCGAACCTCCACTCCGAAGCCCGGGCTGGCCGGATAGCGTGCCGCCCATTTCAGCGCGGCGTCCATATCCGGGACATCGATGATGAAGAAGCCGGCAAGCTGTTCCTTGGTGTCGGCGAACGGCCCGTCCTGGACGCGGTGACCGCCGTCGCCGGGCCTGAGTGAAGTCGCTGTATCGGGCTTCTGAAGGCCGGCGCCCGCAACCACAATGCCGGCATCATGCATCGCCTTCATGTAGGGAACGAAGGCTGCATGAAAGGCCTTGTGCTTTTCCGGATCTTCCCGCTCTGCGAATACCTCGGGAGTTTGATAGAAGAGAAGCGAATACTGCATGGCTTGGTCCTTTCGGCTGGAGCGCGCTCATCGTCGCCCGAGCCAATGACGCGCGAGCCGCCCAAGTTCGGACAGCGGCCGCAATATTCTTTCAGTCTGCGTCAGGGGTGTTGGCAGCGGCAAGCCGGACCTGATCGGCGTGTGGTCATTCCACCTTTACCAGCACCGCGCTGTCGAACTCGATGACCTTGTCGCCGGTCGAGTCGAACCCTTCCGAGCGCAGCGAGACCAGCCGCCAGCCGGGCCGGGTCGACATCGGCCGGTGGCCGAGGATGGTGCGGGTATAAGAAACCGTCTCGCCGGCATAGACCGGCTTCAGCCATTTCATGTTGGAAAAGCCGGGGGAGGGGCCGAATTCCGGCTCCGGGCCGTCGCCGTTCCAGGGCCGGTCGCCATGGGCGGGCGTGGCGAGGTTGCACTTCATCCAGGCGGCCGCCGTCTGCCAACCCGAGGCGCAGAGACGGCCGAAGACCGAGTGCTCGGCCTGCTTCTCGTCCATATGAAACCGCTGCGGATCGTATTTGGCGGCAAACGCCTTGATGCGCTCGGCGGTGAAGACGTAGCTGCCGATCGGAACGGTGACGCCGATTTCAAGATAGTCGTCGAGGGTCATGACGGATTCCTGCGCAGGAACATCGCCGTGTTCTGCATCTCGAGCACCGTTTCGCCCTTCTGGTTGGCGAGTTCGTATCGGAAGGTGACGAAGCCGAGTTTCGGCCGCGACTGCGACAGCCGCTTGGCGGTGATCGTGCTTGCGCCGGTCAGCGTGTCGCCGGCCAGCACCGGCTTTTTCCACCGCATGTGATCGACGCCGGGCGCGCCCTGGCAGGTCGAGTCCAGCAGATAGGCATCGCAGATCATGCGCATCAGCATCGCGCAACTGTGCCAGCCGGAGGCGGACAGGCCGCCCAGGATGCTGGCCTTGCCTGCTTCCTCGTCGAGATGCATGGGCTGCGCATCGAACTCGGATGCGAATTCGACGATCTCTGCGGCCGTCACCAG
Organism: Mesorhizobium sp. LHD-90; assembly: GCF_030929505.1. GTDB lineage: Bacteria > Pseudomonadota > Alphaproteobacteria > Rhizobiales > Rhizobiaceae > Kumtagia. The sequence goes on along the minus strand of NZ_JAVFVV010000017.1, from coordinate 38,881 downwards.
TTTGCTGCCGAGCGGGATCGAGGCGCCCACCTCGAAATCCTCATAGGCCCAACGCTTGTCGGTCATGCGGCGCCCTCTCGCGAACTGCGTGGCCGCCCTAGCAGACGAAGGCCGCGAAAGCCAGTGTCACAACCAGCCGCGACGCTTGAACCACCAGAAGGGCAGCACGGCGGCCAGCACCATGACGCCGATGGCGATCGGGTAGCCGTATTCCCATTTCAGTTCCGGCATCAGGTCGAAGTTCATGCCGTAGATCGAGGCGACCAGCGTAGGCGGCAGGAACACCACGGCCGCCACCGAGACGATCTTGATGATGGCGTTCTGCTCGATGTTGATCATGCCGAGCGTCGCGTCGAGCAGGAAGATCACCTTCTGCGACAGCGAATCGGCGTGGGAGGCAAGCGACTGCACGTCACGCGACAGGGTCTTGACGCGCATCTTCAACTCCTTGTCGTCCTTGCTCGGCGTCGGGATGTTGCCGAGGAAGGTGGAGACGCGCTGCAGGCTGACAAGGCTGTCCTGGACGTTGGAGATGAACAGCTCCTTGCGGCCGATCTGCCGAAGGATGATCTGGAACCCCAGGTCGCGCTTCGACGCTTTCCTTTCGGTCGGGTGGAAGATCCGGTGCGAGATGTCGAGCACGTCGCGGCTGGCGCGCTCGAGCAGATCGGCCAGCCGGTCGACGATGGCTTCCAGCAGCGCGACCAGCAGCGAATGGCCGTTCTGGCAATTCAGGTCGGCGCTTTCGGCCCGCTGCGGAAAGGTCTGGAAGGCGCGCGGCTCGTGATAGCGCACCGTGATCAGCTTGCCCTTGGCCAGCACGAAGGTGACCGGACCCATGACATGGTTCTCACCCTCGGTTTGCGCGGGAAGGATCGCGGTCATGAACCAGGCGCCGTTCTCGGAATAGAGGCGCGACGAGATCTCGATCTCCTCCATCTCGTCGCGGGTGGGAACGTCGATGCCGATCCATTTTTCGATCGCCGCCTCTTCTTCGCCGGTCGGATTCACCAGGTCGGCCCACACCACCGTTTGCTGGGTGTCGAACAGGTCGGGAATCTGCCGCAGCCGGTCGTTGTCCATGACGAAGGCTCTGATCATCGCCAAGACTCCCTTGATTTTCAGCCAAGAGGTGCGTCGAACGGGACGCGTTGATGTGGATTGCGTGACGGCCGCTGCTTGCCTGCGCAAGGGCCTTGCGTCCGAGCGCGATAGACCCGCGGCCCCACGCCGTCAAGCCTGGCGGAACGGGCACCGTGCGTAGACCGCGGCCCGCCCGTCTTGCGAGCCCATCCGCACGGACCTGCGTACCGGCGAAACCGATGCCGGTGAACGGCGACCGAAAGTACGATTGCACAAGGATCAGGCATCGCGAAAGATGAGCCTGCTTCGAGGGCACCGAGTACCGAGTCGGCCTGCAACCTGGCGTTGCCATTTTGCCGCCGCTCAATAAACTTCGGGAGGAAGCAATGCCACTACTGACTGCACTTGCAATTAGCATCGGTGTGCTGGGTGGGATCGCCACCTGGCTCTATGTGGGGCCGCTCGGAATGGCGGGCCTGCAAATATGGGCGGGTTTTGTCGCCTGGGCGGCCTATTTTCATTCGGGCGGCACACAGGCAGCGCTCAAGACGAACATTCCGGCGCACATATTTGGCGCCGTTGTTGCGTGGGTCGTGCTGATATTGCTCGGCTCGCTGGCGCCGTCACTTGGCGTTCCTATCGCCGCAGGCATACTGGTCGGGATAGGCGCCGCGATCATGGTGCTCGGCGCGAACGTGCCTGCATTTGGAAGCATACCGTCTTCCGTCTACGGCTTCGCCTGCGTTGCTGGCTACACCCTGCTCGCCGGCAAGCTGGGTACGCTGCTGACGGTCTCGGTCGTCGACAACGCGCTGATCAATATCGTCGTATCGATGGTGATCGGGGCGCTGTTCGGCTTCGTCTCCGAGAAGGTCGGCGGCGCGCTCGCTGGCTCGTCGAGCAAGGCGGCCGCCTGACGGAGATATTTCCGCGCCGGCGGCATGTCGCCGGCGCGGAAGCCAATATCGACCGCTTGAACGATAGGATATCGCCGCCCGGCGAAGTCCTATCGACGTCCGTTTTTCGCCGAAGACAGTACGGCCCTGATATTGTTGCGGTGCACCTCTTCGTAGGGCCCAAAGTATTGGATCGAGCCCGATTCAAGCTGCGGCGCGACGAATTCCTTGAGCGTGAGTTCACGCATGGTCGGATCGTCAACTGCGTGTTGCAGCGCGCGAACGTAATCCTCGGTCGCCGCGATCAGCGCTTTGGCGTAGCCGCCGCCGGCGATGATATCCGGGTCGCCGTGGTTCGGCAGGATGCTGGCCGGATCGAGCGCCGCCAGCTTTTGCAGGTCCTCGAGATGCCGGTCGAAATTCTCGGGCTCCCCGACATAGGTGACCGTGTCCTCCAGCGTATCGCCCGCGAGCAATAGCCGCTGCTCCGGCAGCCAGAGCACGGTCGCGTCGTCGCTGTGGATATTCAACTCGATCAACTCGACGATGCGATTGCCGATCTTCAGCGACAGGCGATCGTCAAACAGCGTCGTTGGCAGGATCAGCGGATCGATGGCCGGCGGACCCTCCAGCGTGCCGGCCTCGATCGCCACCTTGCGGGCGGCGAGATGCGTGGCGGTACGGCGATTGGCGACGATCTCGCAATCGGCGAAGGCGGCCGTGCCGGCGACATGGTCGAGATGCCAGTGGCTGAGCACGACGGTGAATTTCGAAACGCCCAGCGCTTCCAGCGTAGCGCGGACGAGCCGCGCATGGTCGACGGAGACATGCGTGTCGTAGACCAGCGCCTCGTCGTCATCGACGACGGCATAGCTGGCGATGCCGAGCGAGAGCGTCCCGTCATCGACCCAGTTCGGTCCGGCGGCGAAGCGATAGCCGTCCACGCGCCCATCGTAGAAGGCCAAAATGCCTTCGGCGGGGTGCAGGACGCGCAGGTGTTTTGTCACGTGTTGAACTTGAATAGCAGCACGTCGCCGTCCTGCACGACATACTCCTTGCCCTCGTCGCGGGCTTTTCCCGCTTCCTTGGCCGCGACTTCGCCGCCGAGCGCGACATAGTCGTCATAGGCGATGGTCTGGGCACGGATGAAGCCGCGTTCGAAATCCGTATGAATGACGCCGGCCGCCTGCGGCGCCTTGGTGCCCTTCAAAATCGTCCAGGCGCGCGTTTCCTTGGGCCCGGCGGTGAAATAGGTGATGAGGTGCAGGAGGTCGTAGCCGGCGCGGATCAGCTTGTCCAAGCCCGGCTCGTCCAGTCCCATCGAGGCCAGGAATTCCAGTTCCTCATCGTCTGGCAGTTGCGCGACCTCCGCCTCGATGGCGGCGGAAATCACCACCGTACCGGCGCCCTGTGCGACGGCCATGGCCTCGACCGCCCTTGTATGCTCGTTACCGGTGGCGGCATCCGCCTCGGCGACGTTGCAGACATAGAGCACCGGGTGGGCAGTGAGCAGGTTCAGGCCCTGGAGGGTTTTCAGATCCTCGGCGGCAATGCCCTTCAGCATGACGCGCGCCGGCTTTCCGTCCTGCAGCAGTTCCAGCGCCTTCTCCATGACCGGCAGCACCGTCAGCGCTTCCTTGTCCTTGCTCTGGCCGCGCTTGCGGAACTGGACGATACGGCGCTCGAGGCTGTCCAGGTCGGCCAGCATGAGTTCGGTCTCGACCGTCTCCGCATCCGCCACCGGATTGATATGGCCCTCGACATGGGTGATGTCGTCGTCCTCGAAGCAGCGCAGCACATGCACGATGGCGTCGACCTCGCGGATGTTGGCGAGGAACTGGTTGCCGAGGCCTTCGCCCTTCGACGCGCCGCGCACCAGGCCGGCGATGTCGACGAACGAGATGCGGGTCGGGATGATCTCCTTCGATTTTGCGATCGCCGCGATCTTTTGCAGGCGCGGGTCAGGCACTGCGACCTCGCCGGTGTTCGGCTCGATGGTGCAGAACGGATAGTTGGCGGCCTGCGCCGCGGCGGTGCGCGTCAGCGCGTTGAACAGCGTCGACTTGCCGACGTTGGGCAAGCCAACGATGCCGCATTTGAAACCCATGCGAATATCCTAGTGGAGTGCGATTTGCGGTGGGCTATGCCGGAAGGGGCTGATGATCGTCAACCCATGGATTTGATGACCATCCTGCATGTCCTCCGACAAGAAGTAGCGGCATTGCATTTCGATTGCCGAGGCCAGAAGCACGCAGTCCCACCAGGAATAGCCGAACTGGAAATGCAACAACCGGGCAGCAGCGATTGTTTCAACGTTGATCGAAGACATTCCGAAGGCGGAGAATCCATCGACTATCGTGAAGACGGTTTCTGGCTCCATCCTGCCGCGCTTGATCAGGACGTTGGTTATCTCGTTCATGACCTGGAGGTTGGCGACGCCGGTTCCAGAGGCCAAGAGATGACGTAGCCACAAACCCGCCTGTTCCGACTTCTCGATGTCTCGTTTCTCGGCCGCGTAGAGAAAGACGTTGCTGTCGACAAATGTCCTAGCGCTCATTGCGCTCATCGGCAGTAGGCATCCGACCGTCGCGCATTACGCTCCATTTCGGGCCGCTCAGGATGCGTTCGAGCGCTTCTATCTGAGCATTGCGGGTGGTCGGCGTTGCGGCCGGAGGTTTACGGATGTTGGCTTCAATCATATCCGCAACATATCGCGAAACGCTCTTCCCCGCCTTGGCGGCTTCGACGCGAAGGTCGCGAAGCGTATCTTCCTGCATTGAGATTGTAACGTTCTTCATCTCACGATCTCACGGTTTCACGAACCTCGTGTGATATAGGCTTTATCGTGTCGCGCCGCAAATGGCTATGATCTCGGTCTTGGAACGAATCCTTTCGCCTTCCGTTCAAGCGGATTGGCCAATAGGGGAAAAGGCGATGGCGGCTCCGCGCGCGGTCTGGAAAGGTTTTCTGAAGTTCGGCTCGGTCGCCTGCGCCGTAAAATTGGTCGGTGCGACCTCGGAAGCGGAAAAAATCCACTTCCGCATCCTCAGTCGCAAGACACGCGAGCCGGTGAAAAGCGCCTATCTCGACGAGGGCACGGACAAGGTGGTCGAGACCGAGGACCAGGTAAAAGGCTACGAACTCGACAATGGCGAGTTTCTGCTGCTTGAGCCCGACGAGATCAAAGCACTTAAGCAAAGCTCGGAGCACACGCTCGAGGTCGACAAATTCGTCGATCTGACGGCGATCGACCAGCGCTATCTCGACAAGCCCTATCATGTCGTGCCGGCCGATCCGGCAGCGCGCGAACCCTTCGCGGTGATCTGCGAGGCGCTGGCGCGCAAGAAGGCGGCGGCGCGTTCCTGCATCGTGCTCTATCAGCGCGGCCGCGAGGTGCTGATCCAGCCCGAGGGCGAGGCGCTGCTGATGACGACGCTGCGCAACCACAACCAGATGGTCGCGGCCGGCAGCGTCTTCGACGGGCTGAAGAAGGTGAAGACCGACGCCGAGATGATCGAGATCGCCGAGCTTCTGATCGACAAGAAGAAGACGAAATTCGATCCTTCGAAATTCGAGGATTCTTATGAGAACGCGCTGATCGAGATGATCAAGGCCAAGCAGCAGGGCAAGGCGCCGCCGAAACCCGCGCCGAAACCCAAGGAAAACGTCGTCAACCTGGCCGATGTGCTGCGCAAGAGCCTCGAAAAGGAGGGGATTTCGCGCGGCAAGGGGGCTGCGAAGAAGGGAAAGAAGGCGGCGTAACCCGGCTCAGCCCTTGTTGCCGAGCAGCTTCTTCAACATGGCCGCCATCGGTCCGGTTTCCGGCACCTGGACGGCCGGCTGCTGCGGGCGGGCCTGGCGGATGTGGCTCTGCTGCTTCGGCGCCTTGGGCGGCGGCCGGTCGTGTTCGCCGGTCGGCGGCAGCGCCTCGCGCAGTGCCAGGGTCACGCGGTTCATGAATTCGTTGTCGTTGCCCTTGGCCAGCAGGCCGGCGTTGCGGGCGATCGTATCGAGCAGGGGATCGAGCCATTCCGCGTCGGCCTTGGAAAAATCGCCGAGCACGTGACCGTGCACAAGGTTCTTGACGCCGGGATGGCCGACGCCGATGCGCACGCGCCGAAAATCCTTGCCGACATGCTGGTCGAGCGAGCGGATGCCGTTGTGGCCGGCAGCACCCCCGCCGATCTTGACCCGTACCTTGCCGGCGGCGAGTTCGATCTCGTCGTAGAGCACGGTGAGTGCTGAGGGAAGGAGCTTGTAGAAGCGCAAGGCTTCGCCGACCGACTGGCCGGAGAGGTTCATGAAGGTCTGCGGCTTGATCAGCAAAACCTTCTCGCCGTCGATCAAGCCGTCGGCGACCAGCCCTTGGAATTTCTTCGACCAGGGCGAAAAACCATGGCGGCGGGCAATTGCGTCCGCCGCCATGAAGCCGACATTGTGCCGGTTGTTGGCATATTGCGCGCCCGGATTGCCGAGGCCAGCGAAGATCAGCATGGCATCGCTTCCAGACGCGCCCTCAGACTATTCCTCGGCGGCCGGCGCCGGGGCGGCAGCCTCGGCGGTCTCGGTCGTCTCGGGCTTCATCGCCGACGAGCCGGCAATGGTCGCGATGGTGAAGTCGCGGTCCTGGATGACCGGGCGCACGCCGGCCGGCAGCTTGACCGACGAGATGTGGATGGAATCGCCGATGTCGGCGCCGGTCAGGTCGATGGTGATGAATTCCGGAATGGCGTTGGCCGGGCAGTGGAACTCGACCTCGTGGCGCACGATGTTGAGAACGCCGCCGCGCTTGATGCCGGGCGACTTGTCCTCGTTGACGAAGTGCACCGGCACCTCGACATTGACCTCGGTGTCCTTGCCGATCCGCAGGAAGTCGACATGCAGCGGCGTGTCCTTGACCGGATCGAGCTGGTAGTCCTTGGGCAGGACCTGGATCTTCTTGCCGCCCACGTCGATCGTGGCGACCGTGGTCAAAAACCCGCCGCCGTGGATCTTGTAGTAGACGTCCTTGTAGGAGAGAGCGATCGCCAGGGGAGGCTGCTTGTCTCCATAGATGACTGCGGGCACTTTACCTTCGCGGCGAACTGCACGGGCGGACCCCTTACCGACCTGTTCGCGCGCGTCGGCCTTGAGCTCATAGGTATCGCTCATGGCTTTTCCTTTCGCGTTGCTGGAGCGTTTTCGGCTGCCGAAACGGCAATGCCGGAAACGTCGAAAGCCGCCTTCGGCGCAAAGGGTCCGTTCCGCAAGCCGGAGCAGGACCATGCGAAGATGGCGGCGATCGCCCGCGTTGCCTCCAAGGGTGTCTACGCGGGTGGCGGTCCTATAGCGGAGAGGGCGCAAAGGCGCAAGGTCGTGGGAAGATGGGGGTCGGTTGAATTTCGGCGAGGATGGAAAGCGGACATCAATCCGCTATGCTCCACGAACTCCGTTGGGAACAATAAGCTATGGGCTTCCTAATCCAACTGGTTGCGGATTTCGCGGCAATGATGGCGGCGCCAAGATTGGCTACGTGGCGGTATTCGCTTCCAGTGGTGTTGGCAATTTCCGCCGTTGTCATTGCGCTCCACATTCTATCAACGCCCGAATGACTGGCAGAAGAGATTTCCTATAAGCCGACATAGACTTGGGTCGAGCCTTGCAGTTGCGCAGGCAGCAGGTGGCCTATGGAGCCCTAACAGAGATATTGACCACCGTCTCAACGACGCTCCCGTCGGTGAAAGGCTGTCGTATCCGCGCAAAATCCTGACCAGAAAAACCAGGGTTGGGCGTGTAGAAGAATGCGCCACCAAGGCCACGCCGACTGTTACACTTGTACCGGGGGTTGTCCGGCTTATAGGCGGGCGCGACCACCGTTTTTCGATAAACCATCGTGCCATGCGAGGGCCTATCAACTACTTTGCCTTCCGGTAAAAAGAGAAACTTGCAATTCAAGTCCTGATCGGAGGCTCTAAAAATTCTTACAGTCTCTCCCGGCGAGATGTCGAACCATCCTTTCTCTTGAAACACGCGGTCCGAACTTGAAACACAGGCCGATAGTGTGAGCAGACCTAAAACCACCAAAGTCAACTTGAACAAGATCATCCCCAAAAAGAGCATCAATAACTTCAACGGCGGAGGTCATGCCGCGTGCCTCGTACAACCTACGCTAAATGGTAGGCGTTACAAAATCAACGGAAACACGCAACATTGCCAATGTCGCACTAAGGGTTAGAACTGGACATTCCAACCGGACACTGCCGAAAGACAGCGAGTGGCCTCTTGGTTTGTGAAATGCCGGTCAAGTTCATTTGACGCGGGCTCTTCGCCGACCGATGGTCAAGTGGTGTTTGAAACGCGACCCGGACAAACCTGGACGTGTCGGGCCTTGCGGGCCAAGTCGCTGTGGCCGACCGTTTTGGCGGTTCTTGCCCTGTTGGCCGAACAGACGGGCCGCTAACATGGCGGCCTGATCTCTCTGCGTTCGATTCCACGCCATGCTGGATTTTTCGATTGCCGGCCATTCGGCCGGCGAAATCATGTTCCTGCTCGCCGCCGCCCTGGTCGCCGGGCTGGCGCGTGGCTTTTCCGGTTTCGGCGCGGCGCTGATCTTCATCCCGCTGGCCAGTGCCGCGATCGGTCCGCGGCTCGCCGTGCCGCTGCTGTTGGTCATCGATTTCGTCATGACCGTCGGCATGCTGCCGGGCGCCTGGCGGCTCTGCGACAGACGCGATGTCGGCACAATGGCGGTAGGCGCCTTCCTCGGTGTGCCGGCGGGCGCCTATGTCCTCGCCAATGCCGACCCGCTGACCATCCGCTGGGCGATCGTCGGTCTCGTCGTCATCATGCTCGGCCTGCTCGTTTCGGGCTGGCGCTATCACGGCCGGCCGAAGCCGCCGGTGACCGTCGCCGTCGGTCTCGCCGCCGGCTTCTGCTCGGGCGCGGCGCAGGCTGGTGGCCCGCCGGTGGTCGCCTACTGGCTGGGCGGGGCGATCGAACGCTGGACGGTGCGCGCCAATATCGTCATCTATTTCGCCGTCTCCAGCCTCTTTTCGATCTTCTCCTACGTCGCCGGCGGCCTGCTGGTGCGCGAGGTCTTTTTGCTCGCCCTTCTGTCGGCCCCGGCCTACGGGCTTGGGCTGTTCGGCGGATCGCACATGTTCGGGCTGGCCAGCGAGACGACCTTCCGGCGCATATGCTACTGGCTGATCGCGGCGGCGGCGCTGGTCAGCCTGCCGGTTCTCGACGGGATTTTGCGTTGAACAATAGTCCCGGACGGACTATGCTCCTCATCATCGGGGGCATGGTGGACTCCCCGTGAGGCTTTTGCCCAAGCTCCGCCTTCGCAATCTGTGCGGAGGAAATCCATGCCTCGATATTTTTCTCCATCCGAACTCATTCCGCTCGTCGGCACCAGCCGGTCGCCGCTGTTCGTCGATGTGCGGCGTCCCGCGGCTCTCGCCGCGTCCCCGGTCCGTATCGCCGGCGCCATCTGGCGCGATCACATGACGGTCGGAGAGTCCGTGCCTCTGTCACCGGATCGACAACCGGTCGTGGTCTATTGTGCGCATGGTCACAATGTCAGCGAGATAGCGGTGGCGAATCTGATCGCCGCGGGCGTCGACGTGGCCGTGCTTGAAGGTGGGTTCGATGCCTGGATCGCGGCCAATGGCCCGACGGTGGCGCGGGAGGCTGCCGGCATCGAGGCTGGGTTGCCCGGGCCCAGCGTCTGGGTCACAAGAGAGCGGCCGAAGATCGACCGCATCGCCTGTCCCTGGCTGATCCGCCGGTTCATCGATCCGTTCGCGGTGTTCCACTTCGTCGCCGCGGAGTGGGTCGTCGACATCGCCAGCGAAACCGGCTGGATACCTTTCGACGTCAAGGATGTGCATTATTCGCATCGCGGCGAGGACTGCACCTTCGACACGCTGATTGCCGAATTCGGCCTGTCCGATCCTTCGCTTCTGCATCTGGCAAAGATCGTCCGGGGCGCGGACACGGCGCGCCTGGACCTGGAGCCGCAGGCGGCGGGGCTGCTCGCCATATCGCTTGGCCTGTCGGCAACGGAAGCGGACGATCTTGTGCAACTGGAAAAAGGCATGATCCTCTACGACGCCCTCTACGGCTGGTGCCGCCACGCAACCGGCGAGACGCACAATTGGCCGGTGAGGGCGGCGTAGATGGACCAGATGCCGGACGGACCGGAGACAATGGCCGAGACGGCGCGCCCGAGCCTTGGCGAGGCGACGCGTGTGTTCGGCAAGATCGGCCTGCTGTCCTTTGGCGGGCCGGCCGGGCAGATCGCGCTGATGCACCGCATCCTGGTCGACGAGAAGCGCTGGCTGGACGAGCCGCGTTTCCTGCATGCGCTGAACTACTGCATGCTGCTGCCGGGGCCGGAGGCGATGCAGCTCGCCACCTATTCCGGCTGGCTGCTGCATGGCGTTCGCGGCGGGCTGATCGCCGGGCTGCTGTTCGTGCTGCCCGGCGCGGTGGTGATCACCGCGCTGTCGGCGATCTACCTGCTGGTCGGCGATGTGCCGCTTGTGCAGGGTTTTCTGTTCGGCTTGAAGGCGGCGGTGCTGGCGGTGGTGCTGGAGGCGTTGGTAAAGGTGTCGCGGCGGGCGCTGCTCGACCTGCCGGCGGTGCTTGTCGCCATCGCTGCCTTTGTCGCCATCGCCTTCCTGAAGCTGCCGTTTCCGCTGATCATTCTGGTCGCGGCGGCGATCGGCGCTGCAAGGCACCTTGCGGTCGGACAGGTGGCGGGCGTGGCCACTGCGGAAGAGACTTCGGACAAAACGGCGCCGCAGTGGACGAGGCCGAGTTGGCGGCGTTTCGCTTCGACGCTCAGCGTGTGGGCGGCGATCTGGCTGGTGCCGCTGGCTGCCCTCTACGGGATACTTGGCCAAAGCCATGTGCTCGCCGCCGAGGCAGGCTTCTTCTCGAAAATGGCGATGGTCACCTTCGGCGGCGCCTACGCGGTGCTGGCCTATGTCGCGCAGCAGGCGGTGGAGGTGCATGGCTGGCTGAAGCCGGACGAGATGCTGACCGGGCTGGGACTTGCCGAGACCACGCCCGGGCCGCTGATCCTGGTGCTGGTGTTCGTCGGTTTCCTCGGCGGCGCGCGGCTCTCCGGCCTCGATCCGCTTGCGGGTGGGTTGGCGGGCGCGGCAGTGACGCTGTGGTTCACCTTCGTGCCGTGCTTTCTGTGGATTTTTGTCGGCGCGCCTTATGTCGAGACGGTGCGGCGGGTGCGCTGGCTAGCGGCGGCGCTTGCCGCGGTGACGGCCGCGGTGGTCGGCATCATCGCCAACCTCGCTGTCTGGTTTTCTCTGCATGTGCTGTTCGGCAAGGTGGACGAAATCGCCGCCGGGCCGTTCAGCCTGCCGGTGCCCGACCTTTCGACATTCGACTGGCTGGCCGCACTCATCGCGCTCGCCGCGGCGGTCGCGCTGCTCAAGTTCAAGGCCAACATGATTTTGGTGCTGGCGCTGGCGGCGGTAGCAGGGATGGTTCGCAGCCTGGTCTGACCGACGCTTCCCGCCGTCATCCGGCCGGCTGAAGAACGTTATCCGTCTGCCTGCCCGACAAAGCCGTGCACATAGTCGTTTGCGCCGGATAGGCAGTCGGCATCACGATGGACAACAGCCGCTCCCTGTCCTTCCGCTGCCAGGCAAGGCCGAACCCCTGACGCTTCATAGATGCGCCAGAGGTCGGCGGCGGCGCAGTAGGCGGGAAGGTTTTCGTGGCTGCGCTGGAAACGTCGCCGCACGATCGGCTCCGGAACGTCGTGGCCGCCTTCCGCGACACGGCGCGCGATACGCTGGAGGCAGATGTCGGGGTCGCGGACGCTGAAATAGAGAAGCGTTGGCGAGAGACCGACCGCGTTGGCTTCCCGCATCAGCGCCAGATGCGTGTGGCCGGACATGGTGGTCTCCATCGTGAAGACCTCACGGCGGAAGATGAAGTCACGCGCGCGCATAAGCGCAATCCGGGCCGCCTCGCGATCCGCCAATTCCGGTTTCAAGGGGGAAAGGCCGCGTGCGATCTCGTCCAGATTGACGAAGTTCAGCGAACCGCTGACTGCCGCGATGTTCTTGAAAGCGTAGGTCGTCTTGCCGACGCCGTTCGGGCCCGCGATCAGCCAGAAGCGTTTCGCCTGAGCCATGCCGGCGTCAATCGAACAGGCTGGAGACGGATTCCTCCGTCGCGGTGCGCGAGATCGCCTCGCCGATCAGGTCGGCGATGGAGACGACGCGGACGTTGTGGGCGTCGACGACCGCCTGGGTCGGCTGGATCGAATCGGTGATCACCAGTTCCTGCAGCTTCGAGCCGGTGATGCGCGCCACCGCCCCACCGGAAAGAACGCCGTGGGTGATATAGGCGGCCACGCTGCTGGCGCCTTTTTCCAGCAGCGCGTCGGCGGCGTTGCACAGCGTGCCGCCGGAATCGACGATGTCGTCGAACAGCAGGCAGTCCTTGCCCTTCACGTCGCCGATGACGTTCATCACTTCGGATTCGCCCGGCCGCTCGCGGCGCTTGTCGACGATGGCGAGCTGCGCGTCCACGCGCTTCGCCAGCGCGCGGGCCCGCACCACGCCGCCGACGTCGGGCGACACCACCATGAGGTTGGCGAGCTGCTTGTATTTGGCCTTCACGTCGCGGGCCATCACCGGCACGGAGAACAAATTATCCGTCGGGATGTCGAAAAAGCCCTGGATCTGGCCGGCGTGCAGGTCGAGCGTCAGCACGCGGTTGGCGCCTGCCCGCGTGATCATGTTGGCGATCAGCTTCGCCGAGATCGGCGTGCGGCCCGAGGCGCGGCGGTCCTGGCGGGCATAGCCGAAATAGGGGATGACCGCCGTGATGCGCCGCGCCGAGGAGCGCATGAAGGCGTCGATCATGATCAGCAGTTCCATCAGGTGATCGTTGGTCGGGAAGGAGGTCGACTGCAGGATGAACACGTCCTCGCCGCGCACGTTCTCCTGGATCTCGACGAAAATCTCCTGGTCGGCGAAGCGCCGCACCGTCGCCTTGCCGATCGGGATGTTCAGGTAGCGGGCAACGCCCTCTGCAAGGGTCCTGTTGGAGTTGCCCGCAAAAAGTTTCATGTGCCGTTTCCGAAGGGATGGATCAGCGGGCTTTTAACCGCCCGCCGCGCTATTGCAAGCGGGCGATCCCTTCTTTTGAGTTTCTTCGCGTGCAGTTTCACCCGGCGCGGCTGCCGAGCCAGGTGGCGAGTTGCTCGATGGTCTGGTCGCCGATCGCCTGCATCGAGGCCGCCGGCACCGCCGCCCAGCCCTCGCCGCCGGCGGAGGACGATTTGTGCTGGCCGGAGATGCGGTGCACCCGGTTGCCGGTCGGGTCGTACACGTCCCAGACATAGATGACCGTGGTATCCTTGCCCTCGACCAGCGGCGTGAAATAGCCCTTGAGCTGCAAGGTCGCGGCCGGGTCGGCGCTGCCGACCATGCGGATGCCGCGCTGGCGGGCCGCCGTCGCCAGCCGCTCGGACAGCGATGTCGCCGCCTCGACCGAGGTTCCGACGATCGGGGCGATCTGGATGCGGGCGCTCGCCATCGCGGGAGATTGCGCCGCGGCCGCCCTCGGCGAGACGATCGAAGGTTGGCCGGCCGCCGTCTGCGAGGGCGGCGCCGACGGATCGGGCGTGGTCGAGGCGGTGGGGGGCGTTATCGCCGAAGGTTCCAGCACGTCCTGCGTGCTGGAACAGGCCGAGACGATCGCGGCCGCGAGCAGCAGCGCTCCGCCCGGCAGCATCCGCTTTTTGCCCTCAAACCATGGTTTCAATACGAAAACCCTTTCGCCGACTGCCGATTCACTGCACGATCAAGTCGAGATCATGGCGGGAGAGCGGCCTGGGCTGCGTTTCGGTGGTCAGATAGGTACGGCCGAGCGTCATCGCCGTCTCTGTCTCGGAGTCCATGATGATCATATGGGCGAACAGCGTCATGTTCGGTGCGATCGGTTCCGAATTGCCCTGGTAGAACATCGGCGTGTCCATCCAGCTCGGCGTGAAGCGGGCGCCGACCGAGTAGCCGCAGGCGTTCAGCCGGTGCTTGGTCAGGCCATGCGTCTCCAGCGCGCGGGCATGAGCGTCGAACACATCGCCGAATGTGTTGCCTGGCGCCATCGCCTTTTCGACGGCCGTCAGCGCGTCGCGCGCGGCCTCGAACAGGTCCTGATGCCGCTTCGACGCCTTGCCGGTCAGCACCGTGCGCATCATCGGCGCATGGTAGTGGTGGAAGACGCCCGCCCATTCCAGCGTCATCTGGTCGTTCTTGGTGAGTTTTCTGCGTCCGGCCTTGTAGCGGCAGAGCAGCGCGTCGGCGCCCGAGCCGATGATGAACTCGTTGGCCGGATAGTCGCCGCCGCCGGCGAAGATCGCGCCCTGCATGGCGGCGAGGATCGCGCCCTCGTCGCCGCCCTGGACGATCAGCGGCAAGGCGGCGTCCAGCGCCTCGTCGGAAAGGGTGGCTGCGCGCTCCGCCTTGGCGATTTCGGCGGGGCTCTTGAACTGGCGCAACCGCGCCACGATGCCGGAGGCGTCGACGATCTGGCCGAAGGTCGAAAGCTGCTCGTCGACCCGCCGGCCGTTATAGGCCGTAAGCCCATGGGTGTCGTATTCGACGCCGATGCGCTGGCCGAGCAGGCCGAGATCGTTGAGCAGGTTGCGCAGGTCGAGCGCCGGATTGGACTTTTCGCGGTCGAGCCAGACGACGACGTTGTCGATGGTCGAGGTGTGCCGCGCCTGCCGCAAATCGGCGGAGCGGGTGAGCAGCACCATCGAGCCGTCGGACTTCAGCACCAGGCACTGGAAGAAGCAGAAGCCGAACGTGTCGTAGCCGGTCAGCCAGTACATGCTCTCCTGCGCGAACAGCAGCATCGCATCGATCTTCTTTTCCGCCATCTCGATGACCAGGCGGTCGCGGCGGGCGTCGAACTCGGTGCGTTCGAAATGCAGGGCCATCAAATCTCCTCCAGCACGATCGCGGAAATCAGCCGGCCGTAGTCCGCCTCCTTGCGGTGCGTCGTGCGGCGATAGGAGAAGAACAGATCCTCCTCGGCATAGGTGCAGCGGTTGAGCGCTTCCGCCGTCACGCCAGCCTTGCGCAGCCGGTCGACGGTGTAGCGGTTCAAGTCGAACAAAGCGTGGCCGGGTTTTTCGGACGGCGCGAAATAGACGGCGTTGCCGGTGTCGGCCTCGACGAAACGGTCGACGAACTCCGGACCGACCTCGTAGTTTTTCGGACCGATCGACGGGCCCAGCACCGCGACGATTTTTCCGCGCGAGGCGCCCAGCCTTTCCATGGCGTCGACCGTATTTTCGAGCACCCCGGTGAAGGCGCCCTTCCAGCCGGCGTGCGCCGCGCCGATCACGCGCGCCTGCGCATCGGCGAACAGCACCGGCCCGCAATCGGCCGAGGTGGCTCCCACCGCGAGGCCCGGCCGGTCGGTGACGATGGCGTCGGCCTGCGGGCGAGGCGAGGGGAGGGGCCCGGTCGCCACGATGACGTCCGGGGAATGGACCTGATAGGCCGAAAGCAGCGCGTCGGGCGCGACGCCCATCCATTCGGCCACGCGGCGGCGGTTCTCGGCGACTTTTTCGGAATTGTCGGCGGAGCCGTTGCCGATGTTGAGGCCGCGATAGATGCCTTCGGAAACGCCGCCGGCGCGCGTGAAAAAGCCGTGGCGGATGCCGCGCGGACGCGCTTCATCGAGCAGGGGCGAGCGCAGCGGGTCGGGCTTGTGCTGGTCTGTCATCCGCCGCCTTGTCGTCCGCGAGCATGGGGACCGTCAAGGCGAAACTCGTCGCACCGATCCTCCGGCGCGGGAAAGTGGGGCAGCCCGGCACCCGAGTCAACCGGTCGATGGCCGGTGTCGGCAGCGGCGGCGGTTGGTGGTCCCGCGCATCTTGCGACGATGCGCGGGACCACATTGCGTACGCCTTACGGCGTGACGATGTTGAACCAGAACTCGAATGTGTCGAGGCTGGCAACGACCTGCTGCAGCTTCGCCTGGTCGCCGTCGATCTTCACGTCGCCCTTGCCGATCGCATCCTGAAGCGAGGTCTGCTGCAGGATGATGCTGTTGAGCGTATCGTGCGACAGCGTGATGGTGGCGTCGGCGTCGTCGGCCTTCATGCCCTTGGTATGGTTGAGGACGCCGTTCTCCATTTCGACGAAATAGGTGCCGTCCTCGGCGCCGAAATCGAAGTTGAGCTTGACGTGCGCGTCGCCGGCCTTCTCGCTGTTCAGCCTTACGCCGAGGTAATCGAAGAACAGTTCCAGCGACATCGCCCGCACCGTGTCGGGGCTGGCGGTGTTCGGGGTCGGCAGCTTGGCCACGCCGTTGCGCAGTTCCTGCGCGCCGCTGAGATAGAAGTTGCGCCACGGACCGGATTCGGCCTGGTAGCCGAGTTGCTCCAAGGCATTCGCCTCAAGGTCCTTGGCGGCCTTGTTGTCGGGATCGGCGAAGACGACATGATGGACGACCTGCGCCACCCAGCGATAATCGCCCTTGTCGTAAGATACCTTCGCCTTCTTCAGCACCTCGTCGGCGCCGCCCATGAACTCGACATACTGCTTGCTGGCCTCGACCGGCGGCAGTTCATGCAGGGTCGCGGGGTTGCCGTCGAACCAGCCGAGATAGAGCACGTAGGTCGCCGCAACGTCGTGGTAGACCGAACCGTAGTAGCCGCGGTTGGCCCAAACGTTGCCCAGGCTATCCGGCAATTTGAAATTGTCGGCGATCTCGCGCATCGTCATGCCCTGGTTGGCCATGCGCAGCGTCTCGTCGTTGATGAAGCGGTAGAGGTCGCGCTGGCTCTTGAGCAGCTTGACGGCCTTGTCGTTGCCCCAGGTCGGCCAGTGGTGCTGGGCAAAGATGATCTCAGCCTTGTCGCCCCACATCACCAGCGCCTGATTGAGGTACTTCGACCACGGCAAGGGCTCGCGGATCTTTGCACCACGCAGCGAGTAGGTGTTGTGCAGCGTATGCGTCGCATCCTCGGCGGTCTGGATAGCTTTCATCTCCTCTATGTACCAGAGCATTTCGGCCGGAGCCTCGGAGCCGGGAGCCATGAGGAATTCATAAGTCAGGCCGTCGATTTTCTCCTTGTGGCCCGTTTCCGAAATGATGTTGGTGGGCGGAATGAGCGTCACCGTTCCGGCCGAGGTCGTCGTGCCGAGTCCAGCGCCGACCTGGCCCTTGGGGTCGGCCTTGAGCAGGTTGCCGTACATGTAACTCGCCCGGCGGCTCATGGCGTTGCCGGCCATCACGTTCTCCGCGACCGCTGCTTCGAGGAAGCCCTCGGGAGCGTAGATCTTGGTCGCGCCGGAGGCGACATCCGCCTCGTTGACGATGCCGCGCACGCCGCCGTAGTGGTCGACGTGGCTATGCGTATAGATAACGGCCTTCACCGGCTTGTTGCCGCGGTGCTTGTAGTAGAGGTCGATAGCAGCCTTCGCCGTTTCGGCCGAAACCAGCGGATCGACCACGGTAATGCCTTCCGTCCCCTCGATAATGGTCATGTTCGAGAGGTCCTGGTTGCGAACCTGGTAGAGGCCCGGGGCGACCTCGAACAGACCGCTGATGTTGATGAGTTGCGACTGTCGCCACAGGCTGGGATTGACCGTCGCGGGGGCCTGCGCACCTTCGGTTATGAAGCCGTATTGCTGTGGGTTCCAGATGAGATTTCCGGCCTGTCCCTGGATCATCTCGGACGGCAGCGGCGCAATCAGGCCGCGCTTTGCATCGTCGAAATCGGAAGTGTCGTTGAAGGGCAGTTGGTTCAACAGTGCGGAATTTGCCGACTTGGTCGCATCGGTAGCGTCGTTTCGCGCGTCCTGATCTTGCGAAAGGGCCGGGAAAGAGACACTGCTCACAAGGAGCGCCGCGCCAAGGACGCTGTGCAATTTTGCGGGTATCTTCACCTTAACGTCTCCTCTCGCCTGTGTGGGACACTTCCGACGGACAACCTAGCGGAGGGTCTTCTGCTGGCAAGGTTGTTCAACCGAAAACAGGACTCCTCATCTGCAAAATAATCCGTTGGTCAGTTTAGCGGAATGTTAAGCTTGTATTGAAGACGACGGTGGCATCATAGCTGTTATTCGACCCTTATGAAGGTGACGGCGGGCCGTCCGCAACGGGTCAGATTCTCGTGTTCCCGCCGGACGTCGAAATCAGGCGCGACGCGTGGCGAGCGGAAATCCGGGCCCAGGCACGGCCGCGGCAGACTTTCGGTCTTGCGGCATTTCGGGGTTTACTTGACGACCGAAAACTCGAACTGTTCCCAACGGTAGACGGCCTTGTATTCGTCCTCGTGGCCCGGCGTCCTGAGTGGATTGCGAAAAATCGCCCCGCAGCTTGTCAGCTCTCCGGAAAAGGCATTGCACAAGAAATTGCCTTGCACCCAGGAAGTTCCAGTGCGGTTCCTCTGGCCAACGGTTTCGCTGACGAAACCATCGACCGAGGTTGTGCGCCGCATCGGCAGGAACTTGAGAAGCACCAGTTTTCCGCGTGTTTCGTGGCCGAACACGAGAGACCTGATTTCCGCTCCTGTGAGACGGTCCTTCGGATTCATGCCTGCACTTGCCAATGCCGGCAGATCGGGCACGCCTGCCTTGGTCAAGCCGGCCAGAAGACGTTCGATGTCGATCGTGTTCTTGAACACCATGTAGTCCTGAGTGATCAACTGGTTTGGCCCTAATTCCATTCTCCGCGCCAGAGCCTCCCTCAACCTTTCCAGGGTTGAGGCGGCCTGCTCTGTGCGCCCCAAATGTGCGTAAGCCGAAACAAGGATTTGAAGAGCGTAGAATTTCGCTCGTGGATCGGATGCTTCAAGGTCCATCTTCTCGATAATACGAACGGCCCCCTCGAAATTCTCCAGGCCGAACTCGGCCAGCCCGGCCTGGTAGCGCCTGTAGTCCATCCACGAGATCGGGTCGACGCGCGCCGCCGCATCGAGATAGCTCAGTGCTTCCGTCGGCCTGCCGTTGAAATTCAGGGCATTGGCCAGCGAGAGATAATTCCAGGAATCGCTGGGATCGAGCGCCGCCGATTTCAGAAGAACGGTGACCGCTTCGTCCGAGTTGTGCTCCCTGACCATCAATTCGGCGACCAGTTGATAATAGCCCGGAGAAGGACGTCGGGCGGCGAGCTTCAGCGTTTCGTGGACTTTGTCGTAGGCCTCGGCTTGCGTGAGCCCCATCACCACGGCCCGGGTGATGTCCGCGTCCCAATAGGCCCAGGCGAGTTGGGCATGAGCCGCGCCGAAATTCGGATCGATTTCGATGGCTTTCTGGAGGTGTTTGACAGCCTCGGCAAACTCTTCGGGGGTGTTGTCGCGATTGTAGATGTCCAGTGCCTTCAGGTACGCATCATAGGCCGCCGGATTGCTTGTGCCTCCGGCGCGGGCTGGGTGCGCGCCGCTGACAAGGCGGAGTTGGAGCGCGCCCGCAATGCTGCTGACAACCCTGTCCTGCAGCGCGAATACGTCCGCCCACCGGCCTTCGAAACGCTCCGCCCAGAGATGTCCGGACGTCGCGCTGTCGATCAACTGCGCATTGATGCGCATGTCGTCGCCGATGCGGCGGATCGAGCCTTCCAGCAGGTAGCGGACGCCCAGCGCCGCCGCAACCTCCTCCGGCTTCGGGTCCTTGTCCTTGTAGGCGAAGGCCGCGTTGCGGGAGACAACGAAAAGACCCGGTACGCGCGCCAGTTCGGTTGTCAGGTCCTCGGTGAAGCCGTTGGCGAGATATTGCTGGTCCTTGTCGTCACTGAGATTGTCGAAGGGCAGCACGACGAGCGAGGGCCGGGTTTCGGCTGACTCGCCGGCTGCCCGAGCGGCAGGCTGCACAGGCCTCTCCCACGGCTGCCACCATGCCGCTGCAAGGCCGAGAGTCAGGACTAGAACTCCCGCCGCGACCGGAAAACGCCCGGCACGCGGTTGGCGGCGAGCATGGAGGGTCTTGCCCGCTGCCGCGGGATCAAGCGACACGCGATACGCCTGAACTGGCTCGGCGATGTTCTTGACCCTCTGTTCGCCCATTGGTTCAAGGGGGAACGCCAGCTTCCTCTCGACCTCCTTGGCCACTTTTCCCGAGACGCAGATGCCGCCCGGTTCCGCCAATTGCTGAAGTCTGGCCGCGATGTTGACGCCATCGCCATACCGGTCGTCGCCGTCGATGATCACCTCGCCGAGGTTGATACCGATCCGTACCTGAATCTGTTCCGCTTCGGGAACCGAGGCATTGCGCTCGGACATACCGCGCTGCAGCGACACTGCACATTCGACGGAATCGACGACGCTGCCGAATTCCGCCAGCATCCCATCGCCCATCAGCTTGAAGACATAGCCGTGGTGGCGAGCAATTTCGGGTTCGAACAGTTCCTTGCGTCCGGCACGAAGGCGCTCGAATGTACCGGCCTCATCGCGCTCCATCAGAGTCGAATAGCCCACTACATCTGCGGCAAAAATCGCGACAAGCTTACGATCCATTGTCGGCCTAGCCTTGGCAGATCATAGTATTGGTTGTTCTGAAAGGAAACCGAGCTCACCAGCAAATTCCTTATTCCGCGCGTTTCATGGACCGGCTGGTAGGGCAGGGCGTGAGTTTTGAGTTCGCCTGCCGGAACGGCTCGTCTGGCCCGGACCGTCGTGTTCTCGCCGGACATCTTAATTGGGCTCCACGCGTGGCGAGCGGAGATCCGTATCCAGGCGCGACCGCATCAACTGACCGTTAACCTCCGGTTGCGCCGACATGCGCCACTTGCCGCGCGTCGTGTAGTATCTGGCGCAATGTCCATCGTGAGGAATTTTCCATGAGAAGGTTTTTGGTTGCCGCCGCGATGCTGCTCTCGGTGCTCGGCGCCAGCGCCGGCGCGGGACCGGCCACGCTGCCCGCGCCGGGCGCCGGCGAATCCCTGATCGTCCAGACCCGCGGCTGTCACGCCGACGAGCGTCGCCACTACGTGCCGGAATACGGCCGCCCGGTCTGGCACTATCACAATCGCCGCTGCAGGCCGATCCGCGCCGGCGGCGGGCCTGTTGTCCGCGACTGCCACCGCGACGTGCGCCTGCACCGCATCAACGGCGTGCGCGTCTGGCACCGGCACGTCGGTCCAGACTGTGCGGTGCGCGTCGTCCAGCGCAGTAACTGAGTTTTACTCAGCAGCAGGCGCGGCCGGTCGCAGTATTCGTTGATGCCGGCTCGCCGGCCGGCCGCCGCTCAGCAAGGCCCGTTGCCGACGATCCTGTAGCGGGCGGACTCGGCCGTGCAGGCGTTGGCGAAGGTGCGGACGTCGCCACCGCGCCGCGCGCAAACCGGCCGATAGTCGAGCGTGCAGGCACGCGGCCCGTCCCCGCCGCCTCCGCCGTCGCCGCGCCTGCATTCGCCCCGGTCGAGCACGCGATAGCCGGCTTCCCTGGCCACGCAGGCGTTGGAGAAGGTCCGGCGGTCGCCGCCGCGCCGGGCGCAGACCGGATCGTATTCGCGGGTGCAGGCGCGAGGCTCGTCCGGGCGGTCGTCGCCGCGCCGGCATTCGCCGCGGCGCACGACGCGGAAGCCCGCATTGTCCGCCAGGCAGGCATTGGCGAAGGTGCGCTGGTCGCCGCCGCGCCGCCCGCAGACCGGATCGAATTCGCGGGTGCAAAAACCGCCGTCCGGGCGGGGGCGAGACGGGCCGGACTCTTCGACCACCACGTTGCAGGCGGCGAGGATGGCGAGCCCCACCGCGAGAACGGCGTGTCGCAATCTTATCCATGACAACAAGCGCATCGATGTCCTCCCTGGCGCCGATCCGGGCACCCCGTCCGGCGGATGATCGCGATTCCGCCTGCGAATGCAATCCCCATACGGATTCGGTCACGTTGCCCAAATGGTTCATACGGGCGCCGTCGTGGCCGTCTCCATGCCTCGTCCCGCAACGCCTTGCGGCGACTGGCTTTGCGCCTTGCGGATACAACATTTCCGTGCGATACATTTTGTGTTCGGGCATTTGCTACCCGGAGACTGGACCCGTTTTTGGACGAAACCTTTCCCCGATATCGTGAATATCTGACGGCCCCACATTGGCGGGGGGCATATCGCGCGTTGCGCATGATCGCCAAGCTTATGCCGGTGTTCGGCTTCCCCGGTATTGCGGCCGAGCAGCGGGCCAACCGCAACGGGTGAAGGAGCTTCCCCATGTCCCAGACGGGAACCGTCAAATTTTTCAACGCCACCAAAGGCTTCGGATTCATCACGCCGGACGGTGGCGCCAAGGACGTGTTCGTCCATATTTCGGCGATCGAGAAGTCGGGCCTGCGCACGCTGGTCGATGGCCAGAAGGTGTCCTTCGACGTCGAGCCCGACCGCATGGGCAAGGGCCCGAAGGCGGTCAACCTCCGCGCATCGTGAGGTAGCGCGCGCCCTTTCCGGCGTGGCCCAACGACAAGCACGGCGTGGCGGTTTGACCGCCGCGCCGATCCCATGTCTGAAGCATTCCCGCGGTGCTTAGACCGGTCCAGCCGGCTCGCCTTACCGCGGCACTCTAATGCTTGCAGAGCAACTTCGTCGCGCAGTGGTGCCGGCGGGGAAAACTTTCGCTTGCCCGTTCCTTAAAAATGAAGGACTAATCGCGATCTCGGGCATTTTGCGGGCCCGGAGACGGGAATGGCATGCGGCGGCGCTTGCTGAAAGCGCCGGCGAAGCGCGGTAGAGAATACTAAGAGGGCACTGGCCAGGCCCCGGGCGCGACCAGTCAGTTTCTTCTCCACTCCGGATGACCGGGAGCCAGGCGGGCGAACCCCGCCGGACTTCGTTTTGGGTCAAGAGGAGTCACCCATGCCGCAACAAGGCACCGTCAAGTTCTTCAACCATGCAAAGGGCTTCGGTTTCATCACGCCCGACGATGGCGGCAAGGATGTGTTCGTCCATATCTCGGCCGTGCAGTCCTCCGGACTGCCGGGGCTCGAGGACGGGCAGAAGGTGTCCTTCGACACCGAGCCGGACAAGCGCGGCAAGGGGCCGAAGGCGGTCAACCTGACCGTCGGCTAGATCCCGGACGGAAACGCTTCGCCGCCGCGCCGCGCTGGAGCCGCGGCGTTTCGCGTATTTTTTTGCGAGGTCCGTTGGCGGATCTGCCGGTATCGGCGGCGCATGTGCCGGGCCGGCCATGATTTTGCCCGATGCGGCGTTCAGCCTGCGTTCAGGAGCGGCCCCGTATTCTCTGCCTGACACTGGGCGACGCGCCTCGCGCCGACGCCCGTCAGTCGTAGGAGACCGAAATGAACCGTTTGACCAAGATCGCCGTGCTCGGCCTCGCCGCAGCCGCCACCACGCTGTCGGCGTTGCCCGCCGCCCAGGCGGGTGACGGCTGGCGCCGCAATGGCTACCGCCACTACAATTCGGATGGCGATCTCGTGGCGGCCGGCGTGCTCGGACTGGCGGTCGGCGCGCTCGCCGCCGGCGTCGCCACCGCGCCCGAACGGCGCTACTACGAACCGGACTACTACGAGCCGGAGCCGGTATACCGCGAGCCGGTCCGCCGCCTCTACCGCGAGGGTCCGGTCCGCCGCTATTACGTTCGCGAGCCGGAAGTGGTCTATGCGACTGGCGCGCTCGAGCCGTGGTCGCCGGAGTGGTACGACTATTGCGAAAGCCGCTACCGTTCGTTCAACGCGCGCACCGGCACGTTCACAGGCTATGACGGCCAGCGGTACTTCTGCCAGGCCAATTGATCGTCCGGCAAACCGGTTCACGATGGCGTCGCCGAAAGGCGGCGCCTTTTTTGCTGTGTGCGAGAAGCGCAAAATACCCAAAAGCGTCCTACTATCGGCTTCTCTGCGCTGCGTCCGACATTTTTGGGGGGCGGAATCAAGCCCGTCCCGTTCTTTTCGCGTTTCTCGTGCGTTAAATATTTGAAACAGCTTTATTTTGGGGACTTCACGCGGATCTGAAACGCGGTAGCGCCGAGATCCTCGCGTGCCGGCAGGATGCGTCAGTTGCCATGGTTCCGGTGCTACACCGCCGCGTTCGCACTTGCTAAACTGTTGATAATCTTCAGCGAGGGCAGCAAATGATCGTCCAGGCCTGTATCAACGGCGCACGCCCCGCTGGCTACCACGCTGCCTTGCCGCTGACGGCGGAAGCGATGGCGAGGGATGGCGCCGCCTGCGTGGGGGCGGGCGCCGCCGAACTGCACATCCACCCGCGCGCCGACGGCCGCGAGAGTCTTTTTGCGATCGACGCCACCATTCCGCTGGTGCGAAAAGCCTGTCCCGGCACGCTGATCGGCGTGTCTACCGGCGCCTGGATCGAGGCCGACGAGGCGCAAACGCGCGCGGCGATCGACGGCTGGGCCGAGCTGCCGGACTATGCCTCTGTAAATCTTTCGGAATCCGATGCGCCGGGTGTAATGGAACGCCTCAGCCGGTGCGGGGTCGGCATCGAGGCCGGGCTGGCGTCGGTCGCCGACGCGGAGCGCCTTGTCGGCCTGGAGCACGGCGGACGGGTTCTACGCGTGCTGATCGAAATATCCGGGCAAGATTTTGAAGAGGCGAGGGCGGTAGCCGACGACATCTTTGCGGTGCTCGAGGCCGCGCGGATGCGCAAGCCGATCCTGCTCCATGGCGAGAACGCGACGGTCTGGCCGTTTGTTGAACTTGCGGCGGCGCGGCGCTGGTCGACGCGGGTCGGGCTGGAGGACGGCCACACCCTGCCGGACGGGACAATCGCCGCCGGCAATGCGGCGATGGTCGCGGCGGCCGCGGGGATTTTCAGGGCAGTAAGGCAGTAAGGCAGTAAGGCAGCAAAGATATCCGCTCGGGGATACGTTCTGAGACTTCTGCAAAAAAAGACTGCGGTGGCTGCAATCCATTGACGGGTCTTGCGAGGTCTCGATCCTTTTCTACTCCCCTACTCCCCTACTCCCCTACTCCCCTACTCCCCTACTCCCCTACCAAAAACGGATTGCTGCGCCGCTCCTCGCCAAAACGCCCGCCCGGGCCGTGGCCGCAGATGAAGCCGACGTCGTCGCCGAGCGGCAGCAGCTTGTTCCTGATCGAGGCGATCAGCGTGGCGTGGTTGCCGCCGGGCAGGTCGGTGCGGCCCACCGAACCGTGGAACAGCACGTCGCCGACATGGGCGAACTTCGCCGCGCGGTTGAAGAAGACGACGTGGCCGGGCGCGTGGCCCGGGCAATGCAGCACCTCGAAGACGTGACCGCCGAAGGAAACGGTCTCGCCCTCGGTGAGATAGCGGTCCGGCACGCAATTGCGCACCCCGCCGGGCAGGCCGAAGCGCACCGCCTGCTGCTCCAGATTGGCGAGCAACTGCCGGTCGTCCTCATGTGGGCCGATAATGTCGACGCCGAGTGCGTCCTTCAGGTCCATGGCGCCGCCGGCATGGTCGATATGGCCGTGAGTGATCCAGATCGCCTTGATGTCGAAGCCGTTGTCGCGGACGGCGGCGAGAATGCGCTCCACGTCGCCGCCTGGGTCGACGACCACGCCCTCCTTGGTCTCGTCGTCGAACAGGATCGTGCAGTTCTGCGCGAAAGGGGTGACGGGAACGATGCCCGCGTTGAGATTGCCCATGCCGCTCCTCGGATGCCGGACCGAACAGCCGGCCCGGTCTTTCCTATGCTATGGAGCGAGGCGAATGGAAAGCGCCGCGGGCGATCTTCCGCATCAAACACAGCGCTTTGAATTTAGGAGACAAATAATCCAACATCACCGGATGCCGGCGCAGGAATGACGGAGAGTGAACGGGCAAGGCGCTGGCGCCTTGCCCTGCCGGGGTTTTTTGGGGCCTCAGGCCTTGTTCATCGCCTTCATCACCATGCCGATGATCGCCGTCAGGATGGCGCCGCCGCCGGCGCCGCCGATAATGTTGTTGAGGTTCAGCGCATTGCCGATGCCACCTGCCGTTGCCGCCGCCGCCGCCGGATCGACTGCACCGCCACCGAGGAGGCTACCGAGAATCGCCGCGCCGCCGACGCCACCGATCGCGCCGCCGAGAATTTTTGGAAGCTGACCCATTGCGGCCTGCGTCAACGCAGCACCGACCGCCTGGCCGCCAATGATACCGGTGATCACCTGAACGATGATCGGAAGAAGCGTTTCCATAAATCTCCCTCGCATTAGTCGCCGCTCGCCTACGAGTCGAGCATGCGTAGAAGGGGCGCAATTTCCAGCAAAGTCAAACGAGGGTTCTTGCAATCAACAGAAACGGGGGCCGTGCGCCCCCGTTGGCCTGCCCTTTGTCATCGGGTTATGGCTGCCGTTACTCCGCGGCGATTGCCCGCTTCGGCTGCACTTCCGCCGAATAGTCGTCCATCAGCAGGCGGGTGATCTCGCCCGGCTGGAACGTGTAGGGGCCGATCTCGGCGACCGGCGTCACCTCGGCGGCCGAGCCGGTGAGGAAACACTGCTCGAAGCCCGGCAGTTCCTCTTCCTTGATGGCGCGCTCGAACACTTCGAGGCCGCGGCGGCGTGCAAGTTCGATCACCGTCTGGCGGGTGATGCCGTTGAGGAAGCAGTCCGGCAGCGGCGTATGGATCTTGCCGTCCTTGATGAAGAACAGGTTGGCGCCGGTGGCCTCGGCGACGTAGCCGCGCCAGTCGAACATCATGGCGTCGGCGTAGCCCTTGGCTTCCGCCGCGTGCTTCGACAGCGTGCAGATCATGTAGAGGCCGGCGGCCTTCGCCTTGGAGGGGATGGTGCGCGGGTCGGGACGGCGCCATTCGGCGATGTCGAGGCGGATGCCCTTCATCTTCTGCGCCGGGTCGAAGTAGCTGGGCCACTGCCAGATGGCGATCGCGCAGTTGATCTTGTTGTTCTGCGCCGAGACGCCCATCTGCTCGCTGCCGCGCCAGGCGATCGGACGCACATAGGCGTCGGTGAATCCCTGCATCTTCAACAGTTTTTGGCAGGCGTCGTCGATCTCGGCGACGCTGTAGGGAATGGTGAAGCCGAGGATGCGCGCCGATTCATGCAGGCGCTCGGTGTGCTGGGTGAGCTTGAAGATCTCGCCGCCATAGGCGCGCTCGCCCTCGAACACGGCGCTGGCATAGTGCAGGCCATGGGTAAGCACGTGGATTTTCGCGTCGGCCCATTTGACGAACTCGCCGTTCATCCAGATAAAGCCGTCGAGTTGATCGAAGGGAACGGATGCCATTTCTGCCTCCCTCGGGCCGCGGCCCGGTGTTGATTATCATTACGGGCGGTCGGCGCAGCGGCTGCCCTGGATCGAGAAAGATTAGGCCCGTGGGGCAGCCGACGCAAACTCACGAAACGTCGAAAAATGCGGCGCGGACTTTCCTTTTCGGTCGCAATCGACCGAAAAGCTTGCCAAAAATTACCAGCAGCCATAAAATATGTCAACAAGGCTGACATAAATTTTCATTGTTCAGGATACGCATGGCCGATCGCAACCCGCCCGCAAAGCCGATCCGCACGCCGCTTGGCGGCGAGGACGGCGTCGACTTGTCCATCATCGAGCTGTTTTTCTTCGCTTATCGGGATTTCACCTCGGACCCCGACCAGATCCTTGAAGCCTACGGTTTCGGCCGGGCGCATCACCGCGTGCTGCATTTCGTCAATCGCAAGCCGGGGCTTACGGTTGCCGAACTGCTCGACGTGCTGCAGATCACCAAGCAGAGCCTGGCGCGGGTATTGAAGCAGCTCATCGACGCCGGCTACATCATCCAGGTGCCCGGGCCGCGCGACCGGCGGCAGCGCGAGCTCTATCCGACCCAGAAGGGCCGGCAACTGGCGCTCGACCTGGCGCGGCCACAGTCGCGCCGCATCGATGCCGCATTGAAGTCCATCAAGGATGGCGAGCGCGCCACGGTCGAGGATTTCCTGAAGGCGATGGTCAATGCCGAGTTGAGGCCGCAGATCGACCAGCTCGCCGTCGGGCAACAGGACAGCAACGAGGGAGAAGGCTGAGATGGCCGACTTGTCTTCCGCACCCGGCGACGACGCGCCGCATCTTCTGGTGGTCGACGACGACACCCGCATCCGCAACCTGCTCAAGCAATACCTGACCGAGAACGGGTTCCGCATCACCGTCGCCGGCACCGCCGAGGAGGCGCGCCGGCACCTCAGGGGCCTGGATTTCGACCTGCTCATCCTCGACGTGATGATGCCCGGCGAAACCGGCGTCGACCTGACCCGCTCGCTGCGCGCCGAAAAGACCGTGCCGATCCTGATGCTGACCGCGCTGTCGGAGACCGACAGCCGCATCGCCGGGCTGGAGGCCGGCGCCGACGACTACCTGCCGAAACCTTTCGATCCGCGCGAGCTGATCCTGCGCATCAACAACATCCTGCGGCGCGGCGGCCCGGCGGCGACGCCCAAGCTCGAGCAGCTTGTGTTCGGGCCATACACCTTCCAGATCGCCCGGCGCGAATTGAAGAAGGGCGGCGAGCCGCTGAAGCTCACCGACCGCGAGCAGGAGATTCTGGCGATCTTCGCCACCCGCGCCGGCGAGACCATCCCTCGGCACGAACTGGTGGCGGGCGAGGCCGACGTCAGCGAGCGCACCATCGACGTGCAGATCAACCGGCTGCGCCGCAAGATCGAGCGCGATCCGGCCAATCCCGTCTGGCTGCAGACGGTGCGCGGCGTCGGCTACCGGCTGAGCGTGGAATAGTTCGTCCGGCGGTTCAAGTCACGCCGTTAAGCATTTGTTTGAACCCACCAATCAGTCTTGCGGCGCGGCAGGTCGTGATTCGCCGCGTGTAGCGGAGTGGGGACTATTCATGCATGATCAATCGGCGCGGCTGCTCGGCTTTCCGATCGACCGGCGTATCGCGCTGGTGCGGCGCACGGCCGAAAAACTGTCGGCGCTGAATGGCGAGGCCGCGAACGGCTACTGGCGGGAGACGGCGCGCGGGCTCTTGCAGGATCTCGTCCGGCAGGGGCGCGACATGGAAAGCGCGCGGGGCGAAGTGCTGCGCTTCTTCGAGGCCGTGCAGGGCGAATTGCGCAAGCACTTGGTCGAAGGTCGCTCACTGGTGACGGCCTGAACGGCGTTTCCAGTCATCGGCCGCGACGCGGTTCCCTCCCGGTCCTGTCCGCACTAGAATAGCGGCGGACCGGGAAAACCCGGTCGCCAATGCGGACCGGGAAGTTATGGCGACTTCGGACACCGATCGTACGGCCTATGCCGACTGGCTCCGCCGCGCCGGGCCGGCCTACAGGCTCGTCCAGAAGGTCTGGAACATATTCTGGCGGCAGGTCTCGCGTTTCCTGCCGAAGCGGCTCTACGCGCGCTCGCTGATCATCGTGATCGCGCCGATGATCCTGCTGCAGTCGGTAGTGACGCTGGTGTTCATGGAACGCCACTGGCAATTGGTGACGCAGCGCCTGTCGACGGCGGTGGTGCGCGACATCGCGGCGATCATCGACCTGGCCGAGACCAATCCGCCACCCGACGGCGACTATTCCGAGCTCGCCCGCATCGCCCAGCAACGGCTGGACATGAAGGTCGACATCCTGCCGCCCGAGCCGCTGCCGTCGCCCGGGCCGAAACCGTTCTTCTCCATCCTCGACCAGTCGCTGTCGGAAGAAATCCGCGACCAGATCGACCGGCCGTTCTGGATCGACACGGTGGGCGATTCCAAGATCGTCGAGCTGCGCATCCAGCTCGAGCACAATGTGCTGCGCGCCTTCGTGAAGCGCAACCAGGCCTATGCCTCGAATTCGCATATCTTCCTGGTGTGGATGGTCGGCACGTCGCTGCTCTTGCTCGGCATCGCCATTCCGTTCCTGCGCAACCAGGTGCGGCCGATCACTCAGCTTGCCGAGGCCGCCGAGAGCTTTGGCAAGGGCCGCCCGCTGCCGCCGGACTTCCGGCCGCGCGGTGCGGAGGAGGTGCGGCGCGCCGGCTACGCCTTCATCCAGATGCGCGAGCGCATCGAGCGGCAGATCGAGCAGCGCACGGCGATGCTGACCGGCGTCAGCCACGATCTGCGCACCATCCTGACGCGCTTCAAACTGCAATTGGCGCTGAGCGGCTCCAAACCCGACATGGAGGCGCTGAACCAGGACGTTAACGACATGCAGGCGATGCTGGAGGGTTATCTCTCCTTCGCGCGCGGCGAGGCGCTGGAGGACCCCGCCCGCTTCGACCTTGCCGCCTATTTCGAAAAGCTCGGCGACGAGGCGAAGCTGCGCAAGCGCAAGCTGACCACCACGTTGACCGGCGCCACTGACATCCAGGTGCGGCCCAACGCCTTCGGCCGGCTGCTCGCCAATCTCACCGGCAATGCCTTCCGCTACGCCAGGAACATCGACATCAAGTCGACCCACACGCGCGGCACGCTGCGCCTGGTGATCGACGACGACGGGCCCGGCATTCCCGCCGACAAGCGCGAGGAGGTGTTCAAGCCCTTCGTGCGCCTCGACAATGCCCGCAACCTCGATTCCAGCGGGACGGGCCTCGGCCTGTCGATCGCCCGCGACATCGCCCGCGGGCATGGCGGCGACATCTGGCTGGAGGACAGCCCGATGGGCGGCCTGCGCGTCATTCTGCGGGTGCCGGCTTAACTCGCGGTTGTTTCTACTGGATGGCAGCTCTGAGCATTGCAAACGGGAGAATGAGTGAAAGCGGTGCATCATCGAGGCGGACCGCTCCATAACTTTCATACCATTGTGCCGCTCGATCGTCTTTGGCGTCGATGAGGAGGGCGACGCCGCCGACCTCGGAGGCGACCGCCATGCAGCGCCTTCCTGCCGCCAGCAGCAGCCTGCCGCCCAGCCCGTGGCCTTGCAACGAAAGGTCTACCGCCAGTCGGCTGAGACGATAGACCGGCACGTCGTAGCGGCCGAGTCCCCGTTTCGCGATGGCCGGCGTGCGCGCATATTCGATTGAGGCGGGGCTGAGCGAATAGAAACCGATGATGCGCTGGGCTGAGCCCATGGGCGTGGCAACGAAGGTTTTCGCACCGCCACTCTCGTGGTTCTGGCGGGCATAACGAGCGAGCCAACCGTTCAATTCGGCGTTGCCGCAGTCGAATGCGTTTCGGTCATGCTGGCGTCCGAGAGCTGTCTCCTCCCAGTTGGGCGCCGTCATTTCAGCGTCCGGCCGGCCTTGGCGGCCCGGATCAAGCGTTCCGGCGGAGCAGGCGGATTCTCCAGAAGGTCGAGAACGCGTAGCGAGTCTCTTTCGGACAGGGAAATGTGCTGAGCGCGATCAACCACTGCCTGTGCCTCAGGCAACACGGTTCGCAATATGAAGCCCGTCAAGTCGAGACGCTCAAGCGCAGCGGCTCGCGCGATTACCGCCTTCTGCTCTGGCGGTATCCGCAACTCGATGCGGTTCGATGTATCGCTGACGGTACGGGCCATGGACGCCTCCTTTTTTTGAAAATAGCGTACGGATTGAATCCGTACAATGGCAATCGTGGTTTTTCCGAAAACCCCGTCCACCGCCGGACGCAGCAAACGCGTGGCGCGTCATCCGCCCGTCATCGAATCTGCACAATAAGCCGGCATGCGATCGCCTGCCGCGCCCAGTGCAAATGCCGGACCAGAGCCGACTGGCGAGGGCGCGGTCCGGCCCGGCGACCGGGGCGACAGCCGCATCCTGATCGTCACCGACGCCTGGCATCCGCAGGTCAATGGCGTGGTGCGCACGCTGCAGCACCTCGCCGACAATCTTGCCGACATCGGCCACCGGGTCGAGTTCCTCACGCCGAGGGAATTCCCAACCGTGCCGATGCCGTCCTATCCGGACATCAGGCTGGCGCTCGCCCTCCCGTGGCAGGTTACGAAAAGAATAGAGGCGTTCCGGCCCGACCACGTCCACATCGCCACCGAGGGGCCGCTCGGCATCCTTGCGCGCCGGCACTGCCTGAGACGCGGGCACATCTTCACCACCAGCTACCACACGCGCTTCCCCGAATATGTGCGGGCGCGCGTGCCGATCCCCGAAAGCTGGATCTACCGGCGACTGCGGCGTTTCCACAATTCCGGCGCGGGCACACTGGTGGCGACGCCGTCGCTGGCGGAAGAACTGACCGGGCGTGGTTTCGAGCGCGTGCGGTTATGGACGCGCGGCGTCGACACCGAGCTCTACCGGCCCGACCGCAGACAGGTGCTCGACTTGCCGCGGCCGATCTTCCTGTCGGTAGGCCGCATCGCGGTGGAGAAGAACCTGCCGGCCTTCCTCGACCTCGATCTGCCCGGCAGCAAGGTGGTGGTCGGCGACGGGCCGGCGCTGGCGTCGATGCAAGAGCGCTATCCCGACACGCATTTCCTCGGCATGCTTACGGGCGAGGCGCTGGCCGACATCTACGCCTCCTGCGACGTCTTCGTCTTTCCCAGCCGCACCGACACATTCGGCATCGTGCTGCTGGAGGCGCTGGCTAGCGGCCTGCCGGTGGCGGCCTACGATGTCACCGGCCCGGCCGACGTGTTTTCCGACGGCGTCGGCGGCGTGCTGTCGGAGGATTTGCGCGAGGCGGCGCTTGCCGCGCTTTCGCTCGACCGCGAGACGGCGCGTCGCAAGGCCACTACCTATAGCTGGGCGGCTTGCGCGGCGCTGTTCATGCGCCATGTGCGCGCCGCGCATGTCGACGAGCCGACTGCGACGCCTGCGGCTGAGGCCGCGCCGTCTTATTGAGGCGAGGCGGTGGCCGGCGCGGATACCGGCGCCGGTCCTTTCGCCTTGCCCAGGCGAGACAGCAGGAAAGCGACCGCGAGCGCAATCGCAATCAGCGTGATGGAAAGCAGCGGCCTGTACCAGAACCAGGCGATGGCGATGGTCACACCGCCGGCCAGCAAGGCGAGCACGAATGCGACGGCACCGGTGCCCAGCCGCATGATGCTGCCGAGGAAGGGGATCACGTCGAAGATGACGCCCAGCGGCGCGAGGATCAGCGCGAAGCCGATGAACAATAGCACCAGCCCGGCGATGCGCAGGATCCAGGTAAAAATGGTGTTTTCCGTCACCGCCTCGGCGAACATCTTTTCGGCCGGCACCAGCCCGCTATCGACCATCAGCAGGTCGTAGCCCGCCTTGGTCGCATAGGGCTCGAAGCGGTTGCCTGCCTGCCTGCCGATAACGCTCAAATCGTCCGCCGGCACCGTCCTGTAGCTTATGCGGTAGTCGCCGATCGCCGGCGAGGCAGGATCGCGGCCGAGATAGATTCGTCCGTCGACGATGCTGACCTTCGCCGTGCCCGAAAACGCGTCGCGCACCGCGCCGGCCTGGCCAGGCGCCAGCGCCAGCCGCTCGTCGTCGCCGACCTGGTCGAGCACCGGCTGGTCGAGCACGAAAGCGCCGAGTTCTGCCTGCGGCACCTGAAAGCTGCGGTCGCGGATTTCCATCGACGGGTTGGAATGGCCCGACGGCTGCTTGAAGCCGGAGGAATCGATCGGCCGGTCCGACCATCCCCTGGCGTAGGTGTAGGTGGTGACCGTCTCCTCGCCGCCGCCGAGTTTTGTCGTCGTCTCGGATTTGGAGTCCTGCTTCCACTGGTACATCTCGACCGAGCGCTCGAGCCGCAGGCCCGGCGCGGCGATGCCGAAATCCGGGTCGGACGGCGTGGTTCCGGTCGTGGTCTTGCCGCCGACATGCACGAGCTTGCCGTCATTGCCGGGATCGACCGTGTCGGCCGGGATCGACACGATCAGACCGGCGCCCTCGGCCAGCGCCTTGGCGGTGGTCACCGCGCGGCCCTCGTTCCAGAACAAAAGGATGATCATGCCGACGATTAGCAGCAGGCCGATCACCACCCCACCGACCGACCGGCCGATGCGGCCGAACCATGAGGTCGACGTCACTTCCCGGTACGAATCGCTCATACTTGCCCCCAAGCGCGACCTTTCGCGCATATCGGGCATTTTTAGCCGGGAAGCAATGGAGGCGCGCGCGCCGGGTGCGATTGGCTTGGCCTATCCGGCTGCCAGCCAGGTGCGGACGACGGCCTCCTCCTCGTCCAACCCTTCCGGGATTTTCCGCCGCGCTCGCCGCGCCTCGGCCAGTTCTTCCGTCAGCCGCCCTTCCTCCCAGCTCTCCAGCACGCGGGGATGGATGTAGCAGGCGCGGCAGACCGCGCGGGTGTTGCCCAGCCTGGCCGCCACCATGTCGATCACCGTGTTCATGACGCGCTTGCGCGTGGCCGCCGCCTCGGGCACCGGCGTTTCGGCGAACAACGAGGCGGCATGGATGGTGCCGCCCCAGGTGCGGAAATGTTTGGAGGTGAAATCCTGGCCGCAGGCGGCGCGGATATAGTCGTTGATGTCTTGCGAGCCCAGGCGCCGCCGCTCGCCGTCGGCGTCGACATATTGGAAAAGCTGCTGGCCCGGCAGTTCCTGCACGCGCCGGATGATTTTTGCCATGCGCCGGTCGATAAGCTGGATGCGCCATTCCTTGCCCGACTTGCCCTTGAATCCGAAACGCAGCCGCGAGCCCTCGACCGCCACGTGCCGGCTTTTCAGCGTCGTGAGCCCGAAACTCTTGTTGTCACGCGCATAGGCGGCGTTGCCGACGCGGATCATCGTGTTGTCGAGCAGCCAGACGATCGAGGACACGACCTTTTCGCGCGGCAGATTGTGCCGGCGCAGGTCCGTGTCGACCTGGGCGCGCAGCTCCGGCAGCGCGTCGGCGAAGGCGGCGAGGCTCGAATATTTGGCCTCGTCGCGGCAGAGCGACCAGCGTTCGTGGTAGCGGTATTGTTTTCGGCCTTTCGCGTCGCGCCCGGTCGCCTGGATGTGGCCGTTGTCCGCCGGCGAGATCCACACATCGGTCCAGGCGGGCGGAATGGCGAGATATCTGACGCGGTCGAGCGTTTTGGGGTCGGAGACGGTTTTGCCCTTGGCGTCGCGATAGGAAAAACCCTTTCCGGCGCGCCGGCGGCGGATGCCGGGTTCCTCGTCGCTGACATGGACGAGCGACGCCGCTTTTGCCGCGGCGGCCGGCTCCGTCCCGTTTCCTCCCAACTGCTTCAACATGCGCCGCTCCACCCTTGACTGGTGGAGAACAAATTTTTCGACGGGGAAGTTGTTCCTCCGAACGACCCTAAAACAACCTTCCGCCATCGGGCACTTTCCGCTCGATCGCGCCCAGCACCACGTCGCCATCCGCGTCCGGAAAGCCGAGGGTCAACACCTCGGACATGAACTTGCCGATCTGGCGCGGCGGAAAGTTCACCACCGCAAAGACCTGCCGGCCGACCAGCGTCTCGGGCGTGTAATATTTGGTCACCTGCGCCGACGATTTCTTGATGCCGATGGCCGGCCCGAAGTCGATCTTCAGCTTGATCGCCGGCTTGCGCGCTTCCGGATAAGGTTCGGCCTCGACGATGGTGCCGGCGCGGATATCGACCTTGTCGAAATCCGCATAGGAAATCTCCGGCCTGACCGGTCCGCTGTCATGCATGGTTCAGGCGTTGCCCTGGGTCTCGAACAGCACGCTGGACAGTGCGTCCCTGGCCGAGGTGCCCGACCAGACGACGAACTGGAACGCCTGGAAATAGCATTCGCAGGCTTCGAGCGCGCTGGACAGCAGCACTTCCACCTGCTGGCTCGACGGCTCAACCCCGCCGGCCAGAAGCAGCGACTGGCGGAACATGATCGCGCCTTCCTGCTCCCACAGGTCGAAATGACCGAACAGCAGTTGCTCGTTGATCAGCGACAAGAGCCGCATCACCTCCAGAGTACGCGCCTCCGGCACCTTGATGTCGAAGGCGCAAGCCAGATGCAGCGCCTCGAAATCCTCCATCCAGGAGAAGGAGACGTGATAATCGGTCCAGCTTCCGACGACCGAGATGGCGATCTCGTCGTCGCCGGTGCGCTCGAAGGCCCAGTCGTTGTTGTGCGCCACCTGCTCGATCACGTCGACGGGGTGGATGTCGCGTGCGATGTCGAGTTCGACCAGTTCCATAAGGCTAATCCTGTCGTTCCCCGTGCGCCGGCGGGGACCGGCAACGGCTGGATGCGGGCAATACACGTGACCGATCGACCCGGCTTTCAACGCTGGCGCAATCTACCCGCGCCTGGCGCTCTTGGCCGGCGCATGACCCCGTCCCGAATCATGCAGCAAATTCAGTGTATTGATCGGGAGTCGCGTGACCAGTCCCTTTTTGTCGGGAGGGCCGCCGGCCTGTGGAAAGCAGTTGCGAAATCGATTCACGCAACCGGCTTAAGCGATTCAGCGGAAAGCGCTTTTTTGAAGAGTCGGCTGTGGAAAATCTTAACGAATTATTTTTGCGGATCGCCCTTCGTCGTGCGCCTTGTCCGCGCCTTGGGCTCTTCCAGCGGATCCTCGCCGGGGATTTTGCCGGCCCCGGCCTCCAATGCCGCGAGGCTGGCCTCGAGCGTTTCCAGCCTCGAGGCGAGCTTCTTGTTCTCGGCGCGGGCTTTCACCGCCATGTCGCGGACGGCCTCGAACTCCTCGCGCTGCACCACGTCCATGGTGTTCAGGATCTTTTCCGCCTGGCCGCGGAAAGCGGTCTCCACCTCGCGGCGCACGCCCTGCGCGGCGCCGGCGGCGTCGGTCAAGAGCTTGGCGAATTCGTCGAGAATGCGGTTCGGTCCGGTCGTCATGCTGGCCTCCGTCGGAGCCGTCCGGCTCCCTGCGAACGGAGGTAATCCCGCTATGCCTCCATTGCAAGGCGCATGTCGCCTTGCCTTGACCCCGCCCCAAGCCTGCATCATGGTCCGCGCCGTTCCGAAGCGACCCGCGAGACCGTCTTGCCCGATTTTCTTCTCCTGCCGCTCGCGGCGCTGCCGTTCCCCAACATCGACCCGGTCATCGTCCAGGTCGGCCCGCTGGCGATCCACTGGTATGGCCTCGCCTACATTGTCGGCATCCTGTTCGGCTGGTGGTATGCGAAACGACTGGTCTCCGACGAACGGCTGTGGACCGGCGGCCAGCGGCCGATGCGGCCGGAGGACATCGACGATTTCCTGGTCTGGGCGGCCATCGGCATCGTGCTCGGCGGGCGCCTCGGCTACGTGCTGTTCTACGACTTTGCCCGTTACTTGCAGAACCCGCTCGACATCTTTGCCGTCTGGCAGGGCGGCATGTCGTTTCATGGCGGTTTTGCCGGCACCACGCTCGCCATGATCCTGTTCGCGCGCTCGCGCGGCATCCGCATCTGGACGCTGTTCGACGTGATTGCGGCCGGCGTGCCGGTGGCGCTGGGGCTGGTGCGCTGCACCAACTTCATCAATTCGGAACTGTGGGGCCGCCCGACCGACGTGCCCTGGGCAGTCGAGTTCCCCAACGGCGGCCCGTTCACGCGCCATCCGAGCCAGCTTTACGAAGCGCTGCTGGAGGGGCTTGTGCTGTTCATCCTGCTGCGCATCCTGACGCACCATTTCGGCAAGCTGAAGAGCCCGGGCTTCGTTTCCGGCGCCTTCGTGGCCTTCTATGGCTGCGCCCGCATCTTCGTGGAATTCTTCCGCGAGCCCGACGCGCAGCTCGGCTATCTCCTTGGCGGCTGGCTCACCATGGGCATGGTGCTGTCGCTTCCCATGGTGCTTGTCGGCGTCTGGGCGATGGCGACGGCCAAGCCGACAGAGGTTCCGCGTCCGGCATGACCTCGCTCAAGGAGCGCATCGTCGACCTGATCGAGGCACTGGGTCCGATCAGCGTCTCCGAATATTTTTCGCTCTGCCTCTCCGACCCGACGCACGGCTACTACATGATGCGTGATCCGTTCGGGCGCGACGGCGACTTCACCACCGCGCCGGAGATCAGCCAGATGTTCGGCGAGGCGATCGGCGTCTGGCTGGTGCTTGCCTGGCGGGCGCTCGGCCGGCCGGAGCAGCCGCTGCTGGCCGAGATCGGCCCCGGCCGCGGCACGCTGGCCAAGGACATCGCCCGCACGCTCGACCGGCTCGAACCGACGCTACGATCTTCCGCTCGGTTCCATTTGATCGAGACCAGCCCGAAGCTCAACCTGCTGCAGGCGACTACGCTGGAAGGGACCGGCGGCCGCTTCGACTGGGTAAGAAGCGTCGACGAACTGCCCGACGGTCCGCTGCTCATCGTCGGCAACGAGCTGTTCGACGCAATCCCGATGCGCCAATACGTCAAGGTTGGCGGCGCCTGGCGCGAGCGCATGATCGGCCTCGACAACGACGACCGGCTGATCTTCGTGGCCGGCGCCGGCTCGCTCGAGCCGTCGCTGCTGCCGCCCGGCGCCGACGCCGCGGAAGACGGCGCGATCTTCGAAATCGCGCCGGCGCGCGCGGCGCTGATGCAGAAGATCGCCGAGTGGATCGCCAAAAAAGGCGGGGCAGGGCTGTTTATCGACTACGGACACCTTGCGCCCGGCCTCGGCGACACGCTGCAGGCGGTGCGGAAACACCAGCCGGAGGATGTTCTGGAAAATCCCGGTGAGGCCGACCTTACCTCGCATGTCGACTTTTCCGCGCTCGCCGCCACGGCGCGGGCAGCCGGCCTCGACGCGCATCTGACGACGCAGGGCGACTTCCTGCTGAAGC
Source organism: Mesorhizobium sp. LHD-90 (assembly GCF_030929505.1). Classification (GTDB taxonomy): domain Bacteria; phylum Pseudomonadota; class Alphaproteobacteria; order Rhizobiales; family Rhizobiaceae; genus Kumtagia. The sequence continues at coordinate 454 of NZ_JAVFVV010000017.1, read as the reverse complement.
TCGGCCTGCTGGAACGCGCCGGCGTGCTCGGCGCCGACGCCGACGAGGCGAAGCGCGATGAAATCCGCGCCGCGGTGGACAGGCTCGCCGGGCCGGACCAGATGGGCGAGCTGTTCAAGGTTCTGGCGATCCTGCCGTGCGGCGTGCCGGCGCGGCCGTTCGGTGGTGGTTAGCAACGGTTGTTTGTCATGACCGTCGGAGCTGTCCGATCCTAGACAAATCGGCTTCGTCGGCTCGTCTCGGCGTCACCCCCCTCACCGGCCCTTCGGGCCACCTCTCCCCCTGGCAGGGGGAGAGGAGCGCCGGCCGCTGAGTTGGCGCCAATCGCCGAAGCTTGTCCAGCGGATGGATGGGTAACAGATTGAACCGGATACATGGGTTACAGTTCTCCCCGCTGCTGGTCCGCAAAAGCGCCGGCTGGTCGGGGTTGCAAGGCGGTTTTGCGGACCAGCCT
>NZ_JAVFVV010000016.1 GCF_030929505.1 Mesorhizobium sp. LHD-90 | reverse complement strand
GCAGCGGCGTGAGACGGGCATTCTTATGAATGTTCATTCGGACCCTCCGACGAATCTGAAGCGTGGTAACTCCAGTCTCCTCGGTCAGGTCCGAATGGACAACCTTCTGAAAGCCCACAGCTAGACCTCATCGCCAGCCCGCATATGGCCGCATGGGCTCGCGCCCTTGCGGCCATACCATTTTTCCGACGGTCCGGAGGTTTTCCACCGCGCAATATTTCGGCTGGCGGAACGGAGGCGGATGTTCTAGCATCGTTCCAGAAGACGATCCCGCTTCGCCTTGCCGCGAGTCCGGGCGAAAACAAGAACAAATACATCTGGCTGTCGGCATGGCGATGACGATCTCCGGCGCAGGGGTGGAGCCGGAAACTTCCAGACACGAAATATTCGCGACGGAGGACGCGCCTGCTGATCCGTTGCTGGTGCTTGTCGTTGGGCGCTCGCGAATCAATGCCGTCGTCGTTTCAAAGATCGTCGAACGCTCCGGGCTTCATCCCGTGTCCGAGTCGCCGGAGCGCGCCGAGGACTTCCTTCGCCGCCGGCAGCCTGTCCTCGTCATCCTCGACGGCGGCGGCGCCAACGCGGATTGCGAGAAGTTGATGTCGCCGCTCGGCAAGATCAGGCAGGCGGCAGGCCGGCCCGCAGTCATCCTGCTGTCCACCGGCAACTTCGCCGAAGTCGCTCCCGCTCATTCCAGCATCGTCGACGCAGTTGTGTCGAAGCCGATCCTGCCCGAACTGCTGCAGCCCGTGGTCGACAGGTTCGTCAGCCGGGCGTCGACCTGATCCCCAAGCAAACCTCGAAACCGTCGGGTTAGGGTCTGTTGATATTCGGGTTTTGAGGGCCTGCAAATGACGCTTTTCTGCGCTTCCGATGCTCATGTACCCCCACGTACACTGCGCTTCGGTTCTCGAAAAACGCCATTTTCGGCTCCTCAAAACCTGAATCTCAACAGACCCTAGCGGGATCGCCGCTGCCAGCACAGTGGGCGCATGGGTCGCCCGTGCAACCTCCGGCCATGATATGCCGTGCGGCGAATGCCTCAGACCAGCTTTGCAAGCAGGTCTGCCAGGTGTTCAGCCTCGCCATCCGTCAGCCTCGCTCCGAGATGTTTTTCGATCGCCGCGCCGTAGATCTCCCACATGGCGGCGCGCTTGCGTCGCCCCTGCTCGGTGATCACGACCCAGTGGCCACGGCCGTCGTCGCTGAACGCCTCGCGGCGCACCAGTCCTTCCCGCTCAAGCCGCGCGATCATGCGCGACAGGTTGGGCTGCGCGAACAGCGTCCGCCTTTCGATCTCCATGGGACGCAGTCGCCCGTCCTCCGCGCGGTCGAGTTCCAGCATGACGTCGTACCAGGCGAGCGGCGGACAGCCCTCCGCCTGAAGGTCGCGCTCGATGGATTCGAAAATCCTGCGCTGGCTGCGCATCAGCCGTACCCAGGCAAGTTCCACGACCTCTGACAGCAGCGCCGGTTTGCGGGTGGTGAAGGAGCGACGGGACATAGATGCAATTACATCTATATTGACAGCATCCGCAAGCCTCCTATAAAGATACATGCACATGCATCTTTATAGGAGAAGCCCAGTGACCGCCCAGTCTCGGATCGCCGGCGGCGTTGCCGGCAAAAACAAGCCGGCGTTGACGCTCGTCAGCCATCACCTTTGCCCCTTCGTACAGCGCGCCGCCATAGCGCTTGCCGAGAAAGGTGTCGCCTTCGACCGTGTTTACATCGATCTTGCCGCGAAGCCCGGTTGGTTCACGGCGCTGTCTCCGCTCGGCAAGGTGCCCCTGCTGATTGTGCGGCAAGACGACAGCAGCGAGGCCGTGCTGTTCGAGAGCGCCGTCATTTGCGAATATCTGGAGGAGACGCAGGCCGGCGTCCGGCTTCACCCCATCGATCCGTTGGCGCGTGCGCGCCGTCGCGGCTGGATCGAGTTCGGATCGTCGATCCTTACCGACCTGTGGGGCCTGGAAACCGCCAGGGAACCCGAGGGGTACGAAACCAGGCGGGCAGCCCTGATCGACAAATTCGCCCGTATCGAAACCGAACTCGGAGACGGTCCTTTCTTTGGCGGCGACGATTTTTCGCTGGTCGACGCAGTCTTCGCGCCGATCTTCCGCTATTTCGACGTGTTTGAGGAGATCGGCATGCCGACGCTCTTCCGCGACATGCCGAAGATCACTCGCTGGCGCGCCGCGCTCGCGGAGAGGCCTAGCGTCACTCAGGCCGTGCAGAGCAACTATCCCGAGCGTCTCCGCCAGTTCCTCGTCGTCCACGACGCTCATCTCCTGAGGCTCGCCGCATGATGCTGCCTTGACCAACGACGTCGTATGGACGTTGTTGATCACGGCCGGGTTGCTCGACGCCGCCTGGGCCGTGTCCATGAAATATGCCGATGGCCGCAAGGCTTGTGGCGGACATCGACGTTCTCAATTGACTTGCGGGACCAGGCCCCTTTCCTTTGTTCAATTTGCGCGGCTATACTTCGAAGATCGCAACATTCTGGTGATTGATGCCGCCTGAAAAAAAGGAAGTCCGCCCCGCAGGTCGCGCGGGCCGTAGCCGTGTGCCCTCCTATGTCAAGAACCTTCGCGGGGTGAACAACTGGAAACAGGTCAGCGAGTGGCTCGAATGGCGCGGCATCGAGGATATCGAATGCATCACGCCCGACCAGGCAGGTGTCGCCCGCGGCAAGATGATGCCGTCGAAGAAGTTCACGTCCAACACGTCGCTGGCGCTGCCCTCGGCGCCGTTCATGATGACGATCTCGGGCGACTATCCCGAGGACGGCAACGGCTTCGCCTATCCGGAAGATGACGGCGACCTGAAATTGCTCCCGGACCTTTCGACGCTCTCCGTGGTGCCGTGGGAGGACGATCCAACGGCGCAGGTCATCTGCGATCTCGTCCACCAGGACGGCCGCAGCGTCGAATTCACGCCGCGCAACGTGCTGAAGCGCGTCGTCGCCGCCTATGGCAAGCGCGGGCTGAAGCCGGTGGTCGCACCGGAGATCGAATTCTACCTGGTGCGCAAGAATCCCGATCCGGACTATCCGTTAACGCCGCCCGTCGGCCGTTCCGGCCGCCCGATCGGCGGCGGCGCCGGTTATTCGATCGCCGGCGTCAACGAGTTCGACGAACTGATCGACGACATCTATCATTTCTCCGAAAGCCAGGGGCTGGAGATCGATACATTGATCCACGAGGAGGGCGCAGGGCAGTTGGAGATCAATCTGCGCCATGGCGATCCGGTCGAGCTCGCCGACCAGGTGTTCATGTTCAAGCGCACCATCCGCGAGGCGGCGCTGAAACACGAGACCTACGCGACCTTCATGGCCAAGCCGATCCAAGGCCAGCCCGGGTCGGCCATGCACATCCACCAGTCGATCATCGACAAGAAGACCGGCAGGAACATCTTCACCGGCGAGGATGGCGCGGAAACCGACGCCTTCCGGCATTTCATCGGCGGCATGCAGAAGCACGTGCCGAGCGCGCTGGTGATGTTTGCGCCCTATGTGAATTCCTACCGCCGATTGACCCAGGCGGCCTCGGCCCCGGTCAACACCAAATGGGGCTACGACAACCGCACCACGGCCTTCCGCGTGCCGCGTTCGGACCCGGCGGCGCGGCGCGTCGAGAACCGCATCCCGTCGTCCGACGCCAATCCCTATCTGGCGCTGGCGGCGTCGCTCGCCTGCGGGCTGATCGGCATGATGCGCAAGATCGAGCCCGACGCGCCGGTCGGCACCACGGTCAACGAGGACGAGATCGACCTGCCGCGCGGCCTGCTGGAGGCGGTCGACCTGTTCGAGGCCGACGAGGATCTTCGCGACATGCTGGGCGCGTCGTTCGCCTCGACCTACGCGGCGATCAAGCGCGCCGAGTTCGAGACGTTCATGGAAGTGATTTCCCCGTGGGAGCGGGAGTATTTGCTGCTGAATGTGTGAGAGTACGCGAGCCCGTGACGCCATTCCCAAACCGGATAGACGATGCGATAAATCGGTGATGACATCCAAGCTCGAAATCGCACCAGAACTGCGTGCGCGCGTCGATGCGATCGCTGCTCGATCCAATCTGACCGCCGCCGAGGTGATCGCCGATGCCTTGGAGCATGGTCACTCGCTCGATTGGCAGGAGCAGTTCCTGGACAAGGTGGCTGAGGGCATCGCCGCGGCAGATCGTGGAGAATTTGCCAAGCGTGCCGACATCGAGAGGGTACGCAACAAATACCGTCCGTCGTGATGCTGGTCGTCTGGACGCTTCCGGCGCTCAGCCACCTCGACGAAATTCAGGATCACATTGCCAAGGAAAGTCCAAGAGCAGCCCACCGCCTCGTCAACAGCCTGATCGATCGCACGGAGCAGATGCTGTCGGCAAACCCCAGGATCGGTCGCACGGGGCGCGTGGCGAAAACACGCGAACTGGTGCTTGCCCGCACATCCTATATCGTCGTCTATCGGATACTCGAAAACGTCGAGATTCTTGCCGTTGTTCACGCCGCGCGCGAATGGCCCGAGAAATTCGATTAGCCAACCTTCAAGCAAGACGCTGCAATGACCTACCAATCCCCCATCTCCCCCGGCTATTCCTGGTACGAAGACACCGCCGGCCCGCGACCGGAATACCCGTCGCTCGACGGCGACCGAACCTGTGAGGTCGTCATCGTGGGCGGCGGTTTCACCGGCCTGTCGGCGGCCGCGCATCTCGCCAAGACGGGTGCGAACGTCGTGCTGCTGGAAGCGTATCGCTTCGGCGACGGCGCGTCGGGACGCAATGGCGGGCAGTTCGGCACAGGCCAGCGCGCCGGCGCGGAGGAACTGGAGGCCGAATACGGTTTCACCCGCGCCAAGGCTCTGTTCGACCTCGCCGAAGAGGCAAAGGCGCATCTGCTGGAATTCGCCTCGGTCAACAAGATCGACATCGATTTCCGCCCCGGTCACATGAACGTCGCCCACAAGAAGCGCGAGTTGCCGGAATTCCTCGAACATGCCGAGGCGATGACGACGCGGTTCAACTATCCGCACATGAAATACATGGACGCTGCCGAGACCGCCGAGCGGCTGGGCTCGACCCAATACTACGGCGGCGTGCGCGACACCGGCACCGGCCACATCCATCCGCTCAAGCTGGTGATCGGCACGGCGCGGGTTGCCGCCGAGGCCGGCGCGCAACTGTTCGAGAACAGCCGGGTGACAGGCGTCAGGACCAATGGCGGCAAGGTGGTCGTGTCGACCGCGCGCGGCACGGTGACGGCGCAAAAATGCCTGCTCGCGATCGACGCCTATTCCGGCGACCTGGAAAAGTCGACGGCCTCGCACATCATGCCGATCGGCTCCTTCATCGGCGCGACCGTGCCGCTCGGCGACGACAGCCCGGTGCTGCCGGGGGGCGAGTCGGTGTCGGATTCGCGCTTCGTCGTGCGCTATTTTCGCCGCGTGAAGACCGGCGAGCTTTTGTTCGGCGGGCGCGAGATCTATGGGGTGAAAGACCCGAAGGACATCCACATCCACATCCGCCGGCAGATCACCGAACTCTATCCCGATCTCAAGGACATCGAGATCACCCATGGCTGGGGCGGCTATGTCGGCATCACGATGCCGCGAAAACCGTTCGTGCGCGAGGTGATGCCGAACGTGATTTCGGCCGGCGGCTATTCCGGCCATGGCGTCATGTTGTCCAACTTCGTCGGCAAGCTTTACGCCGAAACCGTCGCCGGCAACCGCGACCGGCTGAAACTGTTCGAGGAGTTGAAGATCCCGGCTTTTCCCGGCGGGACGCGTTTCCGCTCGCCGCTGCTGTTCCTGGCTCTCAACTGGTTCGCGCTGCGCGACCGGATTTGATCCCGGACCAGGTCGGCCGTTCCACCTGCCTCGGGCCCGCGTATCCCCAGTTTTCCGAGATCAGCGTCGTCAGAGTCTCGCGCTGCTCTTCGATGCGCTTCCGCGGTTCGAGCCGGTCGTGACCTGCGATCCGATAGACGCAGCCCCTTCTGCATCGGCACCCGTCCTCGTTGCCTGGCGTCGCCGCGCAGGCGCCGCTGACAAAATGGGCGCCGATGTGTTTCCACGCTTCGGCAACGGCGCGCGACACGTTCCGGCGAAATTGTCCCGTCCGAAAGCCCTTGACCGCCATGCGGGATTGCGTTTTCGTCGCTGAAGGGTCTATTCAAGACGGCCCTTTTCACCCTCTTCCTGGTGGAAAATGGGTTCTTGGGCGCAGAGATGCCACAATCTTCGTCCAGAGTGGTAGGACCAGCCTGTTCAGGGAGGTGATGCTGGCTGGGTTCTCTGTCATGCCGAAACGGCGTTCGGCATAGGTGAATTTCCAAGGCGTGAAGCCGCATCAAGATCGGCAAGCGCGGAGAGGTTTGCGTTGAAGGGCTGGTTCGGCTCCGGCAAGTCCAAGACCCGGCGCGTGTCGCTGGATTTGCATTATGACGTGCGGCCGTCGGTCTGGCGCCGGCTCGTGGAGAGGTCGCATCTGATCGTCGCCGGTATCGGCTCGATCGCCATGCTGGGACTTGCAGGCACCGCCATCTGGCTGGCTCTGCCTTCCGATGCCGCCGACCAGATCGTTGCGCGCGTCGAGGCAGCCCCGAGCGTGGCGGCCGAATCCGCCACGGCGGCAACCGCACCGAATACCGAGACCGACGCCCCGGCCGAGACTGTTTCCACCGAGATCGCAGCGCGCGTCCAGCCCGCCGCCGAGGCGAGACCGGCCGCCGCCGCGAAGCCCGAGCCTGTCGAAGCCGCAGCGCCGGACGCGGCCGCCGCCACCGCGATGGATGTCGAACCGCTGGACCCGACCGATCCCCGCTGGATCGCCGCGACGAGCGGACATGCGGCGGCCGGCGCCGCCAAGACGGCCCGCGTCGAAGCTTCCGCTGAAGAGGGCGAAACCGCGGACAAGACCGCCCCCCCGACCATCGCCACCGCCTATGCTACCGACGACGAAGGCGGCGCCGACGAAGCGGCGACCGCCGCCATTCCGATAGCCACGCCGGCGCCCGACGTCACCGGCCAGGCGGAACAGCAGGCCGAAAAGAAGACGGCCAGCGTCGGCCGCCCAGGCAAGACGGTACGCTCCGTAACCATGCGAGCCAAGCCGGACGACCGTGGCGGCGTGCTCGGCACCGTGCCCGGCAGGGTGGACGTGCAGGTGGTGTCCTGCGCCTCATGGTGCGAGATCATCTACAAGGGCAAGCGCGGCTTCGTTTTCCGCAAGTTCCTGCGCAACAACGGCCGGTAGACGAGCCAATCCACTCCAGCCCGTCCGGTGGTCTTCGGACCGCTTTTTCCCTTCAAACTACTCCCGCAAGGTGACGCAATGCGTGGCAAAAGTCTTGCCATTTACAATTTCGGTATGTTCCGGCAGCGCGCCGATCATCCAAGCATCCAGGGATTCCACGACCGCAACGACCGGAACTTCGCCGCCGCCGAACAAAGCGGCGGCTTTGTCGCGCGGTCGGGCTATGCCGACGAGCCCGGCCCGCCAAGCTGGGGCAGGCAGGTTTATCCGCGCTTCCATGTCGATCACGGCGACGGATGGGCCCCGTCGACGCTGTCGCTCTGGCGCGATCTCGGTTCCCTCATGGCATTTTCTTATGCGGGTTTCCACGGTGAAACCTTGCGCCATGCCCGCGACTGGTTCGTCGAGCCACAATGGCCGCCTTACGTGCTGTGGTGGGTCGAGCCGGACCGCATGCCGCTATGGGCGGAAGGCGTCGCCCGGCTCGAGCACCTTCACGACCATGGGGCCAGCGCTTTCGCCTTCGACTTCAAGCACCCTTATGACGAGCACGGCCATCCGACCGCGATCGATCGCGCCGCGCTCCGGCAGCGAAAGACGGACGACAGGACCCGGGTGGATTGACGGTCAGACGCAGCGGCCGCCGTCGACCTCCAGCGCCACGCCGGTGATGAACGCTGCCTCGTCGGAGGCGAGCCACAACGCGGCATTGGCAATATCGAGCGGGGTCGAAAAGCGGCCGAGCGGGATCACCGACTTGAACTGGGCGCGGCGTTCCGGCGTGTCCTCGCCCATGAACTGCGCCAGCATGCCGGTCTCGCCCGCCACCGGACAGAGGCAGTTGACGCGGATCTTCTTCGGCGCAAGCTCCACCGCCATCGATTTTGTCGCGGTGATCGCCCACCCCTTCGAGGCGTTGTACCAGGTCAGCCCCGGGCGCGGACGCAGACCGGCGGTCGAGGCGGTGGTGATGATCGCTCCGCCACCCTGGCGCTCCATGATCGGCACCACGGCCAGCGTCGAGAAATAGATCGCCTTCATGTTGATGGCGGTGATCAGGTCGAAGGTATCTTCCTCGACTTTCAGCATGTCGCCGTTGCTGTGGGTGTAGCCGGCATTGTTGACCATGATGTCGACCCGGCCGAAGGCGCTTTTCGCCGCATAGACCATCTCCTCTACCTCGGAGCGCAGCGAGACATCGGTCGTCACGGCGATGGCATTCCCGCCGATCTCGCCAGCCACCCGCTCGGCGCCCTTGGCATTGAGGTCGGCGACGACGATCCTGGCGCCTTCCTCGGCGAAGCGCCTTGCCATGCCCTCGCCGAAGCCGGATGCCGCGCCGGTGATGATGGCGACTTTGTCTTTGAGTCTCATTCTTCCTCCCCGCAAATTTGGTAACATCCCCACTCCGGCCCTTCGGGCCACCTCTCCCCCTTGCAGGGGTAGAGAAAGGCGCTACCGCGATGCCGGCGCTTCTCCAGCCTAGGTTCCTCTACCCCTGCAAGGGGGAGAGGTGGCCCGAAGGGGTGCTAACAAAATTCACCCATGATTGAACACCACCGTCTTGGTGGCGCTCATGTCGTAGAGCGCCTCAAAACCCTTTTCGCGGCCGTGGCCCGACTTGCGAAATCCGCCAAACGGCAGCTCGATGCCGCCGCCGGCGCCGTAGCCGTTGACGAAGACCTGACCGGCGCGCACGCGCTTGGCGACACGATGCTGGCGCGCTCCGTCGCGCGTCCAGATGCCGGCGACAAGGCCGTATTCCGTGCCGTTGGCGATGCGGATCGCATCCGCCTCATCGTCGAAAGGCAGAAGCGTCAGCACCGGCCCGAAGACTTCCTCCTGCGCGATGGTCAGTTTCGGGTCCCTGGCCGCGATCAGCGACGGCGCGTAATAAAAGCCGCCTTCCGGCGCCTCCGCATGGATCGAGCCGCGCGCCAGGATTTCGCAGCCGGCCCCTTCGGCGTCGCCCACCATCGCCGTCACCTTCTGCCGCTGGCGCAGGTTGATCAGCGAGCCGAGGTCGAGGTCGGCGTCGTGCGGGCCGGCGACCAGCGCCGAGAAGCGCGCGGCCAGCGCGTCCGCGACCTTGTCGTAGACCGCCCGCTCGATCAGCACGCGGCTTCCTGCCGAGCAGGTCTGGCCACCATTCTGAATGATGGCGTTGACCAGCACCGGCAGCGCCGCCTCGATGTCGGCGTCGGCGAAGACGATCTGCGGCGACTTTCCGCCGAGTTCCATGGTGACGCCGCGATTGTTCTGGGCCGCAGCCTTCTGGATCGCCGCGCCGGTCGGCGGCGAGCCGGTGAAGGTCACGTAGTCGACCAGAGGATGGCCGGAAAGCGCGGCGCCGGCATCGCGGCCGTAACCGGTGACGACATTGAACACACCTTCCGGAAAGCCGGCCTCCAGCGCCAGTTCGGCGATCCTGATCGTCGTCAGCGAAGCATCTTCCGCCGGCTTGACCACCAGCGTGTTGCCCATTGCCAGCGCGGCGCCTGCAACGCGCGCCAGGATCTGCAGCGGGTAGTTCCACGGGATGATGCCGGCCACGACGCCGTGCGGTTCGCGCAGCGTGAGGGCCGTGTAGCCGTCGAGGAAGGGAATGGTGTCGCCATGAACCTTGTCGGCCGCGCCGCCATAAAATTCGTAGTAGCGCATGGTGGCGGCGACATCCGCCCTGCCCTGCCGCACCGGCTTGCCTGTATCGCGCGATTCCAGCGCGGCCAGTTCGGCGCCGTTCTTTTCGACAAGATGGCCAAGTTTCGTCAGCAGCCGGCCGCGTTCCACCGCCGGCATGCGCGCCCAGGGACCGTCGTCGAAGGCTCGCCTGGCCGCCCGCACCGCGAGGTCGACATCCGCCGCTCCGGACGCCGGGATGGACGCAAAGACCTTGCCGTCGGAGGGGCAAATCACGTCGACCCGCTCGCCCGAGAGCGAATCGACCGCCCGCCCGCCGACGAGTTGCATGAACGCCCGGCCTTCGGCGATCGTCCTCGAAAGATGAGCACCCATGACGAAAACTCCTTTGCCTTCGAGCGTACCGACCCACTATGGTGCAACCGCGAACGAACCGGAAGCGCAACCCTCGGGCAGCAGATGAGCCAGCCCATCGACAGCGCATGTGACACCATGACGCTGGCGAGCTTAAATCGATTAGATTAGATGATGGACAGCCTGTGGCTGTCGCCACGCACGGAACCGCCATGACCAGCCAGCTCATTCCCGTAGACCCGTTCGATTTCGTCATTTTCGGCGGCACGGGCGACTTGTCCGAACGCAAGCTGCTGCCCGCGCTCTATTACCGCCAGAGCCAGTTCTCCGAGCCGACTCGCATCATCGGCGCGTCGCGAGCGAAACTCTCCGACGCCGAGTTCCGCGAGTTTGCCAGGAAGGCCATCCGCGAGCACGTCAAGGAATCTGACGTCAAGGAAGACGAGCTGAAGAAGTTCCTCGAGCGGCTCTTCTACATTTCCGTCGATGCAGTCAGCGGCGAAGGGTTTTCGAAGCTCAAGAAGGCGCTGGGCGACAGCGACACCATCCGCGCCTTCTATCTTGCCGTGGCTCCCTCACTGTTCGGCGAGATCTCGCACAAGCTCAAGGAAAACGGGCTGATCTCGCCGAGCTCACGCATCGTGGTGGAAAAGCCGATCGGCCGCGACCTCGCCTCGGCGCGCGCTCTCAATGACCAGATCGGCGCCGACTTCGGCGAACACCAGATCTTCCGCATCGACCACTATCTCGGCAAGGAAACGGTGCAGAACCTGATGGCGCTGCGCTTCGGCAACATGCTCTACGAGCCGCTGTGGAACTCGGCGCATATCGACCACGTGCAGATCACCGTCGCGGAGACGGTCGGGCTCGAGGATCGCGTCACTTATTACGACAAGGCCGGCGCGCTGCGTGACATGGTGCAGAACCACATTTTGCAACTGCTTTGCCTGGTCGCGATGGAAGCGCCGTCGTCGATGGACGCAAACGCGGTGCGCGACGAGAAGCTGAAGGTGCTGCATGCGCTGAAGCGCATCAACGGCGCGGAAGCGCCGAAGTCGACCGTGCGCGGGCAGTACCGTGCCGGCGCCTCTGCCGGCGGCCCCGTGAAAGGCTATCTGGACGAGCTCGGCAATCCCGACAGCACGACCGAAACCTTCGTCGCCATCAAGGCGGAGATCGCCAACTGGCGCTGGGCCGGCGTGCCCTTCTACCTGCGCACCGGCAAGCGGCTCGCCTCGCGTGTTTCCGAGATCGTCATCGAACTCAAGCCGATCCCGCACTCGATCTTCGGCGACAACGCCGGCCGCATCCAGCCCAACCAGTTGGTGATCCGCCTGCAACCGGACGAGGGGGTGAAGCAGTGGATCATGAGCAAGGACCCCGGCCCGGGCGGCATGCGGCTGCGCCATGTCGCGCTCGACATGAGTTTTGCCGCCACCTTCCAGGAGCGCAACCCGGACGCCTATGAACGGCTGATCATGGACGTGATCCGCGGCAACCAGACGCTGTTCATGCGCCGCGATGAGGTCGAGGCCGCGTGGAAATGGATCGATCCGATCTTCAACGCCTGGGCCGACAGCCGCCAGGAAGTGCAGGGCTATACCGCCGGCACCTGGGGTCCGTCCGCCTCGATCGCCCTGATCGAGCGCGACGGCCGCACCTGGCACGAGAGCTGACCGGCGATGGCGGGCCTCTCGGCGACATTGCGAGAGTTTCCCTCACCCGAGGTTCTCGCGGCAGCCCTTGCAGCCAAAGTCGCCGCCGTCCTCGGAGAGGCGATCGAGACGCGCGGCCGCGCGCTGCTCGCCGTCTCCGGCGGCACCACGCCGGCCCTGTTCTTCCGCACGCTTTCCGAGATCGATCTGGATTGGGCGAAGGTAGTCGTCACCCTGGTCGACGAGCGCTTCGTGCCGGAGGATTCGCCGCGCTCCAATGCCGGGCTGGCCAAGGCGAACCTGCTGACGGGCAAGGCGAGCGCGGCACGTTTTGTCGGCCTTTACCGCGATGCGCCGGACGTTGAAGAAGCGGCGCGAGAGGCGGACGATGTCATCGACGGCCTAGGCCTGCCGCTCGACGCCGTCGTGCTGGGCATGGGCGGCGACGGCCACACCGCCTCGTTCTTTCCGGATGCTGCTACGCTTCCGCAACTGCTCGCGACGGAGAACCAGAAGCTGGTCATGCCCGTTCATGCGGCAAGCGGCGGCGAACCGCGGCTGACGCTGACCATGCCGGCGATCGCCAATGCCAGCTTCATCGCCCTGCACATCGAGGGCGAGGCCAAGCGCAAGGTGCTGGCGAGCGTGATCGCCGGCGAAAAACTGCCCATCCGCGCCGTGCTGGAAGCCGCGCACGAGCCCGTCGAGGTGTTCTGGGCGCCGTAGGACGACACACATATCCGGTCGGCTCGCCTCCCACGATCAGGCCGGAAGCGAAGAAGGAACCGACCGAATGACCGCCAGGAACGACATCCAAGCCATCACCGAGCGGATACGCCACCGCTCGCAGCGGACGCGCGAGATCTATCTCGACCGCATCGGCCGCGCCGCCAGCCGCTCCGCCAACCGCGCAATCCTGTCCTGCGGCAACCTCGCCCACGGCTTTGCCGTCTGCAGCCCGAGCGAGAAGGTGGCGCTGAGCGCCGACAAGGTGCCGAATCTCGGCATCATCACCTCCTACAATGACATGCTGTCGGCGCATCAGCCGTTCGAGACCTATCCGGCGCTGATCAAGGAGGCCGCCAGGAAGGCCGGCGGCATCGCACAGGTGGCCGGCGGCGTGCCGGCCATGTGCGACGGCGTCACCCAGGGCCAGCCGGGCATGGAACTGTCGCTGTTCTCGCGCGACGTGATCGCCATGGCGGCGGCCGTCGGGCTCAGCCACAACATGTTCGACGCCGCCGTCTATCTCGGCGTCTGCGACAAGATCGTGCCCGGCCTGGTCATCGCGGCGCTGAGCTTCGGGCATTTGCCGGCCGTCTTCATCCCGGCCGGGCCGATGCCGTCCGGCATACCCAACGACCAGAAGGCAAAAATCCGCCAGCTTTATGCGGAGGGCAAGGTCGGCCGCGCCGAACTGCTGGAGGCCGAGTCGAAATCCTATCACGGGCCGGGCACCTGCACCTTCTACGGCACCGCCAACTCCAACCAGATGCTGATGGAGATCATGGGCCTGCACACGCCGGGCGGGTCCTTCGTCAATCCGGGCACGCCGCTGCGCGACGCGCTGACGAAAGAAGCCGCGAAACGGGCGCTGGCGATCACCGCGCTGGGCAATGCCTACACGCCAGTCGGCCGCATGATCGACGAACGCTCGATCGTCAACGGCGTCGTCGGCCTGCACGCCACCGGCGGCTCGACCAACCACACCATCCACCTGATCGCCATGGCCGCGGCAGCGGGCATAAAACTCACCTGGCAGGATATTTCCGACCTGTCGGACGCCGTGCCGCTGCTCGCCCGCGTCTATCCCAACGGGCTCGCCGACGTGAACCATTTCAATGCCGCCGGCGGCATGGGTTTTTTGATCCGCGAACTGCTCGACGCGGGGTTTCTGCACGACGACGTGCAGACGATCTGGGGCGAAGGGCTGCGCGGCTATACGGTCGAGGCCAAACTCGGCGCCGATGGCGGAATTGTCCGCGAGGCGGCTCCGGCGGTCAGCGGCGACGAAAGAGTGCTGGCGCCCTGCGAAAAGGCGTTCCAGCCGACGGGCGGCCTGCAGGTGCTGGAGGGCAATCTCGGCCACGCCATCATCAAGACTTCCGCCGTCAAGCCGGAGCGCCGCGTCGTCGAGGCCCCAGCGCTTGTCTTCGACAGCCAGCAGGCGCTGAACGACGCCTTCAAGGCCGGCAATCTCGACCGCGACTTCATCGCCGTCGTCCGCTTCCAGGGCCCGAAAGCCAACGGCATGCCGGAACTGCACAGGCTGACCACCGTGCTCGGCATCCTGCAGGACCGCGGCCGCCACGTCGCGCTGGTCACCGACGGCCGCATGTCCGGCGCGTCCGGAAAAGTGCCGGCGGCGATCCATGTGACGCCCGAGGCGCTGGACGGCGGCATGATCGGAAAGATCCGCGACGGCGACCTGATGCGGCTCGACGCCGACGCCGGCCTGCTGCAGGTGCTGGTGCCTCCGCACGAACTCGACAGCCGCGACATTCCGGACGCCGATCTTTCGCAGGGCGAGCACGGTTTCGGCCGCGAGCTGTTCGCCGGTTTCAGGCAGATGGTCGGGCGCGCGGACCAGGGGGCGAGCGCGTTCGCGGCGTGAGGTTGGCTTGAAAGTAAGGCATTTTTGCCTTACTTTCGGGTATTGAACCAGTGGGTGCTGCCATGGCCATAGCCACTATTACCGCAAAGGGTCAGATCACTCTGAGAAAGGAAGTGCTGAAGACGCTCGGCGTCAAGCCGGGCGACAAGGTCAGCGTCGAAGTCACCCCTGCAGGCAAGGTGGAACTCGGGGCCGTCAAGAAGAAGCAAGGCCTGGAAGCATTTTTCGGCTCGCTTCACAGACCCGACGAACCCACCAAGTCTCTTGAGGAAATCAATGAGACAATCCGAAAGGGATGGGCGGGCGAATTGTGAAAATCACGCCCGACACGAACGTGCTCCTTCGCGCGGCAGTCTATGACGAGCAGGGGCCGACAGCGCGAGCGGCCCTCGCCGAGGCGGATACGATTGCGCTGCCACTATCTACTCTGTGCGAATTCGTTTGGGTGCTGCGGAGCACGTACAAGCGCCCGGCACAGGAAGTCTCGGCATCAATCGTCGCGTTGATCGCGGGCGGCAATGTGGAAACCAACCAAGCTGCGGTCAGAGCAGGGCTCGATATCTTACTAGCCGGCGGCGATTTCGCGGACGGCGTCATCGCGTATGAAGGCAGTTCGCTCGGCGGCGATACATTCGTTACGTTCGACCGGAAAGCCGCCAAGCTTGTTGAGAAATTGAACCTGCCTTCCTTGCTACTCGAATAATCGGCACCATCAGTCCCTTACCGACCTGTCGCGTTCCATCCACCTCAGACTATCCAGCTTCCGCCACCTCCGCGAAAAACCCCTCCGGCCCCTCCACCTCGATCATCCGCTTCCTGTCGATCAGCCAGAAACGGTCGCCGACGGCGCGCACGAAACTGCGGTCATGCGACACCAGCAGGCAACTGGCTTCATGCTTCAGCAACTCACTCTCCAGCGCCTCCTGGCCGTCTATGTCGAGATGGTTGGTCGGCTCGTCGAGGAGATAAAAGTTCGGGTTGGTGAGCCGCAGCACCAGCATGCCCAGCCGCGCCTTCTGCCCGCCCGAAAGCCGGCCGACCGCGCTCGCCTGCATGTCGATGCCCATGCCGGCGCCGGCCAGCAGGGTGCGGGCGCGCTGCTCGCCGAGCTCGAAGCGTTTCGAGATGATGCCGAGCGGCGTGTCGCTGTCCAAAAGGTCGGACAGCGCCTGGTCGCCATAACCCAGAACCAGCGAGGGCGTCGCCTTGACCCCCTCGCCCGCATTGTCGGGCGAAACAATCGCCTGCCTGACGAGATTGACCAGCCGCGTCTTGCCGGTGCCGTTGCGGCCAAGCAGGACGACACGGTCGCCCTGGCGGATCCACTGTTTTCCGGTGCGGAACAGCAGCGTGCCGTCGGGCGTGGTGACCGGCGCGTCGTCCAGCGTGATCAAAACCTTGGCGTGCGTGCCGCGATTGGCGAGTTTCACCACCCCCGCCGAGCGTTCCTGATGCGCCGGCCGCGCCGCGTCCTCGAGTTTTCCGGCGCGCTGCTTTAGCTGCTTGGTCTTCACCACCAACAGGTCGCTGCCCGAATTGATGCCGATGTTGTTCAGCTTGGCGGCCTGCCGGCGTAACTGCTGCGCCGTCTTCATGTCCTTCTGGAAACGGCGTTCTTCCGACGCATCGATCTCGTCGAGAGCGGCGCGCGCGCACGAATAGGACAGCGAAAACACCTGCGAGGCTTCCGGCCGCAGGAACAGCGTGCGGTTGGTCACCGCGTCGAGGAAGGCGCGGTCGTGGCTGCAGATCACCACGGGAACGTCGCGCGGCAGGGCGTTCAGCCAATCCTCGAGCTGGCTTATCCTGGCGAGATCGAGGTGGTTGGTCGGCTCGTCGAGCAGCAGCAAGTCGGGTTCGGTCACCCAGACGCGCGCCAAAAGCGCCAGCCGCTGCCAGCCGCCACTCAATTTCGACAGCGGCCGCTCACGCATCGGTTCCGGCACGTCGAGCGAATCCAGCACGATGTCGACGCGCCAGCTTTCGCTTGCCGCCTGCTCCGCCGGCAGGGCGCCGAGCACCGCATCGTAAAAGCTCGCGGCGAGCAGGCCGGCCGGCACGTCCTGCTCGACATGGCCGACGCGCAGGCCGCGCGCCCTTGTGATGTCGCCGGAGGTCGGCTCGAAGGCGCCCGATATGGCGCGCAGCAGCGTCGACTTGCCCCGGCCGTTGGCGGCGACGATGCCGAGACGGTCGCCGGGTTCGACGGTAAGGTTGAGGTTGGAGAAAAGCGGCGCGCCAAGCGTCACGCCAAGGGACCGCAGATTGATCAATGCCATCGTCGTTCTCTGGTCTGTCCGGACCGCCGCCCGCATCCGATCCAAGGGATGCATTTTTCGGGCGAACAGGTTCGGTGGATTGCCATTACGCTGGCGCATGAACCCGAAGGCTCAGCGCTGCGTCACCACAAAGGGCAGACCGGAAGGAGATGCGAGGAGGCGATCGTCTCTGGTCAGCCCTGCAAACGCGTTTGCAGGGCACAGACCGGGCCGCACTGGCGGATATGCTGGAAAAAAACCATCGCGCAGCCCTCCTTTCTCGACGTGTCGATGCGCGCGCTCATAATACGGCGAAAGGCAAAATGCAACCTGACCGCCTCCGGCACCGGCACTTGATACAAACCGGCGATCGGATGACATCAAAGCGCGGGGGCGGCTGGTTAGGGTAACGGAGGCGGCTGTCGATGCTTCGGCAGCCGGCACGACTATCCGTACCGCGGAGCGGCCTCATGGCGATACCACTTGCACTGAGCGAATCCGAGGCCAAGACCACGATCGTCCACTCGGAAAACAAGACTGATCAGGAGGGCCGCAATGTCGGCCACACGAGACGCCTGCACGTCGACATCAGCAGGTTCGACCTGATGACCCGCATGGAGGCTGGGCCGAGCCGGCACGACCGCAAGGAAGTCTTCTGGCGCTCCGCGTTCATCGACATTCACAACGCCGCGAAAGTGCTGAGCGATGCCATCACGGCGCTTGCGAACAACCGTTTCGTGGCGAACTTCTCGGAGCGGCCGGACGGCGAGTTTCTGATCGAGGAGGCCGAGGTCCCTGGGTTCTGGGCTCGCGACCAGCGCGGGCGGATTCCTGCGGGGCAGGTCCACATCTACGCGCGGAAGATGGCGCAGAGGCCGCATGGGCTGCACCTGATCACCTTCTTCCCGGTGATCAGGATTTGAGTGAGTTCGAGGTTGCCACGCACAAGCTATCGCGGCACACGCCGGAAACGCTGCTCCGTCACCTGCATGCCCCACTGGTCGCCGGAAAACTCCTCGACGAGCGTGAAGCCGAAATCCTCGTAAAGCCTTCGCGCCGCGTCGAGGCCGCGCAAGGTCCAGAGATCGACGTGGCGAAAGTTTTGTCGGTCGCAGAAGGCGACGGCTTCGGCGAGCAGTAGTTTTCCGACACCCAGCCCGCGTAGCGCCTCGTCCATGACGAACCAGCGCAGATGACCGACACCATCGCCAAGATCCTCGCCGTCGATGGCCACACTGCCCATGACCCGGCCGTCCTGTACCGCCACCCACAGCCCGTTCACCGGCCGGTCGAGACGTGCCGAAAACTCCGCCATACCCGCGGCGACTTTTGCCTCGAAAAAACGGCCTAAACCGTAAGGTTTTACATAATAACGCCCGTGCATTTCCGCGACCCGGCCAATGACGCCCGGCACATAGCCGGCGACGATCTCGACCTGCGGGGCGGGTCTTGCGTCCTCGCCGCCGAGGCGGGCGGCACGCAGCGCGTGCGCATAGGCCTCAAGGCCGCCAACCACGAGATCGCGCTTGCCCGCCGAGAGCCGCCCGAATGCGCCGGACACCTGGCTGCGCCCGAAACTGTCGATACGGCCAAGCATTTTTGCCCCGCCCGGCGTCAGCGACAAAAGTTTCGAGCGCGCGTCGTCCGGGTTCTCGCGCTCCTCCACCTCGCCCTGTTCGACCAGCTTGCGCAGCATGCGGCTGACGCTGGATTTCTCCAGATTAAGCACCTCGCCCAATGCCGCCGCGGTCAATGTGCCCCGGGCGCCGATCTCGATCAGTGCATGCACGGCCGAAATGGGCAGGCCGGTGGCGCCCACCGTCGGCTTCATGAAACCCAGTTCGCGCACCAGCCGGCGCGAGGCGTCGCGGACCTTCTCGATCTGCGATTGGTTTTCCGGTCGATCCATGGCGGCTTTCCTATTCGAAATATAGTTGTATCATACAACTTAATTGATGCAAGATGCCTTCCGCACAAACCGGAGATGCAACGAAGTGTTCGAAACCTCGCCGCCTGCCGTTCGACGGAGAATGGCGGGCAAAATCTGCCTGGTGACGGGCGGCGGCACCGGCATCGGGCGGGCGACCGCGCTCAAAATGGCGGACGAAGGTGCGGCGGCGATTGTCATCGCCGGACGGCGTTCCGCCGAGGGCGAAGCGACCGCCGCGGCATGTCGGGCTACGGGGGCTGAAAGCCTGTTCCTGCGCACCGACGTCACCGTCGAGGAAGATGTCTCGAGGCTGGTCGCCACCACGGTCGAGCGGTTCGGGCGGATCGACGTGGCATTCAACAATGCCGGCCATCAGGAGAAACGCCGGCCGATCGAAGAACAGACCGGCGCGATTTTCGACGCGGTCTTCGATGCCAATGTGCGCTCGGTGTTCCTGTGCCTGCGCCACCAGATCCCCGCCATGCTGGTGCGCGGACAGGGCAGCATCGTCGTCAACGCCTCGGTCAGCGGCGTTCGCAATCCCAATCCGGGTTTTTCGATCTATTCGGCCTCGAAGGCCGCCGTGATCTCGCTCATGCGCTCGGCGGCGATGGAATGCGCGCCGCGCGGGGTCCGCATCAACGCGGTGGCGCCCGGCCGGGTGGTCACAGACATGATGATCGCAGCGGCTGCCGGCGTGGGCGGGTTGGAAGCCGTGGCAGCCGGCCTGCCATTGCGGCGAATGGGCCAGCCGGAGGAGCTTGCCGAGGCGGTGGTGTGGCTGGCGTCGGACCAGTCCGCCTATGTCGTGGGCCACGTGCTGGTGGCTGATGGCGGGTTTCTTTCCGCCTGAACCTCCCGGCGAAGCGGAGCGGGGCAGCGGGCATTCTCAGCCCGGCCGCCGGCGTGTCATCCTGATCTCGGTCCGCTCGCCGGCCCTGACCGTCGCCGTCGCCTCGGACTTCCTGTCGGTTTCGGCATATCCGGCCGAGATGACGTAGTCACCCGCCGGCAGCGTCGTCAATGCACTGTCGCCGTATGCCCTGCCCAGGGATTTCCGGTTGCCCTGCGCGTCCTTGGCCGCACCGAAAATCTCGATTTCGTCGGCATCCGGCGCCGAGATCGACAGCGTCCCGGCATCGAGCACCACCGTCACGCGGGACGGTTCGCTGGCCCTCACGGTCGCCGAAACTTCGGCCTCTGCCCTATCGAGCCGCGCGACCACTCTGTAGTCGCCGGGCGGAAGGTCGTAGCTGCTTTCCGAGCCGTAGCCATAGCCGGCCTCCTCGCCTGATCCGCCAGCCTTGAAGACGGTGATCGCCAACCCGGAAGCACCGATCTTTTCGCCGCTGGCCTTATAGAAGGCATCGACCCGCAAATGACCGACCGGCACCACGACATCCTTCTCGACCGTCTGGCCGGCCGCTAGCCGCACGATCTCCGTCGTCTCCGCGCCGCCGATGCGCACCATGATCTTCTGGTCGCCCGCCGGCAGCACCATCCTTGCTTCGCCATAGTAGGTCGCCGGATAGGACGCGCCCGGATAGTCGACGACGACCGACGCGGCATTGCTCACCTCGCCGCCCACGACCGCGCGCGGCCGCACCACCAGCGTACCGGCGTTGAGCACATAGACCGGCTGATAGGTCTTGCCGGCCTCGACCTTGAGCGGCTGCTCCACCGCCGCCTCGCCGAGCGTGGCGCGCACGATGTAGTCGCCCGGTTTCAGCGCGCCACGGTAGGGGTAGAATTCGATGCCGATCCGCTCGCCTTTGCCGCCCTCGGCATCGGCGGCGTAGATCTCATAGGACGGTCCTGCGTCGGTCAATGGCTCGCCGCCCTCGGCCAGGACGACGGACGGCATGAAGTTGAGTTCTGGTTTTTCGTCCGCCGCGGGCGTGGGCTCCACAGACGGCACGGAGGCGGCCGGCGTTGCCGCCGCCGGCGGCGGCTGGACAGCCGGAGCGGCGGCGGGAATCTCGGCGAGCGCTTGTTTCAAGGTTTCCTGCAATGCCGCCGCATCGGCGGCCGGAAAAAACCTGCCACCGGTCGCCTCGGCCAGGCAGGTGACTTGCCGGCCCTGTTCCGCGTTCAGCCCGAAACCGACGATCTGGGCGGTGAAATCCGCGCCGCGCTGCTCCAGTTCGCGGCCGAGCGCGCAAGCGTCGGCGCCGCAACTGTCGGCGCCATCGGTCAAAAGAACGACCGTCGCCTTCCTGTTTTCATAGTCGAGATCTTCCGCCGCCTTGCGCGCAGCGGCGACCAGTGGCGTCTTGCCGAGAAATTTCAACCGGTCCGCCGCGCTCATGATCGCATTCGCCGCGCCGACGGCCGGCGGCACCAGCAGTTCGACATCATCGCAGCTATTCTTGTCGCGATGGCCGTATGCCACCAGGCCGACCTCGCGGCCGGCAGGAAGCGTTTTCAGCGCCTCGCGCAACGCTTCGCGGGCGATCATCTGTTTCGGCCGGCCGCCGATCTGGCTCCACATGGAGCCGGAGGCGTCCAGCACGACGATGGTGCGGTCGGCGGCGGAGGCTGATGCGGCAACCCCGGAACAAACGACGGCAACCAGCGCGCGCAACAAGACCGACATTTAACCTCCGGAGCGACTCGCCGGCACGCTATGCCATGACGTGGTTCAAGGGAACCGTCGGCGGCCGCTCAATACGTCGTCCGCCGTTCCTCGCTGGGCGGCCGGCCGAATTGCAGCCGGTAGCTCTGGGCGAAATAAGAATGCGAGGTGAAGCCGGTGGCGATCGCCACGTCGAGGATCGGCATGTTGGTCTGGCGCAGCAGTTCGCGCGCCCGCTCCAGCCTCAGCCGCATGTAATAACGTCCGGGCGTCACGGTGAGGTGGCGGAGGAAAAGCCGCTCTACCTGCCGCACCGACAGGCCCGCCGACTTGGCCAGTTGCACGGCGGAAAGCGGCTCGTCGAGGTTGTCGGCCATCAGCTCGACGATCTTCTTCAGCTTTTCGGACTTGCCGGTCAGGTCGCGCTCCGGCCCGACGCGCTGCCGGTCACCGGCCGAGCGGATGCGCTCGTGCTGGAACTGGTTGGCGACGCCATTGGCGATGTTGACGCCATGGTCGCGGCGCACGATCTCCAGCATCAGGTCGATCGAGGTGGTGCCGCCGGCGCAGGTATAACGTTTGCGGTCGATCTCGTAGACGTTGCCGGTGCAGTCGATCTCCGGGAATTTTTCCATGAAGCCGGCGCGGTTTTCCCAGTGGATGGTGCAGCGGTGCCCTTCCAATTGGCCGGCCTCGGCGAGCAGATAGGAGCCGACCGAGAGCGCGCCGAGCGCCGCACCACGCCGGCCGAGGCCGCGCAGGGCGCCCAAGACCTTGCTTTTTCCCGGGAATTCGGTGGTGAGCCCGACGCAGACGAACAGAATGTCGACCGGCGGCAGGTCGGCCACGCTGTAATCGATCTTGAGCGGCAGGCCGTTGGAGGCCATGACGGCGTCGCCGTCGGCCGAAACCGTCGTCCAGCCGTAAAAATCGCGGCCGAGCAGGCGATTGGCCGAGCGGAAGGCGTCGATGGCCGCGGCGAGCGAAAACATCGAGAACTTGTCGACGAGCAGGAAGCCGAACTGCCTGCCGGTTTGCGCTTCGTCCATCATGGCAGGCTTTTCTACAGAAACGCCGTTGCGGCGCAATGGCAGCGGGAAAGCGAATAGCGAATAGCGAATAACGAATAGTAAGATACGGAAAAATCCCTATTCGCTACTTCCTATTCGGTTTTAGAACGACGGCCTTGCCAGCCCGGCCCGCAGATAGGCCGAGACCAGCGTATTGGCCATCAGCAGCGCAATCGTCATCGGCCCGACGCCGCCCGGCACCGGGGTGATGGCGCCGGCATTGTCGGCGGCTTCGGTGTAAGCCACGTCGCCCACCAGCCGGGTCTTGCCCTCGCCCTTGTCGGGGGCCGGCACACGGTTGATGCCGACGTCGATGACCGTCGCGCCGGGTTTCACCCAGTCGCTCCTGATCATTTCCGGCCGGCCGACCGCGGCGACAAGAATGTCGGCGGTGCGCGCCAGCGCGGCTAGGTCCTTCGTGCGGCTGTGGGCGATGGTGACGGTGCAGTTGGCGGCGAGCAACAGGTTCGCCATCGGTTTGCCAACGATGTTGGAACGGCCGACGACGACGGCGTTGAGGCCGGAAAGATCCTTGCCTCGCACCCGCTCGATCAGCAGCATCGAGCCGGCCGGCGTGCAGGGAACGAAAGCGGTCTCAAGCTCGCCAGTGCCGAGCTTGCCGACATTGACGAAATGAAAGCCGTCTACATCCTTGTCCGGCGAGATGGTCTGGATGATGCTACCGGAATCGATGTGTTTGGGCAGCGGCAATTGCACCAGGATGCCGTGGATCGCCGGATCGGCGTTCAGCGTCTCGATCAGTTCTGCCAGCTCGGCTTCGCCCGTTTCGGCCGGCAGCGTGTGCTGGACCGAATGGAAACCGCACTCCTTGGCCTTCTTGCCCTTGGAGGCGACATAGACCTGGCTGGCCGGGTCCTCGCCGACGATCACCACGGCCAGGCCGGGCACGATGCCCTTCTCCGCCTTCAGTCCGGCGGCGAGGGTCTTGACCTTCGCCACCACATCCTCGGCGACGGCCTTGCCGTCGATGATCTCAGCCATGACTTGCTCCCGGCATGCGTTTCCGGGCCGGCATAGTCATCAAAAATCGCGGGTGCAATCCCGCCAGAACGGCGCGGTCTGACGCAAACCCGTCACGGCAGGCGAATTTCCTCTCAGAAATAGCGGCGGCGCGAGCGCTGCTCGGCAAGGTCGCGGATGGCGTCGCGGAATTCGCGAAGGCTGGCGCGGATTTCCTCGACCGGCGAATCCGGACCGTCCGCCAGGGCAGGAGCTGGGCTTGCCGGGCGCTGCGGCGCCACCGGCGCCTGCTGCATCCCCACCGGGTGCTGAACGTGCTGCGGCATTGGCGCATACGGGTACATGCCGGCCGGCGGGGGCTGGTGATAGTGTTGCGGCATCGGCTGGGCATAGCCATAGGGCTGCGCGGGCGCAGCATGCGGCGACTGCGGTGCGTAGCCGGCGCTTGGATAGCCGGGACCGGACGGCCCATAGGACGGCGGCTGCGGAGGCATGGGCTGCTGCGGCATCGGCTGGGGATAGCCGTAAGCTTGGGGCGGCGCGTGCGGCGGCTGCGGCGGATAAGCCTGATAGTAGGGCTGGGCATAGCCGGCCGCGGCCGGGGCCGGCTGCTGGTAGATCGGGTGCGCATACGAGGTCGCGGGAGCCTGCGGCTGCGCTGGGTCGAAAGGCCCGGGTTGGGGCGCATAGGGAGCGTACATGTCGGTGTCCTTCGGGCTGGCGGACGAATAGGCAGGCACTGGTTCCGGGGCTGCTGCCTCCCACAGGGGCGCGACGGATTCGGGTGTCGATGCGGTTCCGGCCGCGGGCTCGCGGGCATCGCCCGTGTCGGCGGCCAGTCCGGCATCCTGGTCGAACATGGTGGCGATCGGCCGGCGGCGCAGCTTCCAGGCAAGCCGGGGCGCACGCCCGCCGGCGCGGTCGCGCAGACTGTCGAGCGTGCCGCGCACACCGCCGATACCGATGCCTGCCATCAACCCGAGCAGCATGCCGGCCATGGCGATGGTGCTGCGCGACGGCGGGTTCGATTCCAGCGGCGGATAGGCTTTCGAGATGACGCTGATGTTGGCGTTGTTGATGCCCTGCTGCTCGCCGGTCTCGCGGGCCCGCAGCAGGAAAGCCTCGTAGACGGCGCGTTTGGAATTGGCGTCGCGCTCGAGTTCGCGCAGCGTCACCATCTTGTCGCTGACGTCGCCCTGCCTCACCTTGAGCTGGGCGAGCCGCGACGACAGTTCCTGCTCGAGCTGCACGGCGCGCTTCAGGTCAGTCTGGATCGAAGAGACGACGCGCTTCAGCTCGGCGTCGATCAGCCCGCGCGAGCCGGCGAGTTGCGCCTGCAATGCCAGAAGCTGGGGATGGCGGGGGCCCAGACGCACCGCCAGCCGGTCGACTTCGCCGCGCAGCGCGGAATATTGCGCCCGCAGTTCCTGCATGGTCGGCGAGGAAATCTCCTCGGGCAGCGAGCCGGCCAGGACCGCGTCGGCGCTGACGCCCTTGGTGGAGGCGGCGCGGGCGTTCAGCTCCAGCGTTCTGGCCCGTGCGATCGACAGTTGTTCGTTGAGTTTCAGGATCTCGTCGTCGGAGATCAGACGGCCCTGTGCGTCGATCAGATCGTTCTCGGCGCGAAAGCTCTCGACCTTGCGCTCGGCGGCCTCGACGCTGTCACGCAATTCCGACAGCTTCGAGTTCAGCTCGCTCGCCGCCCTGCCCGCCGTATCCGACTGGAGCTCGCCGTAGCTCTGCAAAAACACGTCGGTCATGGTGTTGGCGATCAGCGCCGACTTTTCCGGATCGTTCGTCGTCGCACTGATGGAGATGACGAAGGTCTTGCCGCCACGCTCGACGGATAGCGCTCGCCCGAGATTCATCGCGGCCAGCGCGTAGCGCCTGCCCGGATCGTCTTCTCCGTCCCTGGCGCGGAAGACGGAAAGGACCGGCGACAACAGGCCTCTCAACCCGGTTGCCGGCCCCTGCCCGTTGAATTCCGGATCCTCGGCCAGGTTCAACTGTTGGACGACCTTGCTGATGACCGTGCCGGAGGTAAGAAAGCGTACCTGGTTCTCGATAATGGCCAGCGTCGCTTCGTTGGAGATGCCGGATTGGGTGAGTTCGGTGCCGATGGCGAGATCGCGCGGATCGGCGACAAGCTCGGTCGAGGACTCGTATTTTTTCGGCGTGTTGAGCGCCACCAGCACGCCGAGCATCGCGCCCAGAATGGTGGTTGCCAGGATCAACCATTTCGAGCGGACGATGCCGGCGAGCACGGTTCCTGGATCGATCAGCGGGTTCCACACGCCCGAAGGCGCCTCGGGCGCGATCGCCTGCACCGGCGGCGCAACCGCCTGAACGGGCGGCGCGACGTAGATCGGTGGGCGCGGCGCAGCCTGCGGTGCGCCGGCGGGCCCTTCCGCCTGCTCCTGGTGCTCGACTGGCGCGGCGGCCGGTGACTCGACCGAACGCTCAGGCTCGGCAGCCTCGGGCTCGTCGGCGAAAAGCGAAGCGTTGCGGCGCACCGGCTCCGTCTCGTCCGGGCGAGGCGGTTCGGCAGCCGAAGGATCGTCGTTCCGGTCCGCGGCCTCAGCCGCCTCCCGGGGGGGCGCCGGATCGTGCGGATGTTGTAACGCCGTCGCCTCCGGCACGTCTTCGAGGGCGTTGAGCAGCGACGCCTCGCGGGCGCTCCTGCGCGAGCGCGCAAGCCGGTGCCGCGTCGCGGCATCCGCGACCTGCTTGCCGGAACGCACCTCTTCGATGGCCCTGGCGAGGCGCGACTGCTCTGCTGCCTGCTCGACGCGCAACGAATCGCCAAGCGACAGCAGGGATCGCTCGCGCTCCACGGCATCATTGTCGTCGGGGTGCAGCATCAAAGGCGCGCTTTTTCCGCTCGTGCCGGGGGTTTGGGGTTATCGATCCGTTAAGTCACCCTAAAGCGACATGGGAAACAAATCGTTAATACCCGGCAACCGGCAATGGCAACACACATGATTTCACACAACTTTTAGTCACCGGCGGATGACCGCCCGGAACTGCGGATTAATCATTCCAGCTTAATGTCATCATCATGACCGAACCGGCCAACACATCGCGGAAGCCGGTGCTTTCGCGGCTGGGCGCGCTCCTTCACGAGCGTCGGGGGCTCGTGCGCGACTATATGGCGGCGATCAGCGGCGCGGGCGGAAGGCTGGTTTTCTCGCTGGCCTACTTCATCTTCCTCGCCAACACGCTCTCGCTTGCCGATTTCGGCGTCTTCGCCACGGCGTCGGCGGCCGGCGTGATGCTGTCGCGCATCCTCGCCTTCGGGTTCATCTCGGCGCTCTACCGTGCCGCCACCATCCGCCCGCGCCTGATCGGCACTTTCACGGCCGGCTTCATCCTGATGTCGGTGCTGTCGCTGCCCTTGCTGGCGCTGGCGGCATGGATCACCGAGAAGCTGTTCTTCACCGGCCTCATGCCGCTTTCCGTCTTCGCCGCGGTCATCGTCGCGGAGGCGCTACTGTGGCGTCCGGTGGAGCTTGTCATCATCGTCAACAACGGGCTCGGCTGGTTCGGCCGAGCCTCGCTGCTCACCATCCTCGGCACCGCGCTGCGTGCGCTCGCCGCCGCGATCTTCGCGCTTCAGGGCGACGTGTCGCTGGCCAACTGGTCCGTCTTCTATCTTGCTGCCAACGCCGTCACGGCCGTGATCGCCTTCGGCTTCTTCTATCCGCGCCAGCGGCTGCGTTTCCGCCCGAGGCTCTATTGGCGGCGGCTGTCGGATTCGGTGTACGTCGCCTGCGCGGAAGTGCTCTTCTATCTGCAGATGGAGTTCGACAAGCTCATCGTGCTGGCCGTCGGCGGCGCGCATCTGGCCGGCATCTACGCCGTTGTCATGCGGCTGGTCGACCTGACCGCCATCCCGATCCGCACCTTTTCCATGATGCTGGTGCAGCGGATCATGCGGACGCCGTCCATGCTGTCCGGCCTGAAACTGCGCGCCGGCATCGAGGCCGGCATCTTTCTGGTCTCGACCGCGGCGCTGTGCGGCCTGGCGCTGGTGCTCTACCTGTTCCCCAACGCGCTCGGCCGCAACATCGCCGACGTGGCTGGGCTGGTGATCCTGGCACTCGCCATCCCCGGCCTGCGCAACCTCGTCGAATACCAGGCCGAACTGCTCTTCGCCCGCGGCCAGACGTTCTTGCGGGCCATCAACCTCGCCCTGCTGGCGGCGGCCAAAGCGGTGCTGCTAACCTTGCTGCTCGCACACACCACGGATGCGCCGGACTTGTTGTTGTCGCTCAACGGCGTATTCGCGCTGCTCTACCTGGCTTCGGCCGCGCTCACCTATTCGGCGCTGCGAATGCCGACGAAACGCGTGTGACCATCAGGTCGAAAGCAATCGGCGGATGCGCGCGACGTCAGTGCCGATGAAGGACTGCATGCAGATCGCCACCTGCTCGGTGGACATGTCGGCGACGAAGGCATGGAACTCGTCGTCGCTCATCGGCTTGCCGTACCACAGCACGTTGCAAAACTCGCGCGCGTCGTGGAAATGGCCCTCGCCATGGATGACATCGTCCACATAGCGCCCGTAGATCAGGCATTCGGAGAATTTTCGCGCCGAGCCAATGGCCGATACCCAGTGGCGGTGGTTCACGGCCTCGATGTGCCGGCACATGTCGACCACAGTGCGCCGGTTCCAGGCGATCAGCGTGGTGATGTAGTCGTGACCGACGTCGCTGGACGGCGGGAGCCCCAGCAGCTTTCCGGCATTTGTCGCCCAGATGCGTTGCTGGACATGTCCGTCGAGCCCCTCCTCGCGCAGCGCGTGGTCGCG
This sequence comes from Mesorhizobium sp. LHD-90, assembly GCF_030929505.1. Lineage (GTDB taxonomy): Bacteria > Pseudomonadota > Alphaproteobacteria > Rhizobiales > Rhizobiaceae > Kumtagia. The sequence goes on along the minus strand of NZ_JAVFVV010000016.1, from coordinate 131,070 downwards.
CCGGAACAGCCGCGTGCGCCCGTCCTTCCGGAATACCGAGAAATCGAAGGGCCGCAGGAAGGCCACGTCCGAATCGCAATAGACCAGCACGTCTTCCTGCACATGCGCGGCGATGCCGATGCGGCGCAATTGCTGCACGTGCCAACCACGCAGCGGCATGGTTTTCAGGCTGAGCCAGATCCGCCGCCTGAAGCCACTCAGCGGATCGTCGAAAGCCTTCAGCCACCCCGGCAGCAGATCGCGCTCGTCGACGACGGTGCGTCTTGCCGATTCGAGCTGGCGGAAGACAGGGACATCCCTCCCTTCTACGAGGATGTAGTGATGATCCATGCCGGTGACATGGCGGTCCGCCGTCTCGCAAAGCAGCCGGCAGCGCTCGAAATCGAGCCCGTAGCTCGGCGTGATCATGGCCGACCGCGATTTCGTTGCGGCCGCCGGTCCAGCCGTCTCCGCTTCGTCGGGGCTGAAGCGGCGGTTCACCCTCTGGCTCCCGACAGCTTCTGCCGCAGCACCCGCAGGATGAACAGCGGATTGCCGATGACGTAGCGCCGCCACAGCCGACGCGGCTCATGCGACAGCCGATAGAACCACTCCAGCCGCAACCGGCGCATCCACATCGGCGCGCGCGGCACCGTGCCGCCGAGGAAGTCGAACAGCGCGCCGACGGCGATCGGCAGCGTGCAATGGCGGGCGTCGATCTTGTGCGCCACCCATTTCTCCTGGCGCGGCACGCCCATGGCCACCAGCAGGATGTCGAGGTGAAGCTCCTCGATCTTTCGCAGGATCGCCGGCTCGTCCTCCGGCTTGAAGAAGCCGTCGTGCACGGCGATGAACTCATGCCCGGGCGCCAGCCGTTTCAACGCCTCGGTCGCCGCATTGACGCTTTCCATTCGTGCGCCGATCAGGCCGACCCGGACCTCCCCCGGGAGAGCTTCGAAAAATGCCGGTATGAAGTCGGTGCCGTTGAGATTGGCGGCGAACATTCTTCCGTAGAGCAGCTTGGCCGCGATATCGACGCCGACGCCGTCGGGCAGGATGAGGAAATCCACCAATGCGGCCCTGAAGGACGGATCGTCGGTGGCGAGATTGGCGTTGTGGGCATTGATGAAACCGACACGCGTGAAGCGCCGTTCGGCGACCAGCCGGCAGAGCAAGTCGATGGCCTCCGTCCAGCGGAGCGAGGCCGCCTTGATGCCGAGAATGTCGTGGGTCACCGCCGGTTCCGACTGGGGCGAGCCGGTATGCAGGTTCATGCCGCCGCCTCGCTCTCATGGTAGCCGACCGTGGCGAGGCCACGTCTGATCGCAGCGTCCAGCGCCCTTAGTTGGCGGGCATGAAACTGCGCGCCGTCGACGTCTTCCGGCGCGCCGGCGGCCGCCCGCTTCAGCGCCTCGGCGAATTTTTGCGGATCGTCGGCGACGGTGCAGTTCGTCGGTCGGTAGCCGATGCCGCGCAGCGAACTCGTGGTGGCGACCGACGGCAGGCCCAGTTCGAACGTCTCGATCGTCTTCAACTGTACCCCGGTGCCGGCGCGGCTGATCAGCGGGACGACCTTGGCGCGCACGACAAAATCCTCCGCACTCGGCACGCGCCCGACGAAGCGGATATTCGGCCGGTTCGACATGAGGCCGGACGGCACGGTGCCGGCGATGCGCACCGTGAAGTCGGCGGGAAGGTGCGGCGCCACCTGCTCAAGGAACCAGTCGAGGCCGATGCGGTTCGGCTGCCATGTCCACGAGCCGATCAGCGCGGCGGCGTATTCGATCTCGCGCGGGCGCGCGACGACTGGCGGCGTCGGCCGAGTCACCAGCGGCAGCACCGCCGAACGCCCTTCGACACCGAGGACCTTGCTGTCTTCCTCGGCCAAAGTGAAGACAAAACGGGCCTTTCGGCAAAGCCGCTCCTCCAGCGCCTGCAGGAACCGGGCTTCGCGCTTGTAGATCAGGCGCTGCAACGCGCCGCGCGCAGCTTGCGAATTCTCTTCCGCCGACCGGTATTCAACATTGTGCGCCACATAGAGCGTCGGCCGACCGTCGAAGACGCCTTCGAAGGCGCCGGCAAGTGTGGCCGCGTTGAGCACATAGGCGTCGAACGGTCCCGCCTTGTCGATCTCCCCCCGCAAAGTCTCCCGTGTCACCACCCTCAGCTTGACCGAAGCGAAGGTCAGCCCGGTCAGCACCGCTTTGCCAAGCCATCTCAGCTTGCGCAGGAACGGCGCACCGTCGGTCTTCACGTCGACCTCGCCCATGACGATGGCGTTGTCCGGGTCGGCCGGCTTCTTTCCGGGCCAGACGAATCCGAGCACGGTCACGCGCACGCCGGCGCGATCCAGCGCGTCGATGATCGCGGCATTGGCGATTTCGTATCCCGAACCCAGGGTCCCGTCGGGAATAATCGATGTGGCAAACAGCAGATGCATCACACCTCCAGACGGCCCGCCTAGCAAGGCGCGATGAACCGAATGTTAAGTACGTGCCTGCCGGCAGGACAAGGCGGCGCTGATTGCGTAATCTTATTCAGGTGTTTAACCAATCCTTATGACGCCCGCACCTAGAAAATGCACGGGAAATTTGTAGGGAACGGCAATGACTTCACTCCCCGCGGGTGCCTCGATCAGCATCGTAACCAGCTCGCCTGGCCTTGACTACGCTTCCATCGAAGCCGTCGTCACCGTGCCGACCTTCCGCCGGCCGCAGCAGGTGCTGGAAACGCTGCAATCCCTGCGCAGCCAGAAGACCAAACGCCGCTTCGCCGTCGTGCTGGTGGAGAACGAGGCCGAGAAACGCGAGGGCGCCGCCGCCGCCAAATCCTGGTTCGACGATGGCCTGCTCCAGGGCATGCTGATCATCGCCCACGACCGGGGCAATTGCTGCGCCTACAATGCCGGGTTCCTCACCACGGTCACCTACTTTCCCAACTTCAAATACGCGCTGGTTGTCGACGACGACGAACTTGCCGACCCCGACTGGCTGGAGAACATGTGCGCCACCGCCGAGCGCCTCGGCGTGGACGTGGTCGGCGGGCCGCAGATACCGGTCTTCGCCAGGCCCGAGCACAGCAAATGGGCAGCCCATCCGGTGTTTTCGGCTCACTACCGCGAGACCGGAGTGGTGCCGATCCTCTATTCGTCGGGAAACATGCTGCTCAGCCGCAAGGTCATGGACACGATGGGGCCGCCCTATCTCGACCTGCGCTTCAACTTCATGGGCGGCGGCGATTCCGATTTCCTCAGCCGCACGGCGCAGCGCGGCTTCAGGCTCGCCTGGTGCAACGAGGCCATCATCCGCGAGACGGTGCCGGAGCGGCGGGTCGAAGCCGACTGGATCCGGGCGCGCAGCCTGCGCAACGGCGTGATCTCCACGCTGGTCGAGAAGAAGAAGCGCGCCGGCACACCCTTCGCCAACACCAAGGTATTCGTGAAGAGCCTGCTGCTGTTAGGCGCCTCGCCGTTTCGCGGCTTCCTCAAGCTGTGCAAGACCGGCTCGATTTCCATCGCGCTCTATCCGGTATATATCGGCGCGGGCCGCGTGATGGCCGAGTTCGGATACGCCAATGAGCAGTACCGTCAGCCCGAGAAGAACTGACCTTTCAGCCTTCTCGTCGCTGCTCGCCTCGCCGCGCCTGCCGACGATCGTCGCCACCGTCCTGCTGGCCGCGCTGATGATCTCGTTCACGCCGTTCGAACCGGGCGGCGGCGGCGAGCCGGACACCGGCGGCAACATCGTCAATCAGCTCGGCTACGGATCGCTCGGCGCCGTCTCGCTGCTGTCGCTCGCCTTCCTGGCGACGCCCCGCGTCGTCTCGGCGCTGTTCAGCTTCTCCTTCCTGCTGATGATCGGCTTCGCGCTGCTGTCGGTCGCCGACGCCACCTATCCGCCGGCGGCTATGCGCGCTTTCTCCTTCACGCTGATCGGCATCCTGGTCGTGGCCACCGTGCTCGCCATTCCGCGCGACGCCGACGCCTTCTCCACCGTTCTGACAGTGGCCGGCCTCACGGTCGTGGCCATCTGCTACATCGGCCTAGTGCTGTTCCCGAACGAGGCCATGCACACCGCGGCGTCGATGGAGCCGCAGCATGCCGGCCTGTGGCGCGGCGTGTTCTCGCACAAGAACGTCGCCGGCCCGGTGATGGCCTGCCTGTCGTTCTGCGGCCTCTATCTGTTCAGGCGCGGCCGCAAATGGCCGGGCGCAATCCTGTTCGTTTCCGCCTTCATCTTCATGGCCAACACCGGCTCCAAGACCACCGCTGGCCTTGTCCCGGTGGCGATGATCGTGGTCGCCCTGCCCGGCCTGTTCGGCATGCGCCCGGTCGCCGCCGCGCTGTTCTGGATGGTCGTCGCCGGCACAGCCGTCGCCACGCTCGGCATCGTCTTCATCGATCCGTTAAAACAGTTCGTGACCTGGAACTTTCCGGAAATGACCTATACCGGCCGCACCACGCTGTGGGATTTCGCCGGCGAGATGATCATGAAGCGGCCCTGGGTCGGCTACGGCTACGACAGTTTCTGGGGGACGCCGTTCCTGGAATCGATGAGCCAGCCCTTCGACCGCGACTGGGACATCCGCACCATCGTGCACGGCCACAACGGCTATCTCGACATCGCCCTGCAGATGGGCCTGCCGGGGCTCGCCGTGGCAGTCTGGGCGTTCCTGGTCACGCCCGTCGTCGATTACATGCGCATCCCGCGCTACCGGGAAAACGTGCTGCTCGGCGACCTGTTCATGATGATCCTGCTGTTCACCACGCTGAACGCCTTTTTGGAAAGCTTCTTTTTCCGTCGCGCCGATCCGGTCTGGCTGCTCGTCGTCTTCGCCGTGATCGGTCTCAGACTGGCCGCCCGTTTCCCCGCCGTGGCGACTCGGCCGCAAGCGACTGATGGCACGGTTCAATCCCGGGCCACTGGTCAGCCGGCGCTTGGCGCGGGCGCAAATCGCCGCTAGACCGGAAGCGCCGCAAGGTCGCGGCGAATCCGGCCTGGCGCCCGGCATCTCGGGGAGTTTCCATGACCATTCAGACGGTTCTGGTCGGCTGCGGCAATATGGGTCGTGCCATGCTGGTCGGCTGGCTGAAATCCGGCCGGCTCGTCGCGCCGGAGGTTTTCGTGGTCGAGCCGAACGACGAATTGCGCGCCAGCGCCGCCGCGCTCGGCGTCGCCACGGGCGCGAGCGCCGGGGACGTGCCGGCCGAGACCGCGCCACGTCTCGTCATCCTCGCGGTAAAACCGCAGGTCATCCGCGACGTCACCGCCGGCTACCGCCGGTTCGCCGATGGCAAGACCGTGTTCCTCTCGATCGCGGCCGGCACGCCGATGAAAACCTTCGAGGAGGTTCTCGGACAGGTACCGCTGGTGCGCTGCATGCCGAACACGCCGGCGGCGATCGGCAAGGGCATGATGGTGGTGTTCGCCAACCGCCGCGTGGCGGACGCGGATCTCGCCTTCGTCAAGGACCTGCTCGCCACCAGCGGGGCGGTTGCCACCATCGACAACGAAGGGTTGATGGACGCGGTGACCGCCGTTTCCGGCTCCGGCCCGGCCTATATCTTCCACTTCATCGAATGCCTGACCGAGGCCGCGCAAACCGCCGGCCTGCCTGTCGAGACGGCAAGACTGCTCGCCATGCAGACGGTGTTCGGCGCCGCCAGTCTTGCGGCCGAAAGCGGCGAAGACCCCGCAATCCTACGCAAGCAAGTCACCAGCCCGAACGGCACCACCGCCGCCGCGCTCGACGTGCTGATGGGCGACGACCGGCTGAAGCTGTTGGTCACCGAAGCTGTGGAGGCGGCGCGGGCAAGGTCGGTGGAGTTGGGGAAATAGGAGTTCGCGCCGATCAACTCATCAGGCCGGTTCGCGAAAAAGCCGCCGCAACCGTCGACGGTGACGGACCGGAAGCTACCTCTGGTTCCATCTCCGGACCACCGGCTCGGTGAGATCATGCTCATGGCCGAGCACGCTTGTACTCGCGGTGTCGAGAACGAAGCATGCCCCTTGCGCGGGCGGCAGGCCGAGCCAGCGCGCGGCAAGCACTCTGAGGAAGTGCGCACTCGAAAACACCAGGACATTGCCTTTGACCGCGCGGAGTTGGCTGACGATCCGATCCGCCCTCACGCCGGCGTCGGAGGCCTGCTCGCCGTCCGGGCATCCGTCCCGGAAAAGACGCCAGCCGGGACGTTGCACCAAAATCTCCCGGGTGGTCAGCCCCTCGTAAGCGCCGTAGTCCCATTCCGCCAGATCATCCTTGCGCAGCGCGCCTTCGCCAAAGCCGGCCAGCACGCAGGTGTTGAAGGCTCGCTGTGACGGGCTCGACCAGACGGCGGCGAACGACAGACCCCGCAGGCGGCCGGCGAGTTGCCGGGCAGACTGCTCACCGGCGGGCGTCAGTGGAATGTCGATCCGGCCCGTATGTTTTCCGGACGCACTCCATTCGGTCTCTCCATGCCGCACCAGATAGATCTCGGGGAAAGCGCCGGCCACGTCTGTCCCCAGCCCTACCCGGCCGCCGCGTCATGCGGCATCGCATCCTGCAGCTTGCGCAGGGCGTAGAGCCGCGTCGTCTCGTCGGGCGCGGCATTGTCGGTCGTCAAAAGCGCGCCCTTCCTGACGGCCTTCAATACCTTGCCGCCTTCCAGCAGGCCGACCGGCACCGCCATCCTCGCCCGCGCCTCGCCCGCCGTCATGGTCCAGGAACGGTAGCAGGTCTCGCCGATCGCATCGAAGGTTTCGCCGGGTTTGAGGTCGCGCTTGGCCACCGCGCATACTTCCGCCACCGGATGCGGCAGCGGCACCATGTCCGGTTTTCCGGTGAGCATGATACGCGCCGCCGTCAGCGGCACTTCCAGCGAGGTCAGGTGATAGGGGCGGAAGAAGCTGTAATACGGCCCCTTGCCGACATGCAAATCGTCCATGCGCTCGATGATGCGCGGATGCGTCGCCTCGACGATGACGAAGACGCCCGGCGCCACGCCCTTGCCGATGGTGTAGTCGACCACGCCCCTTTTCGACAGGATGCCGCCATCCTCGCGCGGGATCAGCACCTTCACCATGTTGTCGCGGTCGGCGTTGGGCCCGTGCATGCCCGGCACGTCCGGGACCAGCCCGGTGGCGTTGGCGATCGCCGCCATCTCCACCATGGTTTTCGAGCCATCGACGAACTCGACCAGCATGCGCGGGTTCATGTTGCGGCGCTCGGCTTCCTCGCGGTAGTCGTCGGGCACCGCATCGTGGTTCAGCGGGTTGTTCTTGCCCTTGCCGGCCGAGACGATGGTGTATCCCAGCGCGCTGGCGAACTCGATCAGTTCCATACAGGAGGACGGCTCGTCGCCGGCGCCGACCGAATAGACGACGCCCAGCCGGTCGGCGGCGCTCTTCAGGTAGCGTCCGATGGTGACGTCGGCCTCGACATTCATCATCACCACATGCTTGCCGTGCTCCATCGCCATCAGGTCGAAGTCGGCGGCGACGCCGGGTTTTCCCGTCGCGTCGATCACCACGTCGATCAACGGGTTCTTCACCAGCATCTCGTTCGAGGTGATGGCGATCTTTTTGGCCTCGATCGCCGCCGACACTTTCGACTGGGTATCCGCCTCGGCGGCTTTTGCCTCGTCGCCATAGGCGATGCGGATCGCCTCGCGCGCCGTATGCGGCCGGCGGGTCGAGATCGCGCAGACCTCGACGCCCTTCATCAGCATGCCCTGGGTGACCAGATCGGTGCCCATCTCGCCGGAACCGATGACGCCGATGCGCACCGGTCGGCCGTTGGCGGCCCGCTCCGCAAGCTCGCGCCCCAGGCCGGTGAGCGCAACATTGGTCATGAAAAGCGTCCGATCAAGATTATCATTTCCTGCCGCCCTGATCCACGATGTGCGCCCGGCATCGCCGCTGATAGCAGAAAAACGCTGGCGAATGTCAATCGATCGGTTCCGCGGGCACATGCTTGGCGTCCTGCCAAGCACGATACGAGCGCAGCCGATGCCGAGGTTCATCGCGCAATCCTTGCTATCGACAACAGACGACCTCTTGCCAAAGTCCCGATGAGGGACTAATTGCATAGGTAGCTAATTATTATTCTTATTAGTATGAGTTCTCTATGGATATGATGGCTTCACGCACGGCGTTCGTCGATGAACTGACGAAGGTGAACCGCAAGCTGCGCACGATGTTTGACGCGCGGGTGAAATCGCAGGGCCTGACACTGGCGCGCGCCCGGCTGCTGATGCACCTGGCGAAGGAAGAAGGCGCGACACAGAGCGAACTGGCCGAGGCATTGCAAGTCGAGCAGCCCTCGATGGTCAGCCTGATCGACGCACTTGAGAAGAAAGGCTTCGTCGTGCGCCGCGCGGTCGATGGCGACCGGCGCGCCAAAGGGATTTTCCTGACCGATGTCGCCCGCCGCGAGACAGACACCATTCTCGGCTACGCGAACGAACTCCGCCAGCAGGTGCTCGGCGGCGTGGACGGCAGGGACCTGGAGACCGCGACGCGGGTGCTGAGACGGGTCGCCCTCAACATCGGCGCCGTCGCCTGAAGCACAGCGTCATGTCGCAGGCCCGCGTAATCGAGCGGTATGATCCCGCAGAGGAAGAGTCCGAACCCGTTGAGGCAGCGACTCCGCCGCCCGCACCGCCTCCGCGGCCGGCGCCGCCCGCGTTCACGCCTATGAACCCGGCACGCGCGGGCGCCTACATGTGCGCCGCGCTGCTCCTCGCCCTGACCCAGGGCCTCGGCATGAACCTCGTCACCGCCAACATACCGCAGATCCAGGGATCGATCGGCGCGACCAGCAACGAAGCGACATGGATGGTCGCCGCCTACATGGCCCCAAATGTCTCGCTATCGCTCGCTCTCATCAAGATCCGGACGCAATTCGGCCTTCGCAACTTCGCCGAGATCAGCATCCTCGGCTTCGTCGTCGCCTGCGTGCTTAACCTGTTCATCCGCGACATCCCCTCGGCGATCGCCGTTCGCTTCATGAGCGGCATCGCCGCGGCGCCTATGTCGAGCCTCGGCTTTCTCTACATGCTCGAGGCGTTCCCGCCGCATCTCAAGATGCGGGTCGGACTGCCGCTGGCGCTCACGAACATCTCCATCGGCGCACCAGTGGCGCGGCTCATCTCGCCAACCCTGTTCGACATCGGCGGATGGCACAACATCACCGTCGTCGAGCTCGGAATGGCGATGATCGCGTTCTGCCTGGTCTATCTCCTGCCGCTGACGCCGCCGCCGCGGGCGAAAGTCATCGAACGCCTCGACATCGTCAGCTATCTTCTGATCGCCATCGGCTTCGGCGCCACGGCGGTCGTTCTGGTTCTCGGTCGCCTCTACTGGTGGTTCGAGGCGCCGTGGATCGGTGCGCTGCTGGCGTTGGCGATCGTGTCGATCACCTGCGCCGCGATCATCGAACTGAACCGCGCCAATCCGCTGATTGACGTCCGCTGGCTGGCAAGCCCGGCCGTGCTGCATTTCACCGGCGCGTTGCTCGTCTTCCGCATCGTGCTGTCCGAGCAGACGGCCGGCGCCGCCGGCTTCTTCCAGGTTCTCGGGCTGCTCAACGACCAGACCATCACACTCTACTGGGTCATTCTCACCGCCACGATCGCCGGCGGCCTCGCTTGCGCCTGCGTCATGAAGCCGGGACGCGAACCCGCAATCCATGTCGTTGCGCTGATCCTGCTTGCCATCGGCGCGCTGATGGACAGCCGGGCGACAAACCTCACGCGGCCGGAACAAATGTATTTCAGCCAGGCGCTGATCGCCTTCGCCGGCGCGCTGTTTCTTCCGCCCGCCCTTTCCAGCGGTCTTTCCTCGGCATTGAAGAAGGGACCGAACTACATCCTCAGCTTCATCATCGTCTTCCTGACCACGCAGAGCATCGGCGGACTGCTCGGCTCGGCGGTGTTCGGCACCTTCATTACCATCCGCGAGAAATTCCATTCGAGCCACCTAGTCGAGCATCTCGTCCTGACCGATCCGCTGGTCGCGCAGCGCATCACCCAGCTTGGCGGAGGCTATGCGCGGACGATCACCGACAAGGCGCTGCTCAACGCCGAAGGAATGGTGCTGCTCTCGCAGCAGGCGACCCGGGAAGCCAACGTGCTTGCCTATAACGACGCCTTCCTGCTGATTGCGGTCCTGGCGATCATCGCATTGGCCGCCCTTCTCATCCACGTCGCCTATGACGCGGCCCGCGGCCGCTTCGCGCCGATACCCGCGACCCCCACCGCCTGAACGTCACACCGAGACCAGCATGTCCAAGTTTTTCCGCTTCACCGCCACGCTTTTTGCCGTCATGCTCGGCCTCGCCGGCCTGACCGTCATCCTCTACGCATGGCGATTGCCGCCCTTTACCTCCACGGTCGAAGTAACCGACAACGCCTATGTACGCGGGCAGGTGACGATCATCGCGCCGCAATTGGCGGGTTACATTGCCGAAGTCGCCGTGCAGGACTATCAGGAGGTGAAGGCCGGCCAACTGCTGGTCCGGCTCGACGACCGGATATTCCAGCAGAAACTGGAGCAGGCCAAAGCGACGCTGGCGGCCGAAAGGGCCGCGCTCACCAGTTCACAGCAGGACCGGCTGTCCGGCGAAGCGCGTATCCGCTCCGCCGAAGCCCAGCTCGCGGGCGCGAAGGTAACGCTCGACGTCGCAGAGGCCGGTTGGGGGCGCATAGAACCCTTGCGCAAGAGTGGCGTGGTGACCGCGAGTGATGCCGACAAAAGCCGCTCCACCATGGAGCAGGCGCAGGCAAGCTACAGGCAAGCGCAAGCGGCGCTTGAGGTCTCCAGGCAGGATCTGGAGGCGACCATCGTCGGCCGCCAGTCACTCGAAGCGGCGGTGCAGGGCGCGGAAGCTGCCGTGCATCTCGCGGAAATCGACCTGCAGAACACACGCGTCACCGCGCCCGAAGACGGAAGGCTGGGAGAAGTCGGCGCGCGGCTCGGCCAATATGTCGCCGCTGGCACGCAACTGGTGGCGATCGTGCCACAGCGCGTCTGGGTCGTCGCCAATTTCAAGGAAACGCAGCTTGCCGGCATGAGGATCGGACAGCCCGCCGCATTACAGATCGACGCGCTCAGCCACGCACGGCTCACCGGCCGCATCGAGCGCTTCTCGCCGGCGACAGGCTCCGAGTTCAGCGTGCTGAAATCCGACAACGCGACCGGCAACTTCACCAAGGTCGCCCAGCGCCTGCCACTGCGAATCGCCATCGATCCGGATCAGCCGCTGGCAAGCGAGCTCGCACCCGGCATGTCGGTTATCGTCACCATCGACAAGGCGCTGGAGTCGGCGAGGGACACGGCCACACGGTAACACCGCCCAAGGGCGCCAACCTCGAGACTATTTCTGCGGCAATGCGCGCATTGGCGTCGAATGGTGCTGCCAGAGAGGATTGAATTGTAACTCGTCTAAATAAAATCAATAACTTATGAGACCCTTTGTAACATTGTGACGGACCATAAGATGGGCACTTCGTGTATCCTGGAAGAGTCCGAAAGCCAATATATAATTGGTCCGAGTGCGGCGACAAGGAATGCGCCACGAGACACTTGGCAGCGAATTTACCTAGCAAGGATCGAAAACGCATCTCTGCACCGGAGCAGTTGACCATGGATTTTTCGAACCAAACATCCGCAGTCGATAATCTCGTCGAGCGCCCTCGGATAGCCGTCTTCTTCGACATCGAAAATGTTCCCGCGTGGTGTGCAGTTGGTGTGCTAACCAACCTGTCAGGCTTGGGCGATGTTGTCTCTGCTCAGGCGTTCGGCGATTTTCGTCGGACCGACAGTGAAGCATGGGCGGCAGCTTGCGACTCATTGCGGCTGGGAACGAGACAGGTCGACCGGATTATAAGCGGCAAGAACAGCTCCGACATTCACATAGTCATCAATGTTGTCGATACGCTTCACGCCGGCGACGTAAACGCCGTGGCACTCGTATCGGGAGATAGCGACTTCGTTCCACTTGCAGAGCGTGTGCGCGATGCGGGGTTGAGCTGCTACGGTTTCGGCGGCGACGAGGCTCCCGAGCGATTGCGGCGCGCCTTTACGCAGTTCTACCCGATAGAACTCCTCGCGTCGTGCAGGGAAAGCTCCACCAAAGCCTCATCCCGGCCCACCCTTTTGCGGCCGTCATTGGCTTCACGCCTGCTGAAGCGCATTGTGATAAGCCTCGAGGACCAGACGGGTTGGGCAAGAATCAAAGATGTCGAAATCGAACTCGCGGTGCGTCACGGTGGCCTCGACACTCGGGCCTGCGGATACAAGAGCTTGTCGGCACTGCTAAGTGATCTGCGCATATTCGAAGTCGATCTCGGAGCGAAGAGTGGTGCCAGAGTTCGCCGCAAGCCCAGCCGTCGCGCGATTAGACGAAAGGCTCGTAGGGAGGAAGAGGGCATGAGCAGCAACCAGCGAGAGGGGATCAAACAACGCGAACCAATGGTGTAGTCGCGTCGATGCCTACCGGCGTTCATCCTCCTGCCGCTATCACATAGGTGTTCCCCACCCCTTGCTTTTGTAGAAGAACGTTGACAGTCGCCAAGCGCTCGACCTGATGCGTGTGGTCGGCAGTGAAATCGAACCGAACCTGTATTCCACGTGGGAGCGCCCACGCGCCGAAGCCCTGATCGAGGATGATTTTGGCGCGGCTCTTGTCTGCGAAGTTGATCGTCATGAAGCGTCCGTGAGGCACGTCAAGTTGACGGACAGTCGTTACTAAGCCTCGTTTGGCTCCTAGGACAGCCACGACCGCCTCCTGATCCACTCCGGCTTGCCAATTGTGGGTGATTTGCCAAGGAGAGCCACGGTCCGAAGGCTTGGGCATGCGAGTCTCGATTCGAACAGCGGCACCGCGCACACCAGACGCCTTTACCAACGCTGCAATCACATCAACTGCGAGCCTCGCCGGGAGTGGTGCGCAGACATAGGGGTCCTGATAGACGATGTCGGTGATGCCGCAGGACGGCCAGGCGCCGCCTTTCTTTAGAAGAGCAGCCATTGCACCGGCTGCCCGCAAGCCGAAGCTCGCGAGATCGCCATCCCATTCCGCGCCAATGTTGAGCATTTGTGCGCCGGGCGGTGGGAGAAGTGTCTGCATATCGATCGGCTTAACCGCCAGATCGACAACCGTGTCGGCACGGGCAATAGGATATCTATCCGGCTTGCCCCACAACGAACCTGGCAGCCCGGCCACGATGTCACGAGATGCCCACGCAACGGAGCTTTCTCGATCTGAGGTTACTATCGCAACGGCTGCCGCGCCGTTCGAGAAGAGGACTGTTTGCATTTCAGCAGATTGGGCGCCGTATCTAATGGCAAAATCCCTGAGCGCAAGCCGGTCAGCGACGGCGGTCGGTCCGGACAAGGAACCGGGAGCAACGGCTAGGCGTAGCAAATGGCCGCGTTCGCGCCACCGGTGAAGTTGCTCACCAATCGGCCAATCGCTTAGAGTGGCGAAATCGGTGTTAGCAGGCAGAAACAGCGTCAGGGTCGCTCGGGACGCGCGTCTGAGTTCCCTGTCGATCTCGTCGACAATTGAAACACAGATCTCCGCGCCCGATGCGAAGCGATCCTCGGGCGCGATCTCCGCGGGCAGCGATAAATGATCGCGCAAGAATCCTAGCGCTCCAGAACGGTCAAGCTTGTCGACGCCTTCAGGTGCATCGGACACCAGAACGCAGGCCGGACACGCCCTGATGCAGCCAGGCGTCCTGCAATCAAGGATCCGATCGGCGCGATCGAGGACCGGCCGCAGCAGGCTTTCGAGCGATGTCGAGAATCCGGCGCCGCCCGCTGCCCGATCGAAAAGAAGCAGCGAGACGGCGTCTGCCCCAAGATGATTTTTCGACCGTGCTGTCGCAAATCCCATTTCGTCAGCCTCGATGCCGAGCTCCTGAGCGAGCGCCTCGCGCAAGGCGATCGCCAGGGCGTCGGCAGCTGGACGCCTTATCCTTCGATGTGGTTGAAGTTCGAAGACATCCGTCGTGATCTCGTGCCCCAGCGCGAGATGTCGCTTTATGCTGAATGGCCGGTCATTGCCGGCGCAGATGTCAACGTCCCTGCGAAAGCGCAGAGGTTTGTGGTCCTTCAACTCCTTCGGGCCAATAGCGTTCGAACCGGATGCGGTCTCGGCACCAGCCCGACCACACTGCAGACAGACGGCGTAACCCAGACGCTGAGGTCCAAGGTTCGAGTAGTAAACCATGCCCTCGCGGCTGGTGCGGAACCGTCCAGCTTCGGGAACCGGGAGATTTCGCCAAAGGGCGTCGCGAGTTGAAACCAGAGGCTCTTCGGGCGCCACGTAGGTCAGAAAGTCGGTTTCGGCATGCGTCTTTTCTCGCGGGTCGACCGAGAAGCCCGCCGGTCTGAGAAATTCCTGAAGAGTTGGAGCATCGACGCCACAGACCGGACAGTGGCCAGGCATCGCACCTGAGGCCGTATCGCTCGCCCCGCATTCCTTGCAATGCCATTGATGGCGAAGGCTCTGGATCTCCGGCAAGTTCTCCTCGCTCGCCGGACGCTTCCAGTTGAGCGTGACACCGGCGGAACGGTGCACGAGCCCATCCAGCACCACTTCCGACCCGGGCGCGTAGTCGCGGATGGCTAGGTCGAGGGATCGTTGCGGCCCTGTCGTGCGAAATTGCCGTCGCCCGTCCGCTGGTGCCTGATCCGAAAGCTTGAACTCCTTCCCGGGCATGAACGACACCACGTCGGTGGGAAACCCATGACCGGGCAGGAAGCCTCGGTCGGCAAGGCTGCTCAGGAGGAACTCCTCGCAAAGGCGCTTGAGTTCGATCCCCATCCGGCTCTTGCCGGCGTCCTTCAAGCCCTCGTCCTTGGCCAGGGCTCTCTGGCCTTCCCACTCTGCCAGGAACACACCTGACAGATTGCTGATGGCGTCGCGCGCATCGTCAACCAGACGACCATCGCCCTCCAGGATTGAGCGCCGGACGAGAGTTTGAAGCGCAGACCGATGCCCATGGCGCGTCGCCGGAAGCTCCAGCCAGTCAAGGAATATCTCAACCGGCCGTTCGGCCTTCAGCGGACGCGTTTGCTCCAGGCCCGCCGGGCAGCCGAGGAAGGCTCCGATCTGCATCCTTAACGCATCACCGGCCTGCTCCCGCATGAACGCGCCAAGGAGGTAGGCATTGACATGACGCTGCACGATCGGCCTGCTCTGCAGCGAAACACTCGGCGCCGCCACGCTGCGCTCTAGGAATGCTGCGGGATCACGAAACGCGTCTCGGTCGAGCGGCCTGTCCTTGCAGAAGGTGAAGGCCAGCGCAGTCGCCTGGTTGCGCCGCCCTGCCCGGCCGACTCGCTGACGGTAATTGGCGATCGATGGCGGCACATTTGTCATCATCACCGATGATACCGAGCCAATATCAACGCCCATCTCCATGGTGGTCGAGCAATTGAGCAAGTTTATCTTGCCCGCCCTGAAGTCCTGCTCGTAGCGCCGCAGCCGGGCCGAATCCTGTTGAGCTGAATGCTCTGCCGAGCGCAAATAGTCGACGAAGAGGGCGATGCGGTCGGCGAAGGCCGACCAAGCGCCGATATCGCGCAAACTGCGGACCGATTCTCCTGCCAGCCAGCTCTGTGTGGCCGAGCGTGCAGCGGCCCGGTCCGCCGTGCCAACAATCGGAATAGGCAAAACGGGCAGATCGATCGGCTGGGCCCGCTGTGCCGCACCTGCACGTTCCAATCCGTAAGGCGATATTCCGAAAGGTGCGTGGTCAACAACGCGGCGCGTGACGGGACAGAGGTAAGCGTGCGTCAGCGGCGCAATGAAAGCCTTGCGGAAAGAGTAAGCCAGCCGGTTGCCGCTCAGCTGCAGCATCGGACCGATGCGGTTCCACGCCTCACCGAGGCATTCGTCCAGATCGTCGCCATCGCCCGCGTTTGAACGGTCGAGACCCAAACCGTGGATAAGAAATGCCTTGGGCCGGGCATCCGCCATACCGCGAAAACGGTTTGGCCAGCCGAGTAGCCCCCTGTCCTTGCCAACCTCGCCGTCTGGCCCGACCAAACTTCTCGGCGATCCCTTCGGCACGATCCAGTGGAGCAGATCGCGCGACACGTCGATCGCCCGTCCTGCGCGCACGAAATGCGTCAGGAGCATTTCGAGATAGGCCTTCCAGTCGGCGATGCTCTTGCCTCGACGCCTGAACGCGGACGGCAACTGCGCTTCCGATAAGACTTCGATCGCGGGATTGCGAAGGCGTGCGAGCCCAAGAGTCTCAAGAGAGTTCGCTCGCTTCGGGCGGCGGTCGAACTCGCGAAGCAGCAGGAATTCGGCGACGCGACGGCTGTCGCCGAACTGGTCGCCGTCCCGCGCCTGCCAGACGTCCTTGATCCATTCGGAGACCTCCGGACGTTCCGCCAAGCTCTCGACCATATCCGGCCAAGGCACCCCATCAGTGCTGCCTGACGCGAGCGCCGTTTGCTGTTGCTTCTTGTCGGCAATGATCCCTGCCAGGACCGGCTGTTTTGTGGCAGAGAAAGCCGCCTCGAGTCCTGCAATCTCTCCATCCAGCTTGGCAATCTGATCGGCATCACCGGTGGGTCGCATCGAAATTTGAACCTGATGATAGACGAACGAGCGCACAAAATTGCGCTCCGCCTCGCGCTGAAGACGTGCGGCGATGCGTGCCGTTCCCTGACGGCTGTCGGTGAAGGACAAAAGACGTCGGCCGCCTGCGGGGAGCGGCGTTTCCGTGGCGAATGCGGGCTCGACCCCGTCGAGCAGGATTGGCGCCGTGTTGCCTAAGACGAAGGGTGCGCCGAATCGTAGTGACTTCAATCGCCGTGTCGTGCCCGTGCCGGACGGATTGCAGTGCGGGCAGTAGGTTGAGCCCTCGAAGCTCCGGTCGCGCTCTTCGTAGAGCAGCGTTGCGCGACCCTCGCCTGGGCCGTCAGCGACCCGCCAATCCTTGCTTGAATCGAGCCAGCAGTTGCGCGCGCCGGCGCTAGGCTGCGCCGCGAAGAGGATGCCCGGGTCCACAAGCTGGATTTCGGAGTCGTTGGATCCGGCATCTTCCGGCTCGTCTCCGTCATCGGAGGCCGTGCCGTCGCCGGCGCTGTCGAATGCAAACTCGTCGCGCGGCGGCGTCCGGACTGGCGGGTTCAGCCGGCCGGCGCTTTCCACGCCCTCCAGGAACGGCTCACCGCATTCCGTGCAACTGATGATTTCTAGCACCGACGCCTGGCATGATGGGCAGCGATCGGCCCGCTCTGCGAGGATCCGGCCGAATGGCCAGTTCTCGGCGCGTCCAGCGCAATCGGCATTGATACAGCTCCAGAACCCGGCAACCGCCCTTTCAAACGCGTGGATGCGGACCGGTGCGAGCCGCTCGAGTTCGCCGCCGGGAAGATGACGCGCAGCCTGCGCCATCAGCGAAACCAGATCGGTGGCATCGCGGTTGTATCCCGCAGCCGCTGCTGAGAAGGCCGACAGCGGCAGGCCGCCCCTGAAAAGACCCTCCACTAACTTCCACACCTCCGGGTTGGAACCGAGGGCATCGTAGAGTTGATGCGGGCTCGCCGTTTCCAGGTCAATGTCCGAGATTTTTGCTACCGGCCGATTAGGCAGACGGCGATCGCCCGCGATGACATGAACCGACGCCTCAGGGATACCCGCCACATCGGCGAGGAAACGCTGCAGCTGCTCCCTAACCTGCTCACCGCTTCCGATCGTCGCCGACGTCGCGACGAAACGAACATCGGCAGGCGAGACACCGAAGGCGAGTAAAACGCGCCGGAGCAGAAGCGCGATCTCGGCAGCCGCTGCCCCCACGAGCGAATGCGCCTCGTCGAGCACGATCCACCTGAGCTTGCCACGCGAGACATCGAGAATTGGCCGGTCTTCCGCACGCGCCAGCATGTATTCGAGCATTGTGATGTTGGTGACCAGGATCGGCGGGGGGCTCCGACGAAGCTGCTCGCGGTCAATGACTTGCTCGGGCTTTTGTCGCTGCTCGGAGGCAGGCCTGCTCCGTTCTAGGTCGCCATTGTAGAGGCAGAAACGCAATTTCCCGCGGAACGGCGCCGTCCATGCGGACAGGCGCTCGCGTTGGCTTTCGATCAAGGCATTCAGCGGATAGAGCATGATGGCCTGCACGCCCTCGAGCGCGCTACCTTCTTCGGCCTGCCGCACCAGATCGCTCAGGATCGGCAGGAGGAAGCATTCCGTCTTGCCGGACCCGGTTCCCGAGGTCACCAGAACCGACTGCGGATTGCCGGGCTGAAGCAAGCGCCGCCAGGCCTCCAATTGGTGTCGAAACGGCTTTCTGTCGGATGGGAAACGGTAATCGTGTCCAATAGACAACCGGTCCATCGCCTCCACAAGCGCCGTCTGTAGCAGCGGACCGGCCAACTGTTTCATCGTCGCATCAGCGGTAGTGAAGGGGTGGCTCCCCTCGACAAGCGGTTCCTGGAGCAGTGCACCAACCTTCGCATCCGCGCCCGTGAGCATCTCACGCAGTTGCGTCCGTAGTCCGTTATGCGCGAGGCCGGATTGAGCGATGATGGCCTCGGCAGTTCGAGTTTTCGCGGCGGAAAGGGTGTCGAAGGGCGTCATGATCACCGGTAGAATGACAGGAAATGTGGGAAGGCTGCGGCAACGTAGTGAGGATCCTCGCGTAATATCCTGCGGGACAGAAGCATCAGCTCGCGATTGAGCTTGAGACGGCTCTGGGCACCGGCAGCGAGCACAAGCGGCGCGAACAGGCCCGCGTGCTCTTCATGCGTCATCGACAAGATTGCCGGCGGTGTCTTCAAGCTCAAGGACGACAAATGGCTCGCGATCTGGTTGCGGCCGTGCTCAGCGCCCTCGGCACTACCGGCAACGTGCCGGCTCATCAGCTCGACAAGGCTTAGTTGCCCCGCCAATGGTTCCGCCGGAACACCCGCCTCTCGGAGAACCATCGCCAGCGCTGGCTCGATCGACGACAAATTCGCGGCCAGGCTGTATAGCCGATCCATTGCGAGCCGGGCGGCCTGCTCACGCCCGAGATGCGCCTCAAGTGTGGTGATCAGGCTTTCCATGTCGGCGCCGATCGCCTCCCTCCACGAAACGATCGGAAGTGCGAGCCAGAGGAACGGCAGTTCATTTTGCAGGCTCCAGACCAAATGACGCTCTTCGTCCGTGGCTGCCAAAAGTAACCGCACCAGGGCGCTCGGGCACTGCGGTAGCCGCGCCAATCCATCGAGAGCGCTCGGCGGCAGCCCATTCAGATTGGTGGCAGCGTCGAGGAGCCATCTCAGGTCCGCGGCGGCACCCTGACCCGCTCCAATCGCCTCAAGCGCAGCGACAATCGCGGCTTGCCGCGTGCCAAAATCCGGGTTGGCCAATGCCCTCAGCAGACCTTCAGCGGGAGCGCCGGCCGCTTGCGCGACATTCGCCGGCAGTGGCCGAGATACCACGTCCGGACCATCGCGAAGATAAACCAGACAGACGTTCGCGCACCTCTCGGGCAGACGCCAAACGCCATCGGTCTCGCGCTCGAGCGCGTGTTCGCGACGCGGATCGAGAACCATGCGCGCGACCAATTGCAGATTTGTTTCCGATGCGCCCGGTGACCATCGAACCTTTTCGGCATCAAAGCTCAACGTATGCTCGCCGTAACGGCTGATGCGGATTGGTGGTCGCGTATCGCCGAGAAACTCGACCTCAACCATGTCGTCCTGGTGAGCCGAGGCCCCGAGCATCTCCTGGATGCCGGAGCGTAGCGTGCCGAGCGGCAGTTCGCCATCAACCTTCGGCCGAAACCCTCCAGACCTGTCCCCTTTGAGCATGAGCTGAAGCCAGATGGGACGCGGCGAAGTCGCGACCGCTCCACGCAAGCTGCGCAGGTCTGTCACCGAACCAGGACGCAACACTTTGCCGTCCGCTAAGGCGATGCAACCTTCGCGACCGACGAGAGAGACAGAGACGTCGAAGCCCTCGCCTTGCGGTGGAACGAGACGCACGGTCAGCCGATAGAGCGGTCGTCCCGAAAAACGAACGGCCAGTCTTCCAGGTGTAACCTGCTCGGCCGAGCACTCGGAGCCTGGAACCACGATTGTCCAGCCGGGCAACCCAAGCGCTTCGATCTCTCCAGACTGGGCATCGACGAGCCTGCCTTTGAGCGACGCCCCGATTGGAACGAGTGCCAGAAGCTGCTTTTCGATCTGGATTCCGGCCATGGGGTCGCGCCATGACAGTTCAACCACGCCCGCGCCCCCCAATTGGCCAATCACGGGCTCCCAGCGACCACCTCGGTGGCGAACAGACAATTCGCCTCCGCGAAGCGGGCGCGTCTTTCCGCCCTTCCCGCGGATGGCCGGTGTCGAGGGCGAGGAGATCAGGTCACAACGCTCATCCGTGAGCACGAGATTGTGGATCCGTGCGAGTTCGAGTTCCTCCTCACGCTCTTCCGCGTTGGTTTCGACCAAAAACCGCGACGCGTCGGGGTCGGCACTGCGAAAATAGGCTGCTCCCGAGATCGTCACGAGCTTGCGCCCTATCCCCGGCAGCACGTCTTCGCTCAGAGTCGTTTCCCCGTCCTTCGCCTCCACCGACCATGACTCGGGACATAGCGCGTAGAGTTTTTTGGCTGACGACGCGACTGAGCCGGCACGCAAGAAACGCAGCAAACGTTCGTTTTGGGTGGCGCCGTCGTCATCCCTGAACACCAGTAGCTCGGAGCGCAGTGCCTCGCCCCCTGGCCACGTCCAATTGTGTGGAACACCTGACGACGTCAATGTGACGGTGACTTTCGCCTCGAGGGGGAAGCCTGGCATCAGCCGTGTCAGGCGGTTCGACGGCCTGACACGCCAGCGCCGCTGCACCCCCACCGGCGGCTCGAACACCGCGAAGTCGCCAGCGAGATGATTGCTTAATTCGCCGGTGGGAACGGCGCGAGCGCGGCCCAGGGAAGTTGTCAGGTCGGGAACCTTGGCCGCAGGGATCTCCCCGTCGGCGAGGACTTGCAAAGCGGGCTTCCAGCATCCGGCGCGCTGAATCAGGAAGCGCTTTGCACCAACCCCTTCGGTTGACAGACCGCCGAGCTTTTCGTCGACAAGGCCAGCAAGCAGTCCTTCGACCACGATTTCGTCGTCTTTGCCCACGTAGACAGGGAGCTCTTCCCGCCACAATGGATGCTTGGCGTCGAGCAATTGCGTATTGCGTAGCGCCTGCGCTGATCCAGAGGGTCCTGCCTCTCGTTCGGCAACAGATCGCCAGTGCAACAGCCGCTCCGCGAGCTCGGCGCAAATGTGGATGAAATCTTCATGGCGATAGCTCTTGCGGATCCGCCATCCCTCCTCGTCGGCGACGAGCAGAACGTCCTCTGGAGCCGAGACTCCGAGCGTGACCAATCGATGCATGACCGCGCGCAGATAGTCCTTAAGCCATCCCTTGGCCCCATCCCTGAGAACCTTGACAGGCACGCCCCCTTCAAGTGCAACCGTCAACAGAAACTCGCGATTGCCATTGATCAGGCGTAGCTGCCGCCTCCAGGCATTGAGACCTCGTATCGCGAGCTTTTTCTTGCTGGCGTATGGGACCCGAGGAAATAGGTCGGGCGCAGGATCGTCCCAGCGAAGAAACGTGGACGCGGACTCTCGCCGAAACCACTCCGCACAATAGGCGACGAAGAGCGCACCTGATCGATCGTCAGGTTGGTCGAGGCGGCCATCACCAGCGAGACGCCGCAGAATTACTTTCGCCTCTGCATATTCGGCGTCGTTCATGCGATAGCGGCAGAGTAGTCGACCGTCTGGCAGCTTCAGGCCACGCGCGGCAAAGAATGCGCCCAGCCATGAGCGGACGGGCCCGGTTGGTGGTGGCGACTTCTGACCCGGAGGCTTCGAGATGGCTCCGGGTGGGGAAGAAACTACTGCCGCACGCTTTCGCAACCGGAGACGCGCGGCTGACACGGCAGTATGCAATTCAACTGCAACGTCCGAATCCCTGGCCTTGAGTTCTTCGTTCAGCGCGGCCAGCAGGCGTGGCTCGTCCTTGCCATTCTTGAATAAGTCGACAAGCTCGATATCGCTTAATCGCTCGAGCTCAATATACTGCCCTTGCACCTCACTTTTCCTCCCGTCCCCCGGAGCAATTTCGCATACTTAAAGCCGAAGTTGAAGATATTACTACCTTTCCCGCCCCTGTGGATCCAACGTCGCCGACTTGGTGGATTGCGATAGTGAGGAAATGGCGTAGATGGCCGCATATACCTCAGGGACTCCATCTAATTTAAGCATATTCTAATGCAGGTTTTGCCGGCTGAAATCTCCGCCCGGCCTTTGGCGATCTCACGACCGCACCGCTAGCTACGCATCGATCAGATCGTCCAAAAACTCAGACGGCGGTCTACAGGCAGAGATCCACAGCCTTTCCCGTGCGCGTGTTGCCGCGACATAGAGCAGGTGGCGTTCCGTATCGTAGATCTCCTTGAGCGCCCGCTCGTCGGAAGCTTCCAGCAATCGGCTCTCGCTCGGCAAGACATCGGCATCGCAAGCCATCACCGCGACTGCGCGAAATTCCCGTCCTTTTGCGTCGTGCATGAGCGAAGGCTGGACATCGTTGGCGGAAGACGCAGCAACAGCGGCGCTCGCGCGGAGCAATTCTTTCTCGGAGCGCACCAGGACGGCGATCGTCTCCGGCGTGATCCCGTCCTCCAGGCAGCCGTCGATCCAGGCGCCGACGGCGGCGCTCTCTTCCTCGGGCGTGTCGAAAAGGCGCAGCTCGGGCGATGGCCCGTGAAAGACGGAGGATACGCCCAGGCGGTTGTCCTCGCCGCCGTCGGCCTCGATCAGGCGTGGCGGCAGAAGCATGTCCGACTTCGACCGGATCTGGTGCGAGGTGCGGTAGTTCACCTTGAGGCTGCGCGAGCGGCCCTGGATGTCGACGCCCGCCGCCTTCCACGGAAAGGGCGAGCGGAAGATGCGCTGGCCGATGTCGCCAGCGAAGAACAGGCCGTTGGGCCGACCTCCAGCCATGGCCGCGACGAGGTGCAGCTCCGGCACCGAGATGTCCTGGGCCTCATCCACAACGACGTGGGTGAAGGGAGGCTCTTTCAGCTCACGTGCCAGCCGGTGCATAAGCCCGGCCTCGGTTTCCTCGCCCCGCGCGTCAAGGGCAGCCCGGACGCGCGCGAAGATGCGCCACAATTCGTCGCGCCGTGAGGCTGCCATGCGCACCTTGCGGCCGAGCCGAGGCAGATCGAGATAGGTATCGGCATCGCGCACATCCCAGGCATCGACGATGAGCCGCCACTCATCGGCGAGGAAGCCCGGCGCGATGCTCGTCCCCTCGGCTGCTGCAGCTTCATCGAGCAACGGGGCGACTTCGGCACCAGATGCGATCCTGGCGTCGCCGAGGCGTTCAGCGGCAAGCCGGCGCGCGATCTGCGGCAGCGTGTCGACGGTGATGCGCGCGGCGACGTCCGGATGGCTACTGGTCAGCCGGGCAAGCTTGCCAGCAAGCCCCTCCGCAAGTTCGGCGGAGAAGGTCGTGAGCAGGACGCGGTGGTCTGGATCCTCTGCGGCGAGCCGGACGGCACGGTGGAGCGCGACGACCGTCTTGCCGGTGCCGGCGGAGCCGATGACGCGCGCCGGTCCGTTGAAGTTACGATCAACGAATTCGCGCTGAGCGGGGTGGAGGAAGATCGCCCAGTCGTCCCACGGCGCCTCCAGCGCCGCTTCAAGCTCGGTCTGGTCGTCAACGACGCGGAAGCGGCGCTGGGCGTCCGGATGGCTGTATCCGGCCTCGGTCGCCACCGCCAGGCGCACCGTCGGCGCCTCCCCGACGGCCACCGCGAGCAGCGCCTCCTGCGCTTCGCCCGGCAGATGGCCGGCGATGTCGAGCACGGTGTCCTCGGTCGCCTGCCGAACCGTCTCCAGCCAGTCCTGCGGCACGCCCCAGGAGAGCAGCGTATCGTCGCTCCGGCCGGCAAAGATCGGCGGTTTTCTGACCGCCTCCTCGACATAGCGTCGGATCACGATCTCCTCGACCGTCTCGCGGATCTCGACGAGTTGCGCCGCGCCCGTCGTAGGGTGCCGTTCGAGGCGATGGCGCTCGGCCCAGTCATAGGCGTCATCATGATGGCCGACATAGACGAGCGCCGTGTCACCGCTTCGCTTGTGGAGCACGATACGGATGTCGCGGCTGACGCGCGCCGACCAGAAATCGGGATCGCGGCTTTTGTCGATGCGGTGCAGCGACAGGCCAGGGTTTTCGGGGTCGCTCTGGATGTCGAAGGCCGTAACCTTAACCGTCGCCTGCTCCTGGCCCGTCAGTTTGGCAAGTGACTTGGTGAAGCTGGTGGCGATGAGGACGGTCACTGCAACTCCGCGTTCCCAACCTGGACACAGTGCGCTCGTCGTTGCACTGGCGTCCTTTCGTATGGTGTGGTGTGATGCCTTCCTACGGCTTCTTCCCTCGGCTCTTTCTCATGCCTTGCGGCTTTCCTTTTGGAGTGGGCTTGGGGGTAGTTGTAAAGCTGTCAAAAAGCACATCCCGCTTGATCAACAGGGGTGGGCCAAGATCGGCATCGACTGGCTTGAAGTTCATTTTCAGCAAACCACCGCCAAATTTCTCCGCTCGTCTTTTGGCCGCCTGCTTAGATTTTTCTTTGAAACCGCCAAATATTGTGACGACGGTTGAACCTCCGTTGTATCCACCCTTGCCCACGCCTATACCCCCAGCACCTTCATCACGTCGTCGCCGAGGTGGTTGATCACTTTCACGGCGATCCGCCCGCTTTTCGGCTTGGCGAAAGGCCGCGAGATGGTGAGCTTCAGCGAGTCCCAGGCCTCCTCGTTGATCTCGGCCTTGAGCGTCGAGCGCAGCGCCTTGTAGGGCACCTCGGCGCCAGGGAAATAGGCGTGGCGGACGAAGAAGCTTTCGCCCGAATAGTCGGTGTCGATGAACCAACAGGCGATATCGTCGGGCTCGGAACTCACCACCTCGCCGGTCGCCGGCTTGAAGATGTCGACGCCCTTGAGCTCGACGCGGTAGCGGTCGCCGTCCTGCTTCACCTCGATGTCCGGCTCGCCGAAGACGACGAAAAGGTTGCCGCCGCCGGCCTTCAGCTCGCCGGCCATGTGCAGGTCGGCGTTCATGCGTGCGTGCAGGATCGGCACGCGGCCAAGCCGGTGCAATTCCTGCGCATGCGCCTCGAAGTTGAAGGCGCAAGCGATGACTATGTCGAAGCCGGCGTCGGCCGCCTCGCGCGCGCAGGCGACGAGGTCGGCGCGGGAGACGGTGCCGTATTCCGGGCCGATGAAGATCGCAGCGCGGCGCTCTCTGGCGTCGTCGCCTTCGCCCTCGCGGTAGCGGCCTTCGGCGCCGATCCACTCGCCCGGCCAGGGCACAAGACTGTCCAAGCGGATAGCGTCGGCCTTGCCCGACTGGTGCACGCCGGCCTTGGCGAGGTTTTCCATGATCGCCTTGCGGTAGTTCTCTGCCTCGCGCTCGCCGGGCAGGTGCAGGCCTTCGGCGGCGTTGAGCACGTCGATCAGTTCGCCATGCTCGTCGACGGCCGAGATCGAATGCGGCGACAGGCTTTCGACCGTGAAGGGGCCGGCGACGCGAATGCGCTTCTTGTCCTCGTAGGGCTTGTCGTAAAGATTCTCGAACTCGGCTTTTGCGGCGATCGAGGCGTCGATCTCCCTCTGACGGGCGATGCGCGCCTTCCAAAAGGTTTCGAGGGTAGCCTTTGCGGGCTCCGGCCAAGCCTCCGGCGCCTCGCGCGGAATCTCCCAATCCATGAATCCGTTGGCGCGCGCGGTCTCGCCGGATGGAAGCGTCACCTCGCCCGTCGCCGAAAAATCAATCGTCTTGCCGGCGCGGCCGCCGGTCTCGACCTTGAAAGGCGTCCTGTGCCCGGCAAGGGCGGCGTTAAGCGCCTCCCGCGCGGCCTCGACCGCCGGCTGCATCCTTTCCCAGATCACGTCGATCTCGGTGTTGTTGGCGATCGACTTCAGCGTGATGTGCGGCACGCGCTCGTAGACGAAGCCGTGACGGACGTCGCCGAAGGTAGCTGCCGTCGCCGGCGCCGTGCGCGTCACCTCGGCGGTCTTGCGCTGGCCCTCCGGACTGTCGGCCAGGATATACCAGGGATATTTCGCTCCCATTATGCGGGCGCGGGCGAGCGCCAGCGCGACGCGCGAGGTGTCGATAGTGATCCAACGCCTGCCCCACTGCTCGGCGACATAGGCCGTGGTCCCGGAACCGCAGGTGGGGTCGAGGACCAGATCGCCGGGATCGGTGGTCATCAGGAGGCAGCGTTCGATAACCTTTGGGGAGGTCTGGACGACATAGACTTTGTCTACTCCGAACCCGCTGACACCTGTGTCGATCCACTGGTTCGATATCTGCGACACGGGATCGTCCTGAAGAAATCCAGCAAACCTCGCACTCTTGCCGATTGGATAAATGCGGTCAGCCTTTGAAAGCCGAATGCGTCCGTCCGGCGAGTGCGTCCAATAACGTCCGGTAGGAGGTCGATACGTTACCCCATCATGTCTGAAGTCTACTCGGCCAAGGTTGTAAGGTTTGTTGCTAGAAATGTCGGAGGAACGAAATGGCTTTCCTATCTCGGACGCCTTGCCACCGGTCAGCTCATCAATCTGGAGGCGTCGACGCGCGCCAGACCGCTCCTCAACGTAATAATACTGCCCAATTTCTTCGACCCCGACTCCTTTTTGGCGATACAGTCTCCGAAACTTTGTCGAACCGACATCCTTGGCAAACCATACGATTGAGTCGAACAACGCCGGCAAGAGGGCATCCGTCTGAGCAGCGGTTTTTGTAACTGCGATCTGCGCGACGAAATTCCCCTCCCCAAAAATCTCGTCCATCAGCGCGCGCACGCGATGCACGTTCTCGTCGCCAATCTGAACAAAACAACTGCCGCTTTCGGTCAGCAGTTCGCGTGCGACTGTCAGCCGGTCGCGCAGGTAGGAGAGATACGAGTGGATGCCGTCGCGCCAGGTGTCGCGAAACGCCTTCACCTGCTCGGGCTCACGCGTCAGGTGGTCGAGCTTGCCGTCCTTCACATCCCGCGAGGTGGTGCTCCACTGGAAATTCGAGTTGAAGCGGATACCGTAGGGCGGGTCGATGTAGATCGCCTGCACAGAACCCTTCAGCCCTTCGCGCTCGGCCAGCGAGGCCATCACCTGCAGCGAGTCGCCCAAAATCATGCGGTTCGACCATTTTCGCGTATGGCGGTAGAACTCGATCTCCGCCTCGCGATCCTCCCCGGTCAGGCCGAAATGGCCGAACAGATCATCCGCCTTCTCGCGGCCGTTCCTTAGATCGTCGATCAGCGCCTTGGGGTGCACCTGCTCCTGCAAATAGATCGGCGGCGCGTCGATCGTCAGCTCGGTCTGATCCGGATCCTTGCCGCGCCAGACGAGCTGCGGGTCGAGGTCGCGGTTGCGCCGTTCCCAGGCGGTGCGGATAGGCTTTTTGTCGGCATCCTCCAACACCGGCTCCAGCTCGGCCGGTGGAATGTTGGCGCGCTTGTTGCCGTGCTTGGTAAAGCCGACCGGTGTTTCGTCGCTCATGCGGCCTCCGCCTCCCTTTCTTCTTCCTCGGCGGGATCGTAGGGCACCGTGGGCATGGGCGTGCCGGAACGCACGACCGGCCGACGCATTGCCCTCTCGACGAGGTCAGCCAGGGCCTCGCGCCGTGCCTTCCAGAACGCATCGAAGTCGTCGGCGCGCAGATGAGCCGGCTCGATCAGGTGGGAGCGCAGTATCTCGTCGAGCACGGCGGGCTCGAGCTTGTCGCGATCCTCGATGCGCTTGAGGTAGACCGACGGCGCATCTCCACCGATCCTGATGTTGGTCAGTTTCGACAGCGGCGACTTGTTGATGATCGAATCGTAGGTCGATGCCGGAATGTCGGCCTTCCTGCACCAGTCCCGTGGAAATATGTGGTGGATGTCCACCTGCTGATCGAAGTAGGTCATGATCTCGAACCGCTCGCCTGAGACGAAGTCGCGCGCGCCGCTCAACATCAGCCGCGCGCTCAGCGCCTTGTAGGCTGCCGCAAGCCGGCTCCGAAGGGACTCCAGCCGGTCGATCCGGAAGACGGCTTCGCCGATCGTCGCCACACCCGCCTCAGCATCGCGGATCCAGGCGAGGAGTTCGGGGATGTCGCGCGCGATTCGGGTTTCGACCGAGCCGGCATAGAGTTCGCCGAAGACACTGCTCCAGAACCAGTGGTCGAGGCGATCGTTCGCTGTCGCGGTCCGCTCGGCCGGCGGCAATCGCGAGAACACGGCGGCGAGCGTGATGGCCTGCGATGGATAAGGGACGTCCTTGAACCAGATGATGCGGCGGGCCGACAGGAATTTTTTCGCTTGGAGAAAGCCTTCCTCAACACTATTGGCCAGGCGCCTGTATTCGGCCAGAGGCAGGCCGAGCATCGCGTCTCGGCGGATTGTGATGGGCGGTAGATCCTTTCCGGTGCGCCCTTGCGCTTCGGCCTCCCTTCTCCGATCCATTGTCGATAGAGCGGTGCAGGCTTGGAGGAAATCAGTGCTGGCCATATGGGCGAAGACATCGCGACGCTTGTCGCGATCGCGCAGTCGGTCCAGGCGCCCGATCATTTCCGGGCGTCCATGCTCCTTCGGAGTGCCCAGCCAGTCGGCGCGGAGGTTGAACTCCTCGGCCGCATAGACGGCGGTCAGCAGCTCGAACGCATCCAGCTTCTTGCCGCCGGTGTTGACCTTCTCGAAGATCGTGCAGATGGCCTCGCGGTTGTTGTTCTTGGCCAGCCGGATGATCGGCATCTCGTATCGATGGATCGGACGGATGACGTTGCGGAACAGGGCCTGATCCGTCTCGTGAACATCCTGCGCTCGTTCATGCCAGTAGTTCTTGTAGCCATAGAGCCAGTCATGTTCTCGGAAGACCCGATTCAGCGGGAAGACACGAGCCTCGTATTGCTTCGCCTCCGTGGAGTAGTCCCGATCAACCTTCCGCCCGAAATCGCTCGTCTCCCTTCCGTCGCCGCGCGTCATCACGATCCAGTCGGCCGGGTCGGCACCCGGCTGGGCGGCAAGCGTCAGATCGGCGAAGAACCGCCGCTCGACCGTCTCGCCCTTCGCGGTCTTGGTGAGGACCGGAGCGTCGCCGGTTAGGCACTGAACAAGGCTGGTCAGCCGTTGCTGACCATCAAGAAGAAACTCCTGTGGCAGCACGCCATTCGCTTCGATCGTCGCAAGAGGTCTCGGGAGAAACTTGACCTCACCTCCCGCCTCCAGGGTCAAAATGGCGCCGACGGGAAACCCTCGGACAATGCTCACGAGAAGCGAGTGAATGCCGTTCTCGTCCCAGACCCAATCCCGCTGAAAATCCGGCAACTGTAGCTTGCGCTCGCGCACATGTTCCAAGAGTGTGCGCAAACTTTCCTTCGTGCTGTCAAACAAGCGACTTTTCCCCCAATGATCTTGCGATCGCCGCGTCGAGCTCCGGCCCGAAATCATAGACGCTGCGTAGTTCCTCGAACGCCCAGCGGCCGTAGGCGCCGAGGCGATTGACTGCCGGGATCCACTTGTTGCGCATCGCCTCGGCCTTGAGCATGGCGTCGTGATTGCGAAAACCCTTCACCTCGAGCACGAGCGTGACGGGCGGCTCTCCGTCGGGTGTCCGCAGCCGCACCAGGAAGTCCGGCCGGTATCGATGCGGCTCGCCCTCCTTCGAATAGGGCACCTCGAAATGGAGATTGTGGTTCTTGGCGTAGGCCTCGACGTCGGGGTGGTCGTCGAGTAGCTCGGCGAGCTTGTTTTCCCAGTCCTGGTCGGTGACGATCCAGTTGACGTGGCTGCGCTCCGGGTTCGGCCAGTGGCGGCTGGCGCTCGACGTGTTGAAGCTGACGCTTTCGGTCGAACCTTCCGGTGCAAAGGGATCGAGCACCGCCCTTATGATGGGCTGACCACCCGGCTGGTCGAGCAGCGCGCCCATCAACAGGTCGCAGACCTCGTCGGCGAGCTGGCGGTAACGCAACTGCGCCGGTTTGGTGTCGCCCTTGCAGACCAGCCGGTCGGAGTTCAGCCATTGGAGCACGATGCGCTTGGCGTGCGGGAACAAATGCGTCTTCGGCGCGCCGTTCGGGTCGCGCAGCTTCTCGGACACCCAGTAGCTGGCGATGTCGAAGGCGATGCTGGAAAGGCGCCTGTCGTCCAGATGCTGGAGGCCGAGCTGGTGGCGCTCGCCGATGATGCCGGACATCTGCACGACCGTGGCGCCGACCTTGTCGGGCGTCAGCACATAGGGCTCCATGCGCGACAGGTCGACGTCGATGCGCTCCTTGGGGAAATCGGTGCGAAAACCCTCGACGCGCGGGAAGACGATCTCCAGATGGTCACGCTCCGGGCTGACGGCGTGGACGTGGATCACCTCCCGCGGCGGCTGCGGCGGAGCCGGCCGCGCCTGGTCGGAGAAGTTGAGGCCGTCGATGCCCATGATGTCGGCGTATTCGGTGCAGTAGAGGCCGGTCGCCGGATCGACGTCGTAGGAGAGGCGGCGCAGCGCGCGGCCGATGACCTGTTCGCAGATCAGCCGCGAGCCGAAAGCGCGCAGGCCCATGATGTGGGTGACATTGTTGGCGTCCCAGCCTTCGGTGAGCATGGAGACGGAGACGACGCAGCGCACCTGCTCACCGAGCTTGCCCTTGCGGCCGACCGTGTTCATCACCTCGCGCAGGATCTCGGCGTCGCTGATCTCGCCGGCGGTCGGATCGCGGCGGGTGCGCTCGCGCTTGAATGCCTCGATCTCGGTGGCGTGGGCGTCGCGAAAAGCCTTGTCGATCTCGCCACCCGCCTCGAGGGCCGCGGAGTCAATGAGGATCGTTCTTGGCCTATCTAGCCGCTGGTCGTGGTCATCGTAGTTGCGGAAGAGCTCGAACTCGCCGTTGCGGATACGTTCCTGGTCGTGCTCGTCGGTCCATGCGTAACCGGCGACGTAGTCGCGGACCATCTCGGAGTTGGTGGTGTTGTTGCAGACCGCGATGAAGACCGGCGGGATGCCGACCCGCTCTTGTTCCCATAACCGATAGGTCTTCTCATAGTGGCCGTAGAGCGCGTCGAGCGCCACCTTGAGCTCGATCGGCAGCTTGTGGGGGTCCGGCTTGCCCTCACCCTTCTTGCGCTTGTCCGGCATGCGTTGGCGGATTGCCGGCCAAAGGTTGCGATACATCACGTTCTGGCCGTCGGCGCGGTTGTCGGCGATCGGCACGCGCGGCAGCTTGACGATACCGCATTCGATCGCGTCCATCAGCGAGAAGTCGCTCATCACCCAGGGAAACAGCGTGCCCTCCGGCCAGTTCGAGCCGGAGAGGAAGAACGGCGTCGCGGAGAGGTCGTAAACGGCACGCACGCCCTGCTGGCGGTTGAGCGCCTCGAGGCCGGAGATCCACAGGCGGGCGGCTTCCGCATTCTCCTCGGCCTCCTTGCGCTCCTCGCCGGAGAGCTTGACCGCCTCCGCGGTGGGTCGTTCGCGATAGCAGTGATGGGCCTCGTCGTTGATGACGACGACGTTTTTCGTCCCCATCAGGTCGCCCATCACGCGCTGGATCATCTGGCCTTCAGTTTCGAGCGTCTGGAGAGCGTCTCCGTGGCCCTGGAGCACCTGGCGGGTGCCGCTGGCCGCATCGAAGGTCTCCCTTAGTTTGAAGGCGTGGTAGTTGGTGATGACGATGTCGGCGCGCTGGAGATCGGGCAGCAGGTCGTGCGGCACGAGCTTCAGCAGGTCGTAATAACTCTGCTCATCGTTCGGCATCAGCACCCGCAGCCGGTCGCGAATGGTGATGCCTGGCGTGACGATCAGGAAGCCCTTGGAAAAGCGCCTGCTGTTCGGCGAGCGCACGGCGTTGAGCGCCTGCCAGGCGATCAGCATCGCCATGACGGTGGTTTTGCCGGCACCGGTCGCCAGCTTGAAGGCGATGCGCATCAAGTCTGGAGCGGAGTCGGAGGGCGGCGTGCCCTCGGCCTGGACGGCAAAATTGTTGGCGATCGAGATCCAGTTGAGGAAGCGCCGGCCACGCCTCCCCATGTCAGGCGCCACCTCGGCCAGCCAGATCGCAGCCTCCACCGCTTCGAGCTGGCAGAAGAACGGCCGGATGGTCTGGCTCGCATCCTGCTGGATTGCGCGCCAGTGCTGAAGCAGGCGCTGCGTTGTCGGCGTAACCTTCCACTGCGCCGGGTTCGGCAGGTTGCGCCAGGTCTCGAGTTCCTGCCGAAGATCGTTGATCATCGGCGACGGATTGAACTCGGTCGCGTCGGTCGACAGATCGGTGTTGAACACCAGGCTTGCCTGCGCCGAGTTCTTCGTCGTCGAGGCGGCGCCAGGCAGTGCCGTCCAGAGTGCCGAGCCGCGTCGCTGCTCGACGATGACGTCGGTGGGGCGTCCATCGAGGTCAAGCTCCCAGTGCCGCGAAGGCGGCTCGTAAGGCGAATTGATGATCGGCCTGTCGAAAAAGCTCATGTGGCAGCGCGATTCTTGCCTCCCCAACCCCGGTTGTAGGAGAGCAAGGAATCGCGCGGTGAGCAAGATGGCTGGGGCCTGTGCCTGAACCGACGGTCACCAGACCGACTCAGTCGAGGTTGCTGGCGCGCGTTGGCGCGAGACTAGTGTGAGACAGCGGGAATCCGACGACGCTTGCCAGCGACCTTCTGTGAGTCAAACACGCCATATCTGATGCTGATCGACGCCGATGTGCTGGCCGTCGGCAATCTGATCGGCCAGAACCGAGTGAGAGCCGGAGGCGGGCATCCCGATGGTTCAACCCATGGGAGCCCGCCACGTCGGGATGAGCGGGGCAGAAGATCTGGCACGCCCCGGAAGCTCGTGCCGGTGGTAGTGCTTCGAATTCCAGCCTCAAGCATGCTGAAATACGTCCCGTGTTCGTCCGTTAGGCCGGAACAGAGATATTCCGGAGAAGGACATATCGGAGCTATGTGACGCAGCCCAATATATAAGTATTCTTCATTTTTAAGGGTTAATTATATTTTGGGCTGCGTCACCTGTTTTCTGGGCCGCGTCACCGGCTTTGCCTTTAGCTCGCGCTATTTCCTGACCTGTTCCGGCTGAGATCCCGGACGCGGTAACAACACAATCAAGGAAAAGAAGAAGTAGAAGGAGGGCTCCCCGCGCGCTTCTGGCGATACCGCTGCTGCCGGGCGCGCTGAAGTTTGAGCTTGCGTTCGCGGACGGGATCTGCCGACCCGGTCTTCTTCTTCAGGGCGGCGTCGACCAAGGCCGCCATGCCGGCGCAAGAATCTTGCTGCGGGCAGGCTGAACATGGGGCACATTCCTTCACCGGAGCAACAAGTCCGAAACAGGACTGCCAATCGCCGGTGCTCGTCAGTGGGGGCAGAGGCTCGCTTGCCGTCCCATAGTGCCGGACGTCTGATCGGAGCCGCTCGACCTGGTGCTGGAAGACGTCATCGCCTAACACGTCCGTGAATGCCTCAAGCGGGATCTGCTGCTTGACATGCGAAAGCACCATCATCCAACCCATCGGCGACGATTGAGAAGCCGCAGCGATACGGGTCATCCGGTCGCGAAAATTCACCTGCGCCGGGAGGTCGCGGAAATACTCCAGCCGATACGCCACCGCCTCGGGCATCTGGACGACACGGTCATCAAGCCGCTCGGACCAGAACGTGGTCCAGAATTCGAACCAGTAGGAAGCAGCGGCACCAGGGTGATGGAGTTGCGACATCGACAGCAGCATCCGCTTTTTCCTTTTGCCGGCGACAATCTTGACAGAACGCCTCCGCCAGAATTCGAACGATGCTTCCATATATTCAGGGTATGGCATTCCAGTTTCGTCAGCGCGTTGCCTCGCGCGCCAGATCTGGGTGCGCATTCCGACATCATTCAGTTGGCTTAAGCTGGCCCCCGCGACGCTCGCTGCCCTGCCTTTGTCGATCCAAGACGCGAACGCTCGGCGATATGCCTTTTGATATTCGAGCACGAACAGTTCAGTCCCCTCCCATGGGGACATGAACCGGTAGTCGAACCACTTTGACGTCAGCAACGCCCGCTCCCGGTCGATGTCGCTGCGGATGAAGAGTTCACCCATCCGCACGAGGTCGTCGAAACGCTGTTTCCTTGTTTGAGACATGACTTCTCCATTGGACTGGATACACCAGTCTGCTGTTCGATTTGAGATTGTGGGTTACCTGGCTGCCGGCGCGCTCGACCCGCGGCACACATGGCGCTCTGGCGTCGATACCATGATCTTCCTGCGGCAGTTCGAGGGGGGTGTTTTGATGGAGTCGCTTACGGCTGCTGGGGCGTTGGTGTAGTGGCAACCGTCTGCTTCTGCCGGTGAAGTTCCATCAACGCATCATAAAGGAGAACGGGACCGATCACCTCAAGGGCCCTGCCGATGACAGAAAAGCTGGATCCGAATGCCTTCCGGATATCAAAAGCGATTTTGGCTGCGGCCTTCTTGCGAGTCTCAGCATCCGACGGACGCTTGTCGGCTTCAGCCCTCTCCTGCGCCGCCTTCTCGCGAAGCTCCCGTTCGACCTCGGCCTTCTCGGCCCAGTTGTCGCGGGCTTTCTCGGCCTGCTCGTGTGCGGCCCTCTTCTCGGGCGTCATGCCGCCGAGCGTCTTGGCCTGCCGCTTGATGGGCTCCTGTTCTTTCGCCGGCCTAGCGGCTTCCTTCCCTTGCTTGATCTTCTCGGCGATCTGGTCGCCGGTCAGCACGATGCCGGCCTCGATCTTCTTCGCAATCTCGTCGCGGACTTCCTGCGGCGTGCCCTTTGCGACCAGCTTGTCGAGAGTGGCATGCGGCAGGGCCGCGACCACAGCCGGCGTATCGGCGAAGTGCCTGGCGTAGTTCATGAAACGCTGTGCCGTGGTGTTCGACCAATTGAACTCAGCGGCAAGCCAGGGGCCGAACTTGCCGTGGTCGAGAATATTCTTCGCCTCGAGCAAGTCTTTGCCATTTGCGAGCACGTCTGCGGCAATACGGTCGCACCGAGACCGGATGCGGCTGGCGGATGCGCAAAGCTCCTTCTTCTGCCTGTCGGTGATATCAGTCCAATCGAGTTTCGCACTGGCTTCTAGAACGGCGGAACTTGCGCCGTCGTCAAGGGCGGCGAAGTAGTAGATATCTTCTTCGGAGAGGTTGTGGGTCGCGGTCTTGGGCTGTGGCGCCTTCCTAGGCGGGATGATCTCCCCCTCGAGGACGACCGGCGGGGTGTTCTCTTCGGCGTCGGTCGTGGCATCCAATCCGGTGATGTCGGACTCGTCAACCACATCGCCCTGATTGCAGGCACTGCCGTGGTCGAGGTCTTCGATCTCTTCTTCAATGGTGTCAGAGGCGTTCGTATTTTCGTTCAAGGTCATGAGTATCTTTCCCGTCCCGTGAGGAATTCCCCACGTATGGGGGATTTCGTTGCGTTCGCATGTGTGGATATAGCGACGAGCGAAGGGCTGCGCCGATTTGCGGGTTTCCATAAACAGGGGGCCGGCCGCGAACTGGGCCCATGAACTCTTTGCCTTCGAGCTTGCTGTCGATCGCGCTGTTGCGACCGGATGGAGGAACGCGCCAGGCCCTTCAAAAGGATCGCCCGCGTTTCAGCGGAACGCCGACGCGCTACCACCCGGTCACAAATTCGAAGACTCCCCCCCGGCGGCGAACCGGCAATGAGAAGCCCGCCGCGAGCTGCACGCTTCTCACGCACACTTTGAGGGTCAGATCGCGCCGGTTACTCCATCGAAGCCCAAATTTCGTCGGACTCGGCCCTAAGTAACTTCGCCACGTAGCGGAGAGTCTTAGCCGACTGGTCAAGGCGGGCTGCGCGCCGTTCCAGCCGCCGCATCTCGCTCATGATGCCAAACGCTCGACAGCGATCGTCAGCCTGCACAAAAGACCTTTCGCTCGCCTTCGTGACCAATGCCCTAAGTGCCGGGGTCATTGCCATCACGCTGCCTCCTCCGCGCAAGCAGATCCGGGCTGTTTAAGCTGATCCATCCAAGATCCGCACCCTGCGCGCCGAAACGTATTCAATACCCCGATACGCCGGTTATCCTTGGGCATTCCAAGTGAATGAAGCCCTTCGCGCAGATCGCGAGGGATCTTCCGGTCGTCGTTCTGCATGACCTCAAGCCCATATCGAAGGGCATTAACATGCGGCGCAGTGATCTTCTGCCGGAGCGCCTCGACAACTTCCTTCAACGCGGCGGTAATTCCGAGCTGATCGACGTAGCCATTGCGGATGTCCCGAAGATTGGCGGCGATGCCATCGGCCCGCTCGATCGCCCCATCGATGTTGCCAAGGACATCCGGGGCGGCCTCGGCGTTCACGTCAAATGGATTGGTGAGAAGTGACGACAAGTCGTCAAGTTCCGCCTCTACAAAGCTGATGAGGTATCGACCAGGGTCGCCCTCGATATAGGTGCGAAACGCTTGAAGCTCCGCATCAGCAGTGTTTGCAAGCGCAACGGGAACGATGGTATTGTCGAATTCCGACATGTAGATCTCCAATGATTGGTCGGACTAGGGATCGGTGCTGGTAACACCGGATCTCTGGGCGGCGCGACTTAGGTCGCGCCGTTCGTCTTTGGGCTGTCTGGGTCGTCAGTCTCCTTTCACCTTCCATTGCGCCAGCGTCCAGCGCACATCCTTTTCAAGCTGGGCGCGAATCTTCGTCAGCTGGACGATGTCGGCCAGTGCGCGCTTTTTCGCGGCGGGGTCGCTGAGATCACTAGCTTCAATGTCGGCAATTGCTTTCGCAATCTGCTCGCGCTTGTAGCGGTTGACATAGATAGCCAGTTCACCCGCTGCATCGAGTAAGCACGCAACCATCAATTCCGCGCGGCCGATCGAAGTCTTGTATTGGTCGTAGTAGCCTTCGCTGGTGCCCCATTCATCAAAAACGGCGGTAACATCGGTCGCACCGCGATCATCAGTGAATGGCTCTATTTCAAAGCCGATCAGCCCAAGCTTGAAATTAACGTCATCCCACCCGCGACCCATCCATTCGAAAAATGGCTGCTGAAGATACGGACGAGTGGCGTCCACCTGATTGCGCTTCTGCTCGGGCGAGTTGTCCTTTTCCTTCTTGCGCTCGCGATAACGGCGCTGCTTCTCAGCCGGGGTCAGTGCCATGTCGTCAACCTCTTGTAACGGTAACAGACTTCTACGTTACCGTTATCGAAAAGTCAAGCAGGATTTTCCGCGGCCGGAAAGAAATTCTCTCAACGTTCCCGCCGCCGGCGATCGTCGGACCGCAGGGCATCGACTTGCTTCCGCGGAACGGACCTGCCGGTCATAGCGAGCCGCTGGACGCTGTCAGGAATTGGCCGGGGGTTCACGCACCTTTTGCCGAGCGCGCTCCTGGCGGGCTCGCACGACCTCCTTACGCGTGCCACGACGTGGGCGTCGTGTTCGCCGTCCTCGCTGGTGTCACTGGTGTCGGTATTGGGCTCGTTGGACGGGTGTGCGGATCAGGCCACCTGTGGCCTACCCCCCTATCGAGGCGTCAGCCGGCATTTGCGCATGCTACCCCGCGCGGGGTCCGACAGGTATGAACTGCGCTTGGTCGATCGGATCACCCAATCAGCGCAGCGCTAGCCGAGAGGCGCCCTTCCGATCTGAATTTCCCACTGGCAGTCAGGGGAGCCAGCTGGTGCGCACCGATGGTTCAGGATTGTCGGACATTGGTAACGGGCAGGGACAGGCTGAGGTCCGGAATATCAATAGCTGCCGGAAAGGTGGACAGGAATTGGTAGGGGAAGGATGTGGCTGGCGTGGCGCCCTACCCGCAGATGTTCTCGAGTTCCGTCTCTCGGCCCCGATTATCGCTGTATCCCGTTTCCTGCACCTGGACCCTACGCCTGACGCACTTACGCTCTCTACTGGGCAATCTCTCGTTCGCTCTAGGTTGCTTGCAGGAATTGGTCTCGAAGGGCTTGGTGGGCCTGAGCTTGCTCTGCTCTAGGTGCGCCTGCGCTTCTCTTCAGTGTTTCCGGGCGTCGGCGCGGGCCAGATCGGTCGCCTAGTTTAAGATCTTGCCGTTTTGTAAAGATCGGGGCCGGGTTCTTGGCACTTCGTCAATCTTGCGCCCGGCTCAAAATCGGTTTTCCTCCAAGAACGTGCCAAGAAAAGGCAAGATACGGTAAAGCGCTGTCATGGGCTGCCATGACAATGTCGGAAAATGTAAAGTTCCAGGGCCGGCCACGGTCTCGTCGAACAGAACTGGTTTAAGCCGGGTTATCTGGATCCCACGACCGTGGAGACGATGGACCAGGTCCACAATAATCGGCACGGGACTGAGCCAGAGGTAGGGCGCCCGACCGAAACAGGTGGTCTGGATTGCCGAACCTCCGTCCACAGGGGACAATAGGATCAAAAGCGACAGGATCTTTGAAAGACCTCGCATCTGCGGGGGGGCTTTCGCTCTTTCGGCGTTAATCGGTTCTTGGATTTGAGGCTCGTCGACCGGCCCCGCTTGCA
This sequence comes from Mesorhizobium sp. LHD-90, assembly GCF_030929505.1. Lineage (GTDB taxonomy): Bacteria > Pseudomonadota > Alphaproteobacteria > Rhizobiales > Rhizobiaceae > Kumtagia. The sequence goes on along the minus strand of NZ_JAVFVV010000016.1, from coordinate 92,604 downwards.
ACGGTCCCCCGATCAACTTGCGGAGACTCGGGTCACTGGCTGCTTGCTGGGCACGTCGTGCATCGGACACGCGTGTCCGATGTCTCCATGCACCGTCGAGGTCAGCCGCAAGAGTGTGCTGACTGCCTACGCAGAGAAGCCGGGATACAAGCCGGGCTCGATTTACATCGACACAAAATTCAGCGGCGGCGGAGCTGCAGGCGTGGCCGGCAACGTGCTGGTCGGCGGCGTGGTTGATGTAAGCGACGGCTTCGGGACGTGGATGCCTTAGATCACTCCCGACGGATCATCGAGGAAAGACGTGATCACCTCACAGGATGTGTTTCCTCTTGGCGCGCGTCTTCTTCGGCGGAAGGGCGGCCTCCCAAGCCATCCGGGTCATCTGCTTGAGCGCGTGGTTGACGAACGTGACGCGATCTACAGCAAGGAGCTTGCGCACCCGTGGCGCGGTCTTGCTCGAATAGCGACCCCAACCATAACCGTCATAGAGGCACTTGCTGTGCACCTGAGTTGAACCCGACTTACCCGAGATCTTGCCACCGGCAGTAGCCAAGGCCTTGTGGAAAAGTTTGCGGTGTTCACCAGTTTCGGCGCGCAGAACGGCGGCACCGTGTAGATGGAGGCGGTCGTTATCATCGAGGTCGAAGCCAAAAGCGTAAGGTGGCGTGTAGCCGAGGATGCGCCCACACTGGCGGTCGATCTCCTGGTAAAGTGAGCGCCTGGGGTCGTTCCCGTTGGCAGCCACGATCATCAGATCCTGGATCTTCCGTGGAGAGAGGTTCAACGACCACGCCACCCCGAGCTTGTCATGCGCGACCTGGCAGGCACCCTTGAAGACGCCGACCTCGCTCGCCTCCCGCCACTGCACCCTGGCGGGATTGACGTTCGATTCGGTCGTAGGGGGTGACGCTGACGCCTTGGGCGGCGCGGGAAACGGCGTTGGAGGCTGGGAGAGTGGCTGAGGTCGGGGAAGAAGAGGCAACTGGACAAAGAATGGCCGGAGCTGACCGAAACCCTTGCGTTTCCTGGGCTCCGCCATCGTTCTCGTTGTCGTTCGGTGCATCAAATTTGTTAAGCGCGCTGGCGCCTGTATCATCAAGATGATCGAGTGCTGCCAGGAGCGCCTCGGTCTCCGCCTCGGTGCGCAGGAGCACTGGAAAGCGCCTGCGCGGGAGATCACCGTGGGCTTTTGCGAACTTGCCCTCTTCGGTTTCGAGCCAGTCCGTCGGGTTCAGCGAGCGATCCGTGCGTTTGTGGTATAGGGGGAGCCAGCCGCGTCGGACGGCAGACTGCGTGGCCGCCGCAACGTGCGAAGCGCCCGACCAATCGGACGAGCTGCCGCAGCCCGCAACCGCCTGAGACTCGCGACCGCAGCGCTCGTCATTGTCGGCCACGAAACGAGGATCGCCGGCCCGCGCAGTCTCAGGACCGCTGGTTCGATGATGGGTCGTGTTCGGTGGCGTGAGCGCGACGCCGACAGAAATCATACCATGAGATGTAGAGGGTGGCTCATTTGAGCAACCTGAAAAACCCAACTCGCAATTGAGCAAATGGACAGCAGGCGTCATGGACGTTGAAGGCACACGTTCGGCTTGAGGTAGCGCTTTGGGGCGGCGGTGGACTCGAATAGCCCGGTGCCTAGTTTTGCAGGTGCCTCGGGGGCTAAAATCGTGGGCCAGATGGAGTGCGCAACTCCAAAGCCCCGCGAAGTGCTTCTATACTAAGTTAACACTGACTTAGTTTTCAAGACGAGAATACGTGCAGGGATGAAATTTTCCGCCTGGATAGCTATCCGGTGGACATTCCCGCTGTGGTGGATTCGAAATCCAGAGCCACTAGCATTGATTACGCAGGATAAATTTCGCCGTAGCCGAACCATACGGTGGCGGTGTGCCCATTGTGCGAAGCGAGCACCATCGGCTGAAACGTGGGATGAACACGCTCGGACACGACATCGTTTCGCAAGTCATTTCAGAGATCATCCTAAGCTATTTCATAACAAGAGCGACAGATCAAAGTCAATTCGCGCTCTGGAATCGATTGTAAGTAATGATGGCTATTGCCCTGAAAAGGATAAAGCTGCTATATTGGCTATGACGTTGCCACATGACGTCACCTCCAGACGGGCTCCGAGGATGCCAGCCGTTCGGAGCCCGTCACACCAGGGGCTTCTGCATAGGACGTGGCGACCTCCAACCTTCATGGACAAGATCACGTTCGGCGGCGTCTTACATCCTACGTGGTGCTCCCATACGACGAGGTGGTTAGGATCACCGGACGTCGGCCGACAGGGGGCATCCTGATCAACGCACATCGGATTTTTCTAGGACTTCGTGTTTTCTCGCGGCTCCTATCAGACCGACATCAGTCGGTTCCTGGGCTCAGGGAAATCAGCGATGGATCCCGCTCGTCTCGGTTCCCCGTGTTCTAAGAGTGAACGGTGCCGACCCCGGCACGACGTAATAGTCGTCGTGCCGGAAACGGTTGAGGCGGCGCCTACTATGGCGCCAGCATGGCCTTCAGCTCGGCGGCCTGATCAGGAGTGATCCGCGGATCGGAGCCACTGCTTGCTTGACGAATTGCGTCAATCCAACCGCGCTCGTTGACGGTGACGCTCACAACCAGTTCCCTCATCTGCTGGAAGAGATTGGGCTCGATATACTGTTCGAGCGCCAGGACAAATAGATGCGACGGATCGCAGCGAAGGGCTTCCGCGAGTCCCGGCACCCGGTCGAGCGGGACCTTGGCGCGGCCGCTCATGAACTGGTAGAGGATGTTGGCACTCGTAAATCCGGCCATGATGGCCAAGTCCCGATAGTTGTAATTTGAGGCATTGGCATACTCTTCGATATATTTACCAATGTTATTATTAGTCGAAGTTTCAGAGTTTCCCATGTATATCTCCATATTAATGAGAAGCATTATTGCTTCAACTTCAATATAGCGAAATTTTAGCGGCTTCACTGTGGAGGGTAATGGGGTCTGAAGCCCCCATATTTGATCAGGTCTCTTCGTCATACGGCTGCAATTCTCCGCGACACGTGTTCTGCGGCTCCATCAGACCCGAGTAGTTCGTCCGTTCAACGATAACGTCGAGCATAGGACTAGTCATGGAGGGGTCCTAATGTGGCAAAGCCCTCGCCATGGAGGTGGATGGCCCCGAAGTAGAGCCCCCACGCTGCTTGGACGTCCCCTGCCCCGCTGGTGTTCGGCGCGTGATAGGCACTATCCCCCGGATCCTGCCTCAAACGCAGGCATCCGTTTGTCGTCAGATCAGAACGGTGACCCGGAGTTTGTCAGACCGGCGGCTCCGGTTTTCGATATCTGAACGATAACAGGCGCAGGCAATCGCCACCGGTGCTTATTTGACAGCAACACCCGAGCCTCGTTATGCACTCCTGCAAAGCACGGTGCCTCAGCGATCAGCGCCACATCCCGCGCATTCGATCCCTGAGATCGACGCGAACTGCGGGCGCAGGTGATCTTTGATCAGTGGTGCCCGCCATCGGCCAGCCAACTCTGTCAAACGCTTCCAGGATATGGTCCGGTATGAAGCGGGTGCGCGAGGCGTAGACATGGCGGTCGCCGCGCGGCGCTTGGCCGCTTGTGTAGAAACGTTGCGGCGTGATCAAGTGGAGTGAATCCTTTGCCCGCGTCATCGCTACATAGAGCAGCCGGCGTTCTTCCTCTATGTCATCTTGCTCACCAGCGGCGAGATCGATTGGGATGCATCCGTCCACGGAGTTGAGCACGAAGACATTCTTCCACTCCTGACCTTTCGCCGAATGGATGGTGGAGAGGATAAGAAAGTCCTCATCGAGATTTGGCGGGCCGGCGCGGTCGCTCGTCGCCTCCGGCGGGTCGAGAGTCAGGTGGGTGAGGAATTTTTGGCGCGACGGATAGCCGGCCGCGATCTGTTCCAGTTGCAGCAGATCTGCGCGGCGGGTTGTGGCGTCTTCGTGGATGCGCTTGAGGTGCGGCTCATACCACAGGCGAACCTGTTCCAGATCAGCCGGCCAATTCGACTTTGAACGGAGCCTGGCGAACATATCGATGAATGCGGGCCAATCCTGATGGGCGCGTTGCGGCACACGGTGCGCGGACAGACCCAATACAGGATTCAAAGCCGTCGTCATGGCCTCCATCGCGGCAGCCGCCGACGACGGTCCGATCCCCGGCAGGAGTTGCAGCACGCGAAAACCGGCCACGCGGTCGCGGGAGTTCTCGGCGAAACGCAGGACCGCGAGCACGTCCTTGACATGGGCAGCGTCCAGGAATTTCAGGCCGCCGAACTTCACGAAGGGGATGTTGCGGCGGGTAAGCTCGACCTCCAGCGAACCGCTGTGATGGGAGGCGCGGAACAGCACGGCCTGCGATTTCAGGGCGGTTCCACCCTCGCGCTCGGCGAGGACACGGTCGCAGACGTAATTCGCCTGGTCCGCTTCGTCGCGCACCGTGACGAGCAGCGGTTTCTCGGCCGATCTGCGCTCGGTCCAGAGGTTCTTGGTGAAACGCTCGACCGCTTCGCCGATCACCGCATTGGCGGCGGCAAGAATGGCGTCGGTCGAGCGGTAGTTGCGGTCCAGCGTGACGACCTCGGCTGGTGCGGGGAACTGCGCGGGAAAGTCGAGGATATTGCGCACCTCCGCCGCGCGGAAGGAATAGATCGATTGCGCATCATCGCCGACGACCGTCAGGCCGGCGCCATCGGGCTTCAGGGTGAGAAGGATGGAGGCCTGAAGCCGGTTGGTGTCCTGGTATTCGTCGACGAGGATGTGATCGAACCGGGCGCTGAGCCGCTCGGCCAGCGCAGGCTCGCTCGCCATCTCCGCCAAATAGAGTAGCAGGTCGTCGTAATCGAGCACGTTCTCGGCCTGCTTGGCATCGACATAACCGGCGAACAGCCGCTTCAACTCGTCGTTCCAGTCGCGGCACCATGGAAACGCCTTAGCCAGAACCTCGTCCAGCGGCTTCTGCGCGTTGACGGCCCGCGAATAGATGGCGAGGCACGTTCCCTTGGTAGGAAACCGGCTCTCGGTCTTCGACAGGCCGACTTCATGCCGGACGAGGTTCATGAGGTCCGCGGAATCCTCGCGGTCGTGGATGGTGAAGGCCGGGTCGAGCCCGATATCGAGTGCACAATCGCGCAGCAGCCGCGCACCGACGGCGTGGAAAGTGCCGGCCCAAGTCAGGCCATCGGTGAGAACGGATGTCTTGTCGCCCAGCACCTCCCCAGCGATGCGCGCGACACGCCGCGTCATTTCCGCGGCAGCACGGCGTGAGAAGGTCATCAGCAGGATGCGGCGCGGATCGGCGCCCTTGACGATCAGATGCGCGACACGATGGGCAAGCGTATTCGTCTTCCCCGAGCCTGCACCGGCGATGATCAGCAGCGGCCCGGCGATAGTCCCGTTCCCATGCTCCACCGCAGCGCGCTGCCCGTCATTGAGGGCGGCCAGATAGGATGGCTGGAAAGCCGAATCATGAAGCGCGACGTTCATGCCGCCATGGAGCAGCGTTTCCGGTTCGTTCGCAATCTCCATAATTTTTCTGCGTAGAAATATAGCTCTAACCTCGCACACCTCCCGGCCCACTGTTGGTTAGAAAACAGATTAGCCGTGGAGGTGTCCGCCCGCCCCGATCAGTGGATTAAGGTTCGTGGGTCAGAGCAATCGCCCCTCGACACCGTCGAGGGGCGATTGTGAGCAAGCCGCCTATCGAGGCAACCCCGGCACAATCGGGCGGCTGCCGAGCGGGTCCAATTCGGACGTAGCGATTTCTTCATCGTCATAGTCGCTCCACCCGTCAGCTTCGTATTCGTCCCTTCGCCTGTTGACATCCACAGGTCCCGCCTGGCCCAGTATGGCGGTAGCTGCGTCAACATGTGCGTCATCGACACGGGCGGTGACGAGAGTGCCCCCGCGGCGAATTCCCTCGGCATAAACATGCGCGTCGCGTTCATCCACGCCTGCATCGGTCAACGAGCCGATAAGCCCGCCGGCAACTCCGCCGGCAGCGGCGCCGATCAAGGTCGCGGCCAGCCAGCCCGCGCCGACCACCGGGCCGATTCCCGGAATAACAAACGCGCCGAGGCCCGCCAGCAAGCCGCCCACGCCGCCTACGGCAGCACCGATACCGGCACCTTCTGCTGCGCCACTTTCGTCGTCACTGCTCGGGCCAACAATACTGATGTCGGCATTCGGGATATCTGCATCCTCCAGAGCCGAAACTGCTCTGTCGGCCTGCTCACGTGTATCGAATAGCCCGGTAATTATTCGCATGCATTTTCTCCTGTTGGAGAGACTAGAAGCTGCGCCGAGGCAAAGCGTTCCACACATGAGGATTTATTGCTTTGAGGTGCATCGCGAGGGCGGCGGTATTCGCCCTACGCTCTCGAAGGCCAGTTGATATCGCAGCGGTCTCCTTGAGGCGTGGGACCGCAACTCCCTGGAAACACCGGCTTGCCGGAACCAGACGACTACCGCGGCATTGTGAGAGACGCGCCTGCGCGCCCCAACTTTTCGAAGGAACAGCAATGGCCAAGCCATCGAGCCGGTCGTCCGGCCAGAAAGCGACGGTTCACGACCAGAAGCTCGATCGCGCCAATGGCGGCGAACTTCATCAAGTTGCCGAAGGCGACGTTCCTATTCTGACCACCGCGCAAGGTGGGCCAGTTTCTGACGACCAGAACTCGCTGAAGGTCGGTGCGCGCGGCCCGACCGTTCTGGAAGATTTCCACCTGCGGGAGAAGATCTTTCACTTCGACCACGAGCGTATTCCAGAGCGCGTGGTGCATGCGCGGGGTTACGGCGCGCATGGTTATTTCGAGACCTATAAATCGCTGGCCAAATACACGCGCGCCGACATCTTCCAGCGCGCAGGCGAGAAAACGCCGGCCTTCGTCCGCTTCTCGACCGTAGCAGGCAGCAAGGGCTCGGCCGACCTCGCCCGCGACGTGCGCGGCTTCGCGGTCAAGCTCTACACGCAGGAGGGCAATTGGGACATCGTCGGCAACAACATCCCAGTCTTCTTCATCCAGGATGCCATCAAGTTTCCCGATATCATCCATTCGGTGAAGCCGGAGCCCGACCGCGCGTTCCCGCAGGCGGCGTCCGCACATGACACGTTCTGGGATTTCATCTCGCTGACGCCCGAGAGCATGCACATGATCATGTGGGTGATGTCAGACCGGGCGATCCCGCGTTCCTTCCGCTTTATGGAGGGGTTCGGCGTTCACACCTTCAGGATGCTCAACGCCAAGGACGAGTCGAGCTTCGTCAAATTCCATTGGAAGCCCAAGCTCGGCCTACAGTCGGTGGTGTGGAACGAGGCGGTGAAGATCAACGGTGCCGATCCGGACTTCCACCGTCGTGACCTCTGGGAGGCGATCCAGTCGGGCAATTTCCCCGAATGGGAATTGCGCGTCCAACTCTTCGATCAGGACTTCGCTGACAGTTTCGATTTCGACGTGCTCGATCCCACCAAGCTCATCCCCGAGGAGCTGTTGCCGCCGATTCCGGTCGGCCGCCTCGTGCTCGACCGCATGCCGGATAATTTCTTCGCTGAGACCGAGCAGGTCGCGTTCATGACGCAGAACGTGCCGCCGGGCATCGACTTCTCCAACGATCCGCTGCTGCAGGGCAGGAACTTTTCCTATCTCGATACGCAGATCAAGCGGCTCGGAAGCACCAACTTCACCCACCTGCCGATCAATGCGCCGAAATGCCCGTTCCATCACTTCCAGCAGGACGGGCATATGGCCATGCGCAATCCGGTCGGGCGGGTGAACTACCAGCCGAACTCGTTCGGCGAGGGTCCCCGGGAATCACGGCAGCGTGGCTTCCGTTCTTTCGTAGAGGTGGAGGAAGGGCCGAAGCAGAGGCTGCGGGCGGAGAGTTTCGCCGACCACTACAGCCAGGCGCGGCAGTTCTTCAACAGTCAGACCGCGCCGGAGCAGAAGCACATCGCCATGGCGCTGACCTTCGAACTTAGCAAGGTCGAGACGCCTGTCATTCGAGAGAGGATCGTCTCACATCTCCTCAACATCGACGAGGGGTTGGCCGAAACGGTTGCCGAGAAGCTGGGCATAAAGGATCTGCCGAGGCCGGCGGACGCTGCCGTTCCCACACGCGATGACCTTGAAGCGTCGCCTGCGCTCAGCATCATCGAAAACGGACCCGACAGTTTTGCGGGCCGCAAGGTCGGCGTGCTGGTCAGCCCAGGAGCGGACGCCGCACTTTTGAAGAAGCTCCTATCAGCGATCGAAGAGGAAGGCGCCACGATGGAGGTGATCGCGCCGCAGGTCGGCGGGGTCGAGGCGGCCGATGGCAACGTCATCCCCGCCAAGCACATGATCGGTGGCGGACCGTCGGTGCTGTTCGATGCGGTCGTGTTGCTGCTTTCAGAGGAGGGCGCTGAGCGCCTGGCGGGGGAGGCGGCCGCGCGTGACTTTGTCGCGGACGCTTTTGCCCACTGCAAGTTCATCGGGTTTACGCCCGGAGCCGCTCCTCTGTTGCGGAAGGCCGGCGTCGATGCGGAGGCTGATGAAGGGCTGATGGTCCTCGGCGATCCGAAGGCAATTGCTGGTTTCATCGAGTCCTGCCGAAAGCTCCGCCTCTGGTCTCGAGAGACGGCGGTAAAGCTGTAGCGCGATTTGCAGGAACGCAGACCAAGGAGGCGGCAACGGCCGGCTCCTTCGTCAAACGCCTACCCCGATACGCACATTTTCGTCAGCGCATCAGCCCCGCGGTCCGCAAGGCTTCCTCGATAATCTTCTGCACGCCTGACGTCGGAGTCGTTTCCCGCTTCGGAGACGCGGAAAGCTGGGGAGATCGCGCTGACGTCCCTGGTCCGGCTTTCGATCGGGACTCGATAGGCGGAGGGGAGTAGACGACCATGTCCTGCTTCCACCCGGCAAAACCCCTCGACTCCCCTTCCGCGATCCCCCAGAACCGCGCGACCTCCTGCGTCGAGGAAATGCCGACGTCGAGCATGTAGGGTCCCGGCGTTCCGTAGCCGTTCCTGTCGACCGGCGTGCCATGGCCCATTCCGGCAACCATGTTAATTTCCAGGACGACCGCTCCGCTGGCATCGCACCAAAATTGCCTAGCATTCTTGCCTTCAGTGGCAGAGCTCGCGGGCTCGTTTACGATCTGGTGGACCCCGCGCCATTGGCTGGCGATTGACCAGGCGTTGGACGCGTCCACAGTCTGGTCGCTCGTCCCCTGCCAGATCGAAATCCTGGGCCACGGCCCTAGATGAGACGACGCGTCCCGGAGCATACGCCTCAGGTCCCCGTCCGAGGGGCTGCCATGACCCCGCATGCGGTCAAAGGCTTCCGGGACCGTCGTCGCGCTGCCGTAAGCGAGACCTGCGATAATTGCGCCACCGGCGAACACATCGGGATAAATTGCCATCATGGCCGCCGCCATAGCGCCGCCGGCAGAGAGGCCGGTGATAAAGATGCGTTTGCGGTCGAGCCGATGCGCCGCAATCATTGCCTCAATCATCTGGCGTATCGAAAGCGCCTCGCCGCCATCCCGCTTCACATCGGCAGGCTGGAACCAGTTGAAGCAGAGGTTTGGATTGTTGCTTCGCTGCTGCTCGGGATAGAGCAGCGCGAAGCCGGCTGCGTCAGCAAGCTGCGACCAGCCTGAATGTTGGTCGTATACTGCCGCGCTCTGGGTGCAGCCATGCAGCACAACCACAAGCGGCGCACCTTCCGGCAGGTCATCGGGAAGATAGAATTTCGCATTCAAAGCACCGGGGTTGGAGCCGAAGCCGGCTAGCGCCGAAAGACGGTCGGGCGTGCCGAGGTTCGCGGGAGAGGCTGAGTTTCGGGCCCGAAGCGCGGCAAGCCGCGCGATCGTGTCGGAGATTTTTCGCAAAGGAGCCGTCCTTGTTGTGACGCCCGGAATTGGACGGCAATAGGTGCAACGCACCTGCAGCAATATCGTTGCTGCACCGCACAATAACAAGGACTGTGCTTAGACGGACTTGATTTCTGACGTCAAGCGATGAGCTTGCCTGCCGCATCCACCAGCTTCCTGACCATTCCTGTGCGGCCAAAAGCGAACAGCCTTGCGTCCGTATCGTCACGCCCGGCGATGGCGGTTGCAATGATCTCCGACGCGATCTGCGAAAAGGTGATTCCGTTGCCGCCATATCCCTGCACGGCGAAGATGCCGGGATGACCACGCAGCTCACCGATATACGGCAACCCCGTCGTCGTGGTGCCGAAGCATCCAGCCCAGGCGAATTCGGCCGTGGTATCCAACTGCGGAAACAGCTGTTTCAGCTTGGTGGAAATCGTCTGTGTCTTAGCCGCGAGCAAACTGTCCCGCTTCGCCTCGTCGACGAAATTCTCGTCCTCGCCGCCGCAGATCACCCGTCCGTCGGCGGTCGCGCGCATGTAGAGATAGGGATCGGACGCCTCCCAGACGAAAGTCGCGCCGGGCCAAAGCGCACTCTTCTGCGGCTTCGTTGCGATGGCGTAGGTCGAGATCACGGAATGGGTGTCCGAAGGCACGATGTCCATAAGCTCGTAACCCGTCGCCAGCACAACCTGTCTGGAGGAGATCACCGGCCCGTCCTTGGTTTCCGCGCGAACGCCGGTCGGCCCGGTGGCAAAGCCTGCGACCTCGACGGGAGCGTAGAAGCGGGCTTTTCGTTCGAGAGCCTTGCCTAGAAAGCCAGCGGTGAGCTTGCGGGGATCGAGGGCGAGATTATCCTGGCTGAGAATTGCGCCCTTGCGGTCGATGCCGAACTTCTCCTTGAGAACAGCAGGCGTCAGATACGTCGCGCGTATGCCCGCGTCAGTCCTGGCCTCCGCCTCCAGGCGCAATTCTCCAGGATCGAGAGCGTTGCCCGCGAGATACAAGGACTGGGTTGCTGTCATATCGCAGGCGATACCGAGTTCGCTGATGCGACCCCGCAAATTGGTCACCGCCATACGCGATCGTCGCCACGCCTGTTCGGCGTCGGCTTGTCCGATCTTCCGGCTAAGGTCGGAAAGCGGTTGATCGATCTCGAACTGCACCAGAGCGGTGGTCGCCGGCGTAGAGCCGAGCATGCTGCCACGGCGATCAACGCCAATGACGGCGAGGCCCTGGGCGGTGAGCGCCTCGACCAGCATTGCGCCACTGATGCCGAGCCCTACCACAAGCACGTCGCACGTCACGTCTCGCGTCAGCTTTTGCGTCGCTATGCGGGGAGCGCGGTAGGCCTCCCAAACAGGAACGCCGGTCCGCAGTTCGAGCTTGCGCGTCATCGTGGTCGCCAGGGTATGAGGGAAAACATGAACCCCGGCGAATGATCACCGGGGTCCATCGAAGATAGGTGCTGGCCGAGCAGGCCGAGCAGGCCCGGCCGACAACCGGCTATCGCGATGTCGTCACGTAGGCGATCTCGTCATCGTCACGCTGCCTGCCGCCGAGCGCGGCGGCGGCACTGGCGATGAAGGCGCCGATCAGCAATGACAACGCGCCGACCAGCGCAAACGTCGCTCCGGCCTTGCGTGCCGTGTCGGCAGCTTCCTGCGCAGCGACCTTAGTCTGCTCGACCTGAGCCAGGACGGCGTCGACACGGGCGGTCGCATCGGCCTGAGACAACCCCGTGCGGGCTGCTACGAGTTGACCAAGATAGACCTTGTCATCCGCCGAGATTTCTCCCGCTGCCCCGCTGGCGATGAGGATCCGCGAGGCCTGCGCGGCAGCGGCCGTGTCGTCTTCCGCTCCCGGTGTCGCCAGTCTTGCAGCGTCGGCGGGACGGAACAGGGAATCGACGAAATAGGAGGTCGCATCGGTTCCACCACCGTCTCCGGCATTTGCGGATGCTCCCGCCGAGGCGCCCATCGCGGCTCCGGATGCCACTGTGGAAGCAGCCTGAACGCCGGTGCCGATTGTCGACGATAGTGCTGAGCCCAGAACGAAGACCACCAACAGAGTCGCCAGCGCCCAGGCCATAAAGCCATGCGCGGTGTCACGGAAGAAGGTTTCGTCGGTATGGATGCCGACCCACTTCGTGCGAAGACGGCCAGTCAGATAGCCTCCGAGCCCGGACGACAGCCATTGCACGATGACGAGCCAGATCGCCGTCGAGACCGCAAAGGTTGTCACGCTGGCGCCCGTGTTGGACCACGGTGAAATCATGGTGAGGCCGAGGCCGGAGCCAAGGAGCATCAGGATGAAAGTGAGCGTGGCGGCCGCGAAGGAGCCGGCAACTATAGCTCCCCAGCTGACGGCCGATGAGGACGATTCGACCGGGGCGGCCGCATCGGTGGCTAGGATGGTTGAAGCCATGATTGTCCACCTATCGCATGAACAGAGCGAGAAGGATGATGATCGGAATCGGAACCCCGAGCAGCCAGAGCAGAATGCCGCGACCCATGATTGTCTCCTGTCGGATAGATGAGAGCTGAAAGAAACCAGCCACCGCGGCGACGCCGGGTGGCTGAATGTGGGTCAGGCGGCCTTGGCCATCTCGTTGGCGGATGCGTCCGCCAGGCCGGTCAAGGCCTTGTCGGTCATGGACTCCTCGCCGAGGGTCTGGTCGAGCAGCTTGGAGGCCTCTGCCATACCGAGGACCTCGGCCCAGCGTTTGAGCGTGCCGTAACGCGTGATCTCGTAATGCTCTACGGCCTGGGCCGACGAGATGAGACCGGCATCGATCGCTGGCGTGCCCTTGAAGGTTTCGATGATCTCCTCTCCTTCGGAGATAATGCCTTCGATCGCGTCGCAGGTCTTGCCCTGAGGCCGCTTGCCCATCAGCTCGAACACCTGCTGAAGCCTCTCGACGTGGCCCTCGGTCTCGTCCTTGTGCTTTTCAAATGCCGCCTTCAGATCAGGCGAGCTGGCGGCGCGCGCCATTTTCGGAAGGGCCTTCAGGATTTTCCGTTCGGCGTAGTAGATGTCCTTCAACGTATCGTGGAAGAGGTCTTCCAGTGTCTTGTCCCTGGCCATTGGTCGGCTCCTTGTTGAGAGAGGGTAGTGGCGACAAAACCCCAGCGCAGACAAAGAGTTCCGGGTGCAAAAATAATAAGAAAGTCCCGCTTGGTTTTGCGCATAAATCCGGAGAAATGCACCATCGAAATGGGATCGCCCTGCTGGGGAGCAACCTGTTCGAGCGCCGACTAATAGCGCTCCCTCCGATTCCCACTGTTCGACGACGCTATTGCTGTCGCCACTGCCGAGACAAGTGCGATTAGCACGAGGGTAATGTAAGGGCTCCTGTTTGCACTCACCTGCGGCCGGGAAAGAATTGGATCATCAGGCGCTGATGTTGTGAGGCGCTTCAGGTCTGGCCTCGTCCCGAAGCTCGTGGCGTAGGCACGAGTGAGTTCTGCGCCGAGAAGAAAAATCGAGGATGAGTAGAACACCCACAGCAGCAATACGATCAAGCTGCCTGCCGCACCGTAGGAAGAGGCCACCGCGCTGGTTCCGAGATACCATCCTATCAATGACTTCCCAATCGTGAAGAGAACGGCCGTCGTCACCGCGCCGAAACGGACGTCTCTCCAAGCCAGGGACCGATCCGGCAGGACTTTGTAGATTGCGCCGAAAAGCAGAGCCAGGAGCGATAACGATACAATGGTGTTGATGAGTGACAGGATAGCTTCGCCGAAGGCCAAATGCGAATTGATGAAGTCTGCCAGCCCTGAAATAGCGGCGCTCGCGGCCAGCGAAACCAGCAGCAGAAACCCAAGCGACGCAACCAGTCCCAGACTGGCTGCCCGGGCTCTCACCAGCCCGGACAGGCTATTGGAGCTGGGTTCAACCTTCCAGATCTGATTGAGAGACGACTGCATCTCGCCGAATACGCCAGACGCGCTGGCGATCAGAGTGATCAACGCAATCGAGGCGGCGATCACTCCGCTTGTGCTGTTCGAAGCTCCCTCGATAATCGACTTGAGCAAGTCGGCGCCCTGCGGACCTAACAGGCCGGTCAGTTGCGCGGTTACCGCGAGTTGGGCAGCGTCTCGTCCCACCGCAAGGCCGGCGATGGCAATTACGATGAGCAGAATTGGCGCGAGCGACGTGGCGGCGTAGAATGCCATAGCCGCAGCATGGGTTAGCGCATTATCGTTGATGAAGCCCACGACTGCGGTTCTTGCGAGAGTCCAGACGCGACCAAGAACGGGTTTCATTTGCGCTCCCTCGGCCAGATCACACAGATCTGCAGTTCGTATCCAACCTTGAAGTCGCCGTGCGGTCGGATTGTTCCGCACCTTCATTGCCCGAATGCGCATGCCGGCCGGCCGGTCGCTGCACGACTCGAGCCACCTATGAATTCGGTCGAGGCAGAAGTGGCGTTATCAACAGCGCTGCAGGACGGTTTGGACGATCGGTTCCTGCCGTGAAAGCCACGGGTCCGCCTATGGCGATCGGAGTGGAAACATATTTGACTGACGAGATGCCGGCAGCGCGGTATCTTGTGTCGGAACTCGTCCGGAACAGGATTTGATGACCGTTTTCTCGGTGCGGCATTCGACGGTCTATCGCTACCAGCGTCCGGTTGAATTCGGTGAGCATCGACTCCTGTTCAGGCCGCGTGACAGCTACGACCAGCGTCTGCTTGAGGCGACACTCGACGTTGATCCCAAGCCGGAGTCCATCAACTGGGTTCACGATGTTTTCGGAAACTGTGTCGCGCACGTCGCTGTCGCGAAACGAGCGAAGGAGCTTCGCTTCGAGACCCATATTCGCGTCGACCATACCCCGTCCGCCGCGCCGGATTTTCGTATCGACGAGAATGCCCTGGTCTATCCGTTTCAATACCACCCCGACGAGTTGCCGGATCTCGCAAGCACCATCCGGCCTCACTATGCAGACGACGGCGGAGCGGTCGCGGATTGGGCAAACCAGTTTGTGCGGACCGGGTCGAAGATCGAGACGGGCAAGGTGCTTATGACCTTGTGCTACGCCATCCATGAGGGCTTTTCCTATGCGCGCCGCTCCGAACATGGGACGCAACCGCCACTGATTACACTGCGCTCGCGAAAAGGCTCCTGCCGGGACTTTGCCCTCCTGATGATGGAGGCGGTCCGTTCGCTCGGTTTTGCGGCGCGTTTTGTAACCGGCTACATCTATGTTGCCAGTCGTGACGGTCAGGCCAATCTCGGAGGCGGAGCGACGCATGCCTGGTGTCAGGTCTATCTCCCCGGCTCAGGTTGGGTGGAATTCGATCCGACGAACGGCATTGTCGGAAACCGCGACCTCATCAGGGTGGCGGTCGCGCGTGATCCCCGGCAGGCCATTCCACTGTCAGGGAGCTATTTCGGTCGCGCCTCCGATGATCTGGGCCTGACGGTTCAGGTTAATGTCACGACAGAATCCGCCCCTCAGGACGAGGTCTCCAGCATTGCCTAGAATCTAGGCATGGAACGGAGCCAGTAGTATCGGCGTTGCAGCGCACCCTCCTTCAACTTTTCTTCGAGAGTTTCATGAAAATCCGCGCTGGCTTCAATATCGCTTACGAATGTCCGCAGCCGACGCAGATGCTGCTGGCGCTCGATATTCATCCTACGCGGCGCGGCGACCTTCTCACTGGCCATGAACTGAGGTTTGATCCTGCGGTCGAGGCGTGGGGTTATGTCGACGGGTTCGGGAATGCCTGCACGCGGGTGACGGCGCCACCCGGCATCCTCAACATCGCTACAGAATTTGAAATCTACGACAGCGGGCGACCGGATATCGTCGCCTGGGATGCGATCCAGCACGAGGTGAAGGATCTGCCCGACGACGTTCTCGTGTTCCTGCTTGCAAGCCGCTACTGCGACACCGACCGGCTTGGCGATCTGGCGTGGTCGACATTCTCACAAACTCAACCGGGGTGGGCACGGGTGCAGGCAATCTGCGAATTCGTTCACAACCACATTGCCTTCAACTACCAGAATGCGGATGCCTTGCGCACAGCGCATGGCGGTTGGACTGATCGGACCGGTGTCTGCCGCGATTTTGCCCATCTGGGGATCACGCTTTGCCGGTGCATGAATATTCCGGCTCGCTACTGCACAGGCTATCTCGGTGACATTGGTGTGCCGCCAGTGCCTGATCCGATGGACTTCTCAGCCTGGTTTGAAGCCTATCTCGGCGGGCACTGGTATACGTTCGATGCCCGCCACAATGTCCCTCGCATTGGCCGCATCTTGATGGCGACAGGCCGCGACGCCACCGATGTCGCGCTCTCGACCAGCTTCGGTCCTGCCAGGTTGGTGCGCTTCGATGTCATCACCGAAGAAGTCCTCGCATAGACCACTTACCGAAAATCCCTCGGCTTGACCTTGATGGTGTCGATGTGAAGGTCGGGGATGTAGATGTCGCGGGGATTCGGTCGCTTGGGTGGCAGCGTGCGAGGATCGAGACCGGGGCTCCCCTGATGGAACTCGTCACCTCGACCATGCGGCAGAGGGAAAGCCATATCCCGGCTGCCGACGCTGGCCAGCTCCGCGGACAAGTCGGTGAGTTGGTGCGCGACGAGATGCACGACCTCGCCTTCGCGCTGGATGCGGCCGCGCACGGCAAACATGCTGGCGGCCAGGATGATGCGTCGTTGCCGTTCGAACAGTTTTGGCCAGATGACGAGATTGGCGATGCCGGTCTCATCCTCGATGGTTATGAACATCACGCCCTTGGCCGAGCCCGGCCGCTGACGCACCAGGACAAGGCCGGCCGCTTCCAGCCATTGGCGCTCACGAGCGTTCATCGCCTCCCTGCAAGTGGCGATGCGACGGCGGCGGAGATCGCCTCGCAGGAATGACATTGGATGGGCTCGCAAGGTCAGCCCGACATGGCCGTAGTCTTCGACGACCTCGCTGCCGGCAGTCATAGGCCGCAATGTGACGTCGGGCTCGACGAGTTCCGGAACCTGCACTTCCTCTCGCCTGGCAGCGGCTGCAAACAGTGGCAAAGGCTCGTCGCGAAGTCCCTTAATTTGCCACAGCGCCTCGCGACGTGAGATGCTCAGCGCTTCGCGAAACGCATCGGCTTCGGCGAGTTGCACCAGGGCGGCAATCGGCGCGCCGGCGCGGCGCCATAGATCATCGATGGATGCGAAATGCTGGTCGGCACGCGCGGCAAGCAACGTCGCAGCGTTGGCGTTGGACAGGCCGCGCACCATGCGCATGCCGAGCCTAATTGCAAAGGCTTCGTCCTCCAATGGTTCCAGCGTGCAGTCCCAGCGCGAGGCATTGATGCAGACCGGCCGGACTTCGACATTGTGATCGCGAGCGTCGCGAACGATCTGGGCCGCCGCGTAGAAGCCCATGGGTTGGGCGTTGAGGAGTGCGGCGCAGAAGACTTCGGGATGATGGCACTTCATCCAGGACGAGGCGTAGGCGATCAGCGCGAACGATGCGGCGTGGCTTTCAGGAAAGCCGTAGCTGCCGAAACCCTCAAGCTGCCGGAAGGTCCGCTCGGCGAACTCCTGTTCGTAGCCATTGTCGACCATGCCCTTGACCAGCTTGTCGCGGAAATGGCTGACCCCGCCGGTGAACTTGAACGTTGCCATGGCGCGGCGAAGCTGGTCAGCCTGGCCGGCGGTGAAGCCGGCACATTCGATTGCCACTCGCATAGCCTGCTCCTGGAACAGCGGGACGCCGAGTGTCTTGCCCAGCACCTTCGCCAGTTCCGGCTTGGGGTAGTGGACTTCCTCTTGATGTTCCCGTCGTCGCAGATAGGGATGGACCATATCGCCCTGGATCGGGCCGGGCCGGACTATAGCGACCTCGATGACCAGATCATAAAAGGTTCGCGGCTTCATCCGGGGAAGCATCGACATCTGCGCCCGGCTTTCGATCTGGAAGACGCCGAGCGTGTCCGCCTTGCGGATCATCGCGTAGGTGGGACCATCCTCGTTCGGGATGGTCGAAAGGTCGTGTTGGACGCCCTTGTGCTCGGCGAGCAGGTTGAAAGCCCGCTTCATGCAGGAAAGCATGCCGAGCGCCAAGCAATCGACCTTCATGAAGCGCAAAGCGTCAATGTCATCCTTGTCCCATTCGATCACCTGCCTGTCCTTCATCGCCGCCGGCTCGATCGGCACCAGATCGTCCAACCGGTCATTCGTAAGCACGAAGCCGCCGGGATGTTGCGACAGGTGGCGTGGGGCGCCCATGAGCTGGCGCGCTAGATCAAGCGCCAGCCGAAGGCGCCGGTCGCCGAGATTGAGGTTCAGTTCCTGGACATGCTTCGGCTCGACGCCTTCCTCCGACCAACCCCAGACCTGCGACGATAGCATCTTGATCAAATCCTCGGTCAGGCCGAGCGCCTTGCCAACATCGCGCAGCGCGCCCTTGGAGCGATAGCGGATCACGGTCGAGCAAAGAGCCGCGTGATCGCGACCGTAGGTGTGGAACACCCACTGCATGACGATTTCGCGTCGTTCGTGCTCGAAGTCGACATCGATGTCTGGTGGTTCCCGGCGTTCCTCGCTGACAAAACGCTCGAACAGCAGATCATTCATCGCCGGATCGATCGCAGTGATGCCGAGCACATAGCAGACGGCGGAATTGGCGGCCGAACCTCGCCCTTGGCAGAGGATGTCACGCGACCGTGCAAACCGGACGATGGAATTGACTGTCAGGAAGTATGGCGCGTAGCTCAGACGGTCGATCAACGATAGCTCGTGCCTGAGCGACGCCAAGACATGATCCGGCAGTCCTTCAGGATAACGTGTCGCCGCCCCCTCCCAGGTAAGCTTCTCCAAGGTCTGCTGAGGCGTCAGCGAAGGATCATCGCGTTCCTCGGGATACTGATAGGCAAGTTCGTCAAGCGAGAATTGGCACCGATCTGCGATCTCGACAGTTCTGGCGATCGCCTCGGAATAGCGGGCAAACAGCCGCGCCATCTCTTCGGGCGGCTTGAGATAACGATCCGCATGGCGCTCGCGCCGCGCGCCGAGATCGTCGATCGTGCAGTTGTGGCGGATGCAGGTGATGACATCCTGCAGCATGCGCCGTCCAGGCTCGTGGAAAAGCACATCATTTGTGGCGACCGTCAGGACTCTTGCCGCGCCCGCTAGGTTGGCCAACTCGTGCAGGCGAAGTTGATCGTTCGGCCGCCGTCGCAGGGTGAGCGCTAGATAGGCCCGATCATCAAATGTCTGACGCATTCGCCGCAGCCAAAGCGCACAGTCGTCGTCGGCCTGATCGGGCAGGAAGATGGCGACCAGCCCTTCAGCGTAGGCCGCAACATCGTCCCAGCGCAGATCACACTTGGCCTTTCCCGCGCGCTTCTTGCCGAGGGATAGCAGCCGGCACAGGCGCGAATAGGCTGCGCGGTCGGTGGGATAGACGAGGATCGAAACACCTTCCGCAAGATCGAGCCGACAGCCTACAATCAGTCTCAAACCGGTGGTCTTCGCTGCCTCATGCGCCCGGACGATGCCAGCGAGAGTGTTGCGGTCGACAATTCCTAGCGCCGGCATTTCCATGACGGCGGCTTGCGTAAACAACTCCTCGCAGGAACTGGCACCGCGCAGGAAGGAAAAATGCGACGTGCACTGCAGTTCGATATAGCGGACGGCGCTCATGCAAAAATGCCGTGCAGGAACCAGCGATGCGAGCCGGTGGCAAGGTTTTCGCCGTCACCGGCGCGGTAGATCCAGAAACGCTCGCCGGCATCATCCTCCACTTGGAAATAGTCGCGCACGGCGGCGAGTTCGGCGTCGCGCTTCCACCATTCGCCAAAGACACGCTCAGGGCCATCGGCACGCCTCACACGCCGGCGGCTGCCACGCCAGGTGAAACTTGCCGGCGGATGATCGGGCAGTAGCGCCAAGGCCTCGATCGGCTCCGGTGGTGTCAGCAGCCGCGCTGGACGCGGCCAGTGATCCGGCCAGGCATCGCCCACTTCCGGGGCGCTGGGTGCCACGCGCTGCACGGAACGCTCGGGCACATCGCTGGCGAGTGGTGCAAAGCGATAGAGCTGACCATCGCCAACACGGTTGCTGAGCGTATCGATCAGATCGGAGATGTCGGCCTCCGGCTTGTCGATCAGTGACGAGATCGTCTGCTTCGGCGAAAGCGGTTCTGCCCACGAGGCGGCCAGCCGCATCAATTCGATCCCAAAGCCCGGATCGATCTTTTCGATTTTGTCGCAAAGAAGCCGAGTCAGCCGTTTTGTGTCACGCACGGCAAGCGCTGTGCTCACCCGAACTGCCTCGACGGTGTTGTCGACGCGATGCATCAGGAGATCGAGGCGCTTGGCCCCTAGTCCTCGTGTCTCCAACTCCCCGCAAAGGCTACCCACCAGCTTGCCGATGTATTTTGCAATGGTATCGGCGGCGGCGATCGGTTCGCCAAAACTGCGGCGCACTTCGACAATCTCCGCTGGCCGAAGCGGATCGATCGGCTCATTCAGGATGCTCAGCGCCTGGTCCAGTCGGCGCCCGAGTTCTGGACCGAAGCGCAGCGTCATCGGTGCTCGTGGCTGCGCGAGCAGATCTCCAACGCGCTCGAAGCCAAGCACGCGAAGTCCGTCGACGATCGCACCGTCAAGCCGCAGCGCCGCGATTGGCAGCTCTGCTATAGTGGCCTGTGTCGCCTCGACCGGCACCAAGCTTGTCGGCTGCCTGACAAAGCGTGCAACGGCATGGGCCGCACCCCAGCTCTCGGCGACAGCTGCGCGTGCCAAGATGCCCGCATGGTCTAGGCGCTGCACCAGGTCTACGAGCAAGGCCTGCTCGCCGCCATGCAGATGACTGGCACCGGTGATGTCGATCACCAGCCCGTCCAGCCCGTCTACAGCCACGATGGGCGAATAGCGGCGCAATGTCCATAACGCCAGCCGCCCAAGCGCCTGGGCGTCTTCCTGCGGTCTGGCGTCGTGGATGACCAATCCGGGCACGAGCGCCTGCGCCTTGGTTGCCGGCATGCCGACGCGAAGTCCCTGCTTCAGTGCATTCGTGTCCGCCGCAAGAACAATGCGCCTGTTGCCGTCCCGTCCAACCAGAACCAACGGCTGATCAGGCGGCAATGATGCGGCGTCCGATCTCCTTCTGAGGCGATCCGTCGGCCATTGCGGAAGGAACAGCGAGACGACCCTTGCCATCGCAGGCCTCCACCTCAAAATCAGCACTCTCAGCACCTCGGCAACGGATCAGTTCTAGCCGCCAGCGAGCACGACCAACACCGGGCACCGGCAATGGTCGCGACGGCAGCACGGAGACGCGCCATCGCGTCACCGAGGCGGTCGGCTGTCCGAAATCCGTTGCATCGGCATGGCGCCGCCATCTTCGGATCGCAATGCCAATGCCCGAAGAAGTCTCGGCGGCAAGCTGAAGGCGGCGAGAGGCGGTCATCGGCAGTCGCGCCAGTTCGCCCAAAACTGCGCCGAGCCCATTGTGCCGAAGTCCTTCCTCGAAGCAGGCAAGCACAGACTTCTCGTCGCCGGCCTCGACGAAGATGACCCTGTCGGGAGACAGGCCTGCCTGCGCGAGCGCGGGGGCAAACAGGTCTTGTCGCGTCACGCACCAAAGCACCTTGCCCTTCGTCCGGGCCGCGATGCCGGCAGCAAAAAGAGCCGCCGCTGCGCCATCGACCGCGCCGTTGGCCCCGCCCGCCACCTCATGCAGGGCGCCCAGCGCCAGACCGCCGCCCGGCAAATGCCGGTCGATGTCCGCAAGCCCAAACGGCAGCACGCTGCGACCCTGATACCTGCCGCCCTCAAGGCTCCGGACGCGCTCCTGCAACGCGGAAATGACGGCGCGATCGGGTTTGGCAGGCATCTGGAGGCGGCTTTCAGGCATCGTTTGACGGCATCATTCGCCGATTTAGGAACCCATTCCTGCCAGAGTCAATCACCTCTTGACTCTTTTGTTCCTTTTTTGTTCACTGTGCAAGTCCGGCCAATGTTCAGGAGTAAGGCTATGGCTGCATCAACCAAGGAACAAAATCTGGCGGGCGCTCGCGCCTGGGCCGCCGCTCATTTCGCCGAGGACGCGGACATTGAGGCCGCGCAGCATCTGATTATGGACCTGTCAGGCCGCCTGACGCAGGCTAGGACCAATCCTCAGACGATGATGACAGCACTAACAACGCTCATTGCCAACTTCATCTGGAACACGGCTACGACCCCGAAACTCGGCGACAAGCTACTGGGCGACTTCGGGGAGGATATCGCGGACGAACTTGCCAAGCTCTATGCGAGCGAAGGTCCGCTGACCGAGCTTGAGGCGGCCGTTCCCCAGCTTGTCGAGGACATGATCAACGAGGGCTATTTCAGCGGCGAGCGGCTGGAAGACGTTGTTGCCAAGGCACTGCTCCACCGGACTGAGGACGAGCTCACGACGAGCGAGCACGAGTTGTATGAGGAGAAGATATTGCCAGTCCTCAAGGCGAGGTTCGAGAAGTCGAAAGACTGGAAGAAGGTTTATCGAATGCTGCGCACGGCAGCTTAGAGGCACGGCCATGGCCGAAATCATTCCACTGAACGCCAGAAGGGCCATGCCGCCTGACGATCTCCAGGGCATGGACAAGGCTCGGGCGATTGAGAAATTGCGCGAGATAGCCAAGCGTCCGCCGCGCTTCTGGACAGATGGTGACCAGCGGGATGTGTCGGACTGGACCGATCTCGTGGCGGCGGACGCTGATGAGTATTGCATGGCACATTATGTCTGCAAGGTCGCCAACACCGCCGGCGACATCCAACTGGCCCAGATGAAGGGCGCGGCATCAGACAAGCTACTCTGGCCGTTCGCGGTCGCGGTCGAGGCGCTCATCAAGGCCACCGAGCTGGAAGAACCCCATCTCGTCCTCACGCTTTGCGATCTTGTCTCGAATGGGCTCTTCGCGGCAGGCCGGCTGGAAGACCCAGTCGCTCAGAAACTCGCCAACAGTGTCGCCGTCGACCGGGAAGACGGCGAGTTCCGGCTCTACCAGGCACACGACTTTCTGGATGAAGACGAGTTGCAGACATATCGGGAGCGTATCAGGCCCATCCTGGAGATCGCCTATGATGATTGGCGGTCGCTCCCGGAAAAATATCTGGAGCGACGGAAGCCGGGATTTTACGAGCGCCCGGACAGCGATCAGCGCCAGCTCTTCGACATGGATCCCAAACCCAAACCGCTGCCGGTCGAGGATCTTGGTCTGTTCGGAGACCTTCTGAAGATATCGCCCTCCCGGCCGTTCTGTTCGACAGCAGCTTGGGACTGAGACCTTCCTTATGGATTTGTCGGGAGTGAACCCAGTATGACCCCGATCAAGATATCCATTCCGACGGCAACGCCAGATGAACTGCGCCGCGGTGTCGAGGCAGCAATGGCGGTATTCCGTCAGGCAAGGATCGAACCACTTGTCGCGGCCAAAGGCCGGTTCGCGCGGGAGGCCTGGGATATGTCGGGCTTCGATGACGAAGTGATCACCGCCGACCAGTATGAGGCCGCATCGGTATGGGACAAGGCTGAGACGGCGGCCGTCGAGGCGCCTGCGCTGCATGGGACGAGGAGCGTAGACCGGCATCTGCCAACCTGGAAATCGTCTTCGATCCCGAGGCGCAACTCGCCGACCGAGCGACGGCGATCGCAGCCTTACGCCGCTTGGCCCGGAAACGCATCTGGACCCGACAAGATGGCAAACGCATCTTGATCTACGCCTGGATCGTCGCCGCCGACATGGACGAACTCGGCATCCGCTCCTTCGTCGATGACGTCACGATCACCGCCCACAGTATCGAAATGGCGCGCGATGGCAAAGGCGACCCGAGCGCCACTCTCGCGGGATTCGGCACTGCTGTCGAAGCTTTGATCGAGGTAACCGAACCGCAAGCACGACAATTGCTCGATGGGGCACAGGCAACCAGGGTCTGTTGACGCCTACGGCCTGCGCGGCCAGGATGCGCCGATGTTGCGCAGGGCATCCTTCTGATGTGTAGCCGATACACGCGCTTTCTCCCTTGGTTGGAACTTCATCGGCTCTACCGGCTGACCCTCGATTGGGAAAAGCAGCGCAACGACGAGCCCCGCTACAACATCGCACCGACACAGAACGTCTTCTTTGTCACGGCCGGCGAGGGCGGCAATCACAGCCTCAAGGAGGGACGCTGGTGGCTGGTCCCCTGGTGGGCGAAAGAGATGCCCAAGCAGGCGATGTTCAACGCCTGAATCGAGACGGCGGCCACGTCCGGCGCCTTTAAGGATGCCTACAAGTCGAAGCGATGCCTGATCCCGGCGGACGGCTTCTATGAATGGACAAAAAGCCCGGCGGATGGCGGCAAGGCTCGAGCCGGCGACGCCGGCGGACGACCTAAGGGACATCCTGTCCCACGACATTGGCGGCGAGCTGCAGTTCCATGACAGAGTCCATCGGCCACACGGAAGCCAGCACAACTATCCCTGCCGAGCGCGCACGGGCCGCTCGTTGGTCTTTCAAAGATGTCCGCCCAGCGATCGGATCGCTGCTCTGGGCACACGGGCTGAAAGAGCCGCCCGCTGGGTGGATGTAGGGACGCCCGGCCACAGTTCCGCAGCCGCTTCACTCGATAGGATGTCCGCTTGTCTCGCGGCAAACGATACCTTGCATATTCCTAGCCTCGCGGATTAGCGACCTCCAGTTGGGGCCTAAGTGAACGACAAGCTCAGCCGCCTGCGCGTGGGTGATTCCAGTTTCCTTGACAAGCCGCTTCGCAAGCAAACGCTTGACTTCACCGCTCACCCATTCGCCGGGCTGTATCATCAGATTTCTTGATCGTCTGGGATCGGCTCCAGGCCCAGCCATTCGGGCGAATGCCCATCCTGAAGGAGAGCAAGGTCGATCGGGCGCACCTCGTAATAGTCACTACCGACGCGCACAGTCGCCGACCACATCTCCCCATCTGAAATGCGCTGGCTGATGATGCGAACGCGCTGGCGATCGAGCAGCTCTTTGACGGCCCTACGCTGACGAAGATGGTTGCCAATCGAAGGCCGCACGGCCGGGGCCCTTCGGCTTGCCGGTGCAGATACTCGGATGCCTTTGCCTTTGGCCCACATACGCAACACCTCTCGACTTGGGCGAATCAATGCGCAGGCAGGCGAGTCGTTGCAGAAATCGGCGTGGAAAAACTAATTGGGGACATCAAACTTTATTGCCACCGCTTCAACCGCGCGGTGACCATGCAAAGTGGCTTCTCTGTCAGAAGCCGCACCCGACCGGCTCGGCCAAACCCCAATGTTAGGGCCGGGGTTTCCCACAAGACAATAGGAGAGTGCATGCCAGGCGTCGACGTCATCGAAGAAGGCAGAGCCGCTTCTTGCGGAGCGGCGCCACGTTCATCTTGCCCCTATGAGCCTGGGACAGCCGCAAATGTCGAATGGCATTTCGGTTGGGATCAGGGGGAGGCAATCGATCTCGATGAGAAGGTGATCGATCTGAGCGCCTACCTTTCAGCAGTCGGACGTGAGGGCTCTACTTCGCGGCGCGCACCGATCCCAGAACTTCGGCGACTTCGGTGACGGTCTCTGCAACGGCGAGCTTTTTGTCGGCACCGAGCACCCTGTCGAAGACCAGCACCGAACCACCAAGGGCGGGAAGTGCCTCGGCGATCCAGCCCATGTTCACGAGAATGGGTAGGCCGTCCCTTTTGGCGAGCTGAAGCCACATCGGGTGTCACCTCGCGCCGTGAAACTCGAATTTTATCTGGTTATGGTTTCAGTTTTGTAAATGGCTGCACTACGACCGTGGCGGTGGTGGCACCTTTCACGGCTGGCGTCCATTTCCCGCCGGAAAGAAGTTTCCTGCCAACATCTCCTGACATAGCGAAGTTGCTCGCCCGTTCCCACGCCGTTCGCGTTCTGAGCAAATACTGTCGCTCTCACCGCCGTGGCGGGACGTTGTGCCACTTGGCTTACGTGGCGATTGAGAAGCAAGTGCGCCTCACGAACGAGAGATGGCCAGCTCGTCCCAATGAATTCTGCCGCTTGATCCTCGGTGACGCCGGTTTCCCTGACGAGGTCGGTCGACAATTTGCCTTATGTAGCGGCTCGATTGGCCGTCTTGATCCTCTGCCATAATGCCATCCTTCCCCTCGGATGCTAACGTGAGTGGGTCATCAAGTTCCCCATGAACGTCCGCCTCAAACGCTGATCCCATCCGCACCACTTCGGCTTTGCCGGTGGTCGGAGAGCTCCTGCCATATCTCGGCTTCTACCGTCGCGCCCTGCTGGAAGACGCGGACGACTTCTGCCGCCAACGCCTCTCTTTGCTCCATGTCCTTTTGAGACAGGAGGCGCTCTATGCACAATCGGTCGAAGGCCTTTTGAAGGATTGCGAGTTCGTCGGGGTTGAACACGCCAAAATATCTGGTGAAAGGCATAATGCTTTCTCCCTTGGTCGGGCGTAAGCGTGATCGTCTCTTTCAAACGCCCCCTTGCCGTCAGGAATGGCGGGGATTGAGGACCATCTCCACCGCTCGGGATGACCCTTGGGCGGCGTTACGCGGAGTTGAGGGCGCCAAGGATGCGAGCGCCCCCCGTCATGGCTCGCGGGTCTAGAAATGATTCACGGCCGAGCTTCCAGAACCATATTGAATGGCGTCTCGGCGGCGCGCCGGAATCGGGTGAACCCTCCGCTAGTCACCACCTGCCGCAACTTCGCTTCCCCAGCCTGAGCGCCAAGCCCCAGGCCAACCTCCTGCGCTTGTGACGCCGGCGTGCAGACGAAGGTGGAAGCGGCATAATAAACGCGGCCTACCGGATTGAGATTGGCGGACAGGTGGTCATGCGCGAACGGCTCGACGACCATCCACGTGCCGTCCGGCTTGAGCGATCGATGGACGTGAGCGGCTGCGCCTTCCGGATCACCCATGTCGTGCAGGCAATCGAAGAAGGCCACAAGATCATAGGCTCCCGGATAGGTTTTGGCCGACGCGACCTCGAACTGAGTGTTGTCAGAGACGCCAGCCTCCCTGGCCGCAGCACGTGCGCGCTCAATTGAGGGACCGTGATAGTCGAAACCGGTGAAGCGGGAATTCGGATGGGCCTTGGCCATCAGGATCGTCGAGGCACCATGACCGCATCCGACATCAGCTACATCAGCGCCGCGTTCGAGCTTTTCAACCACACCATCGAGGGATGGCAACCAGGATTCGATCAAGTTGGCATTGTAGCCTGGTCGGAAGAAGCGCTCGGTGCCCCGGAAAAGGCAGTTGCTGTGTTCGTGCCAGGCGACGCCTTTTCCCGACCGAAACGCCTGCCTCACCTTCTCCTCGTCCAACCACAGCGACGACAGGACCTCGAATGCACCCGCCATGAAGGCCGGGCTGTCTTCATTCGCGAAGACCAATTCCTGCTCAGGGTTGAGATAGAAGCGGTCGGTTGCTTCCTCATATTCAATGTAACCTGCCGCCGATTGCCCAGAGAGCCATTCTCGGATCAGGCGTTGATTAGTGCCGGTTCGCGCAGCGAGTTCGGCGGCGGTCATCTTGCCGCCCTCCCGCATAGCCGTGAACAGGCCAAGTCTATCCCCTAGCACCACTCCCGCGCCGGTCGCGATTGCGCCCAGATCGCCCACCATTTTTCCCAAGAACGCGTCCAGCTTCTCCTGATCATGCGGCATGTCGATCTCCTGATGTCCCCTGGACTGGGCAGCCGTCGACCGGACCCTCGTCCTTCGTCGTTCCTCCTTCAGAGAGCACATCGGCCGGTCGATATAGCGAATGCCTCGATGGCCCGCTGTCTATGAGCAGTTGATAACACATCTGCCTCTGAGCAACCACCAACTGGCCCGGTCCAGGAGTGTCACGCCGCCTCCCGCTTCTCACGTTCCTGTTGTCGTTTGCAGCCGGTCGAAAGTCGTGCCGCAACTCGTCTCCCCCGAGGGATTTTACGCGAGATGCCGCAGGTAGCAGCCCAGCCGGCTCCGATCTGATATCGCGCGCAGGTAAAGGCGGGCCGCCGCAGTGATCCAAGCTTAGCCGTGTCCGTATTAGGTGAAGGCCGCTGGCCTTGGGTGATTGGGGCGGGGTAAGGCCAGCCGCCCCGGGCCACGTGACCTAGAGACAACTATGACCGAAACGCGGGCGATCCTGCTTGCAGGCGGCCCGGACAACGCCACTGCACAGAACCGGCTCGCTAAGGAAGCGACGGCCTTTATTAATGAACCGGCAACGAGCAGCCCTCCTGGCCGACCAGTTGGCAGTGGCAATCAGCTTCCACCGCATGCTCGCCGAAATGAACAACGAAACGGTCGGGCCTTGCCGGGAGGCGCTAAGCATCCTCGACGAGATCGAGATCGTCAGCGGCTAGCTGACAGCTGCCATCAGATGAGCCTCGCGCACGAGCGACGGCCACTCTGTGCCAAACGTTGTGACGAGATCGCGCGCATCTTTCTCTCTGATGCCTGTTTCGCGAACCAACCGCCGTATCAGATGGGAAAGCCGCAACATATCGAGTTCACTGGTCATCTATCTCGCCTCCAGGCCGGCAAAATAGTAAGGTTTTGTTTCTGGAGGGTGCCGGCGCCATGGCGTCCTGATTCAACCTGCCCACGCCTGTCGCGGTGGTGGTGCGGGCGCTTAGCGGCGAGTGTCTATTCTCAGATAGTGGAAGATGAGCCTACCGGTTCGGTCGTGAACGTTCGCGCCGTCTTGCTCACCTGAGTCGAAAAGCCTCGCCAGTTCCTTCGCTTTCAACAAGTCCTCACAGCTCTCGCTGCGGATCGATTGGCCATCCTGGATGTATGTGATCGTGAATTTCATCCGTTCCCCGAAGCGACGAAGAACGAACGGAATGTGATTTGTGGCGAACTTCCGCGTTGCGGACGGAATAGTTTCGCACGAGCAGCCTATCCGAACTCGCCTCATTTGAAACGGGGCGATCCGGCTAGGTGCCGCGAAGGACGCCGGGATCTATCTGGGAGACTTTGACAGCCCACCCGGCCAACTGTCCGGCGCCGGCATGAGGCTGCGGCAGACGATGTGCTGAGCGAGCTATTGATAAGCCAGACCTCCGGACCAGTCCCGTGATACACCCAAGCGCCTGTAGATGCCCGCGATGTCACGGATGCCGAATTCGTGGGGCGTATAGGCGATCAGCAGGCCCATGGAAACCAGGCGCTTCAGCGAACGCACAACCGTTTCCACCGTCAGCCCGAGGTAGCTCGCAATATCGGCCCTGGACATCTCCAAATGCACGCGTGAGCCATTGGTCAACGTGGGGTTGGTGCGCCGGCCTATCTCGAGTAGGAAGTTGGCGGCGCGTTCGTCCGCCATCAGATGCAGCCGACGCAGGGTCTGGAATTGCACCGTCCACGGTTCGCTTTCCAGGCATGCCACGTATCTCTCGTGCATTTCATCACGAACTTGGTTCGCCTCGATGTCTTTCCTGCTACGCCGGCGAAAAAGGCAGTCGGACAAAGCTTCTGCCGAGCAGAGATATATGCCTCTGTGCGACATGTTGAAGACTTCGCCGGCTAAAGCGAATCCGCATATCACGCGATGCTCGTCGGACATAAAGCGATAAAAGGCGACAGTTCCCTTCACCAGATGATAGACATTGTCTCCATCATCTCCTTCGAAAAAGAGTGAATTGCCGGCGCGCAATTGCGACAGCGGCTTCGCGACTTCAGGTCGCTGCGGCCTGTTCGAGGCGCCCTGCAGCGATGCTGCTGCCACATTCGACCGAGGATAGTTGGCATTGATGACAGTCTGCACTACACCCACCCGTCAATGCGCGTGCTCGGCGCACTGCCCAGTTACCTTTTCCTCCCCTGGCGAATTCAGCCGATAAGTCGCCATTGTGGAGGTGAGCCCGGTCTCGATGACCTGACCCGGATGTGACGCACCGCATCATCTCCCGGCCATCTTCCCTGATCTGTCTTCCTGCATTGTGCCAAAATAGGCTTGCAAATTCAGTTGAAGCAAAAGCCGTGCCAAGCCGCCGACCTCATAAGCGCGACAGTTTGAGCAGAGATCAGAAAATCTTTCATAACCTTGCGTCGACCTGTCGGTTTGCTTCGATGGGCAAGTGGTCTGCGTCAAAAATACCATCTATGGTTGCGACCGCCTTGATGCCGTGATTGAGTGAAACATGCGTGCGGCCGTGCCTGAGCAAGGACGTGTGAGCGGCCTATTAGCGGACGTCGAAAAATTCACGATCAACTCCGTCACATGATCTGAAGTGATCCGTGGATCCGGCGTGTTATGTGCTCTGTCAGATTCTGTGGCCGATGCCGCTAGCGGCGACGTGGAGGTGCTTAGTCGCGATACGACATCTTCCGCCGGATCTCGTTCAGCTTCTTTTTCGGCGGCCAAGCGGTGAAGATCTGCAATCCGTCAGATGCGACGTAGACGCGCGCGCGCACCCGCTCGATCCTGACCGAGTAGATCACCTTGCGGGGCGTCAGCTTCATCATCGGCAAGGCGGCTCCGTGCTTGATGTCGCGCAGCATGCTGGCGAACTCGCCAGCCGCCAACACGATCCCGTAGCGGGCGAGCAGTTGCCGATGAAAATGCCAGTCGCGCTGCGGGATCGATTTGCCGTGCCAGCGCGCGTCGAAGCCGGCCGGCCACAACTCCGGATATTTATCGTTCATGCGCGAAACACCTGTTTCAAAAGTTGCACGCGCGCGAGTGTCGCTCTGGGATCGGTATCGCGTGATACAAGCCGGATGAACTCGATCCAGGCGCGCTCGTTCTCGGTAAGGCAGAAGGATTTCGGCACAGGGTGCACGGACAAGATCTTCATTTGCCGAACACCGCCCGTAGCGAGCGCCGCGCCTTGGTGGTCAGCGTCGGATCGGAATGATCCGACGCGTCGCGCAGTTCCTCGATCCAGGCGGCTTCGTTGGCGGAGACGGCGATCCTGAGGATCTCCCTCACGACGACCGCCAGCGCATTGTCCTGCTGCTCGAGCGCCAGGACGAACAGCCGGGCCGGGTCGCATTCAAGGGACTTTGCAAGGGCCGGCACGCGATCGAGCGGCAGCCTGCTGGTGCCGCTCTTGATCATGGAGAGCATGTTGACGGACAGGAAGCCCGCCTCGTCGGCGATCTGCTTCTGCGACTTCCTGGGCCTGAGTTCGAGGATCCGTTTCTCGAGGAACCTCGCGAGATTGGTATTGGCAAATGGCCTGCCGACGACCTTGGGCATGATAGATATCCTCTAGCAACATTCAGTGATTTACTGATATCACTAGATATAGCAAAACAAAGTAGGCTATACGTGTAGGGGTATACTTTAAAAACTCAAAATGAAATCAAGAAAGA
This sequence comes from Mesorhizobium sp. LHD-90, assembly GCF_030929505.1. Classification (GTDB taxonomy): domain Bacteria; phylum Pseudomonadota; class Alphaproteobacteria; order Rhizobiales; family Rhizobiaceae; genus Kumtagia. The sequence continues at coordinate 61,430 of NZ_JAVFVV010000016.1, read as the reverse complement.
TGGCAAGAGACGGAAGTATAGGTTCCAAATAATCCTTGATGAATCCTTAACTTGGCATGAGGTGAGATGTTTCAAGGCCTGGATAGGCGACGGCGTTGATCATTTCGACGCGCTGCATGAGCGGCCCTTCTGGCATTATGCCGTATTGGCCCGTCGTGCTGTGCTTCGTGTGCCCGAGCAACATGCCAAACTGCTCGTCGAGGAAGCCGGCGCTGCGGAAGGCATCGGCGATGCCATGTCGGAAGGAGTAGAGGGACAAGCTGCGGCCCATCTTCATGCCAATGCGCGTGAGGTAGCGGCCAAACTCGCGTGAGAACTCGGCAACCATCTGACCGCGCGCGTTGCGTTGTGCTTCCGGGAACAACCGGGCGCGTCCTGCCGTGTGCATGTCGTCGCGGTATTTGATGAAGCCAAGTTTGATCAGTTCCGGGGGAATCGGCACGACGCGCATTGCGCCGCTGTAGAGCAAGATGAGCGGCACCGAAAAGCAGTGATCGCGGATCATGACATTGCCGGGCTTGGCGACGTTGCGCCATTCGTCGGCGGACTGACAGCCGGTAAACAGCGGCGACCTGAACAGGTGTTCATCTGGTCGGTGGTGAAGGGGATGACGTCATTGTCCTTTTTCTTCGCCAGGAACATGTCGGCTATGCGATTGAACTCGTATGTAGGCTGCAAGAAACGCGAGGGACGCTGGTATGACCGAGAGCTCACCCGACAAGCTCATTCGCCTGTTCATAGAGGGCGACGTCGACAAGGCGCAGCAACTGCTCACCGAGGCTCCCCAGGAGCAGGCCGATGAGACAGTGACCGGCGTCATCGAGGCGCTAAAGAAGCTGGACATGAGCGGCAAATGGCCGAACGGACACAAGCTCACCGAGCAGGATCGGGTGATGGTCCGGATGATGCAGGATCTCGTGCTCGATCCGAGCCGGCTGGCGGTCTGGAGAGACCAACGGAGGAACCAGCCCTAACGGGATGATATTTTTGTGGCAACCCAGACAAATTGCTCGGCGGCGTCCATCCTCTTTTGTCGTGCGATTGCCGGCATCGGTCGTTTCAAAAACCTTGGCCTTCAGTGAGCCGATAGCGCCGGCAATTAACGCGACGATAGCCGGCGCGCGCAGCGCGGTCGCGGCATTGATCGACGGGCGTGCGACAGTCGGAATCGCATCGAAAAGCTTCAGCGCGGCAGGGTCGCTCAACGTGACCGACCCCTGGCGAAAAAGTTTCCTGTCAGGAATTCAGGTCGTAGGTGGGAAGCCGGTCGATCGCCCGCTTCCGAGCGATCACAGTCACGTCGCCGTAGTTATCACCGGCAGTCCTGCCAGCATGACCTTGAATGGCGTCGGCTACCCTATCAGAAATTCCGATCTCCGTCGCAACACTCTTGAAGCGGTGCCGCCATCCGTGGTTCGGCTGGACGCCTTCCGGGACGACGCCAAGCGCCTGGAGCCACTTACTGATGCGACCGGCCACCATTTGAGAGGCCTTCACGCTGTCACGGCCCTTCGCTGCCCTGTAAAAAAGCGGACCAGTCGGCGAGGCGTCCACGAAGTCGAGGAAGCCCATATCAATAAGCTGTTGGTGTATCGGCACGTCGCGGTAGCCACCGGCCTTCACGGTGCCGGCATCAGCGGTCACGCGCATGACGTAGGCGTCGCCTTCCTTGCGAATGTCTTCTTTGCGAAGCTGTGTCATCTCAGAGACGCGCGCGCCGCTGTGAGCGCACAAGATCGGCGTCCAGCGCTTGGCGGCGGTTGTCTGCGGTAGCTCGTTGTTCGCGGGGTTGTCGGTCACCTTCGGACGGTAGTCGGACGCCACGCGAAGGATCGTTATTGCCTCAGGCAGGGTGAAACCCGGTTCGCGCGTCCGCACTTTCTTCGCCTTCTCCTGCCGGACATCCTTCGCAACATTGGAAGGCAGGCGCTTGTTGGCAACCGCCCACGAAAGGACGGTGCGAACCGATGCGAGGTAAACGTCCGCGACGGTCTTTGGGGCGAGTGTCTTCATGCGCTCGTCACGCCAAGCAATAAGGTTGTCATCGGTAAGACGACGCGCGTCATCGTGTTTGATGAATTTCCGCAGGTCTGCAAAGACGGGCGTCCACCGCTTGTCAGCACCCCTCCCTTTTCCGACCAGCCGCTTCGCGGAAATGTAGTCGGTGAGCAAACCGGTCAATGATACGGGCGGAAGTTCATCGGCCGGCGGAACAGCGTTAACGATCAACGGGTGGGTGGGCGTGCCGGTGTAGTCACCTTCGTTACGCTCGGCGACGCGCTCCAGCGCCTCGTATTCGGCAATACAGATGGCACGCGCCAGCGTTCGCCATTCTAGTGTGCCACGCTCGGCGGTCGTATTTCCGATTTGCCGGAAGCGCTCAATCCGATGATCGACCAATTCGGCGAGTTCGTCGTCACGAAGTTCACCAGCCATACCGCGGCGAAGCTGCGCGACCAAATCGTCATCAATGGACATTGCCGCCCAAGCTGGCGTGATATTACGGGCACGCTCGTCCTGCGCGAGCCGATCCTGATAGCTGCGTAACGCGATTTGATCTGGCGCGAGCGGATACCGTCCAACCGTGACGTTGCGTTCGCCAGCATCGATAGCGCGGCGCTCGCCGAGAGAAATATCATGGTGAAGGACGGCGACGGCTCCTGGTAGCATCTTCAAGGCCATTCGATAGTCGGAGCCAAGGGCTTTTCGAAGCTCCGTTTTACCGTCCATGAACGGACGAAGCTCCTTCGGAATGACAAGCCGGGCGAAATACCGGCCGTCCCGATTGAGAAGATTCCGCACCTTGCCAGCCATCGGCCCATGCCATTTTGTTACGTCAATTGTAACATCAATATGGGCGGCGGGCCTTTGTTTGCAAGGGATTCAATGATATCAAGGGGATGGAATGGTGCTGCCAGAGAGGATTGAACTCTCGACCTCTCCCTTACCAAGGGAGTGCTCTACCACTGAGCTACGGCAGCCCGTCGAATGGGGCGCCTTCTGCCACATGGGGCGGGCAAGCGCAAGGCGTCTATTGAATGCCTTGTTGTCGCCGGCGCCGTGTCATCAGCGGGCCGCATTCTTTTGGCCTTGGTCAACCGTCGATCGCGCGGGCCGGATATCCTATATTCATCCTGCTTTCGCGGCGATGCCGGACGGGGACATGGCGGACAAGACAAAGGACAGGACAACCGACAAAACCGGGCGCGCCGCCCGGCTGGCGCAGGAGCTGCGGGCCAATCTCGCCCGCCGCAAGCAGCAGGCGCGCTCCCGCGACGCTGACGGCAAGGCGAAAACCGGAAGCGACGCCAAGGCTCCCGATACGCAGACCGAGCCGGAAAAATGACGAAACCGGCCGCGCAAGGGCCGGGCACCCCCCGCGAACCGGGGCATTTCTTGAACCGCGCGGCGCTATCGTCTACAGCGTGCGCTTTGGGCAATCCTATGAAATCCGGGTGATTCGCCGGGAAAGTGACCTATATGGACCGCATAAGACTGGTCGGCGGCAACAAGCTCAACGGCCGCATCCCGATCTCCGGCGCAAAAAACGCGGCCCTGCCGCTGATGATCGCCTCGCTGCTCACCGACGACACGCTGACGCTCGAAAACGTCCCTCACCTTGCCGATGTCGAGCAACTGATCCGCATCCTCGGCAACCACGGCGTCGACTACGCGGTCAACGGCCGGCGCGAGAAGCAGCAGGAAGGCTATTCGCGCACCATCAGCTTTACGGCGCGCAACATCGTCGACACCACCGCCCCCTATGAGCTGGTCTCGAAGATGCGGGCGAGCTTCTGGGTCATCGGCCCGCTGCTGGCGCGCATGGGCGAAGCGAAGGTTTCGCTGCCCGGCGGCTGCGCCATCGGCACCCGCCCCGTCGACCTCTTCCTCGAAGGTCTCGACGCGCTCGGCGCGAAGATCGACGTCGAGAACGGCTACGTCATCGCCAAGGCCAAGAACCGGCTCAAGGGCAACCGCTTCGTCTTTCCGAAAGTCTCGGTCGGCGCCACGCATGTGCTGATGATGGCGGCGACGCTGGCGCGCGGCGAGACGGTGCTGGAAAACGCGGCGCGCGAGCCGGAGGTCGTCAACCTCGCCGACTGCCTCAACGCCATGGGCGCCAACATCGTCGGCGCCGGCACCAGCACCATCACCATCCAGGGCGTCGACATGCTGTCGGGTGCCCGCCAGAAAGTCATTCCGGACCGCATCGAGACCGGCACCTACGCCATGGCCGTCGCCATGGCCGGCGGCGACGTGCTGCTCGAGAACGCACGGCCCGACCTGTTGCAGACCGCGCTCGACGTGATCGCCCAGACCGGCGCCGAGATCACGCCGACCAATTCCGGCATCCGCGTCACGCGCAACGGCCACGGCATCCATCCGGTCGACGTCACCACCGAGCCCTTCCCCGGCTTCCCGACCGACCTGCAGGCGCAGTTCATGGGCCTGATGACCATGGCCAAGGGCCGCTCGCGCATCACCGAGACGATCTTCGAGAACCGCTTCATGCATGTGCAGGAGCTCGCCCGCCTCGGCGCCCATATCTCGTTGTCCGGCCAGACCGCGACCGTCGAGGGCGTCGACATGTTGAAGGGCGCGCCAGTCATGGCCACCGACCTGCGCGCCTCGGTGTCGCTGGTCATCGCGGGTCTCGCCGCCGAGGGCGAGACCGTCGTCAACCGCGTCTACCACCTCGACCGTGGTTTCGAGCGGCTGGAGGAGAAGCTTTCGGGCTGCGGCGCGGTCATCGAGCGGCTTTCGTCGTAGGGATCAGGCCTGCTTCGGGTGCGTCCTTCGAGGCTCGCCCGCTGAGGATTGCGCTCCATTTTCAGCGCGTTGCGGGCTCGCACCTCAGGATGAGGGCGGTCGTGTCTGCAACCGCCAATCTCCAAAGCCTCAGGGTATGCTGAGCATGGTATCAGCGCACCGGCCAGCGGTGCCAGGATTTTCACCGGCACAACCGCCATGCCTGGACATTACCCGAATGTAAGCGCTGACGGTGACGATCAACGTCGATGGCACGACCTCCCTCATCCTGAGGCGCGAGCCCGCAAGACGTTGAAAATGTGAGATAAACATCCGCGGGCGAGCCTCGAAGGACGCACCCCGACATCGCACTGCCGAGACTAGCCGGCACTCACCCCGCCGGCAGCCCGCGCGCAATAAGCCGGGCGAGCCGCTCGGAAAACGCCTTGGCGTCCACCGGCTTGTCGCCATCGAGCACGCGCGCCTCGTCATAGAGCAGGTGCGCCACGTCCTCCCTGAACGCCTTGTCGCCGTCGCCTAGTTTTGCCAACGCGGCGACGCGCTCGTTGCGCGGGTTGATCTCTAAAATCGGCTTGGCCGTCGCCTCCAGCCTGCCTGCGGCGCTCAGCAGCCGCTCGAACTGGCGGTCGGGACCGTGCTCCGGCGCAACCAGGCAGACGGCGCTCTCGCGCAGCCGCTCCGACGCCCGCACGTCGTTCACCGCATCCCCCAGCGTTTCCTTGACGAAGGCGAGGAACTGGCCGATCTCCGGCGCGGTTTCGGCGTCCGCCTTCGCCGCCTCGTCGAGCAGCGGGATCTCCGAAAGCTCGCTGCCGCCCTGGGTCACCGACTTGAACGGTTTTCCGTCGAATTCCGGCGCGTTCATCACCCAGAAACTGTCGACCGGATCGGTCAGCAGCAGCACCTCCAGCCCGCGCGCCCGGAAACCTTCGAGCTGCGGTGAGGCTTCCAGTCGCGCCCGGTCGTCGCCGGTCATGAAGAAGATCGCCTTCTGCTTCTCCTTCATGGCCGAGACATAGTCGGCCAGGCCGCGCCAGCCGTCGCTCGAAGCCGTCGAGCGGAAGCGCGCCAGCTTCAGAAGCTGCTCGCGGCGCTCGAAATCCTCGTAGATGCCTTCCTTGAGGACGACGCCGAAATTCTCCCAGATTTTTGCGTAGGCATCGGCGTCGTTTTCGGCGAGTTTGGCGAGGTCGCCGAGGACACGGCCGGTCACGCCCTTGCGGATTGCGGTCAGCAGCGGGCTTTCCTGGATCATTTCGCGCGACACGTTCAGCGGCAGGTCGGCGGAATCGACGATGCCGCGCACGAAGCGCAGGTAGCGCGGCACCAGCTCGGCGTCGTCGGTGATGAACACGCGCTTGACGTAGAGCTTCATCCGCCCCTTGCGGTCCTGGTCGAACAGGTCGAAAGGCCGTGAACCCGGCACGAAGGCAAGCACGCTGTATTCATGCCGCCCCTCGGCGCGGAAATGGATCGTGACGGCCGGCTCGTCATACTGGCCGGCAACGCTGCGATAGAAATCCGTATATTCCTCGGGCTTCACCTCGCTCTTCGGCTTGACCCAAAGCGCGGTGCCGTCGGCGATCTCCTTCGCCTCCTCGCCGGGCTTCTCGACCACCGAGATCGGCACCGGGACATGCCCGGACTGCGATTTCACCAGCCGCTCCAGTGTATAGCGCTCGGTGTAGTTTTTAGCGCCGTCCATCAGGTGCAGCACCACGCGCGTGCCGCGCTTCGGCGCTTCCTCCAGAGAAGCCGGGCCGATCTGATATTCGCCCTTGCCGTCCGAGGACCAGCGCCACGCTTCGTCGCTGCCGGCCTGGCGGGTGACGACGTCGACGCGGTCGGCCACCATGAAGGCCGAATAGAAGCCGACGCCGAACTGGCCGACGAATTGCGCGCCGTCCTTCGCGGCTTCGATGCGCTCCATGAAGGCGCGCGTGCCGGAGCGCGCGATGGTGCCCAGCGCCTCGGCCATCTCGTCGCGGCTCATGCCGATGCCGTTGTCCTCGACGGCGAGCTTGTTCGCATCCGGATCGGCGGCGATGGCGATGCGCGGCTTCGGGTCATCGCCGAGCAGTTCGGGCCGGGCGATCGTCTCGTAGCGCAGTTTTTCGCAGGCGTCGGCGGCGTTGGAGATCAGCTCGCGCAGAAAGACGTCGCGGTCCGAATAGACCGAATGCACCATCATGTGCAGCAGCCGCGCGACATCGGCCTCGAAGCTCTTTTTCTCGGTCGTTTCCGTCGTCATGTCTTTCCGTCCGTCCTTGCGTTTCCGGCGGACGAGATGGCGGGCCGCCGCGCGATTTTCAAGATGGATTCTGGCGGCGCCAACCGCGATGGACAATCATCTGTAGGGACCTGATGCGGGTAAGACACCAGAAGGGGAACGGCTCCGCCGGTTGTGGCGCGACGTCGGCCTCACCTTGAGGTCGGCAATATCTGCCATCGGGCCTGGGCCAAGGAGCGCGTCCCGCGATCCTTAAAGCAGTAGCAACTTCTTGAAAATCGACAGCAGCTCCTTGTACGGCATCTGCGTCGCTCCAGCGGCCACGAGCGGCAGCAGGGCGGCGGCAGACACCGGCAAGAGCGCCGAGCGGTCAACCAGGAACGTGGCCATCTTTCGAGATGCCTCGAACTGTTTCGCCGGATCGGCGACATCCGGATGTTCGTCGGCCTCGCCGGGATCAGGAGAAACAACGTTTTCTCCAAGCAGCTTGCGCTCGGCCTGCCGCTGAAACTGGGTGCCTTTTGCGCTTGTCACCAGCAGTGTGTTCTGTTTGAGCGCCATAAGGGGCTTCGAGAAAGCCAAAAGCGGATAGGCAAACAGTGCCAGGACAATCGCCAGCCATGCGCCCATCACGTAGGCCCAGGCCGTCAGTGAAATGGACGACCTAAGCAGTTGATGTGCCAGGCCTGCGGCGATGACGCAGCTCACTCCGAAGACGAACAGAGCAAAGACGTTCGGGTATCGGCCGACAAATGCCAATCCAGCCTTGCCGTCCGGATGTGTGGTCACCAGCCGCAATCGAAGAGCGGCAATTCGCCGAAGCAGCATCGACCATACGAAATGACGCCATAACCCTCGGAGCAGCAGGAAGAAAAACAGAGGGCTGCTCACCAGCACACACCACCAGCCCGCAATTGTCAGCGAGTGCCCCGCCGGGGAGGCGCTTACGGCCCAGGATTGATCGGTGCCGGTGGCGACATTGATCAGCGAGGCAAGGGAAAGAAGGTACGCCAAAATGAGGCAGACTATCTCGGCAATTCGTGAATCGCGGCGCCGAAGTGCTGCTGCGACCGCTGCAGCCGCCCCTTCGAATGACGCAGGCGATAGCAACGGGGCTTTGGTGAACTGTCTGAGTGTCTGCTTGAGTTGCTCTTCGACCCGCCCCTCGGCGAAAGTGAATGCAGCAATCGCAATCGCGAACCTCGCCCAAACGCCGAGATCAAAGAGGAACGGCCGTTCTGCCGCGGGTCCCACGGCACGCCCCTCGATAAGGCTGAGCAACATCGGTACGCCCCAGGCGAGCGCAACAAAAACCGCGGTTCGACGTCCGGCCTGGAGCGAATGCTGCTCCAGCAAATGGAGCCTCATCTGCATTTCGTAAAACGGGCCGCCTCGTGCCGAGAGGAAGTCGCCGATATTCTTTTTTTCAGATTGCATCGGCGCGACGCCTTCTTGGCGGATGCGGGTCCGCTTTTTTCAGGATGACCCTTGGTGAATAAGACCGCTTCCCGACAGCGTTGCTGGCCTGGATCACACCAAGTCGGTTCGAGAAGCCCAACGCGAAGTCGAAGTCTACGCCGCCCCGATAGAAACAATCTTGCCGTCGGCGTCGATGATACATCTCGTCGGCGTGCCTCCGGCGTTGAGCTCCACCTGATAGTTCTTCGCGTCCAGCTTGCGCGAGCTGACGGGCAGTACCTTGCTGCTTTCCACCCCGGCGGATCGCGCGGCCTCGTTGGCGCACAGGAGCTGCAGGTCGGCCGGAGCCGTTTCGAGCGTCGTCCTCGCCATCTGGTCGGGTGTCGGGCCGGACGTGCATGCACTCACGACCGCAACAAGACCGGCTGCAAACAGCCCGGGCAACGGCCCCGACCTGACTACCCATTTTACGGATGCAGTCATCATCCCCTCCTTGAAAGAAGTCAAACGCCCTTGTAGAGGGCCGCCCCCTGCATCAGCACGATGACCTTGGCGCCGACTTCGATGCGTGAATGCAGGTCGACGATGTCGTCATTGTTCATGCGGATGCAGCCGGACGAGACGTCGAGGCCGATTGTCCACGGCTCGGGAGTCCCATGGATGCGGTAGATCGTGTCCCTGTCGCCTTCGTAGAGATAGAGCGCCCTGGCGCCCAGCGGATTGTCGGGACCGCCGGGCTGGCCGCCGGCCCATTTGCGCGCGTTGGGATCGCGCGCGACCATCTCGGCCGGCGGCGTCCAGGTCGGCCACTCGGCGGTGCGACCGACACGCACGATGCCCGCCCAGCCGAATCCATCGCGCCCGACACCTATGCCGTAGCGGATCGCCTTCTGGCCGGGCTGGACGAGGTAGAGAAAATGCTGGTTGCCGTCGATGATGATGGTGCCCGGCTTCTCCGCGGTGCGGAACTTCACCATCTGCGCGCGGAAGGCTTCGGGAACCTGCTTGTGCTGGCGCCAGTATTTGGCGGCCTTGGTGCGGTCGTAGCTGATCCACTGCCGCGTCTTCGGATCATAGACCTGGGTTCCTCCCGCGGCGAACGCTGCCGCGGTGGCAAGCACGAGCCCGGCCGCCAACAGCGCGGCCAGCTTGGCGAGCCGGCCGCGCGCCGGGGCGCCGGACGAGGCCTGACGGTTGAACGGTTCGGTCATGGCTTTGCCCACCCATCAACGCGAGCCTGGTTCTTCGCCACCCACTGCTCGGCGAAGGCAAGAGGGTCCTGCCGCTCGACCTGCAGCGCGTAACTCATGTCGATCGCCTCTTCCGGCTTGAAGTCGATGCGCTCGAGGAAACGGACGACATCGGGATGCTTCTGGCGCAGAGAGGCCGCATAGGCGATGTGGTAGTGCGCGGCGTCCCACCCCACCGCCGCGTTGGATTTCGACAACCAGTCGGGATCCTCGGCCGGCAGGACCACTTTCCATTTGGCCGGGTTGTAGGCCGGCTCGGTCAGACGCACGATGTCGTGCAGCTTGAACACCGCATGCGGCGCGTAGCAGGCAAAGACCATCGGGCGCTGGGTGGCCTCGGCGGCGTCCACGGCCGCCATGCCGACATCCTCCTGAACCTCCAGCAGCGTCAGCGTCTTGGCATAGCCGTAGCTGTTGGCCCGGATGCGCTCGATCTCGGTGGACGACCAAGTCGGGGCGCCGATCCACAGCTCGCCGCGGCCGTCGCCGTCGGTGTCGAGCACGGCCGTCTTCTTCTCGTCGCTGAGATCCGAAATGTCACGGATGCCGTCCTTGTCGGCGGTTGTCCGCGTCGCGCAGATGCCTTGCCAGGCGGGCACGCCGATCGGGCTCATGGCGACGGTGCCGGCGTCCGTGACATAACGTTTGACGAGATTGTCGAGGTTGGGCAGCCAGACTTCCGGATGAATGTCCACCTGGCCGGAATCCAGCCCGGCGAAGGCGGTCAGCGTGCCCATCTCGACGGCCTCGGCATCGATGCCGAACTCTTTCTTCAGGCCCACCTTGATTATGTTGGCCGTCGCCTTGCCCGACCACCAGTTCGGCATGGCGATCGTCAAGTCGGCTGCGTTGGCCGGGCCGCTGACGTTGACGATGGCCGCCAGCGCAATCACGGCACTCTGGATCACTCGCCGCATGTGCATCCCCTGTTTTCGCCGGTATCAAGAAGACGGCCAACCGACTCGCGCCAGCTTGCCGTCTTTCGCTTTACTCCGCAATGCTTCGGGACCACTGGCCTTTAGGCCACCCGGACGTGTGCAGGCGCAAGCTCCGCCGAGGCCGTCGCAATCCGCGTCTTGATCGCAGCGGGCACCTGCCGGTGGCTCATGGCGCGTGGCTGCCGCAATTCCTCGATCGCCGCCGGAGCCGGGCCGTAGAGCGCTTCATATTCGGCGTAGTTGTCGAAACGCTCGCGCGTCACGTTGTCGATGAAGGTCTCGGCCGGAGTGCCTTCCGCCAGCACGATCTCGTGATTCTCCGTCTCGATGTGATAGACGACGAAGCGCTCGCCGAGTTCATTCTTGGGGATGCGGCGGATGGTCGTGCCGTTGACGAGCGCGCCGGCATGCACCAGCACGCCGTCGATCAGCAAGGCATGGGTGGCGGTGACGCGCAGGTCGCGCACCGGCAGCCCCTCACCCAAGGCGCCTGCCGACACGCAAACCGGCCGGCGTCCTTCCGGAAAGCCGAACATCGTCGACAGCGACTGGCGGCCAAGCCATTTGACCGGCACAGTCCGGCCCTCCGCCGTGAGGAGAAGATCGCCGATCGCCAGCGTCTCGACGGCGCGCTCTCCGTCCGGTGTCGCGATCAGCGTGCCGGGCAGGAAGCAGAGGGGAATGTCCTCGGCGGCAAAACCGTTGAGATTCGTTCCGATCGGGATGCTGTCATCGTTGGAAAACAGGAAGTACTCGCCGTTGGTGTCTTCCGCGATATAACCGGAAAATGGCGTGGCGTGCCCGACATAGGTGTAAGTACCGCCAAATTGAGCGTTCACACCAGGATCGGTAAAAACCACGTTGAATTCTTCACCGATCGAGGCTGTGTTTGTGCCGTCGTCGACCACCTCGGTGGCGGTGCCCCCGGCATTCGCCACCTGCGAGTCTACATGACCATTTGTGCTGTTGCCGTTCTGGTCCAGCTCATAGAAAAAGTTGGTTTGATAGGTTGCCATCGACATCACCTCCGTTCGTGGATGCGCAAGCGCAGCGAGGCCCGCCTCTCACCTCGCTGCGTCAACACAACAAACTGGCGCCCTGCCCCAACCTCAGCGCCTAACCCACCTCTTCACGTGCCGGTGCAAGCGCTGCAGCCGCCGTGGCGATCCGACTGCGTATCGCAACCGGCACCTGACGGTAGCTCATGGCGCGTGGCTGTTGCAATTCTTCCATCGCCACCGGCGCCAAGCCGTAGAGCGCTTGGTATTCGGCGTAGTTGTCGAAGCGCTCGCGCGTCACGTTGTCGATGAAGGTCTCGGCCGGGGCGCCTTGCGCCAGCACGATGTCGTGGTTCTCGGTCTCGATGTGATAGACGACGAAGCGCTCGCCGAGTTCATTCTTCGGGATGCGGCGGACGGTCGTGCCGTTGACCAGCGCGCCGGCATGCACCAGCACGCCGTCGATCAGCAAGGCATGGGTGGCGGTGACGCGCAGGTCGCGCACCGGCAGTCTCTCTCCCAAGGCACCTGCCGACACGCAGACAGGCCGCCGTCCTTCCGGAAAGCCGAACATCGTCGACAGCGTCTGCCGGCCGAGCCACTTGACCGGCACGGTCCGGCCCTCCGCCGTCATGACAAGATCGCCGATCTTTAGCGTCTCGACGGCGCGCTCTCCGTCCGGTGTCGCGATCAGCGTGCCCGCAGCGAAGCAAACGGCGAAGTCGCCGGTATCGATTGGCAACTCATCGTTTTGAGTGACTGCCGAGTTCGAGTAGAAGAAGAAGTTGCCGCCTTGCTGGGCGACGAAGCCATCGCCGGTATGGCCAATATACTGACCGCCGCCGCCGTTCGCGCCGGTGATGGTCAGATTATCCCCAACCTCAAAAGTCGTGTCGCCGGGCTGGCCGCCGCCCACCGGCTCGTTATCCGTGGTGTCGTTGACACCGGCTACGCTGTCGGCGGTGGCCGTGAAGATGCCTGTGCCAGCGTCATAGGTGCCCAGGGTAAAGAAGCTGCTGTTGAAATCTGCCATGGTCCATCTCTCCACCTGCGCCCGCTCGCACGACGAGCACACAAAAGACCCCGGTCGCCAACATCACCTAAACAGAATAGACAGGCTCGTCAATAAATTTCGTCCAACTCGACGATAATTTTAACTACAATAACTTCTCGCAGATTTTCACACTTTCTATACTAAACATTATTCGTATCCAAAATATTTTATATATAATTTCGATCTTCTATTTTAAGGCTCTCTCCCCGTTTTGTTACGCAGTTTCTTAGCTCAGAACCTGAATCCGACTCCGCCCTTGAGTGGCAGGTGGTCGTCGAGACCGTTTTTTCCGCAGTTCAACGGAGGAAATTCCGAACGCGGAGGCTTCCGGGGCGGCGGCGGGTTCCGCGGGGGTGGTTTTCACGGCGATGGCTTTCGCCGTAGAGGCGCCGCACTCCAAGCACTAAGCAGGTCGGGAATGTGTGGCTTATGCCACACCGCATCGTCGACTGCCTCCGGCCGAGCGCCGCAGCGACGTATCTTCTGGAAAACCGCTGCGTAAAGGTGATTATTAAGATTGAGTCTGCGGCAGTTTCCGGAGGGATAGATGCGTTCATACAGAGCGATGGCGCATTCGGCGTTTCTGGTCATTGCGGCCGCTGGCCTGATGCCAACAGAGGCCTTTGCAACCGAGGCCGCCATGGGCCGCTACATCCCCGGCGCCTTCGCGGTGCCAGGCATCGGAATCCTCCCCCCCATGCCCGGCGTCTACTGGCAAAGCAGCAACGTCTACTACCACGGAGAAGCGTCGGCCGATCTGGAGATCCCGATCGGCGGGTCGACGCAGTTCGGCCTTGAAGGCGATATCGCCGCGACCAACTTCACCGGCATCTGGGTGCCGGGGGGGATCGAACTCGGCAACAATCTGACCTTCGGAACGTTCGCCACCGTGCCCGTCCAATACATGAAGGTCGGCGCCTCGCTCGGACCGCTTGGCAGCGACGATGAGGTGACCTCGCTCGGCGACATCGCCTTCGGCCCGATGCTCGGCTGGCATTCGGGCACGCAATTCCTCACGGCCAGCCTGCGAATCTTTGCGCCGACCGGCAAGTACGACGAGGGCGCACTCGCCAACAACGGCCTGAATTATTGGACCTTCTCGCCAAACCTTGCCTATACCTACATCGATACGACGCGAGAGATGCAGTTCGATATCACCGGCGGCATCGACATCAACACCGAGAATCCCGCCACCGACTATACCAGCGGCGCCATGGCGCATCTGGATGCCGTGCTGACGAAGAGCTTCGGAAAGTTCGGCGTCGGAGTGTTCGGCTCCATCCTCTACCAGTTCGAGGACGACAAGGGCGGAGCCGCCGATCAGTTGGACGGCTTCAAGGGGAGGTCCTTCGCCATCGGCCCCGTGGTGAAATATACGGCGGGCACCGAGAAGAACCCGATCAATTTCTCCTTCAGTTGGGCGCCGGAATTCGGCGTGAAGAACCGGCTGGAAGGCAACGGCTTCTACCTCAACATTTCGGGATCGTTCTGAGCGGAAACCCGAGCATCTCGGCGGCTGCGGGCCGCGACCGACAAGATGCGTCAACATCCGCTCGCAGCAGCCCGTCGATGGTCGACTGTATCGATTCGGCGGTCGACAATGCGCCATCCCCGGAACCCCGCCCACTTCTCATGGGTCGACTTCCGGCCAATCAGCCCCCGGAATTGTCGGCCCATCGCGGATTGAGCGGCGGAAGCGCTTGGATGTGTCCGGCACGCCGCTGTTGCTTCGCTAGCAACGCATGCCGTGTCCTCGCCAAGCCCGTGCCGAGTCCCCGGAGGTCGAGTGCTGCGCCGTCCGCGCCGCCGAAGACCGACTTTTCAAACGTGGCATAGGCGCGCCGCGCATCGTCATCCCCATTGCGGCGCAGCCACTCGGCAACCGGGCCGATTTCGCAGCGCCGGGCCCATGCGTCCAAGCGCGCATGGACGGCGCGGGCGTCACGGCCCCGACAGGCCTGTTCGAAGCGACGGAAATAGGCTGGCTCCGAATTTTCCCGTTCCGCGCGCCGCGCGCGAAGATGGGTCAGAAGGCGCGGCAGGCCTGAGAGCAGCAGCCAGCCTGCCGCCGCGAGCACGGCCACCGCGAAACCGGCGACCGGCAGCCATCGCCGCCAGTCGATGCGCGTCCAGGCCGGCTGCGGTTTCTCGACAGGCGCGGGGGGCGCGATCGCGGGATTGCTCGCCGCCGCCTCGGCCACCGTCACGGCGACGGCCGGCGCGGAGGCCGTTTCGGCCTTGCCGCTTTGCGGATCGAACCAGTGGACCTCCACGGCGGGCAGGGAATAATTCCCCGCCTTCTCGAAGACATAGGTCACGGTGTCGGTGCGCCGGCCGGCGACGAACTCGCCGCGCGGCGTCCGCTGGTCTTCGAGCTTCGGGTCATGGCGATAGATGCGAACGCCCTCGGGCGCCTCGAAGGACGGTTCCGGGATCATCATCGCCTGCATGCCGTCGGCGGTGACGGTGACGGTGCGCACCAGCGTATCGCCAGCCTTCATCGCCTTGGCGTCGCGGTCCAGCGCCTGCTCGACGTCGACACGCGCCGCCGTCACCGAGGCGCCGTCCGTTTCCGCTCCGGGCTGGGCGGTCACGGTGAACCTGGTCGGCGGCAGCGTCACCTTGCCGGGCGAGGCCTGGCCGGGCACGGCGGCATAGGTGAAGGTGATCTCGACCGGCGGCAGCACGTAGTCGCCGGCCGCCTGTGGCGTGACCAGATAGCTGCGTCGGATACCGGCAAAACTTTCGCCATCGACGGTTTCGTTGAGATTCTCCGCGCCCGAGTCCGGTAGCGTCACCACGGCATTCGGCAGGTCGAACAGCGGAAACTGCGGCGGAGACATGAAGAAATTCGGCACGAGCACGTCGACGGTGACCGTGACCTGCTGGCCCGGATAGATCGTGCCCTGCGCATCGACGCTCGCGCGGGCGAACGGGTCAGCCGCATGTGCCGCCGCGATCGGTGCCAGCAGCAGAAGCACGACTGCCGCCATACAGCGAAAGACTGATGCGCAGCGGCTCATGGCGTCCCGCCCTTGGCCTCGATGGCGAATTTGCGGGCGAGCAGGTCGGCGGGTGTCACCTGGATGTTGCGCATCCACATCTCGGCGGTCTGCGCGGCGGCGTCTACCGTGCCGGCCTTGCCCTTCTTGCCCTTGTCGTCGAACTGGATCTGGTCCGGCTTTTCGTTGGGGTCCTGCGCCTCCTGCTCTTCGTCGTCCTTCTTCTTGGCGGCGGCGAGCGCTTCGGCGACGGCGAGGTTGGCCTTGGCCTCGGCCCAGTCCGGGCGCGTCTTCAGAGCCTGCTGATAGGCGGCCATGGCCTGCTCGGGCCTGGCGAGATGCATCAGCACATTGCCCTGATTGTAGTAGGCTTCCGCCGTGTCGGACTGCGCGAACGCATCCAGTGCCTCATCGAACTTTCCCGCCCGGTAAAGCGCCACGCCCCGCCACGCCGGGTCGCGGAACCGCTCCGCCGCGCCGGCATAGTCGCCGCGCTCGAAGGCGAGCCGGCCCTGCTGGTCGGGCGTCAGCCACATGTCGGCGAGACGCCGGTCCGCCGCATCCGCCCGCTCCGGCAGGGCGAAGAGCATGACGGCGAGCATGGCGCCGGTCCATTGCACGCTCCAGCCGCGACGGAACCAGAAGGCGCCGAGCGCCGCGATGGGGATGGTCAGCCACCAGCCCATGTCGCGCCAGCGCGTAGCCCCTTCGGCGGCCTTCTGCTGGAACGCAGTCTGTATGCGCCGCACGATCCAGTCGACGTCGGCGTCGTCGGCCGTCACCGTCGCGACCTGCACGGAGGACTGCCGCTGCAGTTCCTTAAGCCCGTCCACGTCGAGTTTCGCGAAGACGCGCTGCCCGCCGGAATCGGTCAGGTATGAGCCTTCGCCGGTCTTGACCGGCCCGCCTTCCGCCGTGCCGATGCCGAGCACCATGAGGTCGTGGCGGCCGCGATAGCCGGAAAAGGCGCCGAAAGCCCCCTGCTCCACGCCGTCGGTCAGGAACAAGATGGTGCCGGGCGCCTGTTCGTTGGCGAGGCCGGCCTCGGCCGCCTGCAGCGCCTTGGCGGTGTCCTTGCCGGGCACCGGCATCAGGCGCGTGGCGAGCGACGCCACATAGGTCTTGATCAATGCCGCGTCGTCGGTCAGCGGCAGCACCATATGGGCGGAGCCGGCATAGGCGAAGACGGCGGTGCGCGCGCCCTTGCGCCGGTCGAGCAGGTCCTGGATCTTGAGTTTTGCCCGCTCCAGCCGCGACGGCGAGACATCGGTTGCGTCCATGGTCTGCGACAGGTCAATGGCGATGGCGAGCGGCGCGGTGTCCTCGACGAAGGGCGGCCGCTCGCGCTCCCAGGTCGGCCCGGCCGTCGCGATTGCGCCCAGCGCGATCGCCGCCGCCGTCAGATGCACCGGATGCAGCCGCCGCGCCGCCTGCCGCGTAATCACGAGATGGTCGAGCAGGCCTGGCGCGATCATGCCGCGCCAGCGCGCCCGGACATCGGTCTGCCGGCCAAGCAGCCACGGCAGCGCGACGGCGGCGACCAGTGCCAGCAGCCACCACGGGCGCAGGAAGTGGAAATCCGCGATCATGCCTCGGCCTCGCGGACCGGCGTCGGCGAGGACCGCCGCCTCAGCGTGGCCCCGAGCCACATCGCGGCGTGATAGGCGATCAGCAGGATGAGTGCTGCGCCAAGCGGATAGTGGAAAAGCTCGATGCGCGGCCGCCAGGACAGCGTCTTCTGGTTCGCCGGCGTGATGCGGTCGAGCGTGGCGTAGATGTCGGCGAGCTGGGTCTGGTCCTCGCCGAAGAAATAGCGCCCGCCGGTCGCCTGCGCGATCTTCTGGAGTGCTGACTGGTCGAGCTTGTCCTCGCCAGTGGCGTTCGGATCGCCGATGCCGACCGTGTGGACGGTGATCTTGTTCTGCTTGGCGATGTCGGCCGCCTTGTCCGGTGGCATCTTGCTCGCCGTGTCGTTGCCGTCGGTCAACACCACCAGCACCTTGTCCGGCGCCGGGCTGTCGGCGAACATCTTTATCGCCAGGCCGATGGAATCGCCGAGCGCTGTGCGCGGGCCGGCCATGCCGGGCAGCGTGTCGGCCAGCATTGCCTGCACTGTTCTGTGGTCGAGCGTGAAGGGCACCAGCGGATAGGGTGCATCGCCGAAGGCGATCAGCCCGATCCGGTCGCCAGGGCGGCGGCTGACAAAATCGGCGACCACCTTGCGCACGGCATCGACGCGGGGCACAAGCTGGCCGGTGGTGTCGCGAAAATCGCGGGTATCCATGGACTGCGACAGGTCGAGCGACAGCATGAGGTCACGCTGCGGCTCCGTCTTCTCCAGCGGCGGCTCGACATATTGCGGCCGCGCCAGCGCCAGCACGATCAGCGTCCAGCAGACCGGCGCGATCAGCTTCTGCATCCAGTTGGTGCGCGGCACCACCGAGCCTTGCGTCGGCGACACGCCGGCGGCCCGCGTGATCTCGTCGAAGAAGGGCAGCCGCACCGACGCCGTCTCCTCGCGATAGGCCGGCAGCAGCCACCAGACGAGCAGGGGCAGCGGCAGCAGCGCCAGCAGCCAGGGATGGTCAAGCTGGTACATGATGCCCCTCGATCCAGCGGCGCGCGGCGGCGAGGAAAGCCTTTTCATCGGCCTTCGGGACGGCCCGGTCCGGCGGCCCGCGATATTCGGCGTCGTCGAGCAGCGCGGCAGCCGCGTCAGGGAAGGACGATCCGCCGGCGGTCTTGCGCAGGAAGGCGACCCAATCCGGTCCGCTCAGCGACGCCACCGTTTCGCGCGGCCAGGCGGCCAGCGCTACACGCTTCAGCAGGGCCGCCGCCTCGGCCACCGCGTCCGCACGACCTTCAGGCGCGCCAAGCCCGGCTTCGATCCGGGCGAGTTCGGCCAGCGCCTCGCGTCTGTAGCGGTTGCGCACGCGATGCCGGTGCCAGCGCCACGCGCCCCAGAAAAGCAGAGCCGCGACAAGCACAGCCAGCACCGCCCACCCCCAGGTCTGCGGCATCCACGAGACGAGCGGCGGCTGCGCTATGTCAGCGAGTTTTTGCAGCGCGGCGCGTGTGGCGGCGTCGAGTTGGGGCGCGGCGTCCGCGTCCATCGCTAGCGCCTCCTGCCGCGCGAGGCGAGCTGGCCGAGCAGTTTTCGGAGCTGCGGCGCGACCTCCTCGGCGGCCGAGACCGGTAGCATCGGCAGGCCGAGTTCCTGCTGCCAGGACCGCAGCTCTTTTCCACGATCGCGCGCGAAAGCCGTTATGCCAGCGCGAACACCGCCCTTTGCAAAGGGCAGTTCCGCTTGCAAGGCGCCGCCGCTCGCCACGATCTCGCCGGACTGCGGCAGTTCCAGCAGGAACGGATCGTAGATGAGAATGGAGATGACGTCGTTGTGGGCGGAGAGGGCGAGCAGCATGTCGCGCGTCGCCGGGCCATGCCCGTCGAAATCGCTGATCACGATGACCAGATGGTCGTGGCGGGCGACACCGCTGGCCGTCGAAAGCACGCGGTCGAGCTGGGCGGGCGTGCGCGGAACGGTGGACGCGGCGGTAAGCTCACAATTGCGGCGAACGATCGCCGAGGCGAGTGCTATCACCGCATCGCGGCTGCGATGCGGCCGCAGCTCGTCGATATCCGTATCGTTGAAGACGAAGCCGCCAACGCGGTCGCCGAGGTTCATCACCCGCCAGGCGCAGAGCGCGGCGGCCTCGGCGGCGGCGACCGACTTCAGCGCGCGCCGGCTGCCGAAGAACATGTTGATGCGCTGGTCGACCAGGATCAGCGCCGGCCGGTCCTTTTCCTCGTCATAGACGCGCACGAACGGCTTTCCGGTGCGCGCCGTCACCCGCCAGTCGATGGTGCGGATGTCGTCGCCCGGCAGATATTCGCGCAGTTCCTCGAAGGAGAGGCCGCGCCCGCGCATGCGCGATTCGTGGCGCCCGGCGAGCAGCCGGCGCACCGGCGCCTTGCGCAGGAACGTGAAGTCGCGCGCCGCCGCCTCCAGCGCGACCAGCTCCTCGACGGTGGCATAGACGCCCTTGGCGCCGGCTTCACCCTCGCTTCGGCTGCGGGCGATGCCCTTGGATCGTGCCAGCGCGGAAAGGGACTGGACCATGTCTGCCTCCGTTAGAGCAGGATGAAGCGGAACAGCGTCTTCACCTGCTCTAACTTTTTTGTTTTGCCGCACGATCTTGTCCGAAAAGTCTGCAACTTTTTGCTGCGCTGACCTTCGGTTCGGGATCGTGCTCTAGGCCACGGCGACGCGCTCCACCACGCGGTCGATCGCCTGGTCGGCGGTGATCCCGCCCGCATGCGCCTCGTAGGACAGGATCAGCCGGTGGCGGAACACGTCGTGGACGATCGCCTTGACGTCGTCCGGCGTGACGTAGTCGCGGCCCCTCAGCCAGGCATAGGAGCGGGACACCCTGTCGAGACCGATGGCGCCGCGCGGGCTGGCGCCGACCTGCAGCCACTTCGCCAGGTCGGCGTCGAGTTTTGCCGGATAGCGCGTGGCGAAGACCAGCGCCACCATATAGGTCTCGACCGCTTCCGAGACCGTGACCTTGCCGATCTCGGCGCGAGCGTCGAACACCGCCTTCTGCGCCAGCTTCTCCACCGGCTTCTTGGCCCCGCCCGACTTGGCCTCGTTCTCCTCGGCGCGGTTGAGGCGCACGATCGCCGCCTCCGACTTCTGGTCGGGATAGCCGACCTGCACATGCATCAGGAAGCGGTCGAGCTGCGCCTCGGGCAGCGGATAGGTGCCTTCCTGCTCGATCGGGTTCTGCGTCGCCATGACGAGGAAGAGATCGGGCAGCGGATGGCTTTTGCCGCCGACCGTGACCTGCCGTTCCTCCATCGCTTCCAGCAGCGCCGACTGGACCTTCGCCGGCGCGCGGTTGATCTCGTCGGCGAGGATCAGGTTGGCGAAGACCGGTCCTTCCTGGAACTTGAACTCGCCCTTGCCGCCTTCGCTGAAATAGACTTCCGACCCGGTGATGTCCGAGGGCAGCAGATCCGGCGTGAATTGGATGCGCGACAGCTCGGCGTCGAGGTTTTTTGCCAGGCTCTTGATAGCGCGCGTCTTGGCCAAGCCCGGCAGGCCCTCGACCAGGAGATGGCCATCGGCGAGCAGGCCGAGCAGCAGCCGCTCGACCATCGCCTCCTGGCCGATGATCGACTGGCCGATGCGCTTGCCAAGGGCAAGGATGTCGTCATGTGCGCTCACGAATGCTCCCGCGGCTGAATACGTCACTTTTCCGGAATGATGAAGGTGATGCCGGCGCGAACACCCCAATCGGGACCGCCCTCAGGTTTCTCGGCATAGTAGCGGGCGCCGATCTGCCAGCTCATCGCCTGGGCGCCGATGTGAAACACCTTCGAATACATGGCGTTGATCGGCACCGTCCACTCTCCGGCCGTCCAGTCGTAGGTCGTCTCGGTATTGAACGAAAGCGTCTGCCCGCCTCCCAGCGCATAAGCCAAAAAGGGTTGAAGGGATGTCAAGTTGACTTCCGCGCGGTCGCTGTCACCGGCGAACGACCAGGCGTGACTGGCCAGCATGCCGACGGTCCAGGGGGCCGTCTGCCTGAGGACGAGGGCGGTCGGCCCGGTGCCCCATTTGCCGGAGCCGAGCTGGTCGTCGGTCGCCGTCGGCAGCAGGAAGATTGGACCGACGCCCATGATCAGGTCGCCCGGCTTCGATCCGGCGGGAGTGAAGAACAAGCTTTGCGAGATGTCGCCAAGGCCCCAGACGTCGTCGCCGGGCAATCCGACATTGCCGGCAACCGGAATGATGGTGCGCGAGATCAGGTTCCAATCGTCGGTCAGCCGGAAGGGGATGACCGGTTCGATCTTGAGATTGTAGCTTTCGCCCTTGCCGTCCGGGCCGGCGCCGAAGTCGGCGTTGAACTGGAACGGCAGGCTGATCATCGCCGCTACGGGGTTTGAAAGCTTCTGCGCGATCTCGTCGGCGTCATCCGCCCGGGCGACAGGCGCGGACAACAGCAATGCAGCTAGGGCGAAGGTCACTCTAGTCATGCTTTTCCTCCCGTGATGCGGACGGACGGGCGGTCGGAGAGCAGTCGCCCTTCGACAGATATTCTCCATCGTGGATTGGGCGGCATGTATCATTGCGCACCCGACAAGAACCATCCGTAATATGGATTGTCCCCACCCCTGCGCGCGACCTCGTTCATCGCCTGCTGCCACGCCGTCCCGTCCCGTGCATAGGCGGCAAGCCCGGCCCGGTAAAAAGTGTGCAGGAGGTCGCGCTCGTCCCTCATGGCGGCCAGGAACGCGTCGTCGGCGCCCGCAAGCGGCGGCGCGGTCGTCAGTTGCAGCAAGTCCTCGAGCACCGGCGCGAAGGCGTCGCGCCGAACCCAGGCCGCATATTCGATGCTGGGCCTGTCGTCGGTGACGGCGGGCGCGTCGCCGACGAAGCCCTCCAGACCCGCGCGGTCGGTGACCCAGGTCGCCATGAGCGCCGTGGGCGAACCGATGCCCGCTTCCGCGAGCGCCGACTTGACGTTCGGCTGCCCGTAGCGGCGGGCGATCTCGGCCAGGTCCAGTTCGATCGGCTGCATCGAGCCGACCAGCATCATCTCGTGGAACTCGGTCGACCACAGCGTCGCGTAGGGGAAGACGTCGAGGAAGCTGCGCACCAGCGAGCGGCTGTCGTCGCCGTTCTGCGTCGGCAGGGGCAGCCATTGCGCCACCATTCCGCCAGGTTCCAGCCGGTCGGCCGCCAGCCTGTAGAAGTCAGTCGAATAGAGGTTGGCGACGCCGGCGGCGGAAGGTGGCGGCGGCTCCAGGGTGACGAGGTCGTAGCGTTCCTCGCTTCGCAAGAGTTCCCGGCGGCCGTCGGTCAGCCTGATGTCGAGGCGGGGGTCGCTCCCAGCGCCGAAATTGCCGGAGAAAAAGCCGGAGGTCTTGACGACGCCCGGTAGGAGTTCCGCGACGACGCGCCTGTCCAGCCCGTCGTAGTTCAGGAGCGCGCCCGCCGTGATGCCGGTGCCCAGCCCGATGACGAGGGCCGAGCGCGGCTCACCGGAATGGATGATCAGCGGAAGCAGGGCCTGGAGCCGCATGTAGCGCTTCGACGGTAGCGAATCGCCGGTATTGGAGACGCCCTGGATGTAGAGGCGGCGGAAGCGGCGTCCCTCCTGGCCTTGCTCGACCACGGCAACGGTGGCGCCCAGTCCTTCCTCGTAGGACACGATGTTTCCGCCGCGGGCGCCGGGGAGCAGGGAGGCCAGCCGGTCGGAGGGAACGAGCAGCGCCGCGGCCAGCGAGCCGGTCGCGACGGCCGCCGTCAGCGGGAGTGCGAAGCGCGCGCGTTGCCGTTCGCGGAAAATACAGACGAGCCCGATCGCCGCGGACACGACGGCGAGGATGCCGAGCGTGCGCACCAGCCCGAAGGACGGCACGAGCACGAAGCCCGTCAGGATCGAGCCGGCGATGCCGCCGACGGTGTTCCAGGCCACTACCAGGCCGACGCCCTGGCCGATCCGTCCGTCGGGAACGATGAGCTTGAGGGCGGCCGGAAAGGCGGCGCCCAGCAGCAGGGTGGGCGGCAGCACGACGAAGAGCGCGGCCACCGCGAAGCGCGCGCACATGCCGGCGAGATCGCTGTGCGTCCAGGTCAGCGTCCAGTATTCGGCGAAGGACTGCACCCACACCACCCAGCGACCGAGCACAGCGAATTCCAGCAGCGCGACCAGCCCGGCCGATGCGATCAGCAGGCCGAAGACGCTCCAGGGGCGGGTGACGCGGTCGGCCCAGCGGGCATAGATCGCCGCGCCAAGGGCAAGGCCGGTCAGATAGGTGGCGAGCATCACCGAATAGGCGAAGGCGCGGGTGCTCATGAACGGCACCAGCGCCTGCGACCAGACGACCTCGTAGCCGAGCGCCACCCCGCCGGCCACGCAATAGAGCAGCAGGGCGAGCCGTGCGTCCGCTCCCAAGGCGGCCGCACGGGCCGTTGCTGGCGCCCGATCGGCAGCGGAAACGGTCCGCTCCAGCGCCAGGGCGCCCAGTGCCGCTACGAGGCTCACCGCGGCGGCGAGAACGGCGGTCCCGGTCAACCCGAGCCACGGAATGAGAAGGAAGGATGCCAGCAGCGCGCCGACGATGGCGCCCGTGGTGTTGGCCGCGTAGAGGCGGCCGCCCTTGAGGCCGATATCGGCGGAGGTTGCCGCCTGGGCGCGGACCATGGCCGGCAGCGTGCCGCCCATCAGGAAGGCCGGGACCGCGACCAGCGCGATCACCATCGCCCAGGCGAGCCAGTTTGCATCACGCTCCAGGGTGGCGAAAGCCGGCGCGGAGCGCGCAAGCAGCAGCGTCGCGGCGACGCCGAGCACCGCGACGCCCGCTTCAAGAAATGCATAGAGGCGAAACGGGCGGGCAGCACGATCGGCGCTGCGCCCGAAGACGAGGCCGCCTATCGCCAGCCCGGCGAAAAACGCACTGACGCCGGCCGTCACGGCGTGGATGTCGACGCCGACGACGGTGGAAAGCTGCTTTATCCAGACGATCTGGAAGACCAGCGCCGACAGGCCCGAGCCGAACAGCAGCAGAGCGGGCCAGGCGAGCTTCAAGCCCGCTGCCGAGGTCACGTCTGTTGCCGGAACGCGCATCTCCAGCCGGCGCGTCATCGCTTTCATTTCGAATGCCATGAAAGAACAACATGCGTCCGGCGCATCGCTGCGCCGGCTCGCGGGTTTTGAAAGCACGTGATCGCCGTCACTGCTTCTTCTGCTGATCCATCTCTTCGAAATGCTTGTCGATCTGCTTGTGGACGGCTTCCTCCACCTGGTCAATCGAGAAGCTCGCCGGGCGCTGGCTCGGCGGATACTCGACGAAGGTCTCGAGGAACGCGGAGGCCTTCATCGTGCCGATGGCTGTGAGATAGCCATTCTTGCCCAGCCAGTCGTAGTACTGGTCGGACGTGATGTCAGCCCGCTCGTAGGGGTCCATGCGCAGATTGTAGAGTTTCGGCAGGCGCAGGCAGGTGAAGGGCTCCGCCCATATCAGGAGATTGCCAGGCGCCCGCTGTTCGCAGAAGACCAACTTCCAATTGTCCCAACGCACCGCAACGATCTTGCCGTCGTCGTTGAAGTAGTAGAAGTCGTTGCGCGCGCCCTTCGGCTGTTGGCCGGTGAGGTAGGGCAACTGGTTGTAGCCGTCGAGATGGACCTTGAAGTCCTTGTCGCCGACCTTCGTGCCCTTCAGCAACCGATCCTTGATGTCGGTGTCGCCTGCGGCCGCCAGCAGCGTCGGGAACCAGTCGAGCCCGGAAAACATCTCGGTGCTGATCGTGTCCGGCTTGACCTTTCCTGGCCAGCGGATCATGGCCGGCACGCGGAACGCGCCTTCCCAGTTGGAATCCTTCTCGCTGCGGAATGGCGTCATCGCCGAGTCCGGCCAGGACCACATGTTCGGGCCGTTGTCGGTTGTGTAGACGACGATCGTGTTCTCGGCGATGCCCTCGTCGTCGAGCGTTTTCAGAAGCTTTCCGACGTCGTTGTCGTGCTCGATCATGCCGTCGGCATATTCGTTGCCCGGCATTCCGCTGGCCCCCTTCATCGACTCCCGTACGTGCGTGTACACGTGCATGCGGGTGGTGTTCATCCAGACGAAGAAGGGTTTGTCGCCCTTGGCGTGTTTCTTGATGTAGTCGATCGCCGCGCCGGTGGTCTCGTCGTCGATGGTTTCCATGCGCTTGACGTTCAGCGGGCCGGAATCCTCGATCTTGCCGTCCGCCGTCGCCTTGAGAACGCCGCGCGGCGAAAAATTCTTGACGTAGGGATCGTTGGGATCCTTTGGCCAATAGGGGCGCTCGGGCTCCTCCTCGGCGTTGAGGTGGTAGAGATTGCCGAAGAACTCATCGAAGCCGTGCGCGGTCGGCAGGTATTCGTCGCGATCGCCGAGGTGGTTCTTGCCGAACTGTGCCGTGTTGTAGCCAACCCCCTTCAACGCCTGGGCGATGGTGATGTCTCGGTCCTGAAGTCCGACGGTCGCACCGGGAACGCCAACCTTGGACAATCCCGTCCGAAGCGGCGACTGGCCGGTGATGAAGGACGAACGCCCCGCCGTGCAACTGTTCTCGGCATAATAATCCGTGAACATCATGCCTTCATTGGCGATTCGGTCGATGTTCGGCGTCTTGTAGCCCATCAGGCCGTGCGTGTAGGCGCTGATATTCGACTGGCCGATATCGTCGCCGAAGATGACGAGGATGTTCGGTTTGGCCGCTGCCTGCTCCTGGGCGTGGGCCGGCGGCCCTGCGCTCAGGGCGGTCGTGGCCGTGAGCATCATTGCCCCCAGTAGTCCTCGCATACTCATGATCTAGTCTCCCGTGATACGGCTGTGACTCAGGACGGACACAATCACGCCCTGCGATAGTGTCCGCAGGCGCGGACGAGAATGGCGACTGCGACGAAGGCACAATGCTGCGGTGATTGCGATAAGGCAAGGCAGATTCCGTGCGCGTACACTTTCGTCCTGGGTGCAGGCGATGGGAGTCAACAACTTGCCGTGATTGGCTTTTTCTGGCGCAATCATCGCAGTCCGGTTGCGCCAAAGCCGCCAAGGACCGCAGGGCATGATCAAAGAATCTCTTGGTGCGTCGCCAGCGCGCCGATAGGATCGGGTCTGGACCGGCGGCAAGATGGAGAAGTTTTATGCATTCAAGGTCGATCAGGCAGTTGTCCGCTGTCGTCCTGTTCGTCGGCCTGCTTCTGGCCGGCGCGGCAGCCGCATTCGCACAAACCGATCCCCTGCCCTCGTGGAACGACGGCGCGGTCAAGACGTCGATCACCGATTTCGTCGTCAGGGTGACGACCGAGGGCGGCGCGGACTTCGTCGCGCCGGAAGCGCGCATCGCCACCTTCGACAATGACGGGACGCTGTGGTCCGAGCAGCCGCTCTATTTCCAGTTCCAGTTCGCGCTCGACCGCATCAAGGCGCTCGCGCCGGACCATCCCGAGTGGAAGGACACGGAGCCGTTCAAGTCGGCCCTGGCCGGCGACGTCAAGGGCCTCGTGGCGGCGGGCGACAAGGGCGTTGTCGAGATCCTGGAGGTCACCCATGCAGGCATGACCACCGACGAATTTTCGAAGACCGTCGCCGGCTGGCTGGCGACGGCCCGCCATCCGCGCTTCGACCGGCCCTACGACCAGCTCGTCTACCAGCCGCAGATCGAGCTGCTCGACTATCTGCGCGCCAACGGCTTCAAGACCTTCATCGTCTCGGGCGGCGGCGTCGAATTCATGCGCGCCTTCGCCGAGCGCGCCTACGGCATCCCGCCGGAGCAGGTGGTCGGCTCGTCGGGCGTGGTCAAGTTCGAGATGGACGCCGACGGCAAGCCGAAACTGGTCAAGGAACCGAAGGTGGAGTTCGTCGACGACGGCCCCGGCAAGCCGGTCGGCATCAACCGCTTCATCGGCCGCCGCCCGATCTTCGCCTTCGGCAATTCCGACGGCGACCAGCAGATGCTGGAATGGACGGCGGCCGGCGACGGCGCGCGCTTCATGGGCATCGTGCATCACACGGACGCCGAGCGCGAATGGGCCTATGACCGGAGCTCGCATATCGGCAAGCTCGACAAGGCGCTCGACGAGGGCACGACCAAGGGCTGGACGATCGTCGACATGAAATCCGACTGGAAGGTCGTCTATCCTCCAGCACAGTGACACGCCGGTACGAGGCACGCCGACATTTTGAAGGAAGGATGGCATGAAACCTTTCGACGCGGTCAAGCGGTTCAGGATCGAGGACGGAAAAGATTTCCGGCTGTCCTCGATCGATCCCGGCGACACGCTCGGCCTCGACATCGACAAGGACGATGCCAAGGAAATGCTGGCCGCCGGCATCAAGCGCCTGCGCAAGCTGCAGGAGCGGCTTTATGCCGAGGGCAAGTGGTCCCTGCTGATCGTCCTGCAGGCGATGGACGCCGCCGGGAAAGACAGCGCCATCGAGCACGTCATGTCGGGGATCAACCCGCAGGGATGCGACGTCCGCTCCTTCAAGGCTCCGAGCCCGGCCGAATTGCGGCACGATTTCCTGTGGCGCACCACGCGTGCGCTGCCCGAGCGCGGACGCATCGGCATCTTCAACCGCTCCTACTACGAGGAAGTGCTGGTCGTGCGGGTTCACAAGAACCTGCTGGCCGCGCAGATGCTGCCGCCCGGCCTCGTCCATGACGAGATATGGCAGGAGCGGTTCGAGGACATCCGCACCTTCGAAAACCATCTCGCCAGAAGCGGCACCGTGGTCCTGAAGTTCTTCCTGCACGTCTCGAAGGAGGAGCAGAAGAAGCGCTTCCTCGACCGCATCGAGGACCCTGACAAACATTGGAAGTTCAATGCGGGCGACGTCGCCGAGCGCGAGCACTGGGACGACTACATGAACGCCTATGAGGACATGATCCGCCACACGGCCACCGAGACCACCCCCTGGCATGTCGTGCCCGCCGACAGCAAATGGTTCTCGCGCCTGGTGATTGCGACGGCAATCGTCGAGAAGCTGGAGGCCATCGATCCGAAATTCCCCGAAATGGATGCGGCGGCGATCCGCGCGATGCAGGACGCGCGCGAGACCCTGACCGCCGGGAAGAAATCGTCGAAGACGTGACCGCGATGCAGACAGCCTCGATAGCAGCCGCCATGGCGGCCCCGGACAACATGCTCCACATCCCCGGCGGCACCTTCGTCATGGGCTCGGACCGCCACTATCCGGAAGAGGCGCCGGCGCATCCGGTGACGGTCGACGCCTTCTGGATGGACGTGGCGCCCGTCACCAACCGGCAGTTCCTGGAGTTCGTGAACGCGACCGGCCATGTGACGGTTGCCGAAAAGGCGCCGGACGCGAAAAACTATCCGGGCGCCGAGAAGCGCATGCTGCGGGCCGGGTCGCTGGTGTTCGATCCGCCGGACCATGCGGTGCCGACCGACGACATGACGCGGTGGTGGACCTTCACCTTCGGCGCCACCTGGCGGCGGCCCTACGGGCGCAAGTCGAGCATCGGCACAAGGCTCGACCATCCCGTCGTCCACGTCGCTTATGCCGATGCTAGAGCCTATGCCGCCTGGGCCGGAAAGGAGCTGCCGACGGAAGCCGAATGGGAGTTTGCCGCGCGCGGCGGGCTGGACGGCGCGGAATTCGCGTGGGGGGACGAACTGACGCCCAGTGGTCGCCACATGGCGAACATTTGGCAGGGGATGTTCCCGCACCAGAATCTTGCAGCCGACGGATTCGAGCGCACGTCGCCGGTAGGCAGCTTTCCACTCAACGGCTACGGCCTCGCCGACATGATCGGCAATGTCTGGGAATGGACGGACGATTTTTGGTCGTCGCGGCATCCCGAGCCGGCCGGCAGCCCATGCTGCACGCCGAAGAACCCACGCGGCGGCACCGAAGTAGGCAGCTTCGATCCACGTCAGCCGGCAATCCGCATCGCCCGGCGCGTAGTCAAGGGCGGCTCGCATCTTTGCGCGCCGAACTATTGTCGACGCTACCGCCCGTCAGCGCGGCACAATCAGCCGGAAGATACCTCGATGAGCCATCTCGGCTTCAGATGTGTCATACGAAAATAGGCAGCCTGCCGCCCCCAATCCTCTCATCGACTGGGCCGGTCGACAACAACCTGCGGCAGGCCTTTTTCAGATTTACGTCTATGACTCGCTTAGCCTCCCGCCGCGATGCCCCATCATCATTCTGGAGGCGTACATCGTGGGCGAGCGCTTGCCGGGCAGATTGGCTTCGAGAACGATCTGCTCGACAAACCCCTGGTTCATCTCGAACTCGACGCACTCGTCGAGCTTGTCGACTATCCAGAGCATGTATTTTTCCGGAGCCGTAGGATCGTACTTGTCGTGATAGGCACAGTCACCCAAAGGAATCCTCTGAGGAATGGCGGGTATCAGCATGATCTTTGGCTTTGGAAGATCGTAACAGTGACCTTCATATGAATAACCAACAATAACTCCGCAAGATACAGGATTTTTCTTGTCACTACTGGTTGCCAGAATATCAACTCGACGGTCAACACTTTTCAAATCAAATACTATCCAAGATGAATATGCCGAAAGAAACGATTCGTCGCCTTTTATTTCTCCATTCAATACATCCCTATATATATCTTCCTCAGATTTTCCAGCGTCTCGAAGTTTCTTTACTTCAGAGGAGGTATTGTTATTGTCTTTATACTTACCAGCAATGGATACAGTTGTAACTGTATTACTGTCTTTATGAGTTGTATTCTTTTTGTTCGCGGGGCTTACGACATAACTATTTTGCTTTATGCCGTAAAGTCTCACCTGGGTCGCGTTGTACGCGCCGTTTTCGAAAGTCAATGTCGGTTTGTGACAATGATCGCTCATTTCCGCGCTCCTCTATGGTTCGTCCTTCACAAGATTTCCCGCCACCTGAAATTTTCTTCAAAACTTGCCGGCACAGCCGGCCCGAGCCGGTCGGCCGCCTCGACGATGGCCGCAGCCGCGTCCGCGAATGTGAGGTTGTCGGCATCAAGGTGCGGCCATGCTCCTGCGAGCGCAAGGGCGACATCGTCGCGTGCCCTGATCAGCTCGCTCTTGAACAGGAACGGACGGGCCCGGAATGCATCGCCCGTGAAGTTTGAGATGTGCCGCATCTCGGCCTGACCGACCTTCCTGATATCGACGCCAAGCAGGCGGTTGTCGGCCAGGCCCTGTTTCACCAGGCCGGCGTGGTAGAGATCGACCAGGGTGTCAAACACCGCGCCCGTGAATGGGCGCGACCGGTCATGGATCTCTTCGGTCGCTTCCGACATCTTGCGCGCATTGCTGGCGAGGCGGATCTGGCGGTCGCCGGTCAGCTCGGCAATGCGGTTGAGCTCGTTGAGGACAAGCAGGTTGGCCTGGCTGTGCCTAAGCAATCGATCCATCCCGCTGTCGAAATGCAGAAACGACAGCAGCGAAATCAGATCAGCGTTGGCTTCGTGGAACGGGCCGAAGTCGCTGCCCTCCAGGCTTCCCGCAGGCACCCCGAAGAGGGAAAACAGCATGGCGTGACCCATTTCATGCGCGATCACATCGAAGTTCAGCGCATAGGGATGGCCGACCTCGTCACGTCCCTGCTCGCGGCCAAGCTCCAGATAGCCATACCCGGATTGCGCGTTCTCCCAATCGACCCATGGGATGATCTCGAGCCGCTCGTATGTGTCGGCGAAGTACCAGACAATCGGCTGGCCGAGATAACTTTCCCAGATGTCGAGCACCCGGCTCGCAGACGCAAACGCGTGTGCGGCCAGGAACTGACGGGACTGCGGAGCAAGCTCGTCGAAATGACCGTCTGGACCGGGCTCGGCTGGCGGGAAGGTCGCGCCGACGAAGGGCGGCAGGTAGGGATACTCGTACGGCTGCTTGTCCATCACGGGATCACGCACATACATACGATGATCCTCCGGGCCAGGAAGGACCCCTCCGGGCGATGTTGAAACCCAGACCGTCTCGGGTTTTTCGTATCCGGAAAGATAAGGCGCTTGCGGGTAGATACGGAAACGGGTTCCCGCCGACATCTTTGTCGGACCGGCGCCATCGAGCGCGTCCAGATGCTCATCCCCTCGCATAGTTTAGAAGATTAGCATGAAGCTTTCACTTCGTAAATTGCGCCAAGTATCACCGTTGCCTCTAAATTTAGATTGTTAAGCCGGCATCCTCAAGATCTTGGGCGAAAGTGACCGTCATTCTGAAGTTCTCCAATTTCCTTGGGATCACTATCCGGTCACGTGCGAATTTTAACGCTGAAAGTGCATCGCGCTTCTTTTGCTGAACGAAAGCTTCAGCAAGGATTTGCCTGCAGGCTTCGGTGCCGTGATCACTGGCCGCCGGCAATGCCTCGCGGACCATCCTCGACAGGGTACGTTCGCGAAAATTGAGGTTCCGGGCCGCATTCTCAAGTTTTCCTGACAGGTCGGCGGAGATCAGGTTCCGCCTCAAAGCGGAGCGGATAGTCATTCTCAAGTCGACCAAAGCATGCGTCAGCGGTGAAAAATTCACCTCCCTCGGGCCATGCAGCACTGCCACTGCATCATCCGGCAGGAAAGCAAAGCGGCGGTACCATCGATAGATCAGGCCAACGCCATGCATGTACGGGTAGAGCTCGGCGGCTCGTAGAGCACCCATGCTGGCAGCACCAATTACCGGGATGGACTGACTGATCGCCCACAGGATCTCCTTGTGTCTCACTGCCGGCTCGGATTGGAAAGCGCCGTCTATGATGACAATGGCAGCCGGGTCATAGCGCTGTACCGCAGCTATGATCGAGCCTTGCACCGCAGGCGCCAGGCAGATCACGTCGGCCATTGTCTGTGCCTCTGGATGCGATAGCGTGGGGCCGGTGAAAACAAGCCAGGGCCGCATTCGGTCACTCCACCAGCGGATATAGTTGGGGGATTACCATCCTGACCGCGGAGAGGCGGTTCCAAGGGCTCGTATCGAGGCGGACCAGGTACACGGCGCTGATTCCGGTTTCCTCCAGCCTGGCGAGGAGTCTGCACAGCAAGGTCTGGCCGCCCGCCGCTCGATAGGCAGGCAGGCGGGCGAAACTCACATCCTTGCGGCCGCCGGTGATCAACTGCCGGTGCGCCGCGATAAGCTGCCAGTCCGGGTATTTCGGATAAGATGCCCGGGTCATGTCATCCCGCGCGCCCGAGATCGCCGCGAGCCGCGCCTGCGCCGCCTCATGGATCGCCTGGACGACAGCCGCCGCCGGATCGTATGCGGCGGCCGAGCCATCGGCTGGCAGATGGAGCAATGCCGTCTCGCGAGGATTGTTCTCCATCAGATGACACCAGATCACAGGCAGCCCGACCGGCGACGGCACGAGCCAAAGGCCGACGACCATGTCCTTTCGTGCGATTTCAGCCAATAGGGCTAGGACCCTTGGGTCATCGATGGTCGCTGGATCAATTCGCTGGTGTTGCAGAAAACCATGCGTCCTGAGAGCACGTGCGATCGCATCCCGTTCGATGCATTCCAATATGCCGTGCGTTATGGCGTCTGTTTCATCAAGCGCGGCAGCCAGTCCGGTTGTCGTTTGCGTGAAAATTCCGTCACAGGGGCTGGGCGGCACAAGATAGGCCGTGTGCACCAATTCCAGCGGAACAAAATCGCGGCTTCCGCCCAGAAGGTTCTCCGCCTGGACCCAGGCCGTTTCACTGCTGCGCCAATCAGCAGGCGCGGGCTCTCGAAGCCAGGTTTCAAATATCCCGGAAGGTATCTCGAGTGACTTGGCCGAAGCGTGAGCGGCATCAAGATGTTCGATGCGCTCGGCAAAAAAACTCTCAGCGCATTCCAAGATGGCCGATATCGCGGCGCGAGCCAGGCTGGCTCCTTTTCCCTGCGCAACCGCGTTTGAAAACGAGAACGGCCTCGTTGCCTGCACGACCGGGATGCCGACGCGGTCCAGGCCGGTAATGTCCGCAATACGTGTGATGCCCAACGCTTGTCGCATCGACATCAGATAGGTCAGCGCCTCGTCTGCCGGAGGACCAACGCGCTCGTACTGTTCCACTATCGGCTGGCCCGCAGTTCCGGTTCGGGGTTTACGATCAGCGGCTCGCCAGGCTCAACCGACTTCCTAGCCGTTTCGACACGGTCATTGTAACGCTGAACTAGTTCGGGCGAGAGATTCGATGCGCTGAGCGTCTCATAGGCTGCGATCAGGATGGGCACGGCATTTTGCTCGGCTGCAGTGATGAGGCTCTTCTCGAAGGCCGCCGCCGCCCGGCTGCCTTCCGCGCTGTCAAGGGCGAGAAGTTGCGCGATTCGCCGGTGCAGTTCCGCCAGCCAGTAGCGGCTGCCGCCCGCCTCGGCCTGCGCCACCGCAGAATGAAGCAGCGCTAGCGCCTGGCCGATCTCGCCCGAGCGCGCGAGAAGTTCTGCCAGCATGCCGCAATAGACGGGCTCGTCCTCGGGCGTCTGCACCTGTCCATGCAGGCCGAGGCCCTCACGCATCTTTTCCTTGCCCCGCGCAAGTTCGCCTACGTTTCCATCGCACCATCCCTCGAAGATTTGTGCCGAGACGGCGAGCGAAGGCAGGTGATGACGCGCGGTCAGCTGTCGCAGATCGGCAATCACGTCACGCAGCGATGCGAAATCGCGGCGATAGCAACTGAGCATGGCGTCATTGATGCATGCATGCGTAATGCTGCTGACATGGCCGGTCCGCAGCGCCCAGCGCCGGGCATCGGACATGGAACCGAGGGCGCTCGTTGCGCGTCCCGAGAACCACAACGACAGTGCGCGGTGCGCTAGACCGCACACGCGCGCGTCATGCCCACCGAAACGGGTGGCATTCGCCTGACCCTGGCCCGCGTCGTAGAGCGGCAAGCCGGCATCAACCGCGGCTATGCATCCGCTATGGTCTCCGCGATTGAAATCGACGGCCCACAAACAGTGCTTGGCCTGCAGCTGGATCTCGGGGTCGTTGACCTCCCTCAGATCGCTGACGACGGCCTGCGCCCGCTCACCATCGACGATAGAGCCGGTGAACCACCAACCCCAATAGATCGGGAACCACTCCGCGCGCTCCGCGATCGGCCGCCGCCGTGCGATCTTTACGCCGTCGTCATAGAGCTTGCGGGCGTGCTCGGAATTCGGCCCTTCGACGGCCGTCAGTATCGGCCCGAGCACCACCATCGCCGAGAGCCTGAGCGTGTCCTGTCTATCATGATCAGAAACCTGCTCGCAAAGCGCAATCGCGTGCTCGAGCAACTGCCTCGCCTCGGTCATGGCCGAACGGGACGAGCTTTCCATGCCTGCATTGACGAACTCACCGATCGCTTCCTCCAGCAGGCCTCCTCGCTCGGCATGATCGGCAAGCGCTGCCGTCGTCAGCCAGCCGGCGAGGCTGCGGTTGCCGTCAGCCGCCGCATAGAGACGCTGATGCAGAGTCCGCCGCCGCTTCCGCAGCGTTCCATTGTAGATCGTCTCCTGGATAAGCGCATGCCGGAACGCGTACAGCGAAACGCCCGCGTGCCTGGCGCGGACGAAGCCTGCTTCGACCAAGGCATCGAGCGCCGCGGCAATTGCGTCATGGTCAAACTCCGGCAAGAGCGCCGACAGCAAATCCAGGCTGAACCTGTTGCCCGCGACGGCGGCCGCTCGCGCTACCTCGCGGGCACGGCCGAGAGGCTCCAGCCGGGCATCCAGCACAGTTTCCAGCACCGACGGCCGGCCGAGCGACGCGCGTTGTGGCAGTTGCTCCGTGCTGACGGCATACTCCGCCACCCATTGGCAAACCTCCTCGATGAACAGTGGCACACCTCCGGTAACTCGCTTGACCAGCTCGATCAGCTCGGGCTTGGGCGCTCGCTTGCCCTGCGGCCACATGGTGGCGATAGCCTGCAAGGTGTCGGCATGCTCGAGGGGCGCGAGCGTGACACGCTTGTGTCTTCCGTCCAGCCAATCGCCAAATCCTGGTCTCGTAGTTGCGATCAAGAGCACGGGACAACTGGGAACCAGCTTTGCAAGCTCGCCCAGCAGTTGCTTCGACGTCAGGTCGATCCAATGAATATCTTCAACAATCAAGACCACCGGGCCGCCGGCGCACGTTGCGTGTAGCACACGGCGCACGGCCCAATCGGCCTTCTCCCGGATCACTTCCGGATCCATCTCCTGGAACCCGGAACTTGTGCCTTCCGCACCGAGCAGAAAAGAAAATATGTCCACGACTTCGTCGTCATGAACGTCATGCGCGGCAAGCGTCTCGGCTACAAGCGACGAAGCCAGAGCATGCTCGCCGTCCTCGAAATTGCCCAGCATCGCCTGCCGCAGTGGATACAGCGTCGAGCGCGAGTAGCCTGGCATACATTGGAAGAGGAGCAACTTGTTGCGCTGGAAGCGCGTTCGCCGGCGCACCTCATGCAGGATGCGCGACTTGCCAAAGCCGGCTTCGCCCTCGATCAGGATGACCTGGCCCCGTCCCGAAACGGCTTCGTTCCAACACTGATCTATCAGCCCGGTCTCGTCCGTACGGTCGATCAAGGGGCTGGTGAGCCGTCCGAACGCGAAGAATCGGTCTACCTCCCGCTTGTGGCTCAGCGCCTGCCAGACCTGTTCGGGTTGCGCGAAACCTTTGATCGCGTGAGCGCCCCGGAAGCTGAACACGTGTGAGCGGCGCGTCAGATTGCGCGTCTCGTTGCAGAGGACGACCGTATCTGGCCGGGCGATCGCCTGCAGCCTGGTTGCCAGCGCAAATGCAGGGCCGGTAACGGTGTCCTGCGCTGCGGCGATGTCACCCTTGAGGATCAACGTCATCGAGGTCGCGACGCCGACCCTTACATGCAGATCGCTCCTCCCTTTCTCCGCCGCGAGGCGCCGGCATGCCGTGACGATCCCAAGCCCAGCGCGGATCGCTAGCGACGCTGCATCCTTGGCACCGAGATCGACCGGGAATACCGCGACGCCACCGTCGCCGGTTTCGACCCTCACGGTCCCCGAGCAGGACATGATCGCTCCCTTGGCGGCCAGTTGGAACGCGGAGATCAGGTCCTCGAAATCCTCGATGTCGAGCAGCCCGAGCAACTCGGTGGAGCCTACGAGATCGTAGCACAGGGCGGTCAGTATACGCCGCTCGGGGTGAGCCTGAGCGCCGTCGTCGGCCAGGCCCCTGCCGACCGGAAGGCGCGGGTCGATCCCGGCCTTCGCAACATCGCCTGGGCTCGTATCCGACATGTCGCCCTCGCTGACGGAGAAGGGCATACTATCAAAAGTACGGCAGAGGACAAACTACAGGGCGGCGATTGCCGAAACGTGCGACGGCTGCCCTCTCGCTGGTGGGTCGGCGGGGTTGAGCGCCGAATTTGTGCCTAAACGCAGGCATTCGACGGCCAAGTCACTCCCCGCGCAACCGCGGCCTCTAGCGCCGTCGTCGCCGATGTCTGCTTTCAGGAGGCGGTAAAGCCGGTCGCTACGGCTGAGATGAGGCGCTAGGCAGACATTGCCCGTGAAAGTCCACTGCGCGGTCACGCATGACTTGATGCCGCTGCGCGCCCAAAGCTTCAGCCTGTTGGCTGGTGCCCAGGGGCGGAATCGAACCACCGACACGCGGATTTTCAGTCCGGCATTTTTGTTGAGATGACAGAGGCTTGCTTTTGGAAAGTCTGTCAAACCGCGTGAAATCAACAATGGCTTGGAGCCCTTTTGTCAAACCCTATTTGCGTCTTTCGGAGGGTACTCAACACCCACTTTTGTCGCGCCAAGGGGGCACCTGCGGTGCCGCGATCCGTGCTCGGCAGTCACCGGCCAGACCTTGACCAACTACTTCCTGAGCTGGACAATGATCATGGACGCCATTGGCGTGAGCTCGCGCTGGTCCGTGGCGCATCATCGGAGGTGTGCGATCAGCGCTGTTGCGTATATTACCGTATCTTCGGCTCGCTTCGGCGGCTCGGCTCAAAAATCCGCTCTTGTCATGGTAATCTGTCAAATCTGAAACCTTGACCGGACCTATCGACATGGCCGCAGACAAATCGATCGACCCGAACGCACCTCCTATCTCCGCCGCCCAGCTCCGCCAGAAGCTGCTCGAAAAGGAGATGGAAAAAGTATCGCAATATCGAAGGGAACAGGACGCCAAGCAGAAGGAACTCACCAAATTCACGGACGAGTTCCTCAGCCATCACGTGACCCAGGAAGAGATCGCGACGGTGCGCCGCTTGGTCATGAACGCCGTCGAGGCGGGTAAGCTCGAGGCGATGGTCTACAGCTTCCCGTCGGAACTCTGCACCGACAGCGGACGAGCCATCAACAGCAACGATCCGACCTGGCCGCAGACATTGCAGGGCAAAGCCAAGGAGTTCTTCGAGCGCTACCAGACCTTCGGCAAACCGCAGGGATATAAACTCAAGGCGATGATCATCAACTTCCCGGGAGGCATTCCCGGCGACGTCGGCTGCTTCCTGAGCTGGGCCCCCGAGGCGAAGTGACAGAAGGGGTGTGAGCCCGCTCGCGCGGGTTCGATTGCACGATCCGCTACGGTGCCTGAGGCGGCGCCCCTCGAAGATGATTACACGCGCGCCGTGCTTGACCCATGCTGCAGATGGGCAACCTGTGACTCGCAGGCGGGCGAGCGCCTTGGTGTATTTGCCGCCGGCCTTATCCTTTTCAGGCTCCTTGTTCGGCTTCTGAGGCAGAATGCGCCTCCGCCGCTTCGGAGGTTTTCTCGCGAAGCTCCTGGTTGTCCGTTTTGTTGTTCTTCTGGCTCATGGTCGCTCCCTCGGCCGTGACGTTGGCGGCGCCGAAGCTCCGCGCCGATGCCGGCGCCGAAGCTAACCTGAAAGATCGCGGCCGACCCGGACCTACGATGTGCGCGCCTTCATTGGAGAACTGCGCCTTCGCAAGATCACTCCCCACATCGCCAAGGATGATCATGTGACCAAGACGGGGTAAGCGGTGCACCAGCGCCATCGACGGTCGAACCACGCGCCATCCCGGCTATGCCATCAGCCTGCGCATCCGCAAGCGTATCGAGATGGTCCTCGGCTGGGCCAAAACGACCGGTGGCCCGCGCAAAACCCGCCACAAGGGCACGGATCGCGTCGGGTGGTGCTTCACCCTGACCGTCGCTGCCTACAATCTGGTCCGCCTGCCAAAGCTGTTAGCGGTGACCTGACAATGCCCGCAATCCGCTTCAAAACGGCGCGACAGGGCCAAAAATGGCACCAGAAGCGCCCCGCCATCCAACGCCGACACGTCATCAGGGCTTTGCATTGAAGGAGAAACACGCCCTGACACCGCATTTTTCCGCAGCCTGCTAGAACTCCGTGGTCGGGGGTGCCATAGCAGCCGGGCGGCAGCATTGCGGTCCCACGGCGCTTGTCAGCGCGGCCCCAGGCGCGGCTTCGGACCTGGCCACGACCGTCCGCAGCTTGCGGATACGCAGCCCGTTCCATTCAACGACCCCGGGCGACGCTCGAAGAGCGGTGACGAGGGGTCGTGCAAGCCGTGCCCGATGGCGGTTACGCCATCCCGACACCAGCCGAAATCCACTTAGTCTTTACCCGCGGCCTGCGAGATCGTTGCTCAGGGACTTTGTTCGCCTGCCGGCGCTCACGTCTCCTTCAGAGTCAACCTCCATAGTCTCGAGGCCGAGAAACCGCTTAAGGCGTGAACGCGCCACGCAGACCGGCACTTCCGAATTCCGATCACAGGCTCGTCCGATTCCCGCTAGGAACCCAATCTATCTGCGGCGGCTGTTCCTTCCGGGAGAGGGATGTTTGCATTGCAGGTGTCGCAGTGCCTTTTGGCGCGCGTATCGAATGCTCACCTTTCTCTTTTTCTTCTCTCCCATCATCTTGAAAAATCAAGTAATTTGGGTTGCTATGGCCCCCCGCGAAAAGATTATGGTCCATATGGTCACCTGTAGGAACAGCGAGCTGATATGAACCGCGTATTCGGTGAAGTTCGCGCCAACCCTTTATTGTGGCTTCTGATATTTGTGCCCATCGTTCTTGTGGGCGAACATGTCTGGCCGGAACGGCACACGCTCCTCTTCCTGCTCTCCGTCGTTGCAATCGTCCCTTTGGCGGCTCTCCTGAGCCGGGCGACGGAATCTGTAGCCGAGCGGACGGGTGACGCTGTCGGTGGCCTGCTAAACGCGACGCTCGGCAACCTGACTGAACTCGTCATCGCGTTGACGGCGCTTCATGCCGGCCAATACCTCCTGGTGAAAGCTTCGATCGCCGGTGCCATCGTCACCAACACCCTGTTCATGCTGGGCGGTTCTTTCCTGATCGGTGGGCTTAGGCACCACGTGCAGCCGTTCAACCGCGTCAGCGCCCGCCTCCAGTCGAGCCTTCTCTTCCTCGCCACCGTAGCTCTGCTCGTTCCTTCGATCACCGCCCATGTCGACGGCAGGGAGGCTGTCACCCAGCCCCTTAGTCTCGGGCTCGCCTTGCTTTTGATTGTCGCTTACGGGCTGTCGATGCTGTTTTCGCTGAAGACCCACAAGGAGGTCTTTGTCAGCATTGGCCGTGGCGAGACCGGCGAGGACCCGTGGCCGATCGCCTTGGCTCTGGTCACTCTTGCGGTGGTGACGATACTCGTTGCACTGGTTAGCGAGATCTTCGTGTCGTCCGTACTCGTTGCTGCCGAAACCCTCGGGATGTCGCCCGCCTTCGCCGGTTTTGTCGTCGTGGCTCTCGTCGGCGCCGCGGCCGAAATGACCACCGCATTCGCCGCCGCCGCGAAAGACCGGCTCGACCTCAGTGTCGGCATAGCGCTCGGCAGCGCCGCTCAGATTGCGCTTTTCGTGGCGCCGTTGCTTGTTGTCCTGAGCTATCTTATCGGTCCCGAACCGATGAGCCTGCAGTTCTGGCCAGGTGCGATCGCGATGATGCTGATCGCGACGATTGCCGCGACCTTGATGACGAATGGCGGCCGTTCGGCCTGGTTTGTCGGGGTCATGATCCTGATGGTTTATGCTATTTTTGCGCTGACCCTTTTCATGCTGCCACCCAAGGCGTGACGCGAATGGGCACAGACCAGTCAATTACCCAGGGCGAGTCGATGGCTGCGAGAAAGTTTTGTCGCGTGCTCGACCCATCGGACCGTGCAGGCGAGATCCTGTTCGGCCTAATCATGGTCCTGACCTTTACCCTTTCGCTCGGAGCCACGACAATGGGCAGGGTCGACGTGCTGGCCGTGCTACTTGGAGCACTCGGCTGTAATCTGGCTTGGGGCATCATTGATGCAGTCATGTATCTAATGGGCGTGCGGGCCGAACACGGGCTTGCGGCCTCCACCGTCCGGGCCATCCGTGCGGCCGACACCCCCGCAGCCGCCCGCGCGATGATCGCCGAGCATCTTCCATCAGCCATTCTGCCCGCCCTGACGCAAACCGACCTGGAGCGGATACGGCTTCATCTTGGCACGTTGCCGCTTGAAAGCCTCATGCCGCGGATCGGGCGGGACGACTATCATGCCGCGATTGGCGTGTTCCTGCTCGTGTTTTTATCTCTGGTGCCGGTTGTTATTCCTTTCCTGTTTTTTGCAGACGTGGCTCTTGCCTTGCGCATCTCCAACGCAATAGCGGTAGGCCTGTTGTTCCTTACTGGCTTCACCTTCGGGCGTCATGTCGGAAGGCCCTGGCAGGTTGGTTTTTCCATGGTTGCGGTCGGCATCGCCCTCGTGGCCGTTGCGATGGCGCTCGGTGGATGAAATATCCCCGACTCACTCCCCTTGGTTGCCTGAGTCCAGGTTCGGTCCTTGGACGGTGCCTCTGTGCCGAGGTGGCCTGTTGGCGGATTTGGCCGTGACGAACGGCCGCAAGGCTGGCGGATCATGAAAGTTCTGCCGGCCGCGTTCTTGGACGCGAAAGCTCCGCAGCCTTGATATCGGTAGTCATGACTGAAGTAGTTTGGCCGAAGCGATCGAGCGCCAGCCCCGCAATCTCTCCATGGCGATCCGGAACTTCTCCTCGCCGCCGTTACACCGGCGTGCGATGCGGTGCCAAGACCACACAGATCCACGCCATCGTCAACGGCAAACGCGAATTGGGAATCATGTGACATGAATGTAGTATACGCCGCCTCAAACCACCCACGGCGGCCATCCTTGCGGCCGGTACCGAAGGAGTTCAAAGTGATGCATCGACATAGGAGCCCATGTTTGTAAGTCGACCGAGAGGGTGTAAAGTAGCGCGTCGCCATCCCAAACGGAGACCGACCATGAGACTGTCCGCGTTTTGCGCCTTACTAGTCTTTGCCTCTGCGCTGTTTGCGTCAGGGTGCCAGAGTGCGCCGCCGGACGAGCGCTTCGTGCCCTATGGCGGACGTAACCGTTAGGGGTCAGAACAAGACTAGTGCGAAATCGTACGTTTTGCCTCGCAAAGGGCTCCCGAAACCAGTGTTCGTGCCCAAATCGCGCTTTGAGTGGCTTTCTGCAGCCTAAAAACGAAATTTCTGTGCACGTAGCAAGCTACTGATACTATTAATATTTTTGGCTAACGTACGATTTCTTGCTAATCTTGTTCTGACTCCAGTTTCGCGGCCTCTGCAATGCCTGCAGTGAGACCGTGCAACATGCGAGATGTCGTGGCGAGAGGTCGCCGCGCTCATTCAGCCCATGCGACATTTCCCGTAAAGGCGATGGTAAGCCAACGATCGTGCCCCTCCTCTCCGATCGCCCGGCCCACCTCGTCGCGTATCTGGTCCCATTCCT
Source organism: Mesorhizobium sp. LHD-90 (assembly GCF_030929505.1). Taxonomy (GTDB): domain Bacteria; phylum Pseudomonadota; class Alphaproteobacteria; order Rhizobiales; family Rhizobiaceae; genus Kumtagia. The sequence continues at coordinate 19,562 of NZ_JAVFVV010000016.1, read as the reverse complement.
CGATTAGCTTTGGGGGCTGCCCCGTTGGAACGATAAAGTAAATCTCGATCTGGACGGCGCGCCCAACCCGCGCGACATAGGCCCGGTGGGAGAGAAAGCCGTGCCGCTCGATGGTTTCGGCGGCAACCTGATCGACGCGGGCCTTCAGTTCCGTGGGGGCGATCAGCAGGATATCGGAGAGTGCCTGCCGCACCGTGCCGATCGGCAAGGGGATGATAACGACGCATATCAGCGCAAGGGCGGCTGGGTCCACGTAAGGGGCGATCCGGTCCAGCGGTGTTCCCTTCACGGCATAGCCGGTGACGAAGGCAATCAGCAGAGCAAGCGTGATTCCTCCCGACATGATCCAGGCCCTGACGTCCAGGGCGATGAAATCGGATTGCAGCCGACGGTTCGCCCGCCCCTCCAGCCAAGCCATCGTCAGGCATATGACCACCGTGATTGCGGCGTAGACGATTGCGTAGTCGAACCGAAGCTCATTCCCTCCTTCCAATATGTTGGCGATGGCATTGATCAGCGCGTAGACCGCGACGGCCATCAGCAAGGTGCCGTTGAGCAGCAGGACAATCGGCTCCAGATGCCAGAAGCCCATGGTGAAACGGCCATGAAGCTTTCCATACGGCTTCTCGCGCTGCGCCGACCTGACGATCAGGCTGGAGATCCAGAGGGCCAGCGCCGTCATACCGGCATCGCCGAGAGAATAGACACCGTCGAAGACGATGGAGAACGAGCCGGACAGCAATCCAAGTACAATGCCGAACGAGGCAACAACGACGGTTGCACAGATCGAAATGCGCAGAAGGCTTTGTTCGTTGAGCATTTCATTTCTCGAATGTTCATAGCCAGGCTACCAGCAGAAAACAGCAGCCGGCATGGGCGGCGGTCAACGGATGGGCAGCGTCACAAGCGTCAAACACCTTATGGCAACGTTTCCATACTAATGAAAATCATGAACATTATGGAATATGTACAAATCCAACCACGGCAGATCTGTGAAATCGAATCACCCTAAGATGAAACCTCAAATATGGCGATAGAAGTAAACTTTGTGCATTTCAGCCTACAGATTCCGAATTTTCCTCCCTTATAAATTTTCTCTTTTTGTCCGCTTTATGTCTTGGTGTTACCCCACAATGAATTCATCAGTTTCCGGGCGTGCTCTAGTGTGCCGCCGTTGCCAGACATATACTGGAATGCCCAGGAGCAGTAGAACCAAGCCGTAGAGGACCGGCTCGGCGCCGCAGCCGTAGAGCGTGAACATCGCAAACACAAATGCAACAACCTCAACAACGCTCACCTTCGGGACATACGCGCCATCGGTGACGCGGGCCGCGACAAGGCTGCCGGCAAGTGCGCAAAACGCGTAAGGGATGACCGCAGCCATTGTACTCAATCCGACAACCAGATTGTAGAATGAAGCGAATCCGCTGGCACCGACCGCCTGCACCAAAACAAGCACCGTGGCAAGGACAGCCGAGATCAAGATTCCAATTGCCGGGACACCGCGCGTCGAAATGCTACCGAACAATGGCGGGAATAATCCATCGCGCGCGGCCGCCATTGGCACCTGCCCCATCAACAGAGTCCAACCATTAAGCGCGCCAAGAGACGACAGGATCACGGCGATCGAGATCGAAATCTCGCCTGTGCGTCCCCACATCGCACCGGCGGCATCCGAGAACGGAGCAAGCGAATGTACAAGCTCCTGCCGAGGCAGCACACCCATCACCACCACGGTTCCGAGCACATAAAGGGTCGCTGCGATCATGATGCCCAGCACTGTCGAGCGAGGAATTGTGCGCTCCGGGTCTCGGACATCGCCAGCCGGCACGGTCGCCGACTCGAGTCCAAGAAAGGCGAACATCGTCAGGGGAGCCAACGCGGCGCTCGCCTGCAGCAATGGTTTCCCGCTCGGATTGAATTCGCTGAAATGCGATAGGTCTATGTAGATCAGCCCGATGATGGCGACGGCACCAAATGGCAGCAGCTTGGCGTAGGTTGTCACCTGCGCCACTACGCCGGCGGTCTTGACGCCTCGGAGATTGACGAAAACAACTATCCAGATCGCCACAAGGGTGAGAGCAGCGACTGTTGCCCGGCCGCGCACCATCGGGAAGAGGTCGACGATCGCGCCGGCCAGAGCCACGGCGATCAGTGGCAGCGAGGCCCAGATCGATATCCAGTAACCCCACGCTATGAGAAACCCGGGGAAATCACCGTAGGCCAAGCGGGTGTAAGCATAAGGCCCGCCGGTAGCGGGCGCCAGGCGTGCGAGCCTCGCAAAGGTCAGCCCAAGACAAATTGCGCCCCCGGCCATCACGATCCAGACGACGATGGCAAGGTTGCCATATGGCGCGACCGCAGCAGGCGACAAATAGAAGCCCGATCCAACCATGTTGCCGACTACGATGGCTGTGCACGCCGCCATTCCGAGGCTTTTTCGGCCATCCGAATGCACGGGAATGCCTTCCTCGGAAGGGTGTCCGCTCGTGGACTGTCTTGAACGACCCGTGGTTTTTGCTTTTGTCAAGCAGGCATCCGATCCGCGTTCGCCCGAGATTGCTGGTACGAGGCAATACCCCTGACGTCTTTTCCCAAATGTCTCCGCTTATCCCAGCAATCTACTACTCTGATCAAAGCTGGCGCATCTTCGCTGTGTAACTCCCCAAACCCGGCGCCTATCCCGAGTAAGTGAACACCATCGAGGCCATCTGCTCGTAACGTTATTCGCCGACCTCTGCCGGCGCGGTAAAGGACGCTCCAACTGGCTGCCTGGCGTGGAGGCCTGCTACCGCTCGGACATCCAGTCCTTGACCGCCGACCAACTCGTATCGAAGGAAACGGTTGCCCTAACCCTGGATTCGCAGCCATCGGCGAAACCACTACGAACTATGCACCCTTCCTCTGAAAGATCTGTATCTATATAGCGAACATCGAAGGTAAGCGTTTTCCAAGTATACGAGATACCTGCCGTCCACGCGAGCTGCTCGAACGCGTCAGGATCCTCAAGGAACTGATAGCCAATGCCACCATAGACCGCGAAGTCATGTGGCAACGGCACTCTTACGCCGGCGGCAACCCAGGTACCGGTAGTTCCACTTTGATTAAAATCCGGAGCAAAGAATACACGACCCCCCACCGTGAACATGTCATTGACATTGTAGTCAACTTTAGCAAAAATTTCTCCATAGTCTGGGCTGACGTGCTCCGGCGTATAGAAGTAGTGGACATAGCCAAGGTCAAATGAAAGCGGACCGAGTTCCGGTCTGATACCAGCCGCAACATCAATCTCGGCGCCCTCGAATCCTTCGCCATAGTCAACATTCGACGCCCAAATGTTGACATAAGTGGTGCCAACCACCGGCAGTTCGACACTTGGCTCGATATAGCCTTGGATTGCCGGTTTGCGGTCAGAATTGGTAATGCCGCGCGAGGCATATTCCGTCGATAGTGCGATGCCAAAGCCAACGTTGAAGGGCACAAGAGGCGTAGCCACAATCTCTTGCGGTTGTGGAGGCGAATCAGGGCCGATATCCTGTTCGATTGCGTCGGCGCGGCCTGTAAGGAAAATCGCAATCGAGACAACCGCTGCTTGTCTTAGTATTGGCCATTTATACGCGCTGACCTTGCTGCAGATCAATCCAATCATGTTCCGCTCCTCTTGGCCTTGCTGCGACTCCCTCAATTCTAGAGTACACTCGTTGTCGCTAACATAACAGCCGACTGGCTACCGTATGGGTCGTTGGGCGGAGCATGTGGTATTTCTGCATCAAGCCAACCTTCAGCGTCCGGCATCATTCCGGCAACGCGCTTTTGCGGAAGAAACTCAGGACGGTCTCGTCCACTCGACCGAACCATTTCGCGTAAAGATCACGAAATTCGTCCGTTCCAAAATATCGGCTCAACGATCGATCCACGACCAGGCGGAAGTCGTCGTCGTTCCTAGGAACCGCGAGCGCGTCAGGTTCGGACGTGAACATCCTCTCCAGCACGAAGAGATCACCTGGCGCCGAACTATGCGCCGCAGCTTCCACCAGCACGGAGTGTTCCCCGAAGAGGGCATCGCTCGTGCGCTCCAGCAGACGCTGGGCTCCCACGTTGTAGTCCTCGACCGGAGCGACGGTGGCCGCCAGCTGGAAATCATGCAGGCGATCGGCGAGCCACGTCTCCGCGGTCGTTCCGGCCACGACCGAGAAGGTCTTGCCGACCAGAAGCTGAGCCGGAAAGCCCCGCCAGATAGGGCCGGATGCCGGACGGCCGGCGAGCACGTCGTGGAGCGCCCTTGCGGAGTCTGTCCGCAGCATCACTGTAATGCCACCAGAGAAAATCGGGATGGAAAACGAGACCTGCTTGCGCCTTTCCAAAGTGACGGCAGAAGCGCCGCACAGGAGATCGATTTTGCCCTGTTCGATAGCCGTGTAGCGGTCCTCGATCGCGACCGGTATCCACTCGACGGCTAGTTCGGAGATGCCGACCTCAGCTCTGATCTCTTCGGCGATCTTCTCGCAGAGCGATATTGTATAACCGGTCGGCTTGCCCGGCTCCTCGGCGAAGGAGAACGGACGTGCATCGGCGTCGTAGAAGCCGAACGTCACCTTGCCTGCCTGGCGAATTCTATCGAGGGTCGCCGCGCCGGCCGAGGTAGCATCAAGAAACGACAGGGCGAGCAACGCACCAGTAGTTAGCCAGGTTAGGAGTTGATAACGGCAGAGGGTATTTTGGGTCTTGAACATGACTGATCTCCTCTCGGCGCCTACTCTGCGGCAAGTCCGTGCGCGGTGGACGCGAACTTGCCCGCCGTTTGCGTGTTTGCGGAGAAACGCGGCGCAATGAAGCCCCAGATGATGAAGGCGAGGGCAGTCACCAGCATGCCGCCCATCACCGCAGAATGGCCGGAAGCGTAGAGTGCGTAGGTGCTGTAGAGCATCGCCACAAGAACCACCGCGACGTTCAGACGGTATTTGCCCTGAGATACTCCGGCGGTCTTCATCATGATGATGAGCGCTGAGAGCGAGATTATGTAGGGCAGCACGTTCGTTACCACTGCCAGGTTAACCAGCGCCGCGAACTGTTCACTTAGGGTAGGCGAAATTGTCATCAAAGCCAGGAGCGATTGAACGATGCCGAGAACTATCATTCCTGTGATCGGCGCACCCATGCTGTTCACCTTCGTGAAGAAGGCGGGGAACATCCGCTCGTCTGCGGCGGATTTTCCGGTCTGTGCGATGGTGAACTGCCAACCCAGCAGCGAGCCCAAGCAGGCGACGATCGCAAGGATCATGATGATCGAGCCGACAACCGGGCTGAACATGTGGGCGTAGGCGAGACCAAACGGACCGGTCGATTTTGCGAGTTCCTCGTTCGGCACGATGCCTTGGATGACCGTGGTCGAAAGGATGTAAACCACGGCGGCGCCGAGCGTACCGAACAGGCACGCTAGTGGAACGTCGCGCTTCGGGTTCTCGACCGCGGACGAGTTCTGAGCGGCCGATTCCATGCCGAGAAAGGCCCATAGCGTGAGCGCGATGCTTGATCCCATGCCTTCCGCCAGGCTCAGGCCGTGCGGATTCCAGGCCGCGGCGAAGATGGTCGGGCTGAACCAGAACCAGCCGATGATCGAGAGCATCCCCACCGGGATGATGACGCCCCACACGGTGAACGAGCCTATCCGCCCGGTGACGCTTGGGCCTCCGAAATTCGCGACCGTCGTCAGCCAGAGGAGAACGATGACGCCGAGGCAGGTTGCCACGGGCGTGGAGGCAAGCCAGGGGAAGAAGGACGCGAGATATCCGACCGCCGATATGCCGATCGCCACGTTTCCGATCGCCAGCGACAGGAAATACAGCAGGAAGACAAGGAAGTAGCCGGATTTGCCGTAAGCATCCTCGGCATAGGCCGACATTCCGCCAGGCCGCTGGTTGAAGATTCCTGCCTGCGCGAACCCATAGGCGATCGCCATTGAGCCCAGAGCGGTGACGATCCACGACAGCAGCGATATGGCGCCGACCTTCGCCATGTTGGTCGGCAGCATGATAATGCCTGAGCCCATCATGTTGACAGCTACAATGAAGGTCAGTTGGACCAGGTTCATCTTTTTCGGCTGTTCAGCCATAGCCAATCCTCCCCAGTGTCTCGCCCCTGCCGGTCACTTGCGGACCACGTAGGTGTGGAACTTGATGCGGCCGTCGATCTTCTCCTGGAAGACGCCCTGCACCTCATAGTTGAAGCCCGGAAATCGATTGAACGACTCCTCAAAGGCGTGGAAGTAATCCAGCATCGGTTGGGCTCGTTCGTCCCACCGCTCGCCGGGCACGATCACGCCGATGCCGGGCGGGTAAATCAGCGCAAGCGTGGCCGATATGCGATCCTTGATCTCGTCCAAGGGTATATAATCCACGTCGTTCGCCACCAGCGCCGCGTAGGCGTCCTCCGGTGACATGGCGAGCTCCGGGAAACTCGTGGCCCGGAAGCATCGCCGCTGCAGTTCCTTGATGTTGGCGGAACGGTAGAAGTCATGCATCTCGTCGCAGATCTGGCGGATCGTGTAGCCGACATATCGCTCACTGTTGGCCGCGCAGACCGTCGGCAACACTTCTGCCAGCGGCGCGTCGCGGTCCCAAAGGTTCTTGAAACGGACCAGCTTGGCGATCAGCGTGTTGAGCTTGCTCTCGTCTTCGGCGGGCGTCATCAGGAAGAGTAAGCTGTTGAGGTCGCACTTCTCGGCCACCACCCTTTGTTCGCGCAGGTAGTTCGCGACCACGGTCGCGGGCACGCCGAAACTCAGATATTCGCCGGTTGTGCGATCGATGCCCGGCGTGAGCAATGCCAACTTGTTAGGGTCGACCATCGCATAGCCGTCGACGTAACCTGCGTAGCCATGCCAGCGCGCCTCCGGCTGGAAGTTCCAGCACTGTTGCTCGCGCCTCAGCACGTCGGTCGGCAGGCTTTCCCACGGAATGTCGGTGACGTCTTCCGTAACCTTTGAGTTCCGGATCGTCACCTTGTCGGGCACGAACGGGTCGAAGAACCATTTCTCCTGTTCGTCCCGGCCGTTGTCGCGATAGTATTGGCCGAATTCGCGGAACTTCTTCCGGCATTCGATGCCCAGCGCGATGCACCGGTCCCAGAGCATCTCGCCGGCCTTGCCTTCGTGGATCTTGGCGTTGACCTCGATGGAAGCGAAGAGCGGGTAGAATGGCGATGTCGAGGCGTTCATCAGGAACGACTCGTTGAACCGTTTGTGCTCGACATAGCGGCGCTGACCGCGGATGTGGTCGTCTCGTTTGTGGATTTGCGACGCCTGTGAGAAGCCGGCACCCTGCTTGTGAACGGACTGGGTGGAAAAGAGCCCGGCCATCTGAGGGTCGGGCGCTTCCAGCCGCATGGGGCTGTGATCTTCGAAAAGCGGGTGAAAGGCATTGTAGCCAATCCACGCCTCGTCCCAGAGCACGTAGTCGCAGAGATGGCCGATCTTCTCCAGGACCTTGCGGACGTTGTAGACGGTGCCGTCATAGGTTGCGAGCTGGATGCAGGCCAGCCGGAACGGCCGCTCCGCGTCAGCGCGCGCCTTGTCCTTGAGCAGGGGACTCGCGCGAATCTGGTCGCGCAGATAGGTCTCGTCCCAGGCATCCCAATCGACCGCGCCGATCATGCCGAAGGCGTTGCGGGCCGTCGGCAGGAAGATCGGGATCGCGCCCGCCTGCACCAAAGCGCCCTGGTGCAGGGACTTGTGGTTGTTGCGGTCGAAGAGGACGAGATCGCCACGCTTGAGCACGGCGTTTGTCACGATCTTGTTGGAGGTGCTGGTGCCGTTCAGCACGAAGTAGGTCTTGTCGGCGCCGAACACTTTCGCGGCGTAGCGTTGCGCCTCGACTGCCGGACCCTCGTGAATCAGCAGGTCGCCCAGGTCGACATCGGCGTTGCAAAGGTCGTTGCGGAAGATGCTCTCGCCAAAGTGCTTGAAAAAGAGCTGACCGGCGGGAGATTTCCGGTAGAACTGCCCGCCCTGGTGACCGGGACAATCGAAGGCGATGTTGGCTTCGCCGTCATAAGCCATCAGCCCGCCGAAGAACGGTGGCAACAGCGTCCGCCCGTACATCATCAGGCTGGCGATGACCTTCTTGGCGTAGAAGGCCGGCGTCTGCTGGCCGAGATAGATATAGCCATCCACCTGCCCGGTCAGGTCGAGGACAGCCATGTCGGCAAGCTTGCGCGAATCAGCCAGGGCCCAGAGCGGTGTCTGGAACCCGATACCGCGCACCGCTAGCGCGAGATCGCGCGCGCCCTGCAAGCGGTCCCCATCCACCAGGGCGATATAGGCGCCAACCTCCGAATCCTCGGAAACGTCGCGCGAAAGGTTGTCGCTGATTTCGATCTCGAAATTTTCCGCGGCAATGTGGTCGAGCAGCGCCCGGGTCTGGGGATTATTTTCGTCGACGATGGCGACGATCTTCAGCAGATGATTGAAGGGTATGGCGACTGTCGGAGCCTTCACATCGCGAGGGATCATCGTTGAGCGCCCTCTTTGACGCAGTCGATAAGGTAGCGCCGGCCATTCGGCGTGTGTTCGAAGCGCAGGCCGTGGATGTCGGTCTCGAAACCCGGAAACTTCTTGTCGAAATCGCGCGCGTAGATCAGGTAGTCGTGGATGGATGTCGTCGCCGCCGTGATCCGTTCTCCGGGCATGATCAGCGGGATGCCAGGCGGATAGGGGACGACCATCACGCCCAGCGTGCGGCCCATCAGATGGTCGATCTCGACGCTCTCGACGTTGCCGCGCACCAGGCATTCGTAGGCGTCGGCCGGCCGCAGCGCCATCTCGGGCAGGGTCGTGTACATGTCCCGCTGCGCCTTGGGCAGGTTGTCCTCGCGATAGGTGCGATGCACCAGGTCGCACAAATCCTTGAGGCCGGTGTTCGCGTAGGCTTCCGGATGCGCTTCGGCCAGCGCGGGCAGCACGGTCTTCAGCGGGGCATTCGCGTCATAAAGATCCTTGAAGTTGAGCAACTCGGTGACAAGTGTGCTCCACTTGCCCTTGGTGATGCCCATCGAGAACAGGACGAGGAACGAATAAAGCCCGGTCTTCTCGATCTCGATCCGCCTTGAAGAAAGGAATTTTACGACAACCGCCGCGGGAATCCCGAGATCCTGCATGTCGCCATTGGCGGAAAGACCAGGGCTGAGGATCGTCACCTTGATGGGATCGACCAGAACGTGGTTCTCGGCCAGACCCTCGAATCCATGCCAGCGCTCGCCCGGCTTCAGGATCCATTCGGCTTTCGTCTCGGCCGGCCGCTTAGCAATTGCGTCCGGCTGCCAGACGTCGAACCACCACGAAGCCTTGATCTGTTTTTTGACGGCTGACATTGCGCGGCGGAAGCTCAGCGCCTCCTCGATCGTCTCCTGCACCAGCGCCCGGCCGGCCGGCTGCTCCATCATCGCGGCGGCGACATCGCAGGAGGCGATGATGCCGTATTGCGGCGAGGTTGACGTGTGCATCATGAACGCGTCGTTGAAACGGGCCATGTCCAGCCGCTTGGTCTCGGCATGCTGCACATGGATCATGGAGGCCTGCGACAGGGCGGCCAGCAGCTTGTGGGTCGAGTGCGTGGTGAAGGTTATGGCGTTCCGCGAGCGGGCGGGATTGCCGGAGGATATGCCGTGAAAACCGTCGTAGAACTCGTGGAAGTTGGCATAGGCATACCATGCCTCGTCGAAATGCAGGACTTGGACGGTGTCACCGACCAGTTCCTTGATGGCGTCGACGTTGTAGCAGAGGCCGTCATAGGTTGAGTTGGTCATCACCATAAGGCGGACCTTGCCGTTCGTCTCCTTCGCAAAGTTGCTTTCAGAGATCTTCTTTTCGATCGACTTGCACGTGAACTGGTCCCGGGAGATCGGACCGATGATTCCGAGGCCGTTGCGCGACGGGATCAGATAGATCGGCGTCGCGCCGGTCATGATCAGCGAATGCAGGATCGACTTGTGGCAGTTGCGGTCGCAGAGCACGAGATCGCCACGGCCCACCGTCCCGTGCCAGACGATCTTGTTGGCAGTCGAGGTGCCGCCGACGACGAACAGTGTCTCGTCGGCGCCAAAGATACGTGCGGCGTTGCGCTCACCCTCGGCGATCGGCCCGGTATGGTCTAGGAGCGAGCCGAGCGAGCCCACCGACACGGAAATGTCCGAGCGCAGCGTGTTTTCGCCGAAGAATTCGTAGAAGAGCTGGCCTACCGGGCTTTTGCGGAAAGCGACGCCGCCGCCATGACCCGGGGTATGCCAAGAGTAGCTCGCCTGGAGCGTGTACTCCATCAACGCCTTGAACATCGGCGGTGGCAGCCGGTCCAGATAGAGTTCGGCGGCGCGCACAATGACGCGCGCGATGAATTCCGAGGAGTCTTCGAACAGGCGCATGAAGGCGTTGGCGTGCTTCATCACGCTTATCGGGACCATTTCCGCCGTCATTTCGTCGCCAAACAGGAAGATCGGCAGGCGGTCGTTGCGGCTTCTTTTTGCTGCGAGCACCTCCTCGAGCACTTGCCACTTTGTCTCCGCGTCCTCCGAGCCGTCGACGGATACGAGCCAGCAGGATTCGTTGTTGAAGATTTTGACGAGCCGTCGGGCATCCTCGTAGGTGACCCCGGCCACCACACGAAAGCCTTCCTTTTCGATAGCGGCGGCGAGCTGCTGCATGCCCCGGCCGGCAGCGTTCTTGCCCTCATAGTCCTCGTCGATGATGGCTATTGGGAACGCTTGAACTTCGCGCATAGACTACTCCGACTGCCTGAAGTCCGCTGACGTGTTGCCCGAAGGCGTTGTAGTCGAGTTCGGAAACGCTTCCCGTCGAGAGATATTGTTGACAACCCCACGACGAGGGTGGCCGTTTCCCAGCCCAAAAGAACCACCGTCCGAGCTTGGCTGGTGGTCGACCGCCCGACAAGGGTGGTAGTGTAAGTTACAGTAGCGGCTTAGGGGCCTGACGTAATGTGCCGCCGGCGCATTCGGGCTATAAGTTAAATTGAGTTGGTGCCAGCACGAGGTGCCGAAAATATCCAACGAATTGGCAGCAAATGTGAGCAAACTCCCAGTTGCCAGCGTTTTGGCTTACCTCAAACCGGCAAATGTCAGGGAAGTGAGGCGTTCGAAAGCAGCTCCGCCCGATATTCCCGCGACAAGGATCGCAAGCCTCCACGCGCGTAGAATACGCAAATGTGGCTTCAGGTAAAAGCTGGGGTTACAGTATGTTACTCCTTGAATGTTGTGCTCCTGGGAGGCCATGCGCCAATCTTTGGACGTCGTGCTTGCTTCTCAATGAATGCTATGCGCCGAGCGATGTAGCTCTTGAGGCAGTGGCTGGCTGCGATGCGTTGCAGCGCTACGATTAACCGCCGAGATTCTTCATCAGCCAGGAGGGGGGAGTATGACCGATACGGGTGCCAAGCAGTTCCGACCCCGCGCATTGATCATCGACGACGATCTTGCCAAGCTTGAGACGAGCCTTGGCAGAGCTGCCGAGAACCTTGCGCGAACGCTGGAGGAAAGAGGCGTCGACGTGGCGCGAGCTTACTCGTTCGAAGATGGGCAAGCCGTCGTGGTGGCCGACGCTTCGATTCAGGCCGTGCTTCTGGACTGGGACCTCGGTGCTGACGACGACGGTTCTCATCGCCAAGCGATGGAACTCCTGGAAAAGCTACGAGAACGTCACGGCGAGGTGCCAGTCTTTCTCTTGGCTGAGCGCACGATCGCGGCACGGACGATTACTATCGAAGTAGCGGAGATGGTCGATGAGTTCGTCTGGATGCTTGAGGACACGCCGGATTTTATCGCGGGCCGTGTGCTGGCGGCGATAGAACGGTATCGGGCGTCCGTGTTACCCCCGTACGCGAGGGCGCTTGCCGACTATGCGCGGCTTCGCGAACACTCGTGGTCCGCGCCCGGCCACCAGGGAGGCATTGCGTTTATCAAGACTCCGGCGGGTCGTGCCTTCTTCGATTTCTACGGCGAGAACCTGTTCCGTACCGATATGGGCATCGAGCGAGGCCAACTCGGGTCTCTGCTTGATCACACTGGTCCTGTGGCGACCAGCGAGCGGTATGCGGCACGGGTGTTTGGCGCACACCGGAGTTACTCGGGTGTCGTCGGCACCTCCGGGTCCAACAGGACAATAATGCAAGCCTGTGCCAATGAGAACGACTTGGTGATTCTCGACCGGAATTGCCACAAGTCGATCGAGCAGGGTCTCATTCTGACGGGCGCCCGGCCCGTCTATTTGATCCCCACACGAAACCGTTACGGAATTATCGGTCCAATTCCCCCCTCGCAGTTAGAACCCGCGGCTCTGCAGGCCAAAACGGAAGCAAGCCCACTAACGCTGGGATTGATCGGACGCAAGCCAGCCTATTCGGTCATAACCAACTGCACTTACGACGGTCTCTGCTACAACGCCACAACGGCGCAAAGTTTGCTCGAAAAGAGCTGCGACCGCATTCATTTCGATGAAGCTTGGTACGGATACGCCCGCTTCAATCCGATGTACGACGGTCACTTCGCAATGCGTGGCGATCCTGCAGAGCACCAAGGCGCTACCATTTTTGCCACACACTCTACACACAAGTTGCTGGCTGCACTTTCACAGGCTTCGTATATCCACATTCGGGACGGTCGGGGAGCCATCGACCATCAACGGTTCAACCAAGCCTACATGATGCATACGACCACATCCCCGCTATACGCAATTTTAGCGTCAAACGACATATCCTCGGCAATGATGGATGGCCGGACCGGCTATTCCCTAACTCAAGAAGTGATCCAGGAAGCAGTCGATTTCCGGCAGACGATCGGTCGCATTCGGAAGAAATTCGACGACAAGGGCGATTGGTTCTTTAAGCCCTGGAACGCGGAAACGGTCCTAGATCCGAAGACCGGCCGCAAGATCGACTTCGAGGATGCTCCTGCGGAATTGCTCTGCACTCAGCAAGATCCCTGGCTGATGCAGCCGACGGACAAGTGGCATGGTTTTGACGATATCGCGCCCAATTGGTGCATGCTCGATCCCGTAAAGGTGAGCATCCTTGCTCCCGGCATGGGAGACGACGGCCAGATCCTGCAGACGGGCGTCCCGGCTGCGCTGGTGAATGCCTATTTTACGCGCTTCGGCATCGTTCCCACTCGCGTTACCGACTTCCAGATCATGTTCCTTTTCTCCATCGGAATCACCAAGGGGAAGTGGGGCACTCTGGTAATGAATCTGCTTTCGTTCAAGCGTCACTACGACAAGAACAGCAAGGTAGCGGAAGTACTGCCGGAGCTTACCGCACAACATGGCGGGCGATACCAAAACATCGGACTGCGTGACCTTGGCGATGAGATGCTCGAATACATCCGACAAAATCGCCCGGGCGAGCTTTTAAACCGTGCATACGAGACGCTGCCGACGCCAGACCTAACTCCTCGGGAAGCGTATGGGCGAATAGTCTCGGGCGACGTCGAGCATGTGCCTGTTGATGCACTTGCACATCGCACGGCAGCCAACGGTGTCATGCCCTATCCGCCGGGTATCCCTATGTTGATGTCTGGAGAGAACTTCGGTGCCGACGACGGCCCCCAGATTGGATATTTACGCGGCCTCGCGGCGTGGGACCGGCAATTCCCGGGATTCGAGCATGTCACTGAAGGTGCTGAAGCTATCGACGGCACCTATCATGTGCTTTGCGTTCGATAGAGCTCCAATCTCACTGTTGCCTCGAGGAGGATTCGATGGCTCAGACAGCTATGTCACCATTGAGCATTCTGCTGGCGTATGGTGACATCCCAAGCGAGACAACACTGGCGCGTTCAGGGATAGCTCTGATTGAGCAGTTGCAGGCGCGCGGCTTCGAGGTGGTACGGGCGCGTTCAGCCGACGACGGCGAGTCGGCAATCCGAGCCGATCCGTTGATCGGCGCAGTGATTGTCGATGCCGATATCGATCCGTCAGGCGGAGCCGAGACTGTGCTGCGCGCGTTTCGTGCACGAAATGATCGTGCGCCGGCGTTCTTGTTTGGCGAGCGCAGCCATATTCCCGAGATCCCTTTAAGCACGCTCAAACTGGCGAACGAGTTCATCTGGCTGGTCGAAGATACCCCTTCGTTCATCGCGGGCCGAATCGAAGCTGCAATCCAGCGCTATCGGGAGAATCTGCTTCCGCCGATGTTCTCTGCGATGCTCGCCCAGGCCAATGTTCGCGACTATGCATTTGGAACACCTGGGCACCTCGGTGGCACGGCATTCCTGAAGACGCCGGTATCGAAGGTGTTCTTCGAATACTTCGGCGAGAACATGCTACGTTCCGATCTTTCGATCGGTATGGCTGCGGTAGGCTCTCTGCTCGATCACAGCGGGCCAATCGGCGAAAGCGAAAGATTTGCCGCGCGGGTATTTGGCGCACATCGGTCCTATACGACGACCAACGGAACATCAGGCTCCAACCGAACTATCTTCATGGCAAGCCTGACCCAGAACGACATCGCGCTGTGCGACCGGAATTGCCACAAATCAATCGAGCATGGGCTGGTGATGACGGGAGCCATCCCGGTCTATTTGGTGCCGCACCGTAATCGGTATGGCATCATCGGTCCAATATATCCTGAAGACCTGCAGCCGGAAACAGTGCGGGCGCGGGCAGACGCGAACCCGTTGACCACCAGCGCTAATAGATTGAAGCCGCGGCATACGATCATCACCAATTCGACATATGACGGATTGATCTACAACGTCGAGCGGGTGATCGAGATCGGCGGCGACGTTATCGACCGGCTGCACTTCGATGAGGCCTGGTACGCCTACGCCCGTTTCAATCCGCTTTACAGGGGCCGTCATGCTATGTTCGGCGACCCGGCGGAGTATACGGACGGGCCGACACTGTTCGCGACCCATTCGACACACAAGCTATTGGCTGCGCTTTCGCAGGCCTCTTTCATCCACATAAGGGACGGACGCGACCCTATCGAGCATGCCCGCTTCAACGAGTCGTTCATGATGCACGCATCGACATCGCCGTTTTACCCCATCATCGCTTCGAACGAGATTTCCGCTGCGATGATGGAGGGAGCGAGCGGCGTGGCATTGACAACCGAGGCTATCCGGGAGGCAGTGAGCTTTCGACAGACAGTCGGCCTGATCAAGCGGCAGTACGCTCAAGCGGACCAATGGTTCTTCAGCACATGGAATGCGACTGAAATTACGGATCCAGCCTCGGGGCAGCGCCTCGCTTTTGAGGACGCGCCCGAGGCACTCCTAGTCACTGACCCTGACTGCTGGGTGTTGCACCCAGACGATGCTTGGCACGGCTTCGACGGTCTTGAAGACGGTTACTGCATGCTCGATCCGATCAAGGTCACCGTCGTAGCGCCCGGCGTCGCCGGCGACGGCCAGTTGGAACAGCGGGGTATCCCTGCCTCGATCATCGCAGCCTATCTCGTTCGCCACGGCTTCGAGTACGAAAAGGTGCAGGACTTCACTATTCTGTTCCTTTTCTCGATCGGGATGACAAAGGCCAAATGGGGCACGTTGCTGACCACGCTGATAAAATTCAAGGAAGACTACGATGCGAACATCAAATTGGAGGTGATACTGCCCGGTCTCGTCACTGCGTATCCCGAGCGCTATGGCACTATGGGCTTGCGCGATTTGAGCGACGAGATGTTCGATCAATACAAGCAGTCGGGGCAAATGCACCATTTGCAGCAGGCCTTCTCCACGCTGCCAAGTCAGGAGATGATTCCGGCCGAGGCCTATCGGCGACTGGTCCGCAACCAAGTGGAACGCGTCAGGCTGGACGAGGTTGCGCATCGGACAGTTGCGACAAGCATAGTGCCGTATCCACCTGGCATCCCAATGATGATGCCTGGCGAGAGCGCCGGTCCTGCCGATGGACCATGCATCGGTTATCTCAAGGCGCTACGGGATTGGGACCGACGCTTTCCGGGATTTACGCATGAAACGCACGGGATCGAGGTGCGTGGTGGCGAACATTATCTCCAATGTCTGAAGCAGCCGACTCAGTTTGAACGCGATTAACGTGCTCCGGAAAGGCGCATTCTTTCAGTAGCGAAATGGGTACGAGGTCATGCACATGACAAATCGTGTAATGCAGGTGGCGGCATTTTGGCTGTTTGTCCTGAGTGTAACCGGCCAATCGCTGGCTGCGTCGCTCGATGCGTTGCAAGGCGCGTGGACCATGGAAGGAACGGAGTGTGGTGATACGTTTAAGAATATTGGTGGACGAATTGAGTTCAATGACCAAGGATCGTCATTGAATACTGGCATTATTATCCGTGGCGCTACTATAACTGGGCCACTCGCAACCTGTACGATTCAAAACATTCGGCAAATGCAGAATCATTTTTCTGCACGCCTGACGTGTTCCGATGCGATTATATTTGGGAGCATATCTGAGTCTTTTCGAATTGTGGATGAGAACAAATTTGAGCGGTTTGACGCTGAATTTCCCGACTTTTCCACTGCTTACTATCGTTGCGTATTCTGAGTGTACCTGATCTGAGATTTAATCTCTGGGTTAAGAGAGAGTCTGGGTTCATTGCGGTGCTTCCAATTTTGGATCGCCCGGCTGGGTCAGACTGCCGGGTCTGTATGCGGTCTGAACGCAGGACCATGACTCCACGGATGAAAGGCAACGCGAGCGGCGACCGTTCGATGAATTGGCTCGAGGAGGGACACCCCCCAAAACCTTTGCCGTGTTCACAGCGGCTGTCGCGATTTCTGCAGAAATTGCTCTATCTCAACCTCAAGTTCTGGAATGAGCGTACGGAAATCGCGGACTTCCTGCCTGTTGTTGCCGTCGGGAAGTGCTTCGAACCATGATAGGCTTGCGCGCGCGAGCATATATTCCTCGCAGATCGCGCGGAATGTCTCGTCTTTGAGCATCAGACGGCGTATCAGCACGCCGTCCCCAGGGAAGCGGGCGACAATCTGTTCAAGATTGAGGCGTGGTGTATGTGACGTTGTCACATTGCCTCCCCTAAGTTGCAGACCTCATGATATCGCATCCATGATTGAGACGGGTGTTAATCACTGTCTCATGGATGTTAACTCCGCTGTATCAATATTCTAACAAACTGCTATCGTGGCTGGTCATATAGATGAGAAGGTTGCGGGGTTCCCTTCACGCTCTGTGGAGTCGACGACCATGCTCGAGACCGAGGTTGGTGGAACAGATCGACAGCAGGGGCCTCCGCCGCAGGCGGTTCGCGAAGCCCTGTGCCGGATTTTGACTTCACCTGATTTCGACAGGACGGAGCGGGTCCGCGATTTTCTCACCTATGTAGTCGAGGAAACGTTGCAAGGACGACCCTCGCGGATAAAAGGCTACAACATCGCAACGTCCGTCTTCGGACGCGACGAAAGCTTCGACGCGCAGGTGGACTCGATTGTGCGGATCGTTGCAGGTCGCCTGCGTCGGTCAATCGAACACTACTATCTTACCAGCGGTTGCGACGAGGCGGTTCGTATCCGAATTCCTAAAGGCTCCTATGTCCCCGTCTTCGAGACTGTTGGCGAGGGACAACCGGTGGCAGCGGTCCCCATAGAAGGTAAGCTATCGATCGTTGGAGGTGGACCGTCACTATACGTCGAACCCTTCACGGAAGAGGGTGATCATTCGGCTTTCCCGCATTTTACCAAAGGGCTGACCCGTTCATTGGTGGTCGGACTTAGCCGCTTCACCGCGTTGCGTGTGTTCGGCCCGGAATCGGAGGCTCATACTGAAGAGGCTCTTGCAACCAAGGCCAGGTATGTACTGCGTGGCGGCGCTGCGATCGCCAGTGACCGGTTCTGGCTGGATATCGTTTTTGCGGAACAACGCACCGGCCGAACGATCTGGGCGGAGAGCTTCGAGCGACCAATGAACCCATCCGAAATGTTTACACTGCGCAATGAGGTCGCTAACCGCGTCGTTCAAACATTGGCTCAGCCGTATGGAATGATCAGCAGCGACCGTGCGAGGGATGGAGACGGAGAACCTCCGGATCAGTTGAGCAGCTACGGCTGCGTTCTCCATTTTCACCAATATTGGCGAACATTCGATCCTAAATTGCTACCAGAAGTTCGCGCTTGCCTGGAGCGCACAATTAGGCGGGAACCCAACTACGCAGACGCTTTCGCGTGCCTGTCGCTGATCTACTCCAACACCTACCGCTTCCACGGCGAATCCGTTCCGCCAGACTCCGACCTGCTCGATCGTTCCCTAGCTCTTGCTGACCGCGCGATCGAACTGGCTCCAAACTCAAGCTGGAGCCATTATGCGCGGTCTTTGGCGTATTGGTTCCTTTTTGACTTGGAATCCAGCATTGCTTCTCTTGAGATGGCCCGCGCACTTAATCCCAACGACACCTCGATCACCGCCGATCTTGGACAGCGATATGCCATGCTTGGCGAATGGCGGAAGGGTGTTCCGCTTCTCGAAGAATCCTACGCGCGGAACCCAGCTCAGCCCGGTAGCTACAGAATAGGTTTATTCCTTTATCACTATGCACATGGACGGTATGAAGAAGCTCTGATGCAGGCCCGGAAAATGGGCGCTCCTGGGATTTACGGACCCGTGGCAATAGCTATGGCGGCGGCCCAGCTCGGCCACACTGAGGAGGCTTGTCGGGCTGTCAAGCGCATCCTGGCGCAGGATCCCAGCTACGGCGATCATGTGGGGCCCGATATGGAAAAGCGCAGTCTGCGTCCCGACCTGGCAAGAATGGTCGTCGACGGGTTGCGCGAGGCTGGCCTGCCCGCGGCGGAGACGGACCCGCGCAGTCAACGTGGCTGCAACCGAGAAGCGTTATAGCCGGAACAGGGGGGCTTACTGTAAGTCACCCCGTCACGCTCGCTCCACTGTTCACCTTTCTCTTATCCTGATGCTTGGCTCAATGGGCATCTCGCATGGACAAGCAGATCAATCCTCTCGCGACCCAACACCTGCCGCCTTTTGTTACAGCACCGGGCGAAACCGACATCCTCTTCAATGTCATGGTCGTCATACTAGTCGTGATGATCCTGCTCCTCGGCGCCTTCTACTTCCGGCTTCATGCCTTGCCGGAACGTATGGCACACCGGGCAAACCGAACGCAGATCGAGATCATCGGCGTGCTCGCGCTCATCTCGCTGTTTACCCATAACCATCTGTTCTGGATCGCGGGATTGCTTCTCGCAATGGTTCAATTCCCGGATTTCAGGACGCCGATGGTTTCGATTGCGGACTCTCTCAACAGGATTGCCGGCCGATACGACCAGCCAACGGCGACTCAGGCAATTCCAATTCCTTCCGAACCTGAGGACCAACCCATATCTCAGGCTCTGCCGCAGTCTGTCGCAAACGTGCCCGTCACCAAGGCGTGAGATATGCTGGAAATCTTCCTTTGTTCGTTGCTGACCGTCGTTCCTGACTATTTGTTTCGACGCTTTGTTCAGGGCAAGCGGATCGGCCGGGAGATCACCATCTACACGGTCTGGTACGAGTTGCGGTGGGGAATTACCGCATGCCTTGTCCTGGCGGTCACGCTGATCACGCTCATCTT
>NZ_JAVFVV010000015.1 GCF_030929505.1 Mesorhizobium sp. LHD-90 | reverse complement strand
AAAGCCGCTCGTCCATGATGCCAGTCTCTCGCCATCCCATCGCCGGTCCTCCCGGCGGACAAGAAAACTGTCACCCATCTATCCGGTCCATTCCGTTACCTATCTATCCGGGTCGGACAGCCGCTGGTTCCTCCCCTGCGGAGCGGGGGAGGGGGACCGCCGGAGGCGGTGGAGGGGGTGATGCCTCAGCGTCTCGCCACAGGCGAGGAGGGGAGGATCATCTGGCCATACGCGATTGCCCTGCCGCGGATGGGGAGAGACCCACGCATTGCCGGTTTCGCCCATCCAAGTTGGCGATTGGCGAAATCGTTGCGGTCAGCGGCTCTCTTCTCGTCCTGAGCTTGTCGAAGGATCACGGGCAGGACAGTGAGGGGCAGCGCGGACGGCCAAGGAAAATGACCCTCGGCGCTGGATGTCCAGAAAAGGGGACAGAACGTCCACAGCCTTTTAACATTCCGATTCGGATTTCTGTCATAAGCTATTGAAATCCTTCATTCCGTTATCCGGGAAAAGTGTTCCGGCTAGATTTTTTTCGGCAGACTTATCCCTCCTGCTTCGGGCTCCCGCATAATGCTCGCAATCGCTCTCGCGGGAAACCTGGTGCGCACCGGGTATCAGGGGAGAGCGACGGCGCCGGGGTGGCCGCGTAACGGTGCGCGGCTTGGCAAGAGCCTAAAGACCCGGGCCCCAGACCGCGACGACACGCTCCGGAACGAGTGAGCGGTATCAGCGGTCGGGCAAGAACGCCGGCGGGGCGCAAGGTTCGCGCCACGTTTTATAACTTTGAGAGGCTCGGCCCTGCGCCCCGCTTCCCACCTCCCGGAAGGGAGATTTCCACTCAATGGCCAGGGCGGATTTCCGCAGCGTGGCGAGGAAGGAGTGCGGTCTCGTTGCATATTCCGCTACGCCAAGCCGCCGTATCCGTGACGGCCTGCTTCGCAAGATGGCCGAGCCACCGAATGGATGGCGGGCGTCCACGGCGCCGGGAGGCAGGCAAACGGGGAAACCGGCGCGTCGGATTCCCCAGCAAGGTATGGCAGGGGCAGGCGCTACAGCGTCGCGCCGAGGTGCCACGGCACGAATTCGTTGTCGCCGTAGCCGAACAACTCGCTCTTGGTCTTCTTGCCCGACGCCGTCTCGACGATCAGCTCGAAGATCTCGCGGCCCATCTGCGGGATGGTCTTGTCGCCCGAAGCGATGACGCCGCAATTGACGTCCATGTCCTCTTCCATCGAATTGTAGAGCGCGGTGTTGGTCGCCACCTTGATCGACGGCGTCGGATGGCTGCCGAAGCAGGAACCGCGCCCGGTGGTGAAGACGATGACGTTGGCGCCGCCCGCCACCTGGCCGGTCGCCGAGACGGGGTCGTAGCCGGGCGTGTCCATGAAGACGAGGCCGTGGCCGGAAACCTTCTCGGCATAGGCGAAGACGCCGTTGAGCGGGGTCTGGCCGCCCTTGGCCACCGCGCCGAGCGACTTTTCCAGGATCGTCGTCAGGCCGCCGCGCTTGTTGCCGGGCGAGGGATTGTTGTCGATCGAGGCGCCATGCTTGGCGGTATGGTCCTCCCACCATTTGATGTAGCCATCGAGTTTCTTGGCGATCTCCGGCGACGCGGCCCGGTAGGCGAGCAGGTGCTCGGCGCCATAGATCTCGGTAGTTTCCGAAAGGATACCGATGCCACCGCCGGCGGCGAGGATGTCGACCGCAGCACCCAGCGCCGGATTGGCGGTGATGCCGGACATGCCGTCGGAGCCGCCGCACTGCAGGCCGACGACGATTTCCGAAACCGGGATCGGCTCTCGCTCGAGGTGGCCGACCTCCTGGCAGATTTCCTCCAGTACGCCCATCGCCTTCTCTACCGATTTGCGCGACCCGCCCGAGTCCTGGATGTTGAAGTGGCGTTTTCCCGCGGCGACGCCCTTCTGGCCGTAGAGCGTCAACTGGTTGACCTCGCAGCCGAGGCCGACCATCAGCGCTCCGCCGAAGTTCGGATGCCGGGCGTAACCCGCCAGCGTACGGTGCAGCACCATCATGCCGTCGCCGGTGGCGCTCATGCCGCAGCCCTGGCCGTGCACGATCGGCACGAAGCCGTCGATGCCCGGGTACTTCGGCAGCAGCCGCTTGTTGGCCTGGTCGGCGATGGCGTGGCAGACGGTCGCCGAGCAGTTCACGCTGGCGATGATGCCGACGAAATTTCGCGTGCCGGCGCGCCCGTCGGCGCGGCGATAGCCCATGAAGGTGCGGGCGCGTTCTTCCTCGGTCGCCTCCACCGGCGGGCTCGGCGGCACAACCGGCATGCGGCCGGATTCGAAGACGAGATTGTGCGAATGGACATGCGCGCCGGCCGGAATGTCGGCCGTCGCCTTTCCGATCGCCTGGGCATACTTCACCACCGCGTCACCCTTGGCGATCGGCTTGATCGCCACCTTGTGGCCCGGATCGATGGCGGAAAGCGCCGCCGCGCCGCCCGGAAGAACGTCACCGGCTTCAATGCGCCCATTGGCGACGGCTACATTGTCGGAGGGCGAAAGCACGATGGATTGGGCGGCGGTCACGGGTCGTTTCCCTGGCTGGTCGGGACAATGGCTAGGAGGTTCCGCATGGAGTTCGTGGCCCATCAGGCAGCCCGGCTTGAAACGATCCGGAGCGCGACGCGCTGAATAAGGTTGACTCCCCCCAAAGGGACCGTATTGTCTTTTATCCTAAAAAAACATTTTAGCGCAATCGGTTTTTGCGCCCTATATGTTGCCGCCGAGGAGAGATGGGACTCCCCGATGTCGAAGACCAGCACGGTTTTCAAGCAAGCCTACAATCGCTGCCTGGCTTTGCTCGCGGCGCGCGACTGCCTGCCCTCCGAACCCGAGCTTTGCCTGGCGCTCGGCGTCAGCCGCACAACGGTTCGCACCATCCTGGCCCACATGGCCGAAAGCGGCATCATCCGCTGGGACAAGCGCAGCAAGGTCCGGCTGCGGGAACCCGGAGCAGGAGACTTTTTTCCGGCCGGGGAGACCGATTCACCGGCCGAAATCATCGAGCGCAGCTTCATGCGGCTATTGCTGGCGCAGGGTGTCGAGCCCGGCACGCATATCACCGAGGTGGAACTGGCGCGCGAGATTGGCGTCGGCACCGGCAGCCTTCGCGAATTCCTCATCCGCTTCAGTCGCTTCGGCCTGATCGAGAAGCGCCCCAACGGCCGCTGGATGTTCAAGGGATTCACGCGTGACTTCGCGCTGGAGCTGACTGAGATCCGCGAGATGTTCGAGTTGCGCTCGGCGCTGGCCTTCGTCGAACTCGGCGAAGCGAGCCCGGCATGGGTGGCGCTCGATGCGATGGAGACGGAGCATGTAGGTTTCGCCGACGCCATAGCACTACGCTATGTGGATTTTTCGGAGCTCGACGAGCGCTTCCACCGGCTCATCCACAATGCCTCGCGCAACCGCTTCATCGTCGATTTCTACGACGTCATCGCCATGATTTTCCACTATCACTACCAGTGGAACAAGGCAGACGGGCGCGAACGCAACGCCGTCGCGGTGAACGAGCATCTCGCCTATATCGACGCCCTCAAATCGCGCGACAGGGCCCGCGTGACGACGGCCTGCCAGGCGCATCTGAAATCTGCCCGCGCCACGCTGCTGCGGTCGCTGCCGCGCACCGTTGTCTGAACAAGTTTTTGCCGATTTTTCGGGAACCTTTCGGCGCTCCGCGCATTGAGCGGGGTACTACCCAGCAATCCGTGGAGGACGGCATGGACGCGATCCGGTTTCGTGTGCCCATAAGGTTGCATGTCGGCGGCAAGCCGATCGAGATCGATACGCTGCAAGGCGCGGTCGACTTCCTTCGCGAGTGGCCGGGCGCCAGACGCGGCCCGGTCTATACTTGCGCAATGAAGGGATGCGATGCCGCGCTGGTCGGCTCGATGAAAGTCGAGCACGCGCGCAAGGCGTTCGAGAGTTTTGCACGGATCACCGGAATCTTGGAGAACCGCTCCTACGCGCCCGATCCGGTCGTGACGTTGCGCACGACGCCGTCGGCGGCGACAATGCATCGCTGACGCTCAGAGCGGCGCTCCCGCGACAGATCCCCTTACAACAAGGTCGACAGGCCATACCTCGCCGCGCGGATCGTCTTCCAGCCCGGAAATGCGTGCCGCCAGCCGCTCGGCGATACGCGCGCCGGCGGCGCGGATGGAGGAGCGCGTCGTCGACAGCGGCACCGGAAAGTTTTCCGGCCTGAGCCATGGAAACACGTCGTCATGCGCTACCAGCGAAATGTCCTTCGGCACGGACAGGCCGAGATCGCACAACGCCCGCACCACGCCCAGTCCCATGATCAGGCTGGAGCACAGTATGGCGGTCGGCGCCACGTCCAGTTCGAGCAGGCTTCTCGTGGCCCGATAGCCGTTTTCTTCCGTCATGCCCGCCGACCGGATCATCGGCGGCATGAGTTCAACGCCGGAAACCGCCAGCGCGCGCCGCAGGCCGCGCTCGCGAAAAATGGCGAAAGTCTGCGTGTCGTCGCCGTTGATCAGCGCGATGCGGCGGTGACCGAGCTGGACCAGCAGCCGACCGGCCTCGTGGAAGGCGCCCTCGTTGTCGATGTCGAGATGCGGGTAGGGAAAATCCAATCCTTCGGAGCGACCGTGCACAAGGAACGGCAGGCCGAGCTGGTGGAGCAGGGCGATACGCCTGTCCTTCGGCCGCGGCGCCGAGACGTAGACGGCGTCTACCTGCTTGTTGGCCGCGACCCGGCGATAGGTGGTCTCCTCGTCGTCGGCCTCGGCGGGACTCAGCACCAGATCCAGTTCGTGCGAGCGGGCATAGTCGCCCAGGCCGGACAGGAACTCGACGAAATGCGGATCGATGTCGACGCTGGCTCCGGTGGGCAGCACATAGCCGATCATGCCGGCCTTGCCGGTGGCAAGCCTGCGCGCGCTGGGGTTCGGACGGTAACCGTGGCGCTTGGCGGCGTCCACGACGCGCCGCCGGGTTTCCTCGTTGACCTCCGGATAGCCGTTGAGGGCCCGGCTGACTGTCGTCTGCGAGAGATCCAGCATGAGGGCAAGCTGCTTCAGGTTCATCGCCGCGTTTTCTTCAAAGCGCTTTCAAAAATGGCATCCTATCGGCCTCGCGTCCATAAAGGGGACAGTCTTGCCAAACTAGGTGGTTTGCATTGGTTTTTGAAGGAAATTTTCCATTGCACCGCATCAAATGGTCGTTGCGATGCAGAAGTTTCGAACCTAAATCGATTAGTTAAGTAGCCTGCTTGACTTTCAGACGGATTTGACGTGTAAATCGAAACCAAGCCAAAGCGCTTTGAAAATGCCATCGCGATCGACCCTTCGCCATAAGCGTGTGGACTCGGTTGCCCGACGGGTTCAGGGTGGTGTCGGCGGGATGGAATGGAGGTTCCATCCATCAGCGGTTTCAAAGGGAGGAAATCCGATGAGGAAAAGCCTGTTTCTTGGCGTCGCTCTGGCGTCGCTGGCGTTGAGCTGGCCGGCGGCCGCGGAACTGAAGTTCGCGCCCGGCGAGGACGCCCGCTTCACCTGGTCCAACTTTGACGATTTGAAGAAGGTCGACCTTAAGGGCGAGACGCTGTCGATCTTCGGGCCGTGGCGCGGCGAGGACGAGGCGCTGGTGCGCAGCGTGCTCGACTACTTCTCCGAAGCCACCGGAGCCACCATCAACTATTCGTCTTCGGAAAACTACGAACAGCAAATCGTCATCGACACGCAGGCCGGCAGCCCGCCGAACATCGCCATCCTGCCCCAGCCGGGCCTGTTGCAGGATCTGGCCTCGAAGGGCCTGCTCGTCCCGCTCGGCGACGACGTCGCCACCTTCGTCAAGGACAATTACGGCGCCGGCCAGTCCTGGGTCGATCTCGGCACCTACAAGGACAAGGACGGCACCGCGAAGTTCTTCGCCTTCCCCTACAAGGCCGACCTGAAGTCGCTGGTCTGGTACGTGCCGGAGAATTTCGAGGAAGCCGGCTACGAGGTTCCCAAGACCTGGGAAGACATGATGAAGCTTTCCGACCAGATCGTCGCCGACGGTGGCGTGCCGTGGTGCATCGGCCTGGGATCGGGCGGCGCCACCGGCTGGCCGGCGACCGACTGGGTCGAGGACATCATGCTGCGCACGGCCTCGCCGGATGTCTATGACAAGTGGACCAAGAACGAGATTCCGTTCAACGATCCGGCGGTGGTCAACGCGCTGCAGGTCTTTGCCGACATCGCCACCAACGACAAATATGTCGACGGCGGCAAGGCGGCGGTGGCAGCGACCGACTTCCGCGACAGCCCGAAGGGTCTCTTCGGCATCCCGCCCAAATGCTACATGCACCGCCAGGCCTCGTTCATCTCGTCCTTCTTCCCCGAAGGCACCAAGCTCGGCGAGGACGCCGACTTCTTCTACCTGCCGCCGATGGCCGCCAAGCCGGACCTTGGCAATCCGGTGCTGGGCGCTGGCACGCTGGTCGCCATCACCAAGGATTCCAAGGCGGCGCGGGAGTTCATAAAATTCCTCGAAATGCCGCTCGCCCACGAGATCTGGATGGCGCAGTCCGGCCTGCTTACGGCGTTGAAGACCGCCAACACCGAAGCCTACGCCAACGACCAGTTGAAGAAGCAGGGCGAAATCCTGGTGAACGCCTCGACCTTCCGCTTCGACGGCTCGGACCTGATGCCCGGTAAGATCGGCGCCGGCGCCTTCTGGACCGGCATGATCGACCTGGTCGGCGGCAAGTCCGCCCAGGATGTGACGACCGATATCCAGAAGAGCTGGGACGCGATCAAGTAGGACGTCCCGTCTTCGCCCGCGGGCCGGGCTTCGTCCGGGCCGCGGGAGCGGTCCGGCGGCCGGAAGAGGCTGGCCGCCGCCCGGCAAGCGCAAACTGCAAGCATCTGATTTGTTGAGCAGGTCCTCATAGAGGGGAGGTACCCATGGCTGGTCAGATTTTCTCGGCCATCATTGCCATCGTCGTCGGCGTCGGCGGCTGCGTCGCCTATTTCTGGGGGGCCAACAAGGCGCTCGACCTGATCTTCCCGGCGCGCGGGGTCAGCGGCGGCACGGCCATCAACAACCTTCGCCGGCAGGGCATGATCCGGCCGTGGCTGTTCATCGGCCCGGCGATGATCATCCTGGTCGTCTATCTGCTCTACCCCGTGGTGCAGACGCTCTATCTCTCCTTCCACGACCGGGCGGGACAGAATTTCGTCGGCGTCGACAACTATGCCTGGGCCTTCGGCGACCGCGAGTTCCGCAACTCGATCCTCAACAATTTCCTGTGGCTGCTGGTGGTGCCGGCCGCCTGCACCTTCCTCGGCCTGGTGATCGCGGTGCTGACCGACCGCATCTGGTGGGGCACGATCGCCAAAAGCCTGATCTTCCTGCCGCTTGCCATCTCATTCGTCGGCGCCAGCGTCATCTGGAAGTTCATCTACGAGTATCGCGGCGAGGGCCAGACCCAGATCGGCCTGCTCAACGCCATCGTCCAGGGGTTGGGCGGCGATCCGCAGGTGTGGATATCGCTGCCGTTCTGGAACAACTTCTTCCTGATGGTGATCCTGATCTGGATCCAGACCGGCTTCGCCATGGTCATCCTGTCGGCGGCGCTTCGCGGCATTCCCGACGAGACCATCGAGGCGGCGGTAATCGACGGCGCCTCGGGCTTCCAGATCTTCTGGAAGATCATGATCCCGCAGATCTGGGGCACCATCGCCGTGGTGTGGACCACCATCACCATCCTGGTGCTGAAAGTGTTCGACATCGTGCTGACCATGACCAACGGCCAGTGGAACAGCCAGGTGCTCGCCAACCTCATGTTCGACTGGATGTTCCGCGGCGGCGGCGATTTCGGTCGCGGCGCGACCATCGCGATCGTGATCATGATCGCCGTTCTGCCGATCATGGTCTGGAACATCCGCCAGGCCAACAAGGAAACCGGAGGGCACTGAGATGTCTCAGGCAAGCGGCAAGTCCGCCGGAAAGTCCTTTCTCGGCCGCTTCGGCATCCACATCGCCGTGTTCTTCTTCGTCGCGGTCTGGACCATCCCGACGCTCGGCATCCTCGTCTCGTCGCTCCGCGACAAGGACCAGATCATCGCGTCGGGCTGGTGGAACTCCTTCGCCGGTTCGGTGCAGACCGAAAACGGCCGCCTGCCGCCGGCTTCCGCCCAGCAGGAGAAGGACGGAAAATTCGTCATCGAAGGCAATCTGTTCGAACAGCCCGGCGGCCGCGAGATCAGCGCCTTCGGCACGCGCGCCGTGGCGCCAACCGAGTTTCCCGCCGGCGCGGTCGCCGAGCTGAAGGACGGCGTCACCCTGCGGGTCAACGCCGACGGCGGCTTCGTGCTCGCCTCGCCAGTCGCGTTCGAGGGTGACCGCGGGCAGCGCGTCTATTACGCGGCGACCACGCCGCCGCGCTTCACCACCGAGAACTACCAGTCGGTGCTGTTTTCCGAAGGCATCGGTCGTTCCTTCATCAACTCGCTGACCGTGACCATACCGGCCACGGTGATCCCGATCATGATCGCGGCCTTCGCCGCCTATGCGCTGGCCTGGATGCGTTTTCCCGGCCGGGCGCTGATCATCGCCGTCATCATCGGCCTGCTGGTCGTGCCGCTGCAGATGGCGCTGATCCCGCTGCTGCAGCTTTACAACGGCGTCGGCGCCTTCTTCGGCGTCCCGTCGAAGACCTATCTCGGCATATGGCTGGCGCATACCGGTTTCGGCCTGCCCTTCGCCATCTATCTGCTCCGGAGTTACATGGCCGGCCTGCCGCGCGAACTGATGGAGTCGGCACGCATCGACGGCGCCAGCGATTTCGAGATCTTCATCAAGATCGTGCTGCCGCTGTCCTTCCCGGTGCTCGCCTCCTTCGCCATCTTCCAGTTCCTGTGGGTATGGAACGATCTGCTGGTGGCGATGGTTTTCCTCGGATCGAGCGCCGACCAACTGGTGCTGACCGGCCGGCTCAACGCGCTGCTCGGTTCGCGCGGCGGCGACTGGGAGATTCTCACGACCTCGGCCTTCGTCACCATCATCGTGCCGCTGATTGTGTTCTTCTCGCTCCAGCGCTACTTCGTCCGCGGCCTGCTCGCGGGCTCCGTCAAGGGAGGTTGATCTCATGCAATCAGCGGCACGCAGGGTCGAGCGGCCCGAAACGGCCCCGGATCGCGACTGGTGGCGCGGCGCGGTGATCTACCAGATCTATCCGCGCAGCTACCAGGACTCCGACGGCGACGGCATCGGCGACCTGAAGGGCATCATCCGCCGGCTGCCCTACATCGCCGATCTCGGCGCCGATGCCATCTGGATCTCACCGTTCTGCAAGTCGCCGATGAAGGATTTCGGCTACGACGTCTCGGACTATCGCGACGTCGATCCGATGTTTGGCCGGCTATCGGACTTCGACACGCTGATCGCCGAGGCGCATCGCCTCGGCCTCAAGGTGATGATCGACGAGGTGATCTCGCACACCTCCGACCAGCATCCCTGGTTCAAAGAGAGCCGGTCGAGCCGCGCCAATCCCAAGGCCGACTGGTATGTGTGGGCGGACGCCAAGCCGGACGGCACGCCGCCCAACAACTGGCTGTCGATCTTCGGCGGCTCGGCCTGGCAGTGGGACACCCGCCGCCAGCAATATTTTCTGCACAACTTCCTGTCGGAGCAGCCGGACCTCAACTTCCATAACCGCGAGGTGCAGGGCGAACTGCTCGACATCACCCGGTTCTGGCTGGAACGCGGCGTCGACGGTTTCCGCCTCGACACCATCAACTTCTACTTCCACAGCCAGGGGCTGGAGGACAATCCGGCGCTGCCGCCGGCCGAGCGCAACGACCAGACGGCGCCGGCGGTCAACCCCTATAACTATCAGGACCACATCTACGACAAGAGCCGGCCGGAGAATGTCGATTTCCTGCGCCGCTTCCGCGCCCTGCTCGACGAGTACCCGGCCGCCGCGGCGGTCGGCGAGGTCGGCGATTCGCAGCGCGGCCTGCAGGTGGTCGCCGAATACACGGGCGGCGGCGACCGTGTGCAGATGTGCTATGCCTTCGACTTCCTCGCGCCGGAAAAGATCAGCGCGACGAAGGTGCGCACCGTTCTTGAGGATTTCGGACAGGTCGCCAGCGACGGCTGGGCCTGCTGGGCCTTCTCCAATCACGACGTGAAACGCCACGCCTCGCGCTGGGGCGAGGGCGAGGCCGACCGCGCCGCCTATCTGAAAGTGATTTCGGCACTGTTGATGTCGCTGCGCGGCTCGGTCTGCATCTATCAGGGCGAGGAACTGGGCCTGACCGAAGCCGATCTCGCCTTCGAGGATCTGCAGGATCCCTACGGCATCCGCTTCTGGCCGGAATTCAAGGGCCGCGACGGCTGCCGCACGCCGATGGTGTGGGATTCCAAGGCGCCGAATGGCGGCTTCTCGACCGCGAAACCGTGGCTACCGGTGCCGGCCGACCATCTGCGCGCCGCCGTCGACACCCAGAAGGGCAATGCTGCGTCGCTGCTGGAGCACTATCGCCGCTTCCTCGCCTTCCGCAGGGCCTATCCGGCTTTCGCCAAGGGCGAGATCGAATTCCTGGCGGCGCAAGACGACGCCGTCGCTTTCGTCAGGCGCTACGGCAACGAGCAGATCGTCTGCGCGTTCAATCTCGGGGCCGCGCCGGTGGCGGTGGACCTCGGCGGCGCCCGGAGCGTGCAGCCGCTCGTAGGCCACGGCTTTTCAGGTGTTCTCGACGGCGGCACCGTCCGCCTCGACGGTTACGGTGCGTGGTTCGGGCGCATGGTCTGACGTGGCGCGGCAAAAAGGGAGGACAGCATGGCCGATCTCACCCTCAGGAACGTCAAGAAGGCGTATGGCAACCTCTACACGCTTCATGGCATCGACCTCGACATCCAGTCCGGCGAGTTCATCGTCTTCGTCGGTCCGTCCGGCTGCGGCAAGTCGACTCTGCTGCGGACCATCGCAGGCCTGGAGGAGATCACGTCGGGAGAGCTGAAGATCGCAGGCGAAGTCGTCAACGATGTGCCGCCGTCGAAACGCGGCATCGCCATGGTGTTCCAGTCCTACGCGCTCTATCCGCACATGACGGTCTATGACAATATGGCCTTCTCCATGCGCATCGCGCGGGAAAGCAAGGCGGAGATCGACAAGCGCGTGCGCAACGCCGCCGAGATCCTCCAGTTGACGAAGATGCTCGACCGGCTGCCCAAGGCGATGTCGGGCGGCCAGCGGCAGCGTGTCGCCATCGGCCGCGCCATCGTGCGCAACCCCAAGGTCTTTCTGTTCGACGAGCCGCTGTCGAACCTCGACGCTGCGCTGCGCGTCGCCACCCGCATCGAGATCGCAAAACTCAAGGAATCGATGCCCAACACCACCATGATCTATGTCACCCACGACCAGGTCGAGGCGATGACGCTGGCCGACCGCATCGTGGTGCTGAAGGAAGGCCGCATCGAACAGGTCGGCTCTCCGATGGAACTCTACAAGCATCCCGGCAACCTGTTCGTCGCCCAATTCATCGGCTCGCCGGCCATGAACATCCTGCCGGCCACGCTGAGCAAGCCCGGCATGCCGACCGAGGTCGATGTGTTCGGCCGCAAGATCGCGGTGCCGGTCTCCACGTCCGGCGCTTCCGCCGGCAGCACGATCAGTTTCGGCGTGCGGCCGGAGGACCTGTCGCTGGCCGGCGGCGACAACGTGCTGTTCGAGGGAGCGATCGACTACATCGAGCAGCTCGGCGAGGTGCAACTGGTCTATGTCGACATCGGCCGGCCGAACGAGCCGATCGTCGCCAAGCTGCCGGGCAACGCCAGCGTGCAGCGCGGCTCGACGATCCGGCTTTCGGCGGATGCCGGCGATCTGCATATCTTCGACGACAATGGCCTTTCGTTCGCGCGACCGCGCGAGGAGGCGAAGGCCGCCTGATCCCTCCTCCCATCCGGCGCCTTTGTGCGGCGGGCTCCCGAAAGGGAGCCCGCCTGCTTTCGCGGCATCTGTTGCGTAGTGGTGTTCGTCGGTGGCGCTATGCCGCGCTCGCCTCATGCGTCTCGGATGAGGGGGCTCCGGCATGAACCTCGCCGACCACGAAAACCGCCATCGCCTCGCCGCGCCCGCGCAGCCTGTGAGTGCCGGCGGGGATCGTCTCGAAACGTTCGTCGAGGCGCGAGGCGGTCTCGGCGGATATGGCTATCGTGGTGCGGGCCTCGGGCGCCAGCACCTTGCCCAGTTCCTGCAATCTCTGGCTGACATTCACCGTGTCGCCGATGATCGTGTAGTTGACGCGGTCGGACGCGCCGATGTTGCCGACGATGACCGGCCCGGTGTGGATGCCGATGCGCACGCGCAATGCCGGCCTGCCTTCTGTCGCGGCCGACCGGTTGTCGGCTTCCAGTTCGTCGCGGATCACTGCCGCGGCGCGGACGGCGGCCGCGGCATGGCCCTTGAGGTGATCCGGTGCGCCGAAGAAGGCCATCATGCCGTCTCCGAGGAATTTGTCGACGGTGCCGCCCTCGGCGTCGACGGCGCGGCACAGGATGGCGAAATGCCGGTTGAGCAGTTTTGCCGCCTCGGCCGCGCCCATGCGTTCCGACAGCGCGGTGAAATCGGCGATGTCGGTGAACATGACGGTGACCATGGCCTCGCGCGATTCGACGATGCCGATCTCGCCGCTGCGAACGAGTTTGGCCACCAGCGAGCGCGGGATGTAGGTGGAGAAGGCGCGCAGGCCGATCAGCATGGCGTTGAAGGCGGAGGCCTGATCGTCGATCTCCAGCACCCGGCTGCGCGGCAGCGGCGCAAGCCCGTCGAGTTCGAAATCGGCGACGCGGGTGGCCTGGCCGGCGATCGCCTGGATCGGTCGGGACAGCCGCCTGCCGAGCAGGATGGCGATGATTACCGCGGCCGCCATCGCGCCTAGCCCGACCAGCGCCGATGCGACGACACGCTCGATCTCGCCGGCGATCTGGCTGGACTTGAAGTAGGCGCCGATGGTCCACGGCCGCTCGCCATAGCCGGCAATCTTGCGGGTCATGGCGAAATAGCTGGCTTCGTCGTTCCACCAATTGGACGTATCCTTGTCGCCGTCCAGGTCGATCTCGGCCAGTTCCACGTCGCGGGTGCGTCGTGCGTCGAATTGCTCCTCAGCCTTGCGCTCGGGGTAGGCGGCCAGCACCGGATCGCCGAAGGCGGCAAGCGGCATCAGCGGCGTGATGGCGCCCTTCGGCCCGGCGGGATCGGCCAGCCGCGGGTCGGCGAGGACGCGGTCGTCCCCGTCGAGAATGAAGGCATGCGTGCCGAAACGGGTGGAGAGCTGCTGCGTGATGTCGGAAAGCTTGTGCAGTTCCACCGCCGCGATCACCCACCCATGCGTCGCGCCATTCCGGGACAGGGGAACCGACACCTGGGCGAACAGGCCGTACTGGTTGCTCACGAACGCCCCCCAGCGGCGGCCGTCGACCCGGCGGCGCTGTTCCAGCGCGGCGAGCGTCTGCGGCGAGGTCTCGGCTTCTGGCGCGAACCGCTGGATCTCCCCTGGCGGGTCGCTGTCCCTCCTGCGCGAGACACCCCGGCAGACCATGTCCGGCGTGCAGATCAGCATGGCGGTGGCTTGCGTCGTGGCCGAAAGCGCGCCGGAAAGCGCCGCCGCCGTCGCATCCTCGTCGTCGATCTGGAACTCGCCCTGCGTGTAGAGCTGGGCGATGCCGTCCACCGCGCTTTCGGGGCGCGCCATCTCCGTGCGCAGCGAATCTTCCATCGCGTCGACGAGCAGCGTCGATTGCGCGCCGAGCAGGTCGAAGGTGTTGCGGTAGTTGGCGCTGACGGTCAGCGCTAGCACGCCGCCGACCGACAGCAGGACCAATGTGCCGAAGCTGAGCGCCATGATGATGGAGACTGGGATGCGTCGCCGTTTTTCAGGCGGACGTTGCAGGCGTACCGGTTGCGTCGGGATGTTCATACGCGCCAATGTCGTCATGAACCGGGCAAATGCAAGTCCGCCGTCCAAATGGTCGGAAAATGCCGAGCAAGGCTTTCCTGCCGGCGATCCGGCTGCGCGGTATGACTGACAGTCCGGCTGGCGGGCGTCGCCATAAGGGTCGAGTCGAGACCCCGACCTGGGGCTCCGCGGTTGACATCGTCGAAGCCAAGCCGGTCTCGCCGGGGCGACCGACGCACGTGTGCGCGGGGGTTTCGGCGACTTGGCCGCGGCTGCGAGAATCCGCTTGTGGTCGGGGCGCGTCGCGCCCATAATGCAAATCATTCGCATTTGCAGGAAATCGCGCATGGACGGTATTTCGGCCTGGCTTCGCGGTGGGTTCAGCCGCCGTCACCTGTTGCGCGCGGGCCTGACGGCGGCCGGCGGTAGCGTTGTCGCTGCCGGCGCGGCGCTCGGCCAGTCGGGCCATTCCGCTCACGGCACGACGCCTGCCACCGTGGACATGGCTGCGGCCACCGCGTCGCCGCATGCCGCGCATGGCGCGATGATCACCGTCGGCGACGTCGACAGCGCCGGCAACGGTTTTGACCCCGCCGATCTCCTGACCGACTGGGAAACCGGCACGGTATCGATCCTGCCGGACGGCCGCACGCTGCGCACCTTCGAGGTCGAGGCGAACGACAAGGAGATCGAGATCGCGCCGGGGATAAAATTCCCGGCATGGACCTATAACGGCCGGGTGCCCGGCCCGTCGCTGCGCGCGACCGAAGGCGAGAGGTTGCGGATCGTCTTCCGCAACTTCGGCTCGCATCCGCATTCGATGCATTTCCACGGCATCCACGCGGCGCGGATGGACGGCGTGCCCGGGGCAGGGCTGATCGATCCGGGCGACGAATTCGTCTACGAGTTCGACGCAAAACCGTTCGGCTGCCATCTCTACCACTGCCATGCCCTGCCGCTGAAGCGGCACATCCACAAGGGCATGTACGGCCTGTTCGTCATCGATCCAGATCCGGCCCGGCATCCGGAGCATGCCGACATCGCGCGTTCCCGTCTCCTCGGTACGCCCGAGAACGCCGAATGGCAGGAATTCGTCATGGTGATGAACGGCTTCGACACCAACTTCGACAACGAGAACGAAGTCTATGCCGTGAACACGGTCGCCCACGCCTACATGAAGCGGCCGATCAGGGTCGTGCGCGACCGGCCTATCCGGCTCTATCTGGTCAATGTCGTGGAATTCGACCCGATCAACTCCTTCCACCTGCACGCCAACTTCTTCGACTATTTCGACCAGGGGACGACGCTGACCCCGACGCTGAAGACCGTCGACCTGATCACGCAGTGCCAGGCGCAGCGCGGCATCCTCGAATTCACCTATCGCGATCACGAGACCGGGCTCTACATGTTCCATCCGCACCAGTCGGAATTCACCGAGCTCGGCTGGTCGGGCATGTTCGAGGTGGTGGAGGCGGTGGCATGAACGAAGCCTCGCCGATCGCCGCCACGCGGCCTGCTCCTGCCGCGGTGCGACCGCCGAGGGCGGCTTTGTTGTGGCTGCTGTTACCACTCGCCGCGCTCATGGTTGCTGCCGTCTGGCTGGTCGCCGCCGACCCGTTGCGCGGTTTTGGCAATGGCGCGCCGCCGGTCGAAGAGCTGAGCTTCGAGCGGACGATATTATCTACCGACGGCATCGAGGTGCTGGTGCGCGCCGGCGGCTCCGAGCCGATGACGATCGCCCAGGTGCAGGTCGACGACGCCTACTGGCAGTTCACGCAGACGCCGGCCGGCCCGGTCGGCCGCGGCGACACTGCCTGGATCCGCTTGCCGTTTCCCTGGGTGCTGGGCGAGGCGCATGCCGTCACCGTCGTCACCGGCACCGGCGCGACCTTCACCCACGAGATTGCCGTCGCCGTGCCGACGCCGGTGCCGAACGCCGGCAATCTGGTGTCGCAGGGGCTGCTCGGCGTGCTGGTCGGGCTGGTCCCGGTCGCGGTCGGCATGCTGTTTTATCCAGCCCTGCGCGGCGTCGGCCGCGACGGCATGAATTTCCTGCTGGCGCTCACCGTCGGCCTGCTCGCCTTCCTGCTCGTCGATGCCGCATTCGAGGCGTTCGAGCTTGCCGGCGAGGCGGCCGCGCTGTTCCAGGGACCGGTCATGGTGGTGCTCGCGGCCGCCGCGAGTTTCCTGCTGCTGATGGCGGCCGGCCGCCGGAGCGGCGCGCCGACCGGCCTGGCGCTGGCGACCTTCATCGCGCTCGGCATCGGCCTGCACAATCTCGGCGAGGGGCTGGCGATCGGCGCCGCCTTCGCCGCCGGCGCGGCCGGGCTGGGCACGTTCCTGGTGCTGGGTTTCATGCTGCACAACGTCACCGAAGGCATCGGCATCGCCGCGCCCTTGCTGAAGACCAGACCGACGCTGCTGAATTTCGTGGGACTGACACTTCTCGCCGGCGGTCCCGCCGTGATCGGCCTGTGGATCGGCAGCCTCGCCTACGCGCCGCAATGGTCGGCGCTGGCACTGGCGGTCGGGGCTGGCGCCATCCTGCAGGTGATCGTCGAGGTCACCGCCTTCCTGATGCGGTCGGACGGCCGGGGCGCCGCTGCGCTCGCCGCGCCCTGGACCGTCGCGGGGCTGGCCGCCGGCGTGGCCGTCATGTACCTCACCGCAATGCTGGTGAAGATTTGAGCTTCCGCACGACCCTGTGAAGGGAGCCAATCGGCGTGCCGCGCGTTGAGTGGCGTCATCACAGGAGGACCAGATGTCCGGACTCAAAGACGTCAGGGAAAAAATGGAAGTCATCGGGGCCGACGGCGTTCACATCGGAACTGTCGACAGGGTCGAGGAAGACGCCATAAGGCTCACGCGCAAGGACAGCGGGGAGGGCTTGCACAGGGGACACCACCTCACCATCCCGGCCGCGCTGATCGCAGAGGTCGAAGGCGACAAGGTGCGCCTGTCGGCAAACGCGAACGTCGCGGTTGCGTTCGAGGAGGAGGAGAAACCGCGGAGCGGCAGGACCTTCGGATAGGTGGCAAGCCCCGTCGGCTGCCGGACGCGCCGGCGGTTGGGAGGCCCAACGCTTCTTTGCAACTGGTTGTCATCTGGCGCATAATCCGCCGATGACGACAAGAGCGATTCCACCGGGCCGGCCCGACTACGAGAAGGCGCTGCGCAAGGCCGGCGTGCGGATCACGCGGCCGCGCCGCATCATTCTCGGCATACTGTCGAGCGCGGACGACCATCCGGACGCACTGGAGATATTCCGCCGCGCCGTGACCATCGAGCCAAGCATCTCGCTGTCCACCGTCTACCGCACCATGAAACTGCTGGAGGGCATGGGCGCCATCCAGCGCCATGCCTTCGAGGGCGGGCCGTCGCGCTTCGAGCCGTCGGGCGGAGACCACCACGACCATCTCATCGACATCGAGACGGGCGACGTGATCGAGTTCAAGTCCGACCGCATCGAACAGTTGCAAGACGAGATCGCCAAGCGGCTCGGCTACGATATCGTTCACCACCGGCTGGAACTCTACGGCCGCAAGCGCAGCCAGGGCTGACCAGGCTGACCGGCAGGTTGACGAAGCCTCCGGCCGGCGGCAAACATCGCGCGCCGCCGCATCAAGGCCGGCCGAACAAAAACAGCAGGGACGGAAACGCGACATGCAGAAAGCCGAAATCGGCCTGATCGGCCTTGGCGTGATGGGATCGAACCTGGCGCTGAACATCGCCGAAAAAGGCCACCGCATCGCCGTCTACAACCGTACCACTTCGCGTACCCATGAATTCGCCGCCGAAGCGGGGCCGCTCGCGAACATGGTCGTTCCCTGCGACACCATCGAGGCGCTTGCCGGGGCGATCGAGCCGCCCCGCCCGGTGATCATCATGACCCAGGCCGGCAAGCCGGTGGACGAGCAGATCGCGCTGCTGCGCGGCGTGCTTTCCGCCGACGACATCATCATCGACGCCGGCAATGCCAATTTCCGCGACACGATGCGCCGCTTCAACGAGTTGGAAGGCACCGGCCTGACCTTCATCGGCATGGGTGTGTCCGGCGGCGAGGAGGGCGCGCGCCACGGCCCGTCGATCATGGTGGGCGGCACGAAAGACTCCTACAAGCGCATTGAAAAAGTGCTGCTCGATGTTTCCGCCAAATATCGGGGCGAGCCCTGCGCGGCCTGGCTCGGGCCGAACGGCGCCGGGCATTTTGTGAAGACCATCCACAACGGCATCGAATATGCCGACATGCAGATGATCGCGGAAATCTACGGCGTGCTGCGCGATGGGCTGGGCCTGTCGGCCGGCGAGTGCAGCGAAATCTTCAAGACCTGGAACAAGGGCAGGCTGGAATCCTATCTGATCGAGATTTCCGGCATCGTGCTCGGCGCGACCGATCCGATCACCGGCAAGCCGATGGTCGACATGATCGTCGACAAGGCCGGGCAGAAAGGCACCGGAAAATGGTCGGTGATCGAGGCGCAGAACATGGGCGTGCCGGCGACCGGCATCGAGGCGGCGGTGGCGGCGCGCAGCCTGTCATCCTTCAAGGCGCAGCGCGAGAACGCCGAAAAGATTCTTGGGCTCCCCGCCGCCGGCCAGATCAGGTCGGTGGACCGCGAGCGGCTGATCGCTGACCTCGAACTGGCGCTGCTCGCCGGCAAGATCGGCGCCTATGCGCAGGGTTTCGCCGTGATGGCGGAGGCGTCGAAGGAGTTCGGCTGGGACCTGCCGATGCCGACCATCGCCAAGATCTGGCGTGCCGGCTGCATCATCCGCTCGCAATTCCTCGACGACATCACCTCGGCGTTCCGCGCCGCACCCGATGCCGACAATCTGGTGATCACGCCGGCCTTCGCGGCGCGGTTAAAGGAAACCGACGGAGCGCTTCGCCGCACCGTGTCGGTCGCCATTCTCAATGGCCTGGCGGTGTCGGCGCTTGCCTCGGCGCTCGGCTATTTCGACAGCTATCGCCGCGGCCGCGGCACGGCGAACCTCATCCAGGCACAACGCGACTTCTTCGGCGCGCACGGCTTCGACCGCGTGGATGGCGTCGACAAGCATCATGGGCCGTGGGGCAGCGGGCTCGCGGATTTCTCCTGATCGCGGCGATGTGAGCCTGGTACCTATTACGTGTCCACCGCGCTCGGCACCGCAAGCGTCTGCAGCGAGCCCGGCGCGGCGCCACCGATCCAGGCGAGAACCGAGCGGGCAAGCTCGGCGCCGGCGAGGCGGAAATCCTCGTTGACCACCATCAGTTCGGGCCGGAACAGCTTCAGCAGGTCGGACGACTGTTTCGATACCACGTCGACGTCGCGGCCGAGCTTGAAGCCGGCATCCTCGATGCCGGCGACCACCGCGAGCGTCGCGGCGGCGGCGCTGCTCACGAACCCGTCGGGACGATCGCCTCGGCGCATGATCTGTGCCGTCCGGCTCCTGATCCGCTCGATCGACTGATCGATCGACACGGAGTTGAACGGCACTTCCGTCGCGCCGACTTCGTTCACCGTGTCGACGAAGCCGTTCACCGTGTGTCCGTGATAGGTCAAGCTGACCGGCGGCGCCAGCAGAGCCAGCCGGCGCCGGCCCAGTTCCGCGAGCTTGCGCACGGCAATCGCCGCGAAGGCGTGGTTGTCGAAGTCGTGGTAGGGGTGCAGGAGCCCCATATCGGTGCGGCCGTGCGTGGCGAACGGCATGCCGTGTTCGAGCAGATAGCGGGCCCGCGCGTCGTTGGGCTCGGTGCGCGAGATGATGACGCCGTCGGCCGACCCGGTTTCCACCACGTAGCGCACCGGTTCGAGTGCGTCCCGGGACCGCGAGTAGGGCGTGACGATCAGGTGGTAGGGCGTCTCGGCAATCACCTCGGAGATGCCGTAGATAATGTCCGACACAAAACTCATGATCTGCTGGTCGGTGTCGAGCACCAGGCTGATGACGTTGGTCTTGCCGGTGCGCAGGCGCACGCCGGCGCGGTTCGGCCGGTAGCCGACCTGGCGCGCCACCAGGCGCACGCGCTTCTTGGTCTCCTCGCTGATGTCCGGAGCATCTTTCAGCGCGCGCGACACGGTGGTGACCCCCAACCCGGTCATGAAGGCGATGGTCTTCAACGTCGGGCGCGAGGTGCCGCCCGTCCGTTCATCCACCCGTTCCTGTCCGCCCTCGCCATCCATCGCGCCCGCCTATCAGCCGTCCCGTCAAACGGCAACCGGCGCGTCGCGCAAAAGCCTAATCCGCGCCAAGTGTCCGGATAAACTGAAACGTTACAGGTTTCAATCTGCCGCCGCGATCCGGTCTGATTTTTGGCACGATCTCGCGCTCGCGGGTGTTCCTCCCTTGGAAAATGCTTTTCAATCGGCGGGCTTGTCGGCCGGGTAGCGCAAAAATCTTGCAATTAAGGTGCATTGCAGCAGGCTTGTTGCGACGCAACATGTGGATGCCTGGCACAATATAATTCGGCTGCCGAAAAAAATGCACAGGCGCGGCCGTCGCGGGTTGCGCCGTCCGGCTAAATCCCATATTGAAAAACTGTAACGTTTCAGTTCAGGGAGGAATGCCGATGCGTTATCGACTTTATCGCGCCGTGCTCGCGACCAGCGCCGCACTTTTCGCAATCGCCCCGGCCTCGGCCACCGATCTCGAAGTCACCCACTGGTGGACTTCCGGCGGTGAGGCGGCCGCGGTCGCCGAGTTCGCCAAGGCGTTCGACGCCACCGGCAACAAGTGGGTCGACGGCGCCATCGCCGGCGGCGGCAACACCGCGCGTCCGGTCATGATCAGCCGCATCACCGGCGGCGACCCGATGGCCGCTACCCAGTTCAACCACGGCCGCCAGGCGGAGGAGCTTGTCGAGGCGGGCCTGATGCGCGACCTCACCGATCTCGCCACCAAGGAGAAATGGGCCGAGATCGTCCGCCCGAAGAGCCTGCTCGACGGCTGCACGCTCGACGGCAAGATCTATTGCGCGCCGATCAACATCCATTCCTGGCAGTGGCTGTGGCTGTCCAACAAGGCCTTCGCCGACGCCGGCGTTCCGGTGCCGAAGAATTGGGACGAGTTCGTTGCCGCTGCCCCCGCGCTCGAAAAGGCCGGAAAAATCCCGCTCGCCATCGGCGGCCAGCCCTGGCAGAACTCCGGCGCATTCAATGTGCTGATCCCGGCCATCGCCGGCAAGGACGTCTTCCTGAAGGTCTACCAGGACAAGGACGCGACGGTCGCGGCCGGGCCGGAGATGGCCAAGGTGTTCAAGGCCGCCGACGACGCCCGCAAGATGGCCGCGAAATCGAACATCCAGGACTGGAACCAGGCGACCAACCTCGTCATCACCGGCCAGGCTGGCGGGCAGATCATGGGCGACTGGGCGCAGGGCGAGTTCCAGGTTGCCGGCCAGGTCGCCGGCAAGGACTACACCTGCCTGCCCGGCCTCGGCGTCAACGAGCTCATCTCGACGGACGGCGACGCCTTCTATTTCCCGAAGCTCGAGGACGAGGAAAAGAGCAAGGCGCAGGAAGTGCTTGCCTCGACCATGCTCAACCCGCAGGTGCAGGTCGCCTTCAACCTGAAGAAGGGCTCCGTGCCGGTGCGCGGCGACGTCGATCTCGCCGCCGCCAACGACTGCATGAAGAAGGGCCTCGACATACTGGCCAAGGGCAACGTCATCCCCGCGGTGAACCAGCTTAACACCGAGGACACCAACAACCAGCTCAACGACCTGTTCGTCGAGTTCTTCAAGACGCCGTCGCTGACGCCCGAGGAAGCGCAGAAGCGTTACGTCGCCATCATCGAGGCTGCCGACTAGCCGAACCCGAACCCCGGCGGACCGGCCCGTAACCCGGGCCGGTCCGCCTTCGCGCAGCCGGAGTCCGAGATGAGCATGAGCGAGAGCACGGCCGCGCGCCGTCCCGGCCAGTTGTTCCGGAACCTCAACGCCAAGATCGCGTCGATACCGATGATCCTGACCGCGCTGGTCATTTTTGTCGGCGGTACGCTCTGGACGGTCCTCTACTCCTTCACCAATTCGAAGCTGCTGCCGCGACTGAATTTTGTCGGGCTCGACCAGTACGAGCGGCTGTGGTCGGCGCCGCGCTGGCTGACCTCGATCGAGAACCTCATTACCTACGGTGTGCTCTCGCTGATCTTCTCGCTGACGATCGGCTTCCTGCTCGCCGCGCTGCTCGACCAGAAGATCCGATTCGAAAACGCATTCCGCACGATTTTCCTCTATCCCTTCGCGCTGTCCTTCATCGTCACCGGCCTCGTCTGGCAATGGATCCTCAACCCGGATTTCGGCGTGCAACACATCGTGCGCAGCCTGGGCTGGGAAAGCTTCGTGTTCAATCCGCTCTACGACCAGGACATCGTCATCTACGGCATCCTGATCGCGGGGCTGTGGCAAGGCACCGGCCTGGTCATGTGCCTGATGCTGGCTGGGCTGCGGGGCATCGACGAGGACATCTGGAAGGCCGCGCGCGTCGACGGCATACCGATGTGGAAGACCTACCTTTTCATCGTCATCCCGATGATGCGCCCGGTCTTCATCACCACGCTGGTCATCATCGCGTCGGGTATCGTGCGCCTCTACGACCTCGTCGTCGCGCAGACCAGCGGCGGTCCCGGTCACGCCTCCGAAGTGCCGGCGAAATACGTCTACGACTACATGTTCGCCGCGCAGAATCTCGGCCAGGGTTTTGCCGCCTCGACCATGATGCTGGTGACGGTCGGCATCATCATCGTGCCCTGGGCCTATCTCGAATTCGGACGGAGGCGGTAGCATGTCGAATCCCGCCACGCTTGCCGCGACCGTCGTCGGGGCGGATGCCGTCGCAGGCAGCCTCAGCGGCCCGCACGGACCGCGGCCGCGCGTCACCTTTTCGCGCCGCAACATCATCATCTACGGCACGCTGACGGTCGTGGCGCTCTACTACCTGCTGCCGCTCTATGTGATGGTCGTCACATCCTTGAAGGGAATGCCGGAAATCCGCGTCGGCAATGTTTTTGCGCCACCGCTGGAGATAACCTTCGAGCCCTGGGTCAAGGCCTGGGCGACGGCTTGCACCGGCCTCAACTGCGACGGCCTCAGCAGGGGCTTCTGGAATTCGGTGCGCATCACCGTGCCGTCGGTGATCCTGTCGATCGCCATCGCCTCGGTGAACGGCTACGCGCTGGCCAACTGGCGCTTCAAGGGCGCCGACATCTTCTTCACCATCCTGATCGTCGGCGCCTTCATCCCCTACCAGGTGATGATCTATCCGATCGTCATTGTGCTGCGCGAGATCGGCCTCTACGGCTCGCTTGGCGGCCTGGTCATCGTCCACTCGATTTTCGGCATGCCGATCCTGACGCTGCTCTTCCGCAATTATTTCGCATCGCTGCCGGAGGAACTGTTCAAGGCGGCCCGCGTCGACGGCGCCGGCTTCTGGGGCATCTATTTCCGCATCATGATGCCGATGAGCCTGCCGATCTTCGTGGTGGCCATGATCCTGCAGGTCACCGGCATCTGGAACGATTTCCTGTTCGGCGTCGTCTACACCAAGCCGGACACCTATCCGATGACCGTGCAGCTCAACAACATCGTCAATTCGGTCCAGGGCGTGAAGGAGTACAACGTCAACATGGCAGCGACACTCATCACCGGCCTGGTGCCGCTGGTCGTCTATTTCGTCTCGGGAAAACTGTTCGTGCGCGGCATCGCCGCCGGCGCGGTGAAGGGTTGAGGCGATGACGAGTGTTCTGGTCAAGGACGTATCGCTGAATTTCGGCGCGGTCGAGGTGCTGAAGGCGCTCAACCTCGACGTGGCCGAGGGCGAGTTCATCGTGCTGCTCGGCCCCTCCGGCTGCGGAAAATCCACGCTGCTCAACTGCATCGCCGGCCTGCTCGACGTCTCGGCCGGGCAGATCTTCATCAACGGCAAGAACGTCACCTGGGAGGAGCCGAAGGACCGCGGCATCGGCATGGTGTTCCAGTCCTACGCGCTCTATCCGCAGATGTCGGTGGAAGGGAACCTGTCCTTCGGCCTCAAGAACGCCGGCCTGCCCAGGGACGAGATTGCAAAACGCATCGCGCGCGCCGCCGCCATCCTGCAGATCGAGCCGCTTTTGCAGCGCAAGCCCTCGGCGCTTTCCGGTGGCCAGCGCCAACGCGTCGCCATCGGCCGCGCCCTGGTGCGCGACGTCGACGTGTTTCTGTTCGACGAGCCGCTGTCGAACCTCGACGCAAAACTGCGCTCCGAACTGCGGGTCGAGATCAAGCGCCTGCACCAGACGCTCGGCAACACCATGATCTACGTCACCCACGACCAGATCGAGGCGATGACGCTGGCCGACCGCATCGCGGTGATGCGGAACGGCCTGATACAGCAGCTCGACCGGCCGCAGGCGATCTACACGAAGCCCGTCAACCGCTTCGTCGCCGGCTTCATCGGCTCGCCGGGCATGAATTTCCTGGAGGGCCGGCTGGAAACGCGCGACGGGTCGCCCCGTTTCGTCGCCGACGGGGTCGACATTCCGCTGTCGACCTATTCCTTCGACGCCGCCGGTTTCCAGCCGGGGCCGGCGGTGTTCGGCATGCGCCCCGAACATGTCGGCTTGAACACCGGCGCCGACTGGCCGTTCAGCGGCGAGGCGACGGTCGAGGTTGTCGAGCCGATGGGG
This sequence comes from Mesorhizobium sp. LHD-90, assembly GCF_030929505.1. GTDB lineage: Bacteria > Pseudomonadota > Alphaproteobacteria > Rhizobiales > Rhizobiaceae > Kumtagia. Next base: position 137,006 of record NZ_JAVFVV010000015.1, on the reverse strand, counting down.
TCCGATACGCTGGTCTGGACCCGGCTCGGCGGCCAGAACTTCACCGTGCGTGTCACCTCCGAACGCGCGCCGTCCGTCGGCGACCGGGTGACGATCGGCTTCGATCCGCTCAGGGCCTCGCTGTTCGATCTGTCCACCGGAGTCCGGCTCTGATCGCAGTCTCACTCCTCCCCGTGCAAACAGGAAACTACCGATGACCTGGTCATTCCAACTTTACAGCGCCCGCAATTTCCAGCCCTGGCCGGACGTGCTGAAGACGCTTTCCGAACTCGGCTACAAGAATGTCGAGGGTTTTGGCGGCCTCTACGAGAATTCGCTCGGCCTGCGCGGCGAACTGGACAAGGTCGGGCTCGCCATGCCGAGCGGGCATTTTTCCCTGGATCAGATCGAGGATTTCGGCTTCTCGTCCCAGGTCGCGCGCAATCTCGACATGCAGCTCGTCGCCTGTCCGCACATCGCCGCCGACCGGCGCCCGAACGATGCCGCCGGTTGGCGGGCCTTTGGCGAGCGGCTGGCGAAAGCAGGCAAGCCGTTCCAGGACAGCGGCATCGCGTTTGCCTGGCACAATCACGACTTCGAGTTCCAGCCGCTGGCAGACGGCTCGCTGCCGATGACCCACATTCTGGAAGCCGCGCCCGCCATCGGCTGGGAGATCGACGTTGCCTGGGTGATCCGCGGCGGCGCCGACCCGCTGAAATGGATCGGCGACCATGGCGACCGGATCGTCGCCGTCCACGTCAAGGACATCGCACCGGCCGGGCAGAATGCCAATGAGGACGGCTGGGCCGATGTCGGCCACGGCAGCGTCGACTGGAAGGATCTCGTCTCGACGCTGAAGGCGAAGACGCAGGCAAAATTCTATGTGATGGAACACGACAATCCGAGCGATTTCCGGCGCTTCGCCAGCCGGTCGATCGCTGCGGCGAAGACATATTGAGGGAACTTTCGAAATGGCAAAAAAACTCGGAGTAGGGGTCATCGGCTGCGGCAACATCTCCGCAGCCTATTTCACGCTCGCGCCGCTGTTTCGCGGCATCAAGATGAAGGCCTGCGCCGACATCAACATGGATGCGGCCCGCGCCCGCGCCAAGGAGTTCGACGTTCGCGCCGAGACGGTGGACGGTCTGCTCAAGGCGGACGACATCGACATCGTCGTCAATTTGACGATCCCGGCGGTGCATCACGCGGTCTCCAAGGAAATCCTCGACGCCGGCAAGCATGTCTATTCGGAAAAGCCCTTCGTGTTGACGCTGAAGGAAGGCCAGGACCTGAAGACGCGGGCGGAAAAGAAGCACCTGCGCATCGGCTCCGCGCCCGACACCTTCCTCGGCGGCGCGCACCAGTTGGCGCGCGACATCATCGACAGCGGCAAGGTCGGAAAGATCACCAGCGGCACCGCCTATGTGATGAGCCACGGTATGGAGCACTGGCACCCCAATCCGGACTTCTTCTTCCAGCCGGGCGCAGGCCCGGTGCTCGACGTCGGACCGTATTACGTCACCAACCTGATCCAGTTGATCGGCCCGGTGAAACGCGTCGCAGCCATCTCGTCGACGCCGTCGCCGGAGCGCACCATCACCTCGAAGCCGCGCCATGGCGAGAAGGTGAAGGTCGAGACGCCGACCACCATCCATGCGCTGGCGGAATTCCACAATGGCGCGGTGATCACGCTCAACGCCAGTTGGGACGTCTGGAACCACGGCCACCAGCCGATGGAACTCTATGGCGAGGAAGGCACCATCCATGTGCCCGACCCGAACTTCTTCGGCGGGATCGTCACCTATACAAAACAGTCGTCTGCGGTGAAGAAGCTGCCCAAAAGGGAGCATCCGCTCGGCGTGCCCAACCAGAAGCACTCGATGGGCATGATGGCCAATTACCGCACCATCGGGCTGGCCGACATGGCGGTGGCGATCGGCGAGGGCCGCCCGCACCGCTGCTCGATGGAATTGGCGCTGCATGCGGTCGAGGTCATGACCGGCATATTGAAGGCCGGCGAGACCGGAAAGTTCGTCGAGATGACGACGACCTGCGAGCGGCCCGCCGCGCTCGGCCCCAAGGATGCGAGGGCGTTGCTGGCGAAGAAGAAGTAGCTCTGCTATCCCTCCCCCTTGAGGGGAGGGTGGCCGCGCAGCGGCCGGGTGGGGTCATCTCCGCCGGCTCTATCCTCAAAAAGCAGGCCGAGTTCGGCCGCCAGGACCCCACCCCGGCGCTGCGCGCCGACCCTCCCCTCAAGGGGGAGGGAAACCGGAGCCACTTTCCCATGCCCTACTCCCCCGCCGCCGACCGCTACAAATCCATGCGCTACAACCGCTGCGGAAAATCCGGCCTGAAGCTGCCGGCGATCTCGCTCGGGCTCTGGCACAATTTCGGCGACGACACGCCGATGAAGACCAAGCGCGCCATCTGCCACAAGGCCTTCGACCTCGGCATCACGCATTTCGACCTCGCCAACAATTACGGCCCGCCTCCCGGCTCGGCCGAGACCGCCTTCGGCGAGATCCTGCGCAGCGATTTTTCCGGCCTGCGCGACCAGATGATCATCTCGACCAAGGCCGGCTACGACATGTGGCCGGGGCCGTATGGCGAATGGGGCAGCCGCAAATACGTGCTGGCCAGCCTCGACCAGAGCCTGAAGCGCATGGGCCTCGACTATGTCGACATCTTCTATTCGCACCGCTTCGACCCGGAGACGCCACTGGAAGAGACGATGATGGCGCTGGACCATGCCGTGCGCTCCGGCAAGGCGCTTTATGCCGGCATCTCCTCCTACAATTCGCAGCGCACGCGCGAGGCGGCAGCCATCCTGCGCGAACTCGGCACGCCGCTGCTCATCCACCAGCCCAGCTATTCGATGATCAACCGCTGGGTCGAAGAAGACGGCCTGCTCGACACGCTGGACGGGCTGGGCGTCGGCTCCATCGTCTTCTCGCCGCTGGCGCAAGGCATGCTGACCACCAAATATCTCGACGGCATCCCGGAAGGCAGCCGCGCATCCCAGGGCAAGTCGCTGCGCACCTCCTTCATCAACGAGCAGACGGTGAAGAACATCCGCGCGCTGAACGGCATCGCCGAGAAGCGCGGCCAGACGCTGGCGCAGATGGCGCTGGCCTGGGTGCTGCGCGGCGGCCGCGTGACCACGGCCCTGATCGGCGCCAGCCGGCCGGAGCAGGTAGAGGATTGCGTTGGCGCGATCAATAACCTCGATTTCAGCGACGCCGAGCTTGCCGAGATCGATTCCTACGCCAAGGACGCCGACATCAACCTCTGGGCCACATCGGCGGAGCGCAAGGGACCGGCGAGGAAGTAGACCAGATGATCAAAAATCCGATCCTGCCCGGCTTCAATCCCGACCCGTCGATCTGCCGGGTCGGATCGGACTATTTTATCGCCACCTCGACCTTCGAGTGGTATCCCGGCGTCCAGATCCACCACTCGACCGATCTCAAGAACTGGCGGCTGGTGAAGCGGCCGCTGGAGCGCGCCAGCCAACTCGACATGCGCGGCAACCCGGATTCCGGCGGCATCTGGGCGCCGTGCCTGTCTCATGCCGACGGGCTGTTCTGGCTGGTCTATACCGACGTCAAGCGCCTCGACGGCAACTTCAAGGACACCCACAACTACATCGTCACGGCGTCTTCGATCGAAGGGCCGTGGTCCGACCCGGTCTACGTCAATTCGAGCGGCTTCGATCCGTCATTGTTCCACGACGACGATGGCAGAAAGTGGTTCATCAACATGGTGTGGAACCACATTTCGCACGGCGTCGGCGGGCAGCCGAGACATCCCTCCTTCGCCGGCATCCTTTGCCAGGAATATGACGCCAAGGCGCAAAAACTTGTCGGCCCGGTCGAGAACATCTTTCTCGGCAGCCCGCATGGACTGGTTGAGGCGCCGCATCTGTTCAAGCGCGGCGGCTGGTATTATCTCACCACCGCCGAGGGCGGCACCGGCTACGACCACGCCGTCACCATGGCGCGCTCGCGGTCGCTGCATGGCCCCTACGAACTGCATCCCGACATCCATCTGATCACCTCGAAGGATGCCTCGCAGGCGGCGCTGCAGCGCGCCGGCCACGGCCAGATCGTCGAGACGCCCGACGGCGAGGTCTTTCACACGCATCTCACCTCGCGGCCGCTCGCCGGCCTGCGCCGCTCGCCGCTGGGCCGCGAGACTGCGATCCAGAAATGCGTCTGGGGCGAGGATGGCTGGCTTCGGTTGGCGCAGGGCGGCCAGGTGCCGGAAGTCGAGGTGCCGGCGCCGACGGGCATCACGCTCTCATCGCCCGAGCCATCGCCGCCTCGTCGCAACTTCGACGAGGCAACGCTCCCCATCGAGTTCCAGTGGCTGCGCACGCCCTATCCGGAGCGCATCTTCTCGCTCACCGAGCGTCCCGGCCATCTGCGCCTGTTCGGCCGCGAATCGATAGGCAGCTTTTTCGAGCAGGCGCTGGTGGCGCGGCGCCAGGAGCATTTTTCGTTCCGCGCCGAAACCTCGGTCGAGTTCCAGCCGACAACCTTCCAGCAGGCGGCCGGGCTGGTTCTGTATTACAACCGCCACAAATTCCACTTCCTCGCCGTCACGCATATTCCGAAGTGGGGCAGGGTGCTGATGGTGATGAGTTGCCTTGGCGACTGGCCGGACGGGCGGCTGACTTTTTCGCTCGCCGAGCCCGTCCCGCTGCCGGGCGAGGCGCCGGTGCGCCTTGCGGCTGACGTCGACCACGCGCGGCTGGTGTTTTCCTACGACGTGGGCGACGGCTGGAAAACGCTGACGCCCGAACTCGACGCCAGCATCGTCTCCGACGAGGCGGGGCGCGGCGAGCATGGCTCCTTCACCGGTGCCTTCGTCGGCATGATGGCCTTCGACACCAGCGGTTCCGGCCTGCCGGCCGATTTCGACTATTTCGAATATCTGCCGGGCTGAGATTTTCTGACGAAGGTTCCGCCTTCGAACCGTATCAAACCCGTCGGCCGAGGCGTTGCGCTTCAGCCGCCGTTGCCGTCCGCCGGCTGGTTCTGGATCGCGTCGCAGTCCTGTCCGATACATTCAACCTCTGCCTGGGCAGGAGCCGGAGGAGCGCAATCCTGGCCCTCGCACAGATTTCCCTGCCGGCCTTCCTGCTGCGCGCAGTTCTGCCCCGTGCAGGACTCCGGCTGAACGTCCTCGGCGAAGGCCGGATGACCGAGGCCAAGCAGGATGGGGAAAAGCAGGGCGGCACGGATCATGATCGAGTCTCCGGAACAAAGCCACCATACACCGCGTCCGTCACTTTCCCGCAAAGGCCGCCGAAACAATTTTACTGAAATCGCGACGCGTTGCCGGCTGCGCAAGCCGGTCCTTACTCCGCCTTCGCAGCCCGGAAAACTCAGTTGATGACGACCAGTACGTAGCGATTGTTGTAGTACTGGTAGTAGGTCTTGCCGCAGCGCCACAGCACGACGCCGCCGACCCTCGTGCGCACGCAGCTCTTCGGCAGGCTCACCACATAGGTCGTCGTGCGCTTTACCACCACGGCGGGAATGACGGCGGCATCGCTGCGCGCCACTGCCGGACGGTCGGCCATAGCCTGCGCGTCGCCGGCGAACGGAAGCCCGGCAGCGTCCGCGGCGAGCAGGGCGAGTCCGAGGCCCGCCCCGCCCAGCCAGCGACAAGAACGATGTTTCATGGTCATTCCCCTTGCCGGCAACCGCCGGACGTCATGATCGGGCAGGAACAAGGCGCCTATTTCTGGTGGGTCTCGACGACTTTCTGGCAGGCTGGCGACAGCTGGTCCTTCTGCTTGGCCAGGCATTCGAGAATCTTGCCGCCGCCCGGCGCAACGTCGGAGCAGAATTTCTGATAGTCCGCCGCGCAAGCTTCCCGCTCGGCGGCGGTCTGGGCGAAGGCGTTGCCGGCTGCCAGCAACGCAAGCGCAATTGCGACAACGTTTATCTTGGCGCGCATAAAGCCCTCCCCTCGAAGAAGGGCTTTTACTTGATCGCCAAAACAACGAGCCGTCAAGTTAAAGCATGTCGCGCCTTATCTGCTTCATTCTGTTTCTCGTTTGGCGAGGCGATCCACAAGGAAGGTCGCGAAGGTCGATGTGGTTCATCGGCCGAGCGACCTGACGAAGTGGGCGCCCGCCAAACGGAAACCCGAAGGGCCGGGCCGGTTTGGGCCAAATCCATCGGGCTTCGTCTTGTCCGGGCCACCAGCCCGACCTGCGACGAAGCCCTCGACCTTGGCCCAAACCGTCGCCGGCAGAATGGAGCAGATAAGTCGCGACATGCTTTAAATCGTTGCTCCCGGCGCCGGTTTTTAACTTTGTCGGCACGGCAGGCGGACGCACCTCAATGCGCCTCGTCCCAATTGTCCGCGGCTCGCGCCTCCACCTGAAGCGGCACGGCGAGCGAGACGGCGGGCATCGGCGCCTCCTCCATCACCTGCTGGATCACCGGCAGCGTGGCGGGCACCTCCTCTTCGGCGGTCTCGAAGATCAGTTCGTCATGCACCTGCAAAAGCATGCGCGCCGAAAGCCCGGCCCGCGCCAGCGCGCCGTCCATGCGGATCATGGCGCGGCGGATGATGTCGGCGGCGGAGCCCTGGATCGGCGCATTGATCGAGGCGCGCTCGTTGAAGGCGCGGATCGACGGGTTGGACGAGCGGATCTCGGGATAGTGGATGCGCCGGCCGAAGATCGTCTCGACATAACCCTTGTCGCGCGCCTTCTGCTTGCTCGCCTCCATGTAGTCGCGGATGCCGGGGAAGCGTTCGAAGTACTTCTTGATGTAGTCGCCGGCTTCCGAGCGCTCGATGGAGAGCTGGTTGGCGAGACCGAACGCCGAAATGCCGTAGATGATGCCGAAATTGATCGCCTTGGCGCGCCGCCGCACGTCCGATGGCATGCCCTGGACCGGCACGCCGAACATTTCCGAGGCGGTCATCGCATGGATGTCGACGCCGTCGGCAAAGGCCTGGCGCAACTGCGGGATGTCGGCGATATGCGCCAGTACGCGCAGCTCGATCTGCGAATAGTCGGCCGAGACCAGCTTGTTGCCCTTGTCGGCGATGAAGGCGGTGCGGATGCGCCGTCCCTCCGCCGTGCGGATCGGTATGTTCTGCAGGTTCGGCTCCGACGACGAGATGCGCCCCGTCGGCGTCGAGGCTAGTGCATAAGACGTGTGAAGGCGCCGCGTCTCGGGATGGATGTATTCCGGCAGCGCGTCGGTATAGGTCGATTTCAGCTTGGTGAGCTGCCGCCAGTCGACGATGCGGCGCGGCAGTTCGTAGCCTTCCGCTGCCAGTTCCTCCAGCAGTTGAGCCGTGGTCGACCACTGGCCCGACTTTGTCTTCGACCCGCCGGGCAGGCCCATGCGGCCGAACAGTATATCGCCGAGCTGCTTCGGCGAGCCGATGGTGAAGCGCTCGCCCGCCGCCTGGTAGACGGCTTCCTCCAGCGCGCCGGCGCGCTGCGCGAACTCGCCGGATAGCCGGCTAAGCATCTGCCGGTCGACCGAAATGCCGCGCTCCTCCATGCGCGCCAGCACCGGCACCAGGGGCCGCTCCAGCCGCTCGTAGACGGAGACGAGGCCGTTGGCGACGAGGCGCGGCTTCAGCACCTGCCACAGCCGCATCGCGATGTCGGCGCCCTCGGTGGCGTAGGTGGTGGCGCGCTCGATGTCGACCAGGTCGAAACTGACGAGGCTCTTGCCCGAGCCGACGATGTCCTTGAACGGGATGACCGTGTGGCCGAGCCAGCGCTCGGCGAGCGCGTCGATCGTGTGCGCGCCGGTGCCGGCCCCGAGCACGTAGGAGATCAGCATGGTGTCGTCGATCGGCGCCACGTCGACGCCCAGCCGGTGCAGGAACAGCCAGTCGTATTTGATGTTGTGGCCGACCTTGAGCACCGACGGGTCGGTCAGCAGCGGCTTCAGCTCCGCCAGCGCCTCGTCGAGCGAAAGCTGCTGCTCGACGCGCCCGCCGCCAAGCAGGTCGTCGGCGCTTGTGCGGTGTGCCACCGGCAGATAGGCTGCGCGGCCGGGCCGGACAGCAAGCGCGAAACCGGCCGGCTCGGCCCGCATCGGATCGAGCGAGGTGGTCTCGGCCCGGAACGCGACGACGCCCTCGGCAAGCGCCTCGGCCACCCAGGCCCGCAGCGTGGCCACGCCGCGGATGCAGTCGTATTTCGAGCGGTCGATGGGAGCCGCTGCGGCGGTTTCGGCGCGCGCCTTGGCGAGAGCGGCAGGACTTGGACCCTGCTCGCCCGGCTTGGCATAGATCGCCATATCCTCCGCGACGCCTTGAACGGGAGCCGGAGCCGCGGCGGACATGCTCGGGTCGAGATCCGGCCCGTGCGCCCCTGCGCCCGCCTCGACGCTGATCGAGGCAGACTGGATGGCGCCGGCATCCGCCCCGGTCGCCTCGGCGACGCGCCGCGTCAGCGAGGAAAACTCCATCGCCTTGAGAAACGAGATCAGCTTGGGGCCGTTGGGCGGCTGCAGCGAGAGATCGTCCAGGCCTTCCGTCACCGGCACGTCGTTCTTCAGCCTCACCAGGTCGCGCGAAATGCGTGCCTTGTCGGCATTGTCGATGATCGACTGGCGCCGCTTGTCCTGCTTGATCTCGCCCGCGCGGGCAAGAAGCGTGTCGAGGTCGCCGAATTGCTCGAGAAGCTGCGCCGCCGTCTTCGGGCCGATGCCCGGCACGCCCGGGACGTTGTCGATCGAATCGCCGGTCAGCGCCTGCAGGTCGATCATCTTTTCCGGCGGCACGCCCCATTTCTCGACGACCTCGGGGATTTTTATCTCCTTGTCCTTCATCGGGTCGTACATCGACACCGTTTCGCCGACGAGCTGCATCAGGTCCTTGTCCGAGGATACGATGGTGGTGTCCGCGCCCGCCTCGCAGGCCAGCCGTGCATAGGTGGCGATAAGGTCGTCGGCTTCAAAACCTTCCATCTCAATGCAGGGCAGGTCGAAGGCGCGTGTCGCCTCGCGGATCAGGCCGAACTGCGGCACGAGATCTTCCGGCGGCGCCGAGCGGTTGGCCTTGTATTCGGCGTAGAGTTCGTTGCGGAAGGTTTTCGACGAATAGTCGAAGATCACCGCGAAATGCGTCGGCGTCACGCCGACATCGGTGTTGCGGGCATCGCGCAGCAGCTTCCACAGCATGTTGCAGAAACCCGACACGGCGCCCACCGGCAATCCGTCGGATTTGCGGGTCAGCGGCGGCAGCGCGTGATAGGCGCGGAAGATGTAGCCGGAGCCGTCGACGAGAAAGAGGTGATCGCCTTTTTTCATGGGCGATAGGGGTAGCTCGCTCACCGTTTCCTGTCCATGCCAAAGCCGAGCGTGCCGCCGCCTCCTGACAGCGACGACTATGCTCGACCTAGCCGAACCCGCATTTTGTGTGCTTGATCACCAAGAGTGAAAGCCTTGGCATCGATTTCTGCCTATGACCGCTAACCTGCAATTTCCGAACGACCGTTGCGAACGCGCATGGGCCGTCTATGTCGGAGCCGAAAAGTCGGGCAGCAGGGCTGAAAAGCTGTCTACCCTCGATGCCCTCGGCGTCGAACTCATCGCGGCCCGGCCCGAGGGCAGGAGGCAGTTCGTAGAGAGTTGGTGCCTGGCTTTTCTCGACGGGGATGCGGTGTCGCCGCTATCGCTGGGCAACGGCCAGTGGATGCGGCTTCCACTCTTTCGCGCGGTCTTCCGGCCGGTCCTCGAATCAGGGCGGCTGGAAGGACGTGCCGGATATGCGCGGTGGTCGGCCCAGCTTCATGGTCTCTTCTCAAGACCGGAAGGCGCCTATCGACCGTATGAGCCATCGGCCAAAGCCTTGCTGAGGGAAGCGCTCCAAGTCGATCCGGGAGACATCAGGGCACGCGCCTTATTGATCGAGGACCTACTTTCCGATGTGGACTACTATTGTCACGAACTTCCCGCAGGCCTGCTGGTGAAAGCGGAGATTTTGTTGGAGCGCGTTTCCGAGGTTGAGGATCTCCTGTCGGGAACGATATGGGCGGCGCGTTCTCACGGCGGCCTCTCGGCTCTGCGCCGCGTCGCGGCAGGCGACTGGTCGGATCGCGTGCTGGATGACGCTTTTCGGCTGTTGTCTTTGCGATTCCGGATAGCAAAGGCGCTGCTGCCCAAAACCCGAGGCAGCAGGTCCCTGCCATAGGCGGCCGCCTAGCCCGCTCACGCCTTTGTTACACGCTTGTAATCTTCGTGCCCTTGAAAGGCCAACTTGCCCTTTCCAAATAGAGGGCATCGGCAGTTTTTTGCCGGGTCCGGACCAAGGCCCGTCCCCCGCCTAAATCCGGACAGTGCGGCGACCCCTCCCCCTCTCCGGGCCGCCGCATGTTTCATAAAGGCCGCCGTGGTTCCCCCTCCACCACGGCGGCATTTTTTTGCCCACAGTTTGCGTTCAAGGCGCTCTTTGCCGGCTGGCCCACGCAGCCGCCCTTTCCGTTTCCTCTCCGGCCAACAGAGCGCTTCTTGCCTAGATTGAACCATTCTGCCGGCGATGGTTTGGGACAAGGTCGAGGGCTTCGTCGAAGTTCGGGCTGGTGGCCCGGACGAGACGAAGCCCGATGGATTTGTCCCAAACCAGCCCGGCCCTTCGGGTTTGCGTTTGGCGGGCGCCCACTTCGTCAGGCCGCTTGCCCGGGCAACCAGCCCGATCTACGCAACCTTCCTTGTGGATCGCCTCGCCAAACGGCAAACAGAATGATTCAATCTAGGCAAGAAACGCTCTAGGGTGCGCGCAAATCCAAGAAGGTTTGCCGCATGTCCACGCTTTCTCCCGTGCTATCCCGCCTCGATGCCGACTTCGACAACAGCCTCGACCGGCTGTTCTCGCTGCTCAGGCTGAAATCGATCTCCACCGACCCCGCCTTCAAGGCCGACTGCCGCAGCGCCGCCGAATGGCTGGTCGCAGACCTGAAGACCATCGGCTTCGACGCCAGCGTGCGCGACACGCCCGGCCATCCGATGGTCGTCGCCCATCACGATGGCCCGACCGGGTCGCCGCATCTGCTGTTTTACGGCCATTACGACGTGCAGCCGGTCGATCCGCTGAACCTGTGGCACGACGATCCCTTCGACCCGAAGGTCAAGGAACTGGAGCCCGGCCGAAAAGTGATCACCGGGCGTGGCTCGGCCGACGACAAGGGCCAGTTGATGACCTTCGTCGAGACCTGCCGCGCCTGGAAGGTGGTGCATGGGTCGCTGCCCTGCCGCATCACCATCCTGTTCGAGGGCGAGGAGGAGTCCGGCTCGCCGTCGCTGAAACCCTTCCTCGAGGCCAATGCCGCGGAGTTGAAGGCCGACTTCGCGCTGGTCTGCGACACCGGCATGTGGGACCAGGAAACGCCGGCCATCACCGTCGGCTTGCGTGGGCTGGTCGGCGAGGAAGTCGTGGTCAAGGCGGCCAACCGCGACCTGCATTCGGGCGAGTTCGGCGGCGCGGCGGCAAATCCGGTCCGCATCCTGGCGAAAGTGCTGGCCGACATCCATGACGACACCGGCCGCATCACCATCCCCGGCTTCTATGACGGGGTCGAGGAAACCCCGACCCAGATCCTGAAAGCCTGGCAAGGGCTTGGCGAGACCGCCGAAACCTTCCTCGGCCCGATCGGCCTGTCGGTCCCGGCGGGCGAACAGGGCCGTTCGGTACTGGAACTGGTGTGGGCGCGCCCGACCGCCGAGTTTAACGGCATCTCAGGTGGCTACACCGGCAAGGGTTTCAAGACCGTGATCGCGGCGGAAGCCTTCGCCAAGGTCTCGTTCCGCCTCGTCCACAAGCAGGACCCGGCAAAGATCCGCGAGGCTTTCCGTGCCTTCGTGCACGAGAGGATTCCGGGCGACTGCTCGGTCGAGTTCCATCCGCATGGCGGCTCGCCGGCTATCCAGCTCTCCTACGACTCGCCGTTCCTCATCAAGGCGCAGACCGCGCTCACCGACGAATGGAACAAGCCGGCGGTGATGATCGCCGCCGGCGGCTCGATCCCCGTGGTCGGCGATTTCCAGACCTATCTCGGCATGGGCTCGTTGCTGGTCGGCTTCGGCCTGTCGGACGACCGCATCCATTCGCCCAACGAGAAATACGAGCTGGCCTCTTTCCACAAGGGCCAGCGCTCGTGGGCGCGCATCCTTGACGCCCTGACCCGCTGACGAAAAGTTCCGCCATGACCATCCGCTTCCACAAGAACGATCTGCCCAATCTCGACCGCTACAATGTCGGCGCCGTCGCCATCGACACCGAGACGCTGGGGCTGAACCCGCATCGCGACCGGCTCTGCGTGGTGCAGATCTCGCCCGGCGACGGCACCGCCGACGTCATCCAGATCGCGCTCGGCCAGAAGAAGGCGCCCAACCTCGTCGCCATCCTGCGCAACCGCAACATCACGAAGCTTTTTCACTATGCGCGTTTCGACCTTGCGGTGCTCTACAACGCCTTCGGCGCGATGCCGGAGCCGGTGTTCTGCACCAAGATCGCCTCGCGGCTGACGCGCACCTACACCGATCGTCACGGGCTGAAGGACATCTGCTCCGAGCTGCTCGGCGTCAACCTGTCCAAGGCGCAGCAGTCCTCCGACTGGGCGGCGGAGACGCTGTCCCAGGAACAGCTCGAATACGCCGCCTCCGACGTGCTTCATCTCCATCGCCTGCGTGACGTGCTGGCCGGCCGGCTGGCGCGGGAGGACCGCACCAAGGTCGCCGACGCCTGTTTTCGCTTCCTGCCCACTCGCGCCAAGCTCGACCTGATGGGCTGGGGCGAAGAGGATATTTTCGCGCATAGCTGAGCGAGCGCCGGCGTTTCCCTCCCCCTTGAGGGGAGGGTGGCCGCGAAGCGGCCGGGTGGGGTACGTGCGGCCGCGTGCCGACGTCCTTTTTGCGCCAGATATTGAAGCGACCCCACCCCGGCTCGCTCAACTCCACTTCGTTGCGTTGGCTCGCCGACCCTCCCCTCGAGGGGGAGGGTAAGCCCTCACAGCGTCCCATACGCCGCCAGATACCAGGCGGAGCCGTCATGCACCGCCTCCGCCCAATTATTGGTGGCCAGGTTCTTGAGCGCGCCGAACGACAGGTTGAACGCCCCGCCGCCTGTCCGCGTCAGGCGGAATCGCGCGCCGGCATAGACGTTCGCCGCCGACAGTGTCACCGTCCGGTTGGCGGTCAGCGTTCCCGTATGCCGCTGTTCCTCGGCGCTCGTCAGCACCGTCAGCGTGATGTCGGCGTCGCTGGATACCGTCTGCTGGCCGCCGCGCGACACCCGCCGCCACGCCGATCCGTCGGAGTTCACCTGCCCGCCGCCGCCGCCCAGGTCCGAGCAATGGACCATCTGCCCGGCCGGCGAGGCCGAGGGCAGGGTGCCAACCGTATAGGAGCGCAGCCTAAAATGCCGGTTGGCGTCGATCACCGTCGCCGAAAACAGCGACAGGCCGCTCGAATGGTCGAGCGCGCCGGCCTCGACCGTCGCAGCGCCGCCGTTCGGCGCCAGTTCGATCGTCCAGCGCGTGCCGCGCGCGGACGCGGTGTGGTTTTCGCAGGCGCGGAAAGCCAGCCGCCCGCTCGTCACGCTGCCGATCTGCGTGCCGTCCCAGGGCCGCACGATGAACTCGGCCATCAGCCCGGTATTGGTCATGAAGGTGGGGGCCGCCAGGCTGCCGCGCGCCACGTCGGCGGCGAAGGTGGCGTGAGTGGCGTTGGTGTCGCGATAGCTGACGAGCCGCATCAGGCTCGCAGCCCCGTCGCGGGTGATGGCAAGCGCGCCGCCCGACATGTTCAGCGAGGCGTTGAGGTTGAACACATTGCTGACGGTGAACTGGCCGGTCGTCCGGTCGACCTTCAGCGCCGTTGTCCAGACCGATCCGTCAGCCGAGACTTTCAGAGCAAGATCGTCGTCGCCGATCAGGCCGAGTTCGGCGCGCCCCGAAAACCCGCTCTGCAACAACAGTGACAGCACATCGGTCGCCGTCTCCTTGTTCAGCGTGTAGCGCAGGTCGCCGTCGCCGCCGTCCGCCGCCGTCCTTGCCGTCCACAGCGCCTTGTTGAGCTTCGCCGAGAACGGATTGCTGCCGTCGGCGGCGGTGCCGATGCCCAGCAATACGAGGTTCTGCAGCGTGCCCAGCGTCGTGGTCAGCGGCGCCCAGGCCGATCCCGTCCAGTGGACGAAGATGCCCTCGTCGGCGACGTGGCAGAAGAAGCCGGGTCTTGGCGCATAGAACGACCAGGCGCCGTCCAGCCGGTGCGCGATTTTCCCGCTCTGGCCGCTCCAGTCGCCGCTGGCGCCGGCCGCCACGATGTAGCGCTCGCCGTTGACCGGCGCGCCGGGCGGCGCTGCGAGGTCGCGGTCGGCGACGCCGGTTTGCACCAGCGCGTCGAGCATGCCGATGGCCTCGTTGTGCGTCACATGCTTCTGCGCCTGCGACGGCATGATGTAGGGAAGGTCGAGATTGTCTGAAGTGTCCATGCCCGTGCCCTGTTGAAACGATGGCACCATGGTAAGGCGGCCGGAAGGGGAGGGGACGGAGGCTGCATCTTTTCCGGGCCGTGGCGTGGCCGGCTCCTTGCCGCCGCTCGGGCGATTTCGGCCAACGCGTTGATTTCAAAGCGACGTCGGTCCGTTGGCGGCTTCCTTGCGGCGCCGAACCGAAAGATTTTTTCCGGATCGGCCGATTTCCATCCCCTTTTTGGGATTGCCGTCGGCCGTTGCCTCACACGGCCGCCGGCCGCCGCTCGAACAGGAATACCGTCTCCTCGCCGAACAGCGCCTCGACCGGGTTGCCGAACCCGCATTTGCCGGCGACGCAGATCGAGGCATGGTTGTCGCGGTCGATGATGCAGACCTGCCGCTGCCCGCCGAGTTTTTGATCGCCCCATGCCACCACGGCGGTGACGATCTCGGTCGCAAGGCCCTTGCCGTGCATCTCCGGGATCAGCGCCCAGCCGCACTCGGGAAAACCGTCGATCGACGGCGTCATGTCGCGGTAGATCTGATGATAACCGGCCTCGCCGATGAACCGCCCGCTTCGCTTGTCCTCGACCGCCCAGAAACCGTAGCCCAGCATCGCCCAGGTGCCGGCATGCCGCAGGAAGCGGATCCAGCTTTCGTCGCGGCTGCGCGCAAAACCGCCGATGAAGCGCGTCACCTCCTGCCTTGCCCACATTGCCGCATAGGCGTCGAAATCGCCCGGCCGGTGCGCCCGCAGGATCGTGCGTTCGGTCTCGATCGACGGGATTTCGATGATGGTGGATGCGGGCATGCCAATCTTCCGGCGGCGATGCGCCGATCATAGCCACCGCCGCGCCATTGGGAACGGCCCACGCATCGACGCTGGCGCGGGCCAGACGGCGGCTCGCCGACATGGCTCCACATCCCGAGGTCGGGTAGCGTCACGCTTCGGATTTCCGCTCGCGCCTGCCGCGGCCAGCGTGGTAGCTTGCGGCCCCGTTTGAGGAGGCGGAATGTTTTCCCGCATAATTGATCTTTTCAGGCGTCCCGCCGACATGGGCAAACCGGCCCGGCGCGGCGAGTTGATAGGCGATACAATCGCCGAGGCTCTGGAAGGAACATGGCCGGCGGGTTTTGAGCGCGTTGGCGATCTGGTTTGGGTCAGCCACCCTGAAAACCAAATTCGGTATCGGTTCCAGTTTCAGGAAATGAAGGGGGGCACCTTCTCCGCCCGTTGGGGTGTCTGTATCGATTTTGTACCTATTCTCCGGGCAGAAAAGCTTGGTTGGAAAAGAACCGAGAAGACCGCGAATTTTGACCTCTGCATAGACCCTGTCGATCTCCAGGGGGGAAATCCCGCGCTGGTGCTCATTCCACAACAACGATAGCGATCGCCGGATTGCACAGGTAGCCCTTGCTTCGCTTGATGCCGCCAAGTCCGATTGGTCGAAAATCACCTCGTTGAAAGAGGTAGCCGATTGGTTCAATGAGCGATCGAAGATGACGTTTCGACGCTTCTCTCTGGACAACTATGTGCAAACCGAACTGGCATGGGGCCTGGTTCTCATTGCACTGGGCAAGCATGACCAGGGTCAGCAACGCCTTGCCGCATTCTGTGAAAACTTCGCGATCGCTCCGGACGCCGCCATCCTCTTGCAGGCCAGAAAACAGGCTGCTTCGATCGCGAATGGAGCGTAGCCTCCCATCCCTCGCTGACGGTCGGCATGAGCCGCTACCTTATTCCGTTGACATCGGGAAATTGCTGACCTAGTCATCTTGACACTGTAAACATTTGGGACCGACCGATGGACGCCGCCCTTGTCGATCTCCTGCTCGCCATCGCCCACCATGGCCTGGCCTTCCTGCTTGCCGCGTTGCTCGCCGCCGAACTCGTGCTGGTTCGCACCGGGCTCGACGCGCGCGGCCTGCCGCTGCTCGGCCGTATCGACGGCGTTTACGGCATGACGGCCGGCCTGCTGATCCTCGTCGGCATCTGCCGCGTGATCTTCGGCCTGAAGGGCTGGGAGTTCTATGTCCAAAATCCGGTCTTCTGGCTGAAGATGGCGGCCTTGGCCGCGGTCGGGCTGCTCTCCATCCCGCCGACGAGGCGCATCATCCGCTGGCGCCTCGCCGCGCCCGGCATCGTCCCGGACGCCGAGATCGCCGCCCTGCGCAACTGGCTGAAGGCCCAAGCCGGCTTCTTCGCGCTGATCCTGATCTTCGCCGCCGCCATGGCGCGCGGTTTTGGTTACTGAGCTGCCTCCAGCCCGTCGCTCACCCCGATCTCCACCAGCGGCGCCGGCACCGATGTGGTCTTCTCGGGCGATTTGCACAAATCGGCGATCACGCAGCGCGGGCAGTCCGGCTTGCGCGCCTTGCAGACATAGCGGCCGTGCAGGATCAGCCAGTGATGCGCGTGGCGCATGTATTCCGGCGGGATGATCTTTATCAGCCCGGCCTCCACCTGCTCCGGCGTTTTTCCGGGCGCCAGCAGCAGCCGGTTGCCGATCCGGAAAATATGGGTGTCAACGGCCATGGTCGGCTGGCAGAACGCCATGTTGAGCACGACATTGGCGGTCTTGCGCCCGACCCCGGGCAGCTTGACCAGGTCCTCGCGCTCCGCCGGCACCGCGCCGCCATGCTCGGAGATCAACGCCTGTGACAGCGCGATCACGTTCTTCGCCTTGCCGCGCCACAGGCCGATGGTGC
Organism: Mesorhizobium sp. LHD-90; assembly: GCF_030929505.1. Classification (GTDB taxonomy): domain Bacteria; phylum Pseudomonadota; class Alphaproteobacteria; order Rhizobiales; family Rhizobiaceae; genus Kumtagia. The sequence goes on along the minus strand of NZ_JAVFVV010000015.1, from coordinate 119,855 downwards.
GGATGTATTGGCCGACCTTCTCCTCGCCCAGCGCCGCCATCTTCTGCGGCGTATCGGCCGCGGCGAACAGCGCGCGCGTCGCCTTGTTGACGCCGGCGTCGGTCGCCTGCGCCGACAGCACCACCGCGACCAGCAGGGTGAATGCGTTGACGTGCTCCAGTTCGCCCTTCGGCTCCGGCCGCTGCACCGAGAATCGCCGGAAAATCTCGCGCACCTCGTCGGGCCGATAGATCGAACGGGGCCTTGCCGGCCTTGGCCGCGGCTTGACGTTCGAGCCGTCCCGCGTGGCTGCGGGTGCGACGCTTTTTGCCTTGGGGTTTTTCATCGGCCCTCTATAATTATTCGCCATGGACGACACAAACGCCATGCGCGAGCCAGACGAACCCTTCTTCCGGGCGCTGCTTACGCCGCACCGGTCGCTGGGCCGCAAGGGTTTTGCTATCCTCATGGGTGCGCTGCTGTTCGGCTGGCTCGCCACCGGCGCCTTCTTCCTGTCGCATGGCGCATGGCCGGTCTTCGGCTTCTTCGGCCTCGACGTGCTACTGGTCTATGGGGCGTTCCGGCTGAATTACCGCGCCGCCCGCGCCCGCGAGGAAGTGTCGGTGTCGCGCACCGCGCTCGACATCAAGAAGACCGCGCCGTCGGGCCGCTCCGAGGCGCATCGCTTCAACCCGTTCTGGACGCGCTTTTCCGTCTCGCGCCACGACGAGATCGGCATCACCCGCATGATGGTGGAATCGCGGGAGAAGGCGGTGTCGCTTGGCTCCTTCCTCAACCCCGACGACCGCGAGAGTTTCGCCGCGGCGTTTTCGTTAGCGCTGGCCCGGGCGAAGAGCTGAGTCGGCGACCAGTCATTCAAAAAAACACCTGCAATGGTTGAAACTGTCGCATAGGCTGCGCGCCGGAACGATTCATGGGCTTGGGACCATGCGGATGCCGGGGGGTGGCTGTTGGCTGCGATAACTCTTGCCGAGGCGGTGTCGGCTTACGGCGTGTCGCTAAGACCCAAGCTGGCGAACCCGGCCATTGGCGGCCAGCCGGAAGACCAGCTTCGCGCCCCGCTCGAACTTCTGGTGAAGGATTTGGCCCGCGCCGGGAGCCTTCAGGGCGACGTGCAACTGGTTGGCGAAACGAGCCTGGCGGACATCAAGACCCGTCCGGACTTCGCGGCCACCGTCGACAGCGCGCTGGTCGGCTTCATCGAGGTCAAGGCGCCGGGCAAGGGCGCCGACCCGCGCCATTTCACGTCCCAGCACGACAAGGACCAGTGGAACAAGCTGAAATCGCTGCCGAACCTGCTCTACACCGACGGCCAGTCGTTCAGCCTGTGGCGGGATGGCGCCATCGTCGGCAAGGTCGTTGCGCTGGACGGCGACATCGAAAGCGCCGGCGCGAAACTTGCCGCGCCGGACGCACTGCTACCGCTGATCCTCGATTTCCTCACCTGGGAGCCGATCCGTCCGAGCAATGCGAAGCGCCTTGCCGAAATCACCGCCCGGCTCTGCCGTTTGTTGCGCGACGAGGTGATCGAGCAGCTCGCCAGGAACAGCGAAGGCCTGACGGCGCTGAAACACGACTGGCGCAAGCTGCTGTTTCCGGAGGCCAATGACGAACAGTTTGCCGACGGCTACGCCCAGGCCGTCACCTTCGGCCTGCTGATCGCCCGCGCGCTCGACATTCCGCTTGCAGGCGGCATCCATCAGGCGGCCCATGAACTCAGGAAGACGAACTCGCTGATCGGCACGGCGCTCGGCCTGCTCACCGACGACGAGGCCAACCAGAAGGCGCTGGAAACCTCGCTCAAGACGCTGACGCGCGTTCTGGACACCGTGAACTGGCACACGATCAGCAAGGACAGGCCCGACGCCTGGCTCTATTTCTACGAGGATTTCCTCGACGTCTACGACAAGAAGCTGCGCCGTCAGACCGGCTCCTATTACACGCCGCCGGAGGTGGTGGACGCCATGGCGCGGCTGGTGGACGAGGTGCTGCGCGGGCCGCTGTTCGAACGCCCGGCCGGCCTCGCCTCGGCGGACGTGACGCTTGCCGACCCGGCCATGGGCACCGGCACCTTCCTGTTGGGCGTCTTGCGCCGCATCGCCGATACGGTGGCGAAGGACCAGGGCGCGGGCGCGGTGCCCGGCGCGATCAAGGCGGCGGCGAAACGGCTGGTCGGTTTCGAGCTGCAGTTCGGCCCCTTCGCCGTCGCGCAATTGCGGCTGGTGGCGGAGATGCAGGCGCTCGCCCGGCCGAAATCGGGCGAGGTCGCGGCGATGCCGGAGATGCGGTTGTTCATCACCAACACGCTCGGCGATCCGTTCGTGGAGGAGGAGACGCTGGGACGAATCTACGAGTCTGTCGCCCAGTCCAAACGCGCCGCCAACCGGGTCAAGGCCGAAGAACGAATTACCGTGGTCCTCGGCAATCCGCCCTACAAGAACCAGGCACGCGACAAGGGCGACTGGATCGAACGCGGCAGCTCCGGGCGACCCGCTCCGATGGAATGGTGGTCGCCTCCGCGAGATTGGGGCATTGGCGCGCACACCCACCACCTGAAAAACCTCTATGTCTACTTTTGGCGATGGGCGACGCTGAAGGTGTTCGGCTCGGGATGGGAGGATGCCACTGGCAAACAGATCGACGATCGGTATGGCATCGTCTGCTTCATTACTGCGGCCGGATTTCTCAACGGTCCCGGCTTCCAGAAAATGCGCGAGGAACTGCGGCGGGATTGCAGCGACATATGGGTGATCGATTGCTCGCCTGAAGGACATCAACCAGACGTGCCGACGCGTATCTTTCAGGGCGTGCAACAGCCGGTTTGCATTGTGCTCGCGGTCCGTCCGGCTGACAAGGAACGGAAAGAGCCGGCCCGCGTCCGCTACTTCACGCTGCCCAGGGGAAGGCGAGACGTCAAACTCAAGGCTTTGGGTGACCTTTCATTGGAATACAGCGGCTGGAGAGGGGGGGCCAGTGAATGGCGCTCCGCCTTCTTGCCTGAGAAGAGCGGGGAATGGGCGACGTTCCCCCTGCTTGCCGAGTTCTTTCTCTGGTCGAGTCCTGGTGTAAAAACGCATCGTACCTGGGTTATCGCGCCGGATTCGGAATCGCTGCCACAGCGGTGGGACGCTCTCCGTCACGAGTCAATCATCGAGAAGAAAGAGAATCTATTTCATCCAGATCGGGATCGATATTTGGAAAAGGTTGTGTCTGTCGGACTAGGTACTCATGGAGTAAGAAGCATTACCGTTGCCAAGGATGAAGGACCAGTTGTCGAACCCTGTAGATATGGTTTTCGATCCTTCGATCGGCAGTGGATCGTGCCGGATCACCGACTTCTAAGCATGGCACGACCCGAACTATGGAGCTGCTATTCAAGCCGCGAGATCTACCTGACTGCGCTAGAGGCACACTCTCCCACTTCCGGCCCAGCGACAACATTTGCATGCCTAGTCCCAGACCAGCATCACTACAAAGGCTCCTTCGGCGGCCGCGTGTATCCCCTCTGGCGCGATGCCGCCGCCAAGACCCCCAACATCCCGCCAAAACTTCTCGCCGAACTGGCCTTGGCCTACGGCCAGCCCGTCTCCGCCGAGGACGTGATGGCCTATCTCGCCGCTGTTTTGGCGCATCCGGCCTTTACCGCGCGTTTTCAGCCCGATCTGGTGCAGCCCGGCCTGCGCGTGCCGCTGACGGCCGATCCGGCGCTGTTCAATGAAGCCGTCGGGCTCGGGCGCGAGGTGATCTGGCTGCATACCTATGGCGAGCGTTTCGCCGATCCCGCGGCCGGACGGCCCAAGGGGCCGCCGCGCATGCCGGAGGGTCAGCGGCCTTTCATTCCCGAGGACGGCGGCATTCCCGGCGCGCCGGAGCCGCTGCCCGATACGATGGACTATGACGCGGCCAGGCGCCGGCTCTCCGTCGGCAAGGGGTTCGTCGACAATGTGTCGCCGGAAATGTGGACCTATGAGGTCTCGGGCAAGCAGGTGGTGTGGCACTGGTTCAGCTATCGCCGCCGTGACCGCACCCGCCCGCAGATCGGCGACAAGCGCCCGCCCTCGCCGCTCGACAGGATCCAGCCCGACCACTGGCTGCACGAATACACGACCGACCTGATCGACCTGCTCAACGTGCTGGGGGGCGTCGTCGCGCTGGAGCCGCGCCAGGCCGCGCTGCTGGAACGCATCCTCGAAGCGGAATTGATCAAGGCCGATCACCTGAGGGTGGCGCTTGGCGAGGTCGGCAAGGGCAACTGACAGGAACTGTCGGGAAAGCGGGGATAAGCCGGCAACGCGCCATCGTGTAGCCGATTTGGCTGGGCCATAGTGGGGTACGAATCGTACCCGGTAAAACCATGGCCAGCAGGAACCAGCTCGATCTTTTCGGCGCGGACGAGCCCGAACTCTTCGACGAGGACGCGCCGACCGTCTACTATTACGGTGATCCCGACCGTGTGCGCGCCCATGTCGGCCGGCTGATCGCGGAGGCACGGGCGGCCAAGACCGTGCCGTGGGACGAAGACAGCCTGCGGCTGTACCGCAAGATCGTGCCGCAAATGGTGCTCTGGCTGCCCGAGGACGAGGCAAGGCAACTGTGCTTCGACTTCGAGGAGGAAATGCGCCGGCTGCTTGCGGCGTAGCGGCGGCGCGTCGCAGGCGCCTCCAAAAACCTTCCACAAAGTCAGGTTTCGGGTGGTTTGGCGCCTCTTTCGGCCCGATATTCGGGGCCAAGGAGAAGATTGCCATGAACGCTCATCCCGCTATGAATACCGCCATGTCGCTCAAACCTGCGCCCGTCCTGCAACGCGAGATCACGCCCGAGGGTGGCGACTATTCGACCGTCTGCCGGGTCATCGAAAAGATCAGCCTCGACTATCGCGACCAGCCGTCGCTGGAGGCGCTGGCCGACGATGTGGGCGAGACGCCGACCGGCCTGCAAAAGCTGTTCACCCGCTGGGCCGGCCTGTCGCCCAAGGCTTTTCTCCAGGCCGTCACCTTGGATCATGCGCGAAAACTGCTGGACGACGGCATGCCGCTCTTGGAGACCTCCTACGAACTCGGCATGTCCGGTCCCGGCCGGCTGCACGATCTGTTCGTCACCCATGAGGCGATGTCGCCCGGCGATTACAAGACGCGCGGCGAAGGCCTCACTATCCGCTACGGCTATCACATCTCGCCTTTCGGCATCGCGCTGATCATGGTCACCGACCGGGGGCTGGCGGGGCTCTCCTTCAACGATCCGGGCGAGGAGCGGGCGGCCTTCGCCGACATGAGCGGCCGCTGGCCGAACGCGACCTATGTCGAGGACATGTCGGCCACCGCGCCCTATGCCGCGCGCATCTTCGATCCGGCCCGCTGGCGCAACGACCAGCCGCTGCGGGTCGTCATGATCGGCACCGACTTCCAGGTCAGCGTCTGGGAGGCATTGCTGAAGATCCCGATGGGCAAGGCGCGCAGCTATTCCTCCATCGCTTCGGAGATCGGCCGGCCGGGCGCCTCGCGGGCGGTCGGTGCTGCCATCGGCGCCAACCCGCTGTCCTTCGTGGTGCCTTGCCACCGGGCGCTCGGAAAGTCGGGCGCGCTTACCGGCTACCATTGGGGGCTGACCCGCAAGCGGGCGATTCTTGGCTGGGAGGCCGGCCAGCTCGGCGGCAAACCCGCAGCCTGATTTTTCGGCCTCTTGCCGCGAAGCGATTTGCGTGTCGCGGCAAGCCCGAAGCGGTCAAAAGGCAGTGCAAAGCCGCAAAAGCCGGGGTCGGAATGAAGTCCATCGCGGTCTTTTGCCGATGCCATCGCAGCAAGCTATTGAAATCGTGCGATCTTCCGGACTTCACGCGCTGCGAAAGCGGAGCAGTCGCGGCCCGAACAGGTTGAGGCAAAGCCCGGCGATCACCGCTTCCGCAACGCCATGTTTGCAACCTCGCGCCGACACGCTAAAGCTCTGAAAAGAAAGCGGGAGCAGTGTCCTTGATCATCGTCGTCGGTTCGATCAACCTCGATCTCATCGCCAATGTCGAGCGCCTGCCGGCGCCTGGCGAGACCGTGCCGGGCTCGACCTTCCGCACCGCGCCGGGCGGCAAGGGCGCCAACCAGGCGCTGGCGGCGGCGCGGGCCGGCGGCAAGGTTCGCATGGTCGGCGCCGTTGGCAAGGATGCCTTTGCCGGCGAGGCGCTGGCGCTGCTGAAAGAGGGCAAGGTCGACCTCGCCGGCGTGCGCGAAGCCGCCGCCGCCACCGGCGTGGCGCTGATCTTCGTCGACCGCCACGGCGAAAACGTCATCGTCATCGTGGCCGGCGCCAACGGCACGCTGCTGCCGGGCGATCTCGCCAAGGCCGATTTCCGCAAGGGCGACGTCGTGCTGCTACAGAACGAGGTGCCGCTGGAGACGGTCGAAGGTGCGCTCGACGCTGCGCGGAAAGCCGCCGCGCGGTCTATCCTCAACACCGCGCCGTTCCGCCCGGAAGCCGCGCATTTACTGGCAAAGGCCGATCACGTAGTCGCCAACGAGACGGAGTTCGACCTCTATGCGGAGGCGCTGGGGCTCGCAGGCGACACGCGGCAAGAACGCATGCGCGCCTTTGCGAAACAGACCGGCCGCGCCATCGTCGTGACATTGGGCGGCGACGGCGTCATCGCCGTTGAGGCAGGCCGGGAACTTCGCGTCCCGGCTCTGAAGGTTACGCCGGTCGATACGGTCGGCGCGGGGGACACGTTCTGCGGCTATCTCGCCGCCAGCTTGTCGGACGGCTTGCCGCTCGACCGGGCGCTTGCGCGCGCCGCGGCCGCAGGCTCGCTCGCCTGCACAAAACATGGCGCGCAGCCGTCGATCCCGCTCCACGCAGAAGTCGACGGGGCGCTCAGACCGAGCTGACCGGCGGTCCCGCGCTCCGATCCTGGACCGCGCGTGTTCGCTCTTTAGTCCAAGCCGCTGCCGATCCTCGATCGCGAGACGGTGACGGAAGTGCCAGATGCGCCGCCGCAAGGCTGCCCTGGCAACGATTTCGGCGCCGCCAGCCGGAACTGACGAAGCTTGCGATCACGAAAAAATGCAGAAATTCATAAAAAGTGATTTTCGAGGTCTTCCTGAATCCCGAATCACGGAGTTCCCTATAGGTAAGGCGGCCGGAGAGCAGCTTGGGGAGGAAACGCAACGCCGAAACAGGAAGGAGGCTCGACAATGATCCGTTATCCGACTGTGCCCAAGAGCCTCGACGCCGATTCGATCGAGCGCGACATGGTTCTCGACCCAGTGGAACGTGCCGAGATCGAGCGTGCCATCGAGGCGGTCTGCGCCGAACTCGGCCTTGGCGCCAGTGTTGACGAGCGCCGCACGCGCATCGCTTTCGGGATCAAATCCACTTGGCGCGACGGCAGGCGGTTGCCACTCAATCTGGTCAGCGCCGGCCTGGATGCTGTCGGGGCCTGAGAGCCGACTTTCGTCGTAACGAATGACCTCTCACGAGCATAGGTGGCAGGTCAGGCGATGGCTTGCGCCTCGCGGAAGGAAACCAGTTTGCGCCGGGTTTCGCACCACAACACCAGCTTCACGCATTGCAGGCTGGCGAGCGGGGTGATGCGGCCGATTTGGCTGAGTTCCGGGTGATCGCGCATCACTTCCGGAAGCCGGTAGCACGGAACGCGGCTCGACAGATGATGGACGTGATGGACGCCGATATTGCCGGTGAGCCAGCGCAGCATGCCAGGCAAATGATAATAGGATGAGCCGTGCAGGGCCGCATCCTGGAATTTCCAGTCCGGATCATGGTCCCAACGGGTGTCCTCGAACTGGTGCTGAACGTAGAACAGCCAGATTCCGGCCGCGCCCGCCAGGATGACGATCGGCATATGCACGGCGAGGAACGGCCACGGGCCGACCAGCCAGATCAGCCCGCCGGCAATGAGGGCAATCGCGGCATTGGTCGCCATCGTGGATACCCATGGCTCGAGACTGCCGCGCATCATGCCGATGGGCAGCCGCTGCTTGAGCAGGAATAGCCAGATAGGGCCGATGCCGAACATCACGAGGGGATTGCGGTAGAGCCGGTATCCGAGCCTGCCCCACCACGACAGCGCGCGATATTCAGCGATGGTCAGCGTGGTTATGTCGCCGACGCCGCGGCGGTCGAGGTTGCCGGCGGAGGCATGATGCTCCGCATGGGCACGGCGCCAGTAGTCGTAGGGCGTCAGCGTCAGCACGCCGATCGCCCGGCCGGTCCAGTCGTCGCCATGGCGGTGCGCGAAGAAGGAGCGGTGACCACAATCATGCTGGATCATGAACAGCCTTAGCAGGAAGCCTGCGGCAGGTACGGTGAGAACCAGGCCGATCCACCAGCCGTAATGAACGCAAGCCCATGCGAGCGCCCACAGGCCGCAGAAAGGGAGGAGAGTGACGGCCAGTTCGAAGGCGCTGCGGCCCCGGTGCGGCCTGGCATAGGCGGAAAGAATTTTCGGCCACGCTTTTGCGTGGCCGGCAGTCGTCGTAGCGGCGTCTGATCGCATCGGCGACTAATGTCAGGACGGGAGCGGGCGCGCAAGGACGGCCGGCCGCAATACATGCCGAGGCTGGTCACATCGTGTTGTACAGGACGTTGAAGTGCAATCTCACTGTCTTGCAGTCAATCCCACACGTCGCAACGCGCTCGCCTACGCCGCGCGCTGAATGCCGCTGCCGAGTTGATCCCTGATATGGCTGGCCAGTTCCAGTGCGATGTCGCCGGCTCCGGCGCGGGGCAGATACAGGTTGATCGTGAAGGGAGGCAGGTCGGGCAGACCGCTGCGTTCGCCCAGAATCTGTAGGTTGGAAGGCACGGTCGAGGCCAGCATCGGCGCGACGGCGATGTCAGCCTCCACGGTGGCGCAGATCGGCTCAAAACTGCTGACCTCGCAGACGGATCGCCAATCGCGCCCCACGGCCGCCAGCGCGCGCAACGCTTCGGGCCGATGCGGACAAGTATCGTCGCCGGTTGATATGGGCAGTGGGTTGCGCTCATGGGCGTGGCCGCCGCGCGCGCCGGCCCAGACCAGCGGGTCCGAGAGCAGCGCCTCGCCATGCGGGAAACATGTCTTCTGCACCGTGAAGGTCAGATCAACCTCGCCTCTGTCCAGTTTTTCCAGCAGCCGACCGCTGGTGTCGCAGATGATCGACACCCGCACGCGCGGCCACGCTTGGTCGAAGCGCTTTAACACCGGCGTGCCATAGGCGCGGACGATGTCGGAAGGCATACCGAGGCGCACCTCGCCGGCAAATTCCGGCGCGGTCATCATCGCCCAAACCTCGTCGTTGTTGTGCAGGAGGCGTCGTGCCTGCGCAAGCAGGCGCTCGCCGCTCGGCGTCAGCCGCATTCCCGCACGGTCGCGCTCGAAAAGCAGGCATCCGAAGCTTTCCTCAAGCCGCTTCACCTGCTGGCTGATCGCGGCTTGAGTGAGATTGAGAAGCTTTGCCGACTTGGTCATGCCGCCGGTCTCGGCCACGGCAACAAAGGCGCGGAGCAGGGAGATGTCGATGTTACGGGGCATGGCTACCAGACTGCTATCGTCGGCCTCTATAAGGAATCGTAATCGCCAACATCATACACATTCGTTTCCGTTATTCAACGGCGGCAGGTAGGTTCCATCCATCCAATAGCGATGGAGCGTGCCATGACGGACAGGATGTTTGTCGACATCGGTCGAGCCTCGTCGAGCCCACGGGCCGCCGAAATGCTGGGCTTTTGGGGGTTCCGCGGCCGGGAAATGCTTGAAGGCTTGGCCCACTCGTTGCGCTCGTGGAAAGCCGCGCGACAGCTTGGCGCCTATGACTACACGCTGTTCAAGGATATCGGCGTCTCGCGCGGCAACGTCGATTGGCTGGTTCGCAATGGACGGCAGGATGGCCGATGAAGGGGTGCCGTAGCGCCCTCAGTGTCCCGGCCGGCCGCTCTTCTTCGGCCGACGTCCGTGCGCCCGTTCGTCGGCAGGCTCCTCGTAGCTGCCGATGCCGATCTTCTCGCGCTTCACCGGCTTGACGCTGTCGACCGGTTTTTCAGTGCGGCGCACCGTCATCTCGTCGAGGGTGTTCTTGCGGAAGAGCGACTTTCCGCCGTCGTCCGGAACGCCGTAATCGGAGCCGTGCGCCTCGGCATGCGACTGCTTCTTGAACAGGGAGCGCGACACGGCGCCGGCCGGGGTTGTCATGTCGGTGCCGGGACCCATGTCGTCGATCGACGGTTTTGCGAACAGCGACTTGCCCTTGGCGGGCGTGGCATAGTCGCCGGCACGGCCCATCTCGTCGAGCTCCGGCTTGCGGAACAGGTTGGGCCGCGCCGCCTTTTCCGCCGCTTCCGCCGCGCGCGCCGCGTCGAGCTTGCGGAATCGCTCCTGCTCCTCCGCTGTGCGGTGTTTTGCGACACCCTTGTTGTGCTTGCCCTTCTCGCGCCCCGACACGGGGCTGAGGCCCTCTGCCTCGCGCGCCAGCGGGTCGTCGGCGATGGCAAGCTCGGTCTCGCGCAGCCGCTTGATCTCGTCGCGCAGGCGGGCGGCGCGCTCGAAGTCGAGGTCGGCAGCGGCGTTGCGCATCTCTTTTTCCAGATGTTCGAGATGCGCCTTGAGATTGTTGCCGACCATCGCGCCGCTCGCGGCGAAGCCGGAAATGTCGGGGCGGACGTGATCCTTCTCGTAGACCGAGTCGAGGATGTCGGCGATGCGCGACTTGACGCTTTCCGGCGTGATGCCGTTGGCCTCGTTCCACGCCATCTGCTTTTCGCGGCGGCGGTTGGTTTCTGCCATCGCCCGCTCCATCGAGCCGGTGACGGTGTCGGCGTAGAGAATGACTTTTCCGTCGACGTTGCGCGCCGCGCGGCCGATCGTCTGGATCAGCGAAGTCTCCGAGCGCAGAAAACCTTCCTTGTCGGCGTCAAGGATGGCGACGAAGCCGCATTCGGGGATGTCGAGGCCCTCGCGCAGAAGGTTGATGCCGACCAGCACATCAAAAGCCCCGAGCCGCAAATCGCGAAGAATCTCGATGCGTTCCAGCGTGTCGATGTCGGAATGCATGTAGCGCACGCGTACGCCCTGCTCGTGCAGATACTCGGTGAGATCCTCCGCCATGCGCTTGGTCAGCACCGTCACCAGCGTGCGATAGCCCTTCGCCGTCGTCTCGCGGATCTCGCCCAAGACATCGTCGACCTGGCTCTTTGCCGGACGCACCTCAACCGGCGGGTCGATCAGGCCGGTCGGGCGGATGACCTGCTCGGCGAACACGCCGCCGGCCTGCTCCATCTCCCAGCCGCCCGGCGTTGCCGAAACGGCGACGGAAAGCGGGCGCATGGCGTCCCATTCCTCGAAGCGCAGCGGCCGGTTGTCCATGCAGGAGGGTAGGCGGAATCCATATTCCGCCAGCGTCGCCTTGCGCCGGAAGTCGCCGCGATACATGCCGCCGATCTGCGGCACGGTGACGTGGCTCTCGTCGATGAAGATCAGCGCGTTGTCGGGCACATATTCGAACAAGGTCGGCGGCGGATCGCCAGGCATGCGGCCGGTCAGATAGCGCGAATAGTTCTCGATGCCGGCGCAGGAGCCGGTCGCCTCCAGCATCTCCAGGTCGAAGCGCGTGCGCTGCTCCAGCCGTTGCGCCTCCAACAGGCGTCCAGCCTTTTCAAGCTCTTGCAGGCGGTACTGCAACTCTTCCTTGATGGACTTGATAGCTTGATTCAAGGTCGGCCGCGGCGTCACGTAGTGCGAGTTGGCGTAGATCTTCACGCTCTTCAGGTCGCCGGTCTTCTGGCCGGTCAGCGGGTCGAATTCGGTGATCGATTCGATCTCGTCGCCGAACAGAGTGACGCGCCAGGCGCGGTCCTCAAGGTGGGCGGGGAACAGTTCGATCGTGTCGCCGCGGACCCGGAACGAGCCGCGCACGAAGTTGATGTCCTGCCGCTTGTATTGTTGCGCCACAAGGTCGGCGAGAAGCTGGCGCTGGTCGATGCGGTCGCCGACCGTCATCTGGAAGGTCATCGCCGTATAGGTCTCGACCGAGCCGATACCGTAGATGCAGGAGACAGAGGCGACGATGATGACGTCGTCGCGCTCCAGCAGCGAGCGCGTCGCCGAATGGCGCATGCGGTCGATCTGCTCGTTGATGGAGCTTTCCTTCTCGATGTAGGTGTCGGTGCGCGGGACGTAGGCCTCCGGCTGGTAATAGTCGTAGTAGGAGACGAAATACTCGACCGCGTTGTCCGGGAAGAATTTCTTGAACTCGGAATAGAGCTGCGCGGCCAGAGTCTTGTTGGGCGCCAGGATGAGGGCCGGGCGCTGCGTCTCCTCGATCACCTTGGCCATGGTGAACGTCTTGCCGGAGCCGGTGACGCCGAGCAGCACCTGCGTACGGTCGGCATTGTCGACGCCCTCGACGAGATCCTTGATTGCGGTCGGCTGGTCGCCGGCCGGCTGGAAATCCGAGACCATCTGGATGGTGATGCCGCCTTCCGACTTTTCCGGGCGGGCAGGGCGGTGCGGCGTCCAGATCTGGCCGTTCTTGTGCAGCGGGTTGCCGCTCTCGATCAGTGCCGACAGCGCCTCGACGGTGGCGGTTACGCCGCTCTTCGGCAGCGCCTCGGCGTCCTCCAGGCTGATGTCGAGGCCGGGGATAGGGTTGAGGCCGGCGGCGGCGCGCTCGCGCGCGCTGGCGGCGCCGCCCATCGAGGTGCCGCGCGCCGTCTTGGTCGGGGCGGACGAGCGTTCGGGCACCTTCTTCGGTGCCTTGGCTTTCGGCTGCAGCTCGGCTTCCATCTCGATCTGCCGCGCCCAGTCGGACACCGGGCCGGCCAGCGGCGCGCCTTCAAACCCGGTCTGTGGCGCTTCCTCGAAGCCGCCGCGATGCAAGGGTTCGGACGCGTCGAGGTAATCCGAAAGCGGGTTGCCACGCTTGCGGTAACCGTCGTCCTTCGCCGCCGGGGTTTTCTTGTCGGGAGATCTGGCCATGGGCCGAATCTAGGCAGAGTCCGCGCGAATGGGAAGAGCGGCGGTGGAAACCGCGCGAAGCGGCAGACAAATCCTGACACGAGGGTGTCAGGAGGAGGCTACGGTCCGGTCACGTCCGCCGCCGCGCCACGGCGCGCTGGCGACGCCCTGTTCGCCGCTGCTTGCAAAGCCGGCCGGGATCGCCAAAAGATGCACAGGATCACGGGAGCGGTTTCATGGACGCCCAGGAGTTCCTGCCGGACGAAAACGCGGTCGCCGCAATTCGCCGGGACATCGCGGCCTATGAAGCCGGGCGGGTCTCGGCGCGCCGCAAGGTTCTTTGGCGCGTACCGCTGTTGCTCGTGCTGCTGGTCGCCGTGGTCTGGCTGCTGGCGCTGCTTCTCAATGCCATCGCCGATCCGTTCGAGCAATGGACGTCGACGCTGCACGTCTTCCTCTACGTTCTTGGCGCCATCCTGGCTTTGATCCTCTATTGGTGGGCGCGCAAGCCGGTGGCCAATTTGCAGCATTCGTTCCGCTTGAAACTGCTCCCCATCGTTTTCGGCTTCATTGGCAATCTGCGCTACGGCAGGGGTGTTCGGCCGGAATCCTTCGACCGGCTGCCGCCGGAAACTGTCGGCGATTTCGACCGCGTGACCTTCGACGACGTCTTTGCCGGCACCCATGGCGGCTTCAGCTTCGAACTCTACGAAGCCGTCTTCAAGAATAGGATCGGCACGGGCGAGACGACCCTGTTCCATGGCGTGGTCATGGCCTTCGAAACCGAAAGGCCGTTTCCAGGCCTGCTGGTGGCGACGCGCAAGGCGGAGCAGGTGGTGCCTTTCTTCCGCGGCCTGTTCGGCGCCTCGATTGACGAGATCGAGAGCGGCATTCCGACGATCGACGAGAATTACGAGTTCCGCACCGACAACACCGAGGCGGCCGAGACGCTGGTGCGCGGCCGGCTGGCGCGGGCGTTGCAATGGCTGGCGGAGGCCTGGCCGGGCGAACCGGCGCGGGTGGCGCTGCGCGGCGGCGACGGTTTCCTGCTGCTGCCGACGCCGAAGAACTTCTTCGAACTGCCGCCGATTTCCGAGCCGCTGGACTACAAGGCGCATGTCGAGCCGATCATCGCCGACATGGCGTCACTGCTCGCCACGGCGGCGCTGGTGCGCAAGGTCGGCAGCGGCGGCGAGGCAGGGCCAGAGGCACAAGCCTGAGACGCGGGCCGCTGCCGTTCACCGGCGCGGGCCGCGCGGAAGCCGCCTGCGCCTGAGGGTCACGCGCGTCCGGCTTGCTTCATCTCGACGAATTCCGGCACGACCTTGCCACCTTCGACCGTGAAACTATTGGCGACCTCGGCCTTGGCCTTGCGTGATTTGGAGGCCGTATAGAGGCTCTCATACTGCTTCAACTGGGCGACGGTGGCCTGCAATTCGACGATTTCGTCGCGCATCTGCTCGGTCAGCGTCTGCGGATCCGACGCAGCCTCGTCAGGCGCCTGCATGCCCTGGCGGCGCTCCTCGTCCAACTCGCCGGCAACGGCCGAGAATTTCCTCTCCAGGACTTGCCGCTCGGCTTCCATGTCGTTCAGCCTCGAGCGCAGCATCGTCAACTCCGACATGAAGTCGCGCTGCTCGTTGGCCGCCCCCTGCAGCCGGCCGCCAAGGCTCTGGATCTCGTTGCGGAGCGCCTGGTTCTCGCTCTGGAAGCGCTTGTCGCGCTCGGAGAGTTCCGAGGCCAGCCGGGAATTGGTTTCGTTGGCTTCGATCAGCTTTGCCTCAAGCGCGTCGTTGAGTTTCTGCAGCCGCGTGCCGTCGGTCTCTTCGGCGATCAGCCGCGACATGATCTCCGCAAGGCGGGCGGAGTCGCTGGCGTGCATGGCCGAAAGCTCCTCGACCCGGCGGCGGGATTCGGCCTGTCTTTTCTGGGCAAGGTCGAGTTCGACCGAAAGGCCGACACTCTTCTCGCGCAGCATCTCGGATTCGCGCATGTAGCGCTCGGCCTCGTTGGTGCGGGCGGCGTGGGCGGCCTGCGCCTCGCCATAGAGCGACTCGGCGCGAACCACCGCGTTGCGGGCTTCGACCACGTCGAGCCTGAGCCCGCCGATGGTCTCGCGCATGGTTTCGGCCTCGGCGAGCAGTTTCGCCTCGCGCCGCTTCAGCACCTCGACCAACTGGTCGTAGCGGGTGCGCAGGCGCTCCAGCTTGTCGGCCCGCTCCACCAGGCGGCGGTTCTCGGCGGCATAGGCGCCATTACCGTTCTCCAGGTCGTTGGCGCGATGGATGTCTGCGTAGACATCGTTGAGGAAGTCGCGGCTCATATGCTGGGTGGCCAGAATGCTTGCCAGCGCCTCGCCGATGCGGTTCAAGTCGTCCTGGGTGCGGGCGCGCGCCTCCTCGAAAGCGGAGTAGCCGGCGAGGCGGCCCTGGGTGTGGGCGGACTGTCGATCGCCTTGCTCCGCCACTGGCTGTTCCGGCACTGGCTGTTCCGACAATGGTAGGCTGGGCTGTTCTTGCATCTCCGGGGAAAGATCATCCCCCAGCTCCAATGAAGGAACGTCCGCGGTCTCTTCGGGCGGGAGCAAAAACTCCTCGTTGAGAACGTCAGACATGCCGTCCTCGAGCGTGACGAACGCCCTCTTCAACGGATCCCGCCTGGTAAGGATGTTTGCGAGATTCATGGCTACAACCCCCTTGATACTATCATACTGGAACGCACCGGCAGTCGTTTACAAATTGTTAAGGAAGCATACCGCGTTTGATGGGCTTGGGAATAGCCCCCTTGAGAGGAGGTTTTCGTATAGTAAACGGGCATTTGGCTGCGTTGAGGCCCGCATCGAGGGTGAGTTGCGGGTTCAATATAAAAAACTATTGCGGGGTGTGGAAATTTATAGAAATATTGACGATATACTCTGAATTTCTGAAAATCCGCTGCGCGTGCCGGTTGCGCGGCGCTCCACCGGGCCGCCCAATCGTCGAGCGATTTTTTGCTCGGGGGAACCTTGGAGGCGGCACGGTTGGCCTTCCGCTTCCCCCATCGCGGTCAGGGAAACAAGGCTTCCTGCGTCATTTCGAGATGCAGCAGGGCGCCATCATAGGGATGCGCATCGCACACGGCTTCGTCGAGTTCGACGCCGATGCCGGGCTCTTTCGAAGGGATGACGTGGCCGTCCTGCCACTCGATCTTCTTTTTCAGCAGCGTCTCGTGGAATCCGTCCCATTGCTTCAGCGATTCCAGGATCAGGAAGTTGGGCAGCGTCACCGCCAACTGGATGTTGGCGGCACCGACGATCGGCCCGCAATAGCAATGCGGCGCGATCTGGATATGGTAGGCCTCGGCCATCGCCGCGATCTTCTTGGTCTCCAAGATTCCGCCGGAGCGGCCGAGGTCGGGCTGCAGGATCGTTGCGGCGCGCTGTTCGATGACGCGGGCGAATTCGAATTTTGTCGTGAGCCGCTCACCGGTGGCAATCGGGATGCTGGTGCCGCGCGCCACCTCGGCCATGACTTCCGGCATGTCCGGCGGCACCGGCTCCTCGAACCACAGCGGATCGTAGGGCTCGATGGCGCGCGCCATGCGCAGCGCGCCGGACGCGGTGAACTGGCCGTGCGTGCCGAACAATATGTCGGCCTTGGTGCCAACGGCCTCGCGGATCGCCTTCACCATTCGGGCCGAAAGGTCGATGTCGCAGAGGCGGGGCTGGTGGCCGTCATAGACCGTGTAGGGCCCGGCCGGATCGAGTTTCACCGCGTTGAAACCCTGGCGCACATATTCCATGGCGCAGGCGGCGGCGAGATCGGGATCGTTGTAGACATTGACCGGTCCGGCCTCGACCGGCACGACGCTGCCGGCGGTCGGATAGAGATAGGTGTAGCTGCGCAGCGTCTCGTGCACCTGGCCGCCGAGCAGCTTGTAGACCGGTTTCCCCGCCTCCTTGCCGATGATGTCCCAGCAGGCGATCTCCAGCGCCGAGACGCAGCCCATGACGGAAACATCAGGCCGCTGCGAGAAGCCGGAGGAGTAGGCACGGCGGAAGAAGGTCTCGATGTCGTGCGGGTCGCGGCCGACGAGGTAGCGCGCGGCGATATCCTCGATCATCCTTGCCGTGACATGCGGGCCGAAGGTGGCGCTATAGGCCTCGCCAAAGCCGACGACATTGGAGTCGGTGGTCAGCCTCACGAAGATGAAGTAGCGGCCGCCGATGCCGGGCGGCGGATTGCCGACGACCCAGGTTTTCACGTCGGTGATTTTCATCTTGTGCCCTCAGCCGTCATCTAGAATCCTCCAGCACCAGCTCCGCGCCTTTCCAGCCGGTCATGATCGACGGGGCGTTCGTATTGCCGGAAATGTTGTCGGGGAAGATCGAGGCGTCGACGACGCGCAGTCCCGCGAGTCCATGAACCTTCAGCCGCGGATCGACCACGGCCTTCGCCGGATCGGGACCCATGCGGCAGGTCGACACCGGATGGTAGACCGTGCCGGAACGCTTTCGGAAATCCAGGATCAGATCCTCGTCGGAGGTGATGGACGGACCGGGCAGCACTTCCTCGACGATGACTTCGGCCATGGCGGGCTGCGCCGCGATGTGCCGCACGAATTTCACCGCCGCCAGCATCTCGGCGACGTCCTCGTCGGTCGAATAGGCATTGGCGACGATCCTTGGATAGTCGCGCGGGTTTTTCGAGCGGATCATGATCTCGCCGCGGCTGGTCGGCCGGCAATTGGAAAGGCCGATGGAAAAACCCGGCCAGTCGTCGGGCGTCAGGATCGGACGCTCTCCGGCCTTCGGCTTCACCGTGGAAAAGGCCTGGAAATAGAGCTGCATGTTGGGGCGCGGCAGCGAGGGATCGGTGCGGAAGAATCCCCCGCCGGCGTTCATTGACAGCGACAGCGGCCCGCTGCGTAGCAGCAAGTACTGCATGCCGACCCACAGTTTGCCCCACCAGGGCCTCAGGATCTGGTTCAGCGTCGCCTCGCGTCCCCTGTAGGTGTAGTTGACGCCGACATGATCCTCGAGGTTGGCGCCCACATTGCGGTTGTCGTGGACGATGTCGATGCCGAGGCTTTTCAGATGGTCCGCCGGGCCGACGCCGGACAATTGCAGAAGCTGCGGCGAGTTGATCGAACCGGCCGACAGGATCACCTCGCAGGCGGCGCGCACGGTTTTCGTGGCGCCGTTCTGCTCATATTCGATGCCGACCGCGCGTTTGCCCTCGAACAGGATTCTTGTCGCCAGCGCGTTGGTCTCGACGCGCACGTTGTCTCGCCGCATCGCCGGGCGCAGGAAGGCGCGCGCTGCCGACATGCGGCGTCCGTCGCGGGTGGAAATCTGGTAGACGCCGACGCCTTCCTGCGCCTCGCCGTTGAAATCGGGATTGAGGGAAAGCCCGGCCTGCTCGCCGGCCTTGAGATACCGCGTGGTCAGCGGATGGACCAGTTTTGTGCAGTCCGTGACGTGCACGGGCCCGCCCTTGCCGCGCCAATTGTCCGCGCCGGCCTGATTGTCCTCGATCGCCTTGAAGGCGGGCAGCAGGTCGTCGAATCCCCAGCCCGGATTGCCCTGGTCGCGCCAGGAGTCGTAGTCGGCCGGATGGCCCCGAATCCACACCATGGCGTTGATCGAGCTGGAGCCGCCCAAAACCTTGCCGCGGGGCCAATGGTCGGCGTTTCCCGCCAGCCCCGGATCGGGCTCGGCCTTGTAGTTCCAGTTGACGGCGGGATCGTAGAACGTCTTGCCGTAGCCGAGCGGCATCTGCACGTAGAAGCGGCGGTCGCTGCGGCCGGCTTCCAGGACCAGCACGGAAAAGCGGCCGCTTGCCGACAGCCGTTCGGCCAGCACGCAGCCGGCGGAGCCGGCGCCGACGATGACGAAGTCGTAGCTCTGCATGGAGGCGCGGTGATCCCGGTGGGCGGCAGTGCCGACAGTGTAGCGGGGCGCCGCGCGGGCGGCAGGCGGGGCTTCCGGCATCGGCTGTGAGAAAAGCGACCGGCGGGACCGCGCCATGCCGCGTTGACCGTTCCGGTCGCGGCGGCTAGGGCAATCCGGAAAGCCAGAAGAGAGGGAGCGCGATGGTTCACTACGCGAACGGGCAGGAACCCACGGGCGAACTCACCTTGCGCACACTGGCCATGCCGTCGGACGCCAACGCAGCCATGGATATCTTTGGCGGCTGGGTGATGGCGCAGATGGACCTTGCCTGCGGCATCCGCGCCGCCGAGCGCGCCAAGGGCAGGGTGGTGACCGCGGCGGTCAAGGAGATGTCCTTCGCCAAGCCAATGAAGATCGGCGACACGCTCTGCATCTATACCCATATCACCCGCGTCGGCCGCACCTCGATGACGCTCAAAGTCGAAGCCTGGGCGCAGCGCTATCTCAGCGACGTGATGGAAAAGGTCACCGATGCGGATTTCATCATGGTGGCGCTGGATGCGGAAGGCCGGCCAAAGGCGGTGCCGGCGGAGTAGGGCAGTAGGGACCCCGCTCTCCGCTGTCCAAAAATGCCTTCCGGCTAAGGCCGCATCTCCTTCTGCTCTTCCCATTCAACCTCGACATTGCCTGTCATTCTGTCGAATCGCTCACGGGCACGGGCGACTCGCTCGCCGTTCCTGCGCGCCCATTCGGCAAGCGCGGTGACAGGCTCCAGCAATTCACGGCCTAGGTCGGTCAGTTCATAGTCGACGCGCGGCGGGATGGTCGGAAACTGCTCGCGCACGACGAACCCGTCGCGTTCCAGCCCGCGCAGCGTCGCCGTCAGCATCTTCTGCGAGATGCCGCCGACCGCTCCGCGCAATTCGCTGAAGCGCATGCGGCCCGGACCCAGCTTGGTGACGACCAGCACGGTCCATTTGTCGCCGACGCGATTGAGCACGCCGCTGACGGCGCGGCAATCCTCGCTGAGGTGCAGGTGCCTAGGTTTCAAAAAAGTGCCTCCTTGCGGCAGTCCTTGTCAGTAACTTATATAGTGTCGGTATCCTTCCGATACCAGATTTCAAGAGGTCACTTGCAATGTCTAAACCGAAAATCGCGCTGGTGATAGGCTCCACACGCGCCAACCGCTTTGCCGACAAGCCCGCCGAATGGTTCGCCAAGCTTGCCCGCGAGCACCACGACATCGAAATCGAGGTCGTGGACCTGCGCGACTTTCCGCTTCCCTTCTTCGACGAGGTTTCATCCTCGCTCTATGTGCCCTCCAAAAGCGAGGTCGCGCAGCGTTGGCAGAAGAAGGTGGCGAGCTGCGACGGTTTCATCTTCACCGCCGCCGAATACAGCCGCGGCCCCACCGGGGTGCTGAAGAACGCGCTCGACTACGCCTATAGCGAGTGGAACAAGAAGCCGGCCGGCTTCGTCGGTTACGGCGGCGTTGGCGGCGCGCGCGCCATCGAGCAGCTCCGGCTGCATGCGGTGGAGCTGCAGATGGCGCCGGTGCGCAATGCCGTCCACATCGTATGGGCTGACATGGCGCAGGTCATGAACGGCTCCAAGAAGCTGGAAGAGTTCGAGCATTTGAACCAAGCCGCCAAGGGCCTGCTCAACGACATCACCTGGTGGGCGAAGGCGCTGAAGGCGGCGCGGGAAGCCGATGCCGTGGCCGAAGAGGTTCGCGCGGCCTGACGCGCCGTTGCTGTTTGTCAGTCCGGATTTTTGCAAGGGCGGCCTTCGTGCCGCCCTCATGTTTTCCGGTCGGCCGGGGGAAGCTCCAAATGGAAAACCCGTCGGCCCTTGCGGGACGACGGGCTGTTGCCTGGGTGCCGAAGCACCGCGGTACTCATTACATCACCGCAGGCCCGCGACAATGCGCAGCCATGGTGAAAATTGCCTTAACCACAGGGCGTTTAGCCGAAAGTCGCGGTTACCCAACGGAAGCTTTGAAGGGCGTTGGCCGCCCAAGGCAAAGAGATCCGAGCAACAAAAAAGCGGGCCGAAAAGCCCGCTTCCCTCGTTTCCGAAACTTGTCTTCGCCGCCGATACATCCACGGTCGACGGACCGTCCGTCGGATCAATTCAGCCGCCTCGCCGGGGAACCTTGACCTCCAATCCGGAGGAACGTTCGACCCGAAACCCGGCGGCCGATGGAGCCCATGTAAGGATCGATCGCGTTCAAATCAAGGCAGCGGATGCAAATGGGCATCCGGCAGCCGGAATCTGCATGATTCCGGCCTTCCGGCGAAGCGAGTCGGGATTGAGGGTGTTCTTCGCAAACAGGATCAAATTGCTGCCGGATCGATTCAAATCCGCCCAGCAACCATTTGATTTTTCGCCGCTCCTCAGCCGGCGCGGCGATGCACACCGGGCAGTTTCGACGCGATCACCTTGTCGATGCGGCGGCCGTCGAGATCGACGACCTCGAAGCGCCAGCCCTGCGCGTCGACGCATTCGCCCGTCGCAGGCAGGTGGTGAAGTTGCGACAGGATGTAGCCCGCAACCGTCTCGAAGTCGCGGTTCTCCGGAATGTCGATGCCGAGATGGTCGCGCATCTCGTCGGCCGGCATGTAGCCGGCGAGCAGCCATGAGCCGTCCTCGCGCTGCACGGCGGACGGCTCCTCCTCCGCCTCCAGGTCCGAGCGGAACACGCCGGTGATCGCTTCCAGTATGTCGGCGGGGGTGACGATACCTTCGAAGTGACCGTACTCGTCATGGACGAGGGCCACCGGAACCTCCGATTCCTTCAGAGTGGCCAGCACGTCCAGCGCGTCGGCCTGGTCGTGCACGATCGGCGCCTCGCGGGTGTGGCGCCTGAGGTCCAGCCTGTCGCCGGCCAGCAGCGAAGCCAGCAATTCGCGCGTCTGCACTACGCCGACCATCGCATCGACCGAGCCGTCGCCCACCGGCAGGCGCGAGTGCTGCGTCTCCATCAGCGCCTTGCGCAGCGCCGCCTCGTCCCAGGCAAGGTTGAGCCAGTCGACGTCGGTGCGCGGCGTCATCACAGCGCGCACCGCGCGGTCGCCCAGCCGCATGACGCCGGCGATCATGCGGCGTTCGTCGGATTCGATGGTGCCGTGGTGCTCGGCCTCGGCCACCAGCATCTTGATCTCCTCGTCGGTGACCTTTTCCTCCGATTCGCCTTTCTGGCCGAGTAGCCAAAGCACCGCGCGGCCGGAAATGTCGAGCAGGAACACCAGCGGCGCGGCGATGATCGCCAGCAGCGACATGGCGGGTGCGACACGCGAGGCGATGCCTTCGGGATTGCGCAGGGCGATCTGCTTGGGCACCAGTTCGCCGATGATCAGCGATGCATAGGTGATGACGGCAACCACGATGCCGACGCCGAGCCAGTCGGCGACGCGGGTCGGGACGCCCGATTCGGCGAGCGTCATCGACAGGCGGTCGCCCAGCGTCGCGCCGGAGAAGGCGCCGGACAGCACGCCGACCAGCGTGATGCCGATCTGCACGGAGGACAGGAATTTTCCGGGGTTGGCGCCGAGTTTCAGCGCGCTTGCCGCGCCCTTGACGTTGCGGTCGATCATTGCCTTGAGCCGCGCCGGGCGGGACGAGACGACGGCAAGCTCCGACATTGCGAGCAGGCCGTTCACGCAGATGAGGACGACCACGATGCCGATTTCGACGTATAGCATGGCTGCTGCTTAGCATCCGCGAGGCATCGGCGAAAAGGGTTCGACCGCGATATTGGGTCGCGCAGCCGCTGCTGGCGTTCAGGATTCGCCCGCCAGCACACCGATCTTGATCATGCCGTCGGTGAAATAGGTATCGCCGCCGCCATTGCGGCCGGTGGTCGTCGCGCCGATGCCTTTCGCTTCGTCTACCGAGACGATCATTCCGGCCTGGGTCAATGTCTGGATGACGAAGTCGCGGTCGGCGTCGACGTCCGGGCCGATGTGGTGGGTGATCTGGCCGGTGTCGTGGCTGAAGCCGACGCCGCGGTCGAAGCTGGCGGAGCCGAGCCAGAGCGGTCGCCCGTCGCCGTCAAGCTCCTTCGTCTGCCAGAAGCGGACGTGATGGCGGCGGTCGGCGCTGTCGCCGACGGGCTTTTCGAAGGCCACATCCTGTCTTCGTCCGTCATAGAGCAGCGTGCTGACGGGGGCGTCCGCATAGGGCCGGTCCAGGGCCACACTGAGCCCGATATCCAAGGAACTACGTAGGGTTATGCTGTCGGCCGCATGCCAGCCGGCGGCGGCGAAGGCGCGCAATACCTGTTCTTTCGTGCCGACCAGGCCGACATTGATCGGGTCGCCGGGAATGCCTTGCGGGGTGGTGGTGAGGAAGTTGCCGATGCGGTCGGCGAGGTGGCGGTCATGCACCGTCCAGAACTCGGGAAGCGCAAGATAGGCGGTCGCGCCATAGGCGACGCCGATAGCCAGCAGCGCTGAAATCGCGGTCTTCAGTTTTTTGCGGCGCATGAGTCCCCGCTCGATGCCGAAGAGCACAATAGCGGTCGCCGCTGCCGCCTGAAAGGCTTTTTCCCGCCATTGTCCTGTGAAGCATCTGTCGAGGGATATTGAATGAATTCAGCAGCTTGCATCACTTGCCGCAAGGCGGGCGGTCATCTGCGCGAGGAGCGGGCAGACACTGGAGCCGATGCGGCTGGGCCGTGCGTGAAGTCCGGAAGTTCGAGCCATTTCAAGGGGATGGCCGGACCGTTGAAGAAAACCCGCCGTTCGCGCTTTCCTTCATGCCCTCAAGATCGGGGGAAGCACGCCCTGCCGTGGACGGCGGGCTTCGCCCGAAACGTCAGATCGTTGTTCTCCGCTGCCGCCGGAGACGACCGCCAGGCGCGACGCAGGTCAGGCGATTTCGATTCCCGCCTGCCGCAAACCTTCCACCCAGCGGTCGATCAGATGCGGGTCGCGGTAGGGCAGCGCCCGCCTGAAATGGTCGACGGAAAAAGTCGGGTTGACCTCCATCGTCTCGTTCCAGTAGCGTCGCGCTTCCGCGTGCCGGCCGGTCAGGCCATAGAGGCAGGCCAGATAAAAACGAGTCATGTCGGAGCGCGGGGCAAGCAGCAGGCGGCGCTTGAAGGCGATTTCGGCCTCGTCGTAGCGTCCCAGCGCCAGCAGCGCGCGGCCCAGGAAATTCAGCGCCATGTCGAATTGCGGGTCGAGCCGGTGGGCGCGGGTGTAGAGCGCCACGGCATCCTCGTGCCGGCCCTGGAAATCGCGGATGTTGCCAAGGCCGACATAGGCATCGGCAAGGTTGGGGCTGAGCGCCAGCGCCCGCTCCGCCGCCGGCTCCGCCTCGTCGAGGCGTTTCATCCAGGACAAAGCCAGCGCCAGCGCGATGTGGCCCTGGGGTTCGGTCTCGTCGGTTTCGATCGCCTTTCTGGCCAGCTTCAGCGCTCGATCGAGATTTTCGACCGTCGCGCCGTTCCACTGGTTGGCATAGTCGGCGAAAGCGATCATCGACAGACGCGCATAAGCCAGCGCGATGGTCGGATCGATCTCGATCACATGCTCCAGCATCCGGCTGGCTTCCAGCGCCGTCCCGGGAGAAAGCTGCAGAACCGTCTGGCGCGAGCGCACCAACAGGTCGTAGGCGGCCGGATCGACCTTGCCCTTGACCTCGCGCATGGCCGCTTCGCTTGCGGTCAGCTTGACCTTCAGCGCGCTGACGATGGTGCGCGTCACCTCGTCCTGGACCTCGAAGATGTCCTCGACCTGGCGGTCGAAGCGGTCGGCCCAGAGGTGGCCGCCGGTGGTTCCGTCGATCATCTGGGCGTTGATGCGGATGCGGTTCGCCGCGCGCCGCACGCTGCCCTCCAACACGTAGCGGACGCCGAGTTCGCGGCTGACCCTGCGCACGTCCGGGCTCTGGCCCCTATAGGCGAAGGAGGAGTTTCTGGCGATGACAAACAGCCCCGAGACCTTCGACAGGTCGGTGATGATGTCCTCGGTGATGCCGTCGGCGAAGTAGCCCTGTTCCGGGTCACCGGACATGTTGTCGAAAGGCAGCACCGCGATCGAGGGTTTTTCGGGCAGTCCCGGCGGCGGCTCCGGTGCGGGCAGGGGCGCGGCCACCACCGCGCCGTCCGGCGACCAGCTCCAGATATGCACCGGCCGCTCGATGTTCTTGACCTCGTGATGGCCGCTGTCGGCGAAGTCGACGCCGACCCGGCCGTGAACATACTGGTGGACGTTGTCCGCGATGGCGACGCCGCCGGGCGTCGCCAAAGTCTCGATGCGTGACGCCAGGTTGACGCCGTCGCCGAACAGGTCGCTGCCGTCCACCATCACGTCGCCGAGGTTGACGCCGACGCGCAGAACGATGGCGGGACTTTCGGGCGCGCCGTCGTTGGCCGCGGCCATGTCGCGCTGCAACTGCGCGGCGCACTCGACGGCATCGACGGCGCTGGCGAATTCGATGAAGATGCCGTCGCCCATGCGCTTGAAGATGCGGCCCCGGTGGCGGGCGACCAGCGGGTCGAGCACGTTGCGCCAGCGAGCCGTCAGTTCGGCATGCGTAGCGGTCTCGTCCCGCTCCATGAGCCGGCTGTAGCCGACGACGTCGGCGGCGAGGATGGCGGCGAGCCGCCGCCGGATTTGCGGATTCGACATGTCTGGCAGGCGCCTTGCAGGACTGCTTTGTAAATCGTCCCGCTCCGTCCTCCAAGCCATTAATGTCCGGTGATCTGTGCCGGACGCCGGCGCGTTTGGGCCTATGCGGCGCGCAGCGCCCGATCCACGGCTTCGTGCTCTTTCAGGATCACGGTAAGGTAGGCGCGCATCGCGCTATCCGGCCAGGATCGGCCCTGTTCCCAATCTCGCAGACGGGCAAGCCCGATGTTGTATCGGGCGGCGAACTGTTCCTGACTGAGCTTCAAGGTCTTGCGGACCCCGCGCACGTCGATGGTTTCGGGGACATGCACAACGGCACCCGCCTCGTCGCCCTCCGCGTATCGCACAGCGGCCTGAAGACCTTCCATGATCTGATTGAAAGCGGTGCGTGTCATCTGCGCCTCCGATGGTATGTCTCGATAAGGTTTCTTGTCACGATGGCCAATTCGTTCCGTTCAGCTCTGGACAGGTTATCTTTCTGGCCCTTGCCGAACACGGTGAGCATGAACACCGGCATGTCCCGCCCGCCGAATACCGTGATAATCCGGTAGCCGCCGCTTTTGCCCTTGCCTCGGCCGGCCAATCTATACTTTCGGCAACCGCCGGTCCCCTGAATGATGTCGCCGCCCTGCGGGTCGCTCGCCACCATGAAGACAGCGTCTTCCATCTCCTGGGCAGTCATGCCTGCCGCCTTCGCGGCAGCAAGATAAGGAGGAAGCTCAATCACCGTATGCATGGCATATACTAAGGAATTTCCGTAACTCAGCAAGAGCGAATACGGAATTTCCGCAACGACGATACGGTTTCAAGTCGCCCAAGGGATATCGATGTTCGACAGTCGGTTCTCGCCGTCTTGCCCCCGCTCGGAGCCGGCCTGCCCGAAAGTCTACCTGCACGCCACGCGGCTGTTGCGGCGCTGCATGATGTCGAAATAAAAATGGTCGGCGTGGTAGCCGGACCGGCTCCATCCGTGCGTCTGCTTGCGACGGCTTACTTCGCGGCCATGCGCATCACCGCCTGCGGAGCATCCTCCATGCAGAGGCGTACGCCCGCATCGAACGCTTCCGGCGACTCCGCCAGCACGATGCGGGTCATTCCCTCCTTGAACAACTCGCCGGCAACCCGCACCTGGGTTTGCGTCGCAGCTCCCGCGCCAGTCGCCGCCCCGGCCCCCGCACCCGCCGCGACACCCGCGGCGGAGTAGGCGACCACCGCAGCCAGTATGGCCACCGCGGCGGTAGCACCGATAAGCAGTTGTGCCCGGCGTCCGGCGAGATCGGTCCCGCTCTGGAAAGCCTTGAACTGCTCCGCGGCCTTCGCGTAACTCGCCCTTCCGACGGCGAGTTGCTCCATCGCCTTGGCGGCGTTACGCGCCTGCATGGCTGCCTCCGCGGCGTCTATGGCCTCCTGGACGGGCTTCCATATGTCGAGGGTGTGCTTGGCCGGGTTCAGCATTTGCACGCCAGCGCCGACAACGGGCCGCTTGGCGGGGTTGACCGCGAGGTCGACCAATGTCGGAATGGCCAGGCCGGGAGTGAGGAGGCCGACCGCTGTCGTGACCTTCTGGAGCGTGCTGGGCGTTGCTTCCTTCAGCAGCAACTGGTGCAGGCCCCTCAAGGTGTCGAGGTCTCTCTTCAGTCGATCGAGCGGCTCGCGGATCTTGCTCAGGACGGCAGTGAGCGCAGCGCTGGCCGAGGCCCCGAGCACCGCGCCCGGAAGGGCCGCCTGGACGCCGAGCTTCAACACCCAGGCGGCGAGTTCCTGCATGGGGAAGTTGCGCGGCTCCGGATCCTCCGTTTCCGCAGTGACCTTGGCACGGTAGACGATCAATCCGTCCACCGGTCTCTCCCACTGGATGAACAGTTTGATGTTGCGCAGGCCCAACATGGTCTGCAAAGCCCGTATCTCCGCCTGGAACCAGGCGTTGTTCTCAAGCAGCAGAGCCTCGTCGGTAACGTCGCCGACGAGATACCTGCTCCCTGGCCGGTACGGCAGTTTGAAATGATCCATGAAGGCGTTGATATTCGGCAGCTTGTTCTGTCCCCCGGTCATGCTCGGGGCGGATTCGGGTTTGATTTCGTAGTATTCGCGGGCTGTCCTGGTGTGGATGAGCGCGTCCGGCCGAGACCAGTTTCCGGCCGCCAGGGAAGCCCTGTAGTTCCGCATCTGGGTGATGCGTTCCGTCGGAAGGTCGTTGCGCAGCCCGATGAAGACAAACATCTCCGGGTCGGAGTCATTGGTCCCCTTGTCGGCGTACAACCCGAAATCACCCGGGTTCCCGAGCGTGACGGCGTTCTTCATACGATCGAGGATCGGCCCCTCCGCGACCTTCGAGCCGAAGGAACTCGCGGTATTCTGGTCGACGACCATTCCGAACGGCACTCTCCAGGCCAGCTTCGCCATTGGGTTCTCCCTCGTTCCGGACTGCCGGAGAAACGTACCCGCTGCGGCTAGCCGACCACCCGGCATCCGCCAGCCACGATGCTTCCGCCGCCGCAAGATTGATGCCGGGGACGGACGATGGCAAGCGAATCTTCGCTGCCTTCGCCGCTGGCTTTACCTTGCTCAACTGCGTTCACATCGGTGCAGCCAGGATTTCGTTGAGCGGTCTTCAGTATCGAGGACCACAATCTCTCGTTCGGCAGAACGATATATGTGCCGTATCGGTATTGGTGAGGCATCGACATTCAGCCGGCAAACGTTTCATTTACCATAGTTACTGTGCTGCACGTCGACGGAAAGAGGACCAGGTCACATAACGCGCAGGGCTTATCTGCACGCCACGTAGCCGTTGCGGCGCTGCATGATGTCGAAATGAAAATGGTCGGCGTGGTCGGCGTTGTAGCCGGGCCCGAGCACGGTGGTGAAATAGTCGCAGCCGTCCTGCCGCACCGTGTTGAGGAAGCCGCGCTGGCGGAAGGCGAACCAGCCGGGCTTGCGCACGTCGATGTCCTTGCCGTTGTTCAGCTCGATGCGCATCACGTCCAGTGCGTTGCCTCGCGAATGCTGCGAGGGCGTGCCGCGCGAGCCGCGGATGTTGCGGCAGGAATAGCTCGATCCCTGGTGGATCGTCTTCACGCCCGAAAGATAGCGCCAGCGGGCGGCGGGCACGAGTTCCTTCTTCGTCCAGCGCGAGAAGGTCGCGGCCATCGAACAACTCAGCGTGGCGGCCGGTTTCATCCGGACGCTGCCGATCGCCGAGACCTCGACCGGCCAGTCGATGCCGCAGCTTCCCTCGTGGATCGGGGACACGTCCCGGAAGCGCACCCCAAGCCGCTTCAGGTCGCGGCGGCAATCGACCTCGCCGGCCGGCATGACGTCCGGCGGGTCGGCTGGAACCTCGAAATGCGGATAGGCGGCGAGCCTCGGATCGACTGGCGCTCGCGTCATCGGGTCGGCTGGAACCGGCGTCATGGGATCAGTCGGAACCGTGGGATCGATGGGGGTCGGTTCAACCGGCTCGACGGGCTCGATCGACTCGATCGGAGCGGTCGGGACGGGCGCCACGGCGACGGCGGCCGGCACGCCGGCGGTCTGCGCGCCGACGTCGACGTCCGGCCTGAGAGACATCACGCTTTCCGTCGAACAGGCGGCGAGGGCGGCGGCAAGCCCTGCCGCGCAGACGCGCCGAAGCGCGCGCGGAGCAATTCGGCGCATCGATGATTTCCCTGTCCCGTCGCGGCAAAGTCTAGGCGGCAAGCGTAAAGGAAAGGTCAGTGGCAGCGTTCACGCCTGCGGCGCGATTGTGGCTGCTACTCGCAGACCGTCCCGCCATTGCGGCGCGGGGCGAGATCGAGATGGAAATGGGTGTCGTGGTCCGCGTTGCCGGGGCCGAGAACCGTCTTGAACGGCCCGCAGGCGGCTTTTCGCACGGCGCCCAGAAAACGCGCCTCGGTTTCCTCCGGCCGCAGGATGACGTCGACGGTTTTGCCGTCGGCCAGCGAAAAGCGGGAAATGTCGAGCGCGTTGCCGAAGGCGTGTTCCGACAGTTTTGTCGTGCCGTTGCGCGGGCGGCAGACATAGGCGGAAGCATGGGTGACGGATTTCAATCCCGTGCCGAATTCACGTTTCGCTGCCGGCGCGATGATGTCCCTGGCGAAGCGCGCGGCGGCTTCCGCCGTGGCGCAGTTCATCAGCGCCGCCGGTTCGAGCGCGACGTCCTTGCCCAGGCCGCGGACCGAGACGGGGTAGGGCATGGAGCAGCCAGCCTCGTCCGCCTCGGCCGGGCGATCCTCGAAAGCGACGCCGAGATCGCGCAAGCGCCAGCGGCAGGCCAGCTCGGCGGCCGGCATCGGCGACAGCGGCTTTTCCTCCGAGCGCGGATCGGCCTGCATCTTGGGCTTTGCGGCGGGCGGCGGTTCCGTCGGCAGCGGCGCGGTTGCAGGCGTCACCGGCTCGCCGGCCGGTTTCTTGTCCTCCGCCGGTTTCTTCGCCTTTTCGGCTCCGGAGGCTTCATCTCCAGGACGCGCTTCCGGCACCGGCGTGTCGCCCAGATGTTCCGGCGGAATGTTGCCGGCCGGCGGCGCATGGACTTTCGGCGCCGGCACCTTTTCAGGAAGTTTTGGCGTCTGCGCCGACGCACCCGCCAGGCAGGCGGCGCTCAGGCCAAGAACGGTCAGGAAGCGGAGGCAGGCGCGAAAATCCATCGCCGCTCAACGGTGGCGACGCGGTTTGGTTGCGGGCGGCATAGCCGGCGCCTCAGGCGCCGATCGCCTCCAGCCCTTCCTCCAGCCAGTCGCCCAGCATCGGCATGCCCATCAGGTATTTTGCCGTGCGCCTGTTGCCGCGCTCCCTGGCCGCGGTCACCGCGTCGGCCCATTCGGCGGCATCGTAATCGCCGCGCCCGACCCAAACCAGGGCCACCAGTTCGGCCGCCTCGTCGACATTGAGGTCGTTGATCAGTTCGCGCAGTTCCTCCTCGGTGAGGTTTTCCGCCTCTTCCTCCGCCAGTCCGTCGTGACGGTGGTTGTCCCGGGCGTCGCCGTCGAACTCGACCTCGTGCTCCTGGCCGCCGGCATAATCCTCGTTGACGGCGGCGCTGATCGACTTCGCCTTCTCGATGAAAAGGCGGACCGTGTCCGGACCGATCGTCAGGTCCCAGTCCTTTTCGAGTTTGCGGTGCACCAGTGGTCTCCATGGTAGCGCATCGGCGATGATACAGAAATTGCGCGCAAGGTCACGTCCCGCGAGCGGGCACGGTTAGCGACACGCGGATTGACAGCGAAAAGCGTTCGACCGAAATGGCGCGTCCCTCCAGTCCGGTGCCGTCCATGACCATGATCCTGTCGCCGAAAATCCTGCCCATCCTGATGCTGCTCGCCTCGAACGTCTTCATGACCTTCGCCTGGTACGGCCACCTGAAATACAAGGCCTCCCCGCTCTATGCCGCGGTGCTGTTCTCATGGGGCATCGCCTTCTTCGAATATTGGCTGGCCGTGCCCGCCAACCGCTTCGGCAGCGCCGTCTATTCGGCCGCCGAGCTGAAGACCATCCAGGAAGTCATCACGCTCGTTGTCTTCATGGTGTTTTCGGTGTTGTATCTCGGGCAGAGCATCACCTGGAACCATGTGATCGGTTTCGCGATGATCTGCGGCGGCGCCGCCTTCATCTTCCGCGCCTGACCCTCGGAACCGATCGAGCGCCGGGAAGAACCGGCCGACCGGCAGCGTTGACGCTCGTATCGGTTCAGGAATCACTCCGAGGAGAAGGCAGATGCAATACCGTTATGCCCTTATCGTCGCTTCAGCGCTGATGCTGGCGGCCGGTCCGGCTTTCACGGCCGGCGGCGGCGGTGGAGACAGCGGCGGGAGCGGAAGCGGGAGCACTCCCAAATGCGCCGCCGGCAAGATCTACGACAAGAGGACCAAAAAATGCGTGACCCAGAAGAGCGGCGTCGTCGACGATGACACCATCTATTGGACCGGACGCCAGCTTGCGCAAGGGGGCGACTACGAGGAAGCCATCAAGGTGCTGAGCCTCGCCGAAAACAAGAACGATCCGCGCATCCTCAACTATCTCGGCTATTCGCACCGCAAGGCCGGCCGCATCCTGGTCGGCCTCGGCTATTACGAAGAGGCGCTGCGCGCCGACCCCAACTACACCGTGGTCTACGAATATCTGGGCGAGGCGCATCTGCAGCTCGGCAACGTCGCTGCCGCCAGGAACCAGCTTGCGGAAATCGAAAAGCGCTGCGGCGTCTCCTGCGAGGAATACAAGGAACTGGCCGAGCAGATCGACGCCTATAAGGGGTGATTTGAAGCTTGGAACGGGCCGGCTTGCACGCCGGCCTGTTTCCGATCAATCCGCCCGCGACAGGCGCACGATCGCTCCGTCACGTTCGTCGGTGAGCAGCCAGACCGACCCGTCGGGCGCGACGTTGACGTCGCGGATGCGCCCGTACCGGCCTTCCAGCAGTCTCGTTTCCTCGCCGATAGCGCCGGAAGCGTCGCGGTCGAGATGGGCGAGATAGGCGAATTTCAGCGAGCCGATCAGAAGGTCGCCCTTCCATTCCGGGAACATGTCACCGTCATAGACCGCCATGCCGGAAGGCGCGATCGACGGATCCCAGTAATGCAGCGGCTGCTCGAAACCCTCCGCCGCCGTGCCGATGCCGATCTTGTCGCCGGAGTAGTCTTTTCCGTAGGAGATGACCGGCCACCCGTAATTCTTGCCGGCTTCGGGCCGGTTGATCTCGTCGCCGCCCCGCGCGCCGTGTTCGACCGTCAGCAGCGCGCCGGTCGCCGGGTCGAGCGCGGCGCCCTGGATATTGCGGTGGCCCTTCGACCACAGTTCCGGCAACCAGCCTCGCGGCGCCGTATTGCCGGCTGGAGCCGAGCCGTCCGTGTTGATGCGGATGACCGCGCCGGCGTGATCCTGCATGTCCTGCGCGCGCTTGCCGTCGCCGCGGTCGCCGGTCGTCACGAACAGCGTGCCGTCGGGCGAAAACACTAGGCGCGAACCGAAGTGCCGGGTCGTGCCGGTCGTCTTGCTCATCGAGAAAATGACTTTTACGTCCTCCAGCCGCTCGCCGCCGGCGTCGCGGACGAGTTTTGCCCGGGCGACCGCCGTGCCGGCGCCGTTGCGGCCCGGCTCGGAAAAGCTGAAGAAGATGAGATTGTCGGCCGCGAAGTTCGGCGAGACGGCAACGTCGAGCAGGCCGCCCTGGCCGCGCGCCGCAACTTTCGGGACGCCGCCGATGGGTTCCGACAGCTTTCCGTCGGCCAAGAGCCTGATTCGACCCGGACGTTCCGTGACGATGACGCTGCCGTCCGGCAGGAAATCGAGGCCCCAGGGATTGCGCAGGC
The DNA here is from genome assembly GCF_030929505.1 of Mesorhizobium sp. LHD-90. Lineage (GTDB taxonomy): Bacteria > Pseudomonadota > Alphaproteobacteria > Rhizobiales > Rhizobiaceae > Kumtagia. Next base: position 87,110 of record NZ_JAVFVV010000015.1, on the reverse strand, counting down.
CGTCGGCGACGATGTCGGCGTCGATGCTCGCTGTCTGGGCCGTTGCCGGAAGCGCGGCAGAGGCGAGGAGGAACGAGGCGAGGGCGAGGAGCTTCGTGGAGATCTGCATGCAAGCGACTTAGGTTCGAGAGCAAAGGGTGCAAGCGCGGCAGCCGGTTTTCACGCGCGCTCGCCTTCACGTATCGGTGAAGGCGGCGGGCCGGAAAATCACGGCTCCTGTGAAGCTCGATGTTTTTTGTCGTGAAAATTGTCCGCGGATTGTTATATATTACGCCGGAATGGGCTGAGAACGGTTCGTCGCCAAGGCTTGCGGACCGTTTTCTTTTTTTGCCCGGCCCCTTGTCCATCGGGACTGGTGGAGGCGCCGGGTCGTATGTCTGGGACGGAAAGGCCGTGTTGAAATGATCAAGGTTCCGATGACTGCGGGCGGGTTCACGACGCTCAAGGAGGAGCTTCGCTGGCGTCAGCAGGAGGAACGCCAACGCATCATCGAGGCGATCTCGGAGGCGCGTTCGCATGGCGACCTTTCGGAGAACGCCGAATACCATTCCGCCAAGGAAGCGCAGAGCCTCAACGAGGGCCGCATCAACGAGCTGGAGGATCTGGTGGCGCGCGCCGAGGTGATCGACATCTCGAAACTGTCGGGTTCCAAGATCAAGTTCGGCGCCACGGTGCAGCTTGTCGACGAGGACACCGAGGAAACGAAAACCTACCAGATCGTCGGCGACCAGGAGGCCGACGTGAAGTCCGGCCGTATCTCGATCTCGTCGCCGATCGCCCGCGCGCTGATCGGCAAGGAAGTCGGCGATTCGGTCGAGGTCAACGCGCCGGGCGGCCCGCGCGGCTACGAGATCGTAAAGCTCTCCTTCGTCTGAGCGTCCGTCGGCCTTTCGCATGACCGCTTCCGCGCAGCCGTTTTCGGACGGAACGGCGGCGCCCGACCTGGCGCGGGTCGAGGTGATCGCGCCGAACTTCAAGAAGCGGCTGTCGGGCGTCACCAGCACGATCGTGCAGCTCGTGCCGTTGCAGGCGAAGGCGATCGGCATCGCGACGCTCGGTCCCGGCCTGCCGGACTTCTTGCCTAAACTGCGCTGGTGGCAGGTTTTCGGCCTGTGGCGCCGGTCGGCCTCGGGCAGAAAGCGCATCTGGCATGCGCGCCGCAACGTCGAGATGATCGGCGGCATCGTGCTGCGCCACGTGCTGCGCATGCCGCTGCATCTTCTCTTCACCTCCGCCGCGCAGCGCGATCACCGCCCCTTTACCAAACGGCTGATCCGTCGCATGGAGGCGGTGATCGCCACCAGTGCGCGATCGGGGTCGTTTCTCGAAGTCCCGCATACGGTGGTGATGCACGGCGTTGACCTCGACGCCTTTCACCCGGCGCGCACGCCGGACGATGAATTCGCCGCAGCCGGCCTGCCCGGCAAATATGCGGTCGGCTGCTTCGGCCGCGTGCGGGCGCAGAAGGGCACTGACCTGTTCGTCGAGGCGATGATCGCGCTGTTGCCAACGCGGCCGGACTGGACGGCTGTCATCACCGGGCGCGTCACCGTCGAGCACCAGAATTTCGCCAACGATCTGAAGCGCCGCATCGCCGCGGCGGGATTGGAAAAGCGCATCCTGTTCCTCGGCGAGGTTCCGGACATAAAGCTGTGGTATCGCCGGGTCTCGCTTTACGTGGCCCCGTCGCGCAACGAGGGATTTGGCTTGACGCCGCTGGAGGCGATGGCCTCCGCCACTCCCGTCGTCGCCAGCGACGCCGGCGCCTATGCCGAGATGATCGTCGAGGACCGGACCGGTTCGGTGGTGCCCGCCGGCGACGGCGCGGCGCTGACGGCGGCGGTCGCCCGCTATCTCGACGATCCGGCGGTCGCCAGGGCGCATGGCCGGAACGGGCTGGCGCATGTCCACGACGCCTTTGCGCTGCAGCGCGAGGCCGATGCAATCCAAAGGGTCTACGAACAGATCTGGGCGCGTCGCGGATGAAAGCCGAAGCGTTCATCATCCATCTCGGGCGCGCCGAGGCACGCAAGGTCCAGGTCGACCGGCTGACGGCCACGCTGCCGCTGCCGGTCAATGTCGTCGATGCGGTCGACGGGCTGGCGCTGGGGGACGACGAGATCGAAGCGGCCTATCGCCGCCATCTCCATGGTCCGCGCTATCCGTTCGCGCTACGCAAGGCCGAGATCGGCTGTTTCCTGTCGCACCGCAAGGCCTGGCAGGCGATCGTCGACGGAGGGCTCGACGCCGGGCTGATCGTCGAGGACGATGTCGAGCCGATCGAAGGATCGTTCGGGCCGGCGCTGGCGCTGGCCATGAGGACGATCCGGGCCGGCGACTACATCCGGTTTCCCTATCGCAGTCATACCGACAGCGGCGCGGAGGCCGCCAAAGCCGGCGAGGTGACGCTGGTCGAGCCGGTGCATGTGGGACTCGGGATGCAGATGCAGCTTGTCGGGCGGCAGGCAGCGGCCGAGCTTCTGAAGATGACCGAGACATTCGACCGGCCGGTCGACACGACGATCCAGATGCGCTGGCTGGTGAAGATCCGCATCCTGGCCGTGCGGCCGCCGGCGGTCCGGCAGATCGGGCACCTGCTCGGCGGCACCGTCGTCCAGAAGAAGGTGAAGCCGCTCGGTGAGGTGCTGTCACGCGAGATCAAGCGGGCGTGGTATCGGCTGGCGTTGCGGAGACGCAATTCCAAGCAAAGGAAGGGGAACTGAGAGAAAGGCCGAAACGGTTTTCCCGGGTGTCAGATCGCCTTCCAGCCCGGCTGAACCTCATCGGCCTCCTTGCGCCATTCGTCGCCGTAATCGACATCTTGCCAGTCCTTGAACCAAGGGCCGCCGCTGGTGAAGTGAACTGCCTTCGGATAGCCGGATGCCGGCTTTTCATTCCATCCTTCAAGCCAGTTCCATTCAATCGGCAACATGCCGATTTCCTTATCGGCCGCCCATTGCATGCGGTGCAGATAAGCGCCGCTCTCCCGGTTGATCACATCGGGCGTCAGCTTTTGGGTCGAAGGATGTTCGCAGTTGAAAAGCATGAATGAAGACCAATTCTTGCGCGGGTAGGCAGTCTGGATCTTGCCATCCATCTTCACGGCGTCCTTGGGCTGATAGTCATGCTGGGCGCAAAGAACCGCCTTGGAAGGGTCGCGGTAGGTCAAGAGTTCGGCCGCGTCGCCGAAAAACAGAAAGTCGCAGTCGCAAAACAGCGCCCACCCCTTGTAGCCTGCGAGGTACGGGGTGAAGAACCGCGAATAGGTGAACTCCGTCGAGGCGAGGGGATCGACCTCCCTTGTGTAGAGGCCCTGCTCCACAAGAGCCTGCAACTTGATCGGAACAACCTCTACCGGGATGCTCGCATGCTTGAGGAGTGAGTGCTCGGCGACGTCGAATGCTATTGGCTCTCGCGAATCCCAACCGACGAAAACCTGCAAATTATCACTCATGGCAATCCTCGTGATCGTCTCAATTCCCGCCCGGGAATAGCCGCTTGATGTCGCTCATTCAATCATTGAAGGCACCATTCAGTTGATAAAACGGGACCCGATGACTAGAGGTGCTCTCAGTTGTCGGGGCAGCGATCGGCACCATGGGCATGTCCAAACGGGTCAGCATTGTAGGCAACGGTCCCGTGAGTGCCGGTTCGGGCGCGGCAATCAATGCGGCCGACGTGGTGATCCGATTCAATGAACCGTGGCAGTCGCCTGACGAAATTGGTTCAAAGACCGACATCCTGTTCTTGGTGAACTCCGGCAAGTCGATGCAGGCGCGGCTTGCGAATGAGCGGTACCTGGATTCGAAGCTGTTTCGGGAGGCCAAAGAAATCATTCTGCCGTACCATCCGTCGGTGATCGCGAAATATCACGGGCGGCCAAATCTTCTTTCCTGGCTCAAGGGACGGCGGGCCGACTGGACGTGGCAGACGATCGAGGCATTGGGCAAACGGGGTAAGCCGGTAACCGTGCTGCCGGCTTCCTTGTACGAAAAAAGTTGCGACGAATTGGGCATTCCACGGACGCAGATGCGAAAACTCTTCCCAAGTACCGGATTTATCGCTATCCGCTATGCGCTCGATCGCTTTCTTTCGCCCGAATGGCATGTAGAACTCCGCGGCTTCGGCTGGACGGGCTGGAAACGCCATGATTGGGAGCGGGAGAAAAGCTGGGTGAGGCGAAAGGTCGAGGAAGGGACGCTTGTTCTCGGCTGATGTGCTGTAAACTTAGGCGTTTACTGCTGCGACTGCACCCATCTGATTCAAGTCTTTCCGGTTGGAGACAATATGAACAAACTAATCTCCAGAATTCTGCGCACTAAATATATTCAGCAGTATTCTTCCTCTCCTGCGTTGAGGAGGGTCGCCAAGTACAGGATTCTTAAAAGAATTGCGAGAAAGAATAATTTCCAGATCTATAAGAAGAATTTGATATGGACGCAGGATGGCGATTTTCTTGAAGCAAAGGCTAAGAAAATTACGGGCATTCCCGACGACAGATGCTTTGTGCTCCTTGAGATTGCGAGGCGAACGCGTTCGGTCGCGGGCGACATAGCGGAATGCGGGGCGCGCTTCGGCAGGTCGGCTTCCTTCATGCTGACCGGGTGTGGCCAGGCTACTGAGAAGTCCCTGTTTCTGTTCGATTCCTTCGAAGGCCTATCCGAACCCACATCGGCTGATGCGAAGGATGATGGAGAGATATACTGGCGCAAGGGTGACATTTTAGCCCCCGTCGACATCTTGCAGGAAAATCTGAAGGATTATCGGCAGGTGCATGTCATGAAAGGCTGGATACCCGACCGCTTCGCTGAGGTTGCGGACAGGTCTTTTTCACTGGTTCACATCGATGTGGACCTTTACCAGCCGACACTGGACAGCCTCGAGTTCTTTTATCCGCGAATGACCAAAGGGGGATTCGTCGTTTGTGACGATTACGGATCCGAGAATTGCCCCGGCGCCAAGCGCGCGTTCGATGAGTTTTTTCAGGACAAGCCACAGACTGTGCTGCATCTCCCGACCGGCCAGTGCATCGTCGCGATTTGATGGGGTTTGGTGATTTTCCCGGAAGAAGAGATCTGGGACTGCGCGACTGCCGGAGTCGCAGGCATTGTATTGGAAGATAAGCCGTGATCACGTTGATAGACTGCCTGGCCGGCACGAGCCACACAGCGCCATGACGCAAGACGACGCACGGCTTGGCGAGTTCATGCGCCGTCATCGTCGATGGCTCGAGCGGGCTGGCCTCCTCGACCGGCCCTGGCTGTTCTTTGCGTCCTCCCCTAGCGCTACACTTCCGTCATCCTTGCCGCCCCGGACTGCCCACATCTACATCAAATTCTCGGGGTTCGCCGGGCGGGCCCGCGGCCTTGCGGAGCCGGACCTTATTCTTGTCAACGATCACCATATCGATCGTCAGACGGCTGGTCTGCGATGCCATCGTTTGCTCGCGCTCACCCCCAAGGATAGAAAGGTCGTCGCTGATCGTTTCCGGCACCGAATCCCCTTTCTTGAGCCGCGCCTCATGCATCTCAGCGACAGTGAGCGCGACCTCATCTGCGGCGCGGTTCTCGGCGACGCGTTCAGGGGTGTGGGCAAGATGGTCCGGCCCTCGAACGGCATTGCACTGATTTGCTACGCAATCCTTTTCGACATCCCGAAGATCATCGTGTCCGGAATGTCACTTACCGACGATGGCCATTCCAATCCTCATCGCAAGAAGTTTCAGCGTCTGCACAAGGAAGAGGATCAGGCCTCGTTTGCGCATCTTGCAACGCGTTTTCCGTCGCTTTCAACCTCCGAACCGGAATTGTCGGCGCTGACCGGCGTCCCGCTTTTTCAAGGGTAAGGAGAAACGGCGGACTGTGCCGCATCTCACGACCGGACAGCGTATTGTCGCGATCTGATCAGACCCTAGTCGACGGATTGCCACAACTTGATGCCGGCTTCGGCCGCCAGGTCCCGTTCGGTCGTAAATATGTCAGGCCTCGTTTTCAGCCGGGACAGCACCAACGCGTCCTCTGAAACCTGCAAACGAGTTTTTACGAGGTCGGTGTAGGAATGGCCGTGTTTGGACAGGGAGATGCCACAGAGCACGATCTCCGGCACTCCGACAAAAAGGGCATAGCAGGCGGCAGCTATGCCGTTGCTGGCTTTGCCGATGTCCCCCGTGCCGCCGACAGTTTCGCCTGCCACGATATCGACCAGAGCGTCGCGCTCGGATCTCGTGACCTTCATGACGCTGTCAACCCGGACCTGAGGCATCATCATGAGGTTTATCTTCAGCACCCAACTCGGCCTGGTGTGATACCAGAGTAGGCCCCGCGTATTCAGAGCGGGATGCTCGTCCCAGGATTTGCTCTTCTTTCGGATGGTCAAATCCGCCCGCCCGAGGCCGAGGGACTTCGCCGTCAGCCCGGCGTTGTTTATGTCCACTCGCGCATGGCTGGAGAGAATCCCTTCGGGGATGGTGGGGGACGGCGCGGCGCCCAAGATCAGCCAAGGCTTGTCGACCATGCCGAGATCCGACAGCCATCTGCGTTGACGGTCACGAAAGTTCGACCACCGAGCGATCTCGGATGGTTTGATGTTCCAATCCATGTCAGCCATATTCCGATCAGAACCGCTTTGAAGCCGGGTTTTTATTGGCTGAGCTCATCTCGCTGATCAAATCAGCGATACGCTGAGCTTCGTTCGGCGGCGTATAGCTATAGGGTTCTATGCTTCCCTCGAATGGTCTTGTCAGGCCGTGGGTTTTGCCCATGTCGGTGTGAAACCATTCGAATTCATCCAACTTTTTGCAAGGCGTTTTTGCCAGATCGAAAATGTAGACGGGGCGGCCCGTAGTCAGCGCTTCGCATGTCATCGTGATCGTATCTTTGGTGATGAGGAATGCGTCGGCGGCTGCGAGGAACTCCGAATAGGGATTGTGGCCCGTATTGTCCCAGACGACGATGTTGTCCGAACGCAGATCCAGCAATCGAGCTAACAACGATGGCGGGGAGCGACGCGAGGTCGAGATCAGCAGCCGCCAGCCCCCGGCCGCCAGTCCGCGAATCGACTCGACCAAATGCTCCAGCGTCGGCCCGTCGAAATGGTAGGCGGCATTGGGTCCACCTACCAGAACCGCAAGCATCTTCTGAGCTCCGTTGCCCCATTTTTCCCTGGCCGCGGGCCGAGCGCCTTCCAGGGCCGCGGGCGTGAATTGATGGGGCGCACCCAACATCGGCCGGAAGTTCGGCGATTTCGACTTCTCCTCCGTCCAGTCATGCCGCGGAATAAAGGCCAGATCATAGAATTTCGAGAATCTGGGTTGCGGCGTTTGAAGATGCACGGTGAAGGGGCGCTTTCGGCATGCCGCGGCGATCGCGAGGACGTGGCTGGGGGACATGCTTCCGCACGAAACAATGATGTCCGGCTCAGGCCCTTCCAGGCTCCGGTAAGGAGACAGAATTCCCTTGCGCCAGCGCGGAAGTTTCTTTTCGATGATCACTTTGTGGGGAACCGGGTCGATCGGCCGGCTGACGCCAAGACATTGCGTCAGAGTGCCGGCCTTACGTTCGCTTACGGTCCAGATGCGCATCTTGGAGGTGATTTCCTTCAATGGGATGGAGCTTCGAATTCGCAGCTATTCTGTTTTCGGTTCATCAAGGCAGCAACGGCGAGAAAGCTTGCCAAGGTATCGTTTCCTGTTTGGGTCATGGCAGGAGTTGCCGGACGTGGTCCCATGCGTCACCATTTCTCAGTTCCGCAAGCGTCCATTGCCGCCACGCCATCTCGTTGCACCATTCGGATCGGTCCGGGCGCAAAATCGGTTCCGAGACCGAGTGGGAGGCTACCGGGTAAGCCAACGATCCGACATCGGTTATGACTGCCGGAATGCCGGCAAGAATTGCCTCGACGTCCGTCGATGAGTTGAAAGACACCACAAACGATACCCGGCTAAGATCGGATTGCAAGCTGCCCGTCGATAGCTCGGCCCCCTGGGGACAAGGGGTCGGCCGGTCCGGATGCGGCCGATAGATCACGCGATGGCCTGCATTGCGCAAGAGCTCGGTTTGCTTGTTGACCCAGGCTTTGAAATCGGCGCCGTGTAGCGAAACATCGTTCTCGCCTTTCCCGATTATCAATGCATAGTCGCCTTCCGTTTGCTTCCAAGGCTTGAGGAAGCGTGCGAAATTTTTCTCCCATCTCTCGCCATCATCCCCTGGGGGCGCGAACCTCCCGCGCCCGTTGAAGCCGTCCAAGGCGAGGCTGCACCAGTCACGGCGATTCGGCAGAAACCCTCGTTCCATCACCAAAACATGGCGTCCCGCCGACAGCATGCCTTCGATGAGACGGTGCTGTTTCCAGGACCAGACGACAGCGATGTCGCTGTTCGGGAGTTCATCCTTTTTCGCTTTCGACGTCGCTATCCCATGGCGCTTCATGCCCTGCCGAAGCGCATCGCCATACTCGTATTTGTAGCTGAGCGTGGACCACCGCTTCCAGGAGATAGGGAACGGCCAAAAAGCTGGGTAGGTATGAAATGATACGCGAAATGCCATCCGAAAGCCGTCAACTCAAACGCGTCAGCCGCGCGGATTGGAAAGGAATATGCGGTGCAATATCGCGTTTTGCATGAGGATGGCTCCGAAAATCTCCTCGCCCTTGTTTGCCACGACCTGCGCGACAAAACCGGCTGTCCTCCGATTTCAAGTCTATATGCTGGTGATTTCATCACCACAATCCAAACGATTACCTTGGAATGGGCGGCAGGCGTGCCGTCAAACAGATATGGATCAATCCTGCAAGCTGCCCCCGGTCGCTCGCCTAAATCGCCACAAGCCCCTCGTCCTTGACCTGGCGGATGGTGAGTGCGGTGCGCACCGTGTCGACATTGGGCGAGGAGGTCAGTTCCTCGATGACGAAGGTCTGGAAGGCCGCGAGGTCGCTCGCCACGCAATGCAACATGAAGTCGGACTCGCCCGAAACCATCCAGGCGTCGCGAACGATCGGCCAGGCGCGGGTCTTTTCCGCGAATGCCTTGAGATCGGAGTCCGACTGGTGCTTCAGGCCGACGAGGCAGAAGGCGACGACGTCCATGCCCAGCGCCGGTCCGTTGAGCAGCGCGCGGTAGCCGCGGATCACGCCGGCGTCCTCCAGCCGCTTGACGCGGCGCAGACATGGCGGCGCGGAAATTCCGACCCGGCGCGACAGTTCGACATTGGTCATGCGCCCATCATCCTGCAATTCCCGCAGGATCTTCCAGTCGATCGCGTCTAGTTCCGCCCTGATTGGCATGCCGTGTCCGGGTAAAGAGGAGCCGTGGATACCGTGCATAGACGAAAGAAGGCGCGCACGTCAGGTCTTGGCGACGGTATTTAACCGCGAATCGTCGATTGTCTGGAAACCGTAAGCTTTCCGGGGACGATGGCAGCCGCCGCCTTGCTGGCAGGCCGGCCAACACCTAGATTAGGCGCGGCTTTTGACCGCGCTGCAAACAAATGCCCCGGATTGTATGGGGGGTTCTCGAAAGAAGGCTGTTCATGACCGCGAGACACGCGCCTGTCCTCATCATCGGCTCCGGTCCGGCCGGCTATACGGCGGCGATCTATGCGGCGCGCGCCATGCTGAAGCCGGTGCTGATCGCCGGCCTGCAGCAGGGCGGCCAGCTCACCATCACCACCGACGTGGAAAACTATCCGGGCTTCGCCGAGCCGATCCAGGGCCCTTGGCTGATGGGCGAGATGCTGAAGCAGGCCGAGCATGTCGGCACCGAGATCGTCAACGACATCGTCACCCATGTCGACATCGACCTGCGCCCGTTCCGGGTCAAGACCGACGGCGGGCTCACCTTTACCTGCGATGCGCTGATCATAGCCACCGGCGCGCAGGCCAAATGGCTCGGCATCCCCAGCGAGGAAATCTACAAGGGTTTCGGTGTGTCGGCCTGCGCCACCTGCGACGGCTTCTTCTATCGCGGCAAGGACGTGGCGGTGATCGGCGGCGGCAACTCGGCTGTCGAGGAGGCGCTCTACCTTTCGCATCTCGCCAAATCGGTGACCGTCATCCATCGGCGCGACGAGTTCCGCGCCGAACGCATCCTGCGCGAGCGGCTCATGAAGAAGGAAAACGTGCGCGTGATCTGGAACACGGTGGTGGACGAGATCACCGGCCGGCCGGGCAAAGCGCCGCTGCCGCCGACGGCGGAGGGGCTAAAGCTGCGCAACGCGGTCACCGGACAGGTGTCGCACCTGCCGGTCGACGGCATCTTCGTCGCCATCGGTCACGCGCCGGCGACCGAACTGTTCGTCGGCAAACTCAGGCAGAAGCCGAACGGCTATCTGTGGACGGCGCCGGGCACCACCAACACCGACGTGCCGGGCGTGTTTGCCGCGGGCGACGTGGCCGACGACATCTATCGCCAGGCGGTGACGGCGGCCGGGCTCGGCTGCATGGCAGCGCTGGACGCGGAAAAATACATCGCAAGCCTCGAGGAACATCGCGAGGCGGCGGAGTAGACGGCGGCCAGCCGCGGCCGGAAAGCCGCGGCGAGCCGAATGGGTGGCTTTGAAGAACCGTGCGCGGTGCGGGGGCATATACGCAACGGAAGCGCCGAGTGCCCGTTGTCGGGCGACGGGGCGTGAGTATCGATTGATTTTAGACCGGCAGTCCAATGCCGGCGGAGCAGGGGAACACAATGTCATTGGATTGGGACAAGCTGCGCGTGTTCCATGCCGCGGCGGAGGCAGGATCCTTCACCCATGCCGCCGAGACTCTGCGGCTGTCGCAATCGGCGATCTCGCGCCAGGTGAGCGCCCTGGAGCACGATGTCGGCGTGCCGCTGTTCCACCGGCACGCGCGCGGGCTGGTGCTGACCGAACAGGGCGAACTGCTCTACCGCACCGCGCACGACGTGTTGATGAAGCTGGAAAGCGTGCGCTCGCGGCTGACCGAGGCGAAGGACCGTCCATCGGGCGTGCTGCGCGTCACCACCACCGTCGGGCTCGGCGCCGGCTGGCTGACCGAGCGCATCCCCGAATTCCTCGACCTCTATCCAGACATCCAGTTGCAGCTCATCCTCGCCAACGAGGAACTGGATCTCACCATGCGGCAGGCCGATTGCGCCATCCGCTTGCGCCAGCCGCAGCAGCCGGACCTGATCCAACGGCGGCTGTTCACCGTGCATTTCCACCTGTTCGCCTCGCCCGCCTACGTCAACAAGCACGGCAAGCCGGCCTCGATGGCGGATCTCAAGAACCACCGTATCGTCACGTTCGGCCTGCCGGTGCCGACCCATCTCAGCGAACTCAACTGGCTGGAGACGATCGGCGACTTCGAGGGCGGCCAGCGCATCGCCACCCTGCAGATCAACGACATCATCTCGATCAAGCGGGCGGTGCAGCGCGGCGCCGGCATCGCCATGCTGCCCGACTATCTCGTCGACAAGGATTCCGGCTTCGTGCAGCTCCTGCCGGAGACCGAGGTGCCGTCCTTCGACACCTATTTCTGCTATCCCGACGCGATGAAGAACCAGGCGAAGCTGCACGCCTTCCGCGATTTCGTGATTTCCAAGGCGCGCAACTGGTCGTTCTGAGAGATCGCCCTGAAATGGCCGAGGGCGGGCTGCAAACAGCGTTTTGCTGCGCTCCGATGCTCACGTACTTAACGTACGCTCCGCTTCGGTGCTCGCAAACCACCGTTTTCGCCACGCCCTGAGCCATTTCAGGGCGATCTCTAAGTTCGCTCGGTTGGTTGCCGCCATGGCGTGAGGCGCGGCAGCCAGCCGGGAACGGCGCGGCGATAGGTCTCGTATTCGGCGCCGTGGCGCTTCGCGAGCACGGGTTCCTCGTAATAGTGCACGAAGGACACCACCGCAGCCGCGACCACCACTGCGTAGACGGCCACCGAAAACGAGCCGAACAGCAGGGCCTGACCGAGGATGATCGACAGGACAGCCAGATACATCGGATTGCGGACGTGACGGTAGGCGCCGCCGACGACCAGTCGCGCGGTCGGCGCCACCGGAGCCGGGGTGCCCAATCCCTCGACGACAAAACGCACGAAGGCGTGGACCAGTAGGGCTAGTCCCGCGGCGACGAGGAGAGCGGCGACGATGACAAAGGCCGGCTGCGTCGAGACCGGCATCCGGTAGCGATCCGTCAACAGAAACGGGATCAGCCCGGCGACGACGCAGGGCGCGCAGAGAAAGAACAGGATGCTGCCAACCGCCGCCGAGCCTTTTCGCAATGCCTGCGCCTCCCTAGAGCGTGTCGCACTCAATCGGATTCATTCTGCCGGTGACGGTTTGGGCCAAGGTCGAGGGCTTCGTCGCAGGTCGGGCTGGTGGCCCGGACAAGACAAAGCCCGATGGATTTGGCCCAAACCGGCACGGCCCTCCGGGTTTCCGTTTGGCGGGCGCCCACGTCGTCGGATGGACTTGGCCGTGCCACCAGCACGACCGGCGCCATCCTCCTCGTGGTTCGCCTCGCCAAACGAGAAACAGAATGAACCCGATTGGGCGCGACACGCTCTAAATCCGCCTCGCTCGCAGTACCGTTGACGCATGCCCAACGTCATCCTGTGCTATTGAACGCCGCCGTAAAATTGGACCACAGAGGTATCGTTTTTGCATGGGTGCCTTGCAAACACCATGCTTGTTTCTTGGGCAGGATGGGCACATATATTGACCATCTCCAGGGCGCGTTCCTCCTCCCATTAGCGCCCTTGAGTGTTCCCCTCTGGAGGTTTTGCCTGTTACAGGCGCTTCCAATCAACTCAGCCGGGTCTTTCAGATCCGGCTTTTTTGATTCTTGGGCATTGGAATTCCTGCATTTTCTGTTGCATTGCAAAAGTTTGATGTTGCGGCGCACCTTCATCCGTGGGGCCAGACCCGCCGACGTTTCGGCCTGCGCCAAAAGGTGAGGCAAGCTGACGGGCTGCCTCAACTCTGGGCAGTGCCCGCCCGCTACATGAACAGCCGCTCGTTGCCGAGATTTGCGTAGAGGCCGGCGACCTCGGCGCCGTAGCCATTGTAGAGCTGCGTCGGCACGAACTCGCCGCTGTGCAGCACGCGCTCCATCGCCTGGCTCCAGCGCGGATGCGGCACTTCCGGATTGACGTTGGCCCAGAAGCCGTATTCCTGCGGCTGGATCGCCTCCCACAGGCCCACGGGACGCTCCTCGACGAAGTCGAACTTGCGGATCGACTTGATCGACTTGAAACCGTATTTCCACGGCAGCGCCAGCCGGATCGGCGCGCCATGCTGTTTCGCCACCGGCTTGTCGTAGGCGCCGGTGACCACGAAGGCGAGGTCGTTGGCGGCTTCCTCGACCGTGACGCCTTCGACGTATGGCCAGGGATACAGAAAATCGTTCTGGCCCGGCGCCATTTCGGGATCGAGAAAGGTCTCGAAGCGGATGTATTTCGCGGAGGCCTGCGGTTTCGCCAGTGCCACCAGTCTGTTCAAGGGAAAACCGGCCCAGGGAATGGTCATCGACCATGCCTCGACGCAACGGTGGCGGTAGAGGCGCGTCTCCAGCGGGATCTTTCGCACCAGATCGTCGAAGGCGATGGTGAAGGGTTTTTCCACCAGTCCGCCGATCTCGATGTCCCACGGCCGGGTCTTCAGCGCCTGCGCCGCCTCGGCGACCTGCTTGTAGGTGCCGTACTCGTAGAAATTGTTGTAGTTGGCGTTGACCTCTTCAGGCGTGAGTTCTCGGTCGAGCTTGAAAGCCTCGTTCTTTTTGGCCGGATAGAGATCGCCGGTAGGATCGGCGTCCGCGGCGCGGGTTTTTCGCGTCAGACCGAATGTCGCTCCGGCGAGGCCGAGCCCCATGCCGGCCAGCAGCGCGCGGCGATTGACGAAGGCGGATACCGGCGTCGCCTGCGATTCCGGAATAGCCCAGGACGGGCGGCGATGGATCGAAAAGGCCATGGGAAATCCTCCTGGGACGGGCGCGGCGTCGGCGCGATGCCGACGGAAGCCGGCTCGGCCGGCCTCATCCTGCTGTTCGCGCGGCAAGGTAGAAACGTTACAGAGGATCGGATTTTTCCGCCTGTCACGAGATCGTGTGGATCATGTCCGCGGCACGATGGTCGTATGACACCGACCGGGTCCAGCGAGCATAGGCAAGGCAACCGCCTAAGTGTCGGCCGCCTGCCGCCAGGGACTACGCGCCCGCCTTTCCATCGGTTTCATGACGATTTGGCCACGGGCTCAGAGAGCCCAACCATCTTGCCGGGCGACACCGCAGCGCCAGCGCTTTATCCGCCATATGGGGTGCCGCTGCTGCCAACGGGCGACCTCGGCCTGGCCGGCTACGATGCATGTCATCAGCGAAACGTCGCGCGCGTCGTAGGTCAACCGGCTTTCCTTACACTCGCCTGTCGCAAGGCATGCTGCAATGATGAGTTCGATCATGGCTCCTCTCCGTTCGATACGTTGGTGCGGCCGAAGAAAAGCGTGCGCTCGGCGACGCGGCCGGTAATGAAAACCGTGCGATCGGCAAATGAAACCAGACGAAATTTTCCCGATGATCGGCGAGAATTTTTCCGGATACTGGCGGGGCGACAGACTTTGGAGTAACTTGAGATACAGAAGTCTTGGGTAGCCTCACCCTCAGGGGGAGCACTTCGATGGACAGCCCGGCGCACGCGCTGCTTCGCCTTAACGACCGCACGGTCGATCTTCAGCGCGGGACCGTTGCGGACGCGGCCGGACACAAGATCACGCTGCGGGCGCAGGCGGCGGAAGTGCTGAAGGTGCTGGCCGCGCGACCCGGTCAACTCGTCGGCAAGGATGAACTGGTGCAGGCGGTATGGGGATCGATCGCGGTCACCGACGACAGCCTGGTCCAATGCATCAAGGAAATCCGCAAGGCGCTCGGCGACGAAGCGCATGAGATTGTCAAGACGGTTCACAAGCGCGGCTATGTGCTCGAGCCGGTGCGGACGGAACGGGCCTGGACGCTGCCACGCCGGCGTTGGATAGCGCTTGCCGCCGGCGCGACGGTGCTGGCCGCGCTGGCGGGTGTTTACCTGTGGCCGACGGAAAAGCCTGGCGCCGAGCCTCCGGTCATCGCCGTGCTGCCTTTCCAGAATCTCAGCGAAGTCAGAAGTTGGGACCGGCTCGCCGACGGCCTCACCGAGGACATCATCACCGATCTGGCGCGTTTCCGCGATGTTCCGGTCGTCGCCCGTACGTCGACCGAGGTCTATAGAGGCAAGGCCTATGACGTGCGCGAGGTCGGCAGGGCGCTCAACGCGGACTATGTGCTGGAAGGCAGCCTGCAGGTCGACGGCTACCGCACGCGCGTGACGGCTCAGCTCATCGACACGAGAACCGGCGTGCATGTCTGGTCGGAACGCTATGACCGGGACGCCGCCGAGTTCTTCCCGATCCAGGACGAGATCACGGAAAAGATCGCGGTCACGCTGACCGGCTGGCAGGGGCAGATCGTGGAGGCCGAACGTGCCCTGGCGCGGCGCAAGAATGCGGCCGATCTCGACGCAAGCGACTACTGGCTGCTCGGAACCGAGGCCAAGCACAAGATGACTCCCCAAGGCCTGACCCAGGGACGGGTGTATTTCGAGAAGGGATTGAAGCTCGCCCCGGACTTCATGCCGCTGCTACGCGACATGGCGGTCAGCTACTCGGTCGAGTTGGACCTTGGCTCGGGCGTCGATTACGCGGCTGCCGTTGGCCTTCACAGGACGTATGCCGAAAAGGCATATGCCTTGGAGCCGAACGATGCGAGCGCAAATTTCCAGATGGGGGTGGCTCGTGCCAACGAGGGTGACTTTGAGGGGGAAGGGCGCTTCAAGGAGCGAGCCCTTCAACTCAATCCCAACAACGCGGACAATCTGATGTGCCTGGTCTGGGCCTGGGGTGGCTGGCAAACGGACCGGGCCATCGAACTGGTCGATCGTGCGCAAAAGCTTAGCCCGCGCCATCCGCCCTGGTGGAACTTCCCCATCGCCCAAGCCTATTTCGCGGCGAGGCGGTTCGACAAGGCCTACGAATTCGCAAAGCAGGCCGGCGTGTCGCCCAATCAGGCCGCCTATGTCGCGATGACCGCAGCGCGGCTCGGAAAGAAGACGGAGGCGGCCGAGGCGGCCGCCAAGGTGCTGCAACTCAATCCGGACTGGACCGCGGAGAGCATGTTTCCTTACCAGAATTTCGAGGATGAGGCCCTGCTGCCCGAGAGCGCCGCCAAAGCAGGTCTGCCGGTGTGCATGACGGCGGCGCAGGTCAAGGCCGATACCAGCCCCTTCCGGTTCAGGCCGTGCGAGGAGGCGCGGGCGCGCGCAGCATCCGGCCGACGCAATGGAGACGCCGCCTCTCCGCAAGCTTCACGGCTGTGAGGCTCGCCCGGCCGGTCTTCACATCCTGACGTCGCCAGGTTTCCTTCGCGGCCTGGAAGGGGCACACGCAGATGGTGCCGGCTCGACGCCGGGCGCGCGAGGTTTCGCGCGCCCGGTAGCGTCATGCCGCCCGGCTGCGCGCGTTGTTCATCACCTCGTCGGCCAGCCGCCCGGTGAGTTCGGCCATGTGGTCGAAACTCGCCTGATAGCTGGCCACGCCGGCCGTGGCCGAGCGCAGCTCGACGATCAGGTTGCCGATCTCCGACTGCGGCATGGTTGCCTCGACCACGTCCCAGCCCTTCCAGCCGGGGCGGGCATCGTAGCCGAGGATCTGGCCACGCCGCTGCGGCACGATGCCGGTGATCTTCGCCGTGGCCTCGGACGGCGTGAAGATCTGCACCTTCATGATCGGCTCCAGCAGCACCGGCGAGCAGGCCGGCATACCCTCCTTCATGGCCAGCTTCGCCGCCATCTGGAACGCCATGTCGGAGGAATCGACCGAATGGTACGAGCCGTCCGACAGGTTCACCGCCACGTCGACCACGGGAAAACCGAGCGGACCGGTCTTCAGGAAATCGCGCACGCCGGTCTCTACCGACTGGATGTAGGTTTTTGGCACCACGCCGCCGGTGATTGTGTCGCTGAACTGGAAGCCGGTGCCGCGCGGCAGCGGCTTTATCTCGATCACCACGTCGCCGAACTGGCCGTGGCCGCCCGACTGCTTCTTGTGGCGGCCGCGCTGCTGCGCTGCCTTGCGGATGGTCTCGCGGTAGGGCACGCCCGGCGCTGACTGCTCGACCGCGATCTGGTTCTTGCCGTCCAGCCGCTCGACCGTGACACGCAGATGCATCTCGCCATGGCCGGAAACGATGGTCTCGCCGGTATCCTGGTGCCTGACTGAAAGCGACGGATCCTCCTCCGCCAGCCGCTGGATCGCCGCCGACATCTTCACATCGTCCTTGCGCTCCCTGGGGCGCAGCGCGATGGCGAAGACCGGCTGCGGCGCTTCGTCGGTGAAGAGTTGCACCGCCGCGCTCTTGCCCGCGCCCAGCGTCTGGCCGGTGCGCGCGCCCTCCAGCTTGCCCAGCGCCACCGTGTCGCCGGGCCCGGCCGAGGCCTGCTTGGCCTGGTCCTTGCCGAGCAGCCGGTAGATGCCGGATATCCGTGCCGTTCCGCCGTCCGGCAGCGTCAACTCGGTGCCGTCATTGACTGATCCGGACAGGATGCGGGCGACCGACAATTTTCCCCCGTGGGGCGTGTGGATGGTCTTCATCACCTGCACCAGCGGCCCGGCATTGTCGGCGACGCCAAGGCGCCTGCGGGTGGATTCGACGTCGGCAACGTCGTGGCGGATGGTCTTCAGCAGCCGCAGCACGCCGTTGCCCTTTTCGGCCGTGCCGATCAGAACCGGGGTCACGTTGCCTTCGCGCAGATCGGCGGCAAGGTCGTCGAACACCTCGTCCTGCGGCGGCGCAACTTCTTCCAGCAACTGCTCCATCAGATGGTCGTCGTGGTCGGCCAGCGTCTCCAGCATGGAAAAGCGCGCCTCGACCTCGCGGCCCTTCTCGTCGTCGGGAATTTCGGTCACTTCGCTCGCGGCGTGCTCGCGCCAGACATAGGCGCGCTCCAGCGCCAGATCGATGGCGCCGACGACGATGCCGTCGCGTCGCAGTGGGATCTGGCGCAGCAGCAGCGGCGTCTCGCTCACCGGCTGCAGGAGTTTCAGCGTGTCGCGCACGCCGGCGGAAGACTTGTCGATCTTGTTGAGGAAGAGGATGCGGGGAATGCCGAGATCGTCCAGCTTGCGCATGATCAGTTGCAGCGCCGGGATCTTCTTCTCGTCGTTCTCGGTGACCACAATGGCGGCGTCACAGGCGGCAAGCACGGGCTGCGCCTCGAAGGCGAACTCGACCGAGCCGGGGCAATCGATGAAGGTGATCTGCTCGCCCATGAAATCGACCGTGGCGACGGTGGTTTCGACGCTCATGGCGTGGGCGCGGGCTTCAGGCGAACTGTCTCCGACCGAACTGCCGGACCCGACCGGATTCTGGCGGGGAATGGCGCCGGCGCGCGCGACGATGGCTTCAAGAAGAGTAGTCTTTCCGCTGGCAAAGGGACCGACAATGGCGATGCACTTCGGTCCCGTACGCCTGCCTCCGGCGCGTGTTCCCATGGCTGACCTCCACTCTAGCGTTTCCACCCGTTACGGGGCTTCCGAGCGGCGGCCGGCCTTGCGACCGTCGCGGGCGGGGCATTTTTGGACTGCCGCCTGCCTGAAAGCATCGTCACACCGATTTGGCGGGAGGGCAAGGAAAAACCCCGGCTTGCGCCGGCAAAGCAATGCTCCTACTTTGTATGATCTCCGCAACGTTGATCACGACAGCCATCAACGCGTATGGGTAGGGCTCCCCGAAATTGCGGGGAATCAGGACGAAGCAGCTCAGGTCGATGGCAGGTAGCGACAAGCAACCGAACAAGCGCCTTCTGACCGCCCTTTACCGGGCGATGCTGTGGCTTGTCGCCGTCATTGCATTAGGCGAGGCGCCGTCGGCCTCCGAGCAGTCGGGGCGCTCCGGCTTCCGCTATGTCGCGGAAAGCTCGTTCTCCGGCTTCAGTACCGATCCGATCGGCGGTGCGGCGGGACACGAAGCCTGTATCGTCGCGGCGCTTGACGATCCCGACGGACCCGCTCCCGGCCACGACGCGGCAGAAACCGGCGACCATTCCGGCCTGCCGCCCCAGCCCTATGCGACGGGATACGGCCCGCGGCTGGCGCTCGGGCTGAGCCTGTCGCGAGCTCATGGCGAGCGACCCGAACTGGCGGGGATGCAGGCCCGCGGTCCTCCGGCGCCCACCGCCTGACGGCCGATGCCGGCCTGTCGCCCGGGCGACGCCGGTTCTTTCTTTTCCAAGCATCTTACTCCAGGGCCGCGCTCCGTCTGACACGGGTTTTCGCCGGCCATCACGACAAGGGACCACATATGGCCAAGACACATCCCCTCGGCTTCCGCATCGAACAGGAGATCAAGCAGGCGCTGACCGTCGCCGCCAAGGAAGACCACCGTTCGGTCTCCTCGCTGGTCGAGCTGATCATCGCCAAATGGCTGCGCGAGAACGGTTATCTCGCCGGCAAGCAGGAGCGCGTGCTGCGCCCGATGCTCGACGCCTGACCGTTTTCGGCGATCCGGGCCGGCGCCACCGCCGGCCCGGCAGACTGAAGCAGATGAGGCGCGACATGCTTTGGCCCCCGGTTGCCGGCCGGGAAGTCGTCAGCGCCGCGACATTGCTCGGATACTGGCTCCGGCATCGCTTGTTGCAGTTGTCGAGGATGCGCCGAGACAGTGCCCGTAAATAACGGCGCGAAACTCCTGCTACCAAAGTCGTAATCCCATAGTCATAATCCTAAAGACGCTCTCATTTTCGCGGGCTGTTTCTGGCATTTTTTCCTCCAGCCGGACGGGACTGCGAGTCGCGACCGGATTCGGCGCATCGCCAAGGGAGGACAACGATGGCAATGGCAGGAACGGCCGACGCAAGGAGGCGCGGCATGACCAGAGAGGAGAAGAAGGTCATCTTCGCCTCCTCGCTGGGTACCGTCTTCGAATGGTACGATTTCTATCTCTACGGATCGCTCGCCGCCTTCATCGGCGCGGCCTTCTTCAGTGAATATCCGGAAGCGACGCGCAACATCTTCGCGCTGCTCGCCTTCGCGGCGGGCTTCCTGGTCCGTCCCTTCGGCGCGCTGGTGTTCGGTCGCATCGGCGACCTGGTCGGCCGCAAATACACCTTCCTCATCACCATCCTGATCATGGGCCTGTCGACCTTCCTGGTCGGTCTGCTGCCCGGTTCGGCGGCGATCGGCATCGCCGCCCCGATCATCCTCATCGGGCTGCGCATGTTGCAGGGCCTGGCGCTCGGCGGCGAATATGGCGGAGCTGCGACCTATGTCGCCGAGCACGCGCCGGACGACCGCCGCGGCTACTACACCTCCTGGATCCAGACCACGGCGACGCTCGGCCTGTTCCTGTCGCTGCTCGTCATCCTGGCGATCCAGACGTGGATGGGGCCGGACGCGTTCAAGGCCTGGGGCTGGCGCATTCCGTTCCTGGTCTCGGTGGTGTTGCTCGGCATCTCGGTGTGGATACGGCTGTCGCTCAACGAATCGCCGACCTTCCAGCGCATGAAGGACGAGGGCAAGGGCTCCAAGGCGCCGCTGAAGGAGGCTTTCGGCCAGTGGAAGAACGCGAAGATCGCGCTGCTGGCGCTGCTCGGCCTCACCGCCGGCCAGGCCGTCGTCTGGTATTCCGGCCAGTTCTACGCCCTGTTCTTCCTGCAGAACGTGCTCAAGGTCGACGCCTTCTCGGTGAACGTGATGATCGCCATCTCGCTTGCCATCGGTACGCCATTCTTCGTGTTCTTCGGCTGGCTCTCGGACAAGGTCGGCCGCAAGCCGATCATCATGGTCGGCCTGGCGCTTGCCATCGTCACCTACTTCCCGCTGTTCAAGGCGCTGACCTGGGCCGCCAATCCGGCGCTGGCCACCGCCCAACAGGACGTGCGGGCAACGGTGACGGCCGCCCCGGGAGATTGCCGGTTCCAGTTCAACCCGACCGGCACGGCGAAGTTCACCACCTCTTGCGACATCGCCACCTCGTTCCTGACCCGCAACTCGGTCCCGTTTGACGTCGTGGCGACGGCCGCTCCCGGCACGCCGGCAACGGTCGCCATCGGCGGCGAGACGATCACCTCGTTCGACGCCGTCGCTGCGGGCGAGGAAGCCAAGGCCAAGGACGCGGCATTCTCCAAGGCCGTGCTGAACGCGCTCAAGGAGAACGGCTATCCGCTGATCCGCGATCCGGTGAAGGTCGCCGACCAGAAACTCGACGCGCTGGTCGCGGCCAATCCGAAGCTGGCGCTCGACGCCGCGGCGATCCGCGCCGGCGACAAGACGATGGTTCCGGTCGAACAGGCGATCAAGGACAAGCTGGTCACTGCCGAGGAAGCCGCCGGCGCAACGGAAGTCGCCGTCTTCTCGGTTCCGGGCGCCGGCGCCTTCAAGATGATCGCCGATCCCGCCCAGGTGAACTGGCCGATGATCATCGGCATCCTGTTCATCCTGGTCCTCTACGTGACCATGGTCTACGGGCCGATCGCGGCGATCCTGGTCGAGATGTTCCCGACCCGCATCCGCTACACCGGCATGTCGCTGCCCTATCACATCGGCAACGGCTGGTTCGGCGGCCTGCTGCCGGCGACCGTCTTCGCCATGAGTGCCGCGGCTGGCGACATCTATTACGGCCTCTGGTACCCGATCGCGATCTCGGCCATGTCGCTGGTCATAGGCATGATCTTCGTGCGCGATACGCTGGGCACCGACCTGCACGCGAAGGAATAGTCCCCTTCGACCGATCACTAAAAAACCGGCAGGCGGCGACGCCTGCCGGTTTTGTTTTGGTATCATGGTGTGACGCCGGTTGCCCCGGGATCGCGGTCGTCAGCGGAAGGAGGGCAGTTTCGGCAGCGACGGCAACGCCGGCGGCTTCTTGTCGGCCCATTCGCGCGCCTGCTTCGACAATTCCTTGCCGAGCTTCTTGGCGTCGTCGACGTGTTTTTTCAGTTCCGCCTTCTTCTGTTCGAACTCGGCCTTCCTGGCCTCGTATTCGGCTTTCGCCTCTTCGTACTTCGCCTTCGCCGCCTCGTATCTGTCGCGGGCTTCCTGCAGTCTTTTCTGGGCCTCGGCTTTCGCCTTGGCGATGCGGTCCTCGATCTTCTTCTTCTCGGCCAGCAGCTCGTTGTAGCGCTGCTTCAACTCATCGACCTTCTGCTGCGCCTTCGCCATCAGCTCGGCGACGCGCGCCGCGGCCTCGTCATAGGCCTGCTGGGCCTCGGCCAGCCCCTGCTTCAACTCGGCAAGGGCCTTTTGAACCTCGGGCGGCACCAGCCCGGGCGGCAGGCCCGCCAGCGCGGCGTCCAGTGCGTTCAGCGCCGGCATGGCGTGATCGGCGAACGGCGAGGCGGGCAGGGCCTTGACCTTCTCGATCGCCTGCGCCGCCGCCGGAACGGCCTTGGCGATCGCCTCCATCACCACCGGCAGGTCGGGCGGATCGGGTGGCGCGGCGGCAGCAAGAGAAGCGGCATCGGGCACGGCCGGCATTTCGGGCAGCGGCGGCGGCTTGAGGTCGAGCGCCGCCTTGGCCATCGTGGCCAGCAGCGCGGTTTCCGGCGCCGGGATCGAGGGTGCGTCCGGCAATGCAGGCATCGCCGGCACCGGTATATCCGGCATCGGCACGCCGGGAATGGCCGGCATGCTCGGCATCTGCGGCGACACCACGCCGATCTCGCCGATGAGGACGGTCGGCCAGCCCTGCACGATGACGCCGCCATGGACGGTGTTGTCACCGATCCGAGCAGCATTCAGGCCAAGGATGTAGACGCCAGCCGAGCCGCGCACGATCACGTCCGGCGGGCCGACGCAAATGCACATGTCAGTGATGCGGGCGGCGGGAAGATTGCCGATCAGCACCGTCGGCGCGCCGGGCGCGACGATCGGCCCCCCGACATGCGGGATCGGAACGACGGCGGGCGTCTGCATCGGGCAGACATGCATGTCTGTGAGGCGGGCAGCAGGAGGCATGGGCTCAATCCCCAATCGATCAGGTTGCGAGTTTGCCCCGTCCATCCTCACTGCCCCATGAGGCGGACTCGTTCATCATCGCCTCTCCAGGCGAACTTGTCCAGCATGGTGTTCGGACGCGTTTTTCTGTACCCTGCCGCGGCAGCCGAACAGCCGACGGGCCGCAGCCGGCCTCGCGTCCTGGTCGGCGACGCCGACGGTGCAACGCCAAACACAGGCAGGCTTCGATGAAGATCACCCCTTGCGGCGGCGCCGCCACCGTCTATGCCCCGGAAAGCTATTTCACCGGCAAGGTCCTGCAGACGCCGATCGTCGAGGCGGAGGCGCCGGCGCGGCTGCGGGCGCTCACCGTCGCGTTCGAGCCCGGCGCGCGCACAGCCTGGCACACCCATCCGCTCGGCCAGACGCTTTACGTCGTGTCCGGCGCGGGACGGGCGCAGGTCTGGGGCGAGCCGATCCGCGAGATCAGAGCCGGCGACACGGTGTTCTTCCCGCCCGGCGAAAAACACTGGCACGGCGCCGGGCCGAAGACCGCCATGACCCACATCGCCATGCAGGAAGCGCTCGACGGCAAGTCAGTGGACTGGCTGGAAAAGGTGAGCGACGAGCAGTACGGCGCGTGAGCAAGCGCGAACGCCGGTGGACAGCTTCAATTACCGATCCGCGGCGAGCCTTTCGGCGATCAGCGTGGCGAAGCGGGTCGACTCTTCGTTGACTGCCCTGATCGTTCCCGACTTGCGGGTGATGCCGAAATCGAGGCCGGCAAAATACAGGCCCGGCACGGTTCCCGCGCCATCGACGTGGATCGGCTGGCCGCTCCCGTCGAGCACCCCGGCTATGTCGACATAGCCGTAGTCGCCGCGAAAGCCGGTGCACCAGACGATGCAGCCAAGGCTCGACGCTTCGAGCGCAAGGACCGGCGGATCGGGCAGGCGCGGCGCGACCGTTTCAGCCGGATCCTCCTCGGCCGGCGGCGCATCGATACCCGACCGCTCGATATAGGCGTCGATCCAATGCTTGACGCGGGCCGACGCCTCGTCGCCGAGCAGAACATTGGCGGCGACGTCGTCACGGAAGGTCAGCATCCGGCCGCCGGAAAGCCCGGTCAGCCGGCCCGCCAGCATCACGCCTTCGGCCGACAGGAACTGGAGAGACAGCGTACGGGTCGCGCCGATCACGCCTCGGCCCGGCAGGCGGCCGTCCGGTGCCGCGGCGATCAGTTCGGCACGGGTCACGTCCATGAAGCCGCTATCGTCGAGCCAGCGCAAGGTATCCTTGTCGCGATAGCGGCGGATCAGGCGGCCGACCCGGCCGGTCGACAGGTAAACGGACTTGCCGGCAGAAGCCAGGTCATAGGCGATCTGCGCTCCGGATTGGCCGGAGCCGACCACCAGCACGGGCCCGGCCGGCAGGCTGCCGGCGCTGCGATAGTCGCAGGCGTCGATCTGCGGCAGCGGCAAGGGCGCCGCCCACTCGGGGCGCGGCAGCGGACGGTTGAGGCTGCCGCTGGCGATCACCACATTGCGGGCGCGCATTGCCGGCCCGCCGGCCTCGACCACAAAGCCGCCGTTCGCGTCGGCCGACAGCGCCGTCACCGCGCGCCCCTCCTCGACGGGCAGCTTGTGCCGGCGCGCGTAGTCTTCGAGCAGGGCGATGAATTCGGTCTGCGTCAGCGCGCCGTCGGGGTCGGGGCCGTCGTAGGTCTCGCCCGGCATCAGCGTGTCGGCGGTGGTCGTGTTCAGCCGGAACGTGTCCCATCGTTGCGTTCGCCAAGTCTCGCCGATGCGCGCCCGCTCGAGAACGATGTGAGGGATACCGCGTCGCGTCAGTTCGTAGCTGACGCCCAGGCCTGCCCATCCGGCACCGATCACCACAGTGTCCATCGAGCCCCCAAGCTCATCTGCGGCCTAATAAAGTAATCTGAAAATCCAAGCATATCATCGTCAGCAAATCGCGGATACTATTGCAGGCGAAAAGATTGCTCAGCTATTTTTACGCTGGACTACTTCCTTGGCGCCACGCCAAGACGAAGGCACCAGTTTCCGCTGCTCCCATCTCGGAAACCTGATGCGGGCCGCGTGCCGAGCCGCCGCCCGAAACGGCAGGGCAGGGCCTTCGAGGGTGCTGATGGGCGACAATACTGCTCTGCTACGAATAGGGTTCGCCGTTCTTGTGGACGAACCGTCCGTCGGCATTCGTGCTCATCATGTCGATGTCGGAGCATATGGTCACGTCGGCCGGCGCACGCGAGCCGACCTCGAGATAGACAGCCATTGCGCCCGACCGGTTGATCATGTGATGGCCGTTGCCGCTGTTTTTCGCGAAGGCGGCGCAGTCGCCGGCGCGCAGCACGGTTTCGCCGCCGTCCTCGATAAGCACCAGCTCGCCTTCCAGTACGTATACGAGTTCGTCCTCGTGCGAATGCCAGTGGCGCTGTGAGGACCAGTTGCCCGGCGGCAGATGCATGAGATTGACGCCGAAATCACGCAACCTGCCTGCATCGCCCAGCCGCTGCCGCACGCGCTCGGCGCACGGTGCGTCGAACGGCGACGGATAGCCCGAACCCCTGACCTTCGGAACGTCGGCGACATTGATCTTCGGCATGGCAAGCCTCCTTCGAGCCGGGCACGCGACCGCGCCTGCAATCCGTGCACGCCCGGCCAGCGTGCGATGGAAGTCAGCGCCCGGAGTATCGATCGAACTTTGGCAGGCTGTCGATATGATGCAGCCACTCCGGCGCATCCGCCATCTGCACCCAGGCGCGAGGCGCGATCTTTGCTGGATCATCGAGCGTCGCCGTCCGCACATTGATCATGTCGGGCAACCTCGTGTCGCTCTCGAAAAACAGTCCCGTGCCGCACCGGCCGCAGAAGCTGCGCCGCACGTCGCCCGAACTGTTGTAGGTCGCCGGATCGCCGTCGATCGCCACCGCATCGCGCGCAAACAGTGCCCATGAAACGGCCGGCGCGCCCGCCGAGCGGCGGCAGTCGGCGCACGCGCACAGCGCGCTGCGCAAGGCTTCGCCGCCAATCGAATAGCGCACCGCTCCGCAATGACAGCCGCCGGTGACCATGGTCTGCCTCGCTGCTCACCCCGCGGCGCCAACAGTATCCGTACTTCCGTCCATTCGCCAAGCCGGATCGGCAGGTATTGCTGACGGTCGAGGAAGGCGGGCTCCATCAGCGGCTGCGGCCGCGGCGATGACACGAGGCTCTGACGGACGATACCTCCATCCGACGATCCGGCAGCCCGACTGGATCTACCGCCGGTAGAGGATCATGCCCGCATGGTGGAGCACGCCGTCGATGAAATCGCCGTCCGCGGTGAAGCCGGTATCGTCCCAGTATTCGATATGGGTGCCGGTCACCTCGTAGCGCCCCTCATAGGCGCGCTCGCGGCTGCCGCGCGCCTCGATGTAGCGGTGGTTGGGCAGCAGTTCGTGGCGGATATTGCCATCTTGGGTGACCCACATGCCGACATAGGGGTGATCCGCCGTCGCGGCGGTGTCTTGTGCCACTGCGGACTGCCCGAGCAGGGTCATCGCAACAAGCGTTACCAGAGGTTTGTGCATGGTTTCGTCTCCTGATGCCGAGCTGGGCAGCGGCGCCCATCCGGCGCTGCCAAAATGAAAACTCAGTCCGCCCGCGGTGCGTTGTCGACGACCGCTTGGTAGGCGGCGAGATCGAGGAAGGCTTCGGCCTCGGTGACGCGGTCGTCGTTCATCCGGAAAATCCAGGCGAACTGGTTGGTGTATGGTGCGCCCGAGGTGGTGGTGGCCGAACCGTCGAAGCGGACGATCACGGTGTCGCCGGATGCCCAGATGCCGTGGACCTCGGGAACGATCGGCGTCGCGAGACGGCTGGTCAGCGGCGCCGCGGCCCGTTCGACGAAATCCTCGACCCCAACGTAGGTGCCGGCAACAGGCCCGGACCCGTGAATCGTCCACTTGATGTCCGGGGCCAGCAGCTCGGCAAAGACGTTGCCGCCGGCACGCCAGTTGTCGAAGGCCTCGCGCACGATGGTTTCGTTGCGGGCAGTCATATCCGTCTGATCGGAGCGGGCTGGCGCGGTGGCTGCGACGAGAACCGAAGCGATCACAAGGGCGCGTGCGGAACGGGCGAGGTGGTGCATCAGTCGTAAAGACGTCATCGGTCGGATCCTTTCCTGGATCGTTGGGGGACGGTTGGCGGGAAATGACCGCAGGCTGGCCTGCGGGGCCGGTATCGCATCAATTGGGCGAGGCGGTGGGACGGAGGGTGATCTCGGTCGTGTCGACGCTGTCCGGCGCCTCGATCACCTGGCGCACGGCGCGCGCGATGTCGGCCGGCTGCAGTGCAATTGCCCGGTATTCGTCCATCACCGCCTTGGTCTCTTCATGGGTGATGGTCGAGGCAAGGTCGCTTTCGACGACGCCGGGATTGACGCAGGTGACGCGGATGTTCCTGCTTTCCTGGCGCAGCCCGTCGCAAATGGCACGTACGGCGAATTTCGTGGCGCAATAGACCGCGGCGGTCGGCACGACACGCAATGCACCGATCGAGGCGATATTGATGATCTGGCCGCTGCCTTGCCGCTCCATCACCGGCAGTACCGCGCCGATGCCCCAGAGCACGCCCTTGATGTTCACGTCGACCATGCGCTCCCATTCGTCCTGCTTTCCGGCGGAAAGCGGCGACAGCGGCATCACACCCGCATTGTTCACCAGAACGTCGATGCGGCCCCAGAGATCGAGCGCGGCCCGCGCGAAACCGGCCATGGAGGCGCGGTCGGTGACGTCCAGCGCGCGGGCCTCCGCCGTGCCGCCGGCGGCGCGGATCTCGGCCGCGATTGCCTCGACGCGGTCGTGGCGGCGCGCGCCCAGCAGCACCTTTGCGCCATGCGCGGCAAGCTCGCGGGCGATGCCCTCGCCGATGCCGCCCGAGGCGCCGGTGACGAGAATGATCTTGTCCATGATCTGCTCCTTTCCGTGGGTTCGCGGAATAGGTGGACCTTTCCGGCTGTCGCCAGTATCCATCCATTCATGGACTGGATGGTTAGCTGAGTTTGACAATGACCATGGACATGAACCTCCTGCCGCTGTTCCAGGCCGTTGCCGAAGAACACAATTTCCGTGCCGCCGCCGACCGTCTCGGGGTGACGCGTTCGGCCGTGAGCCAGGGCATCCGGCGGCTGGAGGATGGGATTGGTGCGACGCTGGTAAGCCGAACCACGCGCTCGGTGCGGCTGACCGAGGCGGGAGAAAGGCTGCACGCCGCGCTGTCGCAGTCCATGTCGGACGTCATGGCGGCACTGGAGCACGCGGCGCATGAAGATCGGCCGCGCGGGGTTCTGAAACTGGCGGTCACCTCGATCGCCGAAACGTTCTTGTCAGGGCCGCTGCTTGCCGGCTTTGCCGAGGCCAATCCGGCCGTGACCATCGACGTGACGGTGACGGACGAGGAGTTCGACATCGTGGCGGCGGGGTTCGACGCCGGCGTCCGGCTGGGCGAGGTGATCGAGCAGGACATGATCGCCGTGCCGGTGACGGGCGACCAGCGCGAGGCGGTGGTGGTCGCCCCGGCCTATCTCGCCGCACACGGCGCACCTACCCACCCCCGCGAACTGGTCCAACATCGCTGCATCGGCCGGCGCCGCGCGCCCAACGTCGCGCCGCATCGCTGGGAGTTCGAGGAGAACGGCGTCGCCTT
The DNA here is from genome assembly GCF_030929505.1 of Mesorhizobium sp. LHD-90. Lineage (GTDB taxonomy): Bacteria > Pseudomonadota > Alphaproteobacteria > Rhizobiales > Rhizobiaceae > Kumtagia. Next base: position 58,445 of record NZ_JAVFVV010000015.1, on the reverse strand, counting down.
TGACGTCGCGGTGGAGCCGCAGATCACCACCAACGATCTGCGCCTGATGCTGCGCACGGCGCTGTGCGGCGCCGGCATCACCTTCGCGCCACGGGGGACGTTCCAGCCCCATGTGGAAAGAGGCGAGCTGGTCTGGCTGCTCGAGGAGTTCCTGCCGCCCTTTCCGGGGTTCTTCCTCTATTATCCGCAGCGGCGGAACATGGCGCCAAAACTCCGCGCCCTGGTCGAGCATGTGCGCCGCTGGAGCTGACGGCTGCCGTCCGGCCGCCGCGCGCTTGTTGTGGATGCAGGAGCCGTTGGGAAACTATGGTTCCGTCATGGAGAGTTGGAGCGGGGTCCCTCGGCACCGCCTTTGTTCGTCAGTCCCCTGGCGCGCACCCTGTCGAGCTTGCCGAACTCGGTCATGATGGTCACCAGCACGCCTGCGGTCCAACCGAACGTGAACAGCCCCGACATGGCTATGACCGGCCCGATCAGGCGCCATTGATCGGGCAGGCTCACGTTTCCCTCGCCAAGCGTCGTATAGCTCTGCAGGACGAAGTAGTAGCTGTCGCGCATGGAAGGGATCAGTCCCAGCGTTGAAAGGGGGATCGACCAAAGCAGCGTTTCGGCGAAATGCAGGACCGTCAGGGCGCCGATCGCGAGGGCGAGGAGCAGGTTGATGCGCCACAGCGGGGTGGCGTGATCCACCAGGACCCAGGCCTTGCTGAAGCGCTGGTTGATGGTGCGGATTCCCGCGCCATGCACGAAGATGATGACGATCAAGGTGATGGTGCCGAGAACGATTTCCAGGACCGGGTTCGGGGCCGAGAGTTCATTCATCGCAACCACATCCTTCTGACCTGTTTGACGGTTACCCAAGCCGTCTTCGACGCGGCTGGCAAGCGCCAGCACCGGGAAAAGAAAAACCCGGCGCTGGGCCGGGTTCTCCTATTCGGTTCGTCGGAACCGCTCAGCTAAGCGAGGTCGTAAACCTCTGGATGCGCGTGCAGGCTTCCTCCAGCAGCGCCTCCGAGGTTGCGTAGGAGATGCGGAAGTTCGGGCCGAGGCCGAAGGCCGTGCCGAACACCACCGCCACGCCTTCCGCCTCCAGCAGCTCGGCGCAGAAATCCTCGTCGTTGCCGATCACCTTGCCCGAAGGCGCCGTCTTGCCGATCAGGCCGGCGCAGGACGGGTAGACGTAGAACGCGCCTTCCGGCGACGGGCAGACGATGCCGCGCGCCTGGTTGAGCATCGACACGACGAGGTCGCGGCGGTTCTGGAAGATCGCCTTGTTCTTGGCGATGAAGTCCTGCGGGCCGTTCAGGGCCTCGACCGAGGCCCACTGCGCGATCGTGCAGGCGCCGGAGGTCTGCTGGCCCTGGATCATGTCCATGGCCTTGATCAGCTCGACCGGGCCTGCGGCGTAGCCGATGCGCCAGCCGGTCATGGCGTAGGCCTTCGACACGCCGTTCATGGTCAGCGTGCGGCCGTAGAGGTTGGGCTCGACCTCGGCGATCGTCTTGAAGACGAAGTCGCCATAGGTCAGGTGCTCGTACATGTCGTCGGTCAGCACCCACACTTGCGGGTGCTTCAACAGCACGTCGGCCAGCGCCCTGAGCTCCGCTTCGGTATAGGCGGCGCCCGACGGGTTGGACGGCGAGTTCAGCACCAGCCACTTCGTCTTCGGCGTTATCGCCTTTTCCAGCGCTTGCGCCGTCAGCTTGAAGCCGTTGTCGCCGGTGGTCGGCGCAAAGGCCGGATTGCCGCCGCACAGCGCCACCATCTCGGGATAGCTCACCCAGTAGGGCGTGGGGATCACCACCTCGTCGCCGGGGTTGAGCGTCGCCATGAAGGCGTTGAACAGGATCTGCTTGCCGCCGGTGCCGACGATGGTCTGTTCCGGCTTGTAGTCCAGATTGTTTTCGCGCTTGAATTTCTTGGCGATCGCCTCGCGCAGCGGCACGATGCCGGAGACGGGGGGATACTTGGTCTCGCCGCGGCGGATCGCCTCGATCGCCGCATTCTTGATATTGTCGGGCGTGTCGAAATCCGGCTCGCCGGCGCCCAGCCCGATGACGTCGCGGCCTTTCGCCTTGAGCTCGCGCGCTTTCTGGGTGACCGCGATCGTGGCGGAAGGCTTCACGCGGGAAAGGGCGTCGGCAAGGAATGCCATGACTGGATGTCTCCAAAGGGTTCGGATCGGCTAAAGCCGCGGTTGACCGCCCGCGCGACATCGATCGTTCGGACGACGTCCGGCCGCGGGCGACGCTTAATGTCCGATCGCGGGGAGATGCGCAAGCATTGCATCGTAACCGGGACAATTCGGCGGCAGGATTGATTTTTTTAACCGTCGATAAAACTTGCCGGCCTATGATGGTTGCGAAGCCAGCAGAGGCAGGCGTGTCGCGCAGCTCGGTACTCGCCCATATCGTCCGTGAGGATGACGGCACGTCCTGTGCCGTCTGGGGCCCGTTCGTGCTCAAAAGTGCATTCCAGCCGATCTTCGCCTTCCACGGCGGCAAACTGTCCGTCTCGGCCTTCGAGGGGCTGATCCGCCCCTTCCGCAACGACGTAGCCGTGCCGCCCGCCTCGTTCTTCGCGGCGCTGCCGGCGATGGACCGTTTCCACCTGGAGACGCTTACCAGGACGCTGCACCTGTTCAACGCCGCCGCCTGCCTGCCAAAAGAAACCGCGCTGTTCGTCAATTTCGACCCCTCGGTCTTCGTCGACCGGACGATCGCCGATGGCGCGCTCCACGACATGCGCGTCACGCTGAACGAAGTCGGCATCGAGGTCTCCCGTGTGGTGTGCGAGGTGACCGAACAGAAGTCCGCCTCGCTCGACGCGCTGCACGACTTCGTCCATGCGCTGAGGGTGAACGGCTTCAAGATCGCCGTCGACGATTATGGCGCGGAGGATTCCGACATCGAGCGGATCAAGGCGCTGCGGCCCGAGATCGTCAAGTTCGACGCGCACTGGATCACCCATCTGATGGAGTCGGGACCGGGTTTCGGCCTGCTCAGCGCCATGGTGCAGATCTTCAAGACGCGCGGCATCGTCACCGTCTTCGAAGGCATCGAGGAGAACTGGCAACTGGAACTGGCGGAGCGGTCGGGCGCCTCGATGGTGCAGGGCTACGTGCTTGCGCGGCCGGAACTGGCGCCGACGAGTTTTGCCGCGTTCCCGACGGTGGCGCTTCCCATGCCGGGCACGTCCTTCGTTCGCCCCAGGGCCGCCGAGGTCGATCAGCCGGAACCCCCGCCGCAAAGCCGCCCGCCGGCCAAGACCTTCGGGCGCAAGATCGTATGAGTTCGCGCATGCACCGCCCGCCCGCCGGGGAGGCGATCGCGGTCGACGAGACCGGCCTTTCCTTCGGCATCGTCGAGCCGTACCGGCTGAAGACGCTCTACCGGCCGATCTTTGCCCGGCGCGGCGAGATGCTGGCGCCGGTGGCGCTGTCGGCCGAGGTCACGATAGAGCAGGGGGGGCGGCCTGCCGCCGACGCCTTTTCCTGGATGGATGCGGACGAGCGGACCTGGCTTTGCTGGGTGGGGCGCCGGCTCGCCATCCGCAATCTCGACCATGTCGGCTGCGAGGACCCGGCGTTCGACCTGCTGCTCGAACTGTCGGCCGACACCGAGGAGCCTTGCCTGGAAGCGGACGCGCTGCTTGCGGAAGCCGAGGCGGCGGGCATCGCGCAGACAAGGGTCTGTCTCGACCTGAGCGAGTTTGCCGGCGCCGGCGCCTTCGGTCTGCTGACCCGCGGGCTGGAAGCAAAGGGCTGTTCCTTCGCGCTCGACCTCGCGGCGGCGAGCAATTCTTGCGGCGCGGGGGGACCTGCCACGGCGCCGGCGCTGGTGCGCATTCCGCCGGCCTGGACACGCCGCATCGTCGGCGCCGTCGACCTTCTGCGCGTCTTGCGCCTGCTGGTGTCGACGCTCAGGCAGCGCGGCGCGCTGGTGCAGATCGAGGGCATCGAGGACGCCGCCCAACTGCGCGCCGCCGTTGCCGCCGGGGCCGACCGGCTGGCGGGCGACTATCTGGCCGCGCCGGCTCTCGCCGGGACCGATTTCGACGATTCTCCGCGCGCCTTCGCGAAGCTGATCGGCGCGCATTCGAACGTGGTGCCGCTGTCTGCCTGACGCCCCGAGCCGGAGCGGCCAGCCGGACCGATCAACCGAGCTGATCGATGCTCAAGCATAAATCGTTGGACAGTATTGCCACAAAGCAGGTCTTCTCCTGCCGACGAGGGCGGATAAAGCGATGATCACCATCTACGGCATGACCAACAGCGGCAACTGCTACAAGCCGCGCCTGCTGCTGGCGAAACTCGGCGTGCCGTTCCGGCATGTCGAGACGTCGTCCGGCGCGGACGGCACCACCTCGGCGCTGTTCCTGGCGAAGAACCCCAACGGCAGGGTTCCGCTGCTGGAGTTCGACGACGGCCGCGTGCTCGCCGAATCCAACGCCATGCTGCTGCATCTCGCGGAGGGCACGCGCTTCCTGCCGGCCGACGCCTACAACCGCGCGCTCGCTTACCAATGGCTGTTCTTCGAGCAGTACAGTCACGAGCCCTATATCGCCGTGCGCCGCGCGCTGCTGACCATGCCTCACCGGGCCGCCGACGCCACGCCGGAGCGGCTGGCCGCCACGCTTGCCGGCGGCAAGAAGGCATTGCAGGTGATGGAGGAGCAGCTTGCGAGAACGGCGTTTCTCGCCGGCGCCGAACTCAGCGTCGCCGACATCGCGCTCTATGCCTATACGCATGACGCGGAAGCGGGGGGATTCGACCTGTCCGCCTGGCCGGCGGTCACGGCCTGGCTGGCGCGGGTCGCCGCCGATCCGGGCCACGTGCCCATTCGATGGGTTGGATAGACGGCGGCCGCCGGTTGCAGCCCTTCCTAAAAAGAAAAAGGCGGGAAAAAATCCCGCCTTTCCTGGTTCCAGCAAAAGCTGTCGATCAGACCTTGGCCAGCTTGCCGGCGGCGGACTTGCCGGTGCGGCGGTCCTGCTCGATCTCGAAGCTGACCTTCTGGCCCTCGACGAGGCTCGTCATGCCGGCGCGCTCGACCGCCGAGATGTGAACGAACACGTCCGCGCCACCGGCGTCCGGCTGAATGAAGCCATAGCCCTTGGTGGTGTTGAACCATTTGACGGTACCGGTAGCCATCTTGTCTCCTGAAGTCGCTACGTTTCTGACCGGACTGCGGCGCCCGGCGGGCCCTATCGAAATTTGCAGATGAACGTCAGCGGACGCGAGGATGTCGCGAGCTACCGATCGACCGAAAATTCAATTGCTCGCGTATAAAATGCTTCGCAACCGGAGACAAGGGGTGATCGGGCTGGCGGCTCACGCGCCCGTGATGCAAAAGTGAAAATATCCAGCGAAGCGGGAAGCGGATATCGTCCGTATCTCGTTAGCTAGACAGTGAAAGGGCCGGCCGCGAGGCCGGTCGCAGTCAACAGACGGAGTTTTCGATGAAAACCGTGCTTGTGGCGGCCGCCCTGACGCTTGCCGCCGGCGACGCCTTCGCCATCTCGCGTTACAATTCGATGGGCATGAGCTGCGCCGAGGCGCAGGCGCGCATCGACCGGGAAGGGGCGGTGATCATGCGCTACCGCTCGCGCAGCGGTGTCCCGCTCTATGGGCGCTATGTCAGCGACGGCCGTTTCTGCGAGGCCAGCACGCGGCCCGAGTTCCGCTCCATCCCCACCGCCGACACCCGCTATTGCGACGTGCTGGAATGCGAATACTACGATCTCGACGACGATGTTTTCATCCTCGGCAGGTGAGGTCCGCTTCGCTTCATCCGCTTGCCGGGCGCCCGGCAAGCGGATGAGAAGCCCGCGGCTGAAGCAGCGTCGGCGGGCGACACGTCCACTGTGGATTGCCCCGAACATTAAAGTTTTGTAAAGCGGCTGGAGGGGACAACAGGAAGCAGCGGCCGTCTTGCCCGACATTTCTCGATTTCTCGTGCTGGTTGCAGCACTCGCGCCCGTCGCCGTGGCGGGCTGCACCTCGACCGGAGCCGACACCTCCGCCAGCTTCAACATGGCGCCGACCGACCATGTCCTGCCGCAAACCGTTTCGGTGCTGCCGAGCCCGTCGGGCGAGGTTTCCGTCGCCAGCTACGTCCAGCCTCAATCGCTGAGCGGAGCGGCGGACGCTGCGCAAGCGGCTGTGAAACCGGCGGAGGCTGCACAGGCCTCGACCGCTGTCGTCGCGGCGAAACCGGGCGAGGCCGCAGGTATGTCGGCAGCGGCGGCCGCTCAAAAGCCGGCGGAAAAGCCCGTGGCGGTCGCCGCCGTGGCGAAACGTGGCACGGCAGGCGACAAGGCGGCCCTGACCGCTTTCCCGGACGCGCCCAAGCCGGCCGCCTTCGCCTCGTCGGGTGAAGCGAATACGCCGGTGACGCTGGCCTCCTACATAAAACCCGACAGCCCGAACAAGCTCGACCAGCTCATCGCCAAATACGCTGCCGTCTACGAAGTGCCGGTCGACCTCGTGCGCCGCGTGGTCAAGCGCGAGAGCAATTTCAATCCGGCCGCCTTCAATCGCGGCCACTACGGGCTGATGCAGATAAAACACGCCACGGCGCGCGGCATGGGCTACCAGGGCCCGGCAAAGGGCCTGTTCGACGCCGAGACCAACCTCAAATACGCGGTCAAATACCTGCGCGGCGCCTATATGGTCGCCGACGGCAACCATAACCGCGCCGACCGTCTCTACCAGACCGGCTATTATTACCACGCCAAGCGAAAAGGCCTGCTCGACGAGACTGGGCTGGGCAAGGACCGCGTGCGGCGGCGCGCCGGCGCATCGATGTGAGTTTTTGGCGGGCGGGGTAAAGCTCCGCTCGGCGCTGCCCCTCACTGTCCTGCCGGACATCTTTTCCCGTAAACGGCGGGGGAAGCGCATATGGCTGCCATCGTGGGATGATACTGGGTGCCTCAGCTTCTCGCTGAAGGCGACGCGGGACCTCCGGCCAGCCATAAGCGGCGGCGACAGCGCGATCGAGCGCCTCATGCAGTCCCGCCAGCCGGCGAAGCCGGACCGTAGCGGATAGGATCCATATGCGCTCCCCCCGCCGTTTACGGGCAGAGACCCAATCGTTGTTGGTTTCGCCAATCGCCGAGGTTGCAAAAACGGGGACAGGACGTCCGCAATTTCTTAACAATCCGATTCGGACTTCCGTGATAAGGTATTGAAATCCTTCGTCCCGCTGGCCGAGAAAAATGGTCCGGTTCAATTTTTTCGGCAGATTTATCCCTCCCGCTTCAGGCTCCCGCATAATGCGCTCATCGCTCTCGCGGGAAACCTGGTGCGCACCGGGTATCAGGGGAGAGCGACGGCGCCGGGGTGGCCGCGTAACGGTGCGCGGCTTGGCGAGAGCTTTGAGACCCGGGCCCCAGATCGCGACGACACGCTCCGGAACGAGTGAGCGGTATCAGCGGTCGGGCAAGAACGCCGGCGGGGCGCAAGGTTCGCGCCACGTATCTAAACTTTGAGAGGCTCGGCCCTGCGCCCCGCTTCCCACTCTTCATCAATGGCCAGACTGCAAACGGCAGGGCGTGGCGGTGAGGAGTGTTGGCCGAAGGCCAAGAAAAGCCAAGCGGTGAGCCTGCGAACGCTTTTCTAACGACGAACGGTGAAATGCCGGTTCGCCCATCGGGCGAATTGAAAGGTCCAGTGGACCTTTCAAAGGCATTGAACGCCCGAAGGGCAGGGAGCGACAGCGGAGGGCAGAAACACGCTCCGAACCCGAAAGGATTTTCCATGCGCGACGGGAATACAAGCAATGAGCGCCTGCGCTGGACCTGGGATGTGCTGCCGCCCCGCGACGCGATGGCGGATGCGCCGCGCCGCCGTCGCGGGCGGCGCCGGCGCGTTGCCGGCGCAGCAGGCAGATGCCAAGCTGCGGGCGGCCGTCGAGGCGGCGACCTCAGTTTCCCGCCGCGCCCTCGGCATACTGCGCCACGAATTCCCCGCTGGGTGGGATCGGCTTGATCACGTCGATCATGACGCCGTTGGGGTCGGCGGTGATGAAGTGGCGCTGGCCGAACTCCTCGTCGCGCAGCGTCCTCAGGATCGGCAGGCCGGCCGCCTGGACCCGCGCATAGACGGCATCGGGATCGCGCACCTCGAAGTTGATGAGCAGCCCTTGCGTCTTGGCCCGTCCGGCCGGCGGCACCGTCTCGTGATCCCACTGGACGATACCGAGATTGACGCGCTTGTCCCCGGTCGATTGCAGATGCACGTACCAGTCGTTCTCGAACAGGGCCTGGAAACCGAAATGCTGCTTGTAGAAGGCGGCGGTGCCGGCAACGTCGTCGGTCATCAGCACGGGATAATAGCTGGTCGTTTTCATGGCTTCCCTTTCTCCGCCTTTAAACATACTGTCTGTATGTTTCTGTCAATTAACATACAGGCTGCATGTATGCAAGAGAAAAATGAACGCCGCAGCAACCGCGAGCGCAGCGAATCCACGCGCGCCGTGCTGATCGAGGCGGCGCGAAGACTTTTCATCGAAAAGGGCTATGCGGAGACCGCCACGCCCGACATCGTCGCGGCTGCGGGGGTGACGCGCGGCGCGCTCTATCATCATTTCGAGGACAAGAAGGCGCTGTTTTCCGCCGTCGCCGAGGCCGAGGCGCGCGCCGTGGCCGAGGAGATCGACCGCGTCGCGCCGGACGACATGCCGGCGCGCGAGGCGCTGGTCAAAGGCGGGGAGGCCTATCTGGACGCCATGACGCTGCCCGGCCGCACGCGGCTCTTGCTGCTCGACGGGCCGGCGGTGCTCGGCCGCGCCGGCATGGACGAGATCGACGACCGCCATGCGGCGCGCTCGCTGCGCGCCGGCATCCTGTTCGCCGTGCGCTCCGGCGACCTGCCGCGTGATCTGCCGGTCGACGCCGCCACGCACCTCTTGTCGTCGGCCTACGACCGGGCGGCGCTGGCGATCGAGGCCGGCGGCGACGCCGATGCCTATCGCGCCGCCCTGGCGATGCTCATCGACGGGGTGGCGGCGCTTGCCGGGTGAGGCGGCGCCGGCATGGCGCTATCGCCGAGGCGCCAGCGCGACGGCGTCACGAAAACATGCGGTCGCCCTGCTCGTTGACGATCTGCTGGCCCTTCTTCAGCGCCATGTCGGCGGCCTCGTCCTGCGAAGAAAAGCGGTCGGCGCGCACGAAGCGGTGCTCCTTCACGACGCCGTCGATCTCCTTGGTGATGACGCCGCATGTCTGGAACTGCCCCTCGGCCTTGTAGGGCGTGGCGCGGATGGTGAAGCCGTTGTGGACGAGCGCGCTGCCGACCGGCTTGCCTTCGTCCGGGCCGCCGTCGCTGCCGCCACCGCCGAAAAGTCGTTTCAGGAAAGACATTCTTCGATCCTCTCGATTTGCCGGCACCGTAGCCAATCGGGATGCCGCCGTCGAGAAGCCGGCCGCGCGGCGCAGGCCGTCAGGCGAGATGCAGCACCACCTCGCGGCGATGCGGGCTGGCGCGGTGCTCGAACAGGTAGATGCCCTGCCAGGTGCCGAGCGCCAGCTTTCCACGCATCACGGGTATGGAGAGCGAGACGGTGGTCAGCGCCGCCTTGATATGTGCCGGCATGTCATCCGGCCCCTCCAGCCGGTGGACCAGAAAATCCATCGACGGGTCGTCGGCGGGCGGCACGAGGCGCTTGAAGAAGGCGTCGAGGTCGCGCCGCACGTCCGGATCGGCGTTTTCCTGCACCAGCAGCGAGCACGATGTGTGGCGCACGAACAGCGTCAGCAGCCCGGTCTCCACGCCTCGTAGAGACCGGGGCCGCGCGTCGAAACGGTGTTGATGGTCTGATGCATTGTGCAAAACTCCGTCAGTACTTACTGGATTTTCTCTCTTGACGCGCAAATACGCGCGTAACACGGTGCTGGACACGAGTTTCTTTGGAGAAAATAGCTATGAGATACCTCGAAATTGTCGAGAAGCGCCGCTCTTTTACAATAAACGGATATAGAACTTTAGCTGACGTTGGTTTCGACGGGGACTGGGTGAGTCCTTATCAGATTTCTTCCAATTCTTCTGACGGACCTTGTTTGGTCGCCTACAACTGGCTTGACGCCCCGTCGGTCATAGCGAATTCGGGAATCCTTCATAAACTCGGTTATCTACTCGGAATTCCCTTTAACAATGTTATGGACCTAGCCTTGTCATATGCCGGGCTGGCCAGAAAGGACATCTACGTCACCCAGGCATTTCATCTCTTGCCGATGACGCGTTCGGCTTCGATAGGTCAGCGGCACGTCGATCAATCGTTCGATGCCGTGACGAGATATGAAACGATCGGTCGAAAGGTGATCGCGCTGGGCGATACTGCTGCGGCGGCATGTCGACGTCATGGCGTTCGGGCTTTGGAAGTTTGTCATCCAAGTTCGCGGACCAATGGCACCCACGAGAATAAGGCTCGCATCATCGCTGCTGTGCTTCGTACATGATCACCGGCAGTTTTGCCGCTCCGGTCGTCGTCAGAACGGCGTCATGTCCAACTCCGATAGGCACATTCTGAGTGTAGGTACGTGCACAGACGTGATCTCGTCGGCCGGTCCGGCCTCGAACACGGTGCGAAAACCTTCGGCGCCGAGGCTGCGATGGACATGCGTCACCAGCGTGTTGGCATTGATCACCCAGACTTCCGGGATGCCGAAAGCGGCATAGATGCCAATCTTGCGGCCGAGGTCGTAGCGCAGGCTGGTGTCGGCGATCTCGATGGCGAGTTCTACGTGATGGCCGCGCAACTGCTCGAACGTCACCGTTCGGGCGAAAAAGCAGAAGTCCGGTTCGAGGAAGGAATATTCGTCGAGCCTCAAAGTCGTAGTGGGTGCGGCCCGGAACGCATCGGTGATCGCACGCTGAAGATGCTCATTGAGTTCCATCCGGACGATTTCGTGCTGGAGACTCCTTGGGGCCAGCGGGACCGCGTCACCGTCGATGAGTTCGAAATGTTCGTGCTCATCGATAATGCCGGCCCGCACCATCGCGTCGATCTCGGCCACGGTCCACTTCCGGCGCGGCAGGCCTTCCGCGGCCTGTGTCGTCACCGGGCTGGGATCGCCGATCTGGATGCGCGCATTCATGATCGGAAGCTTAGCATGCTTCACCTTCACGCGACGCTCCTCACCGCTCGGTCAGCGCCAGCTTGGCTCCAAGCATGACAAAAGCCGCAGCAAAAGTGCGGCGCATCCAGGTCATCACCCGGCGGCTGCCGACGACCTTTTCGCGCACCGCCGCCGCGCACAGCCCGTAGGCCGAGAAGATGAGGAAGGTGGCGAGCATGAACACGCCCGAAAGCGCCAGCATGCGCATGAGCACGTTGGGTTCGGTGGGCGCGATGAACTGTGGCAGGAAGGCGACGAAGAAGATCGACAGTTTCGGATTGAGCAGGTTGAGCAATATGCCGTCGACGATCACCTGCCGGGCGCTGCGGCGGTCGGGCCTTTCCTCGATCTTCAGCGCCCCGTGCACGCGCAGGCTCTGCCACGCCATCCACAGCAGATAGCCGACGCCCAGATATTTGACGATCTCGAAGGCGAGCGCGCTTGTATGCAGCAGCGCCGCCAGCCCGGTCAGTGCCGCGACCAGGTGCGGCACGATGCCCAGCGTGCAGGCGAAGGCCGCAAGCACGCTGGCGCGCCCGCCGCGCGACAGGCCGGCGGCCAGCGTATAGACCACGCCTGTGCCCGGCGAGGCGACGATGATCAAAGTGGTCAGCAGGAATTCGATGGACATGGCAGTCCCCGGCGTGATTGGGCCGCAGTAGATACGCGCCGCGCCGCGCCGTCAAACGGGCACGCGCAACCGCCATCCGTTGTCGCAAGCCGCCATCGTCCGAAAGTCCATGCGGAACCTTTCGCCGCCAGTTCGATTGGGCCGGCATGACCGGCCGGCACAATTACCTTCGCCTCCTCGTGATGGCGGTTCTATCCTTCGTGGCGATGTACGTGCTCATGTACGCGATGGTGGACCGCCTCGACGACGTCTATCCCAATCTCAACCAGTTCTACATGGCGGCGCTGATGGTTTGCCCGATGGTCGTCATCGAACTCATCGTGATGCGGGCGATGTATTCCAGCCGCTCGGCCAACATCGCCATTGCCGCCGCGAACATTCTCGTTTTCGGCGCGAGCTGGGCGATGATCCGGCAGCAGACGGCCATCGGGGACGTTCAGTTCCTGAAATCGATGATTTCGCATCATTCGGGCGCGATCCTCATGTGCCGGGAAGCCGCTGTCGGCGATCCCGAGATCCAGGACCTGTGCAATGGCATCGTTCCCGGACAGCAGTCCGAGATCGACCGGATGAAGATCATCCTGAAACGGCTGGAGCGCGGGCAGGACGGCTGACCGACCGGCGCTCAGATCCCGGTCACCCCAGCGAGTTGACGATCTCGCGGTAGGCGCTTTCCGGAAAAGCCTTCAGTGTTCGCGTGCGCACGTTGCCGGCCATGCCGATTTTCAGCGCGAAACGCGCCATCACCGCGTCGTCCGGCGCGTCGCAGATGCCGACCATGTCGCAGTCGCCCATGGTGAGAAAGAATTCCTTGAACGAGCCGCCCATGTCGGCGAGCTCCTTCTTGGCGGCGTCGAGCCGCTTCGGCGACTCGCGCACGGTTCTCACGCCCTGGTCCGTCCAGTTGATCAGAAGCACGTAAGTGGTCACGTCGCACCTCCCTCAGGCGCCGCGACGCAGCAGGAAAGTATGTCCGGCGCCCATTTCTCGCCTCCTGCCACCAGATGACTATGATCCTGCTGGCGTTTGCAGGCAAGCGTCTGGCAACGGGAGCGTCACGGTGTTCCGCGTCGCCGGTAGTCGTTCTCCGGATTGAAGAAGTGCTTGCGACCGTCCAGCCGCCATAGTTTCTCGCCGATGAGGCAATCGTAGGCAGGTTTCGCCTGGATCAGCGTGACCGGCGGGCGGCGCCCGAAATCCTTCGGCCGGATAGCCAGCTCGAGCAGCAGCTTGCGGCGGATCGCTTCGGGAAACTGCTCCCATTCATGCACCGGCATGACGAAGGCGCCAGGGCCCCCGATCACGCATTCGCTGAAATAGTCGTCGAGGTTCGGCACGTCGTAGGGCTGCGGCGCGGCGTCGGCAGTCATCACCGGCAGGCCGTTGATGGTGATGCCCTGGGCGACAATGTCGTCGCGCGTCTCTGGCAGCGGCGGCCCCTCGTTGTTGGCGCCGTCGCCGGAAAGGTCGATGACGCGCTTGATGCCCTTGTAGGGGCTTGTCTCCAACAGGCCGGCGGCGAAAATCATCGCGCCGGAAATCGACGTGCGCCGCGACTGCCAGGTTGGAGGCACGGCGATCTTTCGGGCTATCGCCTCGGCGTCTTCCTCGCCGGCGATCACCGTCCACGGCACCATGACGGACTGCGAAGTCACGCCCGCCCATTCGAAATAGGTGACGGCGATCCTGCCATGGGCGCCGGAGCGGATGGCGTTCAGCACCGCCGGGTCGGTCAGCGCGGTCGCGTAGCCCTCGCGCTGGATCTTCAGCTCGTCCTGCGTCATGGAGGCCGAGATGTCGGCGCCCAGCACCAGTTCGACGTCCACCGGCTCCCGCTCCTGGGCGTGTGCCCGGAACGCCAGCATGGACATGATCAGACAGATCGTGATCGGCAGCCGCACCATGCACGCAAAGTGTCACAGCCGCGTGCCGATGCAATTGCCGATTGGTAGAAGCATTGCCGACCGGCCCGGCCGGCAATGGCCGGCCGCCGTCTATGGCTGCCATGACAGTCGGCCGCACTTGCAGCGCGGCATACGCATCTTACATAAGCAAGCGAAACCGGCCGACACGGTTGCCGCGGCCGAAGAGGCCGGGAACCATCGGCGCCTCATCGAAATCCCGGTTCGGTTCCGGTGTCCTTCGGGCGACGGAGGTCACGATCGAGGGTTTCGGCATCCTGTCGGGCCGCGCCGGCGGGATGTGAGGACAATGGGTAAAGAGTCGCAATTGATTCGCTTTTTTAACGCGAATCATGCGAGAGGCGCTTGACCTTCCGGCCTTTTGGCGGAATCAGGACGATTCGAGGCGTTGATCCATAGGATGAACCTCAGCAATCGCGGAAACGATTGGACCGAACACTGGACGGCGCGCAACGTCGCTCCAGATAGAGTGGTTGACCGAAACCTGGACAGGACTGGCTGCGGCCGAGACTAGCGGTGTTTTGATTTTCCGGGGCGGCCGGCCCTGAGGATTCGAGATCCGCCGCGCGACAGTGCCCTTTTGGAGTAGGCAAGGAATGGCGACAAAGGAAAAGGAAGAAGTCGAGACCGAACGCGAGGGCACGACCGACGGTCCCCTGCTCGACCTTTCCGACGACGCTGTCAAGAAGATGATCAAGGCCGCCAAGAAGCGCGGCTATGTGACCCTCGACGAGTTGAATGCCGTGCTTCCCTCGGAGGAGACGGATCCCGACCGCATCGAGGACATCAATGCGATGCTCTCCGACATGGGCATCAACGTCGTCGAGGATGACGAGACCGGCGAGGAGCAGGAAGCTGCCGACGCCGGCGCCGACGCCGAGGAGGACGCCAACGAACTGGCCGAGCAGACCGGCACGGCCGTGGCGACCACGACAGCCAAGAAGGAGCCGACCGACCGCACCGACGACCCCGTGCGCATGTATCTGCGCGAGATGGGCTCGGTGGAGCTTCTGTCGCGCGAAGGCGAGATCGCGATCGCCAAGCGCATCGAGGCAGGCCGCGAGACCATGATCGCCGGCCTGTGCGAGAGCCCGCTGACCTTCCAGGCCATCATCATCTGGCGCGACGACCTCAACGAGGGCAAGGGCCTGCTGCGCGAGATCATCGATCTCGAGGCGACCTATGCCGGCCCCGAGGCCAAGCAGGCGCCGACGCTCGAGCGTCAGGAAGAGCTTGAGCGCCCGAAGACGCCGGAAGACCGCAATCCGCCGCGCCGCGCATCGCGCGAGGACGACGACATCACCAATGTCGGCGGCGAGAGCCGCGCCATGGAGGACGACGACGAGGACGACGACGAGGCCTCGCTGTCGCTCGCCGCCATGGAGGCAGAGCTGCGCCCGCAGGTGATGGAGACGCTGGACGTCATCGCCGATACCTATGCGGAACTGCGCAAGCTGCAGGACCAGCAGGTCGAAAGCCGGCTGTCCGACGGCGCGGTGCTGTCGCCGGTGCAGGACAAGCGGCTGAAGGAGCTGAAGGACCAGCTCATCAAGGCGGTGAAGTCGCTGTCGCTCAACAACGCCCGCATCGAGGCGCTGGTCGAGCAGCTCTACGACATCAACAAGCGGCTGGTGCAGAACGAGGGCAAGCTTCTGCGGCTGGCCGAAAGCTACGGCGTACGCCGCGAAGAGTTTTTGCGGGAGTACCAGGGCAACGAGCTCGACACCAACTGGGTCAGCCGTGTCTCGACGCTGACGACGCGCGGCTGGAAGGAATTCGGCCGCAACGAGGTGTCAACCGTGGGTTCGCTGCGCTCGGAAATCCAGGCGCTGGCCACCGAGACGGCGATCTCGATCCTCGAGTTCCGCAAGATCGTCAACCAGGTGCAGAAGGGCGAGCGCGAGGCGGCGATCGCCAAGAAGGAAATGGTGGAGGCGAACCTTCGCCTCGTCATCTCCATCGCCAAGAAATACACCAATCGCGGCCTGCAGTTCCTCGATTTGATTCAGGAAGGCAATATCGGCCTGATGAAGGCGGTGGACAAGTTCGAGTACCGCCGCGGCTACAAGTTCTCGACCTACGCGACCTGGTGGATCCGGCAGGCGATCACCCGCTCGATCGCCGACCAGGCGCGCACCATCCGCATCCCGGTGCACATGATCGAGACGATCAACAAGATCGTGCGCACCTCGCGCCAGATGCTGCACGAGATCGGCCGCGAGCCGACGCCGGAGGAACTGGCCGAGAAGCTCGCCATGCCGCTCGAAAAGGTGCGCAAGGTGCTGAAGATCGCCAAGGAGCCGATCTCGCTCGAAACGCCGGTCGGCGACGAGGAGGATTCGCATCTCGGCGACTTCATCGAGGACAAGATGGCGATCCTGCCGATCGACGCCGCTATCCAGGCGAACCTGCGCGAGACGACGACGCGCGTGCTCGCCTCGCTCACGCCGCGCGAGGAGCGCGTGCTGCGCATGCGCTTCGGCATCGGCATGAACACCGACCACACGCTGGAGGAAGTCGGCCAGCAGTTCTCGGTGACGCGCGAACGCATCCGCCAGATCGAGGCGAAGGCGCTGCGCAAGCTGAAGCATCCGAGCCGCTCAAGGAAGCTGAGGAGCTTCCTGGATAGCTGATTGGCAAAAAGCCCGGTTCGCCGGGCTTTTTTGTTGGGCGGCGGTCGGGCAATTTCCATTGCGGCGGGAAGGCGTGGCGAGAGCCTTTGCGTCCGCGGAGTACGCAACGGGTAGCAAACACGCCCCCCGGTTCATCCACCACATCCAAGATTGTCAAGCAAGATGTGTAAGTTAAATCATTGTAAGTTGCACTTTTAACATTTCTAATGGTCTTGCCATACCTGCCGGTCTATAATGGGACCTCGAAAAGCCGCGCGAGCCTGACCGCGACTGGGATGATGAGGAACTCTCAACATTTCAGCCTCCGCGTCGGCCGGAGGAGCGCCAGGATGAGCATCGAATCCGAACCCAAACCGCATGCGCCGTGGCCGCCGTTGGCTTCCAACGATACGCTCTACCGCTATCCAAAACCCTATCCGCTGAACAAGGGCGGCAAAAAGGATAACCTGGCCGGCATCGCCAAGGATCATTCGCTCGAGGCGAGTGATCTCCTCACCTACAATTTCCTCACGACCGAGTCGAAGAAGATCAACTGGTATCTCGCCCACGTCATCGGCTGCACGGTGCTGAGCCCGGGCCGCGGCAGCTACACCTTCGAGGGCGTCGTCCATGATGCCAAGACCAACCGCGGGGTGGTGTTCATCCCGAGCTTCGGCGACTCCACCAAGGACTATGCCAACCGTATCGGCGAGCGGATGGTGGAGAACTACAATCTTTCGAAGAACAAGGAGCCCGGCGGAAAGTGCCACCGCACCTGCTACGCCCGGGTGGAGGAAGCGTCGCGCCAGACCGGCGGTCCGGCGCTGCCCAAGGTGAACTGGGAAGACAAGAAGTCGCTCACCGATCCGTTCGTCATCCTGTGGTCCTCCTATATCGGCGTCGGAAAAGCCTGGTTCGACCTGCCCGAAAAATACCGCGGCAAGGGTGCGGCCGGCGCGATCGCCTACAAGGGCTGGGGCACGCTGGTGGAAGGGGTCGACATCTGGGCCGGCAAGCTGAAGCCGGGCGCGGTGATCCAGGCCTGGGGCGACGCCGCCGACTATCCGCGCGTGCGCGACGGCA
Organism: Mesorhizobium sp. LHD-90; assembly: GCF_030929505.1. Lineage (GTDB taxonomy): Bacteria > Pseudomonadota > Alphaproteobacteria > Rhizobiales > Rhizobiaceae > Kumtagia. The sequence continues at coordinate 41,079 of NZ_JAVFVV010000015.1, read as the reverse complement.
AGGCGTCGGAAAGCGGCGGCCACTCCTTCATCTTCCTGCATTACGTCAAGTCCGGCACCACCATCACCGGCATGGTGATCGCCGACCAGGGCTATCAGAACGGCTCGCCGCTCAAGAAGGGCGACTATGGTTACTGGGTCGGCGCCAATATCGTCGCTCCGGCGCCGGCCAAGCCGTAGGGATCAGCCTTTCCCGCAGCCTGTTGCAGCCCGCAGATCTACAGCCTTTCGCTCACCCCGCGCCCTGGCGCCGGCCCGATGTAGCGGGCGCGCGGGCGGATCAGCACTTCGGACGCCAATTGCTCGATCGCATGCGCCACCCAGCCGGCCGAGCGGGCGATGGCGAACAGCCCGCTCTCATGGCCGATCGGCAGGCCGAACATGCGCATCATCACGGCAAGCGCGAAGTCGATGTTGGGATGCAGCCCGGTCGCGTCGGTGATGCGGGCCGGCACCTCGACGGCAAGGCGCGGATCGGCGCCGGCCTCGGCGAGCGCCGCCAGCAGGCTGTCGGCGCGCGGGTCGCCATTCTTGTAGATGGTGTGGCCGAAGCCGGGAATGCGGTCACCCAGCGCGATGCGCTCGCGGACCTTTGCCGAAACGTCGCCCTCGGCGAGGTCGGCGACCATGTGGGCGGCGAGCGGCCCGGCGCCGCCATGGCGCGGGCCTTTCAGCGCCACCAGCCCTGCAACGGTGGCGTCGTAGAGGTTGAGCCCGGTCGAGGCGGCGCAGCGCACGGCATAGGTCGAGGCGTTGAGCTCGTGGTCGGCAAGCAGCACCAGGGCGCGGCGGAACAGCTCGGCCGCCGCCTCGTCACCCGGCGTCCAGCATTCCGCCACCTGCCGGTGCAGCGGCGCGGCCGACGGTTCTGCCCCCAGGATGCCGGCGCAGACGAGGCGCATGACACGCGCGCCGACCTGGGCACGGCCGTCGCGCGAGCGGTTGAAGGCGCGCGGATCGGCGTCGCCGGCCAGCGCCAGGATCGCGGCTGCGCGCGACATTCCCTGCTCGTTGGCCGTCGCCCCGGCGACGGCGCGCATGGCGGGGCTGACCACCGGCAGGTTGGCGGCTGAAAACGGGTTGTCGCCGCCGACGTCCCACAACAGCGTCGCCGTCTGCTCCAGCGTGGCGCGCTCCGACAGCGCCACCGCGTGGACGCCGCGATAGATCGAGCCCTGGTCGGTGATGGTGCAGATGGCCGAGTCCAGCACCGGCGGATCGGGCTCGCCGCCCTTGCCGGAACCGCCCGGCAGCCGCCGGTTGCGCAGGGCGCGCACGTCGTCCGCCCGGTAGCGCCGAGCCCGCGAGTCGGCGGACGGTTCTGACCGGATCATGCCGCGGCTGACATAGGCGTAGAGGGTGGCGGCCGAGATCGACAGTTCGGAGGCCGCTTCCCGGGCCGAGAGATAAAGCGTTTCGCCGGATTTCTTCATATTGATCAAGTTAATCAAGATTGATCAATATTAAAAGCCCCTGCACCTTGTTGCATCGCAGCAAGGAGAAGAGACCATGACCATCCATCAGACATCCACGGCCGGGCTCGACGGCGTCGCGGCGGCGGTGACGGCGCTTTCGCATGTCGACGGCGAGGCCGGCGAACTGGTGATCACCGGGCACCGCGTCGGTGAGCTGGCGTCGGAAACCGGCTTCGAGGGTGTCGTGGCGCGGCTGTGGTCGGCCGCCGGCGGCAAGGACGTGGCCGAGGCCGACGTCCGCGCCGCCCTCGGCCAGGCGCGGCTCGCCGCCTTCCGCCGCCTTCCGGACATTTTGCCGGCAACGCGCGGGATGCCGATTGTCGACGCCTTCCGCGCCGCGGTCGCTGCCATCGGCCCGCAGCAGGGGCTGACGCCCGAAGCGACGCTGGTGGGCGCGCTGCCGGTGCTGGCCGCGGCTCTGGTGCGCCAGGCGGCGGGGGACGCCCCGGTCGCGCCGGACGTCACTCTCGGCACGTCGGCGGACCTCTTGAAAATGCTGCGCGGCGAGCCGGCCTCCGAGGCCGAGGCAAAGGCGCTCGACGCCTATCTGGTGACGGTGAGCGACCACGGCATGAACGCCTCGACCTTTGCCGCGCGCGTGGTGGCCTCCACCCAGGCCAACCCGTTCATGGCGGTCACCGCGGCCTATTGCGCGCTGAGCGGCCCGCTGCATGGCGGGGCGCCGGGCCCGGTGCTGGACATGCTGGACGCCATTGGCGCCAGCGGCAACATCGCTCCGTGGGTGGACGCGGCCCTGGCGCGCGGCGACCGGCTGATGGGGTTCGGCCACCGCATCTACAAGGTGCGCGACCCGCGCGCCGACGTGCTGAAGGCGGCAGTCGACACACTCGGCGTGTCCAAGGCCGATCTAGGATTGGCGGCCGAGGTCGAGGACTATGCGCGGCAGGCGCTGGCCAGGGCAAAGCCCGGGCGCCGGCTGGACACCAATGTCGAGTTCTACACGGCGATCCTGCTCGACGCGCTGAAGATACCGCGCGATGCGTTCACGCCTGTCTTCGCCGCCGCGCGCGCGGCCGGCTGGACCGCGCATGCGATCGAGCAGCAGCGCACCGGCCGCCTGCTGCGCCCGAACTCGGTCTATGTCGGCCCGATGCCGGCATAGGGAGTGGGGAGGGCGGCGCCGGTCAGGGCGGGGGTCTTGGCCCGTGGCCTCAGCTCCTGTCGGCGCGGCCCGACAGGACGCCAAAACCCTCGATCAGCGCTTCCGTCGCCTGCAGGTCCTTGAACTGCGCCTGGATCTCGATGAGGTGCCGGTAGTTCTCGTCGGTCGGCTCGGTGGCGAGGGCAGCCTCGGCGAGCTTCAACTCCTTGTGCAAGGTGCGCGCGCTGCGCTGCAGGTGCAGCGCCTGGGCGAAGGCCTCGCGCGCGTCTTCGACTGCGGCATCCTCCAGTGCCGTCCACTGCCGCGCCCGGCGCACCAGCAGCACGGCGCGCTCCCAGATATCGTCCATGCCGGAGGCGCCGAGCGCCTTGCGCAGGCTGTCGCGGTCGCCGGCCTGCCCATGCGCCACCGCATCGACGATCGCCGCGAGGAGCTGGCGCAGGTCGGTATTGGTCAGGTCGAGCGTCTCGACATGGTCGAAATGTTCGTCGATCAGTTGCGGGTGGTTGACCAGTGTCACCAGCAGCGCGGTCTCGCGCAGCGGCATCACGCCGCCGGCGCGCTTGACCATGGCCGAGCGGGCGAGGCTGTCCGACACGGCCAGCCGGCCCGACGCCTGTCCCGTCCTCCCGCTGCCGCCGCGTGAAAAACCGCGGTCGCTGCGTTGGTCCGGACGGCCCTGCGGCCGTCCGCGCGGTGCGCCAAAAAAAGCCTGCACGCGGTCGCGCATGTCCTGCTGGTAATGGAAACGCACGCTTTCGTCGCGAATCTTCGACGTCAGCTCGCGTAGCGTCTTTTCGAGTTCGGCGCGGCGCTCCGGCGTATCGAACACCCCGCCGGCGGTCTCGCGCATCCACAAAAGGTCGGAAAGCGGGCGGGCGTCCGCCAGCACGGCGCGAAACGCTTCCGGCCCCTCCTCGCGCACCAGGTCGTCGGGGTCTTTTCCTTCCGGCAGCAGCGCGAAGCGCGCGGTGCGGCCTGGTTGTACCGAGGGCAGGATCATGTCGGCGGCGCGCCACGCGGCGCGCAAGCCAGCCTGGTCGCCGTCAAAACACAGCACCGGCTCCGGCGCCATCTTCCACAGCAGTTCCATCTGGTTTTCGGTCAGCGCCGTGCCGAGCGGCGCCACGGCGTTTTCGAAGCCGGCCTGGTCCAGCGCGATCACGTCCATGTAGCCTTCGACGGCGATCACCGTGCCGTCCCTGCCCATGCCTTTTCGCGCGCGGGCGAAATTGTAGAGAACCTCGCCCTTGTGAAAAAGCTCGGTATCGGGCGAGTTCATGTATTTGGCCGCCACCTCTGGCGACATGGCGCGGCCGCCGAAGGCGATCACCCGGCCCTTCCGATCCTCGATCGGGAACATGATGCGGTCGCGAAACCAGTCGTAGGAGACCGGGATGTCGTCGCCGTGGCGCACCAGCCCGCAGGCCTCGATCTGCTCTTTCGCCACGCCCTTGCCGGCCAGAAACTCCTTCAGCGCGTTGCGGCTGTCGAGCGAAAAACCCAGCCGGAATTTCTGCTGGGTGGCCGGCGTCAGGCCGCGGTCGCGCAGATAGGCGCGGGCCTTCGCGCCGGCGGCGGCCTGCAATTGCTGCTGGAAGAAGCCTGTCGCCAGCTCCATCACGTCATGCAGGCTGGCGCGCTGCTTTTCGCGCTGTTCGGCCTGTTCGTCGCGCGCCGGCATCGGCACGCCGGCCATGTCGGCGATGCGCTCCACCGCTTCCGGAAAACCCAACCCGTCTAGCTCGGTCAGGAACCGGAAATGGTCCCCCGAAACGCCGCAGCCGAAACAGTGGTAGCGGCCCTTCTTGTCCTCGCAGTGGAAGGACGGCGACTTTTCGCCGTGGAACGGGCAGCAGGCCCAATGGTCGCCGCGCGCCGCGTTGGTTTTTCGGCGGTCCCACGACACGCGCGGACCGATGACCGAGGAAATCGGCACGCGGTCGCGGATCTCGTCGAGAAAGGAGGGCGGAAAACGCATGGGGCTCGCAGTCGGTTATCCGCCTATATAGGCGCGATCGGCTGCCGCTGCGAAGGCTTGCTGGCGTGAGTGCCCGCGATTCACAGGGTCGTCGGGTTGCGGGTTTCGATTCCGGTTTGGGCGAAAGGCCCGCTTGCCGATCCTGTGATGAAGGTCTTTCAAAAGTTGGGTTCGGATTCGCGTGGTGCTCGTTTGCCCGCGGCGATGATGGTAGCATGCGGATGGTTGCAGACCTTTGGAAGCGTGCATGGAACGTCGCCTGGCCGCCATCCTGGCTGCTGACGTGGTCGGCTTCAGCCGCCTGATGGGCGTTGACGAGGCCGCGACGCTTGCCGCCCTGACGTCCCACCGCGGCGAACTCATCGACAGAAAGGTAGCCGAACACCATGGTCGCATCGTCAAATCGACGGGCGACGGCATCCTGGTGGAATTCCCCAGCGTCGTGAACGCAGTCACCTGCGCTGCCGACATCCAGCGCGAAATGCGCCTGCGCAACGCCGATGTTCCGCCGGCACGGCGCATCGAATTCCGCATCGGCGTCAATCTTGGCGACGTCATCGCGGTTGAAGGCGACGTTTTCGGTGACGGGGTGAACGTCGCTGCGCGTATCGAGAGCATCGCGCGTCCGGGCGGCGTTGCCGTCTCGGCGACGGTTCGCGACCACATCGGCAACAGGCTTGCCCTCAGTTTCGAGGACAGAGGGCCGCAGAACCTGAAGAACATCGAGCAGCAGGTCGGTGTCTTTGACCTGGTGCTGGATGCGTCCGCGACCGGAGGCAGCGCGGTTGCATCTCCGCTTCCCGAAGCCGCGCCGGCGCCGAACCGGTCCATAGCCGTGCTTCCCTTCGCCAACCTGAGCGGCGATGCCGATCAGGAGTATTTTGCCGACGGCATTACGGAAGACATCATCACCGACCTCGCCAAAATCTCCGCTCTGTCGGTGATCGCCCGCAATTCGACATTCACCTATAAGGGCAGGCATTCGGACGTGCAGGAAGTAGCCCGGCGATTCAACGTCGCCTATGTGCTTGAAGGCAGCGTCCGCAAGGCCGGCCAGCGCGTTCGCATCACCGCGCAGCTAATCGAGGCGAAGGGAGGCACCCATCTGTGGGCCGACCGCTACGATCGCAACCTGACCGATATCTTCGCCCTGCAGGACGAAATCACCAGGGCGATTGTCGAACAACTGAAGGTGAAATTGCTGCCGCGGGAAGCGAAGGCGATCGAAACGGTGCCGACACGGAATTTCGAAGCCTACGATTATTACCTTCAGGCCCGCCATCTGTTTCACTTGCACACGCAGCAGCATGTCATTCTGGCGCAGCGCATGTTCGGCAAGGCTATCGAACTGGACCCGGGCTACGCGCGCGCCTATGCCGGTCTCGCCGACTGCGCCTGGTTCTTGTACAACAACCAGCATGACGGCACGAGCGTGGAGGATATCCATCTCCCCAGCCTGAAGGCGCTCGAGATCGACCCCGGTCTGGCGGAGGCGCATGCTTCCTACGGTATGGCTTTGCACTATCTGGATCGCTATCCGGAAGCGGTCGCCGAATTCGAGCGTGCGATCGAACTCGATCCCGGCAACTATGAGGTGAGTTACTTCTACGGCATGGCGGCGCGCGATCGCGGCGACCTTGCAACAGCGGCGCGCATGCAGGAGCGGAGTATCGCGGTTTCGCCCGAAGACTACCGGGAATGGATCATGCTGGCGCAGACCTACAAGGAACTCGGGCGCCACGAGGATGCCAGACGAGCTGATTTGAAGGGCCTCGAACAGGCCGAGCGAGCGCTGGCCACCAACCCGGAAGTGTCTTTGGCGGCGACGTTCGGTGCTGGCACGCTTGCCAGCCTCGGCGACAGGAAGCGGGCACTCGAATGGCTTTCGCGCGCCCTGACCATGGCGCCCGACGATCCGCTGACACTGTACAACGCCGCCTGCGCCTATGCCGTTCTGGGCGAGAGCGAGCAGGCGCTGGATCTGCTCGATAGATGGGCAACCAAGGCGACCGGCGTGACGGCGATCTGGCTGCTCGACAGCGATTTCCAGAATATCCACGATCACCCGCGCTTCCAGGCGCTGCTGGCGCGGTTCGGGCTGCCGGCCGGACCCACTTCGCCATAGGCGCCGGGCACGCAGACAACGCTGAGCGCCGAAACGCACGAAAATGGTGCGCTCGGAAAACGGAGGCAGGCGATGCCGAGAACGCTGCTTCTACTGGCTAAGGTGCTGCTGATACTGGGCGTGTTCGCCGGCAATGCGTCAGCCGAGATGGTCTACCGCCGCGGCAACACGGCCGAGCCGGAAACGCTCGATCCGGGGAAGTCGTCGACCACCTATGAAGCCAACATTCTGAGCGATCTCTTCGAAGGTCTCGTCGCATCGGACGCCAGGGCCGACATCATTCCCGGCGTCGCCGAGAGCTGGCGGAAATCCGGCGACGATACGATCTATACCTTCACCCTTCGCCGCGATGCGGCATGGTCCAATGGCGATCCGGTGACGGCCGACGATTTTGTCTATTCATTTCGACGGCTGGAAGACCCGGCAACCGCCGCCGAATATGCCTCCATGCTTTATGTCGTGAAGAACGCGGAGGCCATCAACGCCGGCAGGATGAGACCCGAGACGCTTGGCGTTCGGGCTATCGACGCCAGGACGCTCGAGATCACGCTCGAGGCGCCGACCCTCTACTTTCTCGAGATGCTGACGCACCAGGCTACGTCGCCGGTGCATCGGGCCTCGATCGAACGCCTTGGCGCCGACTGGACGAAGCCAGGCAATCTCGTTTCGAACGGTGCGTTCGTGCTGGCCGAGCGTGTCCCGGACGACCATATCCGGATCGTCAGGAATCCGGTCTTTCACGATGCCGCCGCCGTCAAGCTTGATGCCGTGGTCTATTATCCGACGCAGGACCGCTCGACCGCGATCAAGCGGTTCCAGGCCGGCGAGCTTCACTCGAATGACGAACTGCCGATCGAACAACTCGCCGAACTCCGGCGCAGCTTCGGCGATCAGATACGCACATCCCCTTATCTCGGGATCTACTACTATCACATCAACCTCCGGAAAGAGCCGTGGAGCGACGTGCGTCTGCGCCGGGCCATATCCATGGCTCTCGATCGCGAGTTCATCGCCAACAAGGTATTGGCTGGCGTCATGTTTCCGGCCTATGGCATGGTGCCCGCGGGCGTGGGGCTCTATGAGCCCTACAGGGCCGACTATGCCGACATGGCGCAGATCGATCGCGAGGAGGAGGCCGCGCGCATCCTGCGTGACCTTGGCTACGGTCCCGGCAATCCGCTGAAACTGGAACTCCGGTACGACACGTCCGAAAACAACGCCAATGTCGGCATCGCGATCCAGGAGCAATTGCGGCCTCTCGGCGTGGACGTGTCCTTGTTCAACACGGACGCCAAGACGCATTACGGCTATCTCGATGGCGGCGGCGATTTCGATTACGCGCGTGGCGGCTGGATCGCCGACTACAAGGACCCGGAGTCGTTCCTGGGACTTGCAAGACGAGCGAACGGCATGAATAGCGGGCGCTACGACGATGCCGAGTTCGAGCGCCTGATGGACGCGGCCGCCGGGGCCGGAGCCAATCCCGAGCAACGCATGAAACTGCTGGCCCAGGCGGAAAAGCGGCTCGTCGAGCAGCATGGGCTGATGCCCCTGCTTTTCCTCAGCACCCACAACATCGTCTCGCCCAAGGTCAAAGGCTGGCAGGACAATGTCATGAACATTCACCCCTCGCGGTTCATCAGCATCGAGTAACAGCACGGGACATCGACAGTTGGCGGTTTCGAACCGGTTGTGGTTGCCGGGTGGCGGTCCTGAACATTTCGGATGCCAATCCCTGCGATCCACAAGACGGTGAAACCGCTCCCGGCGGCTGCTTGAAGAAAATCTAAACCCGCATCGCCAAATTCTGGATTGCCTGCCGCCCCGCGCCGTGGTTGGACGCCAGTCCCGCCACAGGTTCGCCCGATGCCGCTCCCGCTGATTGCCCTGTTCATCGCCGCCTTCGCCTTCGGCACCACCGAATTCGTCATCGCCGGCGTGCTGCCACAGGTGGCGGCGGGCCTCGACGTGTCGGTGCCGACAGCGGGTTATCTCGTGTCGGGCTATGCTCTGGGCGTCGCCATCGGCGGGCCCTTGATGACGATCGCCACCGCGAAAGTCTCGCGAAAGACGCTGCTGATCTGGCTGGCGCTCGTCTTCATCGGCGGTCAACTCGCCTGCGCGCTGGCGCCGGATTTTGCCTCGATGCTGCTGATCCGTGTCTTGGTGGCGGTCGCCCACGGCGTCTATTTCGGCGTCGCCATGGTGGTGGCCACCGGCCTGGTGCGCGAGGACCAGCGCGGCATGGCGGTGGCGCTGGTGCTGGCCGGGCTGACCGTCTCCAACATCGTCGGCGTGCCGGCCGGCAGCGCCATAGGCAATGTTTTCGGCTGGCGCGCAACCTTCTGGGCGATGTTCCTGCTCGGCATTGTCTCGCTGGTCGCCATGATAGCGCTTCTGCCCCGCGCCGCCGGCGCGTCAGCCCGTCCGGCCGGGCTGATGAAGGAGGTTCGCGTGCTCGGCCGCCAGCAGGTGTGGACCTCGCTGATCGTCATGCTGATGCTGATGATGTGCCAGTTCGTGCCCTTCACCTACATCGCCCCGATGCTGCGCGAGGTCACCGGCCTCGACCCGGCCTACATCCCGCTGGTGCTGCTGCTCAACGGCGTCGGCGCCACCGCCGGCGTTTTCCTCGGCGGAAAGCTGGCCGACTGGAAGCTGATGCCGTCGATCATCGTGCTGACGGCGGTACAGTCCTGCGTGATGGCGGCGATGTATTTTTCCAGCCCGCACCCGCTGCCGATGGTCGTCATCGTCACCATCTGGGGCGCCATCAACTTTTGCATCGGCACGCCGATCCAGACGCGCATCCTCGCCTGGACGGCGGACGCGCCCAACCTCGCCTCGTCGCTGATCCCGTCGGGCTTCAATGTCGGCATCGCGCTCGCCGCCTTCGTCGGCGCCATGATGCTCACCGGCGGTTTCGGCTACCGCACCCTGCCGGTGCTGGGGATTTTTACGATGCTGGTCGCCGCGTTCATCGCGCTCTGCTCTCACTTGGCCGAACAGCGCAGCGGGCTGACCCCGCCGGCCCGCGCCGTGACGGCGTGAGTAAAGTCCTGCAGGGTAGGGGGCATCTTCGCGTGAAGGAAATCGGATGCACGATGAGCGCCAGTTGCCCGAAAAGCGCATGGCGACCCGCATTTGCGGAGCTCTTTTGAAGCGATTCAGCGTGCTTGACCGCAAACGTTTCGATAAGTCCTTGAAATAGCTCGACCTTACGGACTTCACGCAAGTTCGCGGCATGACCGCGACGAAGGCGATCCTTGCGGACCACATTCTCTAAATCATTGATTTCGTTAGATCCGTTCGCAGCGACCGGGCCGGCGATGACGCCGGTGGCGACGCCGATCAGCAGATAGTCGTTGTCGACCCTGATGCAGCGTTGGCCATAGGCGGGACGGTGGAGTCCATAGCGTTTGCAATCGCGAACCACATGACGTCTGCTCCAGTCCGGCACGCGGTTTCCGCGCACCCACCGGGTCCGCTCGACCTTGTCGACCGCCACCTTGAAGGAACCGACTTCCGGCTCCGCCGTTGCCCCCGCAACACTGTTTCCGACACGCCATGTCGGCTCCTGACGGGTATGCGGAGATGCTGGATTTTATTATCCGGCTAATCTATTGATGAAAGCGTCATGATCGCGCCAGCCGCTCGATTCCTCTCTGCCCGCCGCCGGCGTTTTCGCGCCGCGCGGCCGTTCGACCTGGCTGCATTCCGGTGAGCGGCTCCGTCGTTCTCATCCATCTGGCCGGCGCCATCGCGCTGCTCTTGTTCGCCACGCGCATGGTGCGCACCGGCGTCGAGCGTGCCTATGGCGACGTCTTGAAGCAGAAATTGCGTGGCACCATGCGCAATCCGGTGCTCGCGGTGCTGACCGGCGCGGGCCTGTCCATCGCCTTGCAGAGCTCAACCGCCGTCACCCTGCTGGTCGGTTCCTTCGCCGGCGCCGGCATCGTCAGCGGCATGTCCGGCCAGCTCGCGGTGCGTGGCGCGGAGATCGGTTCGGCGCTGGTCGTCAAGCTTTTGTCCTTTGATCTCAGCCTGTTGGTGCCGATCTGCATCGCCGCCGGCACGGTGATGTTCATGGCCACCGAGCGCCGCGACTGGCGCCAGATCGGCCGCATCCTGGTCGGCGTCGGCCTGCTCATCCTGTCGCTTGAAATGATCGGCGAGGCGTCCGAGCCGCTGCGCCAGAGCCAATTGCTGCCGGTCGTCGTCACCTATCTCGCCGGCGATCCGGTCACCGCCTTCCTGCTGGCCGCGGTCATGACCTGGCTGTTCCATTCCAGCATTGCCGCCGTTCTGCTACTGGTCACGCTGGCGGGCAGGGGGTTCATCCCGCCCGAACTCGGCATCGTGCTGGTGCTCGGCGTCAACCTCGGCAGTTCGGTCATCGCCCCGCTGCTGACGCGCGGCGCCGCGCCCGGCGTGAGGGTGGTGCCGGTCGGCAACCTTTTGATGCGCGGCGCAGGCTCCATCGTCATGCTGGCGCTGTTCCTGGCGTTGAAGCCGCCGGTGGCTTTCCTTGGCTCGACCGTCGGCGACCAGATCATCCACGCCCACATCCTGTTTAACTGCATCATTCTTGTTGCCGGCATTCCGCTCGCCGGCCTGGTCTACCGGGCGTCCGAGGCAATCGTGGCCATGGGCGGCAAGCCGGCGCAGGGCAAGGCGCTGGCGGAAGCCGAGCTGTCGGCTTTGGACGAAACCGCCCTTGGCCAGCCCAGCCTGGCGCTCGCCAATGCGACGCGCGAGGTGGTGAAGGTGTGCGAGACCGTCGAGATCATGCTGTCGCGGATCATCGAACTCTACGAGCATGCCGACCAGGACAAGATCGACGAGCTTGCCGCACTCGACGACCGCGTCGACCGCAAGCACGCAGCGATAAAGCTCTACCTCTCCCGGGTGCCGCTCAACCAGCTCTCGGACAGCGAGGCGCTGCGCTATCAGGAGCTGCTCGGCGCCTGCGTGAAGCTGGAGCAGGTCGGCGACATCATCGTGCGCAACATGCTGGCGCATGTGCAGAAGAAGCTGGACCGCGGCCTGACCTTCACCGACGAGGGCTGGCGCGAGCTCACCGCCTTCCACCATTCGGTGCTTACCAATGCGCGGCTTGCCTTCAACGTGCTGGTGTCGCGCGATCCGGAGACGGCGCGGCAGCTCGTCCAGGAAAAAGACAGGCTGCGAGCACTGGAAAAACAGTCCAGCCAGAGCCATTTCGAGCGGCTGCGCGAGGGCACCGCCAAGAGCGTAGAGACCAGCTCTATCCATCTCGACACGATCCGCGACCTGAAGCAGATCAACTCGCTGCTCGCTTCCATGGTCTATCCGGTGCTGGAGGAGCAGGGCATGCTCGGCGGCTCGCGGCTCAGAACGGTGTAATATCCATACAATCCTATCTGGCGCTCGAACGGACGCTTAATCATGGTCTGTTAATGGAATGACGGGTGAGCCCGCATCATGCGGACTCCGGGCATGGTTGGGGGATCAATGCTCACACGCCGTCTCTTCTGCGGCTGCCTGCCGCTCGCAGCCACAATTGTTGCCTCGAACGCCTTCGCCGCCGCTCCCGACTGCGCGGTGTTCACGCCAGAGCGGCGGAATGCGGTCAGCCCGGCCGAGGCGATCGAGCGGCTGAAGGCCGGCAACCAGCGTTTTGTTTCCGGCGCCACGATCAATTGCGATCTGATGGCGCAGGTCAAGGAGACGGCGCATGCGCAGGCGCCGTTCGCGGCGATCCTCGGCTGCATCGATTCGCGCGTGCCGCCGGAACTGGTCTTCGACCAGCGCATCGGCGACGTGTTCTGCGCCCGCATCGCCGGCAATTTCGTCGACACCGACATTCTTGGCAGCTTCGAATTCGCCACCAAGGTGGCGGGCGCCCGGGCCATCGTCGTGCTCGGCCACTCTTCCTGTGGCGCCATCAAGGGCGCGGTGGACGACGTGAAGCTCGGCAATCTCACCGCGATGCTGGCCAACATCCGACCGGCCGCGGATGCGGTGAAGACCGATGCTGAACGCACCTCCGCCAATCATGACTTCGTGCAGGCGGTCGCGGAAGAAAACGTGCGTCGCGCCGTCGCGCAACTCACCGAGCGCAGCGAAGTGCTGGCCGCTCTTGTCGAGGCAGGCGAGTTGCGCATCGCCGGCGCCATGCACGACCTTGCGACGGGCAAGGTGACTTTCCTGGCGTGAGGCATGCCGACTTTACCCTCCACTTGAGGGGAGGGTCGACGAGCCAATGGAACGAAGTGGAGTTGAGCGAGCCGGGGCGACTCCTGCTCCTTGAGCAACCCGATAGTCTGTTGCTCAGTGAACCGCGAGGGTCGCAACGTCCGTCTCCATGACCGACGGACTCTGCCCAAATCTGGAGGAAAGTCAGGGTCTCACGTCAGTGCCCACTTCGTCGGATGGACTTGGCCGTGCCACCAGCACGACCCGCGCCATCCTCCTCGTGGATCGCCTCGCCAAACGAGAAACAGAATGAACCCGATTGGGCGCGACACGCTCTAATTCTCGTCTCCGCCAGCACAGTTTGAAATGCGGGCCCGGGCGAACTGCCCGGGCCAGCACTCTGTCGACGCGAGCGGGCAAGAAGCAGTCGAGCCGCAGTGGGTTGAACAGTTCCTCTTCGTCTTCCGAACCGAGATACCTGAAACCGTCACCTGTCCGGAACAGGGTCATGTGCCCCGTTACAGAGAGGGAAGCCGGCCTACTGCAGCATCGACTTGACGATGCCGCTGGCCTTGCCGAAGTCCATCTTGCCCGGATACTTCTCCTTGAGCGCGTTCATGCAGCGGCCCATGTCGCGCAGGCCCTCGGCCCCGACCTCGTCGACCACCTGGCGGCAGGCGCGCTTGACCTCTTCCTCGCCGAGCTGCTTCGGCAGGAACTCGCGGATGATTTCGATCTCCTGGCGCTCCTGCTCGGCCAGCTCCAGCCGGTTGCCCTGCTCGAAGGCGGCCGCCGACTCCTCGCGCTGCTTCACCATCTTGGCCAGGATCTGCAGGATCTCCTCGTCGTTGACCGGGTCCTTGCCGGCGCCACGGTTGGCGATGTCGCGGTCCTGGATCGCGGCGTTGATCAGCCGCAGGGTCGAGGTGCGGCGCTTGTCCTGGGCCTTGAGAGAGGTTTTCAGGGCTTCGGCGATGGCCGTGCGCATTTCGGTTCTCCTTTTCGCAGGCGGACATTAGCGCTAGCCGCCCGGCCACGCAAAATCCAGCCGTGCCGACCATTTCCTGACGAAAGATAAATGGTGTCGGGCCGGGCCGCGATTGTTGACCCGCCGGGAGGCATCGCCTATGTGCGTGCCTTGCATAGATTGCAACATGACGTCACGGGTCCGGCGATTTGCGCGGCAGGCCGTGCTTCGTTGCGTTATATGGCTTTCCGCGCGCTTGTTTGCAAGCGCCGGACTTTTTGACGGAGCCCGCCATGACCGCCTCGACCGCCCCCTGGGGAGCCGAACTGCTGACCGCTGCCCTTGTGCTGGCCGACGGCACCGTGATCCGCGGGCGAGGGCTTGGCGCGACCGGCAGCGCGGTGGCGGAAGTCTGCTTCAACACGGCGCTCACCGGCTACCAGGAGATCCTCACCGATCCATCCTACGCCCGCCAGATCGTCGCCTTCACCTTCCCGCATATCGGCAATATCGGCGTCAACGGGGAGGACATCGAGGATTTGAACCCGGCCGCGCGCGCCGGGGCCGTAGGCGCCGTCTTCAAGGCCGACGTCACCAATCCTTCCAACTATCGCGCAGCCGAAAGCCTCGACCGCTGGCTGAAGCGGCGCGGCATCGTCGCCATGAGCGGCATCGACACCCGCGCCCTGACCGCGCTGATCCGCGAGAAGGGCATGCCCAACGCCGTAATCGCCCATGCGCCGGACGGCCGCTTCGACATCGACGATCTCAAGCGGCAGGCTGCTGCCTGGTCCGGCCTTGTCGGCCTCGACCTGGCGAAGGACGTCACCTCCGGCCAGTCTTCGGTGTGGACCGAGGAGCCGTGGGTGTGGAACGAGGGGTTTGGCCGGCAGGACGCGCCGACGTTCCACGTCGTCGCCATCGACTATGGCGTCAAGCGCAACATCCTTCGCCTCATCGCCGGGCTGGGCGGCAAGGTCACGGTGGTGCCGGCCCAGACCAGTGCGGAAGACATCATGGCGCTGCAGCCCGACGGCATCTTCCTCTCCAACGGTCCCGGCGACCCGGCGGCCACCGGCGAATACGCCGTGCCGGTGATCCGCGGCCTGCTCGACACCGACATCCCGGTGTTCGGCATCTGCCTCGGCCACCAGATGCTGGCGCTGGCTGTCGGGGGCACAACAGTCAAGATGCACCAGGGCCATCACGGCGCCAACCATCCGGTGAAGGACCATACCACCGGCAAGGTCGAGATCGTCTCGATGAACCATGGCTTTGCCGTGGATTCGGCAAGCCTGCCCGCTGGTGTCGAGGAGACGCATGTGTCGCTGTTCGACGGCTCGAATTGCGGCATATCGCTTGCCGGCAAGCCGGTGTTTTCGGTGCAGCACCATCCGGAAGCCTCGCCCGGCCCGCAGGATTCGCACTACCTGTTCCGGCGCTTCGTCAACCTGATCCGCGCCCGCAAGGGCGAGCCGGCGCTGCCCGAGCGGGCCTGACGCCAGACCGGGATCGCCGCTCCGGCGATCCCGGCGGCCGCCGGGCGTCGCGAAACCTCAGATCGGATTGTTGAACGTGTCGCAGTCCGACAATTTTCCGCTCTTGAAACCGGCTGCGAACCACTTCTGGCGCTGCGCGCTGGTGCCGTGGTTGAAGCTCTCCGGCACGACGTAGCCCTGGGTGCGGCGCTGCAAGGTGTCGTCGCCGATCTGCGTGGCGGCGTTCAGCGCTTCCTCGAGATCGCCGCGTTCCAGGATGCCCTTCTGATCGGTGAAATGGCCCCACACGCCGGCAAAGCAGTCGGCCTGCAACTCGACGCGCATCGACATCTGGTTGGCCTCCGCCTCCGGCATCTGCTGCCGCATCTGGTTGAATTTCGGCAGCACGCCGATCAGGTTCTGGACGTGATGTCCAACCTCGTGGGCGATCACATAGGCCTCGGCGAAGTCGCCGGACGCGCCGAACTGGCGCGAAAGCTGGTCGAAGAAGGCGGTGTCCAGATAGACCTTCCGGTCACCGGGGCAATAGAACGGGCCGGATGCCGACGAGGCATAGCCGCAAGCCGAGGCGATGCCGCCCGAAAACAGCACCAGCTTCGGTTCCTCGTATTGGCCCCCCTCGGCCTTGAAGATGCCGTTCCAGGTTTCCTCCGTCTCGGCCAGGATAGTGGAGACGAACTGGGTCATCTCGTCGCTGGCGGGTGTGCCCTGTTGCTGGGTGATCTGGCCGCCGCCGCCCGGAACCTGCTGTTCGCCCTGCGATAGAAGTTCGAGCGGGTCGATGCCGCAGGCCCTGAGCGCGAAGAACAGGACGACCAGGATGATGATGGTCGACAAGCCGCCACCGGCGCCGCCGCGCCCGATCGGGATGCGCATGCCTCCGCCGCCCGGCCGGCCGAACGGCCCGCCCTGCTGGCCGCCGAGCCCGCCGCCGCGGGCATCCTCGACATTCTGGCTCTGCCTGCGGCCTTTCCAAAGCATATGCTTGCTCCCTGCGTTGGCTGGGCGGATGCTTGTCCACCTCCGTTAAACCGGAAACTAGCCGAAGCGTTGCCGTAAGTCACAGCTTTTCAATGCATCCAGGCGGCGGTCCGCCCTCCTGAACGGGGGGCCGCTCAGGACGCCGTGCGCCAGCGTTCGCTGCGGATGAAATCCTCCAGCGCCGGAGCGCCTATGGCAGGGCCGAAGGCATGGCCCTGCAGCTTGTCGCAGCCGAGCTTCTTGAGGATCCGGGCATGCTCCATCGTCTCGACGCCCTCGGCGACGACGTCGATGCCCAGCGTCTTGCCGATCTCGATGATCGATTCGACCAGTTGCCGCTGCCTGACGGACTTGACGATGGGCAGGATGAGCTGCCGGTCGATCTTGAGCCTGCGCGGCTGCAACTTGAGCAGACTGACGATCGAGGCGTAGCCGGTGCCGAAATCGTCGATCTCGATGTCGATGCCGAATTCCTTGATGCGGTCGACGTTCCAGGCGACGATCTCGTCGGTGTCGTCGAGGAAGATCGACTCCAGCAGTTCGAAGGACAGGATGCCGGGGCGGATGTCGAGGCGCCTCAGGCTTTGGATCAGTTCCTCGTCGCGTAGCCGGCGGGCAGAGACGTTGACCGAGACGCGCGGCACCAGCAGGCTCGTCCGGTTCCACCGCTCGAAATTGGCGAGCGTCTGCTCGAGCACGATCCGGTCGATGGTGGAGACGACGTTGAGTTCGTCGGCGGTCTTGAGGAAGGCGTCGGGCGTAAGCAGCCCTTCGGTCGGATGCGCCCAGCGGACCAGCGCCTCGACTCCGGCGATTTCCAGCGTGTCGGCGTGGAACTGCGGCTGGTAGTAGGCGACGAACTCGTTGCGTTCCAGCCCGCCGAGAATCTCGTCGGCAAGGTGCTTGTTTCGTATGATCTCGGCCTGCAGGGCGGTGGTGAAGAACTCGTAGCGGTTGCGGCCTCGGCTCTTTGCCCGATAGAGGGCGATGTCGGCATTGACCAGCATTTGCGCCGGATCCGCCTTGTCCCTGGTCTCGGTGGCAATGCCGATGCTCACCCCGATACGGCACTGGTGACCCTCGTAGGCAACGGGACGCCGCATGTAGCGGATAATGCGCTGGGCGATATCCTCGATGTGATTCTGGCCGGGCTGCACCAGGCAGACGACCACGAATTCGTCGCCGCCGATGCGCGCGACGAAATCGCCCTTGCGCACATTCTGCCTGAGCACCTGGGCCGCATGCACCAGCATCGCGTCGCCGGCGGCGTGGCCCAGCGTGTCGTTGATCTGCTTGAAGCGGTCGAGATCGATATGCAGCAGGGCGATGTCTTTGTCGTCGTGCCGGTTCGGGGCGGCGAGCCTCGTCAATTCCTCGTCCAGATAACGGCGGTTCGGCAGCCCGGTGAGGGAGTCGTGCAGTGCATTGTGCTCGATGCGGGCCTTTACCGTCTCGAGTTCCGTGGCTCTGATCTCTGCCAGGATCTTTGCCCTCTCGAGGTCCTTGTTGAGCGCCACGTCGGCGGTCACGTCCCATTCGGCGCCGATCATCTTCGGCGTGTCATCCGGGTCGCGGAAGATCGTTGCATGGGTCCGGATGTGACGGATCTGCCCGTCGGGCCGAATGATGCGATACTTCGAAGAATAGGGGCGGTTCTCCTCTACCGCGGTGTTGAAGTCGTTCTCGGCCATCTCCAGGTCGTCAGGGTGGATGGCGCCGACCCAATCCTGATAGGTTCGTCGCTTCTGCTTTCGCTGAGCGCCGTAGATTTCGTAGAGGCGGTCGTCCCAGATGACTTCGTCGGTGCCGAGGTCATGCTCCCACACGCCGATACGGGAGGCATCGAGCGCCAGTTCGAGCCGCTGCGACAGTTTTCTCAGTTGGGCTTCGCGGCGATGCAGCGCGAGATAGTTCTTCTGTCTGTCGGCGTAGAAACGTGCCGCGAAGGCAATTGGTATGGCCACCAGCGCAATCGCGGCGGCGATCAGGGCCCGCAGCCACCAGGCGTTGTCCGGCGTGACGTTCCAGCCTTCCGCCGGGACGGCCGCGATCTGCCAGGAGGCTCCGGAAGGCAACGACACGGCGACCGTGACGGGCTGCTCGGCAAGGAGCCCGGGCGGCCCGAAGAACTGCACGCTCTTCTCCTCCGGCGAGTCCTGGCCGACCAGCGCGATCTCTATTTCCTTGTCCGCCAGAAGGCCGCTGTCGCGATAGAGGCGGTCGACATCGACCACGACGGACACCAGTCCCCAGAATTTGCGGTTGGCGTCGTCGCCGGTGAACACGGGAAAGCGGCCGATCAGTCCCTTGCCGCCCTGCACGAGGTCGACAGGCCCGG
This sequence comes from Mesorhizobium sp. LHD-90, assembly GCF_030929505.1. Taxonomy (GTDB): domain Bacteria; phylum Pseudomonadota; class Alphaproteobacteria; order Rhizobiales; family Rhizobiaceae; genus Kumtagia. The sequence goes on along the minus strand of NZ_JAVFVV010000015.1, from coordinate 22,414 downwards.
TCAGGACCATTTCGCCGGTATCGCGGGCACGCAATGCGGAGGCCGCCTGCCGCTCGTTCTTCAGATAGTCGAGCCCGATCGCCGCTTTGTTGGCCTCAAGGGGGTAGACCATCGTCACGACGAAGTTGGGCGCAACGGCGACGTTGCGGAGCTGGTTGTCCGCCGAGAAGAGGCGGTTTGCCAGTTGCTGAAAGCGCTGTTCACCGAGATCGGGCTCCGCCTCGATCATGGCGGCGAGGCCTCGCGCCAGTTGCACGTTGCCGTTGATTCCGCCCTCAAGCTTGGCGCGGATGACGTTGATTTTGGCGAGAACCTCGGCGCGTGCCGCCTGCTGGTGGAGGATGATGTTCTGATGGTCGGCGAAAATGCCGAGCAAGGCAATGACCCCGGCCGCGACCGCGGCCGGCAAGGTGCTCGGCGAGAACAACATCCGCCGGGCCCGGGCGAGGCTCAATCTCCTCAAGGCAGGTCACTCTTGGCAACTGGCACGCCAGGCAAGATGACACCCAAAGCTTAAGCAGGACTTTCCTTGTCCGGCAAAATGAGACCGGCGGGGCCTAGCCGAACTTCACGGTAGCAGTGGAAATTCTACGTAAGTTGCAGATGGTTGTGCGAAAAACGCCGGTTCGGCCAGTCTGTTACGGACTTCTCTGCTAGGGCGCTGGCCCTTTACTGACCTTGCCGTATGTATTCCCGCCGCGGCAGACCGAAAGGCAAGCTTTTGGTCCGCCCGGTGTGTACTTCTCGGAATCCGGCAGGGTCTTTGCGGCGTTGCCGCGGCCTGCAGTATCAGACGGCTGGAACTCCGGCGCGGCGGCGGCAGGTCAGCAGCGTCACGGCCAGCGCGACGAGCGGGAAGGGCGCCGCGGCGATGCCGAGTTCCGACGCAGGCGCGACTTCCAGCAAACGGCCGCCGATGAAGCTGCCCGCAGCGATGCCGAAATACATGGCCGAGACGTTCAGGGGCAAAGTGAGATTGGCGAGTTCCGGCGCATGGCCGACCAGCCGGCTCGCCTGCGCCGGCGGGAAGGTCCAGCCGATGAATCCCCAGGGAAGCATGATGCCGATCAGCAACGGGCCGGCAACGGAAGACGGCAGGAATTCGAGGATCGCCGAGATCGCCGCGCAGATCGCCGCCGAAGCCAGCAATGCCATGACGATCATGCGCGAGGGCCCCAGTCGGTCGGCGAGCACGCCACTGGCATAGTTGCCGGCGACCGCGCCGATGCCGAAGGCGAGCAGCATGGCCGGCAGCACAGCGACGGACAGGCCGGCGCTCAGCGCCAGGGGCGCCATATAGGCGACGATGATGAAGCCGCCGGTCAGGTAGAGCAGCGTCACCAGAAGCGACGGCAGGATGCCGGGGCGGCTGATCGCGGCGAAGCGTTCCGACAGCGACAGTTTCAAGCCGGGAATGCCGCGCGGCAGTTGCGTCCACAAGACGAGGAGGCAGATCAGGGCAAGCGCGGCAACGACCAGATAGGCGGAGCGCCAGCCCGCGAGGTTGCCGACCAGCGAGGCGAGCGGCGCGCCGAGCGCGACGGCGAAAGTGGTGCCGCCCAGCACCGTGGCAACCGCCCTGGCGCGGTGCTCCGGTCCGGCCAAGGCGACCGCCGTTGCCTGCGCGGTTGCGGCGAACAGACCGGCCGACATGCCCATGATCACCTGGGCGCCGAGCAGCGTGGCGAAGGAATCGCTTGCGGCGGCCAGTGCGTTGCCGGTCATGAAGATCAGCAGCGCCAGCGCGATCACCCGCCGGCGGTCGGCGGCGCCTGCCAGTGTCGACAGGATCGGCGTGCCGATAGCATAGGCCAGCGAATAGGTGGTGACGAGATGCCCGGCGTCCGAGACCGAAATGCCCGCCGACGCCGAGATCAGCGGCAGCAGGCCGGCGAAGACGAAGGCAACCGTGCTCGTGGCGAAGGCGCCGACGGCCAGCCAGAGAAGACGTCTGTCCATGGGAAACCCTTGGTTCAACAATCGTTGAACTATTGAACCCGGTTGGCGGCTATGTCAATGTGCCGGGCAGTCGTCGCGCAAGTCTCCCGCCAGCACGTGTCAGGAGACCGGCGGCGTCGGATACCCATGGGAATTCTGCCGGCAATGTCGCTCTTTCATCCATCGACCGAACAGATCGAACTGGCGACCGTGCTTTCCGTGCTCGGCGACCAGACGCGCCTGTCGATCGTCGGCTACCTCGCCCGCAACGAGGGTTTTGAGATCAACTGCAGCCGCTTCCTCGACCTCGGCTCCAAGACCAATGTCAGCTACCACCTCGCCAAGCTGCGGGAAGCCGGCATCACGCGGACGGAGGTGCGCGGCACCAACCGGCTGATCTCGCTGCGCCGCGCCGACCTCGACCAGCGCTTCCCCGGCCTGCTCGATTCGATCCTGGCCAGCGCGACCGGCATTGCCTTCGACATGCACGAGGCCGCCAGGGCGGAACTGCGCCAACTGGAACGCGAGGGCGCGGCCTCGCCGGGACCGGTGGGATGAAGATGCGGATCGCGGTCATCGCCGACATCCACGGCAATCTGCTCGCTCTCGAGTCGGTGCTCGCGGATCTTGCCCGGCGCGGTGGTGCCGACCTCACCGTCAATCTCGGCGATTGCGTTTCCGGTCCGCCGTGTGCCGCTCGATCCGCTCGACCGGATGGGGCCGTCCGACCGTTTCGCCCACGACCGGCTGTCGCCGGCGCAACGCGACTGGCTCGCTGCCTTGCCAATGCAAGTGAGGCCGGCTCCCTCGATCCTCGCCTTCCACGCCCGGCCGGATCATGACGAAAAATACCTGACCGAAAACATCGTCGATGGAGGCCTCGTGCGTGCGCCTGTGGCGACCATCGCGCGGCGGCTGAAAAATCTCGATCCCGCTGTCCGGCTGCTGCTTGCCGGCCACAGCCATCGCCCCGAACTGGTCGAACTGCCCGGTGGCCCGATCGTCTTCAATCCGGGCAGCGTCGGCTGCCCGGCTTATTATGACCCTACCGAGCCGGCGCATCGTTCCGAGCAGGGCTCGCCGCACGCCCGCTACGGCATCGTCGATGCAGACGGCGAGAGTTTTTCTTTCCAGGCGATCGCCGTCGGCTACGACCATGAAGCGGCGTCCCGCCGCGCCGCCGAAGCCGGCCGCGTCGAATGGGAGGAAGGCCTGCGCACCGGTTTTATTGCGGGGTCGGCTTGATCCGGTCACCGAGCCCGTCTTAGTTGTTCGGGCCCATCTGCGCGTCCGGCTCTTCTGGTCTGAAAATCACCGGGTCGTGGCCGGATAACGCTTCAACGTTGCCGTGAACATGCCAGCCAGCGCCTCCACCGCATCTTCGCGGGCGATCCGGCCCGCCGCGGCGTCCTGCGCCAGCGCCTCGGCCGCGCCGAGACAACCGAGCAGCACGGCCGCATCGTTCGGCGGCAGTTTCACGAAGCGTCCAAAACCTTCCCGGTAGCGATCGACATAGCCGCGCCGCAGCGATTGCCTGAAATCGGCCGTTTCTTCGGTGGCCGAGAGCGCGGCGAAGGCGGCTCCCATCGCCGGGCCCATATCAAGCACGCAGCTCACATAGGACGAGGCAAAGATCGAGGCGACGTCCTCCAACGTCTCGCCGCCCGCGGCAAGCGCCTCGCGCTGCGCCTGCATCTGCCGTTTGTCATAGGCGCTGCAGATCGCGATCAGCAGCCCGGCGCGGGTGCCGAAATGCTCGTAGGCGATCGGCTTGCTGACGCCGGCGCGTTCGGCAAGATGGCCGAGCGTAAGCGCGTCGGTACCTTGCTCGCTCATGATCGCCTGCGCGGTCTCGAGCAGTTGCTCGCGCCGCTCCGCCCTCGGCAGTTTTTTGGTCGCTGCTCCAGTCATCCCAGCCTGCGTGGCCCACACCTCGTCCAGCCTTCGGCTTGACATCATCCGTCGCGCTGCATATTACCAATAGTAACTTACTTATCGTAAGTTACTGTCCTTAAGTTCCTATATAGGAGATTTCCGTGACCATTGCAGCCCGCGAAATCCATCTGAAGAGTCGTCCGGCCGGCCTGCCGGGACCGGAGAATTTCGAACTGGTAGAGCGCCGCTTGTCCGCTCCCGCCGACGGCCAGCTTCTCGTCCGCTCGCTGTGGATGTCGGTCGATCCCTATATGCGCGGCCGCATGGTCGACCGCCCCAGCTATATCGCGCCGTTCCAGGTGGGCCAGCCGCTCGAGGGCGCTGCAGTAGGCGTGGTCGAGCAATCCGCCGCGCCAGGTTTCAAGCCTGGCGACATGGTCACCCATTTTTCCGGCTGGCGCGACCGTGCGGTGATAGACGCCGCCACGGTGGCAAAAATCGATCCCGCCGCGCCGCTCCAGGCCTGGCTTGGCCCGCTCGGCGTGCCCGGACAGACGGCTCATGCCGGGCTAACCCACATCGCCGGGCTGAGAGAAGGCGATACGGTGTTCGTCTCGGCCGCCGCCGGCGCCGTCGGCTCGATGGCGGTGCAGATCGCCAAGATCAAGGGCGCGCGCGTCATCGGCTCGGTCGGTACTGAGGACAAGGCGCGATGGGTGCGAGACGAGCTCGGCGCCGACGCCGTCATCAACTACCGCACCGCCGGCGACCTCACCAGGGCTCTGGCCGAGGCAGCGCCGCAAGGCATCGACGTCTATTTCGACAATGTCGGCGGCGACCATCTCGACGCCGCGCTGGCGGTCGCCAACAAATTCGCCCGCTTCGCCATCGGCGGGATGATCGCGCAGTACAATGACGAAGTTCCGCCACCCGGCCCACGCAACCTGGCCGCGCTGATCGGCAAGCGCATCAGGATGCAGGGCTATATCATCCTCGACCATCCCGATCTGACGCCGTCGTTCACGCATGAAATGCTGGGCTGGCTCGCCGAGGGTCGGATCAAGTCGCGCGACACCGTGGTCGAGGGCCTCGAAAACGCTCCAAAAGCGTTCATCGGCCTGTTTTCCGGCGACAACACCGGCAAGATGCTGGTCAAGCTCACCGACGGCTGAGCCGCCAACTCTCGCCCCGGGCTGTCACAAAGCCGAAATCCCGAACCAGCATTAATGTCACGCTCCGATTTCTTCGTCGGGGCGTGTTTTTTCGCCCTAATCCGGCCACGGATTCGAGGCTCGTTCCGCAGCGTCAAGCCGGGGGGCTTCGATTTGAGGGATTTCATGACCGGCAATTGCGTTCAATCCGACTTTGTCCGCTTCTTCCGTTCCTGGGTTTCGGCGCCGATGCGCGTTGCCGCCGTAGCGCCATCGGGGCCGGTGCTGGCGCGGCTGATCACCCAGGAGATTTCACCGCGGGACGGGCCGGTGCTGGAACTCGGTCCGGGCACCGGCGTGTTCACCCGCGCCCTGCTGGCGCGCGGCGTGCCGGAGAGCGACCTCACCTTGATCGAGTTCGGGTCGGAATTCGCAAAACTGCTCGCGCTGCGCTTTCCGCAGGCGCGCGTGATTTCGCTCGATGCCGCCCGGCTGGCGCAAGCCGGCCTGTTTGAGCCGGGCTCGGTTGGCGTGGCGGTGAGCGGGCTGCCGCTGCTCTCCATGCCGCTGGACAAGGTCGAGGCAATCCTCGCCGGAGTATTCGCCGTGCTGAAACCCGGCGGCGCACTCTATCAGTTCACCTATGGGCCGCGCTGCCCGGTTCCGCCCGCCATCCTCGGCAGGAACGGGCTGCAGGCAACGCGCACCGGCTGGGCGTTGCGCAACATCCCCCCGGCCACCGTCTACCGGATCAGCCGCATGGACGATGCCGCCGCCGCGATTTTCGAACGCCAAGCGGCTTGAAGTGGGCGCTTCCTTTCACTTGAGGGTGCATGGCGCGGCCGGCCCGACGATCGGCCGTGTCGTCGGCACACCGTGGCGCGATGTTCACGCGGCAGTGCCGAAGAGTTGACTTAAATTGGTGTCATGGCCAAACCTGTCGCCGCTTCGCAACGGGACTGCCATGCGCTCCGGACTTCTTTCGGCCCTCGCCGGTCTTTTGCTGCTGCTGTCGGCGGGCGTTTCGTTCGCCCAGACCGAATCCACCGACGAGACCGAACCTGTCGCTCCGCCGGCGCCAGTTGCGCTGCCGCCCTTCGACCCCAACGCCGAGGCCTTCGTTGTGGAAGGCGTCGCCTATAACGATCTCCTGAATGTGCGCGCGACGCCCTCGGCCGGGGGCAAGCTGGTCGGCCGCCTGCCCAACGGCGCGCTGCTGCGCAACCATGGCTGCAAGGAAAACAACGGCGCCAACTGGTGTGACGTCGAATCCTTCGAAGACGCAAAAGTGAGGGGTTGGGTCGCCGCTCGCTATCTCTACGGCGAGGCCATCGAGGGCTTGCCCGAGCCACCGGCCGGCGGCACGGCAGCCGCTGCCACGCCACCGGACGCCGGCACGCAAGCCGCAACTCCGCCTGCCGGCTTCGACGCGATCGGCGACATCCCCTGCGCCCGCTATTACGGCCAGCCGATGACCCATTGTTCGGCCGCCGTGAAGCGCGGCGTGGACGGTGAGGCCACGATCACCGTCACCTGGCCGGACGGCGGCGAGCGCGTCATCCTGTTCACCAACGGCCGCGCCGACAACTCCGATTCAACTGACCCGCTCACCTATACCCGCGAGGCCGACCTCAACATGATCCGCATCGGCAAGGCCGAACGGTTCGAGATACCGGATGCGCTGCCGTTCGGGGGGTAGGAGCCCTTACTGCAAACAGCATTTTTTGAACTTCTTGCCGCTTCCACACGGGCAGGGGTCGTTGCGGCCGATATCGCGAAATTCATTCACGGCGCTGACGAATGAGGATGGTATTCGGGGCGCCAGCCTTTCTGTCTTGTGGTCAAGTTTGCGCCTTTCGCGAATATAGCGTTCCGAATAACCGTACCAGCCGGAGAGTTCCTTGACAGCGTCGTCAAGCGGCTGGAATTTTCGCAGTCGCTTCCATGCGTCCTCGTCGGTCAGCGCGTTTTTCAGTTGACTCCGATAGTCGTCCAGCGAGATCGCGGGTCCCCCGATCAATTCGTCAGGGATATTGCCATCGTCGAATACCTTCTCGACTTGAGCCGACAATTCTTCAAGGCCGAGTACCGAGACGGTGTCGACCCAGGTGACCCATCCATAGTCGCCGATCTCCAATCCCGAGCGCGTTGGGAAAGACTGGAGATAGGCTCGTGCGTCGTTTCGAGGAATTTGGTCGGTCAGCACCAGGAAAGCCCATGTGCTCAGAAACGAGTCGCGAACGAAACCATCGAACTCCTTGTTTTCGAACGCTTCCAGCAAGCGCGCGGCATCGTCGTTCCGGACGAGGCGAATGAGGATGCGGTCGACCGACTCAGTCACACTGTCGCCCAGCAGCGCCTCCAGGTCGTCATCGGACAAGGCCAACAGTTTCATCAGCGGCTCGAAGGCGCGACGGTCGCCGATCTCGCCAAGTACGTGGACGAGCACGGAAGCTGCCTGGCATTCGTCCTCGGTTGCCTGCGCAGTCGCGATGCGGTTCAGCACGCCAATGGCGTATGGGACGAAACTTTCCGGCGCTGCGGTCGCGGCGCGAATGGCGGCAACCGGCACGCGCTCCGAGTGGGCAAAATCACGAATGACGTCTGCAAGATCCATGAGCGACTCCACGAAACAAGATCGGTATTCAGCATGTTCGAGACTACACGCCAACCACCCTGTCATTTCAAGGCAACCGCCGCTGCGCCGTCCCTCGCCAGTGCGCAAAATTCCCGACCGCCCGGCGCATCGCCGCCCAGACCTCCTCCTCGCCGAGCTCCTGCTGCGGGTAATAGCGCATGCTGAAGAACGCGATGGCATCGACCTCTTGGCTTCCGTCTGCCCAGCGACCGATCAGGGGGATGCGCTGACGTTGCGCTCCGCTCGCAACGTCCATTGCGTCGGACAGCGCGAAAACCGTCTGCAACGGCGCGCCGTCGGCTTTCATCAGCACAGCGGCCGCGCCGAGCCTTTGACCGTCGATCGGCTCGCGAGCGAGGAACTCGAACTGGAGACTGCCGCGTCCACTCTCGTCGAGAATGAAAAAGGCGCTGCCTTCGGCCTCGCGGTCATAGCGCCAGCGAAAGGTGAGGGGCGGCTGCCTGCCCGGCCGCCCGGCAGCGCGATCTATCGCCAAGGGCAGCAAGCGGAGCGGCACGACGTCGCCATAGGGCTTTTCGACCTCGACGATCCATCTTTGCGGGTCTTCGCGGTCGGGATAGAGCAGCCACGCATCAGCCGGCTTGCCCGCCGACATCGCGGCGGCGAGCGCGATCGCGAAAGCTGTCGCACGCCGCATCGGCGTTCCGTCCTCCCGCGGCGATCATCGCAAAGGTGGAGGCGCGCGGCAAGGCCGGCGCGCGCGCGCATTTTCGGGGTTACATCGGCAAAAACTCTCGCCTATAAGGCCCGCCTAGCCTGACATGAAAATCGTGCTGCCGCCCGGCTGGAGCCGCCCGCCGGGTTTTTCGCGCACGCAGCCCGGACGGACCCGAGACACATGCCGAAACGCACCGACATCAAGTCGATCCTGATCATCGGGGCCGGCCCCATCGTCATCGGCCAGGCCTGCGAATTCGACTATTCCGGCACCCAGGCCTGCAAGGCGCTGAAGGATGAAGGTTTTCGCGTCATCCTGGTCAATTCCAATCCGGCCACCATCATGACCGATCCGGAACTGGCAGACGCCACCTATATCGAGCCGATCACGCCGGAAGTGGTGGCAAAAATCATCGCCAAGGAGCGTCCGGACGCGCTGCTGCCGACGATGGGAGGCCAGACGGCGCTCAACACGGCTCTGTCGCTGCGCCGCATGGGCGTGCTGGAGCGTTACGGCGTCGAGATGATCGGTGCCGATGCCCACGCCATCGACAAGGCGGAGGACCGCTCTCTGTTCCGCGAGGCGATGGCGAAGATCGGCCTGGAGACACCGAAGTCCATGCTGGCCAATGCGTCGGCCGTCAAGGACGCCGACCGCAAGACGCACGAGGCCGAGCGCGCCGCGCTGAAAGCGGAGAATCCGGAAGACCTCGACGCCGCGCTCGATGCGCTGGAGACCCAGTGGAACCTCGGCGAGGGTGACCGCAAGCAGCGCTATATCAGCCACGGCATGGCGGTGGCCGCCCAGGCGCTCGACCATGTCGGTCTGCCGGCCATCATCCGCCCGTCCTTCACCATGGGCGGCACGGGAGGCGGCATCGCCTACAACCGTGCCGAGTTTTTCGACATCGTTCAGTCCGGCCTCGACGCCTCGCCGACTACCGAGGTGCTGATCGAGGAGAGCGTGCTCGGCTGGAAGGAGTACGAGATGGAAGTCGTCCGCGACCGCGCGGACAATTGCATCATCGTCTGCTCGATCGAAAACATCGACCCGATGGGCGTGCATACTGGCGATTCCATCACTGTCGCGCCGGCGCTGACGCTGACCGACAAGGAATACCAGATGATGCGCAACGCCTCGATCGCGGTGCTGCGCGAGATCGGGGTGGAGACCGGCGGCTCCAACGTGCAGTTCGCCGTCAACCCGGCCGACGGCCGGCTGGTCGTCATCGAGATGAACCCGCGCGTGTCGCGGTCGTCGGCGCTGGCCTCCAAGGCGACCGGCTTCCCGATCGCCAAGATCGCGGCAAAACTCGCCGTCGGCTACACGCTGGACGAGCTGGACAACGACATCACCGGCGGCGCGACGCCCGCCTCGTTCGAGCCGTCGATCGACTATGTCGTGACCAAAATCCCGCGCTTCGCCTTTGAGAAATTCCCCGGCGCCTCGCCGGTTCTCACCACCGCCATGAAATCGGTCGGCGAGGTCATGGCGATCGGCCGCACGTTTCAGGAATCGTTGCAGAAGGCGTTGCGCGGGCTGGAAACCGGCCTCACCGGGCTCGACGAGATCGAGATCCCCGGCACCGACGGGCCGGAGGCGAAAAACGCCATCCGTGCCGCGCTTGGCACGCCGACGCCCGACCGGCTGCGCATGGTGGCGCAAGCGATCCGCATGGGCGCTTCGCTGGACGAAGTCCATCAGATGTGCCGCATCGACCCGTGGTTCCTGGAGCAGATCGACGGCATCATCCGGATGGAAGCGCGCGTGCGCGAGCACGGTCTGCCACAGGATGCCGACAATCTGCGAATGCTGAAAGGCATGGGCTTTTCCGATGCTCGCCTCGCCTCGCTGGCGAAGCGCGACATCGCCGAGGTCGGCAAATTGCGCGAAAAACTCGGCGTGCACCCGGTCTACAAGCGCATCGACACCTGCGCGGCCGAGTTCGCCTCGCCGACGCCCTACATGTATTCCACCTACGAGGTCCCCTTCGCCGGCGAGACGCGCTCCGAGGCGCAGGTTTCCGACCGGAAGAAAGTCGTCATCCTCGGCGGCGGCCCCAACCGCATCGGCCAGGGCATCGAGTTCGACTATTGCTGCTGCCATGCCGCATTCGCGCTCCGGGACGCCGGCTATGAAGCGATCATGGTCAACTGCAATCCGGAGACGGTGTCGACCGACTACGACACATCCGACCGCCTGTATTTCGAGCCGCTGACGGCCGAGGACGTGCTCGAGATCCTGCGCGCCGAGCAGGCGTCCGGCGAGCTGGTCGGCGTCATCGTCCAGTTCGGCGGCCAGACGCCGCTGAAACTCGCCGACGCGCTGGAAAAGGCCGGCATCCCGATCCTCGGCACCTCGCCGGACATGATCGACCTTGCGGAAGACCGCGACCGCTTCCAGAAACTTTTGCGTAAGCTTGACCTTACGCAGCCGAAGAACGGCATCGCCTATTCGGTCGAGCAGGCGCGCACGGTGGCGGGCGAGCTCGGCTTCCCGCTGGTGGTGCGCCCCTCTTATGTGCTCGGCGGCCGCGCCATGCAGATCATCCATGACGAGGGCATGCTGCAAAGCTACCTGCTCGACACCGTGCCCGGCCTGGTGCCCGAGGACATCAAGCAGAAATACCCCAACGACAAGACCGGCCAGATCAACACGCTTTTGGGCAAGAACCCGCTGCTGTTCGACACTTATCTGTCGGGCGCCATCGAGGTCGACGTCGACTGCCTGTGTGACGGCAAGAACACCTATGTCTCCGGCATCATGGAGCATATCGAGGAGGCCGGCATCCATTCCGGCGACAGCGCCTGCTCGCTGCCCGTCTACTCGCTGTCCACCGAGCTCGTCGACGAGCTGGAGCGGCAAACCGCCGCTCTCGCCCGGGCGCTGAATGTCGGCGGGCTGATGAACGTGCAGTATGCGGTCAAGGACGGCACCATCTTCGTGCTGGAGGTCAACCCGCGCGCCAGCCGCACGGTGCCGTTCGTGGCGAAAACCATCGGAAAGCCGGTCGCCAAGATCGCGGCGCGCATCATGGCCGGCGAAAACCTCGATGCGGCCTTCGCGCATTACGGCGAAAAGCCCGACGCCCGAAACCCCGGCCACGTCGCGGTCAAGGAAGCGGTGTTCCCCTTCGCCCGCTTCCCCGGCGTCGACATCCTGCTCGGGCCGGAGATGAAGTCCACCGGCGAGGTCATGGGCCTCGACCGCGACTTCGCCATGGCCTTCGCCAAGAGCCAGCTCGGGGCGAATATCGACCTGCCGCGCTCGGGCACGCTGTTCGTGTCGGTGCGCGACGAGGACAAGGCGGGCATGCTGCCGGCGGTGAAGCGCCTCGCCGGCCTCGGCTTCAAGGTGCTGGCGACCTCCGGCACCGCCCGGTTCCTGTCGGAAAACGGCGTCGAGGCCCAGAAGATCAACAAGGTGCTGGAAGGCCGCCCGCATATCGAGGACGCCATCCGCAACCGCCAGGTGCAGATCGTCTTCAACACCACCGACGGCCAGAAGGCGGTGTCGGATTCCAAATCGCTGCGCCGCGCCACGCTGATGCAGAAGGTGCCGTATTACACCACGCTCTCCGGCATGACCGCCGTGGCGGAAGCCATCGCCGCGCTCAAGGCCGGCAGCCTCGAGGTCAGGCCGCTGCAGTCGTATTTCTGAGGCCGCTCAATCTCCCGCCGCCCAGGCCGCATAGTCCGCCACCAGCCCGCCGATCTCCTCCATGGCGGGGAACTCGGCAAAACTCCTCGCCGCGCCGGTCTGCGCAAAGGGCAGTTTCGTGCTGGTAAAAGTCTCCAGGAACGGGCGGAACCAGGACGTGTCGTCGAGCATGGTCGGGCGCACATTGACAAAATCCATGCCGGCGGGCCGCGTGAACATCCACGTCATGCAGTGGCCGCAGAAATAGTGTTGCAACTCCGGCGCATGCATGCCGCCGACCGCCGGCTCGCCCTTGACCACCTCGAACCCGTCCGCAGGCACCATGGCGGTCAGCGAATAGGCGGACGAGGCCATCTTCTGGCAGCCGCGGCAATGGCAAGCGGCGGTGGCGATCGGCGGTTTCGTCACGCGGATCTCGACCCGGCCGCAGCGGCACGATCCCTTCAGCGGCAGTTTGGGTACCATCTTCACGGCCTCCTGTTGCGCGTAGACAAAACCGCATCCGCGGCACGCGCGCAAGCGCTGCCGCATCGCCGGTGTGCACAGCCTGACGTAACGTCTTGCCAGCCGCCGCGCGCTCGGCATAGTCTCGCAAAAATCTTCACACCATGCGGGGGCGCCGATGCGCGGGACGTTGATAAAACTGGTCTTGGCGGGCGCGCTTGCCGCGACGGCTGCAACACCCGGCCTCGCAAAAAAAAGATGGAACTCCGGCGACACGGCCGCCCTCATCACCGGGCTGGCGATCGGCGGCATTGCCGCGTCCGCCGCCTCGCGCGATTATTACTACAAGGACCAGTACGTCCCGCCGCCGCCCGCCTACCGGCCGGCTGCGCCGTTTTCCCCGGCGGCAGGCATCATCTGCTATCCCCGCCAGGTCGCCTGCTACGACAATGCCGGCCGTTTCTCGGCGAAATGGACCAACCGCGTATTCTGATCCGGCCGACAGAGGATTTTCTTCCATGCGATTTTCGCTTCTTCCGGCCCTTGGCCTCGCCGCCGCGCTGTTTTGCGTCCAGCCCGCTCTGGCCGACGACGACGACGCGCCCAGCTTCGTGCGCCTGCACGCCGTCGACCTTCTGGAAAACGCGCTGACGCCGGAGCAGACCACCACGCTGCAACTGGTCGCCTACCAGGCGGCCATCGCCGCCGCCTGCGAAGGTTTTACGCTCGACTCCGCAAAGATGGACAAGGCGTTCGAAAAGCTGGCGCCGGTCGACGCCGCAAAGATGACCGACGCGCAGAAAGACTACCACGACCAGCATCTGCTGGTGATCTACGGCATCCTGGTCGGTGGCGAACTTGGGGCGATGGCCGACGACGTCAGCGCCGCCTGCGCCAAGGCCGGCGAGGCGAAGGCCGATCCGGAGTTTGCGGCGGAGCTGGTGTGGGAGTGAGGTTGGGTTGCTCCTTCTCGGATGCAAGGCCAGAGGGGCTAGCGGAGTAGCTGTACTGGGTTTGGGCGGTGGACTATGAGTACGGCACGAATAATAGTGTTAGTCGGCCTTTTAGGTGTACTGCTAATAGATGTTGGCATTTTGTTTTTTAGTGTCTATGCCGGACACGAAGGATTATTCACCTTTGGCGCAGAAGTAGGAAAAGTTATATTTGGAGCAGTCGTAGGTGCTTTAACGACAGCCTTTGCGGCATTTGATCAACAGAAACCCTCATGAGTCCGGAACTATAATATTTGTAGTAAGCGACCCGAAGGAGCCTCCGTCCTTATCCTTGAAAGACAGCGATGCCGGAAGTATCTCAATATCTTTTGCATTTGTATTTGTTGCAAATGGCACGAAGGTTTTTTCCTTCGCTTCCATAAAATAACCGCCGACAGGAACGTCGAGATATTTGTTTACTTGACTGCCGGCGCTGACCTCAACGATTAGAGGATTTGAACTGAAAGCTGACGCTGCTTTTTTCAGGTCATCGTCGGACGCATACTCTGCTGTCATGAAGGTTGAAACTTGTTCATTTCCTTCTATCATTGCAAGGCGTGAAAGGACGTTGAGGTCTATCGCAAAAAAGTCTTCCGGGTTATACTTTTCGTATTCTCCGTTCTTCAAAAGCCTAGCAACCTTTTCGTTAGCTGGCAGGTCGAAAACTCCTCCTGACACATAAACAATTTCTCCTCCAGCCTTTAAGAACCCGGACAGATATTCTCTGTCGCTTTCGAGTCGCTCAATATCGACATTGCCTTCGGAGTTAAGATAGGGAGCAAGTTCCGGTCGGTTAAGTTGCACGTATGTCATATCCTTATCTAGACTAAATCCAAGCTTCTTATAAAATATTGTTTCTACGTCCAAGGAATGCCACGAATCCATGTTGGTTCTGAATTTCAAAGTTCGGTCGCCTGAATCCGTGCCGCTGGTGTGAGTCCGAATTCGAGGTCTAATCTTTCCCGGAGGGACGATGCCGTCAAAGTATTTTTTGGGATTTGCTTGATCTCCCCATTCGATATTTATCAAATAGTTGTTTACATTGTTTTCTATGCACCATATATATTTTTTTGAAATTCCGTTATATTCCACAACCTTTGACTCAAAGTTTATTGATCCACTATAATAGTTTTCCGTTCCGTTTTTTGAATCTATTACTCCTTGCTGTTCTTCGCTGCAAGATTTTTGCATTTCTTGCGCGCACACTGGCGAAGCTAGGAGTAGCACCGTGAACATGCAAGCAGAATTGTGTACTAATTTCATGACGTCCGTCTCCCCCACTCAGATCGATAGAGCCTATGATGCAAGAGTTGTTTTTTCAATCTTCCGATTCCGCTATCCAGCTTATTCAAGAAGCTTCGATGCCCAGCGTTCGAGCTTGCGTATGTGGGCCTTGGTTCACCTACATCTCACAGTGTCGATGATTTCGATCTGGCCGCGCGTTGTGTACCGCACTTTACCCTACCGCCTGCACTTCAATCTCGATATCGAACTCCATGAACCAGCCCGATACCGGCACGAATGTGCGCGAGGGGAAATTGTCGGGAAAATGCCGGATGTAGACGCGGTTGATGGCTTGATAGAACCCCGCATTGGCGGCGTAGATGCGCACCATCACCACATTGTCGAAACTTGTGCCCGCCGCCTCCAGGCAGAGTTTTACGGCGTTCAGCGACGCCTCGGTCTGGGTCTCGATGTCGCCGCGCACGATCTTTCCGGTCGTCATGTCGATCGGCGGGGTGCCCGACACGAATACAAAACCGTTGGCCTTGGTCACCGACGAACAGGGAATGCCCAACTCGCGCATCATCTGCGACAGCACCGGCACTTCGACGATTTCTTTTTTCATGGTGCGATTCTCCCCTGGGGGAGATTAGCATTGAAAGGGAGCATTTGATGATCAAGTCAGCCCCTCTCTTGGATTTTCTACGACTTAGCGTCGCTTCCTCCTCGCCCTCGGGCTCGGCGCTCCGCTAAGATCGTGAAAATCCATTCTCCCCCGCAAGGGGGGAGATAGGAACTGCCGCGATCTCGCCATCAATCGCCAAGGTTGGAGACCGGCGGAAACGGCGGAGCGCCCTCTATCTCTCCCCCTTGCGGGAGAGAAAGCGATTTCAACATCTTAGCTGGAGCAGGGCGCAGCCCGTCAGCGGAAGCTAAGTGTTAGAAATCGCAAGTGAGGGGCTCGTTTCGAGTGAGGGGCTCCCGGCAAGAGTGGGCTTATTCGCGCCAGTCTACTCCGCTGCCTTCCCGTCATACTGCATCTGCTCATAAAAATCCGGGCGGCCGCCGGGCGTCAGGTCCATAAGGTTCCACAGCGGCTCCAGCGTGCCGGCGGCGCGCGGGTCCTGGCCGGGGTCGGCGGGCACCAGGATCATCTCGGAGCTCCAGAAATGGCGGACGCCGTCCGGCCCGCGCTGGAACACGGAGACCATCGGCACCTGCTGCCCGTCCTCGTTCTCGGCATGGTAGTCGCGGTTGAAGCCGTTCTGCGCGGCGGAGACGAGCCGCATGTTTTTCCAGCCGCGGTCGCGCGCAAGGGCGGCCAGCCGCTCCGGCGTGGTCTTTGCGATCACCGCGAAATTGAAGCCGGCGGCTTCAAGATGGGCGACGGCGCCGTCGAACTGGTCGAGCAGCGCGGTGCAGGACGGGCAGGGCTGTTCGTCGCGCGGCAATTCTGCCGTCTCGCCCTCGTTCGCGCCGGCGCGGTCGTCGCCGGCATGGCGGGGAAACATCATGTTGTAGACGATCAGCGTGTCTTTGTCCGGCGCGAACAGTTCCGAGAACCGGATCGTTGCCGGCTGGCCCTCGGTGTCGAGCCCGTCGAACACATAATCCTCCAAGACCTTGCCGCCCGGCGGCAACTGGCGGCGCGCCTGCGAGACCGCCTCCATGGCGCGGCGCAGGCCGATCTCGGCCTCCAGCAGCCGGTCGCGCGCAAAACGGTAGTCGGCGGATTCGTTGGGAAATGTCGTGCCCATCGTCTCGTCCTTTCTCGTCCCCCGTGCCCATGGCAACGCCGAACGCGGCGTTTCGTTCAAGGAGATCCGGGGACGGTTTACGCAATTCCGGGTTCAAGCCCTGCCGTGACGGCAGTGCGGGGGCCGGAATTGCGTAAACCGTCCCCGGATTTCCTGCGCAAAAACGGGGAAGGGATTTGTCTCAAAAGGCGATATTTTTTTGCGGCAACCCGGCCAAGCCCTTGTGTTCGCTGGGTCCGCTTTCCTGCCCGAAGCGAAAAAACGCCGTCGAGGAAAACTTTCATCCCCCTCCCCAAAACCACGCGCATACTCGTCGGCAGTTTCTCCCGCGGGGACGCCGATCATGACGGTGGTTTGCGGGGAGGAACCGGCGTCCCGGAGAGAGCGGCTAACGTGGCCGCGAAGGCCGGGGGCTGTCCCAAGAGTTCCCACATACACAACCTGGAGTATGTCTGCCAGTACGCAACTTGATCGCAGGTGAAAGCCGTAAGGCGATGGTTGATCGTAGCGGAACGGGACGGCAAAAGCACGCGCCGGACGGGCGGCCGCAAGGTCGCAGATTATTTACTAGATGAGCGATCGAACGGCCGCCCGTCTTCCCGAACTTCTCAATGGCCAGGGCGGATTTCCGCAGCGTGGTGAGGGGGAAGTGTGCCGACTTCCCCTCCCCCTTGAGGGGAGGGTGGCCGCGAAGCGGCCGGGAGGGGTCGCTGCGGCCAAACGCCAACGTTGCTTTGCGTTGGAGCGCGCCCGCTATGACCCCTCCCCCGGCCTTCGGCCGGACCCTCCCCTCAAGGGGGAGGGGTTACTGCGCCGGCACCGGGCAGCTCATGTCGCCCTCCTCGCAATTGAGGTAGCCCTGAAAATCCTTCAGCCGCGCCTCGGTCAGCCCGGTCCTGCAATCGGCGACGACCAGCGGGCGGATGGTGCCGGCCTGGTCGATCGGCCCGCCCTGGAAGGCGCATTCGGCGTCGCGGAAGGCGACCCAGGCGCGCTCGGCCGCCACCAGCATTTTGCGCGACTCGGGATTGTCCTTCAGCCGCGCCTCGATCTTTTTGTAGGCCTCGTTGAGCTTGCGGTCGGCCGCCTCGAATTTCTTGCCGGCGCAGATGTTCAGGCTTGCCTGGTCCTGCGGATCGGCGCATTCGTCGGCCAGCACCGGGCCGGCGGGGAGGAGCAAGGCCGCGGCGAGGGCGGCGAAGGCAAGGCGCATGGCAAAATCTCCGGTTGTGCGACCACTCTGGCCAAGCCGCTTCCCCAGCGCAACCCCCTTCGCCTCTTGCCGCCGCCAGCTTTCGCCGTCACAACGGGGTCGCAGACGCGGCGCGAGGAGGAGAGAAAAAATGTCGCTGAAGGGCAAGACGCTGTTCATTTCCGGCGGGTCGCGCGGCATCGGGCTTTCGATCGCGCTGCGCGCCGCGCGCGACGGGGCCAACGTCACCATCGCCGCCAAGACCGACACGCCGCATCCGAAACTGCCGGGTACGATCCACACGGCAGCCGCCGAGATCGAGGCCGCCGGGGGCAGGGCGCTTGCCGTGCTGTGCGATATCCGCGACGAAGGTCAGGTCGCCGAGGCGGTGGCAAAAACCGTGGAGACATTCGGCGGCATCGACATCTGCGTCAACAATGCCAGCGCCATCCAGCTCACCGGCACGCTGGAGACCGACATGAAGCGTTTCGACCTGATGCATCAGATCAACACGCGCGGCACCTTCCTCGTCTCCAAAATGTGCATTCCGCACCTGAAGTTGGTCAAAAATCCTCACATTTTGAACCTGGCGCCGCCGCTCGACATGAAGGCGAAGTGGTTCAAGGGCCACGTCGCCTACACGATGGCGAAGTTCGGCATGTCGATGTGCACGCTGGGCATGGCGGCCGAGTTCGCCCCGGCCGGCATCGCCGTCAATTCGCTGTGGCCGCTGACGGCGATCGACACGGCCGCCGTGCGCAACCTGCTCGGCGGCGAGCAGCTCGCTGCGATCAGCCGCTCGCCGGAGATCGTGGCCGACGCGGCCTACGCCATCTTCAACCGGCCGTCACGCGAGACGACCGGCAATTTTTTCATCGACGAGGAGGTGTTGCGCGCCGAGGGCGTCACCGATTTTTCGAAGTATGCGCCGGGTGCCGCGGGGCAGCTTGCGGGCGACTTCTTCGTGCCCGACGAGGTGTTTGCGCGTGTGCCGACAAAGGTGGCGCGGACCTTCGGATGACCGGCTCGGCGGGCACAGGAGGATCTGCCCGCCCGGCCGGATGGCGGGACGGGCAGGGACTTACTCGGCCGACGCCACCGGCGCCACCAGAGGGGTGATGCGGCGGATGGAGACGCGGCGGTTCTCGCGCTCCGGCCGGTCGGTGTTCACCTTAAGATATTCCTCGCCGTACCCTTGCGCCTCCAGATTCTCCGGTGGGATCTCGAACACGTCGGTCAGCGCCTGCGCCACCGCCTCGGCACGCCGGTCCGACAGCGCCAGATTGGCCACTTCGGAGCCGACCGCGTCGGTGTGGCCCTCGATGAGAAAAGTCTCGGCGGGATTCTGCTTCAGCAGTTTCTCCATGGCCTGCGCGACACTATCCAGCTTTTCGACCTCGTCCTCGGCGATCTCGGCCGAACCGAAACCGAAGGTGATGGTGTCGAGATCGACACGCCTGACCGTATCGCGGATACGCGCCGAACGCTTGACTTCATCGACCGAATAGTAGCGCTGGATCTTTTCCACCGGCGGCTGGTCCAGGAACGTGTAGTACGTGTCGACGTCGGCCGCCTCTTCGGCGTCCAGGATGTACTCCTCTTCGGGGATGGTCAGGCGAAGCGGCGGCAGGTCCCTGCCGGGATCATACCAGCGTCCATCATAGTCGTCGCGTTCGAAGACATCCTCGTCGACATAGGCCAGGATGATCTCGTTGCCGTCCGGCTCGATGCGCGAGCGGCGGATGACGTCGCCATAGCGGTCGCGGATGGTTACGATGCGCGTGCCGTCACGCCGCTCGACGATCTCGCGCTGGCGGCCGCGTGGCAGCTCCTCGTAATAGACGTCACGCGCCTCGCGGCGGATGCGGCGGCCGCGATCCTTGTCCTCGACCATGATCTGGTCGCCGAGCTGGATGACGACACGGTCGCCGAGTTCGCGCACTATGTCCGCTCCTTCGGGGCGGTCCCGGCGGCGCTCCCGCGCCCGCTCTCGATCGATCCGCTCGCCCCGTTCGCTGTCGGCCCGAGAAATCTTCCGGCGGTCAATCCGTTCGGCCTGCGCGGCGCGGTCGTCAGCGGGGGGCGCCGCCGCAGCTTCGGCAGGTGCGGCAGGCCGGTCGGCATCCGCCGCCGGCTCGTCCTTCGCGCTGTCGAGGACCGGCGCCCTGCCGCCGTCGCGTGGTTTGCGGTTCTTGCGCCGATCCCGCTCGTCGGTCCGGGCATTCTCCTCGGATGCCCGCGGAGGCTTCTCGCCTTCGGCGCGAGCCGGCTCCTCGGCCTCGGCGGGCTGCTCGGCGTCCGCTGGTCGCCTGCGCTCGTCGGGTCGCTTGCGCGGCTGGTCTTCGGTCTTCGCGGGCTCTTCCGTGGTCGGGACCTCGGCCTGATCCGGTTCAGGCTGGTCAGTGCGGCGTTTCTTGCGCGGTTGTTCCTCGGATTGCCCGGGTTCTTCGGTCAAGGGCGCCTCTGCCTGGCCAGGCTCTTCCTGCTCTGCGGCGCGCTTCTTGCGCTCATCCTGCCTTGCCCTGGTCCGCTCTTCGGCGGAACGGGCTTTTTCCCGGCCGGTCCGGTCGCCTTCGGCCGTGCGCTTCTTGCGTGGCTGCTCTTCTGCGTCGGCTGGCTGGTCCGGCGCAGACGTTTCGGCGCGGGTCGGCTGCTCTCGCTCGGCCCTGCGTTTCTTGCGAGGCTGTTCCTCACCCTCGGACGGGGCATCCCCTGCGGGAGCCTGGGCGCGGGCAGGCTGCTCTCGCTCGGCGCGTCGTTTCTTGCGAGGCTGTTCCTCACCCTCGGACGGGGCATCCCCTGCGGGAGCCTGGGCGCGGGCCGGCTGCTCTCGTTCGGCGCGTCGTTTCTTGCGAGGCTGTTCCTCGCCCTCGGACGGGTCATCCCCTGCGGGAGCCTGGGCGCGGGCCGGCTGCTCTCGCTCGGCCCTGCGTTTCTTGCGAGGCTGTTCCTCGCCCTCGGACGGTTCATCCCCTGCCGGAGCCTGGGCGCGGGCCGGCTGCTCTCGTTCGGCGCGTCGTTTCTTGCGAGGCTGTTCCTCGCCCTCGGACGGTTCATCCCCTGCCGGAGCCTGGGCGCGGGCTGGCTGCTCCTGTTCGGCGCGGCGCTTTTTGCGGGGCTGCTGATCCCCCGGGGACGGTTCATCTCCTGCGGCGGCCTCGGTGCGGCGCTTTTTGCGCGGCTGTTCCTCAGCCTGCGACGGTTCGTCGGCCGCGCGTGCCGGTTCTTCGGCGTCGCGCTTCTTGCGCTGAACTCTTTCCTCGGCAGACCGGACCTTTTCGCGATCGGGCCGCTCGCGTTCCGCGTCGCGCTTCTTGCGCTTGAGCTGTTCTTCCTCCGCCTGGGGCTGGCCGCCGGCTTCGTCCTCGGCTTGCGCGAGGATCAGCGCGTCCGGCCCGCCCCGACCCAAATCCGATCTGGAAAGGGACTGCGGAGCGGCCACCGCCGTGCCGGCGATGCAAAGCGCCAGTGCGGTCCCGGCAAGCATGGTGGAATAGAACTTCATTAACAAACCTCCAGGCGTCCCCGCCACGGAAACACCTTCAGACGATCATCGTTCCGAAGATTCTTGGCAGGGAATTTGGGCGAAAGCGGGTATCAGCCGCCGAATGAACGCATGCTGAACGATGTGCCGCGGCGGCAGGCGCTTGACGACGGTGCGGTTGCGGCCCAAATGCCGCCGCATGGAGAGACCTTTCTGGAAGCGGCTGACGCTCGAGGCGATGACCTCTGAGCAGTGGGAATCGCTGTGCGACGGCTGCGGCAAGTGCTGCCTGTCCAAGCTCGAGGACGAAGATACCGCTGAAATCTACTGGACGACCGTCGCCTGCCGTCTGCTCGATCCCGGCACCTGCCGCTGCAAGGATTACGACAATCGCAAAGCGCTTGTGCCGGATTGCGTACGCCTGACCCCGCAGACCGTGCGCACGATTGACTGGCTTCCCTCGACCTGCGCCTACCGGCTGGTCGCCGAGGGCCACGACCTCTATTGGTGGCATCACCTGGTCAGCGGCAGCCGCGAGACGGTGCACGAGGCCGGCGTTTCGATTCGCGGCCGCATCACTGCCTTCGACAGCGACCTTGCCGAGGACGACGACTATTTCGAGCATATGGTCGAGGCTGAACCCTGAACTGCCGCTTTTGCGGTTTTCCGCCCAAGAGCGCCCCTTGCGCGAGGGACCGATGGCCTCCTCCATGAACGCCTGCTGAACAGCCGGTTCCGGTTCGGTTCAGCCTGCCCGTGCGATTGTTCGCCCATCGCTTCGGCGAGTTGCATCGAACAATCGCAAGGAGAAGACAATGTTCAAGCTGATCAGGACCGCCGCGCTCTCGGCCGCCGTCGGGCTGACCGCGCTCACCGGCATGGCCGCAACCGCGCAGGCCGACGGGCTCTACCTCAATTTCGGCGGCAGGAATGACACGCGTGTCGGTGTCTATGTTGGCGAGGACGGCCCCCGCCATGTCGGCCAGCGCTGGGATCGCGACCGCTGGGACCGCGGCCGCTGGGAGCGCGATCGTTGGGAGCGGCGCGGATGCACGCCGAACCGTGCAGTCGAAAAGGCCCGTCGTCTCGGGCTTCGGCGGGCGCATGTGATTGACGTCGGCCGCCGCACCATCGACGTCGCCGGCCGCCGCTACGGCGAGCGCTTCGTGTTGACCTTCGCCCGTGTGCCGGGCTGCCCGGTCATTCGCTGACCCGGACCGGCCGCGCTGCGAAAAAGGCCCGGGAGGGAAACCTTCCGGGCCTCAGACTGCTGACAAACCCCGTCATTTTTGGCGGGGTTTTGTTTTACGCGTTTGAGTACGCTGGAGATTTCGTCGTCGGGATGTTTTGGCTGGAGGGTGCCGGTCGGTTGCGTGGCCG
>NZ_JAVFVV010000014.1 GCF_030929505.1 Mesorhizobium sp. LHD-90 | reverse complement strand
CTCCTTCAGTGACTTGAATGCACGGAACTGGTCGAGCGGATGCAGGTTCTCGCGATGCACGTTCTCGGCAAGCGAATCCTCTTCGGCCGAAGTCGTTCCGCTGCGGTTGACAATGCAGGGGATCGGCTCGTTCTTTGCCAGACGCTTCTGCTTGACCAGAATGCCGAGCGCGAGATAGCGGCGACCGCCCGCCGGCACTTCGAAGGTGCCGGTCTCCTCTCCATTTCCGTCGAGCACAGGACGAACGTTCAGGCTCTGCAGGAGCTTTCGCCGACCGATGTCCTCGGCGAGCTGCTCGATGGTGACGCCGTCCTTTACCCTGCGGACATTCTCCTGCGACAGCACAAGCTTGTCGTAGGCAATGTTCTCCGAAGGATTCATTGCGATCTTCTGATTGGCCTTTGCCATGATCAGGGTCTCCATGACGGGCGGCCCGGGGCCTCTCCCCGAACCACCAAACCCGTCAGAAACCCTCCCCTCCCCCCTCTGCCTCTCGCGGCGCCGCACCGGCGCACGCCGGCGGCCTTAATGCGGTTCGGCGACATCGACCCGGCCGGCATTGCGCAGAGCCTCAAGCATGCGGGCATGATCCATGAGAATATGGATCAGCGCCTGGCGTTCCACGGTGACGGTCTTGCTGGTGCTGCGGGTGCGATCGTGGCGTGCGTGCAGGCCCTCGAACTCCGGCATGGTGGTGTAGAGATGGAGAAGAGGACGGCCGCTCATGGTACGCTCCTCCGTTCGGCAGGCGTGGGCATAGTTTCGACGCGGGGGATGTTCCATATCTCGGCGCCGGCGGCAGCATATCGGATGGCGACCGCGTGCAACGGTGCATAGGAAAGGCCATGCCAGGGGGCTGGCTCGGGCTCGCGGCCGACGGCGACCAGCGGGCCGCCCGGCGTCAGTTGCACCACGACATCGAACGCCACACACTGGCTGTCGATGGCCGGGAGGCCGGCGGCGATACATTGGGTCTTGATCGCCTCGCAGTCGTAGCCCGAGAGCATCGCGCCGTCGCGATAATGGAGGGTGAAGCCGCCGCGGCCTATGGAGAGGTGACCGCCGGGTGTTGCGAGAGCGGCGGCAATGTCGGCGGAATAGTCTGTGGTGGATTGCGGTGGCAGCATGAGGGGATCTCCGCGACGGCGGGCGGGAGGGGTCCCGCCTGGAAGGCCGTCACGACGAAAGCCACCCCCTCGGCCGAGGGGATGGCTGGAGAGCCGAACGGTGCTGGCCACCGCGGCGATGCCGTCGCCTACAGGCCGTGAAGGTTGGTCGTTCGACGTTGACCCTGTATTTTTTGTGCAGCGCCTCGATCGCCGCATCCTGACGCTCGACCTTGCGCCGCAACCGATCGAGATCGGCCGAGCATCGGTGAGGCGGTCGAGGACTTGCCGATAGGCTTCCTCATCCATTCCGGTCCAGTTGGACATGCGGCAGTTGTATCGACGCGCCTGCGACCGCGAGCGGATGGCCTGCTCTTCGGCACGATCGCGCAGGGACCGTTCGAGCTCGAACAGATTGTGCCGCCTTTCGCGCAGGCGGGCTTCCATCCGGGTCAACGCTGTGCAGGCTTCAGGATGGCTCATCATTGTGCGTCGCCCTCCCGCTGGCCAGGAATGAGCTTTGCGACGCGACGCACGATGACGAGGCGGGTATCGGCCTCCTCGGCGAGGCGGCCGATCAGGTCGAGCTCTGCATCCGAGCAGTCGCCGCGCACCTCGAGATCGATCCAATGACCGGCCCCGCCGACATGCGAATCCCGCAGCCGGTGGCTGGATGAGGTGTAAAAACTCTCGTGCGGATAGTTGAGCCGCACGCGGGTGCGCAGGAACAGGATGCCCGATCCGAGATTGCCGCAGAACAGGAACTCGTCGGCCGGCGTGGCCTTCGGGCCGCCGCCGATTTTTCGATGGCCTATCTGGCAGAAGGCTTCATCGAATTTTTCAGGGTTCGGCGTGGTGCGCACCGTCAGCTTGCCGTCAAAGACCCAGGGCGGCGGCTGAGGATCGACGCGGCCGACCGCGATCTGGCGCAGCAGGTCGAGCAGAGATGATCGGAAAGCCGACGGTGCGATGTGCCGCTGTGCCGACGAGTCGGATCAGTTAGTGAGGTCGAACAGCTTCTTGGCCTTGCCTTCCATCTCGAGCCGAACATCCTGGTGGTGCTTGTCGCGTGCGACGCGGGTAATGCCCTGCAGGAAATCGAAGACAGAGCTCGGCGGATGGCCTTCGTCGGTGAGCACGGCGTCGATGATCTTCGTGGTTTCAGCCTTGGAGAAGCCACGCTTGCGCAGGAAGGTGGTGCGGTCGTCTTCGTCGCGTGCGACGACACGCTCGCGGGCGGCCTTGATGCCGTTGATGAAGGGCATCGGCGAGGATTCGGCGAACTGGATCAGCGCCGGCTCGGCTTCGAGCGCAAACCGCGAGGCGGCATATTTGGAGTGGCGGATGGTGATTTCCTGGAAATCCTCGACGCCCCACAAATTGCGATTCTGGCATACTGCACGCAGGTAAAAGCTTGCAATCCCGAGCGTTTTCGAGCCGACCTCGCTGTTCCAGGCATAGAATCCGCGGAAGTAGAGGTCCGGTTCGCCGTTTGGCAAGCGGCCGGCTTCGATCGGGTTCAGGTCGTCGACCAGGAATACAAAGATGTCGCGGTCCGAGGCATAAAGCGTCGTCGTGTCTGTCGAGATATCGACATTGGGGTTGTAGATGCCGGTCGACCAGTCAAGCACGCCCGGCACTTTCCAGCGTGTGTCGCCGGTGCCGTTGCCGGCGATCTTCTGCACTGCCTCGATGAGTTCGTGGTCGAAAATTCTGCCGTAGTCCGGGCCTGTCACCGCTCGAAGCTCAAGACGACCGTTCTCGATCTCCAGCGTCTTGACCTGCTCGGCGCGATGCGTGGAAAGCCCATATTGCAGATTGATGCCGGCGAGCGCGGCCGGCAGCTGTCTCAGATAGGTGGCAGGCGCGCCGACCAGGCTGGCGAGCTGACCGAAACTCCAGTGCGTCGGTGCGACGGGCGCGTGCGTATCCGGCAGCGTCAACGTCAGCCGCTCCGGATTGTCGCGCGAGGCTTCCACACGGATCGACTCGCTTTCCACGATCCGGGTCTTGCTGCGTTCTGACCGCGGTTTCACCGAGTTGTGGAGATCTGTGAGGGACAGGTAGCGTTCGTCGTCCGGCCGATTGAACCATTCCGACGACACGCGACCGATGCGCTGGCCGCGACTGACGTCGACCTTATAGCCGTTAGGCCCGATGCGCGTGGGCGTTTGAATTTCCATATGGGTCATGGTCGTTCTCCGCGACGGGTGCCGGGAGCCTCTCTCCTGGCTTCGACCCGCCGCCACATCCCGGCCCCCCCTCTGCCTCTGCCTGAGCTAACCGGGGGCCCGCTGCCGCTGCGGCAGCGCGCTGGCGTCGGCGATACGCGCTCAAAACGGGAGACCGGCAAGAGGCCGGGCTTCAGCGAAGTCCGCAGCCGGCTCCCATGATGGAGACGCCCCATTGCAGCATCGCTGGTTAAGGCTGCGCCGGCGATACTGTCGCCGTTTGCGACCACAGATCTTGAAGGGTTGCTTCGCCGCTAAAACCGTGAATCAATGAAAGGCAGGGGATGCGGCGGCGTCCGGAGCGATGGAGGCGATGCGACATTTCAAACTTGCGGACCGGGTGATCAAGGAGACGGCGTCGGATCTGCAGGACGCGTTAGCGGACGCTTACCGCAAACGGGTGCGTCCGCTCTGCCTATGCACGGAAGCCGGGCTTTCGATGTACATCGCCCAGGTGGGCGACCAGTACATTGTCAAGCGTATGCCGCTGTCAGGGGGCGGGCACGATCCAGCCTGCCCGTCCTACGAGCCGCCGGACGAATTGTCCGGTCTCGGCGTGTTGATGGGCAACGCGATCCAGATTGACCCCGAAAGCGGACTGTCCGCGCTCAAGGTTGGGTTCAGCCTGACAAAGGTGGCTGCGCGCACAGCTCTTGTTCCCGGCGTGGGAGGTTCGGACGGCGTGGTCGGCGAGGCGAAGAAACTGTCGCTGCGCAGCCTTCTTCACTATCTTTGGCACCAGGCCGAGCTGACGGCCTGGACTGCGCGATGGGCCGGCAAACGCCATTGGTGGAATGTTCGCTGGCACCTGATCGAGGCGGCCCGCCACATGACGGTGAAAGGGGGAATGCTGAGCGACGTGCTGTTCGCACCGGAACCGTTTCGCTCTGCGGACAAGGCTGCGATCGAGCAACGGCGCGTGACGGCGCTTGCGCCCGCGTTGCCGTCGAGGATCGGGCCGAGGAAGCTGATGATCCTCGTCGGCGAGGTCAAGGATATCGCGCCAGCGCGCAACGGCCACCGTTTGATCATCAAGCACGTGCCGGACTTCCCGTTCTTGCTCGACGAAATTCTTTATCGTCGGCTTCAGGTCCGTTTCGAGAATGAAATGGCACTCTGGAGCGCGAACCAGGACTCCCACTTGATCGCTATCGCCACCTTTGGTCTCACCCTTGCCGGGCTGGCGGTTGTCGAGGAAATGGCGCTGATGGTGGTTTCAGAGAACTGGATCCCATACGACTCCATCTACGAAAAGAAATTGGTCGATTCACTCGCCAAGTTGAACGCACGAAGCGTGAAGGGCTTACGCTACAGCTTGCTTGCAGAGCGGCCGAGTGCAGCAGCGATGTTGCAGCGTCCGTCACATCCGCTCGCGCTCTATATTATTCCGCCATCAGCGGACCGATACTACGAGGAAGCGCTTGAAGAGCTCATCTCATCGCGGCCGGAAATCGACGCGTGGACGTGGCGGGTAGTAGACGGGGAAATGCCATCTCTGACGGATCGGTGAGGACAGGTCAATTGAGCCTCGACCGTCGTCCCTAACCTCGCCGTGGAGTTCCGGATGGACGCGCATGAGAATGCCAAAACTACGTCGTACCGCCGAATGCTGATCGTCGAGCGCCTGGAACCTGGGTGGACAAAGGGCGGCCGTGGGATTGGCTTCGACAATCGATGACCGGACGGTCCGCAAATGATGTGACCACAGGCGGCCGGATGGCGGGGCCGGGCTTCAGGACCGCTCGTCTCGAACGCATGGAAGACCACCGCGGCTCGACGGCGCGGACGAAGCCGAGATCGAGGCGCTGCGGCGCCAGCGACTTTCAAGTCCGGCCATCGACCCACGGATCGGGGGGCCGGTGTCGACCATGGGCGCGGTGCTGCGTTGTCTCGAACTGAGCCGACTGCCGCTGCTCAATAGCCCAGTGCGGTTCAGCCAGCCAGGCCGCCGGTTGTTGTGGACGAGCCGTTCGCCGCGTCCAGCGTGGGATTAATTTTAACGAGGCGACGCCTGTATGCCGATAGCCAGGCCGGGATTGATCTGTTCCGGCGCAGGGGTCGCTTGTGCCTCCCATGCCGGTATCGACTGCGCAGGTTCACCGTCGGTCGTGGCAGCGGAAATACAGTCAGGCTGTGCCGAGGGACCGTCGAGCACGTTGAACAGGCTCGCACGCGCGCTGTCGAACCAGGTAGAATGATCGGTGGCGGAGCTGTCCCGGATCGTCACGGTTGCGGTCATGCCGGACACAAGCGGCACGCCGGGCGGCACTTCGTCGATGGCGATGCGCACCGGAACGCGCTGCGCCAGCCGCACCCAAGTATAGATCGGATCCACATTCGGCGGTCCCTGCGCGCCGGCGGTTGCATTGGAAACGCTTAAGCCCCGGGTGACCGTATTGACGTGCCCGATGATCGGCGTTGAGTAGCCCATCAACTTCGCCTCGGCGCGGGCTCCCGTGCAAACGCGCGCCATCTTGGTCTCTTCAAAATATCCGTCGATCCAGAAACTGTCGGTATCGATGTCAATCACCACTGAATCGGGACCCTGGTTTTTCATGCAAAAGGGGCTCTGACGCACTCTCGCTGCGGCCACAGCCTAAGTTGCACCGACGAGGCGCGCCTGGAGCAGATCAATCTTGGCGCGGCCGTACATTTGCCGCTTGATGAGTTTGAGCTTGGTGATCTGGCCTTCCCGCGTCAAAACGGACTGGCGCTCGCGCTGCGCGACATCGGATGCATCAATAGGTCCATCTTCCTGCCCCAATGGTGGCAGAACCCGGAAATGCGCAGGAACGCGACCGCCGGACTCAACAAGAGCGAGGCCCAAAATACCCTGGCTCGCGCGCTGTTTTTCAATCGGCTCGGAGAGCTGCGGGACAGAACCTTCGAGAGCCAGTACTATCGGGCGTCCGGACTGAACCTGCTGATCAACGCCATCGTCTATTGGAACACGCTCTATCTCGAACCGGCGTTCGCCGAACTCAACCGGGAAGGCGTCACCACACCGCCGGACGTGATCAAACACATCACCCCGCTCGGATGGCAGCACATCAGCCTGACCGGCGATTACATCTGGACCCCGACAGACAACCTCGACCTCAGGCCACTGCGACGCGAAACATCTATGCTGGCAGCCTGATCACCCTATGTTCTCAAAGGTCGGACAGATTCATCACTTTCGTGTCGTGACGCCTACACCTATGTCACCACCAAAGACTTCCTGCTGGAGTTCGGCCTCGCCACGCAGCGGGATTTGCCGGATTTCGAGGCGCTCGAAGACGCCGGCCTGCTGTCGAAGGAGAAGCTGCTGGCGGGCGACATTGTGCCCGACTTTTCCGGCAGCCACGAGGAAGCCGCCGAGATCGAGGACTAGCGGCCCGCCGATCGATCCTCGCCGTCGGCAGCCGCGCACGTTCGCGGCTGCCGACGGCGCGGCCTATGTCGGCGGGGCGGCGGCCGTTGCTGTTGCGGCCGGTACAGGAGGCGCTCTAAGTTTCCAGGCAAAGTACGCTCGACCTCGTCGGCGCAATCAACCCGCGCGAGATCATGGGGAAGGGTAGCTATCGCTGCTGTGGCATCGCGTAGGGCGATGGCGCCGTCAAGTAAATGCCCGATATGGCAAGCTACGACCGCTTTGCCTTTGATGTGCGCAATCGTTCTATGCGAACTGCGCGGCCGATGCGGTTACCGCTGCGGTCATCGCGGTGCTCGAAGTCATGAAGGACGCAAGAATTGAAGGAGACGAAGCCATGCCCTCACGCCGTGATTTACTTGCTATGGCCCCTTTCGCGGCGGCCGGCGCCATGACCCTGATGCCCGCGACGGCGCGGGCGCAGTCCGGTCCCACCCCTGGCGGCGCGCAGGCTATCAACTCCACTGTCTTCCATGGCGAGGACATCAAATCCGTCACGGCCGTCACGGAAGTGTTCGGGCGCAGCCAGCGCACCACCGCGGCAATCGTTGAATATGACGCCCCGATCGGAAGCGGCATGGTTGACGCGAACGCCTGGACCGTTGCCGGCCGGACAGTCATGCGGGCCTATGCCAACGATCATGCTGAAAAGGCCGCCGAGGAGCGCGACGGGCGCTTCGTCGTCCTCGAACTCGATCCCGAGGACGACGGCGCCGTGACCTACGCGCCCGATGTGGAGAAGCCGGCGACGGTCGTGGTTTCGCAGGTCGCCCCGGTGCACGCGGTTTCCGGCGCGACCTATGCGCCAACGGAGACCGCCATCATCAACACGCGGCAGACGAACCTGATCGTCGACGATTTCCAGCAGTTCAGGTTCACCGATCCGGACACCGGCCTTCTCCTCACCTACAACCTCTATGTGCCCAAAGATTACGACCAGTCGAAATCCTATCCGCTGGTCCTGTTCATGCACGACGCCGGCGTGACCGGCACCAACCCGCTGCGCACGCTGCAACAGGGGCTGGGCGCGGTGTCCTTCGCGAGCCCCGAGGATCAGGAAAAGCATCCGGCCTTTGTGCTCGCGCCGCAGTATCCCGTCGCCATCGCAAACGACGCGTCGCAGATCAGCGACTATCCGGAGGTCACCGTCCGCCTGATCCGGGACCTGACGACACGTTACAGCATCGATGAAGGTCGCCTCTACACGACGGGCCAATCGGGCGGCTGCATGGCTTCCATCGCACTCAACATCAAGTATCCCGATTTCTTCGCCGCCTCGCTTCTGGTGGCTGGCCAGTGGGACGCGGCGCAGGTGGCGCCGTTGGCGAACAAGAAGCTCTGGATCATCGTCTCGCAGGACGACGCCAAGGCATATCCCGGCATGAACGCCATCGCCCAGGTTCTGGAACAGAACGGCGCCGAAGTGACACACGCAGTGTGGGATGGGCGCTCGGACGCCGCCGCCTTCCAAAACGCGGTCGAAACGATGCTGAATGACGGGTCGGACAGCAACGTTTTCTATGCCGCCTTCCGAGAAGGCACGGTCATCCCAGAAGGCGTGAACGCCGGCGGCGGGTCGGGCCATGTCTGGACTTGGCCGATCGCCTATGCGATTCCGGGCGTGCGAGCGTGGTTATTTGAGCAGCGAAAATGAGGCTACTGCACACGCGAGAAGGTTTAGCCCGCCTCGCTCTGCCAGGAGACGCGGCGCCGTCCGCGATTGAGGTGGATATCGGTGGGCTGACGCGGCAGTTCGCGCCGCCGCGTCACCACCGCCATGCTCGCGGAGCGCGCGGGGTTTACCGGCGTGGAAACTGAGGATGCAGCAGCGCAAGGCTGCCTGAGCTCGACCAAACCTCAAACCTGCCATTGTCCAGCGGATAGATGGGTAACAGATTGAACCGGATACATGGGTTCCAGTTCTCCCCGTTGCTGGTCCGCAAAAGCGCCGGCTGGTTTGGGTTGCAAGGCGGTTTTGCGGACCAGCCTGCGGCGCTTCTCGTCGATGACGCCGAGGCGATGAGCGTGGAAGCGCATCGCCCATTCGCCGGCCTCGGTCTCCTCGATGGCGACCGGCTCGCCGCTGAGCGTCGCCGAGACGTAAATCTCTGCGCGCCGCCATTTGACGGCGCCGTTGTGGCGCACCTTGCGCGCCGCCGCCTCGGCCGGATAGTCGGGCTCGGGCGGTCTGGCCGGCATTTGCCGTGTCGACGGGCGATAGTGGTCGGCCGGCGTGTCCATGCCCAGCGCCTCGTGCGGCCGCTCTTCATTGTACTCGTGGCGGAACGCGTCGAAGACTTCGGCCTGCGCCGCCTGGTCGGCCGCCGGCGCCATGGCCAGCGGCAGCATGGTCAGGTGGAAGCGCTCGTGACCGCCGTTCTGCTGCGGCTGAGCGTTTGTCGAAGCCTTGCCCGGGTCGATGCGCTCCAGCACAATCCCCAGCCTGATGAAGCGCAGCGACAGTGGCGTCAGCCCGGTGACGCCGCTTGCCGCGAAGGGCGGGCCGTTGTCGCTGCGGATGCGGTCCGGCAGCCCATGCTCGCAAAACAGCCGCTCGAACACCGGCCAGGCCTCCGTCTCGCCGGTCGAGCCGGTCGCCTCCAGCGCCAGAAGAAAGCGGCTTTTGGCGTCCATCACCGTCAGCGGCTCGCAGCGCCAGCCATCACGGGTGCGGAACCAGCCCTTGTGGTCACCCGTCCACACCGCGTTCGGCGCCTCCGGCTGCGGCCAGGGGCCGTTGCCAGCTCCCTTCCAGCGGGCCCGCCGCCGCCCAACCAGCCCATGCCGCTGCAGGATGGCGCCCGCCGTCGAGGCCGACGGCCAGATTATGCCGGCCTCAACCCGCGCAAGCCGCGCCACGATCTTCTTGGGACCCCACAGCGGATGCGCCTCCTTCTCCGCCACGATCCGCTCGACAACCGCCGCCGGCGTCGCCCGACCGTGCGTGAGCGGCGCCCGCGGCAGGTCGCGCAGGCCCTCGGGGCCAAGCTCCCGGTAGCGCCCGAGCCACTTGTAGCCCGTCTTGCGCGATACCCCGAACCGCTCGCACAGCCCCGTCATCGTCTCCTCATCCTCAAGACACGCCGCAACAAACAAAAGCCGCTCGTCCATGACACAAGTCTCTCGCCATCCTATCGCCGGTCCTCCCGGCGGACAAGAAAACTGTCCCCCATGCTTCCGGTCCATTCTGTTACCTATCTATCAGGGTCGGACACCATTTGCTCCCCGGCCTTTGTCGGGGAGACGCCGATTGCGGAGAACGGAGATGACAGGACTCACAAGCCTTTAAGACGACAAACGTCAAGGCGCAGGCCGCTTGCCTGGGGCAGTGACCGTCGGTATGCGGGGATCGTTCGGGCTACCTTGGAGCCGGCTCGCGAGCGCCACGGTCAACGCTTGGGCGAGGCACATCGGCGCGGCGAGCGAACGCGAGAACGTGTACTCGTGCTCCGGTACTGCAAACAGCACTGCTGCTGACTTCGCAAGCGGGGACAACGTGCTATCTGAGATCGCGACTATGGGAATTCCCTTGGCCGCCGCCTGTTCAACGACGTTCACCACTTCGGTGGCGTAGAACCGGAACGACACAGCTACCAGCACGTCTTTCGGAGTTGCCGTGCGCGCCATGTAGGTTGCGAGCCCCCCACTGGGGTCCAGAAGAATGCACCTCTTGCCGAGCATCGTGAGCACGTAGCGAAGCAAGTCGACGACTGGTGCCGAGCGAAGCTGCCCGATGAGATAGACCGTGTCACTGTGCTCCAGGAGATCGACGGCTCGCGCCATATCCTCGGCAGGAGTCTGCGACAGCAACTCTTGAAGCGAGGCGAGGTCACGCACGACCAGATCCCGGAGAAAACCGAGTTCGCTCCTGTCAGTGCGTGTGCCGAGTTCTTCTTCAAGCGCCCTCTTCCTGGCCTCGAAGCCGGGAGCCGTCGTGGACAAGCGCTTCTGGAAGAGGCCCTGGAGTTCCTTGAACCCATCATAACCCAGAAATTGGCCATAGCGCACGAAACTCGAGGCGTGGACGCCACAACGTTCCGCGATGGCGTTGACCGACAACACCGCAACGTCGTTCGGGTTCTGCGTCAGATAGACCGAAATCTTCTGATAGGACTTGCTCATGTCCTCGAAGCGGTCGTGGATGACACGTATCAACTCTTCATAGTCACGCGGCGGTCCGGCTTCTGTCATTTTTAGGCCTTTCGCAATGTTCGTTGCATTTTGCGCCAAACTTTTGCGAACTGGCAACCGTGCTTGGTTCGCTCCGCACGGTGCATTCTCCCTGGCCTCCCGCCCTAGAAGGATTGCTGACCGGTCAGCTTCTCGATGAGCTTGTCGATCGACACAGCAAGCACAAGCAATAGTCCCGTCACGATAAGGCGAACCTCGTTTTCCACACCCATGAGGTTGAGGCCATTTTGCACGGTGCCAATCACAAGCGCGCCCAGCAATGCGGCATGGATGGCGCCGCGCCCGCCAAACAAGCTTACCCCGCCAATGACGGCTGCCGCGATTGATTCCAGAAGCAGTGTACCGCCGCCGACGCCTCCGCCAGAAAACACGCCAACGCCCAGCGTTCGCGAGGACGCGATGATACCGGCGATCGCGGCCACTCCCCCAGCTATGGCGAACGCCGCCATGCGGATTCGCGGCACCTTGATGCCAGCGCGGCGCGCGGCTTCATCGTTGTTGCCTACAGCGTAAAGATAGAGACCAAAGCGCGTCTCCTTAAGGGTGTAGCCGCCAATGCCGAGCATAGCGGCAAAGATCAGCACCGGCAGCGGAATTCCCTGATTGGCATTCAATACCAGCACTGCAACAGCACCAAGTGCACCTGCGGCGCAAAGCGGTACAATCACCGAATTCATTGTCGAGACTTCGAGCCCCGCCTTCCGACGCCGCTCGACGCCAGAGAGGATCAGCACGCCAAGCATGCCCATGCCCACCGCCCAGGCGAGCCAGGCATACAAACCCGAAATTGTGGTCTGCGCGATCAGTTCCACCCCGGTGCCCATCAATCCATAGCGCGCGGTCGCAGGCAGAAGCAAAAGCTGAATACCGTTCAGCGCCAAGCCAAGGCCCAGCGTCACAACGAAAGACGGAACGCCCACCCAGTTTACCCACCGGGCGGAACAAGTGCCGATGGCAGCGCCGATCAGGATCGAAACCGGCAATGCTATCCACGCTGAAACGCCGTACTCCACGATGAGCTTCGCGCCCAGTACAGCCGTTACACCGTGAATTGCGGCGACCGAAAGGTCGATTTCTTTCACCAGAAGCACGAACATCAATCCGAGCGCCATCATGCCAACGACGGTGGATTGCTGCAGCAGGTTTGAGAGATTGCGAGGCGTCAGAAACACATCGTTCTGAAGTGCGAAGAAGACCCAGAGGACAATCAGAGCGACGACGACTGGCAGCGCCCGTAGATCGCTTGTCAGAAGTTCACCAAAAGTGCGTCGTTTGGGCGCCGCGCTCGCAGAAATCGCAGACATCGATTTGATCCTTGAAATACGGAGGAGGCGCTCGAGGGTCAGCCCGCGAGGTTCACACCTTCGTTGCCTCCGACCATTGCATTGACCACCATTTCACCCGTCACATCCTTGGAGCGAAAGGTCGCGGCATTGGCGCCAAGGCGCATCACCACGATGCGATCCGTCGAGTTGACGACGAAATGATGGATGTCGTGGCTGACCACGACCACGCCCAATCCGTCATCGGCGAGGCTGCGAATAAGGTCGGCAACCTGCTGGGAGGCGGAGTGACTCAGCGCCGCAGTCGGTTCGTCGAGGATAACGACCTTGGGCTTCCACAGCACCGAGCGTGCGATCGCAATATTTTGCCGTTGGCCCCCGGACATAGCCCCAACAGGCCGGGTCAAGGAAAGGCTGCCGAGGCGCATTCGCGTCAACACTTCGCGCGCCCGAACCTCACTCTCGGCGCGGTGGATACGGCGGCCAAGCCAGCGCGAACCCGTCAGTTCGCGGCCAAGGAACAGGTTCTGAACGGCGTCCAGATTGTTGCAGAGCGCTAAGTCCTGGTACACTGTGGCAATGCCGTGACTGGTGGCATCCGAGGGTGTTCGGATGTTCGCAGGCTGCCCTTCGATTTCATACTCTCCCGTATCGGCGGCGTGCACGCCGGCCATGACCTTGACGAGTGTCGTCTTGCCCGCCCCGTTGTCGCCGACGAGGGCTACGATTTCGCCCGCGTGGACGTCCACCGATGCGCCGCGCAGGGCGTGTACGGAACCGAATGATTTCTTGATATCGCGCAATGAAATGAGCGGTACCGAGCTGGACGCCGTAGCGGCCTGCGTGACAGGCTGCGCTTCCTGTGCTGCGGTCATATCCCCTCCTCCCATCGCGTTGTCGGGAGCGGCGGCGTCCACCGCCGCTCCCAGGCGAGAACCGCCTACAGATTGCTTTTGCAGATATCGGTGGTTTCGATGCCTTTGCAGATTTCCGGCCACGTCCAGACACCGGCTTTCAAGACATCGGCAAGATTGTCCTTCGTGATGTTGGAAACCGGGAGGAATACAGCCGGAACATCCATGAACGTATTATTGACCTTACCGTTGATCAAATCCTTGGGCACGCCGTTGCCAGCAACAATCGACGCCACCACGTCAGCGGCATAGTTGGCCTGCACCTTCAGGTCCTTCAGAACCGAATTGTCCTGCCAGCCTTGAGCCACGTAGCGCAGCGCCTCGACAGTGGCATCCTGTCCGCCGGTCACGAGCTTGTCTCCCGGCTTGGCGCCCTGGGAAATGAGAGCGGCCACGGATCCGCCGGTCGTTCCGTCGTTCATGCCGATGAACACGTCGACATCGCCGCCGTTCTTGGTCAGGCAGTCTTCAGCAAAGCTCTGCGCGAGCACCGGATCCCAGTTCTGCGTGTATTGCTCACAAACGACCAGGACTTTGCCGGAGTCGATAAGAGGCTTCAGGAATTCGTTCTGGCCGGCCTCGTACTGGGTTGTTCCATACTCTCCCTGATTACCCTTGACGCGGGCGACCTTGACGGTCGACTTCGACATCGCCTGAATCAACTCTGCTGCGCGTTTGCCCTGTTCGCGGCCAACGGCCAGCGAATCGAAGACGATATGGGCGTCTGCCTTGCCGCCCACCGCATCGTGATCGTAGAGCACCACCGGCACGCCGGCCTTCTCCGCGGCCGCCAGCGAGCCGGCGGCAAGGTTGGCGTCCGCGGACGTCAGCACAATGACCTTGGCGCCCTGCGCGATGGCATCCTCAACCTGCGCCTGCTGCTTGGCGGGATCGCCCCCCGCATTCTGCACGACGACTTCAGCGTCGGGAGCCTTCTGTTTCATAGCTTCGATGAAGAACGGCGCGTCGCGGCTTTCGAAGCGTATGGTCGTTTGATTGGGCAACAGGAAAAAGACCTTCGCCTTATCCTGGGCGCTTGCGCCAAGGACCGATACGGTCGCGAAAACGGTCGTAGCGCAAAGTACGTTTATCAGGCGTTTCATTCATACCTCCCTTGAAACAATGATCTGCCTAAAGTCGCCAATAGGACGTGAGGCTGGCTCGTTCGTCCCCCTTGGCCTAAACATCACCAAACGTCATTTGGCAACGTTCATTGCAAAAACTAATATTCTGCAAAACACACTGAGTCAAAGGCAAAATGCAATGAATTATGGCAATCACATAGATTGGCAATAGATATTGCATCGCCACTCCAGGATGCCGTGACGGTGGCATCGCCGATCGCTCATTGCATGTCGCGTGGACGGCACTAGGCGCGCGCGCGCAGGGCGTTCCGATTTACGATGAGTTGAGGATCGATGCTGCCGGCAAAGAAGTTGAGCACATTCTCGACTGACGCAATCGCCATGCGTTCCCCACACTCTCGCGTCAGGCCTGCGATATGGGGCGACAAGATCACCTGATCGAAACTGAGCAAGGGATGGTCGGCAGCGGGCGGTTCGTCGTCGAATACATCGAGACCGGCCGCGCCAACCTGGCCGGAGCGCAACGCGTCAACCAGAGCGCTCTCCTCGACAACCCCGCCGCGCGCCGTATTCACGAGGATGGCGCCCGGTGACATCGCGGCGAGTTCGACGGCACCGATCAAAGGCTGGTCCGCCTTTGGCACGTTGACCGAGACGATATCCGCCCAAGCAAGCCCATCGGCCAGGGCGGCGACGGGCTCGGCCGATCCTTCGGGCCACCCTTGCTGAAGCAGGTAGGGATCGAAAGCTTGGATGGTCATTCCGAACGCGGACGCCATGCGGGCAAGATGCCTGCCGATGCGTCCATAGCCGACAATAAGAAGGCGTTTGCCGGAAATCTCCTCGGCTTGCAGAAGGTTGCGCCAGCCCCAATGTGCGGACTCCCGCACCGCCCGATCCCCCCGCAACGCTCTCTTGGAGGCCGCGAGAATGAGCATCATCGCATGTTCCGCAACCGATATTGAATTGACATCGCCGACGATCGTCAACGCGATGCCGCGCATATCAAGGGAGGGAAGATGCACGGCGTCATAGCCGACGCCGTGGCGCGAGACGACTTTAAGGCAATCGGCGTTTGCAACAGTCTCTGCGGAGAGTGGCTGAGTGCGGATAACCAGCGCATCCGCTTTGCCGATCAACGGCGCATACGAAGACTCCGACACCTCTTCGACATAATCAAACGTAATGCCGGGGGCGCTTCTCAGCATGCTGACGCCAGCAGGATGGAGCTTTCCGGCGACAAGAACGTGCGGCATCAGTAGGCTCCCTTCTCGCTGTTGGCGGCCTTGTTGCCAACCAGTTCGCGGAAGCGTGCAACGCTTGCGGCCGCGGCGGCGGCGAGCAATCGCGAGTCGCCTGACACCGTGGTCATGTCAAAGCCCCACCCTATCGCCCGAGCCGCGTAGTCGGGTGTGCCACAGTGCAGCGCGGCTTTGATCCCATTTGCCTTACAGGCCGCGACAATGCGCTGCAGCGCCTCGATCATTTCCGGTTCTTCGCGGTCGAATGCGGGAGCGAGCCTGCCGTCCGTTATGCTGAGCGTCAGATCGGCCGGTCCGACATAAATTCCATCGAGTCCCGGCGTTGCCGCGATGGCGTCCAGGTTCTGCATGGCCTGTTTGGTCTCGATCATCGCAAAGGCCAGGATCTCGGCGTTGGCCTCGCCGGCATAGTTCGCTCCGGACGCGAAACTGACCCGCGTGGGTCCAAAACTGCGCTGCCCGTGCGGTGGATAGCGGACGTAGCTGACGAACTCGGCTGCCTGCTCTGCCGTGCCGATCATCGGACAGATGACGCCATAGGCGCCGGCATCCAGAACCTTCATGATGATGCCCGGCTCGAGCCAGGGCACCCTCGCCAGCGGCACCACGCCTGAGGCGCGCATGGCCTGGAACATCGGCAGGACGGACGAGTAGTCGAGCGCACCGTGCTGGACGTCGATCGCGATGGAGTCATAGCCCTGCGAGGCCATGATTTCGGCACTAAACGCATTGCCGATGGACAGCCAGCCGTTGAGCGACGCTCGGCCTTCCGCCCAAATCTGCTTCAGCTTGTTCTTGATCACGACCGCCTCCTAGAAAACCACCTGGGCGAGTTTTGTGTCGAGGTAGTCGTTTATCCCTTCGATGCCGCCCTCTCGTCCCATTCCGGAATGGTTGGTTCCGCCGAAGGGCGCCTCCGAAGCAGCAAGGGCAACGCTGTTGATGCCGACCATCCCGGCCTTCAGCGCAGCGACGGTTCGGCGCGCCCGTTCCGGTGAACGCGTGAAAGCGTATGCCGACAGGCCCATATCGGAAGCGTTCGCGCGATCAAGCACCTCCTCCTCGTTCGAGAAGCGCGTTATCGCAGCAACTGGGCCGAAGTTTTCCGACGCAAAGACGCGCATGTCGTCGGCTACTTCAGTCAGCACGGTCGGTTTGTAGAAATGTCCGGCATTGAATTCAGCGGCGCGTTCACCGCCAGCGGCCAGTTTCGCGCCCGCCTTGACGGCCTCCGCCACCACGGCCTCGATTTCGCACAATCGCGCCGCATTGATCAGCGGACCCATTTGGGTCGCCGGGTCCAGGCCGTCTCCCAGCTTGAGGGCATTGGCACGCGATACAAAGCCCTCCACGAACTGGTCGTGGAGCCGCTCGTGAACGAAGAAGCGATCCGGCGTGACACAGACTTGCCCGGCGTTGGCAAACTTCGTCGGCACCGAGACATTGAGCGCCAGATCGAGGTCGGCATCGTCATAGACGATGAGCGGGGCATTGCCGCCAAGCTCCATGGACACCTTCTTCACCGTGTCGGCGGCGTCCCGGATCATCTGCTGACCGACGCGCGTAGAGCCCGTCAACGATACTTTTCGAACGGCTGGGTCGGTCATGATCGGCGCATAGGTGGCGGCGGTAGGGCCGACAACGAGACTGACGACGCCGTCGGGCAAATTGCCGGCCCGCAAGCACTCAACGATCAGCATCGCGACGCCTGGTGTCTGGCTCGAGGGCCGGATCACCACCGAGCAGCCTGCCGCAAGCGCCGGCGCCACTTTTCGAGCGACCAGGGCCGCGGGAAAATTCCATGCGGTAAAGGCTCCGACGATGCCGACGGGCTCACGCGAGACCTCAAAGCGTCCGTTTGGCACCCTGGACTCGATGATCCGTCCGTAGATGCGGCGCGCCTCCTCGGCAAACCAACGGAATTGGTCAGCCGATAGGCCCCATTCTCGCTCCGATTGAGCAATGGGCTTGCCAGTTTCGAGGGAAATCATTCGCTTGGCGTCATCCGTGCGACGGATCATCTCGTCGGCAACGCGATGAAGAGCGTCAGCCCGCGCGAAGGCTGCCGTCGCGCGCCACTTCTCGAAGCCCTTGGCAGCTGCTGCAAGAGCCCTCTGGGTGTCGGCGAGCCCGGCGGTGGGCACGCTGCCGAGGCTTTGAGCCGTGACAGGGCTGAAAACGCCGGCCGTCGCCCCATCGGCAGCCTTCGTCCAGGCGCCGTCGATAAACAGTCCATAATTCTCGTACATGGATCACCCGATCTCGCTGATTTTGACGCTGCGCCCCTGCGCCGCCGACACGATTGCCGCTTCCGCAAGGATCAGGGCCTGACGTCCGTCCTCGAACCCGACCTCCGGCGCCGCGCCCGTCTCGACCGCGTCGACAAACGCGCCGATCTCGGCCGTAAATGCTTCGACATAGCGGTTGATGAAGAAATTCAACAGGGGAGCGCCGCGGCCCGTGAAATCGGCGCGATGCAACGTCATCATGTTAGGACGTCGGTTCTCGGACGACGCCATGCCAGCCGTCCCCAGCGCCTCGACGCGCTGGTCATAGCCGTACACGGCCTGGCGGGAGTTGTTGATGATGCACTGTTTTCCCGAGGCGGTCTTTAGGATGACGCTCACCGTGTCATAGTCGTTGAGGCGCTTCATGAGGGGCGGATCGACGAGCCTGCTCCCAGTGGCGAAGACCTCCGTGACCTCTTCATCAAGGATGAACCGCGCCATATCGAAGTCGTGAATGGTCATATCGCGGAAGATGCCGCCCGACGCTTCGGCATAGGAAACCGGCGGCATGCCCGGATCCCTTGAGGTGATCACGACCTGATGCAGGTCGCCGATATCGCCCGCCCGCACCGCGTCCCTCACGGCGCGGTGGCCCGGATCAAACCTCCTGACGAAGCCGAGCATGATCGGGATATCGGAGCCCGCGATTGCCTTCGCACACGCGTTGACCCGCTCCAGGCTGAGATCGATCGGCTTCTCGCACAGGACTGGCTTTGACGCGGCGACGGCTTGCTCCAACAAATCGGCGTGAGTCGGCGTCGAGGTAGCGATGAGCACCGCGTCGACGTCGGTGCTCGCTAACACTGCTTCCGCCGATTCGTAGACCTTGGCATCGAGCTTGTTCGCGACATCCTCAGCCGCTGCGCGGTTTACGTCGAACACTCCGGCAAGACTTGCACGCGGATGCGACGCAATGTTTTGCGCGTGCATTCGACCGATGCGACCGCAGCCTAAAACCGCAATTCCAACCATGAGCGATCCACCCAAGAGATAATTTTCGCAATGAATGTTGCCAAACTCTTGCATTGTCAATAAATATTTCGTAGCTAGCAAAAAACGACATATCGGAGGAGATGACATGTCCCGCCAGACCGTGCGCCTGACGATGGCGCAGGCGCTCGTGCGCTATCTGTGCAACCAATTCACCGAGATCGATGGCGAGCGCGTTCCGCTGTTCGCTGGCGTGTTCGGCATATTCGGCCATGGCAATGTGACGTGCCTGTCCGAAGCACTTGAGGCCGTGCAGGACCAGCTGCCTACCTGGCGCGGTCAGAACGAGCAATCGATGGCGCTCGCTGCTGTTGCGTTTGCGAAAGCCAAGCGCCGACGCCAGCTCATGGTGGCGGCGACCTCAATCGGGCCTGGCGCAACGAATATGGTGACGGCGGCCGGAACGGCGCATGCGAACCGCCTGCCGGTGCTCCTCCTTGCCGGCGACATCTTCGCCAATCGTGTGCCAGATCCAGTCATGCAGCAAGTCGAGCATTTCACCGACCCGACTGTGACGGTGAACGACGCTTTCAAGGCGGTCACCCGCTACTGGGACCGCATCGTCCTGCCCGAGCAGATCATTTCATCTCTGCCGCAGGCGATTGGAGCCATGCTGGATCCCGCCGACTGCGGCCCTGCTTTTCTCGGGCTTGCACAGGACACCCAGGAACTCGCCTATGATTACCCCTCGGCATTCTTTGAGCCGACCGTGTGGAGGGTGCCTCGGCCGCGCCCGGACCGCACCAAGCTGGCTGAGGCAGTTGCGCTGTTAAAGACCGCAAAGCGACCGCTGATCATCTCCGGCGGCGGGGTTCGCTATTCGCTGGCGGGAGAAACCGTCGCCGACTTCGCCGTGAAGCGCGGCATCCCGATCATCGAGACAATCGCAGGAAAAGGCACCGTGACGCACGATCATCCGGCCCATGCCGGCCCTATCGGCATCGTCGGTTCGACCTCCGCGAATGCGCTTGCGCAGGATGCCGACGTCATCCTGGCGGTCGGCACCCGCCTCATGGACTTCACCACAGGTTCCTGGACCGCGTTTTCGCCTAACGCTCGCTTCGTTTCCATCAACACCGCCCGTTACGATGCCACGAAGCACCGTGCGGTCGCTGTGGTCGGAGATGCGCTGGAGACGGTTTCCGAACTGGATCAGGCACTAGGCGACTGGAAGGCTCCGGAAGGCCAGATGAAGAGGGCAAAGCAGCTATTCGCTGAATGGAACAGGATCGTCGACAAGCATCAGGTCGTCACCAACGGTCCGGTCCCGACCTACGCTCAAGTCGTCGGCATCGTGAACCAGTTCGCCAAGCCTAACGACACACTGATCGCCGCTGCTGGCGGAACGCCGGGCGAAGTCATGAAGGGTTGGCGCGTCAAGGACCCGAACACATTCGATTGCGAGTTCGGCTTCAGCTGCATGGGCTACGAACTGGCCGCCGGCTGGGGTCATGCCATGGCAAAGAACGGGGAAGGTACGCCGATCGTCATGCTTGGCGACGGCACGTACATGATGATGAATTCCGACATCTACTCAACGATCTTGACCGGCCACAAGATGATCGTCGTCGTCTGCGACAACGGCGGGTACGCCGTCATCAATCGCCTTCAACAGTTCAAGGGCGTTCCGGAGTTCAACAATCTGATAAAGGACTGCCGGGTCAAGCAGGCGTTCGGCGTCGACTTCGTGAAACACGCCGAATCGATGGGTGCGCTCGCCCGTCGATGCGAGAGCCTGGCCGACCTGAAATCCGCGATGGAGTGGGCGCAAACGACGGATCGCACCACCCTCATCACACTGGCAACCGATGCCTACGCATGGGTTCCCGGCGACGCAGACTGGGACGTGGGCGTTCCAGAGGTGTCCGATCGGCCGTCGGTTCAGAAGGCACGCGCGCACCAGGAAGAAATTCGCAAGAAGCAGCGGGTTGGCGTCTGATGAACCGCATCGAGGGGAAGATCGCCGTCGTCACGGGCGGCACCCAGGGACTCGGCGCCGCAGTTGCGCGAGCGTTTGCCAAGGCCGGTGCCGCTGGCATCGTGACCTGCGGCCGAAACGCTGAGAAGGGCAATGCCGTCGCCGCCTCCATAACCGAAGAGACCGGAACCCCGGTCTCCTTCGTTTCGGCCGATCTCGGAAAGGTCGAGGATTGCCGGACCGTTATGGCACAGGCAGATGCAAAGTTTGGCCGGGTGGACATTCTTGTCAATGCAGCCGGGCTGACCGATCGCGGTAACTTGCTGAACACAGAGCCCGAGCTTTTCGATCGCATGTTCGCGACCAACGTGCGGGCGCCGTTCTTTCTGATGCAGGATGCAGCCAGACTGATGATACGCGATGGCATCAAGGGCAGCATTGTGAACATAGGATCGACGTCCGAGCGAGCCGGACAGCCGTTTCTATCGCCCTATTCGGCATCGAAAGGCGCTCTGGCTACTCTGACGCGAAACTCCGGGTATGCCCTGATGCGCAATCAGATCCGCGTCAATCAGCTCGACATCGGATGGATGGCGTCCGACGGCGAGGACCGGGTGCAGCGGGAGTATCACGGCGCGGATCCCGACTGGCTCGCCAAGGCGGCGGCCGGACAACCTTTCGGACGCATTCTGGCCCCGGAAGAGGTCGCCCGCGCGGTCCTCTTCCTTGCATCGGATGACTCCGGAATGATGACCGGCGCTGTCATCCACTTCGATCAATCGGTCTGGGGCGCCTATGACGGCGGACCCCCGGCCCCGGCAGCCGCTCTCTCGGCATAAGGTGTTCGCCATGAAAACCATCAAGGGACCAGGAATCTACCTCGCCCAATTTGCAGCGGACCAAGCCCCCTATGACTCGCTGCCCGGCCTCGCCGGCTGGGTCGCGGACAAAGGCTTCGCCGGCGTCCAGATACCGACGTGGGACACACGCCTCATCGATATGAAGCAGGCCGCCGAGAGCAAGACGTACTGCGACGAACTCAAAGGTGTTCTCGCAGAGCGCGGTCTGGAACTGCCTGAACTCGGCTCCCACATTACCGGGCAGCTTGTGGCCGTCCACCCCGCGCACGACCGGATCATGGATAGCTTTGCGCCGGCGGCCGCTCATAACAACCCATCGGCGAGGCGGGCCTGGGCGGAAGAACAGATGCGTTTTGCGGCACGTGCGTCGCGCAATCTGGGTATCGACCGCCATGTCAGCTTCACCGGAACGTTGCTCTGGCCCTACCTCTATCCCTACCCGCAATGGCCAGAGGGCCTGATCGATGAAGCGTTCGACGAGTTGGCGAAA
Organism: Mesorhizobium sp. LHD-90; assembly: GCF_030929505.1. Taxonomy (GTDB): domain Bacteria; phylum Pseudomonadota; class Alphaproteobacteria; order Rhizobiales; family Rhizobiaceae; genus Kumtagia. Next base: position 156,190 of record NZ_JAVFVV010000014.1, on the reverse strand, counting down.
CGTTGGCTGCCGATCCTGAACGATTTCGACGAACAGGGCGTCGACCTGTGCTTCGAAATCCACCCTTGCGAAGACGTGCACGATGGCCTGACCTTCGAGATGTTCCTCGAACGGGTCGGCAACCACCCACGCTGCAACATTCTCTACGACCCCAGCCACTTCGTCTTGCAGGCGCTCGACTATATGGAATTCATCGATCACTACCACGAGCGCATCAAGATGTTCCACGTCAAGGATGCCGAGTTCCGCCCGAACGGCAAGACCGGCGCCTACGGTGGGTTTCAGCCGTGGTCGAAACGCGCAGGTCGTTTCCGGTCGCTTGGCGATGGTCAGGTAGATTTCGGGACCGTTTTTACGAAGCTGTCCACCTATGGCTTCGATGGATGGGCAACCTTGGAATGGGAATGCTTCATAAAGAATCCCGAGGATGGAGCCGCGGAAGGCGCGCGGTTCATCCGCGACCACATCATCCGCGTGGGTGATCGAGCTTTTGATGATTTCGTGAAATCGGGCGCGAACCGCGAGGCCAACCGCGCAATGCTTGGACTGGACTGAGGCTCAATATGTCTGTGAACACTTCAAAGCGTCCCTTGCGGCTGGGCATGGTGGGCGGTGGGCAAGGTGCCTATATCGGCAACATTCACAGGATCGCCGCGCGGCAGGACGGTGACTGGCAGCTCGTGGCCGGCGCCTTCGACGTTGATGCCAAGCGCGGCCATGCGTTCGCGGCGGATGAAGGGCTCGATCCGTCCCGGTCCTACGACGACTACCGCGCCATGATCCACGGCGAACTGACCCGCGACGACAAGATCGACGCGGTGGCGATCTGCACACCGAACTTTACCCACTTTCCGATCAGCAAGGCGTTTCTCGAGGCCGGCTTCGACGTAATCTGTGAAAAGCCGCTGACGGCGACCCTGGCTGATGCGGTGGCGCTTGAGCAATTGGTACGCGACAGCGACCGTTTCATGGGCGTCACCTACACCTATTCCGGTTACCCTATGGTGCACGAGGCGCGGCATATGGTTGCCGCTGGGCTGTTGGGCAAAATCCGCACCGTGCAGGTGGAGTACCCGCTCGAATGGATGGCCACGGCGATCGAAACCGCGGGAAACGCGCAGGCTGCGTGGAGAACCGATCCGAATAAGAACGGGCGAGGCGGTTCCATCGGTGACATCGGTACCCACGCCTACCATTTGGCCGGCTTTGTTTCTGGGTTGATACTAGAGTCCTTGACGGCTGACCTCGCAACCTTCGTCGAAGGACGGGCCCTCGATGACAATGCTCACGTCATGCTGCGGTACCGCGGCGGCGCGCGCGGCCTGTTGTGGTCATCCCAGGTTGCGCTCGGATCGTCTAATGGTGTCAGACTGCGGGTCTTCGGCGAAAAGGCATCGCTTACGTGGTTCCAGGAACAGCCAAACGAACTGGTTCATGCGAAGCTCAACGGCAGGACGGAGATCATCAAGCGCGGCGCTGACGATCTGAGTGAAAGTGCAAAGGCGCGCACCCGCACGCCACCAGGGCATCCCGAGGGGTATCTCGAAGCATTTGCCAATCTGTACGCGGGATTTGCGGAGGCTATTCGCGCCAGATCGGAGGACCGGGAACCATCTGTGATCGGCCGCGACATACCCACCGCATATGATGGGCTGAAGGGCGTCGCCTTCGTGGACGCCGTGGTCGACAGCTCGGCTGCTTCTGATCAGCCGTGGCTGACGCCTGTCGCCGTGTGAGATCGCAAAGTTGCAGGGCCATCGCGGCGCCTTGCCGGCGACTCGCGTGGCCTAAAATGCTCGCTTCCTGGCACCGATAGCGTCGCCTTAACATGGCGTGTGGGCGCAGAGGCTCGATCCGGGAGTTGTCAACTTAACGCAGAATACTGCTTTCTACTCGTCAAGCTGAAAATCGTGGCGTAAGCAAATCAACGGCTTATGGGAGCGAAAATCGGGCTAGAAGCCCTCCAGGAGCGCTATACTGGATTAATTTGACAATTCCCTTCAGGGCAAACGATATGCCGGGATACAGATCCCGTTAGGTAGAGGATTCGCCTCGGTCTCCCTGTTGCGAAACCTGACTTATTTAACCATAAATCTCGAGCTGAATGGAAGGCTGGCGGCGCCAACTGCTTTTGGTGACGGTTTCAAATTGCTAGCAATGGCTTTGATACTCGGGCAGGCCGCTTCGAGATTGAGGCAAATGTCCTCGCAGACAGAATAAGGCGCATAGGAAGAGAGCACCACGCTCTCAAATTCGACAAACTGGCTAACGCCAGCGAGCGATCGCAACATTTCATCAACGAGACGCGCTTCCCACATTTGAATGATCTCATCTCTGTCTGGCCACGTCCCCGACCTGTCCCAAAGCGCATCAACGGACCTGCCGTCCCGCGCTAGCTCACGCTCAAGCGCCGCAATTCCAACGTCAAAACTTACGGGCGAATTTCCGTTGTGGATCTGGTGATTGAGGATAAGGCGGCCATGGAGCTTTGCACCCAGATAGAAGAACATATAGTCGGTGAGCGATTTGCCGACACCGAACATGCTCTCACCGCTCGCGGCCGCCGTGACGTCGTTCTGAACAAACACGGCGATTCCCAATTGTTCCTCAATCTCCTGCTGCAAAGCTATAAAATAAGCTTCTTCGTCTTGCCCGTCGGAAGCGCTATGCGGCAGGGCCATCCCGACACCTGCAAGCCGTAGCCGCTCTTTCTCAGGTAGCAGCGCGACGGCCTTGCGAATAGTTTCCAGGAACTGGGTGTGGTTGCTGCCGGGTGTGATTGCGGGATTGGCGAAAGTCTTGTGAAAGCGCACGGCCCCTACAAAGTCGATCAGAACGACATCCGTCTGCCGGGCACCAACGCTAAGGCCAACCGAATACGCGCCTTCAGGATTGAGCTCAATCGGCACGGTGGGTGGGCCGACGCGGCCCTTCAGCGCCGCGCCGAGCGCCACCAACCCCTCATGTTCAAGCGAGCGTACGAGCACAGAGACGGTCTGTGCGGACAGGCCCGTTCGTTCGCCAATTTCGAGGCGAGTTGTGGACTTGTTTTGGAGTAAAAGCGACAGGACAAGCCGCTCGTTGTAGCTTCTCACACTGACAGAATTCAGCCCGGTGGCGCGGTCCGCGATTCTCAAAGGATTGGGTGGCGCGAAGCGCATATCAGGCATTGCGGCAGTCCTCAGCGGATGGCGTATGGGGAAGCCATTTGGCTTTGGAAGACGGATAGCAGATCATTTCCAACCGATGGCCTCTACTTCGCGTGCCAGGGCCACGCCCAGCCCCTCATGCGCCCGTTGATTGATATGGAAGCCATCCAGCGGGTCGCACCCGACGACCGATCCGGCATCGAAGAAGTGGACCTCGAGAGAATCCGCGATGACCTCGAATTCGAGAGCAAGTTCGCGCGACTTGGGAGGCGCATTCTTGAAGATCTGCTCCCACTCCTTGATGTCATCGAGCATCGGCGGTGGTGCGACCACCAGGATTTCCGGGCAACTTCCCCTAGGCCCAGGTAGGAGCTCCTTGATGTCATGGACCAGGCAGCCGATGCCCATGGCGACTTCCGACGCGGGCTGGTTGAAACGGGCTTTTAGATCATTCGTGCCGAGCATGATCACGACGAGGTCCAACGGCGCATGACTCATCATGCAGGGGCGCAGGTAGCTCCTGCCGTTCTTGATTGCGCCCTCGATTGGATCATCGCGGACCGTCGTTCTCCCGCTCAACCCCTCCTCGATGACGTACCAGTCGCTGCCGAGTTCTCGGGCCAACACTCCCGGCCAACGCTGAGGGTATGGGTAGCGATCAAGCAGCGTCCCACCGGGGACCTGGCCATGGGTGTTCGAATCTCCGTAACACAAAACCGTTCGCATTGTCGGTCCGGCTCCGCATTTCCCATTTACAGACAATAGGTTACGGCCCACGATGGGCGCGCCACAATCGTTCAGTCATGACACCGACCGACGTGGATATAAAATAGATTTCTTATTCATTCAATCTGAATAACTATTGACACCGCGTTCGGACCGGTGTTTTTCCCTCGCCGGGAGGACAGACTTCGATGCACGAGTTGAGGGGGAGGTTACCACCTCGGAGCTAGCGTGAAGTCGCATCTGTCCAATGGAATTGCTGGCAAGGTCGATGAGCCGGCCACCAGTTGTCTGTGTTCCGGGACGCTCACACGTCCCGAAGCAGTCTGTCTTTGGCTCAGAGGAGGAACGTCAATGAAGCATCTCAGTTTGACCGTCGCGACCATCGGGTTGATGGCTGTGGCGGCACTCGCAGCGCCAGCGTTTGCTGCTGATTTCTTCAGCCCGTTGCCTGGCGCCGTTCCTGCGCCCGGCGACAATCCAGTCGTCGAGACCGGCAAATACAAGAAAGACTGTCCTTACACGATCGGCATGAGTCATTTCGGCGTTAATGCAAATACGTGGACGATTCAGGTCGCTCATGAAGCCCAGGCCGCCGCCGATCGCGAATCGTGCATCACGAAGTTCATTCTGCTCGATGCCAACTTCGATCAGAAGAAGCAGGTCGCCGACATCGAAGACCTGATCGCCCAGAAGGTCGACGCCATCATTGTTCAGCCGGTGACGTCGACGTCGGCTGACGCGGCAATCGAAAAGGCTGCTGCAGCCGGCATCCCGGTCGTTCTTCATACCGGCCTGGTCGAGACTGATGCCTTCACCACTGAAATCCGCGCCGGCGGTGTCTATTTCGGGAAGGTCATGGGCGACTGGCTGGTCAAGACAGTTGGTGACAATGGCAAGATCTGGGTTCTTCGCGGTCTTGCCGGCCACCCGGAAGATACTGGCCGCTACAATGGCCTGTTGGAATCCCTCAAGGGCACCAACGTCAAGATTGTCGCGGAGGACCATGGCGACTGGCAGTACGACAAGGGCAAGAAGGTCTGCGAGACGCTGTACCTGAACGACCCGAACGTCGATGGCATCTGGTCCTCCGGCGCCGATATGACGCGCGCCTGCGTTGACGTCTTCAAGCAGTTCGGCGCCAACATTCCGCCGATCTCCGGCGAGGGCAACAATGGCTATTTCGGCCAGTGGATCAAGGACGGGTTCCAGTCGATCTCCCCCGAATACTCGCCCGCACAAGGTGCGGCTGGCGTCCGCCTGGCCGTGGCGTTGCTGAAGGGCGAGGCGGGCATCTCCAAGCACTATGATTACAATCCTCCAGGCCTGGATCTGGAGAAGGCGAAAGCCCTCTATCGCGATGATCTCTCCGCCAATGTCTGGTGGCCGACCGACCTGCCGGAGGAAAAGCTCAAGGAGCTCTACGGCAACAAGTAAGGATCTCCCAAGACGACACTGCCTGTCGAGGCTTTCGGCCCCGGCAGGTGGTGTACAGCACGCCGCGAACTCCACGCCGTGGGAAGGGAGCGTACAATGGCCAATCTGATCGAGATGTCGAATATTTCGAAGTCGTTCGGCGGCAGCGTTGCCGTCGACCGGGTGTCGCTCGAATTGCTGCCGGGAACCGTGCACGCCCTGATGGGCGAGAACGGCGCCGGCAAGTCGACGCTGATGAAGATCCTGGCCGGCGTGTACCAGCCAGACAGCGGAGAGATCTACAAGAACGGCCAAAAGATCGCGTTCGCCAATCCCAGGGAAGCGCTTGCCTTCGGCATTTCGACGGTCTTCCAGGAACTGTCGCTTCTGACCAACCTCACCATCGCCGAGAACATGTTTCTCGGGCGCGAGCCGGTCACCCGGCTCGGATCGGTCGATTATGCCCGCATGAATGCGGAAACACGCAAGGCGCTTGCCGAACTCGGGCTTGATCTTGATTCCGAAACGCTGGTTTCCGAGTTGTCGATCGCCGAGCGGCAGTTCGTGGAAATCGCGCACGGCATCAAGGCCGACGCAGCCGCCTTTATCCTCGACGAACCCACCGCGGCACTGAACGCGGCCGACGTCGAGATTCTGAACCGGCACATCCGCCGACTCCGCGATGAAGGAAAGGCGATCGTCTACATCTCGCACCGAATGAACGAGATCTTTCAGATCTGCGACACCGTTACTGTACTCAAGGACGGGAAGCTGGTCGGCACAAAGCCCGTGTCCGAATTAACGCCGAGTTCGTTGATCGCCATGATGGTCGGCCGCGAACTCCAGGATCTGTTTCCTGACCGCGGATCGCCGTCCGGCGAAGTCGTTCTCGACGTCAAGCACTTCAAAATCGAGGCCGCATCGATGCCTTTCTCGATCAGCATCGCAAAAGGCGAGATCGTCGCGCTGGCCGGTCTGGAAGGACAGGGCCAGCAGAAGTTGATGCGATCGATCGTCGGACAGTTTCGGCCGTTTGCAGGCACGGTCACGATAAAGGGCAAACCGCTTCCCCTTCCGGTTCCGCAAGGAGGCGGAATTCGACGGCTGCAGGCGGCTGGGGTCGGCTTCGTGCCGGAAGACCGGAAGGAGGAGGGGCTGTTTCTGGGGCTTCCCATCGCACACAACATCGCTATCGGCCTGCATGCACGGCAGGGTGAACTGTCGATCGCGAGGAGCTTTCGCAAGACCGTCGCTGCTACCATGACGGAACTCAACATCAAGGCTGCGAGTGCGGCGGCGGCCGTGAACTCCCTGTCCGGCGGCAATCAGCAAAAGGTGCTCCTCGGCCGATATCTGGCGGCGGACGTCGACATCCTGCTGATCGAAGAACCGACCCGGGGCGTCGACATTGGCGCCAAGTCCGAGATCTACAAGCTGCTTCGGGACTTTGCCAACGCCGGCGGCGCGGTGCTTGTCCTGTCGCGCGAAACCGTCGAACTCATCGGGCTTTGTGACCGCATCTACGTGGTCCACAACAACACTGTCGTTTCCGAACTGCCGGCCGAGAAGGCGACCGAACACGACATTCTCAACGCCGCGTTGAACGCGTGATGCCGGGATCGAAAGCAAAGCCGATGAAGACAAGGCTTTCAAATTTGCTGACGGGAAACCAGAGCCGGCAAGGCCTATGGTTCCTGCCGATGCTGATCGCGGCAGCAATTGCATTCTTCCTTTCTATCCGCACGACCCAGTTCCTGGCGCCGGAGAACCTGTTCAATCTCGTCGCGCAAGCCATGCCGCTCGTCATTACGGCCATCGGCCAGATGTTTGTGGTTGTCGTGGGCGGCCTCGATCTTTCGGTGGGGTCGGTGATCAGCTTCACGACAGCAGTGCTGGCGCTCGGCGCTCCAGATTACATCACCATCCCAGCGGTATTCGCTCTCGCTGCGCTGGTGGGAATGACCAACGGTTTCGTCGTCACGCGGCTCAACGTGCACCCGATCATCGCCACGCTGGCGATGCAGTACATCCTGCTGGGGATCACACGGCTCATGCGTCCGGTATCGGGCGGTACGGTCCCGGATATCGTCATCCGGTCCGTCTCGGGTTCCATTTTTGGCATTCCGATGCCGGTGCTGTGGGGTATCATCGTCATCCTGCTTGCCTGGAAGCTGCTGCACGGATCGCGCTTCGGCTTGCATCTCTTTGCGATAGGCGGCGGCATAGCTGCCGGTACCGAGGACGCGGCCCGCAATTTTGGCGTCTCTGACAAGCGCAAGATCATGCTCGCCTATGTCGCCTGCTCCTGCTTCGCCGCACTCGCCGGCGTGTTTCTGGCCGGGCGGATCGTTTCGGGCGATCCGAATGTGGGGCTGCTGTTCGAACTGGATGCGATAACGGCGGTAGCCATCGGCGGCACACAATTGTCTGGGGGCGTCGGCAGCCTGCACGGCACCGTCATTGGCGCACTGGTCCTGGCGCTGCTCTCCAACGGCATGAACCTGACCAATGTCTCGCCCTTCATTCAAACGGCGATCAAGGGCAGCATCCTGCTTCTCGTGGTCGGGTTGCAGTCCCGCAAGAAGATGGGGCTTTGACGATGGCCGCGCTGTTGAACAGACCTCTTGCGCAACGGATTGTCGGCATTCCGCCGGCCTACTACGTTTTCGCCGCGCTGCTGTTCGTGTTGTGGATCGCCAGGCCCAACATGCTGAACGTGAACGTGATGGGCGTCTTCATCCGTCAGGTTGCGCCCCTCGGCGTACTGGTGCTCGGCCAGCTTCTGGTGATGAAGGTGAAGAGCATCGACCTGTCAGGGGGCGGCATCATCCTCCTCGTCAACTATTTCATCTCGTCTGGCATCTTTGCCGGTGCCTCGCTGGCCTTCTTCATCGCGCTCGCGCTCGCAATCGGGACATTCATCGGACTGTTCAATGGGCTGATGATAGCCAAGCGCCGCGTGTCCGCCGTGATCACCACCCTGGCGGTCAGCATCATTCTCGTCGGCTTCGTGCAATTCCTGTCGAGCGGCAAGCCGCCAGGCGACGTACCGTCAATCTTCGGCGATATCTACAATACCAAGCTCGGGCCGGTGCCGACGCCCGTCATCTTCTGGTTTGCGCTGACATTGGCGATGGCGGCGTTCCTGTCGCGTACCGTGTTTGGCCGCTACGTGATGTCGGTCGGCGAAAGTGCCGAGGCGGCGCATTTCTCCGGAGTGCCCGTCGAGCGCACGGTGATCCTGGCGCACACGCTTGCCGGTTTCATCGCGGGCGTCGCCGCACTCGTCCAGACCGCATCGATCGCCGTCGGCAGCGTGCGCGTGGGGCTCGACTTGCCGATCCTCGCGGTTGCGGCGACCATCCTTGGCGGTGTGGTCTTCGGCCGCGGCGATGGCGGTGTCTGGGGCCCGTTCTTCGGTGTTCTGTCCTTCGCGCTTCTGTTCGTGGTGATGACGGCGTTCGGCATCGGCGAGCCAGGCAAGCTGATCGCGCAAGGTCTGATCATTCTGCTCGCTGCCGTCTTCTACGGCGTGCGGACGGCGAAACTCAAATGACCAAAAGCAATCCCTATCGAGGAGCAGTCGATGACTGAGAGAAGGTCCATACTGTGTTTTGGCGACTCACTGACGTGGGGCTGGATCCCTGTCGAGACCGGCTCGCCGACCCTGCGTTATCCCTATGCCGAGCGCTGGACGGGAGTTGCGGCGGCGCATCTCGGCGAGGGTTACCACATCATCGAGGAGGGGCTCAGCGCCCGCACCACCAGCGCCGACGATCCCAACGATCCGCGGCTGAACGGCAGCCAGTACCTGCCATCGGCGATCGCCAGCCACTTGCCGCTCGATCTCGTCATCATCCTGCTGGGAACGAACGACACCAAACCCTTCTTCAACCGCACGCCCTACGACATCGCTTACGGCATGGCCAAGCTAGTCGGTCAAGTGATGACCGGTGGCGGCGGCATCGGCACAGCCTATCCGGCTCCCCGTTGCCTGGTGGTCGCACCGCCGCCGCTCACCCCCATGCCCCATCCGTATTTCCAGGGAATGTTCGGGGGTGGCCACGAGAAATCGGCCCAACTCGGCCAACAGTACCGAGACATGGCTGATTTCATGAAGATCGACTTCCTCGACGCGGCGGATTTCATCACGACCGATGGATGCGACGGAATTCACTTTACAGCCCAGAACAACCGCGATCTGGGCAAGGCGATCGCCGACAAGGTCATCGAGATCTTTAGGCGCGTCCCGGCCGTCGAGGCTGCCTAACTCCGAAGGGAGGGAGCGGCGTTGTCACGTTATCTGAGGTTGGACGTGAGGGACCACTGGCAGGGATATCAGGCGAGGGCTTGGGTTGCAGCTTTCCATTGCGCCATGGCGTTGAGGCGATGGAGATGGATCTGAAATGCGGGGCGTTGTTTTGAGCGGGCCGGGACGAAGAGATTGCGGAAGGCTGAGAAGATCAAGGTGAAGCGCTGCAGGCTGCCTGGCGAACAGAACCCCTGCATCGCCCGCTCCCGCTTTCGCAACGGCACGTGGGAGTTTTCGGCCCCGTTGTTGAGGCCCTTGTGCGCGCGGTGCTCAACATCCGCCATGGCCTGCCGTTTCGCCGCTCCATAAGAACGCAGCTTGTCGGTGATCATGCGCTTCGGTGCGAGGCCTTGTTTCGGTAGCCGCCCAAAGAAGCATCCAGACGATCCGCAGTCGGGACGAGGCCGAAAAGGACAGGCGAATACGCAGAAAACACCTGTCATGGCGATAGTGCAGCGGCCGAACAACGACACGCCGGACGCCCCGGCGGGCGATGCGCGTGCCGCGGTGATGACCGGCCTTCGTTCCGCGGTGCGGAGCGCGTCATCGAAACGCAGATCACGCCCAATGCCCGCTCGATGAGCGACGGTGCGAAGGCGTTCATGGCCACTGGTGAGAGTTTCGCAGAGCATGAGACCGTAAAGCACTCCAGCGGCGAATATGTTCGCGACGCTATCCACGTCAATTCGGTCGGAGGGAACTGAACTTGCCTGAGGACTTAAACTGGGCGACACTGGGTCTTCGAAAGCCGCTATCGATGATAACGGCGAGCAAAGGGATTCCGACAATGGCACTTGGCATATCAGGCCAGCTTCTTCGCTTGAAATCGAGTGCAGCGACTGTAAGAACAGCTTTGGCTGCTACGGCGCTATCGCAACTTGGAGCTACCTATCAAGCACATGCCGCCGAGGGCTCCTTTGATGAATTTCCGGTCATGGTTCATTGTGAGGTTAGCGGCGTCCACCGTGCGTACTATCTTTCCAAAGTCGACGCGGACGGAGTTGCCATCTATATTACACCCGACAGGCAGGCTGGTACTGTAACCATAGACGGCAAGGCCCAGCCCGTGGGCGGGGAAGGCCCGGGAAGTTGCTCGGGAAAGTCACTCCAGCAACTGCAATCCGCGGGTCAAGCATATTACTTGCAACCACGCTGATTTTTTGGGCGCGCGCTGCATTCTCTTGTTTAGACAATTGGCTATGGCCGCCGTTAGGTCAATAACGTTACACTCGGCCGCCGTAACGGCTTGAGGTTTGGCGCACCCAAGCCATCTGGGAGCCGAGACAAAAGAGGTCGATGTTTTCGGGCCACCCATGCCACAGCATTACTTCCTGAACAGTTCGAACCACGGCTGACCCAGATATCGTCCGCATAACCCGGGGTCACTCGCTATTTGCCCAACTCCTTGATCCAGCAATCGAAGCCGTCGCTGCTTAAGCCTCCACCCTGCGTCGACGGGTTCGCGGCCTTCTGGACGCGCATTCCGCGCGCTTCCGCCGGGCTCAAGCCAAAACGGCTCTTGAAGGCCCGTGAGAAATAGTCGGCACGGGTGAAGCCATATCCTGCGGCGACATCGGACACCTTGCGTGGGTGCTCGCTATCGGCCAAGGCTTGGCGAACCTTGTCCAGACGTCGAGCAAGAATGAATTTTTGGACTCCATGTATGTTCTCAAAAAGGCGGTAAAGCGTCCTTCTCGAAACACCCAGGAACGACGCAACCGAGTCCGGCGAGAGGTTTGGCGAGGAAAGCTCGCGGTCGATATAGTTTTTGGCGCGGCGAAGCAAAACGGCGTCCAGGTGTGGTTGAGCGATTTCCATATTGTTTAAAGAGGGCCTTAGACATGCGACCAGCATGTCGCAGGTAGCACTGGCAAGTTCCTCGCCGCTCGAAGCCGGCAGCCCCGGTAGCCGTTTAGCCAGCAGATCAAAGTAGTCCACCAAGAGTTCGGCAAAGGGTCCGACGGGCACTCGCCCATGCAGCGCAGCTATTCCAGGAAGCCGGCTTTCCAGTTTCTCCCGCGGTACGATCACACTGATCATATCGGAGCGCGGTTCGTGGCTCACCAGCGGCTGGGCCAGATCAACCACGCAAATTTGCCGCGCTTTCCCCTGAACCGGACCGGTTGTGCTTTCGCAGTCCCAACCGCCCAAACGATAAAGTGAGAACTGCAGATGGTCGATCTGATCGCGTCGAATCCGTTGGTCAGAACGCTTGTAGCGCTCGGCGTCGATGCAAGACACGGCCACGATGACGTCCGCAAGTTGGAATGCGTCGACCGTCGCACCAAACCCTCCCAATGCATGTTCGCTTTGGTTCTCCACATCGAAGATGACCGATATGCATTCATGCCACGCATCAAACTGGTCGCGCGGCGCCAGTTCAGAAGTCGAAAAGTGCGTGGAGACGATACCAGTTTGAGACACCGCTGCACCCTGAATCTTCCACCCAGAGCGATCATCTGCTTTTGGCGCGGAGAGTCAACACTTGGCATGCTTGCATGGCTAGTAATAGTCGTCGTTTCGTCCAATAGTGCACGCGGTCAAGGGCTTGGCTGAAGATCGATCCGGGGAGGGAATCATGATCGACTGGTTCGTCAACACGCTGCGCAGTTATCCCGAGATCGCGATTTTCATGTCCCTGGCGATTGGGTACTATTTCGGCTCCTTTACGTACAAAGGTTTGGGTCTAGGGGCCGTAACGGCGACCCTTATCGCAGCCGTGATCATCGGACAGCTTGGGATCACGATCTCTCCGCCGCTCAAGGCGACGTTCTTCCTTATGTTCCTGTTCGCGATCGGCTACGGGGTTGGGCCTCAGTTCGTCAGAGGCATCGCCAAAGACGGCGTGCCGCAGGCGCTGTTCGCGGTGGTTGTCTGCGTGTTCTGCCTTGCCGCGCCCTTCCTCGCCGCCAAGATTGCGGGCTACGACATAGGCTCCGCGGTGGGGCTTTATGCCGGCTCGCAGACGATTTCCGCTTCGATGGGCCTTGCGACGGACGCGATAAACCGGCTTGAACTCCCTCCGGAAGAGGCAAAGCGGCTGCTCGATGCGATGCCGGTGGCATACGCCGTCACCTATATTTTCGGCACCGTCGGTTCGGCGATCGTGCTGGCCCTGATCGGGCCGGCGCTGCTGGGCATCAATCTCGAGGCGGAATGCAAGCGCTACGAGGCGGAGTTCGGCGGCAAGAAGGAGGCGGGTGGGACCGGCACTGCCTGGCACCATTACGAATTCCGAGCGTATCGGGTGCGGGAAGGCGGCAAGGTCGCCGGCAAGACGGCGCGCGACGCCGAGGCGCTTCTTCCCGAGCATCGCGTGTTCATAGAGCGCATCCGGCGCAACGGAAAGGTCGAGGACGCCACGGCCGACACCGTGATCCAGGCGGGTGACGTCGTGGCGGTGGCAGGCCGCCGCGACGTGCTGGTGGATTTGATCGGACACGAGGCCGAAGAGGTCGAGGATCGTGAGTTGCTGGCTGTGCCCGCTGAGGGCGTCGATGTGCTGGTGATCAACAAGCAGGTCGACGGAAAAACGCTGGTCGAGCTGGCGAAAATGCCGGCGGCGCGAGGCGTGTTCCTGCGCAAGATCGTGCGCGGTGCCACCGCGACCGAGATCCCGATATTGCCGAACACGAAAATACATCGCGGCGACATTCTAACCGTCGTTGGGCGGACCCAGGACACCACCGCGGCCGCAAAGGCCATCGGCGTGATCGATCGCCCCAGCGACATCGCCGACGTGGCCTTCATCGGCGCGGCGATCACCATCGGCGCACTGGTCGGCGCCTTCGTCTATAAGGTCGGGGATGTGCCCCTGACGCTGTCTACTTCAGGCGGAGCCCTGATCTCGGGATTGTTCTTTGGCTGGCTGCGTTCGGTGCATCCAACCTTTGGTCGAATTCCCTCATCCACCGTCTGGTTTATGAACTCGGTCGGCCTGAATGTCTTTATCGCCGTGGTCGGCATCTCATCGGGGCCGGGCTTTGTGGCCGGCCTTCGGGAACTTGGGTTCAGCCTGTTCCTCTGGGGTGTTGTCGCTACGACCGTTCCCCTGGTGCTGGCGATGTACGTCGGAAAATACGTCTTCCGGTTCCATCCCGCGATTCTGTTGGGGGCCTGTTCGGGCGCGCGCACGACGACTGCGTCGCTGGGCATGATCAACGACCGGGCCAAAAGTCAGATACCCGGGCTGGGATACACCGTTACCTATGCGGTCGGAAACACGCTCCTGACTGTTTGGGGAATGGTTCTTGTCTTACTCATGACCTAGACGCGGCGCGCGGATAGGTTAGTCAGATAGAGAGGACGAAATGGCACAGAAATCTTCTGCAGAGACTGTTTCGGTTTCCACTCCCGAGCAGCGGCTGACGCCTTACGACGAGTTCAACATTCCCATACCGCGCGAGGAATTTCCGGAGCAGGGAATGTCGGCCCGGGCGGCGCTGGCGTTAGTGAATTCAGAGTGCTGGACCGATGCCAATCCGATGCTCAACCTGTCGTCCTTTGTCACCACTTATATCGAGCCGGAAGCCAAGGAACTCGCTCTCCAGCATTTTCACAAAAATTTCGCTGATCCGGATATGTATCCGCACACGAAGGGAACCGAATTCCAGTGCGTGAAATGGCTGCACGACCTTTGGAATGGCCCCAAAGATGCCACACCCTACGGTTCCGCCACGATCGGCAGCAGCGAGGCCTGCATGCTCGGCGGCCTGGCGCATAAATGGAACTGGCGCGAGGCCCGCGAGAAGGCCGGCAAGGATACCAGCCGCCCCAACATGGTGACCGGTGGCAACGTCCAGATCGTCTGGAAGAAGTTCCTGCGCTATTTCGACGTCGAACCTCGCATCGTTCCGCTCAGGCCTGGCAACTACCGCCTGACCGCCGAACATCTCGATAAATATGTCGACGAGAACACGATCTGCGTGGTGGCGATCGCCGGACAGACTTTTACGGGCGAAGACGATGACATCCAGGAGATCCACGACTGGCTTGACGCCTATGAGAAGAGGACCGGCATCTCGATTCCGATGCATATAGACGGCGCGTCGGGTGGATTCATCAATCCGTTCCTCTACCCGGACTACAAGTGGGACTTCCGATTGCCTCGGGTGCAGTCGATCAATGCGTCGGGTCACAAATACGGGCTCGTGCCGCCCGGCCTGGGATGGGTGGTGTTCCGCGACCGCAAGATATTCAACGAGAAGCTGGTGTTCTACGTCAACTATCTCGGCGGAGAGGCGGCGACAGCTACGCTGAACTTCAGCAAGGGCTCCGCTGCGATTATCCTCCAGTATTACCAGATGCTGCGCTTGGGGCGCGACGGCTATACGCGCGTCATGCGGCATGCGGTCGAGAATGCCGGGTATTTACGCAATCGACTGGTCGATAGTGGCTTCTTCAAGATCATGAACGAAACGCAGCGCATACCGGTGGTGGCGTTGACGCTCGACAAGACCAAAGCGAAGAACTTCAACGAATTCGATGTCTCGGCCAAGGTGCGGGAAAAAGGCTGGGTGCTTGCTGCCTATTCGATGCCGGCAGATGCGCAATCCGTCAACAGCCTCCGGATCGTCATTCGACCGCACATCAATCGCAATACGGTGGAAAACCTCGCTGACGACATTGAGCGGGCGTGCGAGTTCCTGAGCAAGCATGGCGGCAATGTCAAACCGCCGGAACTGCACGACCCGTACAAGACATCGCCGGTCAAATGCTGATGCTGGCGATTTTTGCAGAATGATCTTCATGGCCAATGCCGAAGCATTGGCCATTTTTGCTTGGAAAGGGATCATCATGGCACGCTATGTTGGAACAACAGCGATTTTTGGTCCTTTACTGACGGTGATGCTGGCACAGTCAGCCTCCGCGGCCGACGCTGCCTTGCCGCAAGAACCGGCCGCTCCCGCCACCGAAACCCGGGAGACGCTGTTTCCCAAACTGCGCTGGGGCGATGACCGACATTATCTTGAGTTTTACGCCCAGATAAACAAGGGGCTACTGGTCTTTGACGACGGCGGGTCGACCTTGGGCTATTTCCCGGTCGACAACGGCAATTCGTCATCACGCGCCGGACTGCGCGGCTACACCACTCTCGATGAATACTGGTCGCTTGGCGCCAATCTCGAATGGGAATGGAACCCTTATTCGACGAACAATGTGAACCAGTTCAATCGAGACGATTTCGATTGGGAAACCGATTTGCTTAGAAAGGCCGAGATCTACCTGGAATCCGAGCAGTACGGCAAGGTGTGGCTGGGTCAAGGCAGCATGGCCTCTGACAATACGGCGGAAGTCGATCTCTCCGGCACGACTGTTGTCGGCTATTCGCTTGTGGCGGACATGGCTGGCGGACCGTTCTTCCGTCTGGATGAAGGGGAGTTGTCGTCTGTGCACGTGAAGGACGCGTTTACGAATTTTGACGGCGTGAGCCGCAAATTCCGCGCCCGGTACGACACGCCGTCGTTCAATGGCTTCAGCCTTGCAGCCTCCGTAGGGACCCAACTGGTACCTGTAGAGACAGACATCACCGTCTGGGACATTGCGGCGCGATACGACAACACGTTCGGCGACTACAAGTTTGCCGCAGCCGTCGCGTTTTCACAGCCCAACCGCGACGAGGGCCTTTATGACGGGTCGTTTTCCATCCTGCATGAGCCGACAGGTCTGAGCCTCACGCTTGCGGCCGCCTATTCCGACGAGGAAGTTGCAGACGGGCGCTACGGCTACGTGAAGCTGGGTTATCAGGAAGACTTCTTCGAAGTAGGAAAGACGGCTCTTTCGGTCGATGCCTATTTCGGCCGAGACATCGCAGCCCTCGACAGCGATAGCACTTCATTCGGCGCGCAGATCGTCCAGAACTTGGACTATCTCCAGACTGAATTGTACCTGGGTGTCCGTTCCTACTCCTATGACGAAGAGATCGAGGATTTCCAGGACAGCGTCGCCATGCTGGCGGGCGCCCGAATGAAGTTCTGAGCTTAAGAACCAAGCGGGCATCAAAGTCCCGCACATGATTAGCGTGACCGTATAGAACGCAGCAGCCGATAAAAATCGCTGCAAGTACGAGGAGAAGTTCGATGGCGACGACGATCGACTACCGTGAATACGAGAAGATGAGCCCGTTCGAGATCAAGGATGGGTTGATGAAACTTGCCAAGCGAAGTGCGCAAAAATCCGCGCACGCCCTGCTAAATGCGGGGCGCGGAAATCCCAACTGGATTGCTACCGCACCGCGTGAAGGCTTTTTTCTGTTTGGGCAGTTTGCGCTGACCGAATGCCGGCGCTCGATGGACGATCCGAAGGCTGGTCTCGCCGGGATGCCCCAGATGAACGGGATAGCCGCCCGCCTGGAAAATTGGCTTGAGAAGCATTCCGACATCGCCGGCGCCGATTTCATCTCGAAGATGGTGGAGCATGGAGTGAAGCTGTTCGGCTTTGATGCCGACGCGTTCGTACATGAACTCGCCGACTCGATCATCGGCGACAACTATCCGGTTCCAGACCGTATGCTCGTTCACGCCGAGCAGGTAGCGCACCGCTACCTGATGTGGGCTATGGGAGGCGACACTAAGCAATCCGGCAGGTTCGACCTCTATGCCGTCGAAGGCGGCACGGCCGCCATGTGCTACATCTTCAAGTCGCTGATGGCCAACCGCATCCTGAAGAAAGGCGATACCATCGCGATAGGCACGCCGATCTTCACACCCTATATCGAAATCGCCGAACTCGAGGACTACGCGTTCAAGGCGGTGCACATCCGAGCGACGCAGGAACATCGCTTCCAGTATTCCGACGAGGAGATCAAGAAGCTCGAGGACCCGAAGATTAAGGCATTCTTCGTGGTCAATCCGGGAAATCCAACTTCGATGGCGATCGATGCCGCGACGCTGAAGAAGCTCGTTGACCTGGTAAAGACGAAGCGCCCGGATCTCATCCTGCTCACGGATGATGTGTATGGGACGTTCGTGCCGAATTTCCGGTCACTGCTGGTGGAGTTGCCGTACAACACAATCGGCGTCTACTCCTACTCCAAATATTTCGGCTGCACCGGGTGGCGCCTGGGGGTCATTGGTATCCACGAGAAGAATATCCTCGACGACACGATCGCCAAGCTTCCAGCCAAGGAACTGGAGGCCCTGGACAAGCGCTACATTTCCATCACGCTCGAACCGCGAAAGCTCAAGATGATCGACCGCATTGTGGCCGACAGCCGGGACGTGGCGCTCAACCACACCGCCGGTCTTTCGTTGCCGCAACAGGTGATGATGACCATGTTCTCCATGAGCGAGTTGATGGATACGGAGAAGGTTTATCAGAAAGCCTGCATGGATATCTGCAAGCGCCGTGTCGACAGCCTGCTCGAAGGACTCCCTTTGGATGTTCAGCCCAACGCGAATTTCGCGGCATACTACGGAACCCTCGATTTCGAGTTCTGGCTGCGGAAGTATGTAGGCGAGGAAATGGTGGAATGGTTGAAGCAGAATGTTCATCCGCTCGATCTTGTTTATCGCCTTGCGGAAGATCATTCGATCGTGCTGCTCAACGGAGGCGGGTTCGATGCTCCCAATTGGAGCGTGCGCGTCTCTTTCGCCAATCTCCAGGACGACGTCTATGACGACATAGGCCGCGCCGTCCGTGCCGTGGCGCGCAGCTACGTCGACACCTTCCAGGCTGTGCAAAAGAAATAGATTGGCAATCGCCATTGTAGGAACAGGAACAACCAGATGACCAATTGTTCCAGGTTCGGCCTCGTTTCAGTTGGTCTCGCTGCCCTGCTGATGCTTTCGTCGCCGGTGGGTGAGCCGGCCTATGCCCAGGCACCCACGCCGACCCCACGGCCGGCGACGGACGGTGACTCGGCAGCGGGCTCTGAGGAGTCTGCTCCTCTCACGCTCGACGAACTGAAGGTCCTGACGGCGCCAATAGCGCTTTATCCCGACGATCTCGTCGCACTCACCATCGCGGCTTCACTCTATCCGCTGCAGATCGTGCAAGCCGCCCGCTTCCTTGACGAAAAGGAAAAATCGCCTGACCTCGAGCCGAGCGACAAGTGGGACGGCAGCGTGATTTCGCTGCTCAACTATCCCGACCTCGTCAAGAAGCTGAACGACGATCTCGAGTGGACCGAGCAGTTGGGGAATGCGGCCGCCAACCAGCAGAAGGATTTGCTCGTCGCTATCCAGCAGTTGCGCGACGAGGCGGTGGCCAAGGACTACTTGAAGACGACGGAGCAGGTGCAGGTCGTCAACGAAGGCGACAATGTCGTGATCCAATCTGCCGATCCGCAGACGGTCTACATCCCGACCTATCCCCCCGAGATGCTTTACGAGCCCGACTACGTCATAGCGGGCGACCCGATCGTCTACGACCCGTACCCTTCCTACTACTTTCCGACGGCGCCCTACTGGCCGGCGCTCGTGACCGGTGCGATCTGGGCCGCCGCGGTCGACTGGGACGATTGGGGCACCTGGGGTGGCGACGTGGATATCGATGTCGACATTGGCGACAACATCGATATCGATTTCGACAATATCGACATCGACAACATCGACATCGACAAGCTGAGGGATCTCGATCTCAAGAACATTGACCGCGACAAGATCAATCTCAAGAACGCGAATATCGACCGCGACAAGCTCAAGCAGAATTTGAAGGGCAAGGACTTCAACAATATAGCGAAGAAGGCCAAGGACCGCGCCGGACCGGGAAAGCGCCGGGAGCCGGGCACTCTTCAGGCACGGGCGCATGATCTCAAGGGCAAGGACGTGCGCAAGAACGTCGCCGAGGGCCTAAAGCAGCATCCGAACGCCAAGCTGCCGAAGCCCGGGAACAGGATCCCTGATGCGAAGCGCATTTCCGATCAGCATAAGAAGGCCACATCGGCGGTCAACAAGCCTGCCGCAAAAAAGGTTGCGCAGAAGCGGGCCAGCAAGCCGAAACCTGGCGCGCGCGTGGACAACCGTCCGCGCAAGCCGTCGGCGATGGGGAATCACCGGCCCGGCAGGGTTGCGACCAACCATTCGAACCGCGGCGCCTATAGCCGGGGTGGCGGCCATCGCCAGATGAGCCGGGGTGGTGGCGGGCGCCAGATGCACCGGGGAGGCGGCGGACGGGGAGGCGGAGGCCACAGGGGCGGAGGAAGGCGCAGATAACGCCGCTGCTTGTTGCACCTTACAGGAACACGACCATGAACCGGTACTTCGTTACAGCAACTCTCGCACTCTCGCTCAGCGTTCCCGCGCTTTCGGCCGGCAGCACCCAGGAAGCAGAACCCAGCACGGTGAAGGATTTCGAGTCTTTTGTCGGGGAGGAGCCCCCGACCTTCGCGACTGTCGAGGAACTCGTAGAAGCGTTCCGCAAGGACCTCGCCGCCAATGACAAGGAGGCGGTGGCGTCGCTCCTGGGCCTTGCCCCTGCCGAGGTGATGAAATCCAAGGAGATCGACGAGAGCTTCGCCGAGATCAGGGAGGCCGCGGCGGTGTCGATTGCGGTCAAGGAGACCGATCCCGACCTCAGGACTCTTGTTCTAGGCGACAAGCTGTGGCCGTTTCCATTCCCGGTCGTGCAGGCAGAGGGCAAGTGGGCGTTCGATACCATTGCCGGACTGGAAGAAGTCATCAATCGCCGCATCGGCGATAATGAACTGACCACCGTCGCGAATTTGCGTGCTTATGTCGACGCCCAGGAGGACTATATGGAAACCGACTGGGACGAGGATGGCGTCGGCGAATATGCTCAGAAGCTGATCAGCACTCCCGAAACATATGACGGGCTTTATTGGGAACCCGGCGATGGCGTTCCGGAAAGCCCATTTGGTTCGCTGATCAGCCAGGCAGAGTTGGCGACTGCCGCCGGGGACGGCTATTTCGGCTACCGTTATCGCATACTGAACGGCCAAGGCGCTAACGTCGCCGGCGGCCAGCATGACTACGTCATCAACGGCAACATGATCGGCGGCTTCGCCTTGCTGGCCGCCCCTGCTCAGTATGACCGCACAGGCATCATGACCTTCGTCGTGAACCAGTACGACACCGTCTACGAAAAGGACTTGGGGCCGGGCACGGCGGCGCTCGCCGAAAAAATCACGGCGTTCGACCCCGACGACGGCTGGGCCGTGGTCAACGATCCGGGCGATTGAATTCTGCCACCAGTCGGCGGTCACGAACGAAAAGAAGGCGGGCATGTCCGAAGCAATGCATCCAGCTGCGACACAGCATCTCCCATCGTTCATAACAGCTCCGAGCGAGACCGATGTGTTGTTCACAGGAACGGTCATCTTCCTTGTGGTCGCCGTGATGGGGATCGGGAGTTTGTACTTCTGGCTTCACTCCTTACCGGAGCGCATGTCTCACGGCGCCAGTCAGCTCCAATTCCAGTTGGTGGCGGTCCTGTCGCTGCTTGCGCTGTTCACCCATATCAATGCGTTCTGGGTAGTGGCCTTGCTGCTGGCTATTGTTCCTGTGCCCGATTTCTGGACTCCCTTGGCTAGTATGGCCGACTCGCTTGCGAGAATGGCGATGAGGTGGTCACGAGCGCCAGGTGCCGAAGCCCCACCCGGCCCGCCTCCGGACGTCGCTGTCCATAACACGCCGGACCAAGTGGAAGATGCACCGGCTGCTATTCCGATCAGGCCGGCGCGCCATGACCTTGAACGCGAAAATGCCAAAACGCCGCCTGCGACTAGCCATTCGACGGTTGTCAGCGTGACGCCGAAGCGGTCGGGAGATGATGACTGATGATCGAAGTGCTTCTGTGTTCGGTCCTGACCGTCCTTCCTGATTTTCTTATTCGGCGCTTTGTCCAGGGAAAGAGGCTCGGTCGCGAGATCACCCTCTATTCGATATGGTACGAGCTGCGATACGGAATAACGGCGTGCATAGCACTGACCATAGTTCTGCTGACGCTCATTCTTTATTTCCATCCGTCAACAAGCAGCGCCGTCTCGTTCTATCGCACAATTCCCCTCCTTCCTGAAGGCTCAGGCCGGGTCGACGAGATCTACGTGGAGATGAGAGACAAGGTCGAGGCAGGCCAGCGCATCTTCAAGCTCGACAGTTCAGAGCAGGAAGCGGCGCTCGAGACCGCGCGAAGCCGCGTAGCGGAAATAGACGCTGAGTTCGGATTGGCCAAGACTGAACTGGCTGGCGCCGACGCTCGTATTGCCGAAGCGCAGAGCGCCTATCAGCAGGCGCTGGACGAACTCGAGACCAAGGCTGAACTGCAAAGGCGGAATTCCCCTTCGGTTTCGGAACGGGAGATCGAGAGGCTCGCAATCGTGGTTGAAGGACGAGAAGCAGCTGTTTCCGCCGTCATGGCTGGCAAGCAGTCCGTCGAGACCCAGATTGCATCGGTGCTGCCGGCACAGAAGAAAAGCGCGGAGGCGGCGCTTGCCCAAGCCCAGGTCGAACTGGACAAGACCGTCGTCTATGCCGGAGTCGCCGGCACATTGGAACAATTCACGCTGCGCAAGGGAGACATCGTCAATCCCCTGATGCGGCCCGCCGGCGTTCTCATCCCGGCGGAGGCCGGACGAAAGGCTCTTGTAGCGGGCTTCAGCCAGCTCGAAGCCCAGGTCATGAAGGTCGGCATGGTTGCCGAGGCAACCTGTGTTTCCATGCCTCTGACGATCATCCCGATGGTGGTCACCGAGGTTCAGGGTCTCATCGCGACCGGTCAGATTCGGGCGTCCGATCAGTTGATCGACCCCCAACAGGTAGTTCGGCCCGGAGCGATCACCGTCTTTCTGGAGCCGCTTTTTGCCGGAGGGTTCGATGGCGTTCCTCCAGGCAGCAGTTGCATCGCCAATGCCTACACCAACAATCACGACGCTCTTTCCGCAAAGGGACTGAGCACGCCCAAATGGCTGTTCCTGCACGTCATCGACGCGGTCGGGTTGGTGCATGCGATCATATTGAGATTCCAGGCGCTGCTGCTGCCCGTGCAAACGCTTGTCCTTTCAGGTGGGCATTGAATGACACCGAACACCCCGGGCGCAGCTACAATCCCGAGCCGTAGCGAAAGGATATTCTGACCGTGCCCGAAGGAAATTGCCAAGTACGTCGGTGATGGCGATGAATCCGGAGAAGGCATGGAAAGATCATTTAGACAATCCCCGCGCCGAGTTTAGAGCCTTTAGTAGAGCAACTCCCGAGAGATTCTGATTATGGTCTGGTTCGAGCAATTCCTTGTCAAGTATCCAGAACTGGCAGTGTTCCTGGCGATCGGCCTCGGATACTTGATCGGTGGCGTGAAGATCAGGGGCTTCAGCCTCGGGCCTGTCACCGGCTCACTCTTTGCCGGCATCCTGATCGGCCAGTTCGCCCATGTCCCGATCTCGGCGATGGCGAAGTCGATGCTGTTCCTGCTGTTCCTGTTCGGCATAGGCTATTCGGTCGGCCCGCAATTTTTGCAGTCGCTGAAACGAGACGGACTGAGGCCGGTGCTGCTCGCCGTGGTCGTATGTGTAACCGGCCTGCTCACTGCAATAGTCGTAGCCAAAGTTCTTGGCCTCGATCCAGGCTTTGCTGCGGGGCTTGTTTCGGGCGCGCTCACCGAAAGCCCGGCCATGGGCACGGCGACAGAGGCCATCAACGCCCTGCCGCTGCCGGAAGCCGAGCGAACGCGGCTTGTGGCGCACATCGCGGTGGCGGATGCCGTCTGCTACATCTTCGGTGCCGTCGGAGTTATTCTGTTCTGCAGCGTCGTCGGGCCGAGATTGCTTGGCATCGACCTGGTCGCCGAGGCGCTCAAACTGGAACAGGAACTCGGAATTACCCGCGCCGCGGGGACCGCCTCCGCCTGGCACAAGTTCGAGTTACGCGCATACCGGATCGCCGACGGCGCGCCAATCGCGGGGCTTTCAGTGATGGCTGCCGAGACGAAATTTCCTGATCATCGGCTGTTCATCCAGCGCGTGCGGCGGGGTGGAGCGATCCACGAGGAGAACCCGGAGTTGATGATCCTCCCTGGGGATGTAGTCGCTGTATCCGGACGCCGCGAGGCGCTGGTGGAGGTGCTCGGTCCGCGCGCGGAGGAAGTCGAAGACCGTGAACTCCTCGACATCCCGGTCTCTGTCGCAGATGTATTGGTGACAAATCGCGATGTGTCCGGTCGGCCCGTTGACGAGATGGCAAAGGAGAGCTGGACCCGGAGCCTCTATCTGCGCGCTGTTACGCGCGGGGGCCAGGACATTCCCGTCGCCCCCGGCATCTCGGTCGAACGTGGCGATGTCCTGCGCTTGGTAGGAGCGGACGCGATCGTGTCACGCGCGGCTAAGCGTATCGGTGTCATCATAGCACCGACGACAGCGACCGATTTCTTCGTTCTCGGCCTCGCCATCTTCCTTGGTGGACTGGTCGGCGTTCTGGTAACATTTCCGATCGGCGACATACGGATTTCCTTGAGCACGAGCGTTGGAACGCTGCTGGCCGGGCTGATTGTCGGGCATCTGCGCACGCGTTTCCCGCTCTTCGGCCGCATACCGGATGGGGCCGTCTCACTGATGACCGCACTCGGTCTTGCCGCCTTCGTCGCCATGACCGGCCTGCATGCGGGTCCGGTATTCGTTTCCGCCATCGCCGAAGCCGGGATCGGCCTGCTTTTCGGCGGCATGGTCGTCACCACTGTCCCGTTGGTCGTAGGGCTGTACCTCGGGTACTACCTGCTCCGTATGAACCCCATACTGCTCCTTGGGGGACTAGCCGGGGCACAAACCATGACTGCCGGCATGGCGGCGGTGCAGGACCGTTCGGGTAGCCCGGTTGCCGTCCTCGGCTACACGCCGACGGTCCCGATCGGCCACATCCTGCTCACGACCTGGGGAACAGTGATCGTGGGCGTGATCGCGAACTGAAATGCAACTGGAGAAAGGGGATCGGTGGCCGTTGGATTATCCGGTAAGCCACGATCGCGGCGAATGAGGCGCATGTTTTTTCGTGCTCTCGTGCAGCAGCTTCGCGTGGTATGGCCGATCTTCTCCGGAATCCTTCTCGCCATGGTGGGAGCCGGACTAGTCATCGGACGCATAGAGGATTGGCGCGTCGACGAAGCTCTGTACTTCACCTTCGTGACGGGCCTTACGATCGGCTACGGCGATTTTTCGCCGCAGCATGTCCTGACGCGGTTACTGGCGATAGCGATCGGTTTTGCAGGCGTCGTGATGACGGGCCTCGTTGTGGCGGTTGCGGTCCAGGCGCTAAAGGCCGCGAACCGCAGTCTCCCAAATGAGGAAGCAAAAAAGAATGGGCCCCTTGCTCAAAGAGATCCGTAGCAACGCCATTCTCTGGCTGTTGGCGTTTGTTCCGGTGGTCTTCGTCGTCCGCCAATTGGAGCCGGAAGCGCATACGCTGCTCTTTGTGCTCTCGGTGCTGGCGATTGTGCCGCTGGCCACGCTCTTGAGCGCTGCCACGGAGTCGGTGGCGTCCAAGACGAGCGATACAGTGGGGGGACTGCTGAATGCAACGTTGGGCAACCTGACGGAACTGGTCATTGCGCTGACTGCGCTGCAGGCCGGCCAGTACGCGCTGGTGAAGGCTTCTATCGCCGGAGCAATCGTCGCCAACACTCTGTTCATGTTGGGCGCCTCATTTCTGCTGGGCGGCCTCAGATACCATATGCAGGAGTACAACAGGGTCAGCGCCAGACTACAAACCAGCCTGCTGTTCCTCGCTACGATCGCGATAATGACCCCGTCTATGGTGGCGCATGTCGATTCTGTCGCCACGTCCGCGTTCACGCAGACGCTGAGCGTCGGATTGTCGGTGCTGCTTATGAGCGCCTACGCGATGGGCCTCGTCTTCTCGCTGAAGACCCATCGAGAACTTTTCAGCGGCACCGCCCATGCGGAAGACGGCGAAGCGTGGCCGATGGGTCTGGCTCTCGGAACGTTGGCAGGGGTGACAGTGCTTGTTGCTCTGGTAAGCGAAGTGTTTGTCGAGTCTGTGCAGGAGGCTGCGGTCGCGTTCGGCATGACCCCGGCTTTCGTGGGTTTCATCGTCGTTGCATTGGTGGGCGGTTCTGCCGAGATGGCGTCGGCATTTGCCGGCGCACGGAGGAATCGGCTGGACCTGAGTGTGGGAATTGCGCTTGGGTCCGCATCGCAGATCGCGCTCTTCGTCGCCCCGATGATGGTGCTACTCAGCTATATTGTCGGCCCTGCTCCGATGGACCTGCTGTTCTGGCCTGGCGCGGTCGTCATGGTGCTCATTGCCACGATAACCGCATTTCTGATGACCAACAGCGGACGTTCCGCATGGTTCGTCGGAGTGCTCCTGCTGATGGTCTATCTGATCTTCGCGATGACGATCTACCTTCTGCCACCGCAAGTTTAGACAGGCAGTGCGTGGTTCCGTCGGGGCGAACATCAAGGCTGGAATCGGTCCTAGAGTGAGAAGTGTACAGCTAGTGGCCTCAATGGGAGGGCAGGCAATTGAGTTCAGAGAGTTCGCGACCCCTCGTCCCTCTTCGTCAGGACATTACCCGCGTGACGCTGGCGGTGCTGTTCATCGGCAGTCTTCTTGTCGCCAGCTTCTTGGTGATGCAGTTATTTCTGCCTGCGATCGTATGGGCCACGACCCTGGTGCTTGCCACCTGGCCGCTCCTGCTCTGGTTGCAACGCCATACCGGCAACCGCCGCGGGCTTGCCGTCCTGATCATGACGTTGACCTTGCTGCTGCTAGTGATCGTGCCCTTCTGGCTGGCGCTCAGCACGGTCATAACGAATCTCGAAACGGTTGGAGACCTGATCCGAACCATCCTGTCGCTGCGCCCGCCGCCGGTTCCCGACTGGCTGGCGGGAGTACCTCTGGTTGGAGCACGTGCTGCCGAGGCATGGGAGAAACTGAACTCGGCCAGCGTGCAAGAACTGCTTCCGAGACTCACTCCCTACGCTGGAACGCTAACCTATTGGTTCGCGTCTGCCACCGGAAGTCTGGGGGGCATGTTCATACATTTCCTGCTTACAACCGCGATAGCCGCGGTCATGTATTCGGGCGGCGAACGGGCCGCCGCCACCGCAATCCGGTTCGGGCGACGGTTGGGTGGCGCTCGCGGAGAGACTGCGGTGCGGCTGGCTGGCCAAGCGATTCGAAGCGTAGCCTTGGGCGTAGTGGTGACCGCCGTTGCGCAAAGCGCTGTAGCGGGTATCGGACTGGCCGTGGCTGGCGTGCCCTATGCCGCCGTGCTCATGGCATTGATCTTCATCTTGTGCCTGATCCAGCTCGGTCCGGCCCTGGTAATGGCTCCGGCGGTGATCTGGATGTATTATTCGGGCGATGCGCTTTGGGCGACAGTGCTGCTGGTCTTTACGATTGTTGCCGGGACCATGGATCAGTTTATTCGCCCCGTTCTAATCCGCAGAGGCGCCGACTTGCCTATGCTGCTTATCCTGGCTGGGGTTATCGGCGGCCTCATAGCGTTTGGCATACTGGGCATCTTCATCGGCCCCACCGTCCTCGCGGTCGCCTACACGCTGCTCAATGCGTGGATGGCGGAATGCGATGAGCGAGAGCCTCCCGTGGAAACGCCATAACGCCGGTCACCCGTGCCTGCATTTCAGCTAGGAAGTGATGGCAGCGACGGGATCCAAATTGACGGGTCGGATGTGCTCAATGCCCGCGGCCGGCGGTTCACCCCCCAAGCGCTATAGTAATAACAACTAAGAAGCTACCGATCGCCGACATTGCCAGAGCCATCGGCCATGGGCTTCTGCCCATATAGTTGCCGAGCCTGGCGCCGATCAAAAACAGCATGGCGACAGATACGACGTTCGACACGCGCATCGCCGTCGGCAAATCGTCGACGAACAGGAAGGGCATAGAGGGCGGCAGCGTCGATGCGATGACGAGCAAGCAAATTGAAACTGCAGCTCCAACATCCCGAATGCCCATAATGCGCCGATGGTCCGATGCTGGGAGGGATTTGATGCGTGTGACCACATTTTCGGCGTCAGCTTCGGACGTTGCTAGGCGGATATCCTCCGGCATTTCGGCGAGGAAAATAAGCCGTGCCTCTGCCGAAGGCAGGATGCGGATGTCCTCGATGAAATTGAGACGCTTTGCTCGCTCCACTGCTGTCGTCAGGGCAAACATCACGCCGTCGACAATTCCCCAGGCGAGATTGCAGCCCAAGGCCGCCCAAAGGACAGTCCCCACCTTGTCGCCCTCGCCAACCGCGACGCTCATGGTGCCTGTGAAGGAAAGCGCCATCAGCAGTCCGAAAATGACCTCTGACAGGCGGTCGATGGGGTCGAGCACTGGTCTAACGGGATCGGGACCGTTCATGGCAGACAGCTAGCATGGCAACTATTGAGCAACCGCATCTTACGGCGTCAGGCGGGTGATTTCCGAATGCCTCAAACTGGAGGCCATTTTTAAAGACCACCGCCGATCTCGCATCTACAGCGGCAGGATGCTTGCGAGCACCAGAAGTCTGGCGTGGCGATGTTTCACTTATGTAAGTTCGGCATCTACTGGATTTGTGATGCCTAGCCCCTGGAAAGTTTCAGTAGGTGGCCGGTCTCCGGAAAAGGCGAAATATGCATGGCCCTGCTGCGCAACAGGCTGAACGGGATGCGCGTCGGCATATTCCCCGAAGGCGTCGAACAGCGCGACGGCAAGTGCGCCGGACGGACTGACAATGCTGTTACGTGCGGCCAGCGTTGGTAGAAGCTTGGCGAATGCCCGTTCGAAGAATTCGAAATGCGTGCAGCCTAGGATGAGCGCGGTAGTCTTGCGTCGCACTAAATCGCCAGAAACCTCGTGCAAGTATTCCGCCAACTTCTCGCGCCACTCCTGCTTGACCAACCCTTCGGCGTCAAGAATGTGTGCAACATCGACGGCGGCCACCAGCTTTTGCGCCGCCCGCGCGATGATCTCAACATCGTGCGGCAGATGTTCGGGCGGTGTCCAGTGTCGAATGCCCGCGCGGGTTGTGCCGCCCGGTCCCGGTTCGTCTTCGCGAAACACCGCAATATGGGGAGTATGTTTATAGTCAATCAGGTCGGCGGGCAGAGTAGGTTCAATGTCGTCGCGGCCAAAAGTGTAGTGGATCAGCGGCAGTTGATGTCCAATCGCATCACTCAATATCCGCCTATGTCGTTCGACGATGCGCTCGGCGTGCGACTGGATCTCAGCGGTGAGTTCGGTTCCAAGCACGCCTATAGTCTTGCGACCCCGTTTCATTTTCGGGTCCGGAAGAACTCGGGCTCGGTCGTATGCCTGTTGCGCAGCCACCTCGACGACGCTGAAAACCTTAGGTTGCCGCAGGCCGTCGCTTTTGCCAGCGGATCCAAAATGGGCCCAGGAAGCACTGGCCGTATTGCAGGCGATACCTATTACCGGACAATGCGAGGACAGCCGCTCTATGATGGCGTCGCTCAGCTTGGCGACGTGCTCCTGGGTCTTGGTTCCGTAAGGGAGATTGGCGGTGTCCCCGAAGAACACAACGGAAATGTCACTGAGATCCGCATCGGCGAGCATCTTGAGAAGCCACGCTGCGGTCACCATGCCGCCACTTCCTGAATCAAACACGCCGATCGCACGTTTTGCGACAATGGTGGGGGGTTCTCGACGAGTTACAGGCTCGATATCGTCAGCCATATTTTACCCTTTCAAAACGCCGGTACACCTCAATCAAACCCCATGAATGGACAATACAACGGCGGGAGCGCAGTTGCTAGGTTACTTCCCGGCTCGGGACATGCGAAACAGCGTTCGGCTAGCCCGACCCAAGAGGCAAACTCATGCCTTGCGAAGCCGGGCCGATGGTACCAATGCTGCCAGATGTCACGCGCTAACTCACCCGATTGCCCTGCAACAGACGTGGTCCAGACGTGGTCCAGTCTTTCCATCGGAGGATATGGAGCGTAGAATATCGGCTGTTCGACATAAGTTGAACAAGACTGACGTTCGCAAGCAGTTGTTTGCCTTCGGTGTCGAACTGTCCAACGGTTTCAGGTGAGGAGAAAAAATGGCTGACATCAAGGACATAGACGTAAATGCCCCGCCGCCGAGCGCTGAGGAGCTTCGCAAGGCCATCCTTCAAGAACGCATGAAGGAGGCAGAGAAGCAACAAAAGCACCGAACGCAAGAGAATGAGGCGCTGACGAAGTTCACAGACAGTTTCATGAAAGACCAGGTGAGCGATGACGAAATTGCGATGGTTCGCCGCTTGGCAATGAACGCCGTCAAGAGCGGCAAGTACGAGGCGCTGGTCTACAGCTTCCCGTCAGCGCTTTGCACTGACAGCGGCCGGGCCATCAACAGCGCTGATCCGCAATGGCCCGAGACGCTCCAGGGCAAGGCCAGGCAGTTCTATGAGCGTTACCTCAAATATGCGAAGCCGCAAGGTTTCAAGCTCAGCGCCATGATCGTCAACTTCCCCGGCGGGATCCCTGGCGATGTCGGCTTCTTCGTCAGTTGGAAGACCGAAGTCAAATAGGAACCGGCGCTGGTTCCGGACTGCTTTTGACGCAGGGTTGTTCAAACAGGTCCGGCACCACGTTGCGCGGAGTCGGATCGTCCACGAAGTCGTCGGGTCGTTTTTGGCGCTTGCCGAACTTGGGCGCCTCGAACGCGACGCGTTCATAGGGGATCGAGCTCAGTATATGCGAAATGCAGTTGATACGCGCCCGCTTCTTGTCGTTCGACGGCACGGTCCACCAAGGTGCATGCCGCGTGTCGGTCATGCGGATCATCTCGTCGTAGGCGCGGGTATAGTCCCACCAGCGGTTGTATGATTCAATGTCCATCGGGCTCAGTTTCCACTGCCGAAGAGGATCTTCGACACGCTGGCGGAAACGCTTTTCCTGTTCTTCCTCGCTCACATCGAGGAAGTACTTGAGCAGCGTTATGCCGCTTTCGACAAGGGCGGCTTCAAAACGCGGCGTCTGTTCCAGAAAGCGCCGGGCCGTCTTCTCGCCGCAGAAGCCCATGACGCGCTCGACGCCGGGGCGATTATACCAGGAGCGGTCGAATATCACGACCTCGCCACCGGCGGGCAGGTGCTGCACGTAGCGTTGCATGTAGATCTGGGTCTTCTCCCGATCGGTCGGCGCCGGCAATGCGACGACGCGGAACACCCGTGGGCTGACCCGCTCTGTGATGCGCTTGATCACGCCGCCTTTCCCGGCGGCGTCGCGGCCCTCGAAGATGATCGCGATGCGAGCTCCAGACTTCTTCACCCAAGCCTGAAGATAAGCCAGCTCGACCTGCAATCGGGCGAGTTCGGTTACGTAACTTCTTCCGTTCGCCTTCGAGTCGGTCATCCCGGCCAACTCGGAGGTATTGGCCGCCTTGTCCTTCTTCTTGTCCTTGTTCTTACCCATGTTCTCCTCCTCTTATGCACAACCGACAGTGAGACGATCAGGCCTGGACGTCGAACGCGCGAGACGCGTCCTCGAGATTGTCGAAAACCATGGCCGGGCCGATGCGCTCGATCACGCCGGCCCGATGAAGCATCCCGCGCGCTTCGGCATGCAGTTCCGCCAGGCCAAGCCTGATCCCGCGACCGCGCAATTCGTCACACAGCTCCCCGAGCATTTCCGCTGCTGAGCTGTCGATCTGGGAAATCGCGCTGGCGTCGATCACTAGCCAGTGTGTGTCGGCCGGCAGTGCGTCGGCGATGGAGCGCAGGCGCGTCGCGATGTAGTCGGTGTTGAAGAACAGCAGGCTGCCCTGGATGAGGCAGACGGCCAGGCCCGGCGCCTGACGGGCCTCGGGCGTTCGATGCAGCTTGTAAAAGCCGTCACGACCCGGAACGCGGCCAAGCATGGCGTCGCGGGGACGCATGAGCTTGCGCAGGACATAGGCCAGCGTGGCGCCGATCGCGATGACGACGCCATTGAGGACGCCTAGGCCGATCGGCCCCCACATTGCAATCAGCGCGAAGACAAATTCCATGCGGCTGATGCGCCAGATCTGCCTCAGGGCGGCGAGATCGATCAGGTTGATGGCGGTTGCGGCAAGAATGGCGCCCAGCGCCGGAATCGGGATGATCCTGAGGGCGGGCCCGAGAAACAGCAGTGTCGCGATCAAGGTCGCAGCCGCGACGATGCTTGTCGCTTGCGAACGGCCGCCAACGGTCAGGTTGACTGCCGTGCGCGAGTCGGAGGCCGTCACAGGGAAGGCGCCGAAAAGGCCCGCGGCAATGTTTGCAGCGCCAAATCCGATCAGTTCGCGGTTCGGATCGACCGGGTAGCCAGCCATTGCGCCAAAGCTGCGTGCCGTAATAATGCCCGCGCCGTAGCTGACGAGGAAGATCGCCGCAGAGCCGAGGGCCAGTGTTTGCAAAGGAAGGTCGGCGATCCGTGGCAACGTCAACGAGGGCAGGCCCGTGGGGATGTCGCCGACCACAGCGATGCCGCGTCCTTCAAGATCAAAGACCGCCGAAAGGATCGCGGAGAGCACCACAACCAGCACCGGCCCGGGAACCGGAAAACGCATGATCCGCGCGACCTGCAACACGCCGAACATTCCCAGCGCCAGCACCAGAGACGGCCAATGTATCGACCCGGCCTTGCGCAGAAGTTCGAGCACAGGTCTGAGCAGGCCGTCCGCGTCGATGTCCACCCCGGTGAAGCGGCCGATCTGCCCGACCAGGATCGAAAACGAGACGCCGATGAAGAATCCCGTCAGGATCGGACGCGACAGGAAGGTCGCAAGAACGCCGAGCCGAAGCACCCACGCCGCCACGCAACACAATCCGACGCCGAGCGCGAGGATTGCAGCGATCGCTGTGCGGTCCACTGCGAGGCCGGCCGGCGCGCTCGCTGTAACGGCGACCAAAGTCGCGGCAAGCACCGTCATCGTTGCCGCGTCGGGACCGACTATGAGTTGACGCGAGGGGCCGAAGAAGGCGTAGGCGACCAGCGGCGCAATGCTGGCGTAGATGCCGGTCTCAGGCGGCAGCCCGGCTATGGCTGGGTAGGCGATCGCGC
Organism: Mesorhizobium sp. LHD-90; assembly: GCF_030929505.1. Taxonomy (GTDB): domain Bacteria; phylum Pseudomonadota; class Alphaproteobacteria; order Rhizobiales; family Rhizobiaceae; genus Kumtagia. Next base: position 123,654 of record NZ_JAVFVV010000014.1, on the reverse strand, counting down.
TGGGAAGCCCAACCGCGGCGACTGCGAGCCCGGCGGAGACATCGTGTCGTATCCCGCCCGGCTGATAGCCTGAAAGGCCCGCAGGCACGGGAAGGTGAAAGGTCCACCTGCCGGAATCCATATTGTCCTACATATCTTCCGGCATTTTTCAATGCCGAGTGCCCTCAGGAGCAATGCAGTCAATCGCGCTATGCCGGCAGGATACACTTTTTGCTTGCCGGGCGACAGCTTTTCGAGACGGTCACTTGCCGGCCAAGCGCTTCCTCGATGCATGCATGCTCGAGTTCCCGGTTTTATCCTCCTCATGCAAGATGAGCCCGCGGCTGCCGGTCATGCACGCGGCACTTACTTTGCGGGTGCAGGCCGGATACGCTAAAGTTGCAACAAACCGACCTGGATCTGTCACATGAGCGAGATCGAGTTGAAATTCCTGCTCGACGACGTGACGTCGAGCGACATTTGGGCGCGCGTGAAGGCGTCGAAACTGAAGAGCGACGGTCCAAGGACAAGAACGCTCAGAAGCATCTATCTGGACACCTCCGAACATGCCTTGAAGAAGGCGGGGATCGCGCTCCGGCTCCGGCGCGACGGGCGGCGCTGGATACAGACCGTCAAGACCAATGCCGAGCTGCACGGCGGTCTCTCGCAGGTCGGCGAGGTGGAGAACACGGCTCGAGGCGGGCGGCTCTGTGTCGAAGCCATTCCGGACGCAGAGGTCCGGGACGCAGTAATCCATTGCGTGAATGGCGCGCCGCTTGAGCCTGTCTGCGAAACCGTGATCAAGCGTTCCGCCGGGGAGTTGTCCCTCGCGGACGGCACCCGAGCGGAACTGGCGATCGACGTCGGCGAGGTCCGCGCCAACGGGCGCTCCGCCGAGCTGCGGGAAGTCGAGATCGAACTCATCGAGGGCAATCCGGGCGGATTGTTCGACATCGCGCACCTGTTGTTCCCCCAAGGGGGCCTGAGGTTTTCCCGGCTCTCCAAGTCGGCGCGCGGCTATCTGTTTGCGGAACAGGGACAGATCGACCCGCCGCTGGCACCCCGCCATGCCGTGGCGATTGCGCTCGATCCGGATCAGATCGCCGAGCAGGCGGCGCGCGATGTCTTGCGCGAGTGCCTCGACCAGGTCGCCACCAACATCGTGGTGGTCCGCAAGCTCGACGACCCGGAAGGGCCGCACCAGTTACGGATCGGCCTACGCCGCTTGCGAAGCGCGTTCGCTGCCTTCGCTGCAGTGCTTGGGAGCCCGGAAATGGCCCGGCTTAACGACGAGGCGCGGTGGCTTGGCCAGGAGGTCGGGCGCCTCAGGGATCTCGATGTGGTGGCGAACGATATCGTGCGGCGGGAGGCCGGAACCCACCCGGATCAACCCGGCCTCTCTGCGCTTGCCGATGCGCTGTCGCGGCAGGCGGGGGAACTGCGGCGCCTCGTCGGCAAGCTTCTTGCCGAGGCGCGCGTGCAGGCGTTCCTGATCGGTCTGGCGCGGTTCGTGGAGACGCGAGGCTGGCTCGTGCCGCAAGATTTCGAGCAGACTGGGCGGCTCGCCACGCCGGTCGCCGGGTTTGCCGGCCGATCGCTCGCAAAATGCTGGAAGAAGGTCCGCAAGCGCGCACACGGGCTTGAGACATTGACGGTGGAGCAGCGTCACGAATTGCGCAAGGAGCTGAAGAAACTGCGCTATGCGGTCGAGTTCTTCGCTCCCTTGTACCCGGCGAAGCGGGCGGATGCGTTCCGGAACCACTTGCAGAAACTTCAGGCGGTTTTTGGCGACCTGAACGATGCGGCGACAATCAGAACTATGTTAACAGGGGCGGAAGCTCCCGGCGGCGGTGATCCGACCGCTCAGCGTGCCGTCGGATGGGTGATCGGAGCGAGCCAGGCGCGCGCCGAATTCGGCTGGGCCGGCGCAAAGGCATTGTGGAAGGACCTTGAGGAGACCCGACCCTTCTGGAAGTGAGCTGCCTGGCCAGCGGAACGACCGCTTCGCAGCGAGACCTTCGCGGCAGCGTCCATGACGTTCGGAACCCACAAAGAGGTCTTTGAGCTCAGTTCTCGATACTCTCCAGACCTTCCACCTTTCAAGACACCAACCGTTACCCCTGTCGGAGGCTTGGATCAGCACTACGGGTTTCAGGTCGCAATTGGCAGTTTGAGGAAGCACCGGGATGGTGAGTACGCATTCTTCCAGGCAGAATCCTCCGGGCTGCATGATGTTCACAATCCGTTCGACCTTAGCGCAGGATTTTGAACTGCTCTTGTCCCGCCCCGACATCCGCAGGCTTCCAAAAGCGTGGCAGCTGATATCCCCCTGCAGACGATCCTAGGTGTTTGATCCCAGGCTTTGATGGCGCATCCTTGTCGTCCGAATCAAAGGATGCGCCATGGGCCATGGTTCTACATGGGAGCGCCACGACGACAGAGGCAATCCGTCGAGCGATACAGCATAGTCAAGAGAGCCTGAGATCGCTTTCCAAGCGCTACGGGATCAACCAGAAGACCGTCGCCAAGTGGAAGAAGCGGACTTAGGTCACGGACCTCCCGACCGGCCCGAGGGAGCCGAGATCGACTGTTCTTTCAATTGAAGAGGAGGCGGTCATCGTCGCCTTCCGGCGCTATACGCTGCTGCCACTCGACGATTGCCTCTATGCGCTGCAGCCGACGATCCCGCATCTGACGCGCTCGTCGCTTCATCGCTGCCTGCAACGTCACGGCATCGGCCGGCTCCCGGACGTCGAGGGCGACAAGCCGGCGAAGAAGAAGTTCAAGGCCTATTCGATCGGCTACTTCCACATCGATATCGCCGAAGTTCGAACCGGCAGGGCAAGCTCCACATGTTCGTTGCCATCGATCGAACATCGAAGTTCGCGTTCGTCGAATTGCACGAGAAGGCCACAACCGCCGTCTCGAGAGAATTCCTGCTCCGGCTGATCGCAGCCGTCCCCTATAAGATCCACACCGTGCTTGCCGACAACGGCTCCAGTTCACCACGCCCGGCGCCGGGGGCTCGGCTGTCCCGCTGATCAAGGAGGCAATCGCCAACGGCGAACTCTTCCAAGCCCACGCTTTCGAACTCACCTGCGCCAGGAACGACATCGAGCACCGCACCAACAAAGCGAAGCACCCATGGACCAACGGCCAGGTCGAGAGAATGAGCCGCACCATCAAGGATGCGACGGTCAGGCGCTTCCACTACGAAACCCACGACCAACTCCGCGGCCATCTCGCCGACTTTGTCTCCGCCTACAACTTCGCCTGCAGGCTCAAGACACTCAAAGGCCTGACACCTTACGAGTTCATCTGCCAACGCTGGACAAAAGAGCCCGAACGCTTCAGGCTCAATCCAACCCACCAAATACCGGGACTAAACACCTAGGCCGTGTGGACGAATTGACTCAGGTATAGGTTTTGGGGTTCCGTGGACGAATCCGGTCTGATTCATAGGTTGCCGACTGATTTGGAGGTCGGCGATGTCCACGAAGATGACGGATACGGATTGGGCGAACGCGCTGGAGGTTTTCCGGGCCTGCCTGCCACGGCGCGGGCGCAAAGCCGCGGACGACCGGTTGTTTCTGGAAGCGATGCACTTCTTCACGGTGGAGAATGTGCGCTGGCGCGTTCTGCCGGAGCGCTTCGGCCATCGGAACTCAGTGTGGAAGCGCTTTGATCGGCTGAGCAAGGCCGGCGTGTTCGAAGCCTTCTTCGACACGCTGGCCGAGATGAGCGCATCGGCCCATTTGATCCAGATGTTCGATTCCACCATCGTGCGCGCCCACGTCTCGGCGGCCGGCGCAAAGGGGGGCAGCAAGGCCAGGCGCTCGCCCGTGGCGTGACCTTCCGGCCTTCTTCGGCAAGTGGAACAGCGTCTTCACGCGATATCGCAACTGGGTCAAAGCCGATGTTTTCATTCGGCTTTTCGAGGCCTGCTCGGACGGACCGGACATGGAATACGCCATGGTCGACGCCACCATCGTCAAGGTCCACCGCCACGGCCAGGGCGCAAAAGGGGGACTCAACGCCAGGCCATAGGCCGCTCCAAGGGCGGCATGACCACCAAAATCCTGGCGTTGACCGACGCGCTGGGCAATCTCGTGCGTTTCATCCTGCTGCCGGGCCAGCGCTTCGAGACGGTCGGCGTCGAGCCGCTCATCGACGGCCTCTGCTTCGGCGCCCTGATTGCCGACAAGGCGTTCGACAGCAACAGCATCATCGCCGATCTCAACGAGCGTGGCGCCAAGATCGTCATCTCCCAGCATCCGCGCCGGACAAAGCCGGTTCAGATCGATGCCGAGATCTACAAATGGCGTCATCTGATCGAGAATTTCTTCTGCAAACTCAAAGAGTTCAAACGCATCGCCATGCGCGCCGACAAAACCGACCAGAGCTTCAACGCCATCATCCATCTCGCCGCTGCCGTCATAAACTCCAGATGAATATCAACAGACCCTAATGCGGCTCTACTCCCTCAAGGGTGCGGCGCGAGGAGCCGCCAACACGGAAGCATCTGCGCTTCAGGCCGGCATCGCGGCGCTCGTCAGACAGTCGCGACGGAGATTTATCGGGCTCTTACCAGTCCACCGGCGACAAGCATGACTGAAAGCACTTGGGCCATGAAAGCCGAGCAGCCAAGCGATCTGTGAAACCGGCAGCTTGCGCTCTTCCAGATGGCGCACTGCGAGATCGCGGCGCAAATCGTTAAGGATTTCCGCGAAGGTGAGGCCTTCCGCTTTCAATCGACGGGAAAAGGTCCTCTCACTCAGCCCCAACCGCCGGGCAACCGTTTTTGCCCCAACTTCAGCGTGCGGAAGTAGCGGCGCAATGGTGTTCTCCACCAGCGTGCGAAAAGGGCTCACGTTGGACAATCGCCCCGCCATCGCCTCCTCGCAGCTTTTCAACATCAGTTCGTTGAGAAATGGATCTTCACCGACAAGAGCAGCATCAAGCAGCGCAGGTTCAAGGCATATTTCGTCGACGGACGCGCCGAACTCCACACCGTCGCCGAAGTGCCGCATCATCTCGCGCAGATCGCCGGATCGATGGTGGACAAAGCTTGTGGCAACCGGCATCACTTTCTGGCCAACAAGTTGCCGGACCAACCGCACAAATGCGAGCGCCAAGAACTCCATCTGGTGACGATCCAAATGGCGGGGCACGCCGGTGTAGGCAAGCCCGATGCGGCAAACGGAACCTTTCGCGATCCGCGGGACGAGCGCCTCGTTACCAAGCCGGGCGTAGCGCTCCAACCGTTGGAGCGCGTCGCCAAACCGATGGGATGAGGCGGCGACGTAGTAGAGCATTCCCATTTCGCGTAGGTCGAAATCAGCAGCCAGAGTGAGGCCGATCCAATCGTCTGCAACCGCACGCGACACGAGCACAAGGAAATCCATCTGGCTTATCACCGGAATGCGATTGCGGTCTGCCAGCGCGGTAGGAGAAAGGCCTGCCTGCCTTAACAAAGGGCCGGGGTTTATGCCTCGACGCTCAAGATGAGCAACCGCCAAGCGACTGGCTAGGCCCATTGCCGTTGGCGTGGCGACCAAGCTCTCAAGCACTGATCCTTCCCGTTTGTTCACCGGCGTTATCCGCTAAGGACCAGATATCAATTTCAACTTATAGACTTTTGGCGGCTGGGAGCAAGTTTTCGGCATTGCCACGCAAGATCCACGAAAATCAATCAGGCATAGCTCCATCCGCGCAGTCTTGGCGGGGGTCACTTGCGCAGATGCTCGGTGAGATGCGTTACCCTCAGCGGTATTTTCACCGGGCATCAAATTTCTCGAACTGACAGCGCCGCGACCGTTCCGGGACCGAACGCTCAGCTCGATGACCCTCGGTAACCCAAATGAAAGCTCAACGGCCGCGCGGGTGCACCCCTTGTGCACAGAACCGAAACTCTCGCATCGCCTGGTCCGGCACTGGCGCCCAAACTGGGAGCTTTGCCATAGGCTCGTCGAGATTCGTTGCTGGAGCTGCGATCGGCACCGCAATTGGAAACGCAATCCGCACTTCCATCGTCAAGCAGAAGTGCATGACCATTCAGGGTTGGAAGAACGTGCGCAAACCGAAGGGCGTTAGCACAGTCGTTACCAAGAATGGCAAGGTAAAACAGGTCGATCCGACCAAGACTTTTGCAACTGGCGCGATCTGCCAGAGAACACCATCGGCCTGCGAATAAATCCTGCGCGTTGGACTGGCACGCAAAACCACATCCTCAAAAGGAAAGCTGAAATGAAGAAAGTCGCGCTCGCGCTTATCGTGGTGCTCTCTTTGACCGCTTATGCCGCGTCAGACACTTGCGATCCGAACTACGATCCCTGCGTGCCGGTCGCCTCAGATGTCGATTGCGCGTCCGGCAGTGGCAACGGGCCGGCCTATGTACAGGGTCCGGTGCGCGTTATAGGCAGCGATATTTATGAGCTCGATCGCGACGGCAACGGCGTGGGGTGCGAGTGACTACCAACAGCTTTATTGCGCCGGGTATCACGAACTTTGCGCGCGATGGCAGCAGCCGCCCAGCAACGAACAGCCTATCTGGATGACGATCATCCGCGGCGTCCTATTCGTCGTGTAGTTCATTTTCGCGTTATGGCTGAACGCCGACCAGCCCTGACGGCAAGCCCGGATGTCGCAATTCCTACGATCCATCGTGGTGGCTGGTGCACTTCTGCGCGATACGTCGGGTCGCTTCCGAACTTCCGAAAGACCGTTGTGCGATGCTCAGATCGTGTGTTCTTGGGCTTGCAGTCGGGCTTCACGTCACCGCAAGCGTGCGACGCGCCACAAAATGGATCTAAAGGCGAGCCACCGAGCATACCTTCCCCCCACTCCTGCGTCCGTGGCGGTAGATAGCAAGACTTCGGCATAACCGAGCAATACCGCATAGTACCAATAGTGCAGGCACGTAGGACGCATCACGTCACACGGCCAACTTGCCGACGGGAGTACGTTCTCGCGCCTTTGTTACAGCGGGCCCCTGCCACTCGCGGGTTGCACGATGCTTCTGCTCGATCGCACAATTTTCGCTGATTCTGAGTTGCGTTCCACTGCCAGAAACTTGTTGTTTGCCGCCAAATGGCTCAGGTGCAAGCCAGGGTAGCTGCCACGACCTTGCAATGATGAGCGATCCTTCCGATTTAGGCGCCGACGCGACAGCCTGACAGGTCGCCGGCATTCCAAAAATATCCAAGCATCCCAGCCCTGACTCGATGTCGGTTCGTGGCGATGCATGACCAGGGAACAGACATGGCAGAACCGGCATTCGCCGCTGTGACGAAGGGCAATGAACTGAGGACAGCGTTCCGGCAGTGCACCGGCGCGCTGCTTGGTGTCGGCGTCCTTTCCGGCGTGATCAACCTCCTGGGCCTCACCGGCTCGCTCTTGTACCGGCAAGTCAATCGGCCTAACTGGATCGTAGGATCATCGATGCTCGTCTATGGGGAACGTGGTCAGGTCCTGCGGGGGGCTTTAATGGAATTCGCCGAATTGTTTTCGGCTCGCAATCGAATTGTGCGTTGTGTTCTAGCAGTCCTGTTGGCAACAGCAACGTCGTCTAGCAACGCACATGCTGAGACCTTGCCCCAACGTGTGGGAAGTATTGCCGGGCGCGCATCCGTCGTCGATGGCGACACAATCGAAATCCATGGGGAACGCATCCGCTTCAACGGGGTCGACGCTCCGGAATCCTCGCAGCTTTGCCTGGATGCAGGGGGCAGGAAATACCGCTGCGGATCCATGTCGGCAAATGCTCTCGCTGACTTCCTCGGGCAATCGACGCCCACCACCTGCGAACTTGTCGAGCGCGACCGCCACGGCCGCTTCGTAGGCAACTGCTACCGTGCGGACGGTACAAGTGTCCAGGAATGGCTCGTCTTGAACGGCTTTGCCCTCGATTGGGAGCGCTACAGCGGCGGAGCCTACGCGAAACTGCAGGAAGACGCGAGGTCCAGGAATTCCGGCTTGTGGTCCGGTTCTTTCGAGAACCCTTGGGACTGGCGCGCAAACAAGCGTGTGCCTGCCGCCGCTGTGCCACTGTCCGCCCAGGATGGCGGCGGCTGCAGGATCAAGGGCAACATCTCCGCCAGTGGCGAACGCATCTACCATGTTCCCGGACAAGAACATTATGCCCGGACGGGGATCTCCGAAAACAAGGGCGAGCGGTGGTTTTGCACCGCGGACGAGGCGGTATCCGCAGGCTGGCGTCCTGCAGCCCGATAGGAACCGAAATGCCGCTTGACGCGGCAGCCTCTGGAAACTCCAACAAAAAACTCGCGGGTGAGCATTTGTCAAAAAGATTTGAGAGCTTGAACAAGCTCAGGGACAAATTCCTTGAGGCAAACCATGATTTCAGGTCCGGAACACAAGTGTTCTCGAGCCTAAACGTCGACAAGGTGGCGAAAGACCTCGAGCTTGTCGAGGAAGGCAAGAAACGCGGCGCGCAGGACCTGCCGCCGAAATCCGCCAAGTCATACGACGACGTCGAACTCACCGTAACCGAGAGAATCGAGGACGAAAAGAAGGCCGCCCAGCACAATCTCGAGGACAGCCTGCAGCTGTTTGCGGGACGGCTGGCAAGCCTGGACTTCGAAGACCAGTTCGGACTAATCAACCTGGCGAACTCGTCCAGCGTGTCGGATTTCAAGGCGGAAGTGGCAGTCGGCGTCGATGAGCTGCACGGTCTGAGAAGGGCGCTGAACGATGCGGAGCGCGAACATTCCTGGTTCAAGGAAAAGCATAAGCTAATCCGGGCCGCCCGAATGCCTGAAGGCGGCGCGCACCTGTTCAGGGTTTCCTTGCTGGTGCTCCTTTTCCTTATTGAAACCGCGATGAACGGCAGTTTCCTTGCCAAGGGGAACCAGCAGGGTTTCTTCGGTGGCATCATTGAGGCTGCGGCATTCTCCTTCGTAAACATCGGCATCGCTTTGCTGGCAGCAATTTTCTGCGCCAAGCTCGTCGTCCACCGATCCGTATTCGCCAAAGGGATCGGGGCCACCTTGCTAACCACTTACGGAGCACTGGCTGTCGCAATCAACCTTGCACTGGCCCATTACCGGGAAGTCAGCGGAACGCTCGCCGAAGGGGCCGGCAACCTTGCCGTCAGCAACATGATCGCGGCGCCGGCCGGACTGACGGACATCAAATCGTGGCTGCTCTTCATGATAGGCCTCCTGTTCTCGGTCATTGCATTCATCGACGGGTGGTTCGTCCTCGACCCTTATCCCGGCTACGCCGGCGTCGAAAAAAGGCGCAACGCCGCAAGGGAGAACTACAAGGACGGGAAAGGAGAACTCATCGAGAGGCTCCAGGATGTCCGCGACGAGCACAACAGCAAGGTCGAGGAAATCATCAAGGGTCTCGGGGCGAGACAAAGGGAACACCGCGCGATCGTCGAGCACAGGGCGAAGCTGGTCACGCTTTTCGCACAGCACCAGGACCAGCTCGATAGGGCCTGCAACCAGCTTCTGGCTAAATACCGCGAAGCCAATGTGCAAGCGCGGAAAGACCCCGCCACGGTCCCGAAATACTTCTCCAACATATTCAACCTCGCCAGGATCAAACCAAAGATCACGTCGGACGGGGAATGGGGCGACAAGGAGTTGTCAGCATCCATCCGGGATGCGCAGGCACGCCTCAACGAACAGGTCCGCCTGATCGGCAAGGAGTGCGAAAACGGCATCGCGGCATATCAGGAACTCGATAGGCTTCACCCGGACAAGATCGATGGCTAGGCGCTACGGCAGAAAAAAGAAGAAAACCAACATCGGCACGATATTGGGGGCAAGTGTCCTGGGGTTGCTGTCCCTTGGGATGATGGCTGGCTTCGGCTGGATGTGGTCCCGGACAGACGACACCGTACTCGTGGAGGGCACCAACTGCCCCGCAACAGGCGCGACCAGCGCCACGGTTGTCATCTTCGATGCGACTGATCCGATCTCGCCCACGACGTTGACCGACCTAAAGAACCAGTTCAGGGGCATCGTCGACAGTGTCGGGAAGGGAGAGTACCTGAGGGTGGTCAGCCTGACGGGAACGCCGGGCGAAATCCCGCTCATGTTCGACGGCTGCAATCCGGGCAACGGCTCCGATGTCGACAACTGGACAGGCAACCCGGAAATGAAACGGAGAAAGTGGGAAGAGGCGTTTGACGAACCGCTCGACAAGCTGCCCGACACGATCGCCAACGGGACGGAGGCAGCGCAGTCGCCAATCATGGCTGCGATTCAGAAGGTGAAACTCACAGTCTTTGATGGCGAACTCGGAGCCGGGCGGCCGAACAGGCTGTTTTTAGCCTCCGACATGATCGAGCACACGGACCTCTATTCCCAATATAAATCGGGACCCGATTACGAAAAATACCTTGGGAGTCTTGCTGCCAAGGAGTACCGGACACCGCTCGCCGACGTGGACGTCTCGTTGTTCTATATCGAGCGGCCCGACAGGAAGTTCGATGCAGCGGACCATGCAGAGTTCTGGAAACAGTGGGTGGAGCGGCAGGACGGCAACTTTGTAAGCGTTATCAGGCTGGCAGGCCTCAACCTGGCGGGGACCGACGAATGAGATCAAAGAAACCGCGGAGATTTCTGTCCCATCCCCATCTGCCGACCGCGGTTTTCGCGGCCTTCATCATCGGCGGGTGCTTTTTCATCGCGATCGCAAAACTGATCTTGCAGGTAAATCCCTTCCTGTCCATGACAGTCCCGATCCTCCTGATGGTTGCCTACCTGACCCTGTCCATGTTTACGGGGAAGCTGCGGCTGCATGACGAGCAGACTGGCGACAACCTCTATTACATGGGCTTTCTGTATACGCTGACGAGCCTCGGCGTCTCGCTCTACCTGTTCGGCTCCGACGGCTCGACGGAATTGGTCGTGAGCAACTTCGGCATCGCGGTCACGTCCACGATCGCGGGCATCGCCCTTAGGATCCTGTACAACCAGATGAGGCGCGACCCGGCAGACATCGAAAGGTCGGCCCGCCATGAACTTGCGGACATGACCAGACGCGTCCGCGCGGAAATGGAAAACGTTACGAGGGAATTCGCCGACTTCCGCCGTGTGAGCAACCAGATGCTGGAGGAAGGCTTCGACGAAATCGCCAAGCAGGCCGAGCGCAACGGGGAGCACATCAGGAAAATCCTCGACACGATGGCCATGGAAGCAATCAAGCCCGTGCAAGAGGCGTCGGCAAAGCTCGGCGAGGCCATGCAGGGCAACTTCGACCAGATTGAAGGGCAATTCTCTGCCATCTCCAAAAAGGTCGAAACGGCGGGAGAACTCCTGGGGAAGGCGAATTACTCAATGTCGTCCTCGGTCAACCGTCTGGGCGAGCAGGCGGATGCCGTCGCGGCCAAGCTGGAACGGGTAGTGGTGCCGGACGAGGTCCTGAAGAACGATCTCGCGCCCATGGTGAAGGCCCTCGGCAATGCGGTCGCCCAATATGCGGTCAAGACCGAGACGGCATCGGTGGAACAGCAGTCGCGAATGATCGACATCGACAATGCGGTGCGGGGGATTGCCGAAAACACCTCTAAGGCCGTGCAGGTGGTGGCGGAGAACTCCGGGAAGGCTGCGGCTGCGGCCGAGAAGACCGCCGAAGCCGTGGCCAACCAGCAGCGCCTAACGGAAGCGCTGGTCAGGGTGGTGCAGAAGCAGAGCCAGGACACCAACGAACTGGTTGCCGAGCTCGTTGCCAAACTGCAGCCCAGCGCGGCCGAACAGGCTCAGGCTGCGCCTGCAGAACCAATGCGGCACAGTTGGTGGAAAAGCCGATGAGCGACACCTCCGTCAACTACGAGCGCAAGGGTTACGGCCGCGGCTTGATCCTTGGTCTCACGATGGCCGAGACGATGCTGCTGCTCGTCTTCTGCCTCCTTCTGGCGGCTGGGGCGGTCATCGCGAAAGAAAAGAAGGAAGCCGAAGAGGCCTTGAAGGCCAAGGAGACAACAATAGTACTGCTTACGACGGCGGAGAAGAAAGCGGCACTGGCCGAAGCCAAGGCCGCAAGGGCGGAGGCGGACCACAAGCGCCTTCTCTCCGAGATCAAGACCATGATGGAGCGGTCTACGGGCCGCAGGGTGCCCGACGAGCAATGGCGGGAACTGGTCTCCGCCAAGCAGGCCGTCGCGGCGATCGAGGAATCCGGCCTGACGGTTGAGGAAGCCATCGAGCACGCTCCGGCGGCAAAGGTCATGAAGGAAAACGCCATAGACATGGAAACGGCCAAGAAGCTTGTTCCTGCCGTCAAGGAACTCTCGGGGCAGGGAATAACCGCCGAACAGACGCTAGCCATGGCCACCTCCATGGTCGTCCTCCGCGACAAGGGGTTCGCCGACAAGACCGACCCCGCCACCGAATTGGCTGCAGCCCTGGACAAGGCCGCGGAAGGGAATGCGACCCCGCACCGGTGGCCGCCCATCATCAGCATGAGCGAACTCGAGGGCTACAACTTCAAGGTCGGCAGCGCGGAACTCTCCGACAATTTCAGGATCAAGCTGCGCGAGAAAGCCTCCGAGATCGCCAACACGGCCGAGGAATACGGTGTCGACATCATCGAAGTGATCGGACACACCGACGAACAGGCGATGTCTGGATCCGTATCCAACATGGACAAGGGACTGAAGCCCGTCCTGGACGGCAAGAAGCCCGTCGGCTCCCTGCATCCCGCCGACAACGCCGGTCTCGGCCTCGCACGCGCCATTTCGGTCGCAGAACTGCTAGAAAGCCTTCCCGAAATCAAAAGCCAGAAATTGACTGTCCTGCCCATGTCAGGTGGCCAGTTGATCCTTCCCGGAGACCAGCTTACCGACGGGGTACAGTCTGGGGATGTGAAAGCGAGGCGGCGGATCGAAATCCGGGTCCGCAAAAGATCGGAGCGACAAACGACGAATGCCGTCCTTCCGCAGCCTCGCGACGGATAGCGTTGAAATCCGCATGTGTTTCGGCGTGCAAAATTGGGTCAGACTCAATCTCGCTGCATGGGAGGGTGATGTCGCGCAAATTTCGAGAGGGAATCAGCGCGATGGAACAGAGATTTGGGTCGACGAGGCTGGCGCCGGCGGGGTTGCTCGTCGAGCATGCCGAAATCAACACGGATTGTGTATTTCTTGACGTGCGCGCTACGGCGCTTTCGGCAACGTGCCCGTGCTGCGGGACGAGTTCACGCCGGACCCAGAGCCGATATATGCGGCAAGCCGCCGATCTGCCCATCGCTGGCCTGCGGGTGGTCTTGCGGGTGACGGTTCGCCGTTTCTGGTGCGACGCCGTTCTTTGCCGCCGCCGCATTTTTGCCGAACGGTTTGGCGCCGGTGTATTGGGCCCGTTGTCGCGAAGAACCGGACGCCTTGAGACCATCGTTCATCACTTGGGTCTGGCGCTGGGCGGAAGGCCTGCCGCAGCCTTTGCCGATCGCCTGAGGATGCCAGTGAGCAACGATACCCTGTTGCGTGTCGTGCGCCGGCGGACTGGGCAGCCGCGCGATAAGCTCGCCACTATTGGGCATCGACGACTTCGCGTTCCGGCGCGGCCAACGATACGGGATGATTGTCTGCGATCTTGTGGTGACGCCTTCCCGGTTGAGTTCGGCGAACGCCGGTTCGAGATAGAGCGTGTTCCCATGGCAGCGCCGTACGCCTTGAGCGAGAGCTCGCCATGCAAAAGCTGGTTGGCGATCGCCGCACCGACCACGCAACTCATCGCGAACGCAAGGGTGCTGTTGAGGTGGACCCGCCTTGCGAGACAGTTTGGCGGCCTGGCTAAGGTGGATCGGGGTTGTTTCTACGCCGCCAGTTGCTCCGTAATTTCTGCCGTAGCTTAGACCTCATCGGGTGTCCTGCCGCCGAAGGCTGAGTGCGGCCGTCGACGGTTATAATTCAGGCGCCGCTCGGCCGTCGAACCCATCGGCCACACCAAGAATGAGCATCGCATGGGCCGAAACCACCTCGCCATTCGACCGGCGATGCGATCAATGCCGTTCTCGCCGCCGCCGGCTTCAATTTCTCTCTCCTGCTCCACTGGCTCAGGCTTTTGTCAGCCTTTTTGAAGGCCCTCATCTCAGCTGTGTTCAATCCGAAATATCAACCAATCTCAGCCTGACGCCAATCTTCACGGGCGACAGCTTTCGTCCAGAAAAGGCGGACGCCATTATCTTCGCCGAGCGCCTAGCGATAACGGTCAGCTTTCACCACCTCCTCGCCGGGCATGAACGATGAGGTTCCCGGACCATGTCGAGAGGCCCTAAGCATCCTCGACGAGATCGAGGCCGCCAGCGTCGAGCCTTTCCCGTCCTTGAAAAGCCCGAGTGCCCTCTGCCGACTTTGCTCGTCGCCAACTTGGCGAAGAGCAGATTGACCGGGTGAAATCCTTGTCCAACTCGGCAGCGTGTTGACTATCGGTTGCGCCCACCATACGGGACGAACATGTCTTCCGGCGGGGTGGTCTCGCACCCAGCCACGAGAAGCAAAGCCAACAAAGCGAGACACGCGCACAACACGGAATTCATCTCGATCTCCTTTGGTTTCGGGGCGCCTAGCGGCGCTGGCTTGAGGCTGCGGAGGGGATGAAAATCCAGACTGGAGCGGCAGACTGCCAAATGTCAAGCAGCCTTGTCGGCTGAGCGCTTTTCCCCACCTGACCTTCATCACTCAGCGCCGCGGCGGCTTCATCCAGTCGGGTGCGGATGACGGCCACGGCATCGTTGATCGCCGGCTGAAGCTCGGCCCGCGCCTGAGCCTCGAAGACAGCCAAGGCCGGCTGGCGCGCGGACATCACGCCCCCTAAGTGTCGCTTTCCATTTAATTATGCGAATCGGACGTCAACGATTTCAGCAGGTTGCTCGAGCAGTTAATTTGAGAACGGGCATTTAATTTGATAATCCAACTTGGATTTTGTCACTTAATGTGAGAATGAGATTTGCGATGGTTTTCCTCGCGAACCTGCTATGAGCGATCCATTTCCAGACGAGATTGACGACGTACTTTGGGATGAAGCATGCCGACGGGGTGATGCGATCCGCATCTTTCTGGAGCGCAATCCTGACGGCGCGACGGCAGGAGATGTGGCGGAACTCGCGGCCAGGCTCGGCGGTTTTGTTGCAACGGCTGAATGGGAGTGCAAAAAGGTCCGTCCAAGGCCAATTATGCGGCAAGAATTTCGAACTGCTGTGCCAGGGACGGATTCGGATTGAAGGCGTATCTCGCCTGACGTTTGCGCATCATGTGGACCATCTCGATGCCGGACAGGATGATCGCGGCTGAAGCCTTTGATTTGAAGCCAAGCATTGGCCCGACGCGGCGCTTGATGCGCCGATGGTCCTGTTCGATCCGGTTATTCAGGTATTTACTCTTGCGGATCCGGATCGGCTTCAGCCGGCGCCGAGAGCGATCCTGCAAGCGATTTGTGACGTCACAGGAAACGATTGCCTCCTGGTTGGTCTGGCTGCCGTCGATGACGACGCGGTCGGGACGGCCATGACGTGTCAGCGCTTTTCTCAAGAACCGCTTGGCCGACGGCAGGTCACGCTGCTCGCTGAACCAGAATTCGACCGTGTCGCCGACACTGTCGATGGCGCGGTAAAGGTACATCCACTGGCCGCGGACCTTGATGTAGGTTTCGTCGATATGCCATTTGCCGGTTACGCTCCGCTTGCGCCGGTTGAAACGCTCCAGCAGCAGCGGTGCGAAACGGACGGTCCAACGGTGAATGGTCGTATGGTCGACGGCAATGCCCCGCTCGGCCATCATCTCTTCCAGATCACGCAAGCTCAGACTGTAGGCCAGATACCAGCGCACGCAAAGCAGGATCACTGACTGGTCGAACTGGCGGCCCTTGAACATTTGATCCTCCGAAAATGTCAGCGGCTCTCCTGACACAGTGCCGGTATTCAAAACGTTGCAACACAACCTGTCGTCGTCGGACCACGCCGCAGTGCAGCTCGCCGACCTGATCGCCGGCACCGCCGTTGCCGTCGCGGCCAATCAAGGCGACGAGAGTTATCGGCAGCTTGCAGAAGCGATCCAGCCGCACCTCAGCGACGAGTGTATCCTTGCAGATTTCGATATCATCGACCTCGCGGGAGACGAGGCCCCTGTGAACATGCTGGTGCTAGAGGCACTGGCAGATCGGGCCGACCGAGGCATGGATTCCCTCATCGGCATGGAGGCCGTTTACGCCATGGCCAAGGCGACCCTACCGGAGTTTCGCCGGCAGGTTGCTTCGAAAGAGCAGGGACCAGCGTCGCCGCAGAGGTTGCCATGAACTCGCGAGGATTGAGGATGCGCGACGCTCGATGGCGGCCGCGCCCAATCACCTAGTCGCCTGCAAAGTCGACAATGAGTTCGCCTTCGGACTTCGGCTTGCGCAAAACATTCAGGGTTGGAAGCACTTTCCGCAGCTTCGAATGCGCCTGATAAACATCCACATCGCGTTGCAGGTTCAGCCAGAACTGCGCGGTGGTGCCCGTCACCTGGGCCAGCCGTAACGCCATTTCCGCCGTTATAGCGCGGCGTCCATTGATGATCTGGTTGACGGAAAACCGCGAGACCTGGAGCGCCGACGCCAGCTGGTCCTGGGTGATGCCGAGCGGACCAAGAATTCGGTCGCGAAGAACTTCACCGGGCGCGACCGGAGGCGCGGGCACATAGCGACCCTGGTCGAGCGTCATGCGGCCACCCTCCGATCGGTCAGTGCCTCTCGAACTTGATTTCGAACGGCCCCTCCCCTTCGACCCAACGAAAGGTCAAATGCCATTTGCCTTCCACCTCGACGCCTAGGCGCCCGGGCGCGTTCTTGAAGCGCAGGATTGGCCCGAAGATTCCCACGTCCTGCAAGCCGCGTGCGGCCACGAGTGGCCGCAGAATCTTGTGCGCCTTCACTGAGAGATGCTGATCGAGGCATGGTGCGAACCGCGTCCAGTATATTTCTTCCGTAACTTCGTCTGCGAAGCGTTCCATGTTCCAACCTCCGGGGGGCCGTGGCAAAAGCCGCGGGCACCCGATCGGCGCCCGGGCGTCGATCGATGGAGGCAGGAGGAGGAGGTGTGCCGGTACGCAGCTGAAACGCCAGCACCCATTCGCGGGTTTGAGGCGATGCCAGGAGGGGCAGGCCGGCCGGTCTGTACTTCCATTTGATCCGGATCCGACTCGCAATCTCCTGCGTCAGGGAACAGCGGATATCGGTGAGGAGCGACGTGCTCGAGTGCTCGGTGAACTCATCGAGCCTAGTGAGCAGCCTCTGAGAGATCTCGCGAATGGCGCGTTGGGAAAGCGCTTCTTCCATCCGCCCGATGGTGCTCGACCGATGTTGTCCATCGACAATAAAAAGCCTTTCGATACCGACCGAAGCGATGCGTGTCAGGATTTCCGAGGCGCTCGGGAACGGGTCGTCGGGCTTGGCGCTATCGATGGACGACTGGACGAGTTCTGTGAGACAGAACGACGGACTGGCCGACCTGAGGTCGTCCGTCTGCCGAATGATGTCGAAGAGCTTCCAGAACTGGCGTTGCGACGGTGCTGCGACATCCCGATCGAGCCAGGACGTTAGATTGCCCCGGAGTGACGAAACGATATCGGTTCCGATCCAGTCGATCTGGGCGCGGCGGGCAGAGGCGTCCAGGATAAGCGCCGACGTCGCCGGTTCGTCCGGTTGCAGGCCTGCATGAACGCAAAGCTCCACAGAAAGCGGACCCGACTTCGGACCGCTGGGGTAGATGTGAGGGGCGAGGATGTCAACCCACTGTCTGATCGCTCTATCCATCGACATCATGTAATGCACATCATTACACAATGCAAGCCAGCCTTTCGCCGAGGGCCCAAGCTCTGTGGGTGTTTGGCAATCACCGCCTTCGATAGGCGGCAGTGGTGACGATCCAACGTCGGCCGGCGGGCTTGACCTGTTGGAGACTCCGGTTACGGCGGAGAGCAGGCCGTCCGACTACACAGCGACCTGGGCGACGTTAGAAGCTTCTATCGCAGCCTGTACCTCGGCATAGAGTTCGGCGTTGATCTCGCTCGCATCGATCTCGACGATCAACGCGAATCGAACTGACCTCTCATTGGGATCCGGGATAGCTCGCGTCTTCCACCATCCCGCCACTGGGTGGACGGCTAGCAGGTTACGACGGGCGAGATCGGAAGCCGGACAGGTGAGCTCGTCAATCTGCAGCGAGCCGACGTCGCGGCGATTGCGACCGAACGTCCAGCCGTCATTTTCATCGATGGCCGGCCCCTCGGGTTCCTCTCCGACCTTGCTGATGCGAGCAATGAACGCGGCCCTGTCCTCGTTCGGCCGGTTCAGCTTGAAACGCAGATTGTGAGATGCGTAGCGAAACTTCGAACCGCGCGCAGGCTCGGATGGATTGGGCGCGATAAAGGTGCTGAGGGCAACCCTCAAGGTGACGGGACGAGCGATCAGCGCCCGCAACGCCTCGACCGGCCAGGGCAGCTCAAACAGACGCATCTCATTGTGGACATGATCCGCGCCCCCCGTGTCGCTTTCGCGGTAGGGCGTGATCCTGTCCTGCACAATCAAGGTCAGTGCGTTGGAGGCGCTTCGGCGGGCGCGCTCCATGTCCGGCACGCCGTAGCCGTAACGTTTGAAAAGAGGACCGTAGTGGCCTTTCCCCGGATTTGCGGGCAGATGGGAGCGCATCTGGGGGGTCCAACGGGCCGAGGATACGAAAAGGGCGCGGATCGTCTCGGGCCAAAGCTCCGGGTAGTCGGCCCAAAGCTCGGTGATTGCCCGGGCCGCAAGTGCGGTCGCGGCGCTGGTCTCGCCCACGGTCGTGAAGGCTCGAAGGGGGTATCGACGATCGGTTGTCAGCAGCGAAAGAGCCGAGTGTTTCATCGGTGGCGGCGGGCCATTGACGACCCAGTTGCCACCCTCCATCACCACGTCCGGCTTGATCGGCCAGTGCGACGACCAACTCGCGGTTCTCGAGGATGGGGCAAGGTCGCCAGTCGGTGCAAGGGGCGTGCCGGGCTCACCAGCCGGGAGGACGTTCTTTTCGGTGTAGGCACCAATGCAGATCGGATTCCATGCCTGCGCCGGCGACTCGACCTCATTGTCGGGATGGTCGCAGATGGGAAGATAGTCGTTGTTGCCAAATCTGTTCTGGTCGCTGTTCCCAGCCGACACCAGTAGCAAGCGAGGCGTCGTGACGTTTCCGGATACGCCGGCTACCAACTGGTCCAGCTCGCTCGACCACGATGTGGGGGCACCGTCATGCGGCGTGTCGTCCTCGGTGGTGCTGGCAAGGGCGAATGTCCGGCGACGGGCGCCTGCCGTCTCGGCCGCGTTAACGCCGGCCCGGGTCATCGCACCGAGAAGTTGATGGGGATTGTGGCCTGCGTCGGGAATGATCTTTGCCGATTCCAGGCGATGGCGAAGCTGGATCGTCAGCATGGACTGAAGCGCCGGCGTCAGATCGCCGAACAGGGATAGTCCGCCCAGCTGTGTGCCATGGCCGACCATGTCCTCGATCCCCCAAGCGGGATTGGCGGCGTGCCGGTCCGCTGCGGCAAGTGCTGGTTCGATCAGCGGATGTGCGCGGCTGACACCGCGATCGAGCAGCGTCACATAATTCGGGTCATCGATGGCCTCATAGGTCGTCCGGCCGAGCAGATCGTCAACCCAGTCGGCCTGCTCGTCCGGATCCATCGCATCGAAATAGTCAGCCGTGACCGTCGGCGCGGCGAGCGCACGCACGCCGGCGAGACGCCGAACCGCCAAAGCGAGCGCGCCGCGCGTAGCTGTTGCGATGACCACCAAGTCTTCCGGAAATTCGAGACGGTCAGCGCTTATCGCAAGATCGAGCTCCGGCGCGCCGGCGATGAACGCTTCCGCTTGCGCCTTGTCGAGCCAGACTTCCCACGGCACGGCTCCATTCTGATCCGGGAACCGTTGCAGCGGGCTGCGCCACAAGGCGCGCAGTCCGGCCTCTACGATAGCGCCGATGCTCTGGACCAGATCCGCGTTATACGGGGTCAGAACAAGAACTGCTCGAAATCATACGCTAAGGCCGAACGGATGATGAACGTCATGCGGCGAGGAGCATTTTCCCAGGCAAGCGCAGCGGCCTGAAGCCCTCCGTAAGGTCGGGCGCAACGTCCCAGGAGTAGATGCCGGTAAGGTTGATGTGTTCCCAGCTCAGGGGAGAGATATGTTTGAGCAGGATGTCGGGGATATTGCGGCCACTCTGACGGAGGTGCTCGGTGGCCCGGCTGAGATACACGGTATTCCAGTGGACGATGGCACTGACGACGAGATTGAGACCAGAGGCGCGGAATGCCTGGCTTTCGAAGGAGCGGTCGCGGATTTCACCACGCTCGTGGAAGAAGACGGCGCGCTTGAGTTTGTGAGCCGCCTCGCCCTTGTTGAGACCAGCCTGGCAACGCCGACGCAGGGCCGGACTGGAATACCATTCGATCATGAACAAGGATCGCTCAATACGGCCAAGTTCCCGCAGGGCTTTGGCCAACTGACTCGGATTCGGTGACGCAGCCAGCTTTTTGAGAATCGTCGAGGGTGCAACGGTGCGCGCGCGGATCGACGCCGCCAGATGCAGCAGATCATCCCAATATTCCATGATGAGAGCGGTATTGATCCGCACGCCGATGTGGTCCGCGAGGGCCGGATAGGTATCGGCTTTTTCGAAGGTATGGAATTTCCGGTCCTTGAGGTTGCGCAGGCGGGGCGCAAAGCGCTTGCCGATCAGGGCGAAGAGCGCAAACACATGATCGCTGGCGCCGCCGGTGTCGGTGAACTGCTCCTCGATGTCGAGGATGGTGTCGTGGTCGAATAGGCCGTCCAGAACATAGGCCGCCTCGCTTTCGGTCGGACTGATAGGCAGGATGCTGAAGTAGCCGTACTGATCGGAGAGATGGCTGTAGAATTTGGTGCCTGGCTCGCTGCCATAGTGCAGATTGATGTCGCCGCGCCCTGCAGCACGATCACTGGCCCGGAAGAACTGACCGTCGGAAGACGCGGTCGTTCCATTTCCCCAGAGCAGAGCATGGGGATGACGCGCATGGGCGTCGGTCACGCTTGCCTGCGCCGCCCGATAAGTTTCGGTTCTCGCATGGAACATGCGCATCCAGCCGATCTGATGGGCGCTGATCCCTTTCGATGCACCTGCCATCCGTTTTGGCCCGAGATTGGTTGCGTCCGCGAGGGTGCCGGCGAGCATAGCCGGGATATTTTGCGGCATGTCACCGGTGCGGACATGGGTGAACTGGTCGGCAAAGCCGGTCCATTCATGCACCTCTCTGAGAAGATCCGGCACCTCGATGAGCGGGTACATATCGTTCAGCTCAAGATTCAATTCCTCGGCTGCTGCAGGAACCTCGCTGGCCAGCGGCGTCACCAGCAGGGTTCCGGCCTCGAGACGGACGTCCTCAAGCTTGCCGTTCCGGGCGCGGTGTGCGAGGCGCTTCAGATTGAAGTCGAGCAATTGCTGCATTTGCGCGAGCCATGCCGCCCCGTCGCGCTGGACGCCGAGGCCGAGTTGGTCGGTATCTTTGAGATCGGTGAAGGCAGGGCGCGGCATGAGATGCTCATCCATCGGGCGAAATGCCCTGCTGCCTTCGACCCAGACATCTGCTGAGCGAAGCCGCTCCCGCAACGCCGCCAGCGTTGCGATTTCGTAGAGCCGACGATCGGGCTTTAATCCGCTGAAGATCAGTTTGCGGGCTGGCGTGCCAAGATGGGCAACCGGAACCCGCTCTGGAAAGCCGCGCCGCCCATTTTCGTAGAGGGATTTGAGGGTTTCAATCGCCGCGAGCAGGGGATCGTTACGGCGCGCCGAGCGGAAAGTGAAGGTCCGTAGAAACAGCGCCGCATATTTGCGGACGTTCGCGTACTGCTCCACCGCCACAAGCAATGGATCAGGATCTCCATTTTCCACCATGGCTTCGAGAGCGGGCTTTACCTGCAAAAGACGGTGCCAGCCGACGTGCCGGTTGATCGTCTCGATCGCATCCTCATCGTTGTCGTTGGCGGCCTGAAGGGCGGAAATCGTATCGAGAAACAGCCGGAGCGCCTTCGCCGTGTCTTTACGCATTTCGGCATGGCGCTGCTTCTTGCGATTGTTGGCCTGGGAAAAGAGCCTGCCGATCAGCTTGATGAACATGGTGACCGCGTCGTCGGTCAGCTTCTGGCCGAGCTTGATGACCTGGGCGACGATCGTGGCGCGCCGACGGCTGGCGTTGAAATCAGCGGCAAGCCAGGCCGGCGTGACATCGCCCTCCCGGATCATCTGGTCCCAGCGCCCGGAATGGATGCGGCCTTGCAGGCGGGGATCGATGTCGAGGGCGCGGATGAAGGAGAGCCTTTCCATCATCGCGACCAGGTTGCCGGCGCCGGGTGCGTCCGGAGCCGACCGGAGCCAATGGAACCGCGTCTGTGCGATTGCAGGATCCACCTTCAGCAAATCGTCGAGGCTCTGAAGGTGCTCAGGGGAAAAGCCGGAGATCAACGCCGCTTCCGCACGCCGTCGCGCTATGGCGCGTGCCGCCAGCCCGATCCGCTCTATGGTGTCCGGCGTGGGAAGCACCACATTGCGTTCCCGCATGGTGGTGACGATTGCCTTGGCAATAGAAGACCCCTTGTCTGTCGTCGCAGCCGTTTCGATTGCGGACATCAAGGCGGCCCGCCGGTCCGGAGCTGCTGCTGTTCTCATCCCAAGATAGGCGAGGAGGTGCGAGACGTGTTCCAGCCGGGTCGGCTCTCGCCGCGCATAGGAACTGAAGCTTTCCGGAGCGGCATCCAGTTGCTCGGCGATATAATGGAGCATCGTCCTCGGCGGTATTTCGGCCGCCATGAGCGTTCTGCCCGGATATCGCATCAGGCAAAGCTGAACGGCAAAGCCGAGCTGGTTATGTTTGCGCCTGCGGACGGCGATCTCCAGCCGATCGGCCGGCGACAGAGTATAGTGGCGGATCAGGCTGTCTTCATCAGTCGGCACGCCGAACAGTTCCTGTCGATCCTGAATCTTGAGAAGCTTCCGCCGGGCCATTTCTCTACTCCATGCAACATCGCGCCGATGGCCTCCGGCATGTCCGAAAACGAGCGGTTCCGTACAGGGTGAAATCGCACTGTCCACAAATTACCTTGACATAGTTATGGACATCTTCGACATTTCGGACAGCCTATTCGGACGAATCGAGCCCATGCCACGCACATTTGCCTACGTCCGCGTCTCCACGACCGGCCAAACGACTGAAAACCAAATCCAGGAAATCCAGGCAGCCGGGTTCCACATCGAGCCACGCCGCATCGTCACCGAAACTATTTCCGGCAGTGTCGCCATTGCGCAGCGCCGCGGCTTCATCCGGCTCATGGACAAGCTCGAGTCCGGGGATGTGCTGATCGTGACAAAGCTCGACCGTCTTGGTCGGGACGCCATCGATGTGAGCACCACGGTAGGGAAACTGGAGGAATTGGGTGTCCGGGTTCACTGCCTCGCTCTGGGCGGTGTCGATCTCGCAAGCTCCGCTGGCAAGATGACGATGAACGTCATCAACGCTGTCGCACAGTTCGAACGTGACCTGCTTATCGAACGCACGCAGTCCGGCCTCAAACGGGCAAAATCAGAAGGAAAAATCCTTGGCCGACCAGCGCGGCTCAACGAAACGCGGAAGCAAGATGTTCTTGAAGGGCTAGCCAGCGGCATGAGCGTTTCAGCTCTCGCCAGAAAGTTCGAAACCAGCCGACAGACCATCATGCGCGTCAGAGACGACAGTTCACGTTCCGTTCGACCTTAGCGTATGATTTCGAGCAGCTCTTGTTCTGACACCATTTTCGGTCGGAAGGAAGAAGTTTCGCCAACAGCAACCGCTGTCTCATTCCGGCATCGGGATTTTTCGAATTCACCGGCAAGAAATACCCAAAAACGAAACATCGTTTCACGCTCAACGGAGCGCCCTTCATGGCTATTGCGGGCATCTGGCGCGAGGGCCAGGGGAATCATCCTTCGGCCTTCACGATCCTGACGACGGAGCCCGGCCCGGACATCGCGCCCTTCCACAATCGTCAGGTTGTCGTGCTGCGACCAGTGGACTGGTCGGCATGGATCAATCTAACCAAACCGGAGTCCGAGCTGCTGAAGCCTCTTCCGGCCGGCTCGCTGAACGAAGAGACGGTTCGACAAGGAAGCGACTGAGCATCTTGGAGATAACGGTCCGGGACGCGCTTCCTGCAGATGTTCCATTCCTGCGTGACGCACCGACCAAGCTCAATGATGAAATGGAGACACTTTCCGGCGCCGCCGGTTTTCGCGCGGGACTGGGTAATCCCGGGGCGACCCGACCAGGTGCGGTCACACCATCTGGCCGAAGGAGCCGAAACCAAGCCACGATCCTCATACGGGCATGGTCGACGGCCGAAATTCTAATGATCGCCTGACAGGGAGCTTCGGCTCCCTGTCAGCATTTTGGGGAACTTGTGCCCTCACATCATCGAGAGCAGAACGGCCTGCATATGCTCCCTTAGATCGAGTTCTCCCCTCGTCTCGATCTCGAGCAGGTACGTCGCCTTGGTTCGTCGATCGATTTCACTGACCGTGGGATATCCGCAAACGGCAAGCAGCGCCTTCTCTTCGGCCTGGCTGCGTGTAGCATGGTCATTGCGATCGTCATCTGGTTTTCGGATCGAAGACATGAACGCCGCGTAGGCAGCCTCGTGTGCTTCAATCAATGCCGACATATCGCCGGATGGCTCCTGCTCTCTCGCGATGCCAGTTCCGGCAACAGTCGTGCAGAGGGCGGCGCTTCCGATTAGCATCTTGCGGCGGCTGATCCTGGACATCGAGAACTCCTGATGCTGTGCCTGATGTAAAAGATAGCACCCAGGATGGCTATTCGCTGTCAGGAGAGATTCTCGAGCAGGGCCTTCATGTCATCGCCCAGGGTGGTCAATCCGTATACGATAGAGCTGCTCGCCCGGTAGCCGGGATATTGTTGACACAGCGGATAGCCCGGGGGCATCACCGTCCTTTCAGTGGACTGGGGCAACATGAAGAAACTGATTTCGGCGGTGTTGGCCGCCACCTTCCTCGCGACGACTTCGGCGGCCGCCGAACCGCATTTCGCTGACTACCCGACGAAAATCTACCTCAAGGGTAAGTCCGTCCTCCCGAAAATGACCGGGTCGGTCGCCCATTTTCGGACGCGGATCAACAATGGCATGCAAGCCGGGCCGAACTTCGGCGGTCATTTCACTCTGATCGAAATCGGCTGCGGCTCATCGTGCTTCTTCGCGTTCCTGATCGATGCCCGCGATGGCAGGGTTGTCGACTTCCCGCTCGGCGGCGAGGAAAACTATCAGCTCCAGATGAAATACGGGATCGACAGCACGCTGCTGCAAGCGGAATGGATGGACACGAGCGTAGGTGATTACGACACCTGCGTCCGTGCCTACTACGATGTCGGATCAGGCAACCTGACGAAGATCTCTTCGGAAACCTACAAGATCGAGCGGTTCTCGTTCTGCAGCCAATGACCTGTGGTAGCCTTGTCAGCGTTGGTGACATTCCGTTTGAAATCGCAACTCTGCCACCTGCTGCAGCTCTCGAACTCGCCATACTTGCTGGTTTGAAGTCTGAGAACTCCGATTTTGCATCTCGGACACGGTTCCTGCAGCTCCCCGTCAACGGCTTCGATCTTCAGACCACCTTTCGCGACGAGTTCGGTGACGAAACGCGACGGGTTCGCCAAGCTCGTATAAATTCGAACCTGCCTTTTGGCGCGGGTCAGCCCCACATAGAAAAGGCGTCGTTCTTCGGCCATGGGGTACGGGTCCGACGCAGGCATCGGAATCTGTAAGACCGGGTCGTCTTCAATTTGGCTTGGGAAGCCACGGAAGCCTTCGACTACGTTCAACAGCATCACGTAGTCTGCCTCGAGCCCCTTGGATGAATGGATCGTTTTGAAAGAGATATCGAGGACATCGCCGAACCTTCGTTGCCACGACTTCAATTGGCTCGGGGCGTCGCTGCGATAGCGTCCAAGCAGCAGGACTGTGATCCGATCCCCGCTATTGGGCTTGAGCCTCCCTTCCTCGATATAGCGGCGCATGAGGTCGAACTGTTCTCTCAAATGCCCCTGAGCATTGGCCACGTCTTTGAAGCCGAATGCCAGGACGGACGCATTCGAATAGGTGCTCGTGGTTCTGACTGTCTTTCTGATCTGGACAGGGTTCGCCTGGATAAACGTACTGGAGATGTCGCAGAGGGATTGCGGACACCGGAATGTGGTTCCCAATGTCAGCCGGGATGCATAGGGGAAGATTTTCTCAAACTCAGTCATCACAGATATGTCCGCACCAGCGAACCTGTTGATGCCCTGCCAATCGTCTCCGACGACACACAAGTGAACCTGGCCGTTCTTCTCGTCGGACAATGCTTTCAACAGGCGAATTCGGGCGCGGGAGGAATCCTGGAATTCGTCAGCTAGAACCATTTTGTAGGGGCTCTGATATGTCCCGGCTTCGATATGCTGTCCGGCTTGAATGAGCATATCCTCAAAGTCGATCCAGCCTCCTTCTCTCAGTCTCCGTTCCCACTCCTCGGATATTTGGTAGAACAGCTTTACGAACAGCAGGATGCGAGCAGCGTGTCCATCATTTAACTGTTTCGCGGTCGCCTCTTTCATTTGTGTCGGCGTGAGACCATTGCTCTTCACATGCTGTTGAAATATCCGAACCGTATTGGCCAGTTCCCGATTGCTGATCGGCTGGAGACCCTCGGCTTTGCGATCTGGATCGAAGCGAATTGTCTGCCCGCGCTTCCTTAGCTCGGCTTCCAGTTTTGATAGCGCAGCTCCCGTCGAAATCTGGTGCGAAGTGGTCTCGAAGAGCGGTGTGCCCATTTCCGCATGCAGAGACCTCTTCCATTTCGCGCCTTCGACATAATCGCCGCCGAAGTGCTCCGGAGCCTTCCCGTCCGCCCCGAAAGCGAAATGCTCATGGTAAAGTTGGATGTCGGGGTAATAGAAGTCGGGTTGATATTGTCGATGCGTTTCGGTCGCCGTTTTGTGCTCGTAAACGCGTTCGTACTCGTACGGGACATGGTGGTAAAATAGCCAGTCCGCGATCAGCCGCTCTTCTTTGCTTTTTACGATGTCGCCATTGGCGGTTCGGTGACCACGGCGACCATTGTCGTAGGCATCAGGCTCCGATGGGGCACCCCGCTGACCGATATCGCGACCATAAACGAGACGGAAAATGTTCCAGTCGATGTGAAACTTTGGTCTCGGTCGGACAGGTCTTTGATGATCTTGCCGATCATCTCGACATCTTGACCCGACTGATCGAGCCAGGGAGCCAGCGAGGGCTTCTCACCGCTCGCTGTTGCGATCACATGCAGGCCGAAAGCGCTAAAGGTCTTAATGGTGATATCGCCCACGTCTTCGAAATCAGCGAGACGTGCTTTGACCCGATCCCTAAGTTCCTGCGCTGCATCAGTGTTGAATGCGAGCATAACAACCTGGCTTCCTTTGACCAATTTCTGATGTAAGGCGTAGCCTGCCTTCGCAACCATCGTCGACGTCTTCCCTGATCCGGCTGCCGCAACGATCTGCACGCTGTTATCCATGCAGATGCAGGCGTTGATCTGCTCGTCTGTCAGCGGATTCTTTTCAACGGAATCGAATAAGGGTTTCAGCAGTCCTTTCTGCAGGATCCGAAACACGTCGTTGTGGTTTGTGAAGTCCGATTTCAACTCCTCAAGCGCCGGATTTCTATTCAACAGTTTATTGATGCCAAAATCGGTCGCTCTGCTCGGGGCTGGGAACTGCTCAAGAATTCTCTCGGCTGTCCCCGAAGGTATCCACTTCGTGCGATCGACGAGCGGCTGCCATTTTGCACGCCAATCACGAAGACGCTGATGATAATCGTCCTTGCTGAGAGTCTGAAGAGCCGTCGGTTTGCTGGTCGCAGGAGGGGTTTTAGCGCTGTCCTTGATCAGCCCCAATTTGGTCAAGACCGAATGCCCAATCGCAATCGCCATGACCAAAAGAAACAACTCGAACATTTCCACCCCAATATATCCCAGCCGTGCTTCTCGACTATCGCCGCAGAAGGGCAACTTCAACGCTAAAGGCAAGCGTGAAACTGGCAAGAGACGATAATAGGGCACACGCCCGCCGCCCCGGCATGCCACCGCGAACGCCGAATGCCTTGGCCTCGTAGGAGGCAGCAAGCACCACACCGCCGCCAACGGCGATCGGCTTGCCGCGCAGGGACGGGTTCAGCAGTTGCTCGACCAAAGCGTAGAAAGCGTCGAGATCGGCATGGAGGATAGTGGCGGTCGTGACCATTCTTGCTACCGGAAATCGCGCGTCTTCACCTTGATCCGGTCAATGTGCTCGTAGGGATCGACGATATCGCGCGCTTTCGGCATTCCGCGGCGGTCGATCCCCGATCCGCCGTGATGAGCCTCGTCGCCGCGCCCGTGCGGCAACGGAAACGGCGCCTCGCGGTTTCCGACGCTGGCCAGTTCCGCCGACAGATCGGTCAACTCGTGGGCAACGAGATGTACTACCTCACCCTCGCGCTGGATGCGGCCGCGGACGCCCAGCATGGCGGAGGAGAGGAGCACGCGACGGAACTTCTCGAACACTTTGACCCAGACAACGACGTTTGCAGCGCCGGTCTCATCTTCCATGGTGAGGAACATGACGCCCTTGGCCGAGCCCGGCCGTTGCCGCACCAGCACCAGGCCGGCCGCCTCGAGCCAGCTTCTGTCCCGCGCCTGCATGGCCTCCTGACAGGTCACGATGCGACGCCGGCGAAGGTCCGCACGCAAAAACGACACGGGATGGCTGCGCAAGGTCAGACCGACATGGCCGTAATCCTCGACGACCTCGCCTCCGGCGGTCATCGGCTTGAGCGCCACCACAGGCTCGTGCATCTCAGGCACAATCTGCTGTTCACGGGAGGTCGCGGCTGCAAACAAGGGCAAAGGTTCATCGCGAAGCGCCTTGATCGCCCAGAGCGCATCGCGGCGGGCAAGGTTCAGATCCGGCAGAAACGCATCGGCCTCGGCAAGCTGGACGAGCGCCGTCACCGGCACGCCGGCGCGGCGCCAGAGATCGTCGATGGAGGTGAAGGGCTGATCGGCCCGCGCCGTAACGATCGCGGCGGCATCGTCGTTGGCGAGACCCTTCACCAAACGCAGACCGAGGCGGACAGCGAAGCGATCTTCGGTATCGGTCGGCTCGAGCGTGCAATCCCAGCGACTGGCATTGACGCAGACGGGGCGCACCTCGACGCCATGATCGCGGGCGTCGCGCACGATCTGGGCCGGCAGATAAAAGCCCATCGGCTGCGAATTGAGCAGCGCTGCGCAAAACACGTCCGGATGCCAGCACTTCATCCAGGAGGAGGCGTAGGCGATCAGCGCGAAGGAGGCGGCGTGGCTTTCGGGAAAGCCGTAGCTGCCGAAGCCTTCCAGTTGCGAAAACGTCTTTTCGGCAAACTCTGAGCTGTAGCCGTTGGCGATCATGCCGTTGACCAGCTTGTCGCGGAACTTCGAGACGCCGCCGGTGTGCTTGAAGGTGGCCATGGCGCGCCGCAGCTGGTCGGCCTCGCCGGCGGAAAAGCCGGCGCAGACCATGGAGACCTGCATTGCCTGCTCCTGAAACAGCGGCACGCCGAGTGTCTTGCCCAAAACGCGCTCAAGCTCCGGTGTCGGAAACGTCACCTCTTCCTTGCCGTCGCGCCGGCGAAGGTAGGGATGAACCATGTCGCCCTGGATCGGTCCGGGCCGGACGATCGCGACCTCGATGACCAGGTCGTAAAATGTCCTGGGCTTCATGCGCGGCAGCATCGACATCTGCGCGCGGGATTCGATCTGGAAGACGCCGAGTGTATCGGCCTTCCTGATCATCGCATAGGTGCGCGGATCCTCTGGCGGGATCGTCGCCAGGTCGAGCGTCACGCCCTTGTGCTCGGACAGAAGATCGAAGGACCGCTTCATGCAGGTGAGCATGCCAAGCGCCAGCACATCCACCTTCATGAATTTGAGGGCGTCGATATCATCCTTGTCCCATTCCACCACCTGGCGATCCTTCATCGCCGCCGGCTCGATCGGCACAAGATCGTCGAGGCGATCGTGCGTCAGGACAAAGCCGCCCGGATGCTGGGAGAGATGGCGTGGTGTCCCGGCAAGTTGCGCGGCGAGTTCGAGGGTCAGGCGCAGCCGGCGATCGCCGAGATTGAGGTTGAGTTCTCGGGCGCGCTGCTCATCGACTGCCTCGCCATGGCCCCAGACCTGCGAGGACAGAAGTTTGGTCATGTCCTCGGGCAGGCCGAGCGCCTTGCCGACATCGCGGACGGCGCCCTTGGTTCGATAACGAATAACGGTCGAACATAGGGCTGCGTGGTCACGCCCGTAGGTTTCATAGACCCACTGCATGACGATCTCGCGCCGTTCATGCTCGAAGTCGACATCGATGTCAGGCGGCTCGCGCCGCTCCTGCGAAACGAAGCGCTCGAACAAGAGGTTGTTGCGTTCGGGGTCGATGGAGGTGATGCCGAGCACATAGCAGACGGCCGAATTGGCGGCCGAGCCGCGGCCCTGGCAAAGAATGTCACGGCTGCGAGCGAAACGCACGATCGAGTTCACCGTCAGAAAGTACGGCGCGTATTCGAGCGTCTCGATCAGCCGCAGTTCATGTTTCAGGATTTTGACCACCTTGTCGGGCACGCCCTCGGGATAGCGTTGGGCGGCACCTTCCCAGGTAAGCTTTTCGAGTGCCTGCTGGGCTGTGAGGCCCGGCATGGTCTTTTCCTGTGGGTATTGGTAGGCGAGCTCGTCCATTGAGAAACGGCAGTGGTCGGCGATTTCGATCGCGCACGCCAGGGCCTCGGGATGGCTGCTGAACAGCCGCGCCATCTCGTCGCCAGGTTTGAGATAGCGATCGGCATGGCGTTCGCGCCGGAATCCAGCATCGTCGATGGTGACGTTGTGGCGAATGCAGGTGACGACATCCTGCATCATGCGGCGGGCGGGTTCGTGGAACAGCACGTCATTGGTGACGACGGGGGGCACGTGCATCGCTGCCGCCAGGTTCGCCAGCTCGTAGAGCCGGAGTTGGTCGTTCGGGCGCCTGCGCAAGGTAAGCGCCAGATAGGCGCGATTGCCGAAGGCCTCGCGCAGCCGCCGCAGACGAACGGCACAGAGGTCATCGGCTTCGTCCGGCACCAGCACCGCGATCAATCCCTCGCCATAGGCGACGACATCATCCCATTCGAGACGACACTTCGCCTTGCCGGCCCTGCCCTTGCCGAGCGACAGCAGACGGCAGAGGCGCGAGTAGGCCGGTCGGTTGGTCGGATAGACCAGCATCGACATGCCGTCGGCGAGATCGAGACGGCAACCGACAATCAACCGGACGCCTGTCGTCTTTGCCGCTTCATGTGCACGCACAATACCGGCAAGCGAATTGCGATCGACGACTGCCAGCGCTTCAATGCCGAGCTGTGCGGCCTGCGCAAACAGCTCCTCGCAGGACGATGCGCCCCGCAGAAACGAGAAATGCGAGGTCACCTGCAACTCGGCGTATCGGGTTCCGACAGTCATCCGAAGATCCCGTGCATGAACCATTTGTGCGATCCGGTCGCCGCATCCTCGCCGTCGCCGGCACGGAAGACCCAGTAACGTTCGCCGTTCTCGTCCTCGACCTGGAAATAGTCGCGCACCGCCGCGAGCTCGGCGTCGCGTTTCCACCATTCCCCGAAGACGCGCTCCGGCCCGTCTGCTCGCTTCACCCGCCGGCGAACGCCGCGCCAAGTGAAGGTCACGGGCGGATGGTCGGGAAGAAGTGCTACCGTCTCGATCGGCTCGGGCCGCGGCAGCAGCCGCGACGGCCGCGGCCAATGGCCTGGCCAGCCCTCGCCGGTATCGGGCGCCATCGGCGCAATGCGTTGAACCGACCGCTCGGGAACGTCGCTCTGCACCGGGGCGAAGCGATAGAGCCGGTCCTCACCAACACGGTTGGCGAGGGTGTCGATCACATCCGACACATCGTGTTCGGGCGCCTCGGCGAGCGAGGAAATCATCTGCTTGGCCGGCAGCGGCTCGGCAACGGTCGCAGCAAGCCGCATCCGTTCGATGCCGAACCCCGGATCGATCGTCTCGATCTTGTCGGTGAGAAGCCGGGTCAAACGCTTTGGATCGCGCACTGGCGTTGCTGTGCCGACACGGATCGCCTCGATGCGATTGTCGACGCGGAAGAACAGGAGGTCGAGCCGGCGCGCGCCAAGCCCCCGCGTCTCAAGTTCAATGCAGAGTTCCGCCACAAGCTTGCCTGTATAGCGGGCGATCGTCTCTGGTGCGCCGATCGGTTCGGCAAAATTGCGGCGCACCTCGACGATCTCCTCCGGCCGGATCGGCTCGATCGGTTCGCTTACACGTCCGAACGCCTGGTCGAGGCGTCGGCCGGCCTCCGGTCCAAAACGCAAGGCGAGCGATGCGCGCGATGTGCCGGCTAGGTCCGCAATTGTCTCGAAGCCGAGTCGCCTCAGGCTGTCGATCGTGCTGGCGGGAAGACGAAGTGCAGCGATCGGCAAAGGCCGAATTGCCTGCGCCGTCTCGATGGAGGGGACGACGATGGTCGTTCGCGCGCCGAAGCGCGCCAGCGCATGCGCAGCCCCCCAGCTATCGGCGACCGCCGCCCGGGCCGTGATGCGGGCAGCGGCGAGCCGTTGCACCATCTCGCCAAGCATTGCCGCCTCGCCGCCATGAAGATGATCGGCGCCGGTCGTATCGATGACGATGCCATCCGGCGGATCGGCGGCGGCGATCGGCGCATAGCGGCGCAATGCCCACAGCGCCAACCGCTCGAGCGCGTCGACATCTGCTTCCGGTTCTCCGTCATGAACGATCAGGCCCGGAACGAGCGCCTGCGCCTTGCTGGCCGGCATGCGGATGCGCAGGCCGGCCGCGTGCGCTGCCGCATCGGCGGCGAGCACGACACGGCGACGACCATCACGGCCAATAAGGACGAGCGGCGTCTCAGGCGGAGGCGCGGCGTCGCCCGATTTCCTTCTGAAGCGGTCTGTCGGCCACATCGGAAGGAAGAGCGATACGACCCTTGGCATCGCATGCCTCCACTATAAAATCTGCACTCTCTCCGGCCCGGCATCGGATCAGCTCAACGTGCCAGCGCGCCCGTCCAATCCCCTGAACGGGCAATGGTGTCGACGGCAGGACCGACACCCGCCAGCGTGTCTCGGCGGCGGTTGGCTGCCCAAAATCCGTTGCCTCCGTCTGCCGACGCCAGCGGCGAATGGCGATGCCGATGGCGCCGGAGCTTTCGGCGGCAAGCTGAAGCCGCCGTGAGGCCGTCATCGAAAGCCGGGCAATCTCGGCAACGACAGCGCCAAAACCGCCGCGAAGACCCTCTTCGAAACAGGCGAGAACGGATTTTTCGTCGCCGGCTTCGACATAGATTACCCGTCCCGGAGGAAGGCCGGCCTGTTCGATCGCTGGCGCGAACAGATCGGGCCGGGTAACGCACCACAGCACCTTGCCCGCCGTGCGTGCGGCAATTCCCGCTGCAAAGAGTGCCGCGGCCGCGCCATCGACAGCGCCATTTCCACCACCCGCGACCTCATGCAGACCGCCAAAGACCAATCCCCCTCCCGGCAGTACCCTGTCGATCGCGGCCACTCCGAACGGCAAAACTGTACGCACGCGCGTATTTCCGCCTTCGAGGCGCGCGATGCGGTCTCGAAGCTCGGAAATGGCAGCAGGGGGCGCCGATACACTCATCTGACCCTTGAAACGCGGAAAGCCTGTGATATGTTCTACATTTGTTCTCGTCTTGGCTAAGAGTCAACCGAGATGATGTCGTGCCCCTGCGGAAGGAGGCATTCAATGCTCGGGCCATATCCGTCGATGCGAAAATGTGAGTTCCATTTTTGGAGTTTGGGCGCCACGGGGTGTCCGAAAATTGTAGCATATTTCGGACTCATCCCTTGCCTTTGTCCGAAACTTGTAGCATATTTCGGACATGCCTATCGTTGAGCCCGATACCGATCTTCGCTCGCGCCTGCTTGCCCGCATTGAGTCCAAACCCGACGAGGTCTGGACCCCCGGCGACTTCGCCGATCTCGGCGCGCGCGCCGCCGTGGACAAAACCCTGCAGCGCCTGGCAGCCGCCGGGGAGCTGCGCCGGATCGACCGAGGCCTCTATGACCGGCCGCGCACGAACAACCTGACTGGCCGCGCCACCGTGCCGGACTATCGCGCTGTGATCCGCGCCGTCACGCGCCGCGATCGGGCGCGCGCCGTCATCGATGGTATGACGGCCGCCAACGACCTCGGCCTGACGACCGCCGTCCCCGCCCGAATAGAAGTGCTGGTCGATGCGCGGTTGAAGCCAATCAAGCTCGGCACGCAGGAAATCCACTTCAAATACGCTGCCCCTAGCCGCCTCTATTGGGCGGATCGGCCGGGAATGCGGGTCGTCCAGGCCTTGCATTGGATGCAGGACATGCTGACCCAGAAGGGCGAACGGAAGCGTATCCAGGCGACGTTGCGCCGCCTGTTTGCCGACCCCAAGCATGGCGAGGCCATTCGCGAGGATCTGCGTGCCGGTCTCTCCGCCGTGCCGATCTGGATGCAGGAGTTCCTCCGCGAAATCCTGAGGGCGGACCCGCACGAGGCGAAGCCATGAGTACCGATGCTTACCGCCAGATCATCGCGGCATCCCCACGCGACCGGCTCGACCTGTTCCTTGCCACGGCCAATCGGATCGGAGCTCCGGTGGGCAATGTCGAAAAGGATTTCTGGGTCTGCTGGACCCTCAATTCGCTCTACCACGAACGGCCTGCGGGGGAGCCACGGCTGCTGTTCAAGGGCGGGACGTCGCTGTCAAAAGGCTATGGCCTCATCCAGCGTTTTTCCGAGGACATCGACGTTACCGTGTTCCGCGACGATCTCGACGAGGCTGCCTCCGTCGAGGAGCTTGAGGGACTGTCGAACAAGAAGCGCCGCGCCAAGCTCGACACCATCCGGGACGCCTGCCGTGCGTATATCACAGGGCCGCTGCGAGACTTCCTCACCGCTCAACTTGCCGACATTACGAACGGCGCCGGACGGGTGGAGATCGACGAAGCCGATGCCGATGGTCAGACCCTGCTGCTCTGGTATCCCGAGGTCGAGCCGCGTGATGGCGCCTATGTGCGACCGGCCATACGCCTCGAGTCCGGGGCGAAATCGGCACTCGATCCCAATCGCCCTATCACGATCACGCCCTATGTCGCGGCGGAAGCGGCAGGCATTGATCTCACCGTCGCCGACGTGACCACGATCGAGGCGATCCGCACCTTTTGGGACAAGGTGGTGATCGCCCATGGATTGCGCCGCTGGTACGAGCGGCGCGGCGAACTGCGGCAGGAAGGCCAGCGGGTGTCTCGGCACTATTATGACCTGCACTGTCTTCTCGGATCCGAGACCGGAAAGGCCGCGCTCGGCGATCTCGATCTTGGCACCGATTGTGTGCGGCACGCACGAATGTTTTTCGACCGTCCCGACTATGACCTCGCCTCAGCAGTCCCGGGCAGCTTCGCGATCGCGCCCGCTCCAAAGATGGTGGACGCGCTCACGCGCGACTATGCGAATACGGCGGCCATGATCTTCGGCACTCCGCCGAGTTTCGATGACATTCTGGAATCAGCACGGCAGATTGAGCAGGACATCAACACCCATTCCTAGTCGCCTGGCCAGGTCGCCGGGGCATCATCAAGGCGTTGTCGAGCAAATGGTCTCGCGGCGCCTTGGTACCGTGGTCAGGGCTGTTGACGTCGTGTTCGAGACACCGTCGAACTCCGCCGGTCTCCTTCCGTACGGCCGAAATGCCATCTATCATTTCTCATTGCGCGGGCTTGCCAGGATTCGTCGCGAGTGAGCTATCATCTTATGTTTTGGTGTCTCGGATCAGAACGTCGCAGCTCATTGTAAGCTGTCGCGCATAGGTTTTCGACGCCTCCAGAACGGTACCTTTGGTCACCGCAAAAATGAAGTAAATCGCGTGGAAGAGCGCGAAGCCGCCCTGGATGAAAATCTGGCCCTGGCCGAGCGTGGCGAAGGCAGGCTGGTAGCGATACAGCCAACAAGCGGCCAGAACCGCCAGCAGGTTGATGGCGATGCCGTAGGGTTTTAAGCCGTAGAGGTTCCTCCTGAAGCCGTAGCTGATGTTTTCATTGAAAAGGACGCGGAAGCGCTCGGTGTCGTAGGTGTTGTTCCGCAGGAAGTTGTAGCATTCCCCATAAAACTGGGAGGCGCCGGCCGGGTCAGCGACTTCTGACTCGCGTGTAGGTGCGGCCTTGCCGATCTGCATCGCGAGAAAGTTGCGGAACCGGTCCTTGATGCCGGAATCCAAGGTCGTATCGAGATGGCTCAGTTCGGTGTTCGTCGGGAAGCCACCAGATTCCTTGAACAGCTTTCGCTGCACACGCCGGCCGGCGCGACGGGCGAGATCCGCCATGGCATAGAACAAGACACCTATGCCCAAGGCCGTCATGACCTCTGGCAACCCCGGGTCTTTCCATGACCCCGCAAGAAGGAAAAGGACAAATGCGGGAAGAACGGCGATTAAGGCCGGGAACAGCCGGGCCTTAATAGAATAAGTATCCAGAAAATCCATGGTTCACCTTGATGGGTCATGAACGATGCTGCAATATCCACTCGGTGTTGCAATTAACAGCACCGCGGGCGGGGATCGCTCGGCAGCGAGGTCTTTTGCCGTACGCCAGTCCGTCGCCGACGGGCCCTGCTCGGCGATGTGGCTATGCCACGTGCCGACGTCGAGCAGGCGCTTGCCGCTCTTGAGGTGCCGTTCCATCACCGCCTCCTTCAGGCCCTGCTTGCCAAGGACGAACCGCGAGCTGGAGCGTTGGCTGTCTGGCGGTGCCGGCAACAGATCGACGACTGTGATCGTCTTGGTGCGGGCGCTGCACGCGCCGACCATCAAACCGCCCGTCTCGACTTGCGGATAGACGGCAATTTCCTCCCTAATGCGCCTATCAACATCGGCGGACATCTTGAGGATCCAGTCGGCGCCGTCGACGGGAACCTTGATCATCGTCGGCATGGCGATTGACCTCCACGTCGTCGTCGGCGAGTCGGCATCCTGGGTGCCGACGGCAATGAGGCCGCCGACGGCGTCCCGGCTGATGAAATCGGCGAGCAGCTCGGTGGCGGCCGCCGACATCGCCGAGAGGCGCGCGTCGGTCATGGGCATCGTCAGCGACCCGCAGCCATCGCCTATCTGGATCTCTGTCAGCCCAAACTTTTCGTCGAAGAGCAAAGCACTCTCGACCTCGGTGGCCTTGGCGCTGAGTTCGACTTCCAGGTCGGCCAGTGTGGGATTTCTGTCCGGTCCCTCGTGCAGCACGAAAGCGCCTTTTCCCCTTCCAAACAGCGCGATCTCGGTTACCCGGGCGGGAAAATCGGCGGGTGCGACGATGGATAGGGCATCCCGCACAAGAAGCGACGCTGTCGTGTTCACAACTGAGTTCGTGCCCACAGGAGCGATTTTTGCGCGATTTGCCGCCTGCGCTAGCCCACGTGCGGCATCGTCAAGGTAGACTTGCGGCTTTTGCCCGAGCTTCGACAGCTCGGACGCCAGTTCCGTTGCCTTGACAAGCGGCAGGACATCCCTGACCAGCGCGTGCCGCGCCATATTGTGCGGCTGCAAAATGCCCTTGTCGGCCAGTCCAGTAATCGTTGCACCGGAGCGCGCGAGATGCAGACCCACCTTCGAGCCTACACTGCCGCATCCAATCAATGCGATCTTGCCGAGGTCCGCCGATGCCGACACTGTCCGCAGTAGCGTGGCAGACACCTTGTCTACCTGGCGCGCGGCAACCGCGCGGCGGCCGCTTGGCCCCTCGTAGAGGTTTTTCCGTTGTTTCCGTGGTGACACGTCGAAGATGTAGGGCAGCAATTCGATGCTCGAATCCCGGC
This sequence comes from Mesorhizobium sp. LHD-90, assembly GCF_030929505.1. Taxonomy (GTDB): domain Bacteria; phylum Pseudomonadota; class Alphaproteobacteria; order Rhizobiales; family Rhizobiaceae; genus Kumtagia. The sequence continues at coordinate 85,698 of NZ_JAVFVV010000014.1, read as the reverse complement.
CAATCAGTTTGAACGGCCGCCGAGCACAAAAGATAACCCCGATCGGCAGGGATCCTTGGCTCGTCCATGTGGCGGATTCCCAGCGCTCTTCCAGTCGTCGCAGAAAGGCGTCAAAAGCCGGGCCGAAACCGAAATCCTTAGCCCTGGCGGCGAGGTCCTCCATCGTCTCGATGGTTTCCGGGAAGATAGCCTTGGCAATGACGTTCTCGGCGGCCCAGAACACCGCAGTTATCGTGTTCCCATAGGGATGACCTGCAGCGGACACGTTGATGTCGAAGGGGAAGGTGCCAAGCTTGCCGACGGAGGCCGCCAGTTCCTCATTGACGGTTAGGTAGACCTCGTCGCCGCTGAGGCGACCCCGCCCTGAACGATACCGGAAAAAATCGGATTTCAGCCAGACCGTGCCGGCGTCCCGCCCGACGCGGCCGCGAACGGCCGCAGGGTCAACGACCACCACGTCGTCAAGGTCGTGCCGCATGACTGGTTCCCAGCCGTGCTTGGGATCCATCAGCCCGTTGACGGCGGCCTTGGCCAGCCAGACCGCCATCTGCGAGAGCAGCTGCAGGATTCCAACCTCGACTAGCCCGAAGCTACTGAAATACTCGTCGATCGAGCCGTCGACGAGGCAAGGCCGCGGCAGCGACTTACCGCCGCCAGCCGACAGATGTGGCAGGTCACGGGGAAAATCTTCCCGTAGAAAGAACGAAGGACTTTTCCAAGGGTAGTCCGCACCGATCCGGATTTCGACACGTTCCTGCAACTTCACGCCGTTCGGGCTTGACCCCTTGGACGCATAAGGCAAAGGCATCTCGACACTCAGCACGACATAAACGCGGGCGTGATCGTCGGCGACGCCGATGATGCCCGCCTCCACGCACTGCCGATGATCGGAGGCGACACGCACAAACTGCTGTGCGTGCCGCTCGAATTGCTGCGCGGTCATTTGCGGCCGTGGGCCCTCGCGGCCGTCGCGATGCCGCTGACGCCGACCACCGCGGCCGTCTTCTTGGCCGTCATAGAGAGCTTCTTCGCCGTTCCGGCGTGGTAAATCTTAAATTCCAACGCGCGGTCTTCGTCGGCCGTGTATTCGGTGGTGCAGATGAAGCGGTCGCTTTCACCTTCGACCATAGAGACATATTCCCTTTGCGCCCGCTCGTGCGGAGGATTGGAATCGTCTTTTTTGATCGGCTTGCAGCTGGCGACGATTACGGCGCCGTCGCGGATCTGCGAAAGCGCATTGCGGGCCTCCTCGCAGACCTTGACCTTCTCGCCGAGCTCAGACCAGCGGTCGTAGCTGAGGGTGCGCCACGAACAGTGGTGCGGCGTCTCCATGACGTCATAGCTGAGCCAGTCGGTGTTGCCATCTTCGTCAAGGATGTTCCAGAGGCGCTCCCAAATTGCGACGCCGGCGTCACCGCCAGTCAGGAACCGGCACATGTCCTTGTAGCCGTCGCCGGTGATGGAGAAGCGGATGATGACCGACGAGTTATTCTTCTCAAGCAGGTCGATCAGCTCCTCGTCGTCGTCCTCGACCACCATCGGTGCCAGAAGTCGGCCCTCGAACTGGCCTTCATCGCCCTGGTTAACGCGGGTGATGAGTTCGTACTGCTCGACGACGATGTCCATGATATCGTCGGTCTTGCCGTCCTTGTCCTTGCCCATCAGCAGGATGCGATCGCCGTCGCCGACGCCAGAGCCTATCTCGCGATAGAGGGCAACCCGGCGCCGGGCCTCCGTCTTCCAAGCCTTCGCTTCCTCGCCGAGCTTATGCTTAGCGCTGGCGCGCCGGAACACGATCGGGGACGACCACATCTCCCTGATGAGGATCAGGTCGTCTTCATTGTCTTCGGGAAAGTCATCCGGCGGGCCGAGATAAAAGTGCTTGCTGAGACCAGTGATGTGGTCCCCGTCCGGGTGGGACAGCAGGAACGCGTCCACATAGAGCCGGTTCTGGTCGTCACGCGGCAACCGTTCTTTGAGATCGGCGGCGACATCGTAGGTGTCGTCGTCCGGATCGTCAGCAGCTGCGCGGATGTTGATGTCGATGAGAATATGCTGGTCGTTATCGAGCTTGATAAGGGCCATGTCCCCGTTGTCGACGGAGAAGAATGTAAGCGAAGCAGTCATGAGAGCACTCCTTGCATACAGTCGACCACTTGCAGGGCAGCCGACGCGAAATTGCAGTTGACGACTCAGTCTCTGCGCTCTAGATACACGAATAGTTTTTAGATGGGAATAGTTTCGATGCCTAAAATTGTGGACGGCCTGCGCTGGGGTGTCGAACAGCGGCTGGAATTCATCGAATTCCGGCTGTTCTGGGAAGGAGGTGTCAACCGCTCGGATATCATCGATACGTTCGGTGTGTCCGTGCCGCAGGCCTCGAAAGACCTGACCCTTTATCAGGAGCGGGCACCGCACAATATGATCTATGACAAAAGCGCCAAGCGCTACATTGCGGCCGGTGGATTCAAGCCGCAGTTCCTCAATCCCGATCCGGATGCATTCCTGTCTAGGTTACAGGCCGTCGTTGAAGGAGCAGATTGGCAACGGGACTCATGGATATCAGCAGCACCGGATGCAGATGTCGCCCTGACGCCGAAGCGCGATGTCGACGGTGATGTGTTGAGGGCGGTTTTGAACGCCATCCGAAATCGGCGTTCAATCGATGTCATGTATCAATCGATGAACCCCCAGCGCCCCGATCCGAAATGGCGGCGCATAACACCACACGCTTTCGGCTATGACGGATTTCGGTGGCATGCCCGTGCCTTCTGTCATCTGGAGGAAACGTTTAAGGACTTCCTCCTGCCGCGCATCCTTAAATCACGTGGTGAGGATGAGCCCGGTGCGTCGGGTGAGGCCGATCACTTCTGGCACGAATACTATCCGTTGGAAATCGCGCCCCATCCTGCGCTTACGAGTTCGCAGCAGGAAGTCGTGGCCAAGGATTACGGCATGAAAGGGCGCAAATGCGTTCTTCGGGTCCGCGTCGCGATGCTCTTTTATGTCATGAAAAGACTCGGGCTCTTGAATGACGCTGTCAACGAAGATCCAAGAAGACAACACATCGTCCTGTTGAACGAGGCCGATGCAAAGCGAGTTTTGGAACTCGCAAATACTGGTCGTATCGTTCGGGAAGCTGCGGTGGGGCGGGAGACGGCCGGATGACCAGGCTTGAAGACATTCGCGGTGGCGCGCTCGTGCGCGGGATTGCTCCGGGCCGTGGCGTCCAAATCGTATCGGTGGACTGGATCGGCGATCAGGCGATCAATGTGATCTTCCGCGATCCGGAAGGCACCGTCTCCGAAAGCACGCTGTACAGGGACGACGAGCACCGCCTGGAGCTGGATGAGCGCGGACGAGCTTGGTCGTTCGACGCGGATGGTGGGCAGTTGCGTCTGGTGACGGAGGCAAATCGCATCAAGCTTGCCCACTACTTCGATCCCTATCTCGCCATTCACACCAGTCTCATCGATCCGCTGCCGCACCAGATTTCCGCTGTCTACCGCGAAATGCTACCGCGCCAACCCCTGCGGTTCTTGCTGGCCGACGATCCCGGTGCCGGCAAGACTATTATGGCCGGGCTTCTCATCAAGGAATTGATCGCGCGCAGCGATCTCGAGCGCTGTCTCGTGGTTGCCCCTGGCAGCCTCGTCGAGCAATGGCAAGACGAGCTTGGCGAAAAGTTCAATCTTGAGTTCGACATCCTCACCCGAGACATGATCGAGAACTCCCGGTCCGGGAATCCTTTCGAAGATCGCAACAGGCTGATCGTTCGCCTCGACGTGCTCGCCCGCAATGAAGACCTGCAGGAGAAACTGACGAAGGCGACGGAGTGGGACCTCATCATCTGCGATGAGGCACATCGCATGTCTGCGACCTATTTCGGCGGCGAGGTCAAATACACGAAGCGCTATCAGATCGGCCAGAGGCTCGGTGAGCTCTGCCGGCATTTTCTCTTGATGTCGGCCACGCCCCATAACGGAAAAGAAGAGGACTTCCAGCTCTTCATGGCGCTCCTCGACGGCGATCGGTTCGAAGGCCGGTTCCGCGACGGCGTGCATTATGCCGACACTGGCGACATGATGAGGCGGTTGACCAAGGAAGAACTCCTTCGCTTTGACGGTCGTCCTCTTTTCCCGGAGCGACGCGCCCGAACGGTCAAATACGAGCTTTCGGAGGGCGAGGCCGCACTTTACTCGGCCGTGACCGAGTATGTCCGGACCGAGATGAATCGCGTGCAGCGCTTTGCTGACGATGGGAGGAAACGCAACAATGTAGGCTTCGCGCTCCAGATCCTGCAGCGACGGCTCGCTTCGTCACCCGCCGCGATCTACCAATCATTGAAGCGTCGGCGGGAGCGGTTGGAGAACGATCTCGCCGAAGCCCGCCTGACCTCGAAGGGGCGCGGCGGAGGATTCGCGAGCATTGAAGGGAACGGCGACACGCTCCGAAACCTGGAGGAGCTTAGCCAGGAGGAGATAGACGAATTCGAAGATTTGATTTCCACCGGCGCGACCACGGCAGAAACGGTCGAGCAGCTCGGCATGGAGGTAGACACGCTCAAGAAGCTGGAGCAGATGGCGCTGTCCGTCGTCCAGTCCGGCGTCGACACGAAATGGTCGCAGCTCAATCGAATCCTTGATGACGACCTGATGACGGATGCCGCTGGCAACCGCCGCAAGCTGATCATCTTTACCGAGCCCAAGGACACGCTCCACTATCTTGCCGACAAGATCCGCGGACGCTTGGGCAATCCAGAGGCAGTCGAAGTGATCCACGGCGGCGTGTCTCGCGACGAGCGTAGGAAGGTCATCGAAAGGTTCATGCAGGATCGCGACCTGCTCGTCCTGGTGGCCAACGATGCAGCCGGCGAAGGTGTGAACCTTCAGCGCGGTCATCTGATGGTCAACTACGACCTGCCGTGGAATCCCAACAAGATCGAGCAGCGCTTCGGCCGAATCCACCGCATCGGCCAGACGGAAGTCTGCCATCTCTGGAATCTCGTTGCGGCGGATACGCGCGAAGGCGAGGTCTATGGCCGACTCTTGGAAAAGCTAGAGGCTGCTCGCGAGGCCCTCGGCGGAAGGGTCTACGACGTACTTGGCGAATTGTTCGAAGGTGTTGCACTGAAAGACCTCCTCTTCGAGGCCATCCAATATGGCGAGCAGGACGATGTGAAGGCGAGGCTATTCAGGCAGGTCGACGGTGCCGTGGATCAAAAGCATCTTCTCGAGCTGCTGCAGCGTCGGGCTTTGACCAACGACACAATGCCCGAGGCGCAGGTTCATGAACTTCGGCTGGAGATGGAACGCGCTGCCGCCCAGCGCCTACAGCCGCATCATATCCAGAGCTTCTTCATCGAAGCCTTCCAGCGGCTCGGGGGCCAGATCAGGAAGCGCGAGGAAGGGCGTTTCGAGATCACTCACGTCCCGCTACGCGTACGCGAGCGCGATCGCCAGATCGGCATGGGCGCTCCGCTCCAGAAGAAATATGAGCGTATCTGTTTCGAAAAGGGGCGGATCAATCAGCAGCCGGTAGCCAGCTTCGTGTGCCCAGGGCACCCGCTGTTGGAGTCAGTCATTTCACTGATCCGCGAAGAGTATGACCATGTCCTGAAGCAAGGCGCCGTGCTCGTCGACGACACCGACGATAGCCAGGATGTAACGGCTGTTTTCCTGCTGGAACACAGTGTGCAAGACGGTCGCCAGACGAGCCTCGGCAAGCCGCATATCGTGTCGCAGAAACTCCAGTTCACTGCCGTTCGTAAGAGCGGGGAAGCACGCGATGCAGGCATCGCGCCACATCTGAACCTGCGCCCCGCGTCGGCGGAGGAATCGGCGCTGGTGAAGAATGTGCTCGAACAGGACTGGTTGAGTTCCGACCTTGAAAAGACCGCGCTTCGATTCGCCACCGTAGACATGGCGCAGCGCCACGTCGGCGAGGTGAAGGCGCGGCGGCTTCCGGAGATTGCCAAGGTCGAGCAGGAAGTGAAGGCCCGGCTGGCGAAGGAGATCAACTATTGGGACAACCGGGCCGCGGAATTGCGTGAGGAAGAGCGCGCCGGCAAGAAGACACGACTCAACTGGCAGAATGCCCAGCGCCGCGCCGAGGATCTGGCTGAGCGACGCAAGCGTCGGGAAGCACTGTTGGAGCAGGAAAAGTTCATCAGCTCACAGCCGCCAAGGATTCGTGGTGGCATGGTGGTGATTCCGCGCGGGCTGCTGGCCTCGCTGAAGCAAGGGCTGGGTGTGGGCAACGGCTTTTCCGAAGACCCAGTCGCACGCCGCGCGATCGAAATCGCGGCGATGAATGCCGTGATGGCTGCCGAACGCGGTCTCGGTAATGAGCCGGATGACGTGTCCGCGCAAAAGCTTGGCTACGACATCGCCTCTCGCGGCGCGAGCCATATGCGGTTCATTGAGGTTAAGGGGCGGATCGACGGCGCTGACAGCGTGATGGTCACGCGCCAAGAGGTGATCACGTCGCTCCACGAGCCGGAGAAATTCATCCTGGCCGTCGTGCATGTCGAAGCAGGCTTTGCGCGTGAGCCAATCTATGTGCGCCGGCCATTCAGCCAAGAGCCTGAATTCGGCGTCACCGCCATTCAGGTCGACCTGAGGAAATTACTTGAGAAGGGGGAAAGACCATCGTGAATATGACCAAAGGGCTGATCATCGACGATCCGTGGATCGGCTTCATCCTGGACGGCAGCAAGACGTGGGAGATGCGGTCGACAGGCGCGTCGCATCGCGGCTGGTTCGCATTGATCCGGAAAGGCACAGGCGCTGTCTGGGGCGTGGCCCGGCTCGTGGATTCGGGCGCGCCGCTGTCTCCGGATGACATGATCGCCGCGTTCGAAAAACACCGTATTCCTGCCGAGATGATCCGCAGCGGACAGGTCGCGAAGTGGAACACGCCGTGGAAGCTGGCGGATGTCCGTAAGCTGTCCGCGCCTGTTCCCTATCGCCACAAGTCCGGGGCAGTGACGTGGGTAGAACTAGACGAGAGGGCATCGTCGGAAATCGTCCGCCAGCTCGGTTCGATTTCGTCGGATGCCAAATCCGAGACGACAACTCCCGCGCCCACGACGGGATTTCTCCAGAAGGTACGGGATGTGTCCGCATCGAAGCCGACTGTTCCTTCGCCAGCCGCGCCGTCTGCGGCAGGCATCGTCCAGGCAAAGCCTGTCCCATCCAACGGCCATGGCCGCGTGATTGGCGAGGTGGCTGTCACCCAAGGAAATATCGACCACAACCACATCTATCTCCGCTCGATCTTCGATCGGTTTCCGGCGGACGCAAAGGGCGGCTCCAACAAGGCTTCGGCGGCGAAGAAAGACATCATCGTCGACTGGGGCGGGCCAGAACCCGTCCGAACCGACCTCGATGGCGAGAAGAAGTTTTTCCGAGCACGTGGCTGGATTGGTTCCTTTTACAAGCTCAATCGGGCCAAAACTGGTGACAAGGTGCGGTTCGAGGAGACTGCGCCCTATCGATATCGAGTCAGTCTCGTAAGGTAGCCGCAGGAGGCAATACCATGACCGTCACGACGGATTTCGCCATTCTGGCGCCAGTGCCGCTTGAGCACCTGCAGTCTGGCAAGAGCATTGCCGAGAAAGAAGGATTCGTTGCCTTCGGCTCGCGGAAATGGGAGTTGTTCCGGAGGGTGGACGAGATGCGGGACGGCGCACCTGTGCCGGTCCTGATCTACCCTTCCCATGAGGACGTGCCGGCCAAGGACTCCTTCGTCATCTGTTGGGGCGGCTGGTATGTCGGCTCGGAAGAGAGCGGCAGCGGCAAGCATTCCAAAGGCATGACGAACCGCCCTCCGACAACGGGACAATACACGTCCGACAATCAGGGCCACTGGGCTGTGTTCTGGCATGTGAAGGGCCTGTTCGAACTGCCGAAGGCCCAACAGATGCCGATCTTTGCCGTCCAAACCATCAAGCGCGGCTGGCGCAAGAACGCCCCGCCGCGGGGACCCGAACTGGTCGCCGCGCCCTCCATCATCGAATTCCCGGTACAGGCATGACCTACAAGAAGAAACTTATCGAAGTCGCAATCCCGCTGGAAGCCATCAACAAGGCGTCGGCGCGGGAGAAATCGATCCGGCACGGTCATCCGTCTACTCTACATCTGTGGTGGGCGCGGCGACCGCTGGCGGCGTGCCGGGCGGTGCTGTTCGCGCAGCTGGTCGACGACCCCTCGGGTCACGTCGACGATCTCCTCAACGATGCCAAGACCAGGACCGCCGCAGAGCGGGAACTGAACGCTCGCCTGAGCGACAGTGGGAAGAGGCGCCAGGAGGGCAAGGCGCCTCCTGCGGACGACAAGGAGATCACGGTGGAGGACGTTGCGATCGAGCTGGAGCGCAAGCGTCTGTTCGACATCATCGAGGAATTGGTGATCTGGGAAAACTCGACCAACGAGGAGGTGCTGGAGCGCGCGCGGGCGGAAATCCGCAAGAGTTGCGGCGGCGAACTGCCGCCTATCTACGACCCGTTCTCCGGCGGCGGGTCGATCCCGCTTGAGGCGCAGCGGCTTGGTCTCCCCGCCTATGGCAGCGATTTGAATCCTGTCGCCGTCATGATCGGCAAGGCGATGATTGAGATACCGCCGAAGTTCAAGGATATGGCGCCGGTGCATCCGGGCGGCAAGGACCGCAACCACTATCGCAATGCCGAAGGGCTGGCGGAGGATGTGCTCTACTATGGCGAATGGATGCGCGAAAAGGCGTTCGAGCGCATCGGTCACCTCTACCCGCAGGTCGACCTGCCTAAAGAATATGGGGGTGGCAAGGCCACGGTGATTGCCTGGATCTGGGCGCGGACAGTGCCGAGTCCCGATCCGGCGTTTGCTTCGACCAGTGTGCCACTAATTTCGAACTTCGTCCTGAGCAACAAAAAGGGCAAAGAAGTTTGGATTGAACCAAGCGTCGACAGGCAGAATTCATCCTATTCATTCTCGATCCGATCAGCTGGCCATTCGCGATTAAAAAGCGATGCCTCGGAAGGCACAAAAACTGGCGATGCTACGTTCCAATGCCTTCTCTCGAAAGCACCGATTTCGGCTACGTATATCGATGATCAGGCCTCCAAAGGAAACATGGGTCGTCGTTTAATTGCCGTTATCGCAGAAGGAGCAAAGGGAAAGGTATATCTCTCCGGTGATACCATCAATGTGAAGCAGCTTGAGGATCAGGTCGCAGGGTACTTCGATAAATTCGGGCTACTTGATCAGGTTCCTAATCAAGTATGCCGGGGTACTTTTGCCAGCAATGCTCAAGGTCGGCGATATGGATTCACAACTTTCAGTGACTACTTCACTCCCAGACAGTTGCTCGCAATGACGACTCTCACGGGTTTGGTACCGGAAGTTTATGATCGAGTCTTGGCGGACGCCTCTTCGCGGCTTTCTTCCGATCAATCCCACGAAAGACTAGGTTCGGCGCAAGACTACGCGCGTGCAATCTGCACGTACGTCGCATTTTCGATCGATCGACTCGCCGACGCTGGCAGCAGCATGGCGACCTGGGCCGCAGATGGTTTCGTTCGATTTACTTACGCGCGGCAAGGAATCGCGATGACTTGGGATTTCGCAGAGTGCAATCCCTTTAGCGACAGCACAGGCAACGTTTTGGGTGCGGTAGAATGGGTTTCAAAAGCTGTTTCTGGGTTTGCGCCGAATAGCATAGGATCAATCGTGCAGGCAGATGCCCAAAGTGTCTCCTTGCCGCCGAATTGTGTTATATCAACAGACCCGCCGTACTACAGCAATATCAGCTATGCTGATTTATCAGATTATTTCTATATTTGGCTTCAGCGGTCTCTAAAAGGCATTATTCCAGATCTATTTTCAACAATTTACGTTCCAAAGATAGAGGAGTTGATTGCCGACAAATACCGCCATGGCGGCGAGGACGGTGCGAAAAAATTCTTTCAGTCAGGAATGTCGAGCGCTCTGCACGTAATATCCAGCCAGGATTCAGGTAGCGCACCCGCTGCAATATATTACGCTTTTAAGAAGAGTGAAATTGCCAAGGAAGGTATGACATCATCTGGTTGGACGACATTCCTCCAGGCAGTCCTCGATGCATCATATCAAATAGTAAGAACGTGGCCGGTTCGCACAGAAAGATCGGCGAGGACCGTCGCGTTCGGCACGAACGCTCTGGCAAACGCCGTTGTTCTTGTTTGTCGACGAAGAGCTGCTGATGCAGGGGTTATTACTCGTGCTGAATTCATTAGAAGTCTCAAGCGCGAACTCCCCGATTCGCTGGTGGAACTTCAGGCAGCAAACATTGCGCCGGCTGATTTGCCGCAATCGTCGATTGGACCGGGCATAGGCATCTTCAGCCGCTACGACGCTGTGTTGGAAAGTGATGACAGCCGGATGAGCGTTACGGCCGCGTTGCAGTTGATTAACCGCGAACTGGATGAGTACCTGGGTGGAATCGAAGGCGAGTTTGACGCTGATACCCGCCTCGCGATTAGCTGGTTTGAGCAATTCGGCACGGACCATGGTCCGTACGGCACTGCTGATAACATTGCCCGCGGCCGCGGCATCTCGGTCGAGAGCGCCAAACATGCAGGTATCCTGGAAAGCTCGGCCGGCAAGGTCCGAATCCTCAAGCGCGACGAACTGCCGGAGGACTGGAATCCGGCGGAAGATAAACACCTGACCGTGTGGGAATGCTGCCAGCAGGTGGTGCGCGCGCTTGAGACGGGCGGCGAATACGAGGCCGCGGTGCTGCTCCGCGCGATTGGCCCGGCCATGGCGGAGAACGTCAAGGATCTCGCCTACTGCCTCTACAATATCTGTGAGAAGCGCAAGGACGCCAAGGAGGCGACGTCATACAACGCGCTGATCGCCGTGTGGTCGGACCTGACGCGACTCGCCGCCAGCTCCGAAACCGCAAGCCGCGGCGGCCAGTTTTCGCTAGCCGTCTGATTCGTCGGCAGGACGGGCGGTCCTGCCGTAGCTTCGACACGATAATCCCAAGGGGGCAAGAACAATGGCGAAAAGCGCAAGACAGCATGTTTTCGAAGGAATGGAGCTTCTTCCCGAAGCCCTGACCCCGTTCGTCGAGAAGCGGCTCGAATCCTCGCTGACCGGGCACTGGCCGGTGCAGGTTGTGGAGCGCGTCACTGGCCTTCGCGTCGCCCAAGGCGTCGTGGCGTGGGATCAGGCGGGCTTGCTCAAGGCCATGATGACCTATTGGAAGGAAGCGTTCGGCAATGTGCTGGGCCATGCCGAGCGTGCGCTGGTCTCGGAACTGCTCGAAGTCCGCAACCGACTCAACCACAATGAGAACTTCACCTATGACGACGCCGAGCGGGCGCTGGATTCCATGCGCCGCCTGATGAGCTCGATCAGCGCCGGCGAGACGGCCGAGAAAATCGGAGGCATGCGCGACACGATCCTGCGCATCAAGTTCACGGAGCTTCAGCGCAATGAGGAGCGCCGCAAGACGCAACGCTCCGACATCTCGGTCGAGACCGTCGCAGGACTCCTGCCATGGCGGGAGGTGGTCGAGCCGCATCAGGATGTCGCCACTGGCGAGTTTACCCAGGCCGAGTTCGCCGCCGACCTCGGCAAGGTTCACAACGGCTCGGCGCCGTCGGAATATTCCAACCCGAAGGAATTTTTCGCCCGCACCTATCTGACCGACGGGCTTTCCACTCTTTTGGTGGGTGCGGCGAAGCGCCTTTCCGCCGCGGGTGGCGACCCGGTGGTCGAGTTGCAGACCAATTTCGGCGGCGGCAAGACGCACTCTATGCTCGCGCTCTACCACATGGCGGGCGGGACCCCGGCGCGCGACTTGCCGGGGCTGGACCAGCTCCTGCACATGGCCGGGCTGACCGTTCCCGAAAAAATTAGCCGCGCGGTGCTGGTCGGCACGTCTCGCGGCCCGCAGGACATCCTGAAGACGAAGGAAGGCCTGGAGATCAAGACGACATGGGGGGAACTCGCATATCAACTTGGTCTCGCCGAAGGTTTCGCGATGGTGGCGGAGAACGACGCCAAAGGAATCGCACCCGGCTCCAACCTGCTTGAGTCCCTGTTCAAGAAGTTTGCGCCCTGCCTGATCCTGATCGACGAGTGGGTCGCGTATCTGCGCCAGATCTACAAGGTTGAGGGTCTCCCGTCCGGCTCGTTCGACGCGAACTTGTCCTTCGTCCAGTCCCTGACCGAGGCTGTGAAGACCAGTCCCGGCACGCTGCTCGTCGCTTCGCTTCCGGCGAGCCAGATCGAGGTCGGCGGCGAAGGCGGGCAGGAAGCGCTCGCGCGCCTCAAGCAGACATTTTCACGCGTCGAATCCTCATGGCGGCCGGCCAGTCAGGAGGAGAGCTACGAGATCGTCCGGCGGCGCCTGTTCAAGGAAATCCCGGGCGACCGCTTCCATCACCGCGACAACACGCTGAAGCAGTTCGCCAAGCTCTACAGAGAGAACGCGAACGACTTCCCGCAAGGAGTTGCTGACGAGGACTACAGGCGGAAGCTGGAGAAGGCCTATCCTATCCATCCCGAACTGTTCGACCAGCTCTATGTGAGTTGGGGTTCGCTGGAGAAATTTCAGCGCACGCGTGGCGTGTTGCGGCTGATGGCGCAGGCGATCCACGAGCTGTGGATGAACAACGACCCATCGGTGATGATCATGCCCGGCAGCATGGCGATCAGCTCGCCGCGGGTGGAACCAGAGTTGCTGCATTATCTTGAGCCCGCGTGGCAATCCATCATTGCCGGTGACGTGGATGGCACGACCTCCACGCCCTACAAGGTCGATCAGTCGGCTCCAAACCTTAACCGCTACTCGGCCACGCGCCGTGTCGCGCGCACCATCTTCATGGGCTCCGCGCCCATGCACAGCCAGCCGAACAAGGGACTCGACGATCGCCAGATCAATCTCGGCGTGGTGCAGCCCGGCGAACGCCCGGCCATCTTCGGCGATGCGCTGCGGCGACTGACGAACCAGTCCAAGTTCATGCATTCGGACATGGGCAAGCACTGGTATTCCATGTCAGCCAGCCTCAACCGGATCGCAGCCGACCGCGCCGGGCAGATCGAGGAAGCGCTGGTTCTGGTCACGATCGACAAAGAGCTGACGAAGTACATCAACGGCATCGCCGATCGCGGCCATTTCGATGCGGTGCAGGTAGCGCCGTCGAATTCCGGCGAGGTTCCGGACGAGGCCGGCGGAGTGCGTTGCGTGGTGCTCGGCGTTGCCGATCCGCATTCCGGGCGCGACGGTTCCGAGGCGATGGTCGAGGCCAAGGATATCCTGATGCAACGCGGTTCCGCACCGCGCGTCTATCGCAACACGCTGGTGTTTCTTGCGGCCGAGACAAAGCAGATCGACGGGCTGAAGGAGGCCATGCGCTCGGCGCTAGCCTGGGGCGAGATCGTCCGCGACATCGATCGGCTGAACCTGACGCAGAGCGACAGCGCCCTTGCCAAGGCGAAGGTCGCCGAAGCGCAAGAGACGATGAAGACGCGTATGCGCGAAACCTGGTGCTACCTGATCTACCCGATCCAGGAGGACGCGACCAAGGACATCGAATGGATGACCGGCCGGATCGCGGCGCAGGACGGAGTCCTGTCGCGCGCCAGCAAGAAGCTCGTCAGTGAGGAAGGATTAATGCCCGAGTTGGGGCCGGGCCGCCTCGACCGCGACCTCCAGAAATACATTTGGAACGGTAAGCCGCACCTCTCGCTGAAGGATCTGTGGGAGTATCTCAACCGCTACACGTATCTGCCGCGCGTCAAGAACCGCGCCGTGCTGACGAACGCGGTAAGGTCCGCGATCTCGAACATGATCCCTGGCCCGTTTGCCTACGCCGAACGCTACGATGAGGCGACGCAGTCGTATGTCGGGCTGGCGATCGAGAACGCGGCGAATACGGCTGTCGTGATCGACAGCGACAGCGTCATCATAAAGCCCGACGTGGCAGAGGCAAATCGGCCAAAGCCAAAGGGTGAAACCGCTGCGGAGCCTGCTGGTGGAGGCGGCGGAATGGAAGAAGCTCCTGGAGCACTGGGTGCAGAGGCGGCAACGACGACTACCATCGAGGAGCGGAAACCGACACGCTTCATCGGCACCGTCATGATCGCGTCGGGCCGACCCGCTCATGAGTTTCGGCAGATCGTCGAAGGCATCATTGAGCAGTTGACGACGTTGCAGGGAAGCGACGTGTCCCTGAAGCTCGAGATAGAAGCCGAGGTTACATCGGGCCTCGATCGGAGCAAGGTCCGGACGCTGCTGGAGAATGCGACGACGCTTGGCTTCATCGACAAGAAGGTGGAGTAGCGACGTGGAAACGACGGCAGCGGAATCTCCAGCCGGCTGGGATCCGGAAAAAGGCGGAGTGAAGGTTTGCCTGCGGGACAATCCGGGTCGCCAGGGCGCCACGACTGGCCGAACAAGGATGGCCGGAACCTTCCTGTTGGTGGAAGTGGATTTTGGCCCGAACGAAAAGCAGTTCAAACGCTACTTGCAACTCGAGCTGGTCGCCGAGGAAACTGATCTCATCGACGTGCTGAAGGCTGGAAGGTTCGGAACTCCAAGCGATCTGCGGCGGGTCCTGACATTCGAGAAGATCAAGGGGGACCTGACCAACGTCTTCTATTCGATGGAGGCCAGCAATACCGATTTCTATCCGCACCAGTTCAAGCCGGTGATGCGGTTCATCGAATCGCCCGTTGGCCGCATGCTGATCGCCGACGAGGTTGGTCTCGGGAAGACCATTGAAGCAATATACATATGGAAGGAAATCCAGGCACGACATTCAGCACGGCGGCTGCTGATAGTCTGTCCGGCCATGTTGAGGCAAAAGTGGCGCGGCGATCTGCGAAAGCGGTTCAACATCACCGGAGAGATTATCTCTGCAAAGGATCTCCTGGAGAAGGGGGAGGATATCGCCGGTCGTCGGTCTTCCGACGCGTTCGTCTACATTACGAGCCTAGAAGGCCTTCGGCCGCCTGCGAGATTCCTCGATGAAAGCGTTGGTGGCACGCGGGCGCGGTTTGCCAGGCTGCTTGACCAGAATACGGCGACCGAGGAGTTCGCGCTCTTCGACCATGTCATCATCGACGAGGCTCACTATCTTCGCAATCCATCGACAGCGAACAATCGCCTTGGCCGCTTGTTGCGCGAAGCGTCCCGCCATCTGGTGCTGCTGACCGCGACGCCGATCCAGATCAAAAGCGATAATCTCTATCAATTGCTTCGCCTGATCGACGAGGACCAGTTCTACGACGCGTCATTGTTTGAGGAGATGCTGGCGGCCAATTCCCAGATCGTACGAGCGCAGCGAGCGTTGTGGCGGCAACCAGTGGACGTTGCCGAGGCCCGCGCGGCCATAATGGATGCTGAAAAATCAGATTACTTCAAAAAGGATGCGGTACTTCGTCGAATAAGATCCGAAATCGATAAGGTCGCACAGGATTCCGAGAAACGTGTCGAGTTGCTACGCCTGCTCGAATCACGATCTCTGCTTTCGCAATACATGACGAGAAGCCGCAAGAGGGAGGTACTGCCGACCCACGTGGTGCGGGCGCCACAGGTCCTGAACGTCGTCTTCAGCAAGGCTGAAGCAGCCATTTACGATCACGTCACCAAAAGGATTCGCGACCAGTCCGTCGGCAAGACCGGGGTATCGCTGTTTTCGCTGATTGCCCGCCAGCGTCAGATGGCGAGTTCTATCGTGGGGGCGCTGGAGAGCTGGAAAGAGAAGGAACTGATCGACGAGCTGCTTTGGGAAGACTTCGGTCTATCGACTGGGCTGATCGAAGGGACGAGCCGCAATGATCTGCAAAACGGCGAAGACCAGCCCGAAAGCGCCAGCGAGGCTCCGGTAGCATTTGGCTTTGGCTTCGACCTCGCTGAACTGGAAACGAACGATGCAAAATACCGTGCGCTGAAGGAATTCCTCGCTGCCGAACTGGCAAAAAATCCAGGTGAGAAGTTCGTCATATTCGCTTTCTATCGCGGGACGCTTAAGTACCTCGCCCGGCGGCTGAAGGCCGACGAGATCCGGGCGGGACTGATCATGGGCGACATGGGCTCGTCCAAGGACGCGGTGATCCAGGATTTTGCGCTGTCGGAAGGACCCTCGGTGCTTCTTTCGTCAGAAGTCGGCAGCGAAGGCATCGACCTCCAATTCTGCCGCTTCGTCGTCAACTACGATCTTCCCTGGAATCCGATGCGGATCGAGCAGCGCATCGGGCGTCTCGATCGCCTCGGCCAGAAGGCGGAGCGGATCTCCATCATCAATCTGGTGGTGACCAACACCATCGAAGATCGCATCTTGATGCGGCTTTACGACCGCATCAAGGTGTTCAGCGAGAGCATCGGGGACATGGAGGAGATTTTGGGCGAGATGACCGAGCAGATCATGCTCGATCTCCTCAACCCTCATCTGTCTGACGATGAACGCGACAGGCGAGCCAAGGTGGCCGAGCTCGCGATACACAATACGCAGAAGCAGCAGCACGAACTGGAGCAGCAGGCCGTCAACCTGATCGGATTCTCCGACTATATCCTCGAACATATCACGGACAGCCGCAGTAAGGGACGCTGGTTGAGCGCTTCGGAACTCAGACTGCTGGTGGAGGATTTCTTTGCCAGGAAGTATCCAGGCACCAAAATCGAACCGAACTCGCGGATAGACAATTCAGCCCGGATTACGCTTTCGGAGGAAGCCCGCAGAGACCTCGGCTATTTCGTCGCTGAGGCAAGGCCTGCAACGCGTACAAGGATGCACCAGAGCTACAAGCCCATATTGTGCCTATTCGACCCTCGCCAAACCGACGATGTCAGTCCCGACGTGGAATTCATCGAGCCGAGCCATCCATTGGTACAATGGATACGAAACGCTTATGAGTCCGATCGAAGTCAGCTTCATCGGGTGGCGGCGCTCAAGTTGCCGTCAGGAGCGACCAGCTTCCCGCCTGGGGACTATGTTTTTTCCGCTCATCGGTGGTCATTCGCGGGTGTCAGATCCAATGAGACCCTGGCGTTTAGCGCATTGCGTATGGGCGATGCGGAACCCCTGAGCAATTCCAGTTCCGAAGAACTCATTGCGATTGCAGCCGGCTCTGCTGCCCTTTTTCCCAACGCCCAGAACGTCATCGGAGACATGAAATCGGTGCTTGAAGCCGCTTCGGCCTGCGAACAACATCTGGCGGATATGTTCGGTGAACGGCTTTCGGATTTTGAGGCGGAAAACGCTGTCCGTTGCGAACAGCAAGAAACCAGCGCCAAAAAATTCGCGCGACGTCGACTGGATGAACTCGGGGGGCGCATCCAGCGATTCAAGATTGCGGGTAACCTCAAGCCCATTCCGATGACGGAAGGTCTCATCCGCAAAGAGGAAGAGCAACTCAAGACAAAGATCGAGCGGGTAACCAGAAGGCGTCACGTCGAGGAAACGATGGTTCCATTGGCGATCGGGGTAATCAGGGTGGAATGATGTTGGGTGATTGGCGACAAAGACTGCTTGCTCTCCGCGACCGGCTGTTTGGCGAGCACAGCGCGACGGATCCCCTCGATGAGGTAGAGGTCCCGACCGATGAAGTGGCTCCTCCAGGCCCGACGGAATTGCCCGCCGAGCGTCTGCCGTCGCCGACCGAAGTTCTGTCATCAGTTTCACGAACGTCCGGGCAGGTACCTGAACAACTCTCCGATCCGGCGTCCAAGAAAAGCAAGGTGGCCCGAAAAGAGAAAACGGTCGATCCTAGCCCAAAGAATGGGCGGAGGTCGGTGCAGAAACCCACTCCGGTAGCCAACGTCAAACGGCTGGTCGTAGGGGCCGGCCGCGCCGCCAAACGTCTAGTCGCTGAACACAACGAGAAGCGCGGCGGCGATGGGTTAAGACAGCATGGCGCGCGGTCCACGGGGCGAGACCAAGTTTTCCTGAATCTCGGCATCGACTTCGGCACGAACTTCACCAAGGTTTGCTTCCGGGACGTAGGGACGGAAGACTCATTCCTTGTGACCTTCGACGCTACCTCGGCAGATGAGGCCCTGTTGCCGTCCATCGTGGCGGTGGATAAGAAGGGCACGCTCTATACCGCAGATCAGGCTCCGCGCGGAGCGGTGTTGGTGCCATATCTCAAGATGAGGCTCGCCGAGTCGCCCATTGGTGAAGACTTGCCTGTCGTCGATGGCGTTGACCTTGGCAGCAAGGAAGCCATATGTGCGCTCGCCAGTTGGTTTCTTGCCAGGGTGCTCTCACGCAGCCAGGAATGGATACGCAAGCACGAACGTGACAGGCTAAGGAACAGAACGCCTGTCTGGTCGGCCAATATCGGCGTTCCGGTGGAACATTACGATTCGGAAGCCATCGATACCTTTCGTAGGGTGCTAGGTATTTCCTGGATTTGGGTTGCGAACGCCAGACTCCCAAAAACCGTGGGGGAGGCCGTTTCCACCTATCGGCGGGATGTTCACCGTCTCGAGGGCGAGGTCTCGGATTTTCACGCGGTTCCCGAGATAGCGGCTGCTGTCCAATCCTTTGTGATGTCGCGGGAAGCGGTCGCAGGAATCTATGTCTATTTCGACATCGGTGGCGGAACGGTTGATGGTGTAGCCTTCAAGTTCCTGAATCACCATGGCGAGCGCCGAGTCAACTTCTATTCCGGTAAGGTATCGCCGCTCGGAATTTCGGCCTTGGCTTCGGCGCTCGGGTCGCGCTCACCGCGCGATATCGACGACAAGAAGCTCAAGCGGCTGATCAGTAATGGAAACTTTGAAGTTCTGGGAGGATTCGAACATCGCGTGAGGCAGCTGGTCGGCGAGGTCGTCATCACTGCCAAACGAAAGGACGGCCGAAACTGGCAGGAAGACGCCATCCAAGATCAGGACGCACGAAAAACTATCCGTCACCTTGGCGGTCTCGACAGAAAAAAGATGACACCACTCGTCGTTTTCTTGGGCGGCGGCGGCGCTCCCTCGGCATGGTACCAGACGGCGATCAGTTCGACCTATGACAAATTTCAGCATTTCGCGAACCAGATTCCTCCCTACCAGCTCGTGGAAGTTGCGGCCCCCAGAGACCTCGATATGAGGGGGCTGGCTTCCAGTGACTTTCGACGCTTTGCGATAAGCTACGGATTGTCGATTCCTTTCGGCGAGGGACCAGAAGTTGGGCTGCCGAGCCAGTTCGCCGATGCGGAGCCACTTCCGGTAAGACAAAACCGCGTTGCGGATTACCTTGATAGCAAGGACGCGTACGACTGACGGCGGACCCCGCTCACAGCTACTCAATCGGCCAGATTGATCCGTTTTAACTATCTGGGTGGCTGCGCTCACAATGCGGAGTCTGTCCATTTCACGAGGGCTTTGAGGAGAGAACGCATGAGTGCAGCAGTTCGTCATGTCTCGGTCCGTGTGCCTTGGCATGATCGGGCGTGGGATGGCCACGTCTGTGACGACCCCCTAGGGAATGCGTCGTGCCTGGCGCTCAGACTGATAGCCGAGGGCCGCAACGACCCTGTGGAAGTTCAGCTTGCCGGGGAAGCCTTCGATGACCTCACAGATGCCCAGATCCCGCCCTGCATCAAGGCTAGCGCCGCTTTCCTCGCCCCACGTAACCACACCATCCAGAGCGTAATGAGCTATTCGACGTGGAGCGAGGATCACCGCCATATGCGGCCTAAGACGCTGCACTTGCCCGCCTTCGGCGCCCAGCTCATCCCCTATCGCTGGATGCTGCGCGAGAGCGGTTTTGCGCTTGCCGCGGACCTGGAGCTTGCGATCGACCCCGAGCGCGAGCCGTCCGAACCCCCGTTCCTCCAGAATACGGCGTGGGTCCAGCATCACGATCACCAGAAGGCGCTGCTGGACGCGTTCGCCGAACCTTTGGTCGAGCACCAGAGCCTGGTGCTGTTTTATGCCACGCGAACG
The DNA here is from genome assembly GCF_030929505.1 of Mesorhizobium sp. LHD-90. GTDB lineage: Bacteria > Pseudomonadota > Alphaproteobacteria > Rhizobiales > Rhizobiaceae > Kumtagia. Next base: position 65,787 of record NZ_JAVFVV010000014.1, on the reverse strand, counting down.
CCGCTCTGCGACGACGAACGGCGCGTCCTGCTTGGTGCGGCGATCCTGGAGAAGAAGCACAACATCTTCGAATACGACTACGATCCTGCCGATAAAAAGCCCGATAAGCGGTTGAGGGCGATGGTGTGGGAGCGGTCTGTCCAACATAGCCTGCGTCCATTGAAGGGCGACGGCGACCTGGCAGGATACGGCGGAGGCTTCGTCCTGCCTTATCACGAGATCCTGCGCGCGGCCGCTACCGACGAAGCGCTCGATCCCGCTGATTATGTCGCGTTTGCCCCGGAGGACGCACGAGTCCAGTTCTCCTACGGCAGCGAACACGTCAGCCATGGAGCTACGGCCGCAGCCTTGCTCGCCGCCCGTGCCGCCTTCGAGAAGATCGCGACGGTGCTGGACGGTCCATGGACCGGGCAGATCGAATGGATCGACGAGCAACTTTCCAATCTGTGGCGACTTCAAGGACCGGCGCCCGGCCTAGGCGTTGCCCTGTCAACGTTGCACAGCGGCTTCAACGGCACGCTGTTCGCGATCGCGCTTAGCGGCATTTTGAAACCGAACGAGGACCCTTGGCCAGTGGCGGATGAGATCCTGTCCGGCCGACGCGACGCTCCGCCAGGATCGCCGGCGATCACATCCACGCTGCAAAGGAGATGGGCCAAGGTCAGGGGCGACGCCGCGCGCTACGACACTCTCCAACTCCTTGCCCGTTTCGAGCTGACTAAGGATCAGGCCGCTCGCGCGACCAGCCGGATAGAGTCGTCGGACCTGTTAAAGAATCCCTATAGGCTGTTCGAAGATGACCGCGATCAACAGGACCCTGTCGCGTTCGCCACCGTCGATCGCGGCTTGTTGCCGGGTTCCGTTGTCGCCGAGGCTCACCCCCTGCCGGGTGGGTGCTCTAAGGATCTCGGTGAATACGACAATCGCTTCCGCTTACGAGCAGCCACTGCGCAGCTGCTCGAAGAGGCGGCCGGAAGAGGCAACACGATCGTCGCCGCCGACCGGCTGGCGGAGGAAGCCGCCGCGATGACACTGACCCGCCCTCTTCCACTAGACGCCGACCTACTGGACCTCTTCCGCGACGAGTTTTCCCCGCTGATAGAGGTCGGGCCGGGCGACAAGAACCCAACCGCGCAGCTCGACCGGTATATCGCCTACCGCAAGCTGCTGGAGAAGGCTGTCAAAGAACGAGCCGCCTTATCCGTCGCCTCCACAACAGTTGATTGGTCCGCGCTGTTGAAGGAGAAATTCGGTTCCTCGCCTGGCGATGTCGAAACCGAAGCGAGAGCACGCGAGGAAAAAGCGACGGCATTGGCGCGGCTCGCCGGGTCGCGGATTGCGATGCTCGTCGGCCCGGCCGGAACGGGCAAGACGGCGGTTCTCGAACTGCTGCTGCAACGGCCGGAAATCGTCGGCTCGCGGGTGTTGCTTCTGGCTCCAACGGGCAAAGCCCGCGTGAGGTTGGGGACCGAGACCAACCGACCAGGAGAGGCGCGCACCATAGCGCAGTTCCTGCTCGCCTTCGACCGATACGACATCCAAACGGGCCGCTACGCTCCCAATCCCGGCGCGGCCAAGGACGGGGCGACCTGCTGTATCATCGACGAAGCGTCGATGTTGACGGAGGACATGCTCGCGGCCGTGCTCGACGCGCTGCCACCCACATGTCGGATCATCCTGGTAGGCGATCCTTACCAGTTGCCGCCAATCGGTGCGGGGTGTCCGTTTGTCGACATCATCGCCTACCTTCGGCGCCACCACCCTCAATGTGTGGCCGAACTCACTGTGTCGATGCGCCAGCGGGGCGACCGAAGCGATGCGCAGCTTGCGGCAATCTTTTCGGGACGCCATCTGGAGCCGGGCGAGGACGAGGTCGCTGCCATGACGCTCGATGGATTCGATGACCATCACCTTCGCCTGCGGCAATGGGAATCCGTGGCGGAGTTGCCCGGGCTGGTTCAGTCGATCTTCGAGACAGAGTTCGCGGCCAACGAGGATGGAGACGTCATTGCGAGTATCGAAACCTCGCTCGGCGCCGCCAAGAACGCCAAGGGCTATCTCAACTTCGATTCCGGCTGTTCCGCGAAGGCCGAGGCTTGGCAGATTCTATCCGTCAACCGCGCGCAAGCCGGTGGATCGATCTATCTTAACCGGCTCATCAAGGACCGATATCGGGCCGAACGGTTGGCCGGCGCAATCAGGTCCAACCAGGTATCTTGGAGAAAGAAGTGGTTCCGAACTGTCAAGCCGCAGGGACCCGAACAGATCACCTACGGGGACAAGGTGATCTGCGTCAGAAATCACAAGCGGGAAGCCTATCAGTATCAGCCGGGCGATAGTCCCAAAGAGAAAGAATACATTGCGAACGGCGAGATCGGACTTGTTACGGGGCAGACTGCCTATGGTCACGCGAACCCCAAATTTGTAAATGTGGAATTCGCCGGACGTAGCGACCGCTCATTCGGCTTTTCACGCTCGGCATTTCGGGATGACGGCCAGCCCTATCTAGAGTTGGCCTACGCTGTCACAGTTCATAAGGCGCAGGGCAGCCAGTTCGGCCTTGTCATCTTGGTCCTTCCAGCAAACAGCCGATTGCTGTCGCGCGAGATGATCTACACGGCGCTGACTCGGCAGACCGAGCGTATCTGGATACTGCACCAAGGAGGATTCGACCGGGTGCTCGCCTACCGCCACGATGCCTTCTCCGATGTCGGCGCGAGGACGACCAACCTGCTGCGCGAAACTGATCCCAAGCGAACGATACCACCGACGGGCCTGCCTGCCGGGATCATCCACCAGACGCGAGGGTTCCTTGAGGAGCACCTCAAGCATCGCACCATTCGTGGCGAATATGTCAGCTCAAAATCGGAGCTGGCGATCGCCAACATTCTGTATGGGTTCGAGCAGCGCGGGCTGCTGATCTACGAGGTGGAGCCGCCGCTGCCGTTCTCCGACAACGCCAGAGGGCGCTGGGCCGACTTTCGCGTCACGGCTGGCGAGCAGGTCTGGTATTGGGAGCATTGCGGCAGGCTAGACCTCCCGTCCTATCGTAATCGGTGGGCTAGGAAGGAGACGCTATACCGTGCGAATGGCTTTGCTCGGTGGTCCGAAACGTCACCGGACGGAAGGTTGATCATCACAGAGGACGGTTCAAGTGAGGGGCTGGACTCCCATTACATCGATGGGCTCGTCCATAAGCTTTTCAACATAGCGGGTGGTGGGTAGCTTGGCTCAGACTTGGCTCGCAGTGCGAAGCCGAGTGTGCCGCGCTGCCGCCGATTCTGGCAGCGCTATCAGGTGACCTCTAGCACGCGTCTGGTGTCGTACTGGCGCACGAAGTCCACGCGGGTCCCGCTCCAGTGGCAGCTGTAGTGCCGCCCCTGGATCGGGATCGCGTCTGGCCAAAAGATGCCGATGCAGTGCCCGCCTGCCATGCGGACGCTGCCACAAGACCAGCGCTTCCTTCCGCCCGCAGGGCCGCTTCCTTCGGCCTGAGAGGCCTGGACGAAGGCGGAAAGTCGGCTTGCCCGTTCGTTCGGCGTGTCGCGTTTTGGCAATGAGGCATATTCAAGCTCGGCTGCGTCATTGTCATTGGCGGGATGGAGAACCAATTTGAGTTTCTTTGCTTCTTGCGCCTTCGAAGCCTCTATAAGTGCAAGCACATATTTCTTCCGCATGTGCTGACGGCTTCGAGAAGTGGGACGATGAGGGTCACCACTTGCCAATCTGGCAAATTGGGCAGCCTTGACTGAAATAGCTCAGTGGCAGAGCGGCCGTTTGAGCGGACACGCTTTATGAGTGCACCCAGAGGTCGTGGGGCCAAAACTCGAGCTCGCTAATGGCCGATTGATATGGCCGTCCGAACGAATATTGTTGGCCTGTTGGGACCGTCGACAGACTTCACGCTTTTGACCCAGCGCATCACCCTATTTCGGAGCAGAGACCAGACAACAGATCTCAGGGAGAAGTATCATGGAGAAGTTGGACTTATCGGAGCTTAAGGCCGATCCACTGACGATGGCTCACGCGGAAGCAGAGGGAGAATCTGTGACCGTTTCCGGATACGTGCGGAGTGTTGATCGGGACACGATTGCCATAAGCAAAACTCAAACCAGCCGGTCGTTCGTAGAGTACCCTCGCGCGTCAGTGCTGGCCGCTTTCAAGGCTGATGACGATGCACAAAGGGTAACGCTACTAGTTGAGGCTGAAGCGAGCGTGCGCTCGGTCACGATGGGCAAGGCGAACGATGCCACCACGGACTGCGGATGCGGTGGTGGGGGTTCGACCCCTGGGTTACTATACGCTCGGCCCTATTCCTCCATTTCGCCACTTCTAGCCCAACGGCAGGCGTTCCGGTGGCAGCTTCTCAATGATCTGAGGGGCGGTATCAGCAATCCTGAACTGGTATGTGGAAGCCGCCACAACGATTGTCTGCACGGCTGCAATTCCATTCCGGATCCCGCTGCTCGGGCGAAGTGCATCGCGGACTGCCAAGCCAGCCTTGACGCTTGCCTAATCCTCGGGCTCGGTGGTGGTGATGGGCGGTGGGAGTGGATCGGAAACCGGCGGGATTGGTGGTAGGAAATCGACGAGACCCTGCCGGGTTGATACGTCGAGTATGTAAGCGTTTGTGCAGCGGGAGCGCGATGCCGAATCAGTACAGACTGGCAATCGTGCCGGGAGACGGACATCCCAATCCGCATATCAAGGCATTCCCTGCCGAGCCGATCGACGTGTAACTCGAGAAGATTGAGCGTGACGGACTCGGGAGCGGTTGTCTCTATCCGACACCCAAACATCTGGAGCAAATCGGCAGTGGTGATGGTGAGCCTGCACCGTTTACCCGGGAGCTGAAGCGCGGCGCGCCCCAACTGGATTACAGGGTGTTCGACCTTCGGGTGTTGGAGTGGTATCGCAACGATCCTCGTTACTACTACGAGGTCGACGAAATCCACGGCCGCATCCACCAGCGATCCGGGACGGAGAGCCCTGCCGGAGGCGTCCTACGCGACAATCTGGAGTTCCTGGAATTTGGTTTTGCTTATGATGAAGAATTCACCCGTGGGGTTGCCGTCGTCAGGACCATTCGGATGATGCTGGAGAACCACCCGTTGGTGAGAGGCTATGAAGTTCCTGATTGGCTGCGGGAGGCAAAGGTGTGGTCGATGTAGAGTCTGCCGCTATTTGCTGCGGGGCGTTTCGCCATGCAGCTCCTTCCACTCCTCTGGATCAACCACCCACGGCCAAGAGTTCTCTCGCCTCATCCGATCGTAGATACTCTTGGCAATCCGAAGGTACTCCTCGAGCCCTGCCCCCGGTTCTTCATTTTCATATGTTTCCATGGTCCGCACGCTATCAGAGCCTCGTATCCTCTGACCCTAGGCAGCGGGCGAAAGGTGTAGTGGAATGGCGGCGGTTACGCTGCAAGAAGCTCCTCTTCGTCCTCCTCACCCGGGATTTCTCCCGACGCAATTGCTTGGAGATGCCTCACGTTTGGTGAGGTTGAGAGTTCGATCAGTCCCTTCATATGTTCATTCGACATATCGTGACAGGTTCGAGAATTGGGTCGATCCGGCAATGTTGGTCCTTCATCCCGCGCGCGATGAAGTCGAAACGCATGTGGCGTACTTTCAGCGCGCTGCCCTCTCGTTTGGCTATTTCAATCAGAGCACCAGCACGACGCCCCGCGTCGGCGAGCCCGTAGCCGCACCTATCGCTTCCGAATAGATCCTGACCTGCTCAGTGTAGCGGACAGCCATCGCCTCGAACTCACGGTCAGTTTTAAAATCCACGACGGTCCAGCCGACGAAATCAGGCGTGTCCTCGTGAAAGGCGAGGTCGACTGTGCCCTCGACCAGGCTGCCATCGTCCCGTTTGAGCAGCACTGGAGTTTCACGGCGGAGGCCGCCCTTGCCTGCGCTGGCTGCGGCCCTTCGCAGAATTGGATGCGCGAGCGCCCCGCCGACCATGGCGACAGCAGCCTGGATTTCCTCTTCTGTCGCGTCGACGAGCCGCCCATTGATTGCCGCCCCAGCCTTGATCGCATCCACCCCCGCATCAAGATCGATCGTCGCCAAGAGAGCGTGGATGAGCGTGCCGAAGCGGCGCCCGCTTGGCCGTCCGCGGTCTCCACGATCTCCACGATCCACCATCTCCACGATGATGTCCGGCCGAGCCCACGCCTGGCCTCCTGCGTCGGCCACATTGATTTCTGTCGTCGAAACCGCTGCTGCTCGGGCCAGAGACGTGACGGTCCGAACCGACCTTGACGGGTGAGAGGCTTGGACGAGCAGAGCGTCGCGTGCCAACTTCCAGGCAGCGTAGTTCTCCTCACTCGCTGCCGCAGCGGTCCCATTTGGATCTGCCTCCAGTATTCGCTGATGACGAAGCGGCGCTTGCTCCTCGATCTCGAGCGACAGCACTGCGGGATCCCACCAAACGACGCCCGGACCGTCGGCCGCCGGCCGGTGCAGGCCAGGCCTGACCGAGCCCAAAGCCGGAGGAACTCCCTGGGACCCGCGTTCGACCACGCTGTCCTCGCCGAAGACCGGGCAGCCCTGCGCGGGCTCGGATTGCCGGCGCGCTTCATCCCCCGGGTACAGCATCGGATCGAGCACCCCGAGCCAGCCTTCGATCAGCTGGTCGCCGCAGACCGGCACGACGAGGAGGTCACGCGCGCGTGTCGCCGCGACATAGGCCACCCGGACGGCTTCGGCCTGATCCTGCTTCAGCTCGGTGTCGGCCGCTTCCAGCAGCTCCGTTGGCGATGAGCCGCAGAGCGGCTCCAGCCAGAGGCGACGAATTGGGTCGACGTGCCGGCTCGGAGTGTCGCGGGCTCCCTTGCAAGTCGGGTCGGCGAGGATGACTACCGGGAACTCCAGGCCCTTTGCCTTGTGCACGGTCATTACCCGAACACCCTCGGTACCCTCCTCGACGATGGGAGCCTCGTCGGCCTCGCCGCGTTCGGCGTCCGCGTCGATCTTCTCGACAAAGGCGCGGAACGAGGATGCGCGCCCTTCGAAATGTCGCGCCATGTCGATCAACCGCTGACAATTGGCGAGCGCCTGTTCGCCGGTCGGCCAGAGAGCGATGCCGGCATGTGCCCGAACCGCTTCGAGCAGCATGGTAATGGTCTCGGCGGTCGGACGGTGGTTGCGCCCGACGTGAAGCCGCCGCAGGAGGGCGAGCGCGTCGGCGACCTCGGCCACGGCAGGGTCCAGCGCGGTCCGGTCCACTGCGTACATCGAATGAAGGCGGCGGGTTTTCAAAGAGCCATCGCCTTCGACATATTGCCGGAAGGCAAGGAGCGCTTCGTCACCAAGCGCGAAGAACGGCCCGCGCAGCGTGGCAAAGACGCTTAGCTCATCATCGGGCCATTCGATCGCGGTGAGGGCATTGCGGAGAGCGATGACCTCCTCGCGATCATGGAAGGAGCGTCCACCCACGAGAACGTGCTGGATGCGCCGTGCTTCCAGCGCTCGAACATAAGCCCGTGTGACATCCGTCCCGAAATTGCGGAGCCGACGGAACAGAATGGCGATGTGACGCGGCCGGATCGCGGCGGCCTTACCGTCCTCTTCGACCGTCCAGCCGCTGTCGCTCACCAACCAGTCGATGAAGGCACCGACTGCCTCCGGAAATGACTCGGTGATCCGCCAGCCGACGATCTTGCCGTAGTCGCCATAGGGTCTCGGAACCGGCAGCGCGACAATCGTCGGTCGGCCAGGGATCTCCGGGCGCGAAGGCTGGAGTGGAACATAGCCTGCTTGGCTGACGTCCGGACCGGCCTCCATTGCCGGGGCAAAAGCGCCATTGACGAAGGACTGGATCGAGCGCGGCGCCCGAAAGCTTGTGGTGAGGTGGAGGAGTTCCGCGCCGACGCCAAGGAGGCGCTGCTTTACATCCTCATAGAGCGCGACGTCGGCGCGTCGGAAACGGTAGATCGACTGCTTCGGATCGCCGACAAGAAAGAGCTTGCCGGGAATGGGGTGGACAGTGCGCCAGTTCGTCTCGCTTGGCTCGTCGGCGGCGAGCAGGAGGAGAATCTCGGCCTGGAGTGGATCAGTGTCCTGGAACTCGTCGACGAAGAAGTGGGTGAAGCGCTCCTGCAGCTCACGACGCACGTCGGCAACATCGCGAATGAGGTCGCGGGCCTTGATGAGGAGGTCCAGAAAATCGAGCCGCCCCGCCTTGGCCTTGAGGACCTCGTAGTCGACAATCGGCGCCTGCAGAGTTTCGTGAAGCAGCGGCGCGAGATCCGCATCGCTTGTCGCGATGAAGGCGTCAAGATCGGCCTTGGTCTGGTCGCGGCGGGCCAAGACATCGTCACGCGACAGCGGGCCAAAGGTCGTCCGCTGGGCACCTTTCCAGCCCCAGCTTCGGAGCTTTGGCAGCCTGCGGAGTTCCGCCTCGAGCAGGTCGTAGTCGCGACCACGGATCGCTTCGATTCGGGTCGTCTCATCGACGAAACGGGCGATCTCGGCGAGATTGCGAGTGAGATAGTCGTCTGCCCACGAACTCGCGGCTGTCAGTGCCCCGAGCTGGTTCAGTTGGTCGATCAGCGCGTCGATCGCTCCGTTCCGGTCGAACGGATCCCGCCGCCATCGCTCCGGAAAATCGCGATGCTTGCGGAGGTCCTGCATGGCGCTGCGGAGCTGCTCGCGTGGAGATTGCCTGCCCGACCGGCGCCTAAGGATTCGCTGGACGCCCTCGGGCGGGTCGGCGAGGACCTGCTGAAACCAACCCTCGAAAGCTTCGTCGGCGAGCGCGTCGGCCTCCTCTTCAGAGGCGACTTCAAAGAGCGGGTCAATCCCTGCCTCGACTGGTCGCTCATGGAGAAGGTCGCCGCAGAAAGCGTGAATCGTGCCGATGCGGGCGAGCTCCAGCTCTTTGAGCGCGCGGTCCAGCCGATTGCGCCCCTCGGGTGCCGCCTCAGGTCTCGCCTTCTCGATCTCGTTGCGGAGGCGCAGCTTCATCTCGCCGGCCGCCTTCTCGGTGAACGTGACCGCGATGATCCGATCGAGCGTGCCGGCGCCAATGCGAACCAACCCGACGATCCGGCCGACGAGCGCGGTGGTCTTGCCGGTACCCGCCGCCGCCTCGACGAACAAGGTCGTGCCGAACTCGGTGAGTATCCGGCCGCGTGCCTCGGTGTCGGCGAAATCCGTCATGGGAGCGCTCGCACCGCCAGAAGTGGCTCGAGGTTTCCCTGCGGCTTCCGCGCCGTGCGACGCTCCTCGTGCGGACCGCACACGACCCGATAATCGCAAAGATCGCATTCCCCCTTGTCTGGCGCGGCCGGCAGGAACGGTTGGGAGACCGCCTCGCCTACTGCTTCGGCAACTTGACAGGCCGCGTCGCGAGCCCTGTCGCTGAGTGACACTACATGCTCGGCGAAGCCCCCTGTCGACGTGCAGAAATAGAGCCGCCCGGAGGTCACGTTGGCTACGCTGGAGAAAAGTTTCTCTGTTGCAAGGGCATAGAGTAGCGGCTGCAGTGACTTTCCGCCATCGATCAGCTGACCTTGCTTGCCGTCTGCCTTGCCGGTCTTGTGGTCAGTGACCCGCACCTGCCCGGCCGGATGGCGCTCAACGAGGTCGATCGACCCGCGGAGTTGAATGCCGCAGTCGAGGTTGACGGCGCCGGGCACCGACTGAGGATCGGCCTGATGCCGTTCGGGGCGGTGCTCCAAGCCGAACGACAGCTCGAAATGCCAAGGCACGTAACCCGAGTTGTCCTCGCTTGCCCGCCGCAGCCATTCCCGGAGATCGGCTCGGATCGCAGCGATCCCGTCCTCCCAGACACGATCGATCGCAGGAGCAAGGTCATTCCGGTAACGGGCAGCTACCTCGGCCATCACGGCGTCGAGCTTCTGCTGCGCCCTGTCTAGATTGCCCGGCCGCACTGGGAGCAGGTTTTCCCCCTGAAGATCGGCGAAAAGTTCAAATTGGACGTCGTGGATCAGCGATCCGCGCTGCAATGGATCAAGCTCGTCAATCGCCTCTGGCATCTCGCGTGGAGCGAGGCCGTGGATTGCCTTGAGGAAGAACCTGTAGGGACAGCGGGCGTAATTCTGGAGAGCGGTTGGCGAATAGCTCCGGACCTCGAGCGTGTGCCTCGCCATAACCGCCCGGACCGCGTCCGATCGACTCGTCAACCCATCCGCCGATGTCCATGCTCTGCTCCAGCGCTGGTAGCGGGCCCGAAGCGCCCGGGGGAGCCAGGGATTGGCGGTGACCAGATAGCGGGCTGCGCCGGCGCTCTCTTCCGGAAGAGCGGCAAGCCGGTCAAGAATGGCGAGATCGTGCTCGGCCTCGTCAATGGCCTCGCTGGGATCAGGCGGCGCAGGCCAACCGAGTCGGGCAGTGGTTGCCGTTTCCGCCCGTCGCGCAAGCTCGGAAAAGTCGGGAAGTCGGCCCTCGGCGGCCCTGATGGTCTCAAGAGCGTAGAAGGACGGCACGCGTGGTCGGGCCTGGTCGAGGTCGATACGTGGATAGGAGAAGCAAATCCGCCGTTCGGCCGCGCCAGCCGCAAGGGCTAGGGCGAGACGCTCCCCTTCGAGCCGGCTGGAGTTCGTGGCAAGACCGCCGCTCATCTGCTTGCGCATAGCATCGAGCAGGATCGGCTCCTCTGCGATCTTGCGCGGGAACATCTTTTCCGCGAGGCCAGGCACCAACACCGCGTCGAAGCTGAGGCCCCGCGCCGCGTCGATCGGCCCGACGAAGATCTTGCCATAGCGTTGCGGCGGCGGCGGCACGGCGGCCTCTAGAAGGAGCCCTTCAAGGACCATCAAAATCTCGGTCAGCGTTACCGGTCCGACGGGAGCCATTGGGGCCAGCTCGACCAGCACTGCGAGAACCCGGTCGGGTTGCCTCAGCGCCCGCGTCGCGAGCCCGCCGAGCCGGTCGAGCCACTCGCCCCAATCGGCAGTGGCGGGCAGACTGTCGAGGTCATCGATGAGAGGAAGAGCGTAGCCGGCGAACGCTGAGAGGTCCTTGAGCGTTCGCGCTAAAGTCGCCGCCTGCGTCTCGTCCTCGTCGGCCAACTCTGCGAGCCTCAGTTGGAGCTCGTTGGCGAGCCCGTCGACGCGACGCCGCCAGCGCTCGCGCCCGCCGATCACAGCCGCCTCGACGAGAAGGCGCTCCCAGCGGCGTGGCGCCCGGAGCTGCCCGTCTCGGGCAGGGGGCTCGTCGCTGTCCGAGATCAGGATATCCGTCTCGGGCGGCTCTGATGGTTCATCGACCACCTCGGTCGAAAAATGCGGGACAAGCTCTGGATCTGGGGCGACCCAGCGGTCGCCCCGCGCTATGGCTTCCGGCGGCGCGCCGCCGGGGGTGGCGTCCGGTACCTGACCAAGGGACAGGTACTCGGCGAAACGCCGCGCCGATAGGCCTTCGGCGGCGCATTTGAGCAACGCGTAGAAGGCCCGACCGGCCGGATCGGGCCGCACCGCGCCGCGTGCGAAGTGAGCTGGAATGCCGGCTCTTGCGAATGCCTCTTCGAGGTAGGCGCGGTATGCCTGGGGTGAACGCAGCAGCACCGCAATACGATCGAACGGGATGCCGTTTCGAGCGAGCGCGAGCACGCGCCGGGCGATCTCCACGCACTCGCGACCTTCGCCCGGTGCAGAGAACACCTGGACTTCGTTGTCCGGAGGCGCATGTGGAACCGTCGTATCGTCATTGAAGAGCTGGCGCTGAAGCCTAGCGAGCGTGCCTGTTTTGGCCACGCCAATGCCATCCTCCGTTTTGGGCGACTCATCGAGATTCTTGATTTCCCAATGCAGTGCGCCGCGGATCCGGGCGAGCGTCGGCTGGTCGGCCGCGGGTACCGTCGCTAAGGTGTCCGGGGCTGCCACGCCGAGTGCGCCCACGAAGGCGAGTTCGGCCTCGTTCGTGATCGGCACGTCCAGCAACAGCATGGGAAGGCCAACTAGACGCTGAACGCCGCCGCGGCTGCTCGCCGCCTCCGTCGCGAAACCCAGCACACCCGGCCAGTCGGTAAGGCCAGCATGCGCCAACTCAGCATCATAGGCTTCGATCAGCAGCACAAGATCGGGCGCGACCTTGCTTACTGCGTCGGCCGGCAAGCCTTCTAACCGCAGCTCCTCTATAACGGCGGCAATCGCGCGCGGAAAACCCGGGGTGTCGGCGACTGGTTGGTAGCGGCCGAGCCGCTGCTGGGTCTTCAGGCCGTGCACGACCCGGGCGATGATCGCCTGGGAACCCAGTCGGCTAAGCGGGACCAGCTTCCGTTCCGCGAGCAAGGGCGCGGCGAGCGCGGCGGCGAGCTGGGGCAAGGTCAGCCGATGCCAGCCGAAAGCAGCGCCCCTCTCCTCCGTCACGCTGCGCGGCAGTTCGTTGGCCGCGTCGAGGCTTGCCCCGACGATCAAAACCTCCTCGGCAAGTGCCTTGCCTTCCAGCCAAGCGCGAGCCCAGCGGATTCGGTCATGGTTCACAGATGAGGTCACGGCAATCGCGGTCATCACCAATGGTATCAGTACCCACCTCGAACGCAATTAGAGCACATAGCGTTGAAACCTCTCCAAACACGCTAAGCGGAAGCCGTAATCAAAGCGAAATTTCTAGCGGGGGCGTCCATAAACCTGATGGTTTTTGAAAAGGACTGGACGGTGTCACACTGACTGATGGACGCTTCAGAACCGTCAAGAGAGTGGCCTGATCCCGCATTCGTTCGACGCTATCGATGCTCGAGCGTACCCTCAACGCCACGCCTCCGGATGGGCTAGCGTCAAAGCGCGGCCGAGGCCTGCGCACCGTCCCGGAAAAGGGTTTTGACCAGAGCCCGGTGGGAGTTGACGATCTCCGCCGGCTCTATGCCGAGCCGATCGCCGTAGCTGGTGCTCATGGCTTCCATGACGCTCATCACATCATCACCCAGCAGCTCCTCTTTTGTCGGGAGCGTCAGGCGGTAGGCGAGTTCAGCGACAGGCTTCAGATATTGGGTGATCCGCTTGCGCTCGCGCGGGGAGAGCGGCGCCGTGAGGCAGGCTTGCAGGCACCAGTAGCAAGTGGCCCAGCACTCGACGATGTCGCCGGGAATCTGATCGTGCTCGCCACTTAAGTATAGATGCCGGATCGCGGGGTGATTCCCGCCAAATATTTCGAACAGCGCACGGCCCAGGACGACGGGCCAGCTATCCTGATCGCCTTCTGCCGGCAGAACCTGTAGCCGCGATTGTAGAGGTGGTTTGCCACTTTTGCCTGCCGCTCCCGGCCACCCGGCGGTGCAGATGATCATCAACAGCGCGCGCAGCCGGAAGATATCGTGATTGTCCAGTGCGCCGTTTTCCTTTCGCTTCCTGATGCGTTCGCGAAAGCTGGCCGTGGCGATTACGATCTGCGCCTTGGTCGCTTTCATTGCCTCCGCGGCCTTACGGCGCCGGGTCTTCGCGCGCTTTTCTTCATCGCGGCGCGTCTTCTCCGTGTCGAACTCTTCGCCGGCATTGAGGGCGGCTTGCGCGTCAGCGGTTTCATCGCCCATGTCGAAGGCGCCGCCAGGAACCTTTTCGTCATCATCATCAACATCATCGGCGGCGAGGCCGACGATGCGGTTAAGAACGTTTCGGACTATGGAGACGTCACTGCCGGCCAAGCTGCTATGGGTGAGATGCGTCCCCGTCCGCGGCCGGCGGTCGGCGATGAAGTCCTCGTATGTCAGCTTTCTGTACTCAGGCGCCGTCGCCTCCTTGCTCTTGCCGGTCTTCGGGATCGAGAGTGGGACCTTGGATGCGCTCTCGCCCTGTTCGATCCGTTCGAGAATGTTGAGGACGTCGAGCAGCAGCAGGCTTGCTTCCGTCTCGTCATCAAGCTGCCGCAGCGCATTCTCGGCCTCGCGGGAGGAGGTTTCGCGGACGGCGGTGCGCAGGCGGTCGATCAGTGTGACAATGGAAGGGGCCGACAGTCTGCCGCCCCGGATCAGGACGCGGGCGAAGGCGGGACGCACTTCCGTATCGCCGATCTGATAGCGGAACGCGTCGGTGACTTGCAAAGGCGAAAGCCGGCAGGGAATAGGCTTGCCCTGCTGATCGAGGAGAAGGATTGTCGAGGCGGCGGGGTCATAGGCGGCGGAGGGATGCCAGATCAGCGTGTCGACGCGGCATTCGAATTTTCCCGGATTCTGCGCCGCCAGCTCATCCAGAGGCAGATCTTCTTCGAGGAGCAAGTCTGGCAGCGCGGCTGGGTCAATTTGCCGTTCGCTCGTGAGGAAGTCGGTGAGGCCGAGCGTGACAGGCACCGAGCGGGCGGGGAGGCGGCGATAGAGGCACGCCTCTTCGTTTAATCCGGCAACGCCATCAACGCCGAGTGCTGCGCGCGTGCAATTTGCGCTGCCTAGCAGCATATGATCCGCGCCTGCCGTCTGGGCAACGATTGCTTTCGCATGGATAAAGCGCCCCTGGCGAAAATCGCCACGGTCATACAGCCGGACACCGGGAACTCTGCCCAGCGCGTCCTTCGGAAACACCGAGGTATCGGGGTCAAGCAACAGTGCGATTTCAGTCGGGCCAAGACGCTGTGCCAAGAACGAAAGGGCGGCAAGGTTTATGTCCCAATAGGGGCTGATGACGATCAGGCGCGAGACGGGTTCGTCGATTAGTTGGGCAAAACGCTGGCCGATGCCGGACGTATCGCCCGCAGTCAGCAGGGCGGCCATCGTCCCGTCGGCGAGGCGCACAGGCCCTGCGGCAGGGGTCGCCTTGCTGAGCCAGGGCGCGCGCTCTCGCATCCAGTCAATCTGAGCGGAGAGACCCTGCTGGCCGTCGCTGCCAAAGCGGGAGAGATATAGCCACGCCTGCGCAATGAGCTGCTGCTCGCCCGAGTCAGAGCCGTCGCAGGCGATCATGCTGGCGAGTTCGAGATTTCCTGCAAGTCCGGGCGAAGTCAGGTTCGCCGAGCTGACGATCAGGCGCCCGCGGTGGCGGCCGACCTGCAGGAAGAGCTTGGGGTGGAAAACGCCGGCTGCGCTGGTGCCGGTGACGGTGTAAAGCCGGCCCGCCTGGCGCGGCAGCGCGGACGCGCCGGAGAGCGCATGCGTGAGCATACGGCTGTCAGCAACAACGATATTGTTGCGGCAGCCGGCACCGCGCAGGCGCGGGAGCACGATATTCTCGTACGCATCGAAGTCGATCCCGAAGCTGGTCGCGATGCTGGTGTGGAACTCCTTGTCTGCGAAGCGCTCATAAAGTTTCATGAAGCGCTCACCGCGGCGGCACCGTAGTCGGAAAGCCCCTGGCCACCCACCAGGTGGATATCCTTGAGGAAAGTAATCGCGGGGCCGAGGCGCGGGTTCGTGAACACCGGCCCGTCCTTCTCGCGCAGCCTTAATCTCCCCTCGTCCCTTTCGATCAGGAACGTGTAATCGCCCTGCCGGAGCTTTTGTAGCGCGACCCAGAGATGACGCTGCACCACCCGTTCTTCGAGGAGCCGCATCAGCATGTCTGAGAAGGGCTCGTCAGCGTGAAGATCTAGGAAGCGCGTTTCGGTGAGCAGTGAGCGGAAGGCATCGGGATCGAACCCACCGAGCACAGAAGCGATGTTGCGATCCTCATCACGTATCCGCTTGTGAAGGATCGCAAGGAGCCTGATTGCACTCCACGCGGTCTCCGGCGCGCAGACGCGCTCATCGCTGCGACCTGCGCGCTTAATAATGTCTTCGCACAGTGACCATTCGGAGTCGGCATCGTCCGCCGCATAGGCGTTGGCGGCAGGCTCCCGCGAATTCAGAAAGGCGGTCCATCCCACGGGCGCGTGTTCAGGAGCCTTGAGGATGCGATCGACACAGAGCGGGATCAACCGGGCGAGCGTAATGCCGGCAGGGTGCTCGCCGAGCGTGTCGAGTATGAATTTCAGCAAAGTCTCGAGGGCGATGTGGCAAAGATCGTTTGCGTGGTAGACCCACCAGAGTTGCCTTTGCGCTTCGAGTTCGGGGGAGCCAAGCGCAAGCGGGCGGCCTTTCTGGTCACAGCCTGCAAACAGAGTCCAGCGCACCTCATCGGGCTTTGGATCGCGGCCCAGCAACCCCGCGATCTTCAAAATCAGCAGCACGCTACGCCGTCGCGATTGCGCATCCGGATCGCTCGGTTCATTGGGCTTGAGCAGGATATCCTGGTAAAGCGCGCGCTCCTCGCCCGTCAGACCGATTTCAGAAGGGGTAAGGCCGTGCAGCCGATCCAGTTCCGCCTTGGTGACCATGCCGCGCTGGATCACATCATAGAAATGAGCCGCCGCCTCACCGATGCTGTCCTCGAACACCGCGGCGAGACGGTCGCCGATTTCTAGGCTGGGAATGGGCAGATCGTGAGTCTCGGATTTGTCAAAAATCCCGATGACGAACAACTGGCTGCGGTAGGCAGCGCCGTAGGCGCCCCATGCCTGCTTCAGATAATAGGTCTCGCTGCCGGGCTCCGCCGCCGCCGCGAATTCGACGATCTCGCTGTCGGCACTATCCAGCACCTTCTGCGCCCATTCTATGCCGGCCACGCCCGCTTCGCTGCCGTGGCGATAAGCGATCAG
This sequence comes from Mesorhizobium sp. LHD-90, assembly GCF_030929505.1. Lineage (GTDB taxonomy): Bacteria > Pseudomonadota > Alphaproteobacteria > Rhizobiales > Rhizobiaceae > Kumtagia. Next base: position 49,255 of record NZ_JAVFVV010000014.1, on the reverse strand, counting down.
CGCATACAGGGCTTCGGCGCGGCGGATGAAGCGCTTCCAGGATTCGGGATTCGTGTCCCCGTCCTTTTTCGCGAAGGTTCGACACAGCCAAGCATAGAGGCCGTAGTAGCGCATGCGCAGCGTCACGTTGCTGATCCCGGGCAGGAACGTCTGGTAGAGGCTGACGCTGCTGTTCTGCATTCCGAGCGGATCGAGGCCGTTCTTTTTGCGGTAGTCTGTCCAGGCGGGATAATTGATCTCGGCGCTGCGGTCGTCCTCAGCCATCTCCGAAGACCTCGATGCGTTTAGTTTCTTCGTTTGTGAGGCCTAAGAACTCGCTTTTGTGTCGGCGTCTCCGATATCCGCTACCGATCCTTCGCGCACCAAACCTATTGACGACAGTCTGAATCGGACCAACTTCATCCCTTCCCGCAAGCATGCCCAGCCGCCTCATATAACACCCCATGCCCTGTAACGCCCCCTCCCCGTTATCTCTCGGAGGTTGAGCTCTGCGACAAGATTAAGGGCGCCCTTGGTGGTCAGCTTGAGTTCCTTCTCGATCATGGTGCTGGAGATGAGCGGCCTTGACAGCACCAGCTCGACGAGCTGCGGCAGTTTCGAGGTCGAGCGCCGGTTCCTGAGTCGCCGTTCCATCTGATCTTTGGCAATGACCAACCGGTCGTGCTCCTTAAGACCGGTGGTCGCCGCCGCGTGGATCCCTTCCATGAGCGCGGTCAGCCGCGTGCTCCGATCGAGAGCGCGCCGTCGCTCCCGGGCAATGGTTCTTAGCCCGACGCTAATGCAGGTAAGGTGTGAGCTGGTCGCTCCCGTCTTCCGCAGTTGCGCGGCGACAAGCAATTGCCCTAGCCACGGCGCATGCTGGAGCACCTCGATCTGCTGCCAGGCGTCCCACAGAAGCGCGGCCTGAAGCAATGGTGGAAGCTGTGCCGTTCGAACGAGCACGGCCTGCCATTCGGCGAGCCGTTCGTCTTCGTCCCAGTCCGGATCGTAGATGAGCGCGTCCCGCTCAGGCATCGGCGAGGGCAATGGGCGCGCCTCGACTCGATCGAGTGTTTTTTCCGCACGACCAAGCACAGCGTCGATGACTGCGAGCGCCGCCTTCAGACCGTCGCCTGCCGCGGTGTTGGTGACAGCCTCCGGCTCTTGCGCGAGGGCCTCCTTGCCTATTTCGGCCTCAGCAACTGGCCGTACTGCCGCCTCTTTCTCGCCGGCGATGCGGCCAGTGAGCGCCTTGAGCCCGGTCGGGCTCAGCGCCCAGTCGGGCTGGCGCGAAAACATCTGGCGCCGGGAGCGCATGATCACATGGGCGCGGGTGAGCTCATGGGTCGGGGTGCGGATGTCCATGTGGGCATCGTGCAGGACGAGGTCTTCGATATGGACGAGCTCGCCGTCGAGCCACAGCGCGGACGCCGCGTCGGCAAAATGGCTGCGTTCGATCCAGCCGTCCCGCACCGGACTTTTGGCGAGCCGCTCATCTAGGCGGGCCAAGGCCTCGCCGGCCCTTGTCAGCGGGCCGATGAGCGCCTCCAGCGTCAGACTTTCGATTTTGTAACCCATTGATATCACACTAGTTGATTCGCCATACTGAAGCTATCTCAAGGTTCACTCTAGTCACAGGCCATGATGCCTAGCCAGTTCTTCACTAGCGATATTGACCTCATATCGGGACTGTACAGCACCACGCCCTGGGACGCTCAGGAGGCCGAAAAACGTTGATTTACCGGGCTCATCGAAGCGGTAGGGGCGATGCAAAAGGCATCTAGACACGTTTACAAACGATCGTTTGTTGATATCTTCGGTGTTTGTACAATATTCCTTCCCGATGCTGAGAGACGCCGCAAATGGCCCGTGAGGCGCAAGATCGACGCTCCGGTCGACCACAGGGCCGGCAAATCGGCTACGCGCGCGTGTCAACGGACGAACAAGCGACGGAAGCACAGGAAATTGAGCTTCGATCGGCCGGCTGCGACGTGGTCGTTCAGGAACATGGGTCTGGTGCGTCGAGAACTCGCCCTGCCCTATCGCGGTTGATCGCCGATATCGGCGTCGGCGATGTCCTGGTCGTTGTGCGTCTCGATCGTCTTGCGCGCTCGGTCAGCCATCTTCTTCAGGTGATCGAGGATCTGACCGACAAGGGCGCGCATTTCCGATCTCTCCGAGATCCTATCGACACCTCGACTCCGCAGGGCATGTTTTCGCTACAGGTACTCGGCGCCGTAGCCCAGCTCGAACGTGCGCTGATTTCGGAGCGGACCAAGGCCGGCATCATCGCTGCACGGTCGAAGGGGCGGCTGCCGGGCAATCCTGGTATCCGGGAGCGCAGGCCCGAAGCCCTGGCGAAGATGACCGCGGTGCAAAAGGCAGCTTACGGCCGACGGCTACAATCAACGATGAACCAGTGGCTTCCGACGGTCCGCCGGATGCGACCAGACCACACCTGGGACGACATCGCTCGGGTCCTGAAGCAGCGCGGCATCGACTTGACGCCTGAACGACTGCGGCGGGCGGTGAAGTGGCTCGTCACCGAGCGCCTGGCCGATTCCACCTTGCTAAGGCGGGCGTCTCCGCAGCCTCCCGAAGATCGCCTGATGACCCTCGTGGCAGGGATTTCGCAGTCCAACCCAAGCCTATCGCTACGCGACATCGCTGGCCAGCTCGAGCGCCTGCATGAGAGAACCCCACGAGGGAGCGCAAAATGGTCGGCCTCATCAGTCAAGAACCTGCTCGATCGAGCCCTCCGGCTTGGTCTCGTCACCGCACCACCCACGAGCTGACCGAGATGCAGGGACCGTCGTCTCCGCTGCAGGACAGCGCTCAGTTTATGATCCGCGGCTGACGATTGACATCTCCGAGCCGCTTGTACGCCACCCAGGCATCTGCTGGAACAGCGCTGCCGGCTTGCGCCAGCCACGCCGCGCGATCGGCCTCGGTAAGTGAGTTCCACCAAACCATTCCGGCGGTTTCATCGGGCGTCGGCTCGCGGTCGTGTTTGCTTTTCATAGCTTCGATGCTCTCATAAGGTGCTCTCCTCGACAAGTGCTGCAGCCACGGTCCATGTCCCATAGTGCGGATCGAAACCGCCCGGCTCATCATGATCCGCGTCCCGGCTTGTCGAGGCTGCGGCGCAACGCATCGCTAATTTCGAGCCTGTTTTCGGTGCGCACCACTTTTCCGGCAGTTTCCAGCCCGGCGGACGCGGATTCCACGCCGCTTCCTGCAAGCTTCGACGCGTCGAGCTTCGCCCGCAGCAGCGCCATGATCATCGGCCAGACCGAGAATTTCCCGTTCTTCGCCTTGTCGGTCAGGCTACGCAGATAGCCGCCGGCGCTTTGGATGTGCTCCTGCCGCTGGTAGATCGCACCAAGCACGATAGCGGCCTGCTGCTCGCCCATCGCCGTGCGCGCCTCCTCCCATGCGCTGGGGCTGATTCCCATCGTCGGCCGGGCAACCTCGGCGGCGGCCAGAAAGTCCCGCCAGTGCCGGATTCCGCCGCCGCCCTTCACCAGCCAGAGCATGTTCGGGCAGGCATCCAGCACGATCCCCAATGGTAGCTCCCGCTTGGGCAGGCTGCATACGTTGTCGGTTTCAGCGGCGGTGCTGCTCGCTTCATCTATATCTCCTAAGCCCCTTTCAGATTCAGATTTAGAGTCTGGTTTTGAATTCTGTATGTGGCGTTCAGAATGAGACTCATTGGCGTTCAAATTTTGTGCTTTTACGAACGATTCCAACGCGTCGCGTATTTCAGCCCAGAGTTGCTCAAGTTCGACCGAGATGTCCTCCAGGACCTGGCGTGGCGCCGTGCGGGGAAGTTGAAAAATGATCGCCTGGTAGGCCTGCTGGATCCTGCCCCAGTTGGCCGGCACGCCCTCCTCAATGCCGGCGTCGATCATCTTGACGACGTCACGGCGGCATATGGTTAACCGTTCCTTGACGAGACGGTAGGCCTTCTTCTCGGCTTTGACCGCTTCCGCCAGTTCCTTGAATTCCGCTGCCCGGGCGACGATTGGCGACAAATCGAAGCCGTAGGCCTGCTCGATCTCTCCCCCCTGCCCTTTTCGGGCGAAGCGCTTGCCGTTCGGACTGTCACGGCGGATGACCAGGCCGCAATCGACCAGATTGGCCAGATGGCGCCTAAGCGTCGCCGGCGACATGCCGTTAGCACGGCCGATCAGCTGTTCGTTCGAAGGCCACACGATCAGCGCACTATCACCATTGAAAGCGGTGTCCGGATGAAAGGACAGCAGCGCATCCAGGATCGCCAGTGCCCGGTCGGTCGCGCCAACCGCCATCCTTGCTTCCTTGATGTCCCTGAAGACATGCCATTTGTGGACAGTTGCGTCCGCCGATACTGCTTTCGCCGCCACCTGGCTTGAGATCATGCCAAACGACATCGGCCGCCGCCCAAAGGGCGTCGTCGAGATATACGGTTCCATTCCTTTGCCTTTCGTTGGGCAAAAGAAATCCGCTCGCTGAAACAGCGCTAATCCCTCACGGGACTCTTGACTGTGATTCGCGGAAGTGCGATTCTCTAGGTGCAAACTACGAGAAGGGCTTCCGGACGCTGTTTCGGGGGCCTTTTTCTTTTGCGGCCTATGAAGTAAGTGGACTGATCAGTTGGGCTGCTCCTTTCTGTCTTCGAATTCGCGATAGAGCTCTGGCAACCGAGCAGCGACGAACTCTCCGAATTCCAATGAACCTTCGGCGTCAACAACGAGAGCGAGCGTCGTACTCGTCCTCTCGAGCGTCGCGATTTTCTGGCCCGCTAGCGCCTTGACAATGCTCTTGGTGATCTTCGCAGTGGGCTTTCGAGGAGCTATTGCATTGAAGAGACGCACGAAGCGTTGATCCGTGTCCGCCTCCAGAAATTTTGCGTCAGCCAAGGCTTCGTCAAGCTGGGATGCATTCTTCAGGGTCGCAAGGCGCTCTGCAAGTGCGGTCCATCGCGGACGGCCGGCCTTTGGCGCTGGCCCTATCGCAAGGATCACGTTCTTTGGAATCGACTTGGTGAGGGAGAGGAGTCTTGAGAGCTGGGTCTTCTCCATACTGAGCGCCGACATAATAATGGACCGGTCGAACCCTTGTTCCTCAAGTGTCATGGCAAACAGGCCCCGCTCGATATAGGTCAGGTCCTTACGAGCCGAGTTCTCCTGGCCCTGGATAACGACCAGTTCCTCGTCGGTCAGGTTCTGAACGACTGCGCGCACAGGCCGTCCGAGTTTGGCAAGTATCTTGGCGCGACGGTGGCCATAAGCGATCTGGTAATGATCCTGCCGATCGGGATGAGGGCGAACCAGAATCGGGCTCTTCTGACCGGACTCTTTAATGGCCTGGTAGAGGGTCGTGAATTCCACGCCTTCGTCGTCCAAGCGGTCTTGCGCGAACGAGCCGGCTAGTTTGTCGGCGGGAATCTCCACCACGGCTGCGCCGGATGCTACAAGCGCTTTCGCGCGCTCGGCGGCATTTGCAATCTGTCCGAGTGAGCGCCCCATCGCGCCGACAGCACCGGACCTCACATGAGAGATGACCTGCGTAGTCGGTGCGGAGACGGGTTCTGGAGAAGAGTTGCCACCTGGCAACTCTTCAGAGCGGCGTGTCAACATGGCCTTCAGTGTATCCTTGCGGCTCATGGTGTACGCCCCCACGCCTGCTCAATCAGGCGTTCGATCTCTCCGTTCACGGCATCCAAAGATTCGACCGCACGATCGTATGTCTGCTTTGAAAAATTTTCTCTGCCAACCTCGTAGATGGTCTGCTTGGAAAGACCGGCGTCAGAGACTGCCGTGGACTTTACCATCGTGCTGTTCAGAACGCGCTCTCTGAAGAGCGAGCGCATGAACGCGACCATCTGCGTTTGCGGAGCATCGGCCGGCTCGAACCGGGTCACGACATAGCGGATAAAGTCGTAATCCAGATCACCACCAGAGCTTTGAACAACCTTCAGAATGTCGGCCGCCATCAACAAGAACTGGCACATCGACATCACGTCGAGCATCTGCGGGTGGACAGTTATGAGAAGCCCTGTCGCCGCGCAGAGGGCGCCAAGTGTCAGGAAGCCCAGTTGAGGGGGGCAGTCCAAAATCATCACATCGTAGTGCGCCTCGACGGTACCTAGCGCCGTGGCAACACGTCCAAAGAACGGTTCCGCATCGCGCTCTGCAAGCGCCCTGGGCGTGTCGTGCTCGTATTCCATCAGTTCGAGATTTCCGGGAATTAAATCGAGTCCCGGGAAATAGGTCTCCCGGATGACGTCTTTGAGGGGGAGACGTTCCTCGTCATAGCGCACTGCTGCATACATCGTCTGGTTCGGCTGAATGTCGTATTCCGGCTGATAGCCATGGAGTGCAGTGAGCGAAGCTTGCGGGTCCAAATCGACCGCGAGGACCCGATAGCCATGAAGGGCGAGATACTGGGCGAGGTGAGCGGCAGTTGTCGTCTTCCCGGACCCGCCCTTGAAATTGACTACAGCCAGTACTTGGCAGTGCTCGTCTGGGCGGCGATGCGGCACGTATCGCTTTCCCTTCGAACCTTCCTCGAGCGCTACGCGCAGCTCGTTAATCTGATCAAGCGTATATGACCGGCGTCCACCTGGACCGATGACTGGCTGTGGGCCCTTGCCGCCGAGTGACAATTGGCGCAAGTAGGCGTCGGCGATCCCGATCAGCTTGCCTGCCTCCACCGATGAGAACGACCTGAGCGATTTTTTCGAGACTGGAGGAAACAGCGCCTCCCGCATTGCCAGCAGCTCAGCCGAGAGTGCAGCGCCATCGCCTGCGATGACGTCGGTCATCAAAGGCTTTGGGCTCGTCGCGAGAGACCTTGCGCTACGTGCTTTTTCCATAACTACGCGATCTTCTCCAACTACGGCTATTTCTCGTAGGCAGAATTGCCCCGAGTCGCCGTGATTTGGCAAGCAGTTTAAGGTTAATGACAATTAACCTCTATGGCACTACCGGAGTTGCCATGTGGCAACGGGCGAAACAACCGTCGCAAGTTGAGAGGTTCGTTGGCGCGACAATCGAGGAAGGACGACTATGATCGCTGACGATCTCGGACGAGCCTCCGACGGGCAATCCGCATCATTGTCTAGTCGTGATGGGCGTGGCGCACCCGATCCCGCAACGAAGCACCGCCTTAGAATTCCTGTCCGATGCGACGTCAGACTAAACCGGCAGTACTATCTGAACCGAGGTCCCGTTTCCCGGGCGGGAGGAAATAGTGAACTTGCCCTTCAGGGCCGCTACCATCTGGGCACATGCCGTGAGGCCTAATCCGGTGTGCTGGCCGGCTTTTGTCGAGTAAAATGGCGTACTCGCTTTCGCCAACACACTCGGAGGCATTCCCGAGCCATTGTCCGTCACCTGCACGAGCAGCTTTCTCTTGCCGCTGAATGTAGGTGATTTGATACTCGCCGCTATCCTGACTGACGGATCTGCTCGGTCTTGGACGGCCGCCTCTGCATTTCGTAAGAGTTCAGCGATAACGAATTGAACCTGTGCCGCAGGGACCTCGACCATCGCCGCATCGCGGTGAAGGATGAGGTCGGGTTTCTGGCGCCGAAGGGTCGTCACTGATTCCAGAATTTTCGAGAAAGGCTCTCTGATTACGTCACTGCTCGCATAGGCGATTGTCCCAAGTGCGTGCGTGATGTTTTCCAGTTCTTTAACAGCGTCTTTTGCGGCAACGAGCATTTCGGGATGCTGAACGCTCGTTTTATCCTGGTAGTCAAGGAAGAGCCTTAAAGCGGTAATGCGCGAGCGCGTCATATGAGCGTAGAGCGTCGAGAACGACCGTAACTGGCTATCCCTCCTGCGTGCGAAGGCATTCCTAAAATGAATGATCGTGTATCCGACGGCAGCGAGGGTTAGCGCAACCGCAAACAGGAACCTGTTTCGGGAGGCTGCTGCGCCGATGCGTGCCGCGGCGTTGAGCGTCTCAGCGTGCGCTACTGCCGTGCCCGACACTTCGAACATGCGCCGCTCCAGATCGGGCATCGACTTTAGCGCCCCCTCGAAATCCGTCGAGCCCTTCATAAGTGGATCGAGATCGGTGCGCGTTATGCCCTGCAACTCATTCAACAACTGGATGTCGCGGTCCCGTAGGAATTTCGGGGCATACTCCAGTTTCAAGAGTTGCCCGACGTTCGCGTTGAGCAGGAACACCTGACGGGCCAGATCACTTTGCATTTGTCCCGTCGCGGCGGCCAGCCGAAGATCGCCATGGATACGAGCCAGATGCTCTCTGATCTGCGTGGTCCGCCACTGGACTTCAAAGTTCTGACTGAAGTTCAGGTCGGATTCTGCGCGATAGTGCTCGGAACGGAAGAACGCCCAGCCACTCAATAACAGCGCAAACCCCAAGCACAGGAAGGGGAGGGCGGCCTTGATCTGAGCAGCAGTCGGCTTCATTGCGACGGCCGAACAGCGACCACGAACCAGACCCAGATCGAGTTTCGTGCGGGCACATAGGATTCTGGCAGGTCTTCGTACGGCCAGACCAAAAAAATCGGACCTTGTTCTTCAGGAGCGAGCTGAGTGAAGCTCTGATCTGGTGCACACCTGCCAGATTGCCGATCTGTGTCGACGCAAGCCCGATCGATCGCAAATATCGGATTGTAGGTCTGTATTTCTTCGACAGTGACCTCCGACGTGAAGTTGTCATAGGCAATGAATTGAACCGACTTGCCCAGATCCAGCTCGTGCTCGCGCAAGATGTCGGCGATCTTCGGACCGCGGTAGGTCACAACCTCTCCATCCTTGGTCCAGGGCGTGCGGGTCTCGATCGCGACGTTTTCGAAGTCGGAGCGGAGCCGCTCGATATGATATTGCCCGGCCTCACCCTGTTTCCCGCCTTCAATAGTCAACACATTGGGATCTGTGTAAGCCGCGACGGCCGCTTGGGCACAGGCAATCAGTCCAGCCAGGGCGCCAGCCAGTGTTTCAGCTCGCATGTGCAATCTCCTCGTCAAAATTCCTTTCGCCGTCATCGACCGAGTAAAGGACGCACGGCCCACTTGATCCCCGAGGGTCGTAGATGAGCCCTTTGCGCGACATCGTTTCGCTGATTGCCCGGACGCCGGCCAGCCCGTAGAGATGGTCGTGAAGCTCGAGGAAGACACGTTCAACGCCCGGGAGCAGGGCGTTCTGCAGCAACTCGAGTTCAGCGCCCTCAATGTCCATGACAAGGACATTGACGCCGTGCGTTTCTATGAAGGAATCGATGTCGCGTGAGGTGATTTCGATTACCTGTTCGTAGGGCCCTTGTTCCGCGAACCTCGATGACATCCAGAAGTCGGCACGTTGATAGAATGATACGCTCCTGGGAGGGCCGGCAGCGAGAAGTCCGTTGGTGAATACGACGTTGCCACCGCAGTTCCGATCGACCACGCGCTGAGCGAGCAGAGCCGTGCGGGGATCGGCCTCGAAGCTCCAAACGCGCACGCCCTCGACCGCGGCGATGATCGACGTAATGACACCCAAGCCTGCGCCGAGTTCGAGGACATGATCTCCCGGTCGAATTGCGCGACGAACCCTGCGCGCCTCGTTCGCTTCATATCGACCGCTTTTGAGGGCATCCCAAATCTCGGGAGAGACTTCACCAGCGCGGACAGGAACCCGCACGCCGTGCACGTTGAGTTCAGTCATCGTCAAAGCCCCCTGGGAAGACGACCAAACTTCAGCAGCTTTGCGCGAGCCTGCTTGTAATATTTCTCGGAGCTTGCTGCATCGATATTCAGTTCAACTGCCATCTTCTCGAATACATCCCTTTTTGTTTCTCCTGCCTGGCGAGCAAGAAGGAGCTCGATTACTCGACTCTCGCGTGGTGTCAGGCCTGAGAAGTGAACCTCTGGCGATTGGGCGTCAGCTGCCGAGTAGCGCAGAGAAAACTCGGAGCGCGCCACTTGATCGAGAACTTCACGCAAGCTGCCGCGTGAAAGACCTGTCTTTGCGAGGTACGCAGATGCGCCTAGTTCGCGGCAGGCGCTCGCTTCCTTGTGGGTATCGGACCCGGTGATGACGATATGGACGGCAGAGGGAGCGGCGCGAATGATCGTCTCGACTACCGTCAGCCGATCCTTATGCGACGTGGGGTCGAAACCGGGCAAACCGGGATCGATTACCACCAGGTCGAACTGGTCTTCCGCCAAAATCTGGTGTGCGAGCTCGTAGGTTTGGGCGCCGGCAATGAAACAGTCGCCGAGGCTGTCTTTCAATTCGACCATCAAGGCCTGAAGCATCAGATCCTGATCTTCGATGACCAGTGCTCGGTGCATAGGCGGACCTCCGGGTTTTGACCTCGTCTTAAAACCCGCCCATGCCAATTGCAGCCATAGAACCGCATCCGGCTCGACGATGATAGGGATGACATCATCCCCCTGCAAGAAAAAGGGGACATCGCCGCCCCTATCAGGGATCGCCCGAGGATGTCACGAAGAGGCATCGCGACGTGAACACGACGCGACGCTGATGAACGAAAACGTCCCTCGGAAGACCGGAGATGAGTGCTTTTTCCATCCCTTCCTACAAGCCGCTATCGAGCATCATTGCAGCTCACAGGAGAGCGCGCGCGAGGAAAATGCAGCTCGAACGACGTAGGTCGGAGGGCCGGTCACTTTTCGTCTTTCCACTGGTCTGGCTTGCTCAGCGGCTTGAAAGACGTGCGTTCCGGCAATTCGCTGTGGACCGCCCGACGGACCCCGAGGATTCACGCGAGAAACTTATCTATCTAATGGCTGTCATGGTGGCGGATCGTGCAAGCCCTGGCGCAACTCAGCTTACGAGCGTCATCGAGACGCTGCGTCCGCACAGGGCTGCTTTGGCTGAACACCTCGGGAAACGAACGATCGCGAGCACAGAACGAGAGTCGAGTCCTGATGCACGGGCAATGACGGAGCGCAGCTGATCACCTGGTACTCTTAACGTTGTTTCTAGCGCTTCAGATTGAACCAATGACGCGTGATTTTGCCGTCATCGTGCGTGATGTCGAAGAAGTATGGATCGCCTCGCGCAGGACGGGCCATCGTGACCGTCTACTGGCAGTCTTCACGGCCGCCGAAGCCTGAGGGGCAGGTGTTTCGAACCTGTACGCAGAGGTCGGGTTGTCCGCCGCCGTGGTCTTGGTTGCTGTACCCGATGCTCCAGCCGGCAGGGCACTCGTCATAGGCTTCATAACCTGGCCGGCCTGTACCGGCCTCGGGGCAGGTCGGCCAGGAAAAGCCCCAGCCTCCCATCGCTGAGATTAGCCGATTCATCGGCTGGTGGCACGCTGGCACGCCGCGCCATGACGGATTGGACGACGAGGCGCAGAGAAGCACCTCGCAACCCCATTCACCCGCCTGGGCGCGCTCTGCGTGGGAGAGGCATCCTGCAGCGGACAGGACAGTCACAATTGCGGTCAGTTTCGCACCACGCATCGAAAAGTCTCCTTCGATGATATTTAGCGATCCGTTCGCCTTGGCCGTTTTCGGGCATCCTCAAATGGCGGCGAAATCTCGCTCTCTCGCTCGGCGAGCAGGTTGAAATCGGCGATCGGTCGTCGTGACAGTGTTCGGTCGACAGCCTTTGCACGCCATTCCTGCATGTCGAGGACGTAGGTTGCCCACATGCCGTGACGGGCAGACATGGCGTAGGTCTGCCATGCCGCGTAGGCGGCAGGCGCCGGCGAGATCGTCCGCGCCCAGCCGACGCGCAGCATTTCGGCCGCGAGGTCTTTGCCGCGGACCACGCAGCGGCCGAGAAGAACACCGTCTCCGCCTTTGGCGTGGACATCGCAAGTGACCTGAGCATTGCCGATCGAGCGCTTCAGCCACGCCTTCGCAAAAGGCCCGCACGGGACTGGCTTCGGAATCGTGCTCGTGCCGTGCCGGCTGGGATCGTACGACCATTGCGGCAGTTCGCAGGCGTCGATCGAAGCTAGGCGCACCATACGACCGCCCCGCGGAAACCAAAGCGTCCGTCCATCGACAACGGAAGCCCGGCCGGAAATCGCCAGCGAAACATCCGCCTGAGGTTGCGAACTGCGCTCCTCGACAGATGGCCCGGATCTGGTGCCAACAAGATCGGCGGCATGAGCCGGGTAGGGGAGGGCGGTCGCCAGCGAGACCAACAAACTCCACCGGGCCACGGACCATTTCATCGTTCGATCCTTCTCTGGCCGGCTGCCTGGCCAAGGAGGATTGCAGGGTGCTGGACGTCGTCGAATTGCCACAGACCGACGCCCTGCTCGCGCGCCGTCTGCTCCGCGACCGCATAAGGTGCATGATGCGGCAAACCGTTCGCGTTGAGAGAAGCGAACGCGAAGCCTGACGAGATCATCAGATTGGCCAGGTCCAGCCGATCAGACCCGATGGTCGAATAACACGACACAAGGACCGCCTCGGCCGACCGTGCAACATGCGCACACAACGGCTTCGTGTCCGCAATGTATGCGGCAAGAACGGCGAGCGAAGCGTCGCCGCAGTCACGGCGGGTGCCGGTCTTATCGGTATAGGCGGTTCCGCGAAGGCATGCCTGGACGCCAAAGAGGCGAAAGTGCTCGTCCCCATCAGTCCAGCTATCGCCACTTTCGAGAGTGACGCCCGGTCCGAGCTCGAAGTAGCCTTCAGGCGGCGTAGCTATCGCCGGCATGGTGCCGAATGCCAGTCCGAGGAAGAGGGCAGGGGGTCTCATTGTCCCGCTATCCTCGGATCGGCCCACATGCCGTATCCGCCGCGCCCGATCGCTTCGGCTTCCATGAGATCCGTTCGCGCCGACGCTCCGTCGGGCCGCTTCGCAATGCGGTGGCTGCCGAGCGAAACCAACTGCTCCTCGAACATGTCGACGGCGTCGAGGCTGCCTGGATAATGATAGTAACCGTAGCAGGTCGCGTCCTGCGCCGACGCCCCGGTTTCGCTGACAAAGGCCCGGCAATAGACCACCCGGGGTGTCTGGAGGAGCGTCTCGAGCCCACGCCGGGCATAGTCCTCGCAAGACCCTGCGAAGTCTTCCCTTCGGTTGACCATGTCGCCGTCGCAGGGCTCGATGCCGTACAAATGGACCGTCAGATTGGCGTCAACCCGAAATTCGGTTGACGAGAGGGCTCGATACCCTGACGCGGACGCGAAGCCCTTGCGTTCCGCCACGTTTCCCTGACCGTCATAGTACTCCATGATCAGCACGGTCTTCCCCGGCGCCGCCAGCGACCGGACGTAGGCCTCGTCGACCGGTTCGGCCGCCTGCGCGGACAGACATCCCCACACCGCCAGAATGCAGCCGGCTACACGCCTCATTCGCAGTCGCCTCCAGGTTGTCATCTTATCCAACATTGGCTCGTCCTCGCCCTCATTGCAAGAAAAATCACAACTAATTTGACATTGTTTTTTATCTCGCCTAACCATTCCAATCTCGCTCTTGCAGGGGCTTTGGATTCGACACCATGGCGACGCAGACTTCAACCCGACTGATCGCAGCGCTGCTTGCGGCGACAATTCTCACGAGCGTATGCGCGATCATACCGGAGGACGCCCATTCATCGGAACTGGCAAAACACCAGGCTATTGGTAGCCTAACTCGTGCTAGCGCGGGCGGGATTCAAGGTGATTCGATCTCGGCAGACGGGGTCAACGACGCGCGCTGGGCGAAGCCGCAGGGAGATTATGTCCTCGGCGAAAGCGGCCGGATTGTTCCTGCACAGCCCCAGACCGACGAAACCGGAGTAGGGGCATCTACATCCGTCGATAGTCACGACAAGGTACCCCTTGGGCAAAACTCTTCTGGTGTTCTTTTTTTGCCAAAGGACTCGCACAACCAAGCCGAATGCGGACCATCGCCGGCTACCCCCGAGGATATCGCTCGGCTGGTCGCCGAGGCCGCGCAGCGCCATGAGGTTGATGTCCATTTCGCGCTCGCCATTGTCACGGCGGAGAGCCGGCTCGACCGACTGCGCAACTCCCCCAAAGGCGCACGCGGGCCGATGCAGCTGATTCCCGAAACCGCGGAGCGGTTCGGCGTGGCGGACATCTGCGACCCGGAACAGAATGTCGATGGCGGTGTGCGATACCTTCGTGAACTTATCGACGAGTTCCGCAACCCGATGCTGGTTGCCGCCGCCTACAACGCCGGCGAAGGCCGCGTACGCGAGCATGGGGGAATTCCGCCGTTCAAGGAAACGGTGAGCTATGTCGCCGAAATCCTCAATCTTCAGATGGAGCTGGAGGGTTCCGGGCGGGTGGCGTCCGGGGAAGGTGCATCGGTTAGCAGGCGCGGTTCGGCCTCGAGCGACAGCGGAGTCATCACTTCAACGGAGCGCCGGCAGTGGGTCGGCGGGGTCATGCATTTTTAGCCGGAGATCGACATGAGCAACGTATTCCATCATTCCGCCGAGCGACCCGCGCAACCGGCCTTCACTTTCGTCTTGATCGTGTTGACCTGCCTCGTTGTGACGGAACCCGCCCTTGCGCAGTCCTCGGGTGCATTCGCACCGCTGGAAACAGCGGTGCAGATGATCGTCGACTTCATTACCGGGCCGTTCGGCCGGTTGCTGGCGATCATTGCCGTGATCGCGCTCGGCTTTCTCGCCTTCGCGGGTCGTCTCTCCTGGTTCACAGCCGGCGCGGTGGTGCTCGGCATTGGCCTTGTCTTCGGAGCGCCGGCGATTGTCGACGAGATGATTGCAGCCGTGGGAAACTGAACATGTTCGAGCTCAGCGACGAGAAGCCACAGCTGACGCCATTGGTGATCGGTCTCACCAGGCCACCGATGATGTGGGGGATACCGCTGAATGCCCTCTACATCATCGTCGGCGTCACGCTGATCGCCTTCCTGGTGAGCGCGAGTTTCTGGTCGGCGCTGATCGCGCCGCTGACCTACCTCGCGCTCTTCGCTCTTTGCAGCCGAGACATCCGCATTCTGGACCTTGCCCAAGTTGTCGGCCGTCGCACACCACGGACGCGGAATCGGCTGTTCTGGCGCACCAACTCCTACGGCCCCTGACCATGTTGAACGCCGTTATCGAAGAGCTGGGATTTGGCCGCGAGCAACGGCGCGAGCGGCCGATGTCGACCCACATTCCCTATTTGCGACACGTCGCCGACACGGTGATCGGGCTCGAAAGCGGTGCGATCCTGTCCGTGATCAGATTGGATGGATTGTTCTTCCAGACCGAGGACCAGGCCGAGTTGAACATGCGCGCCGCAGTCCAGAACACGATCGTACGGGCGCTGGGTTCGAGCCGGTATTCCTTGTGGTCGACCGTCATCCGCAAGGAAGTGAAACCTTCGATCGAGGGCAGCTTCTCCGATCCGTTCTGCGAGCTCCTCAATACGCGCTACATGGCCGCGCTGCGCGAAAAGCGCATGTTCACCAACGAGCTCTATCTCACGATCGTCCGCTCGGGCATGCGCGGGGTGCTGGGAGCGGCCGAGACGTTTTCGCGCCTGCTCGATCGCTCATCCGGCGCCGAGGTCCAGCAGCAACGCCTGCACGAGCGAGTCAACGACCTCGAAGAGGTCGTCGGCAACATCACTCGCGAGCTCCAGAAGTACGGCGCGCGGCCGCTCGGGATCGCTCATCGCGACGGCCAGCCATACTCGGAGCCGTGTGCGTTCTTCAACACGATCCTGAGCTGCGGCGTCTCACGCGACATGCGGCTACCGCGGATGGGCATCCGCAGCTACGTCGGCATGTCGCGGCTACACTTCTCGAAGCGGACGATGCAGGCGCAGGGGCCGACCGAGGCCGAGAATCGCTTCGGCGCGATGCTGTCCATCAAGGAGTACCCACCCTTCTCCGGACCCGGGATGCTCGATGGTCTTTTGCAGATGAATCACGAGTTCATCTGTACCCAGTCGTTCACACTTGCCGACAAGCCGATCGCCCAGGAGCGCATCTCCCGCCTGCAGCGCCAGATCCATGCGTCGGATGAATCCGGCAGCACCGTCGAGACCGACATCGACTTCGCGCTGAACAGCCTGCTCAATCAGGAGGCCGTTTTCGGTTATCATCATTTCAGCCTGCTCTGCCTGTCGCGTGATCTCGCCGGTCTCGACAAGGCCGTCGCCGAACTGGGGTCGTGCCTCACCGACATGAACATCAACTGGCTGCGCGAGGACCTAAATATGGAGGCCTCGTTCTGGGCGCAGCTGCCCGGCAATCATACCTACATCGCGCGTTCCTGCATGTTGTCCAGCGCCAACTTCTCCGGGTTCTCGTCGCTACATAATTTCGCGACTGGCAGGGCACGCGAGGTCCATTGGGGCCTGCCGATCTCGATCCTCGAGACGACGTCGCAGACGCCCTACTGGTTCAACTTCCATCAACGCGACATCGGCCATTTTTTGGTCACCGGACCGACGGGTTCAGGCAAGACGGTGGCGCTCACCTTCCTGCTTGCCCAAGCTTTCCGCATCTCGCCCGAACCGCGGGCGGTGTTCTTTGACAAGGATCGTGGCGCCGAGATTTTCATCCGCGCTGTTGGCGGTGATTACGAGGTGCTTCAGCCAGGCGTCGCAACGGGATTCAACCCGCTACAGATGGAGAACACAGCGGGAAATCGCGAGTTCCTGCACCGCCTCCTGAAGGCCATGCTCGATCCTGCCGATGGTAGCGGCTTCAGCCAGGAGGAAGAGGATACGCTGGAGCGGGCGATCGGTCGCATCTGCCAGGAGCCGGTCGAGCAGCGGACGCTCGCCAATCTGTCGGGCCTCCTGATGGGCAGGGCGCGATCCGACGCCAACGACCTCCAGTCCCGCCTGCGTCCCTGGTTCGAGGGCGAGAAGGCGTGGCTGTTCAATGCGCCGCGGGATGTGCTCTCCTTCTCGGACCGGCGGATATTCGGCTTCGACATGACGCACATCCTCGATAACAGGGAAGTGCGCACACCGGCGCTGATGTATCTCTACCACCGGCTGGACGAGCTCCTCACCGGCGAGCCGGTTCTCATCTTCATGGACGAGGGCTGGAAGCTCCTGCAGGATCCGGCCTTCTCAAACTATATCGTCGACAAGATGAAGACGATCCGGAAGCTCAACGGCATCGTCGGGTTTGGTACGCAATCGGCTGCCGACATTGCGCGCGCGCCGCAGTCACACACGCTGATCGAGCAATCCGCCACCAATCTGCACTTCCCCAATCCGCGCGCCGACGAAGAGAGTTACATCCGCCGTTTCGGCCTGACCGCCAAGGAATATTCCTTTATCCGCAATACGCCGCCGGAGCGGCGAACCTTTCTCATCAAGCACGGCAACGATTCTGTCATCGCGCGCCTCGACCTTTCGTCCATGCCGGACCTGGTGCGCGTGATGTCGGGGCGCAAGGAGACAATCGAGCTGTGCGCCACGCTTCGCGCTCGGCTCGGAGACGATCCGGCGAATTGGTTGTCCGAGTTCTGTGGCTGGGAGCGTGCGGCATGATCAGGCGTCTTTCCATCCTCATCGCGTGCGTCGCGTCGCCAGCGCTCGCCGACATACCAACCATCGACGGAACCGTGCTCGACCAGCGCGAGGACCGCGACCGCAAAACTTCCGAGATCGAGAAAGTCGACGAGAATCGGTACGTCAACAACCAGAGCGTGACCTGCTCGATGTACCGGCCGGGGAGAAAGGAAGATCCGGTTGGGGCGGCAAACGCCAATCCGGCGATCGCCGGCATGGTGCGTCGGATCGCGCGGGAGGAGGGGATCGACGAGAACCAGTTCCTGGCGCTCGTCTACCAGGAGAGCCGATTCAATCCCTGTGCGAAGTCTCCAGCGGGCGCGATTGGCCTCGCCCAATTGATGCCCGGCACGGCCGGCGACCTCGGCGTCGATCCACAAAACATCGAACAGAATCTGCGCGGCGGCGCGCGCTACTACAAGCAGCAGCTTCGAAAATACAACGGCGATGTCTCTCTGGCCCTCGCCGCGTACAATGCCGGCGCAGGGAACGTGAACAAATATGGCGGCACCCCCCCCTTTCGGGAAACGCAGGGCTACGTCGCCAATATAACGCAAAAATGGCTTCCGGCTTTCGGCGGCTCCGACAAATCCGGCATGCCGCTCAACTATGGCGGCGGTGGCACCTATGAGAGTGCCCGCACCAGCACGATGAATGCGATGGGCCTGACAACCGCGATCGGCGAGGGGTCCGGCGATGTCGGCTCCTGGCTTCAGCAGCTCGGCGGACTCAGAAGCGGCACGATCCAGGATAGCTGGGATCACAATTCAGGTGCGCGCAACGCGAATCTCGAACTCATCAATCGGCTAATCCTGCTCGGCACGGCATTCGCCGACCTGACCAATTCCAGCAACGCGTTGACACTTGGCGAAATCTCAGGGGCAAACCGTTCGACGCGTTACGAGGAAAATGGCGAAGAGGACGATTGGCCGGTCGCGGGTTTCTGCGACGAACGGCAGAACCTGGTCTGGGATCCGAGCGCCAAGGGGTGTGTCCTGCGCATCGATGCGCAGGCGGGACTTTTGCTCGATACACAATGAAGGAGCTAAGAATGAACCGATCGCTGTCTGTCCTGCTGACCCTGGGCTCCGGCATTGTGCCGGCGGCGGCCGATATTCCGGTCATCGACAAGACCAACTATGCCGTGGCGCGCGACACCGCCGAAAAAACCGGGCGGATTCTCGACACCAACAAGGAAATCCTCACCACGGTCGAGGAGACGCTGAAGGCCGTGACCGGCGATCGCGGCAGTGAAGCCGGATCGTTGAAGGACCTGGCAATCGGCAACGGCTTCAGCGTCTCGTCGGTGCCGTCCTTCGACCAGCTCCTGAAGAGCGGCGTAGCCGATTTCGGATCTCTCGATTCCAAAGTAGTGCAGGCGGCAACGCTTTTCATCAATGGGCTTCAGCTCGTTCGCTCGCTGTCCGGCAAGGAGAACAGCTCCCTCTCCAGCGACAAATCCTATGAGGAACTCATGAAAACGGTGATGGGAGTTTCGGCGCTGATCAAAGGCTCCCAGCAGGCGGTCGAAACGCGCCGCTCGGCTCTTGAAACCGCGGGCGGGGAGATCGGACAGGCTGAGGACATCAAGGGCTCCATCGACCAGAACACCCAGCTCCAGGTTCAAACCGGCCTGACGCTCAACGAGATGATCGGCGTTCTCAATGGCGGCGTGCAATCGCTGCATGCGGAGAACCAGCGCAAGCTGACCGACATGTCGAACACGCGAAAGGCTCTGCAGTACGAATGATGGCTTGTCGATGCGGATCGGGAATCGCCGTCCTAACTCTCGTTCTGGTAGCCAGCGGGTGCGGAACACCCCGCGAAAAGACTGCGCCATGCAAGCGGTCGGCCAATCTGTCGAGCTACGCAGAGGTGGGAAGTCCGTGCGGTCCGATGACGGAACTCAACGCAAACAGGGCGGCAGCGCTCGCGGCGGTCGAACAACTGGCGGGCGACAGCCAGGAATAGGGCAGGGCGGTGGACGACTTTATCGGCGAACTTCTCGATCGGATCGACGCCTCTGGCGAGAATTTTTCCCAGCGTGCCTACGAAGCGCTCAGCCAGGACATCGAGCCGCTGCTTCGGGTGCTCTTCATCGTCGCCGTGCTTTTCTACGGCGTCCAGCTCTTCCTCGGCACGTCGCGCCTCAGCGTCGCGGAAATCATCGGCAGGCTCTCGCGCGCGTTGATCATCTTCATCATCGTCACGTCGTGGGCAAACTTCAATTCGCTCGTCTACGAGTGGATCACGACCGTGCCGGAGGATGCCGGGCGGGCTATCCTTGCAGCCTCGGCGACCGGCGTGACCGAGCCCACCAACGGGCTGTCACAGATATGGAAGACAGCGAACGTTGCCGCCGCGGCGTTTTCTGAGCAGGCCGGCTACTTGTCCGTCCTGCCGGCGTTGATCGGCCTGATCATCATGGTCTTTGCCGGCCTGTTCGTTGCGGTCGCGCTCGGCATCCTCGTGCTCGCCAAGGTTGTGCTTTGGGTGCTGCTCGGCACGGCGCCCATTTTCATCTCATGCTTCTTTTTCGACTCGACGCGAAGCTACGCGATGGGGTGGCTCAACCAGTCGCTGCTCTACGCCATCATTCCTCTGTTCGTCTACGTGATCGCCGCCTTCCTGATTGCCGCTATGGAACCGGAACTGACAAAGATCGACCAGATCTCCGGCGACCGCGAGCTGACCCTCAGCGATTTCGCCGCCTTTATCATGCTTTGTCTCGCCGGCAGCTTCGTGCTCATCCAGGTCCAATCGCTTGCGCAGGGCATAGCCGGCGGATTGGCCACACCAATCGGCCCTCGTTCGCGGCATCTGACCACGAGAGGAATCTTCTGGGGTCGTGAGGCGATCGGCCGCTCGGCTCAGCAAACACAGGCGGCTGTGCATCGGGTCCAAGCGCGGCTTCATTCACCCCGGCAGGATGGCGCCGGCGCCTCCATGCAGCGCGCGATCACATCCAATGGAACCCCAAGGCAACCGTGATCGGGGAGCCGCTGATGGAACTCGAACGGCAAGAGAAGGGCAGTGATGGCCGACAAGTCCGAAACCGCGCTGCGCTCATATTTCCAGCATGGCGACATATGGGAGCAGGAGATCATCAAGCGGGCGAAGCGGTCGGCGCGGGTCGCCTGGTTCTTCTCGATCATCTTCGCCGGGCTCGCCTTGCTCAGCCTGCTGGCTGTCGTCCTGATGCTGCCGTTGAAGAGCTTCGAGCCCTATCTGGTAACCGTCGATCAGACCACGGGATATATCGAAGTCAAGTCAGGCCTGACGCGGCCGGCAAACCTGACCGAGCAGCAGGCCGTCACCCAAGCCAATGTCGTGCGCTACATCCGGTCGCGCGAAGGCTACGACCCCTACGCGATCGAGGAAAATTTCGGGATTGCAGCGCTCCTGTCCACGGACGAGGCCGCACGCGAACTGCAGGGTCTTTACAGCGCAGCCAATGCCCAGAATCCTGCGAAGATCTATGGCCGTCTGAAGCGGGTGCTGGTCGACATCAAGTCGGTGACGTTCCCAAACACGAGCACCGCGATCATCAGGTTCTCGACAAACGAACGCAGCGAAACGGAATCGATCGTGCGTCATTGGATCTCGGTTGTCCGCTTTCGCTACACCGACACACCTATGCGCAACGAGTGGCGTTTCGAGAACCCGCTTGGCTTCCAGGTCTATGCCTACCGTCGCGATCAAGAGACGGTGACGCCTGGGGAAGCGCGATGAGAGGCCGCTACCTTATGACCGCTCTCGTACTGATGGGTGTCTGTGGGCCCACTTTAGCAGCGCAAACTCCGAAGGGTGGCTCTCTCGATGCGAGGGTGACCAGCGTCACGTATCAGGAAAACAACGTCGTCCAGGTTTTTGCGACCTACGGTATCTCGACAATGATCATCTTCGATGAGGACGAGAAGTTCGAGACGATCTCGCTGGGCGACACTGAGAGCTGGCAGGTGGTGCCCTCCGAGAAGGGCAATATTCTCTTCGTCAAGCCGATCGCGAAAGACGTGACAACGAACATGAACGTCGTCACGTCCAAGCGCATCTACTATCTTGAGCTTCACGATTTTGCCCCCGAAGCGGGTCGCAAGGTCTTCGGAATCCGCTTCCACTATCCAGAAAAAAGCCTCAATGCCGCCTTGCGGACGGAGGCCGAGCAGCGCGCGGCTTGGCCGAACATCTCCGGGATCGACAAGGCAAACGTCAACATCGACTACTCCTTCTCGGGCGACGCGCGGCTCAAGCCCCTGATGGTCTTCGACGACGGCAACAAGACTTTTTTCAAGTTCGATCGTCGTGTCCCGGCGATCTTCGCCGTCAACTCCGATTTTTCCGAGACGTTGAAGAACTTCCGCAGGGAAGGCGAATACATCGTGGTCGATGGCGCGGCGACGCAGTTCACGTTGCGCGACGGCGATCAGTGGATCTGCATCTTCAATCTGAGGAAGCCGGATCTTGGCGCCCCCGATCCGGCCATCCTCGGACCGGCGGAAGATGCTCAGGCGAAACCTCGACGTCGGAGCGGAAACTGATGAGGCGCTCTCCCGAGCTCGAAGCCCTTGCTCACGATGATGATCCGGTCATCGCGGACAGGTCTGTCCGACGCAAGCAGCTGGTCGGCGGGGCGCTCTTCATCCTGATTGGACTCGTCGCAGGGTATATCGTTCTCGCTGGAAGGCAGCCGCCGGCGCGTGACATGCTGGACGGCGACGAGGAGTTCACCACCACCACCTTCCGTCCGCCATCCTTCGTTCGTGACGGCGAGCCGGAGCCCAGGCCTCCTGCACCAGAAGTGATCGAGATTCCGCCCCCTCCGCCGCCTCCGCCACCACAGGAGAAGGTGGATACCACCGAATTTGACGTGCCGCCGCCCCCCGTGCCGGGTGAGGCGCCACCACCGCCGGAAGCTGCCGAAGCGCCGGTGGAAGAATTCCCGGCACGCTTCCGCTCGAACATGGTCGTTCTGGACAATTCTGCATCGTCCGAACCCGGCAGCCTGACCGGAGGAGAGGGGGAGGGCCTGACCGTCGCCGGCGAGGATCGCAGCAGCAAGTTCCTGGCCGCGACCGCCAGCATCGGCGACCGCAGTGCACAGGCCCGCAAGATCGACCGGATCGATGCACTCGTTCCGGAAGGTACCTTGATCCCGGGCATTCTGGAGACAGCCATCGTCAGCGACCTGCCGGGGCAGGTGAGGGCGATCGTCTCGCAGGACGTCTTTTCTTTCGACGGCCGTAGGGTCCTGATTCCCACGGGGACTCGGCTGATAGGCGAGTATCAGTCGGAGGTCACTCGCGGACAGAAGCGGATTTTCGTGGTCTGGACCCGTATGCTGCGCGACGACGGCGTCTCCGTCCGGCTGAATTCGATCGGTGCCGACAGCCTTGGACGTGCCGGCCTGACAGGACGGGTCGACAACAAGTTCCGCGAACGTTTCGGCGCCGCGATTCTGCTCTCGATCGTAGGCGGTGGTGCCAGTTACCTGACCGGCTACGGCAGCCAGGCCGCGACCGGCGACAGCGACGATGCGCAGCGTGCTGAAGAGCTTGCGCGGGAAACGATCGCACAGACCTTTGCCGATATGGCCAACCAGGCGCTCGGCGATTCCTTGCGGATACCGCCGACGATCAGCGTGAGCCAGGGCGAGCGGATCTTCGTCTTCGTCCGTCAGGATCTGGATTTCTCTAGCCTCTATGAGGATCCGGTCACCGAAGCGTTGAAGGAGATACGCCGTGAACGTGGCCTTCACTGAGCTCGCTTCGGACAACCGGCACTATTTCCTCTATCGCGCGCTCGCGCCGCTGAAATCGTTCCTTGACGACCTCGGTGTCGTTGAGATCTCGGTCAATCGGCCGGGCCAAGTCTATGTCGAGCGCCTCGACGCCGCACATATGGAGTTCCACGGTATCCCCGAACTCACCACAGCCGAGATCGTCAATATCGGGGAGCGCGTGGCTGCAAGCACGAACCAGTTTGTCAGTCCCGCCAATCCGATCCTCAGCGCGGCCCTTCCAACCGGTGAGCGCATCCAGGTCGTTCTTCCGCCCGCCGCACCCGACGGTGGCACACTATCCATCCGCAAGCAGGTCGTGAGCGACTTCACGCTTGAGGACTATCGCGATCGGGGATCGCTCGACGAGGTGACGGTGGCCGTCGGCGGGCTCAGCGAAACGGATGAGGCGCTCATCAACCAACTCTCGCGAAAAGATATCTACGGTTTCATTCGCACGGCCATCGTCAATCGCGTCTCGATCCTGATCAGCGGCGGCACTTCGAGCGGCAAGACGACTTTTCTCAACGCCTGCCTGAAGTCGGTCGATGAGAATGAGCGCATCATCACGCTGGAAGATACGCGGGAATTGTTCCCTCCGCAGAAGAATGCGGTGCACCTCCTGGCGTCGCGCGGTGATCAAGGAACCGCCAATGTGACGATCCAATCGCTGCTCGAGGCATCGCTGCGCATGAGGCCGGATAGGCTTTTCGTCGGCGAGGTGAGGGGATCGGAGGCATTCGCATTTCTGCGTGCGATTAACACCGGCCACCCTGGCTCGATGTCGACCGTGCACGCAGATACGCCGCTCGGCGCCTATGAGCAGCTCGCCATGATGGTCATGCAATCGGGTCTGTCAGCCGCGTATCCAAAGGCTGATCTGATATCCTACATCAGGCAAGTCATCCCGATCGTAATCCAGTTGCGCCGGGATGGCGGCCGACGCGGCGTGTCCGAGATCTTCTTCGCCCATGGGCGGACGGATGCGCCATGACCGGTTCGCTCCGCATAGTCTATCTCGGCTTCTGCCTGGTAGTCGCCTTCGCGGTCTGGCTGCTGGCTTACGGTCTCGCCTTGCAGTTCCTGTTTGGAGACGGCAGGATCCTCCACGCGACGACAACCACCAATCCCTTTGCACCGTTCCAGCAGCTTGTCTCCTATGGCGACAGCAGTGTCCTGCGTTCGATTGCACTCGGTGCGCTGCTCCCGGCCGCTATTGTCGCGACTATCGTTGGCTATGCCGGATTGCGTGCAAACTCGAGTCCGCTGGGAGATGCACGGTTCCAGACGGTGATGTCGTTGCGGCGTGACGGATGGTTTCGCAAGAAAGGCAAGATCCTCGGCCGCCTCGGACGCCAGATTCTCCGTGTCGAAGATGATCGGCACCACCTGATCATCGGACCCACGCGTTCGGGGAAGGGGGCCTGTTATGTAATTCCAAACGCGCTGACCCACGATGGTTCCATGGTGGTCACCGACCTCAAGGGAGAGATTTTTCGGAGCACAGCGGCATATCGGAAATCGAAGGGCAGCCAGGTCTTTCTCTTCGCGCCAGGATCGGACCGAACGCACCGTTACAATCCACTAGACTTCATTCGGCCGGATCGGGGTGATCGCACCACCGACATCCAGAACATGGCTGCTATCCTGGTTCCCGAGAACACCGAATCAGAAAACTCGATCTGGCAGGCGACTGCACAACAGGTGATGGCCGGGGCGATCAGCTACATCAATGAGAGTGTCTACTATGAGGGGAGGCGTAACCTCGGCGAGGTGACTGCCTTCTTCAACAGCGGGGTCAATCTTCAGGCGTTGATGATCCTCATTAAGGAACGCGAGCCGTATTTATCGCGCTTCACCATGGAGAGCTTCAACGCCTATATCGCCCTGTCAGAGCGCGCAGCAGCCTCCGCGCTGCTCGACATTCAGAAGGCGTTGCGGCCATTCCGCAACGAGCGTGTCGTCGCAGCGACATCGGTGACCGACATGGACCTGCGCGCAATGAAGCGCAGGCCGATCTCGATTTACCTTGCGCCCAATGTCACCGACATCACGTTGCTGCGGCCGCTGCTCGCACTTTTCGTCCAACAGACGCTCGACACGTTGATGCTCGAGCACAGCGAACGTTCGGTCCCGGTCTATTTCCTGCTCGACGAGTTCCGGCAGCTCAAGAAGATGAGCGAGATCACGACAAAACTGCCCTACGTGGCCGGCTACAACATCAAGATGGCCTTCGTGATCCAGGACCTCAAGAACCTTGACGAGATGTACGGCGAGACCTCGCGTCATTCCCTGATGGGCAATTGCGGCTATCAGCTTGTGTTCGGCGCTAATGACCAGGTGACTGCGGAAGCCGTCTCGAAAGGACTTGGCAAGCGTACGGTCCGCTATAAGACCGAATCCCGGACCATTGAGCTGATGGGGCTGCATCGACGGACAAAGGTTGAGCAGTTGCGGGAACGCGATCTGATGATGCCGCAGGAAGTTCGGCAGATGCCGCCCGACAAGATGGTCATCCTCGCCGAGGGCCAAAACCCAATCTTTGCCGACAGGTTTCGGTTTTTCCGGACCGCACCGTTCAAGGCGATGGAGGGATTTTCACGAGCCAACATGCCGGATGTTCCTGCAACCGAGTTCTTGCCACAACGACCAGTACCGGCCATTGCCCCTGGGTACGCGCCGGCGACCGCCCAAGACAGCCAGGAGTCCGAAGTGCCTGGGCCACTCGTGCCAGGCTCACCAACACGAAATCAGCGGGGAACGGTGAGGCCGCACGAAACGCATCGCCTGGACGTTCTGGTGACCGAGCCTGATCCGGTAGCGGCCGCGCTGGATCCGCGCTTACCCAATGTTCGGGCTCATCCCAAGGCATCAGCGGAAATCGCAGGTCGATCGTCCCTGACAAGTGGTGAAGCACCGTTGGTCGACAAAGTGACGAACATGGCGAAGCCTCGCAATTCCGCCGCCAAGCCACCACAGCAATTGCCATTGTTCAAGGATGAAATCGACACGAGGTTCGACATCGCAGCACGCCGCCTAAGGGCGCTGATCGGGGGAAAGGGAGATGCCGGGAGCAGGCCCCCCTCATCGCGGGATTGGTCAACGATTTTCGACGAGACCGTCGCTGATGACGTGTTTGCCCTGGAGTTCGAGACTACCTAGCACACTTGATCAGTACAGCGTCGATATCTCCGGGTGGGTGGCGGAGGTTCGCCACCCTGTTGCCCGGACACGCACTCGATACACAGCGCACGGCCAGGGTGGCTGATCATGATTAAGGATTGCTTGCTGCGATTCGCAGCGGTTGTGTTCAACGATGCAATGGTGCGCTCGGCAGGGCTTGAACCTGCAACCTACGGATTCGAAGTCCGGTGCTCTATCCAGTTGAGCTACGAGCGCATGGTTGCCCGCCACTACCCTATTGCAATCTCATGAGTCGGCCAGAACTGCTTCGGGAGGCGAAAGGACGGCAGCGATAGCATACCCGACACGTCTGGTGTATCATAAGTCATTGATTTAGTTCCATAAACTAAGTTATTCGACTTACATCGACCACAGAATCGACAGGGGCGCGGCCTGCAGTTTTTCGCCGAACGGCGTCACCCGATCATGATCGTGCAGCACCAGCCCGCGCACGAAACGATCGCCGACCGCTTCCTGCAACTGGCGCAGCCCCCGAAAGTCCTGGGGCCGCACCGTCGCCGACGCCTTCACCTCGATGCCGATGATCCGGCCGCGGCGATCCTCGATTACGATATCAACTTCATCCTGATCCTTGGTCCTATAATGGGAGAAAGATACCCGCCGCTCCGACCAGGAGGCCAGCTTGAGGAGTTCCGAGACCGCAAAGGTCTCGAGCAAGGCACCGAACCGCGAGCGATCTAGCCGCAGCGCCTCTTCCTCGTCTTCACGCAATGCGGCAAGGAGCCCACTGTCGAGAAAGTGCAGTTTCGGCGTTTTGATGAGACGACTTAATCTGTTGCTGGACCACGGCTCCAGCGTCCGCACCAGAAAGAGCCGCTCGAGGATCGCCACATATTTCTGCGCCGTCACGCTCGACAGGCCGAGAGCCGCCCCGAAACTGGAATGGTTGACCAGTTGCCCGGCATGCTCGGCGAGGACGTTCAGCAGACGAGGCAGTCGATCGAGTTGGTCTATGTTTGCAATATCGCGAACGTCGCGATCTAGGATCTGGGCGACATAGTCTTCTAGCCAGGCTGTGCGTCGTGTGGGGGTGGACCTGTGCAGAGCTTCCGGATAGCCGCCCTGCACGACGAGTTCGATCAGGTCGTCGCCGAATACCACATTCCCATCTACCGCCGGTTCCTCACCGGCGAACAGATGGTCGAGAAGGCGGCCCGGTGTGGAATGGATTTCCGATTGGGCGAACGGGAGCAGCGAGACTGTCGCCATACGACCTGCGAGAGAATCGGCGATCGCCGGAAGCGTGGCGACGTTGGCGGAGCCAGTCAGAAGGAATCTGCCTGGTGTATCGTCGCGATCGACACTCTCCTTGATCGCCAGCATCAGCTCTGGCGCGCGCTGGACTTCGTCGATCACAGCCCGTTCGATCCCCCTGACGAAACCGACGGGATCGGCGCGCGCGGCGCTCAATGCGCCTGCGTCGTCTAGGGTGATGTAAGGTCGATCAATTTTGGAGAGTTGCCTGGCCAGAGTCGTTTTTCCTGCCTGGCGCGGGCCAACGATCAGGACGACGCGCGTGTCGGTAAGCGCCGTCTCGACGAGCGGTCGGACTTTCCGGTCAACGATATGGCGCGGCGATTTTGAGACGACCATGCGTCCGTTCTTAACGGACTTTCCGACCAATTTAAAGTGTAGAGCGGGCCATTTTTTATTCCGTGCCCTGGAATGGAGCGGTGCTGCCGGTTATGGATGAACGCCGGATAAAAACTTCGACCCCCTCAATTGCGCCGAATTGTCGCGCAATCGCCGTCATAGGCTTCTACCAGACCATCTCATGGAGCGCTACCCGGCTAACCTCATTGCATTCCCTCGTGGCGATCACAGCAATAGCCCCGAAACGCATTGTTCAAGCATCTCACGTTTTAGCCCAGGAAGAACTCCCTGATCGGCGCCGCCCAGCCGTCGACCCTACGAAAAATATCGACCAGCCAGGCTTCGAAAGCGCCAAGCTGCGGCCCGAAGTAGATAAGCGGTGCGACGGCAACAAACACCAATATGGCCACCGAGCTGAACCCGTCGGGCCGGTCCTCCGAACCGTCCGGCGGAGGAAGTGGATTGTGATTGGCACGCCAGTCGTCCCTCATGGTCGACTCCTACCGTTCCCGATCGTCGCGATCGCGCTCGTGACGTTCTTCAACCTCCAGTTCGATCTCGCGCAGGCGCGGCACATGCTGCTGCGGCGGATCGGAACGGGCAATCTCGGGCTCGGCAGCCGGGCGCCTATCGGCCACTCTTTCATCGGGACGCCGCTGCGGCGATTCTTCTGGCCGTGAAGCCCTCGGATCGTCGATGCTGTCGCTCTGCTCAGCGGTGACCCTCCCGTCATGAACAGCTTCACGGTTCAGTTCCGCTTCAGCGACACTGGGCGAACCGCCAGCACTGCCTTTCATCTGACCACTAGCGTCCTGCCCCTCGGGGCCGTGCTGCTCGCGCTGGCCTTTCCGTTCGATACTGCGCGCCTCGTCCCGGGCAACCTCTATCAGCTCTATCGCACGCTGCAGGTCTTGGTCCGATCTTGCGACCTCCCGCATGTACTGGTTGTCGTCGTTGACGGCGATCTCCGCGGCCCGATGGACCTCCCGCGCAAGGCCTGCTTGATAGCTGGTAATATAGTATTGGGGCAGTTCGCCCGCTTCGATCCTGTCCAGTCCCTCACGGTAATGTTCGACCTCGATAAGGACCTCGTTTGCGGCTTCGACCGCTTGCATACCGAACCGCGCGACTGCTGCATCCCACTGCGCATTGGTGTTGTCTTCGCGCTCACCAGCGTTGTCACGACGCGCAGGCTCCGCACTTGCGTCAACTTGCCGTTCCGCGAACTCCAGGTACTCCCGACGAATATCGACCACCTCGCGCGCCGCCGCAGCGACCTCGTCAAAGTCTGACCGGTCGGATGAATCGAGCGTCCGCTCTACGGAGGCGAGAACCGCTTCCACACGCTGCTCATAGGCCACGAACTCGGGGCGCGTCATCTCTTGCATCTGGTCCTCCTTGCCTTCGACCAGCTGAGACAACAATATCATATTGGTGTTGTTTTTTGAAGCCTCAGTTTCGCTACTGGCGGTAACACGGTCAATTTTGCTGTTCCGAACCGATGCCTCGAACCTATCCTTCTGCAACCCGGCAAACGCACTCGCGCGGCTGTCTGTCCGGTCGTTCGCGAGGTCATCCCATACCTCGGCGGCCGCTGCCGTGTGCTGTCTGCTATGATCGGTTCCAGGGAGTACAGGTTCGTTCGTACGTTTAGCGTTGTATCGAACTTGCGCTGAAGCACTCGTGCCCTCGTGCTCGGTGCGGCCGCGATAGTTGACAGGACGCACCTGATTGCGGGTATAGGCTGGTGCGCTTGCGAGTTCGCGACGGTCGGTAAGTTCCATCTCGATGCCCTGCTCCCGCGCCTTCTCGGCCATCAACGAGCGCCACCCGCGAAACACTTGCGGACTTGTCTCGATGCGAACGCCCGTCTCCGAGCGCATGGTGACGATGGCATGGGCATGGATGTGGGGCCGCTTGCCGCCCTCAGTCATCTCCTTTGGGTCAAGCGTTGGGTCATGGACGGCAAAGACGTAGCGGTGACCCGCGAACTGATCGCCCAGAAAGTCGCGGACCGCAGCTTCGAAGGCGGGCGCATCCGTGCCGGCGCGGGCCGAGACGATCAGGTGCATGACGTCCCTGCCCTTGCGGCTGTGCAGTTCTTTGCGCCATTCCTTCTGGACGATGTGGCCGGCTTGCTCAGCACTCCCGATCGGCCGGCCCGTGTCGTCACGAACCTCGCCGTCGTTTCTCGCGACCAGTTCCCGCACACGGGCGGTGCTCCATTCCACGCCGTTGCCGTACCCGTGGAACCGGAAGCGCGCCTCGACATCCCGGCCGGCGTCTGTGTCGTCGTAACGCTGCTGAACGATCTCCGCAGCTCTCAAGTCGCCGGTCAGTCGCTCGCCGCTGCTGTCGCGTAGAACGACGACGCCACTCACATTGAGCTCATCCTGGGAGCGCGTCCGAGCGGTGTAGACGAACCGACGATCACCAAATCCCGACCGCAGAATCGCGCGCACCTGCTCGTTCATGTCAGCATCGTGTGCGAGCGAGGCTCCATCGATCTTGACATGGAACACGCCAAGATCCCTGCTGGCGGCGCGGTTATCGAAGAGATGCTCCCACTCGGCTCGCTGCCCTGCGAGCGCGTCCTTGCCCAGCACTCGCTCGCCGCGCTCGTTCTCGACGGCGAGTTCCCCTCCCCGCGAGGTGTAGTCCATCATGGCGCCCGCGCGAGCTCCGCCGCCGTAGGAGGCGAGCTTGACCACCGCCGGCTGGCTGCCGCGCGCAAGAGCCGCAAAACGCGTTCGCATCGAGCGGCCAGCAGTTGCAGCACCGCCACGCGCCCAACCACCCTGCCCGCCATCGCGCCGCCTGCGAGCCCGGGCGAAGCCACCAATGCCCTCATCTGGAAGCCGCGCCACCCCTCCCTTTCGCGGCCCGTCCCATTCTTTTCTGTCGAGCTGACCCATCTGCATCTCGTGCACAAGCGCGGCGCGGCGACGCTCCCACTCCCATTCGAAGGCGCCGGGAAGAAACTCCATCAGACGCCCTCCCCGCGGCGAAGTGTTGCCGACCGCCGGGTCATCGCGGCAAGCTCGGAAGCCACCGTGGTTGCGACGACATGAGCGTCTTTGATGCTCCCCACGAGTTCGTCCTCAGCCGGCACCCTGCCGGTGTTGATGGCCCGCGCGATCTGATTGAGATTTCCGCCGATCGCGCGCATGCCGTCGGCAAGCAGGCCGAGAACGGCACGATCCCCGTCCGCTAGAAACGGTCGCACGCCCGCGCCCTCTATCGAAAGCGACCGGACAAAGGCCGACACGGTCATGTCGGCAGTGTTCGCGGCCGTCTCGATCGCCTCGAATTGAGACTGCGAAAAGCGGATATGCACCACCCTGTCCTTCCTCTTCGACGATGTGGGAACGGCGCCAGCCATCGAGATTCTTGCCTAGGATCGTGGTGCTTGCGGCCGCAGGCCGCGGATCGAGGGCTTGTCCCTCGATCGTCAGGAAAATGTATCACATTTTTCCGTATCCTGCCAACTCATTATATAGTGATTTTTAGCGCTATCTCGACATATATCCATTTTTTCATGTTAATAGCATTGTGTTTTTCCATGTTCGTGTGTTTCCATATTGATGTGAATCCACGTCCACACGGATATGGATTCGTGTGTGAGTAGAAACACATTTTCGTGGAGATGATGCCGATGACCATCGTGATCGCCGCAATCAACGGCAAGGGAGGCGCGGGCAAGACCACCGCGCTCATGAACATCGCCGGCGAATATGCCCTGCGCGGCAGCAGCGTCGCCATGATCGACATGGACGCCCGCAACAATCTCATGAAGTGGTGGACCGACTGCCTGGACAAGGACGCCCAGCCTGAGGGCATCGACGTCCTCAGCCACAAGACGGCAAGGGGACTGGAAACCTGGTTGAGGGACAACGCGGCTGGGTTCGACTACGTGCTGATTGACACGCCGGGTGAGGACACCTCGATTGTCGACCCCGTTATCGCGTGGTCCGATCTGGTGATCTCACCGATCCAACCCTCGAAGCGCGAGGTGCTCGGCGCCATCGATAGCTTCGAGAATGTCATGCGCGTCAACGAAGCCGTCGGGCGGGCGTGCAGGCATGGTGTTCTGCGAACTCGCATCACCGTGACCGTCCGCCATACGGAACTTTATCGCAAGATCAGGCCGATCATCGAGGACACGGTCGGCACCTATCTGTTCCGCACCGAGGTGTTCGAGCGGAACGTCTACAAGGACATCCACAACGGCGTCGGAACACTGCAAATGCAAGAGGTGACGGAAGCCATCGCCAAGGCGCGGCGGGAAACGGAAGCGGTGGTGGGAGAGGTCGATCAACTGCTGAGCGGCGAACTGACAAAGGGGCGGGCGGCATGAGCGGAAAGGAAGCATTATCGCTCGAGGAGTTCGCGACCGCACCACGCAAGCCGCGAACACCCGGCAATCTGTCGAGGAGCGAGGCTGGCCGCCCGACAGGCACAGAGGATGCTCCCGAGCCGGTAGCGAAAGAGGATGGGGAAAAGAAAGAAACATCCACGGAGGCGCGTAGGGCGCTGCGCCAGATGAAGCGTGCCCGGATGAAGGGGGCGAGCCATTTCGTGAACGTCAATCTGGACCGGGACACGAAGCGTCGTTTGAAACTCGCCTCGTTCACCGCGGAGACATCGATGCAGGACATCATGGAGAAGGCCATCCGGCAGTATCTCGACACAAATGGCTTTTGACGGGAGAACGACCTTATCTCTTAGTTGCCGACCGGAGCGAGTTGAACGTAACGCCGAATCCCTGCTAGGGTCACTACCGTTTTGGCTTCGATTTCGGGGGATTGGAGCCAGATCGTTATATTATTACGTCAGTTTTGACGGGAAATTCGGGCAACGGGATTCGAGCTGAGCCAATCTGATGGCGATCAAGGACGTACAGACCTACATCGAGAGGCACGGCCTCGTCGAGACGGAAGACTCCGAGGTCGACAAACCGATCTACCGCAAGCCGGGGTTCAACGGCATTCGCAGCATTTCGGACATGGAAGAGGAAATCAGCCGCTACTTGCGCGAGCGGCGCGACGCAAAAAATCTGAACCGTGAGCAGGTCGGAATGATGCTGGGGATCCACCACGAGATCCTTGCACGTCACGAGCGCGGGGGGGCGAAGCTGCGGGCGACACGGCTCATTCATTTCGCGGAGCTGCTCGACTTCTCGCCGGTGGAGGCGATTCATGTTGCCGCTCCTCACCTTTTCGGCGCAACCCAGCAAGAAGCCGACGTCAAGCTCAAGCTCATGCTGCGGATGCTCGACCTGCCCGCCTCTACGGCCGAGCATCTCTTGATGCTCGTCGAGGAACTGTCATCGGACGGCGGGGCCGATGCTACACCCACACGCGGGGAGAAGAGGCGCGGCAGCTGATCGAGCATCGCCCACTTCAGGCGGAGGCAGCCGGTTGATCCGGCCGGTTCCTCTGGATTGCATGCCATAGAGATCGAGGCGGCTCGCACCGCCTCGATCGCCGGCCTTCAGCCGAGGCCGTCCTCCTTCATTGCGAAGAAGACATCCGGGTCGTTGCCCGTGCTTTCCCACCATGCGACCTCGGCTTCCGCCTCGCTGTAGTAGACGTTCTCGACGGTGAACTTTGTGCCGCCGATATCTTCGATCTCAGCGATGATCTTGGCGAGACCGCAGAGCTTTTCGGTCGGAACCGGCACCGCGATCGGCACCTCTCCGTCTCGGTGATGCCATTCTCCGGTGCGGAAGTCGAAATATTCACGGCCGAGATCGTCAACCAGATAATCGTCGAGAAGCGCGATCGGCTCGAGCAGCCATGTTTCGAAGTAGGCGGTCCGGTAGTGGTGCAGGTCGAAGAAGGCGTCCTCTTCATCCGATGTCCTGCGCGCTTCGGCAAGCACCCCCTCGGCGGCGAGGATCTTACGCTGATCCTCGATCATCGCGGCGAGGACTTCCGCGAGCTTGTCATGGACGGTGCCCGCGAGATCGGTGTCACAGCCGAGACGGTTGGCGAGAACGAGAATGCGCAAAGCCGAGAGCTGCGCGACGAACATGAGAGTGTTGTGTGCCATGTCATGGTCTCCTTCATCTTGATGACGGAGGCCCGCGACGGGCAAGTCGAGCATCGGGTCAAGGATCGCGAAGCGACCGCCGGAGGCGGCAAGCGGAGGAACCGATTTTCTGACGGCGCCCTTCTTCTGGGCGACGGCTGAAAATTGGAGGGGCCGCGCAGTCCTTGAGGCGATGGGAGCGGCCAGTACAATGGTACGTCAGAGAGATAGACCCGCGTCCCCGCCAGGGGACGCGACCATATCCGGCGACCAGCCGGCGGAGTGCGCGAGGGGTTGCCTCTCGTGGCATCGGGGGCCGGTCGATCCGGTCCCTGGCGCATCGCGAAAGGGATCGTTACCGGAGGCGGAGACCGCGTTAGCGGGCTCCGTGAGCGGCGGCACGCCGCGAGTAGAGCCCGGTCGGCCGCAGGCCGGCTCGCCCGGATATCGCGCTCCCGACCGATGCATCAACATCCTGAATCGATCGCGCAGAACCGATTCATGGAACTCATTGGACGGGATGCATCAGAGACACGACCATCGCGGCATGGAAACGGAAGACGTGACCCACCTCCATCGGATTGACCCCGCACGCAACATGGCGCGGTTCTATCGCATGTCGTCGACGCCGAGCCTGTTCGGCGACATCTGCCTGGTGCGCGAATGGGGACGGATCGGCAGGCCTGGCCGCATCCGCATCGACCTTTACGAAAGAGTGGAGGAAGCCACTGCGGCGCGCGAGGCACTCTCGCGCGTGAAGCGGCAACGCGGCTATCGTGACGTGTACGGGGTTTGATGACCTTGAGGGTGCGGTCAGGGCCGGCAAAAGAAAAGGCCCGCGCCGGATCGTCGTCCGGCGCGGGCCTTTCGGTTGAAGCGACTACTCCGACTGAAGATGTCGCAGCAAAGCGGCGAGCGGACCGTCATGCGGCGGCCGATCAGCCTCCCTTGCAAGGTCGTCGGCGAGTTGTTCTGCGACGTCCTCGGGAAGCGGCTCGAAGCCGAAACCTCTCGCCCGCACCGCCGCGTGCAGAGCATCGACCCTTTCGTATTCGCGGTCGCTGGTGCCGAGCCACAGAGCGAGATCGTCACCGCTCTCGTCGGCGAATGCTTGGAGGAAGAAGGTGCGCAGCGGCGGATCGTAGCCGATGACGGCGTCGGGATCGGAGCGGCCGTCACTGGTGACGGTGATGGTGTAGCGGCTCATGGAAGCCTCCTGATCGTGTGTCGAACGAAAGAGAGCCGACCCCTTGCGGGGCCGGCTCGCTGCGGTTCACTGCGGGTTGTTCCACAGGATCACCTTCTTGTTCTCGTCGCCGCCCGGGGCGGGAGCGAGGTTGCCGAAGATCACGCCGATCTCGGGGGCCTCGAGCTTGACCGAGAGGTATTCCTCGCCCGAACGCTGGGAGATGCGGTTCCAGCCGGCTCCGATTTCGAAGCCCGTGCGCTTGTTGACGATGCGGTAGTCAGGGGCGTCCTCGCGGGACTTGTTGCTGTTGGGGATAAGGGTGATCGGGGCGTTGACCCGCAGCGTGGCGAACACGCCTTCCATCGAGCCGTCGGCCTTGGCGGTGAGGTTTGCGATCGTGGTGGCCATGGTACTTCTCCTTCGGTTGCATCGGGACCATTCCCGATGGCGCCAAAGGAGGGGGCCGTCCTGCTGCGGTCACTCGGCACAAATTCCGGAAAATTCTATTTGCCGCAGACAGCGGGCCGCACTTTCAAGGGCCCCGCTTGCGGGAAGGAAAGTGCCTGGCCCGCAACCAAAAACCAAAATCGAATTTTCCTGAATTTTTGTCGAGCGTACCCCCAACGGGGGTTGACCGCAAAAGCAGGCGGTCCACTACAAAGGCGACATAACCACGGGAATGGTCCGGATGTGAGCGCAGGCGATGCCTCCGGCCACCATCGCAGATCCCCAACGCTCGGCGCGGCGGCCGCGGGTATACGTTTGCCCCGCCTGCGGATCTGCCTCTGCGTCGCCCTCCCGAACCCGACCGACAGGCCCCGGAGGTCCCCTGCTGCACCCGTGTCCTCCGTCATGCGTCCGGTTTCGCGCTCGCGTCCGGCAGGTGACGCTCTGACCCAGCACCAGTGGGTGCCCCCCCGGATCAAGCGCGGCAGCCGGGAACGCGCTGCCTCACCCGCAACCGCCCTGCCCCTCGGGTCGACGGACAAGCAAGGATGTCACTGAGGATTGCCGATGGGCCGCAACGGTCGGGTTTGCAAGGGGTGGGCTTCAGAAGGAGCCAGCGAACGATCGCCGCTGCCCGGCACAGGCGCGAGGTGGCCTTCGGCCGGACAAGGGCGGGCTGCGTTCGCCGCCCGGTCGCAAACCGCTCAAGGTGGCTTGCCACGATCAGGCTTCCATCGCGAGGCGTTCGTCCGCCCTCATGCGGGCTTCGACGCCGCGTCGAACCTCATGGCCGGCATGGTGCAGCATGGCGCGCCAGTCCCCGGTGTTGTGGACGGTTGCCACCGTGCCGCGCATCGTATCATAGACGACGCAAGGGCTGCCGATCACAGATAGGCGCAGCACGTTGAGGCAGGTGCCCGGCGATGCCCCGTCCCAGACCATCAGGCCGAAGTCGGCGCGACGGGCCATCTCACGGTCCTTCCCGGCGTGCGCGCCAAAGCCTTGTGCCCCATCCGGCGGTGGAACGTGATAGGCGGCCCAATCGCCGAGATTGTTGCGTGGTTCGTTCCGGGCATGGAAGACGCCGACATGTTCGTAATTGTAGCCTGCGAGCAGGCCCTGCATCTCGGCATCGGCTCCCGGCGCGTCGCCGATCAGCACACCGTGCTCGGCCGCCACGATCGCACCGATCCGCTCGATTGCAGGGACGGGCAGTTCGAAGATGTCGCGCGAACCGCCAAGGAATATCATCGCCATGGTCGCTTTCCTTTCTCTCCAATCAACCGCCCCGGTCCGGCTCTCCTCTCCCTCTTGCGCGAGGGATCGTCACCGAAGGCCGAGACGGCGTAGCCGGCTCGGGGAGCGGCGGTACGCCGCGAGTAGAGCCCAGCCGGCCGCAAGCCGGCGCGCGCCGACCGGATCGAAGAAGAATTGAGCCCCGCGCGCAACTGGCGCACCTACAGCCTGGCCGCCGCGCTGAATTCGGCAGGTCGGAACGGGTGTGAGCACACGAAGAGCCCGACCGTGGACGGTCGGTCCTTCGACGTTGTAGAAGGAAGGGGGCGCTCACGCGCCACCCTCCGTGAATCGCCAGACGGGGATACCGAGGCGGCGGGCCTTGTCGGCGAGATTCTCGGTAATGCCGGAGCCGGGGAAGACAATCAGTCCGTAGGGCATGACCGACAGGAGCTGGTCGTTGCGGCGGAACGGGGCCGCTTTGGCGTGCCGGGTCCAGTCGGGCTTGAAGGCGATCTGCGTGACCTTGCGGCTTTCGGCCCAGCAGGCGGCGATACGCTCGGCCCCGCGCGGGCTGCCGCCGTGCAGCAGCACCATGTCGGGGTGCTTCTCGCGGGCCTTGTCGAGCGCGTCCCAGATCCGATCGTATTCATTGCAGTCGAGACCGCCGGCGAAGGCGATCTTGGTGCCGGCGGGGACCAGAACCTCGGTCTCGGCGCGGCGGCGCGCGGCGAGGAAGTCGCGGGAGTCGATCACCGCGGCTGTCATCGACTGATGGGAGACCTTGGAGCCGGTGCGCGGCCGCCATGCCGAGCCGGTTTCGGCCTCGTAGAGGTCGGCGGCCTCGTCGCGCATGATTTCGAGGACATTGCGACGCTCGATATAGGTGATGCCCTCGGCCGTGAGCCGTTCCAGTTCGACGGATTTCACCTCCGAGCCGTCCTGCTCGTTCTGACTCGAGCGCTGGGCCTCCTCGTTGCGGTCGAGGCTGCGGGCCACGCGCTCGGCGGCGCGGTGGAAGACGTTAGTGAAAGACCAGAGCAGATCGTCGAGGTCGGGTTCGAGCCTGGTGTCGCCGAGCATGCCGGCGAAGGTCTCGACGATCCCGGCGAGGCCAGCCCGGATCACCTCGTCGTCGGGCAGTGGACGGGGATCGGGCTCGTCCTGATGCGGACGGTGGCCGTACATCTGCAGTTCGAGGATGACGCGATCGGTCGGCGAGGAGGCGTGGTAGGGCTCGTAGACGTCGTCGAAGGGAAGCTCGTAGGTCATGGCGTGTCTCCGTCGGTTGTTGCCGCGCCCATCGCGGCCTGACAGCGAAACCCGGCCGCGCCCCGGGCGCGGCCGCACCGAAGGCCGGAGCGAAGCGGAGGACGGCGCAGCCGTTGCGGCCGTGACCGGGGGGTGGCAGGGGTCGCCTCTCGGCAGGCCGCGGGCGCGGCCTCACCGATGGACCTCCGCCATGCCTGCGAGGCTTCCGCTGACACCGCCCCTGCCCGCCTGCCGGCCCGAGCCGGTTATCCGGGCGACAGGACGAGACGGGCATCTTCCGGGGCGAGCTGATCGCTGAGCCATGCTGCGAGACGGAGCGGTCCGAGATGGCGCAGATCGTCGTTGAAGTCGCCAAGCTGCGGCCACAGCGCCAGAGCGAGGATTCCGGCCTCGCCGGCGCGCTGGCTGAGCCGCTCGATGCCATGCCGGCCGGCGGCGTCCGCGTCGGCCGCGATATAGAGGCGCTGGCAGCCGGGCGGTAAGATCAG
Source organism: Mesorhizobium sp. LHD-90 (assembly GCF_030929505.1). Lineage (GTDB taxonomy): Bacteria > Pseudomonadota > Alphaproteobacteria > Rhizobiales > Rhizobiaceae > Kumtagia. Next base: position 10,613 of record NZ_JAVFVV010000014.1, on the reverse strand, counting down.
GCCGGCGAGGTGATTGGCCGAGGTGGCGGCGGCGACCGGCAGCGCCGGCATCACCGTGCAGAGCGAGGCCATCGTCTCAAAACCTTCGCCGGCGGCCATGACCGGGACCGGAGCGCAGGGCTCGAGGCCGAGCCAGATGCCATTGCCCAGCAGGTGGCCGAGCGACCGGCGCGGATCGACGAGTTGGGCCTTGCCGGTGCCTGTCGGGTCCAGCCAGGTGCGTTGCAGCCCGGTGATGCGTCCATCGAGGCCGGTGACAGCGGCGATCAGGGCGGGCAGCGTCTGGGTCTCGCCCGTCACGAGATCTCGGTAGTAGCAGCTGGGATGGAAGCGCAGGGCGCGCTCGCGCGCGGCCCGCAGGATTCCGCGACCGGCAAGATAGCGTTCGGCCAGCGTGCCCGCGATCGGCTGCGACATGGCAAACAGGCGACGCGCGGCGTCAGGCGAGCCGCGTGCCGCAGCAGGCTGGCGTTGCGCGCCGAGGTCCTGCGGTCGCGGCATCGCGAGGAAGCGACGCGCTTCATCCGCGACGTCGCGGAACTCAACGAGGCCGCAGCTTTCGCGGATGACATCGAGCAAATCGCCAAATTCGGTGCTCGCCTCGTCAACCCACTTCCCTGCAGGCCCCTTGGCATTGGCCCTCAGCCGCACATGCATGGAGCGGCCGCGCGCGTTGCGGACATCGCCGACGATCCAGTGATTGCCGGAGCGATGGCCATTGGACAGATACTCGCGGCACACCGCCTCGGCATCCTCGCCAAGGCGGCGCGCCAGCTCGGAGGCCGAGCTAGTCATGATCGCCTCCCCTTAGGCCGCGACCGTCCGGTCGGTGACGCCGACAAGCGTATGGCGGTCGAGGAGCGAGGCGAGGATGGCGGAGCCGCCGGCGCCCGTCGGGATGAACAGCCTGAGCTTCCAGGAGATGATTTCCGCAATCAGGCTCAGCGCCTTCAGCCGCGGCACCATCGCATCGGTGAAGCCGATCAGTTCGACGCGATAGTCGTTCATGACGCGGCTGCGGCGCAGGACCAGGCCGTCGGCAAGCTGCAAGCCGATCCTACCTTCGATCAGCCCGGTCCATGCCTCCTCCGGCGCGAGCGTCGGCACATTGTCGATCCCGAGATTGCGCAACATGGTCGCGACCAGCGTCGGCGCAATGTGGCGGCCAATGATGCGTTCACCGGCATCGGTCTGGATGCGGTAGACTTGGCAGTCGTGATCCGGCAGCCGCCGCCAGATTGGTAACAGCAGTCCCGTGACGATGTGGAAGGTGCTGGTGGTGAACTCCGGGACCGCGGCGACTTCCGCCTGCCACAGTTCGCAGAACAGCTTTCGGTCGACCGGCTGCCAGTGGGTTTCGGCGAGGGCGTCGAGACCGAAGCGCACCTCGTCAGTCGGTCGCAGCAAGCGCACGCGATGCTCTATCGCGCCGTCGTCGAGCATGAGGCTCGCCGTCGGAAGCTGTATCGCCACGCGGCTCGACCGCGTGTTGACCAGCAGGATCGATTGCGGTTCCGCGCGGGCGATGGCCAGCGCGTCGGCCAGGCCGAGCGGCCGGATGCGATCCTTGCGCGCGACGGTCAGCACATGCGACTGCGCGCCCGAGACCGGATGCGTGTAGACGGTGCGCCGGTCGGTGACGACGATGCTCTCGGCCGTGATCGTCTCCAGGCCCCTGTCATAAGTGCCGGCGGCAATGGCGCCCTCGACCTTCGCCGTCATCAGCTGCTCGAACACCTCGAACAGCAGGTTCTGGATTTCGATGCGCAGCGCCAGCAGGCGGTTCAACCAGGTCGTGATCGGCGGCAGCTCGTCGCGCAACCCGCCTTCGTCGGTGGTGAGCGACAGACCGGTGACGGTCTCGAACGTCGTGAGAGAGCAGCCGTCGATCTTACCCTGGTGCAGCAGCCAGTAGAATTGGCGCAGCGCCGCGCGAGCATAGGGGCTTTCGAGATTGTCCTCGGACCGGAACAGCCCTGCCCCGCCGGTCTGGCGCTGGCCGCGCGTGATCGCGCCCAGCGTGTCGAGCCGCCGCGCAATGGTCGACAGGAACCGCTTGCCCGCCTTCACATTGGCAGCCATCGGACGAAACAAAGGCGGCTGCGCCTGGTTGGTGCGGTGGGTTCGTCCGAGACCCTGGATGGCATTGTCGGCACGCCAGCCGGCCTCAAGCAGATAGTGCTTGCGCAGCCTCTGGTTCCGGGCCCCGAGATCGGCGTGGTAGGAACGTCCAGTGCCGCCGGCGTCGGAAAAGACCAGGACGCCCTTGTCGTCATCCATGAACGCTTGCGTCTCAGCGAGATTGGCCGATCCCGGCCGGTTCTCCACCGCGAGCCGGGCGATGCCGTCGCGACCGGTCTTCTTGACGATGCGCCGTGACCGCCCTGTCACCTCCGCGACGACATCCGTGCCGAAATGATGGAGGATCTGGTCGAGCGCGCCGCCGACCGGCGGCAATGAGGCGAGCCTCTCGATCATCTCGTCGCGCCGGCGCACCGCCTCGCGGCATTGCACCGGGTTGCCGTCCTCGTCATGCACGGGCCGCGAATAGACGTTTCCTTCCGCATCCGAATACTCCTCGAAGAGCTGGGTCGGGAAGGAATGCATCAAATACCCACCAACGTACTCGCGCGGCGTCACGTCGACGTGGAGGTCCGACCATTCCTCGGTCGGGATTTCTGTCAGCCGACGTTCCATTAGCGCCTCGCCCGTCGAGACGATTTGCACGACCGCAGAGTGACCGTCGGCGCCGTCCTGCTCGATCGCGCCGATCAGCGTCGGCGTCATCATCGAGGTGATCAGATGCGAGAAAAAGCGCTGTTTGGTACTCTCGAAGGCCGACCTTGCCGCAGCCTTTGCATTGCGGTTCAGCGTACCGGACTCGCTGGTGATGTTGGTCGCTTCAAGCGCGGCGGTCAGGTTGTTATGGATGACTTGGAAGGCGTCCGCATAAGAATTGTAGATGCGGATCTGCTCCTCGGTTAGTGCGTGCTCGAGCAAATCGTATTCGACGCCGTCATAGGAGAGCGAGCGCGACATGTAGAGGCCGAGCGATTTGAGATCGCGCGCGAGCACCTCCATCGCCGCGACGCCGCCATCCTCGATCGCCGCGACGAACTCTGCGCGGTTGGCAAAGGGAAAATCCTCGCTGCCCCAGATTCCGAGACGTTGGGCATACGCAAGGTTCTCGACCGCGGTGGCGCCGGTCGCCGAGACATAGACGACCCGGGCATCGGGTAGTGCGTGCTGGAGCCGCAGGCCGGCCCTGCCCTGCTGCGAGGGCGCGACGTCGCCGCGCTCGCCCTTGCCGCCGGCGGCGTTGGCCATGGCGTGGGCTTCATCGAAGACCATGACACCGTCAAAAGGCTTTTTAGTCCCAGTCGGGCCTTCGGCCCTCCTCGCCTCCTGGCCGACCCAGTCGAGGATCTGAGCAAGCCGGGACTTCTTGCCGTCGCGCTCCTGAGAGCGGAGCGTCGCATAGGTGGTGAACAGGATGCCTTCGGCAAGGCGGATCGGCGTGCCCTGCCGATAGCGCGAGAGCGGCTGGACGAGAAGGCGTTCCTGGCCAAGTGCTGCCCAGTCGCGCTGGGCGTCTTCGAGCAGCTTGTCGGATTTAGAGATCCAGATCGCACGGCGGCGACCCTGCAGCCAGTTGTCGAGGATGATGCCGGCGACCTGTCGTCCTTTGCCGCAGCCGGTTCCGTCGCCCAAAAACCAGCCACGGCGGAAGCGGACCGTGTTCGCAGCACCTTCTGGCGCGGCCGAGACGACATCGCAGGTTTCGTCGACAGTCCAGGCGCCGGAGAGATGACCGGAATGTGCCTCGCCGGCATAGATCACACTTTCGATCTGCGCGTCGGAAAGCATGCCCTCGTCGATGATCGCATCCGGCAGGAGGGGCCGATAGGACGGCTTCGGCGGTGCGACCGCCGCCATCGCCGCCGACTGGACCAGCGGCGTCGGATGCGGATTGGCGCGCGGGATCTGGATCGACTGGAGCGCATAGGGCTCGTAGATCGTGTCGGTGAGGTAGCCGCCCTCCTCCGGCATCCAGTCGCTGTGTTCATAGTCAAGGGGAACTGCTGGCGTGGTGCCGGACACGACCGGACCGGTGGGCTTCGCCCGGGTAACTGGACGGGTCGGCCGGACGGTCTTCGCAGCAGATGCCGCAGCCGCGGTGGGTGCGGCTTTGGGCCCGGATCGCGCGGCCATCTGCATGGGGGCATTTCGCAGGATGCCGTTCGACAGGTCGCCGATCGAGTCCGGAAAGCCGCCCGGTGTGCGGGGCGGCAGGTCGGATATCCAGGCGAGCAGCGTTTCAACGTCCAAAGCCTTGCCCGACGACGCAACGAATCTGGGCGGGTCGGCCGCAGGAATCTTGTCGATGACCGTCAGGCGGGTTTCAGCCGTCGTGCCATGGCGGGCATAGACGCGGCCGTCGATCGCGGCGGTGAAGACGACCCTGCCCTGCTGTTGCAGCCGCTCGAAAGCGGGGCGCCATTTGGGATTTTCGGAAGAAAGGCCGGTGCCGGTGATGGCGACGAGGCGACCGCCCGAACGCAGCCGTGCGAATGCGGAGGAGAGATGCCGCCATGCCGCATCGGCGACATGACCGTCGACAAAGGCGCCTACGGTGAAGGGCGGATTCATCAGCACGACGGATGGCTCGATGGTGGGATCGAGATGATCGTCGATATGGGCTGCGTCATGCCGGGAGACCGGAGAGCGCGAAAACAGCAGGCCGAGCAGATCGGCGCGTGTCGCGGCAAGTTCATTGAGCGCGAGCGAAGCCCGGGCCATCTCGGCATGGACGGCGAGCAGGCCGGTGCCGGCCGAGGGTTCGAGAACGAGGTCTGCGGAGGCGATCGCCGCGGCGTGGGCGGTGACGAAGGCGAGCGGCAGCGGCGTCGACAGCTGCTGCATCGCCTGGCTTTCGTCGGAGCGTCGGGTGTGGGTGGGAACGAGGTCGGCGATGCGTTTCATCATGGCCAGCGTCGCCTGCGGCGAGGCTGACCGGGACAGGATTGCCGGCCCGAAGCGGCGCAGAAACAGAATTTGGGCGGCTTCAAGCGCCTCATAGGCGTCCTTCCAGACCCAGAATCCTTGTGCGTCGGTGCCGCCGAAACTGTCGGTCATGGCGATCCGCAGTGCGCTCTTGGTGATCGCGTTGCCCTGTTCAAGGAAGGGCAGAAGCTGGATGGCCGCCTGGTGGATCGCCTGGGCGGGGTCGATGGCGTCAGGCGTCGGGTTGGCAAGGGGAGCGGCCGTCCGGGCGACGGCCGAAGAGGTCGTGACCATGTTCATAAAGATGTCCTTCGCGAAAGAGAATGTCCGCCCCGCCGTGGCGCTCTCTGCGCCCCGGCAAGGCCACACTGCTTCCGGCCCCTCTCTCCCTCTAGCGACGTGGACGAAGCGGCGGCGAAGGAATTTTGAACAAGCCCCTGCCCCTTCGCCTGCCTCTGGCGCGACGGACCATGACGGATCGTCAACTGTGGGTGCCGGAGCCTAGATCCGCGTGCTGAGGTGATGGACCACTGACTTTCGCCGAAGTAAACGGTAGATGGATCCGTTAGCCGGATCGATTCTCATCAAGGAACCTGTCTATGAGACGGCCCGGCCGACCTTTCGTCGTGGAAGTGAAGAAGAAGCGCGGCAACCTGCCAAAGCCGCGTTCGATCTGGGGTGATCTGGACCTTTCGGCTGTCGTGAGCGACCCGTTGGGCGATCCACACGGCGGTTCTGAACAGGCCGCGGAGCGGCACAACGTTGATCGCGTGGCCACGAAAGATCGCGCCTATACTGTGGAAACCGGGTGCGAAATCCCCGCCGACGATTGTGATCTATCCATTGTCTCCGATGGGTCGCATGCCGGGCAGCTTCTTGACGCGGCCGAGACAATGGCCCCTGCCGAAGAGCCTGCTCGGCCAGCGCGCAAGCGAATCAGGCGCGGCGGCGAGCCAACGTTGCCCCGAGGACAGCGCTGGAAAAGACGCTTGCCAAAGGTTCTGCGCCGTCGGCGTGACGACTAAGTCTGTTCATCGGGATTGTGCCGGTCGTCGAGGATCGCCCTTCGTGTTCCGCATCCAACGTTCGAAATCGACCTTGGTCAGGGGGATAGTGGCAGTTCGCCGCGATAAGCAGCACCTGCAGGGGACCGGATGCCGGTCGAGGGCGGCCGCCACCAACTGACTAGACGCAGGCTGCAGCCTTGGTCATGCAACGACGAAATCGTATCGCCCGTAGCCGCCGTCCGGCGCGGACTTGATGTCCAGCAGCAACGAGGCATCGAAGATGTTGTCGCGGTCGTTGCCGGGCTCCCCAGGGAAATAGAGCTGCGTGGTCAGCAGGGGCCCGTTGGGCCGCTGCACCTTCACATGGAAATGCCGCGTGCGGCCAGTGTAGATGCCCGGCACGATCGTCTCGAACCACCAGCGTCCCCCGGCGTCACTAAACTGGTGCCCGCGCAGCCTGAAACCCTCATTGTCGTAGTCGCCGTCGCCGTCGCAATGCCATAGCTCGATCAAGGCCCCAGCCACAGGCTCGCACCGCGCCGTCAGCACAAAACCGGCGATCGTGATCGCCGTGCCGTCGGGCGCATCCGGCTTGAAGTCGCGCTTCAAGGGCGACCCGGGCGTGAAGTATGGCCCCTCGGTCTGCGCGATCGTCGGCTCCGGCGTGCCGCAGGCAGGCGTCAGCTCGAGCTGTTGTGGCGGCTCCTGACCCCGAGCCGCGACGGGGACCAGCGCCGGAAGCGCTAGAAAGCCCGAGAGAAAGCTGCGTCGCGTGGTCATGAGATCTCCGGCCGGTGTGGACACCCCGAGCAATCTGAATGTACCAAGTTTCACTCGGGCAATTGTGGCAGCCTGATCCCAGCCGGCATCACAATCGTGCGACCAGACGCGCCGCCGCCATAGGCGTCTTCAGTCAGCTCCAGCACGCGCCCCTGGGAGCGTGCGCCGGTATCAACGACGAATGCGCCTCATAGGTGCGCCTGGCCGCCCGGTGTCAGTTGGCTGCGATGGGTCTGCATCATTGCCTCCTGCCTTCCTCGTGTGTCGAGCGCGGAGTGCCGATATGCGACTGTCGATCTCTTCGTCGGACAGAGCCTCCAGGAGCTTAAGAACGGTTCCCTGCCCGCCGGCGTTGACCAGGATGGTCCGCTTGCCGTGGTGTTCGACGGGCCAGACGTCGGGATTGGCCTCGCCGGCGATGCCCTTGAAGTCCGCATGCGTCGCGGACCAGATCGCCTCGAGTTTTTCCTCACGCGTCATACTGTCGACGGCGCCCGTCTCATGGGCGATGATCGCCGCGCGCATGGCGTCAGGACTGCGTTTGTCGGAGAGGTCGCAGAATCCGTGGAACCAGCGTTCGCGACCGCGGATCCTGATCGCGAAGAATACGCTGGTTACGCAGCCAGCCTTGTACTCGGACATGCCGAACATGCCGGTTCGGTGGAACAGCGGTGGCAACAGATCGAGCATGAAGCGGTATTCGCTGGCCGAGATCTCGAACCATTCCGACGCATATGGCTTGCCTGACAGGGGATCGACACCGGGCGTATCGCTGTGGCGATTGAAGAGCGCGAACATCTGCGCGCGCGTCGCGACGCCCTCGAACACCTTGCGGAACGGCGGATGGGTGGACATGGCTTGCCTCCGGAATAGCCGGCCGCCCGCCGCGGGAGCGCTGCGGCGGGAGACTGTCGGCGGACTGGGACGGGATTAGATAAGACTCAGGCGGCGTGGCGATCCGCGGAACGCGCGGTATCCCGTCCGACGCCGGTGATGGCGCGGACGGCCGCGGCGAGCGCCGGAATGTCATCGAGCATGGTCAGCGCGACGAAGTGGTTAGGCCCGCCAGTATAGTCCGTACGGCCCTTACAGGTGCGGATCAGGATGCCGTGCCCGGAGGACAGACCGAACTGGCTGACCTGGATATAGGCGCGGTCAAGGTGCAGGGTGACTTCGCCGGAAACGGCGATGCCCGCCTTGTTCGAGCGCAGGTCATAGCTGCCGGGCGGCAAGGCAAGCTCGGCGGCGAGTTTCTTCAGCCTGGAACGGGCCATCGTGTGAAAACGTCTCTTCTGCTCTCCGTCATAGGAGCAGCTTCTGTTCCAGTCGAACATGTCGATCTCCATGAAAGGGAACAGGCCCGGCGGTCGCTGGTGCGACCCCAGGCCCGTCCTTGGTCGGTTCTGTGTGGTGAAACGTCAGGCGGCCGCGCGGCCCTCGATGACGTCGGCGCCGACCTCATCGGCGGAGATTTCGTCGAGATAGGCTCGGCTGTATGAATTGCTGGCGAGCCAGCGTTCGGCCGCGGCCCGATCCCTGGCGAGATTCAGGAGTTCCGGGCTGTCGCCGAGGTCCTGCAGGACGCGGACCATGCCGATTGCGGGGCGCTGAACGATCTCGAAGTGCAAATCGCTCTCGACGGACCAGGTGCGCCGGACCGAGACGACGATGACGCCGCCCTCGCCAAAATCGCCTTCGTGCAAGGTGAAACAGGCCGGCAAGCTATAGGTCGCTCGCGACCGCGGCGGCTCCTTCTTCACCAGTCGGCCGGTGCCATTGCGGCTCTCCCACGCGGAGACCTTCTTTCTGAAGCGGGCCGGCGCTCTTGCCGTGCCGTCAAAGTAGCGGATGGTCGACCCCAACGGGGCGGAATCGTAGACGATATGAGCTGACATGCGGATCTCCATTTAGAAAACGAAAAAGGGCCCGGCGGTGATGCCGGGCCCAGAGCGGAGCGGAGGGCCGACTACTCGGCGGCCTGAAGGTGGTCAGTGCCCTCACCGGCGATGGTCCCCGGCTCATCGGCTGATGGATCCGCATCGTCAGCGAGGAAGGCCGGCAGCTCGCCGTCGAGCGCCGTCTCGTCCGTGTCATCCTCGGTGACGGTCTCGCCGGCATCGGCAACCGCGTCGTCGCCATCGAGGCGCAGCGGTTCGGGCAACCAGTTCGATCCTTCGAGAAGACGCGCGGCCTCACGTGCCATCAAGTCCTTCTTCATGTGGTCGATCAGCTGCGCGGAATCCTCGCCGAGCGCTTCGCGCACCGCCTGAACGATCCGGGCCTTGGTAACGCGACCGAGATAGTTGTCGACGGTTGGCTCCCAGCCGGCCGCGACCATGTCGAACTGAAGCGTGGCGGCCAGTGCGTCGGCATGGGCAAGCGCGCCCGGCCGCTTGTTCCAGGGCTCGACGACGGCGTTGAGCGAGAGCGACGCGCTGTGCGCGAAAAGCGCCTTGCGGCTCGCTTCGTCGAGACCGAGCAGGAACTCCCACAACTTGTCGCTGTCCGGCATATCCCGGTCCCACGCCTCGTGACGTTCGGCGATCTCCTTCGCCCAGGCAGTTTCGGCGAGACCCTGGACCTGCCCGAAGCTGTTGCTCGTCATGCCGATCTCGAGACAGTTGTCCTTGGCGAACCGGTAGAACACCTGCAGCACGAGAGTATGGAGAACCGCGACGAAGGCGACGTCCACATCGCTTGCAAGGGCATTGCGCAGCGCAAGCGTCTTCTGCGCGGTGAGATCGAAGACGAGTCGTTCGGGCAACGGCTTGATACCTTCATCCTCGGGCTCTTCGGCGGCGTCGGGTGCACCGTTCACGGGCCGGCCGTTGACGACAACGCGATTGGCGCCGTCATCGTCTGCCTGCGACGGGTCGCGATCCCCGCCGGTGGCATCCTCGTCATCCTCGTCCGTCTCGGCCCGGGGCTCGTCCTCGGAACGGACGAAGCCGGCCTCGATCTGCAGCTGGCCATTGGCGCCAAGCGTGACGAACACTCCGGCGATAGCCCTCTGATCCGGGTCGTAGACCTGAGAACGATCGCTGAACGCGTCGAGTTCGGCGCCGAGCTGATCGAGCTTGTCCTCGATATCCTGGTCGGTGTCCTCCATCTCGGCATATTTGGCGTCGAGCGCATCATACTCGGCTTTCGCAGCGTCGTAGCGAGCGATCTCCTTGGCGCTCATCTCTGCGGGCTCGGCATAGACGCGCCGCATGCCGGAGGTGTGGCCGTAGGGGAAGCTGATCGCCGCCTCGACCCACTTCCACCCATCGGCGCGAACGACCTCGGCATCGACCTTGAGCTTATCGAAGACCAACTGCTCGAGAAGAGCTGCATCCTGGAACCAGCCGCCGGAATCCTGCTCGAACAGATCGCGCAGGACAACGCCGCCCGCAGCCTCATAGGCTTCGGCGCCGACATAGACCGCCCGGCGATCGTCTGCACGAACGGTCGTCTCCGTCAGCAGGCGCCTGATGTAATAGGGCTCCTGCATGTGCGGGTTGTTGGTGATGCGCTCCCAGACCTGCTCCTGACGCGCATGGTCGTCGGAGATCGAAAACGCCATGATCTGTTCGAGACGGATTTCATCGCGTTCGTAGAGTTCGAGCAGCTTTGGCGAGACCGTTGCAAGCCTCAGCCGCTGCTTGACGGTCGCCGCCGACACGAAGAACCTGGCAGCGATCTCCTCGACGTCGCGGCCCTGCTCCTTCAGTGACTTGAATGCACGGAACTGGTCGAGCGGATGCAGGTTCTCGCGATGCACGTTCTCGGCAAGCGAATCCTCTTCGGCCGAAGTCGTTCCGCTGCGGTTGACAATGCAGG
>NZ_JAVFVV010000013.1 GCF_030929505.1 Mesorhizobium sp. LHD-90 | reverse complement strand
ACGCAGCGGCGTGAGACGGGCATTCTTATGAATGTTCATTCGGACCCTCCGACGAATCTGAAGCGTGGTAACTCCAGTCTCCTCGGTCAGGTCCGAATGGACAACCTTCTGAAAGCCCATAGCTAGCGCTTCACGCGCAACCCGAAGCCGGAGGCGCGATCTGCAACATTGCCGGCGAGGTTGTGCCGGTGCGGGAGATCGTCGAGCGCGCTGCGGCGCGGGCAGGCCTGACGGCGCGCTGGCGCCGCGTGCCCTGGCCTGCGACGCTGGCAGCCGCCCGGCTGGCGGAAACCATCGCCAGGCTGAAGCCCGGCCGGCCGGAACCCCGCATTACCGCCTATGCCCTTGGCCTGCTTGCCTTTACCCAGACGCTCGACACCACGGCAGCGCAAGAACACCTGGGCTTCCGGCCGGCGATCGGTTTCGACGAGGGGCTGGCGCGTACTTTTGCGGGAGGCGCGGCGTGAACGAGCCGGTCTTCGTGACCAGCGCCACGGTTCGAGCGCTGGAAAAACTTGTGCTGCGTGGCGGCCGCTGGAAGAGGATCGACATTCCGATCCGCTACGGTTTTTGGGAGCATCCGCGCCTCGGCCCTACGCTCATCGATACCGGCTATACGCCGCGCGCGACCGAGGGCGCGGATCGCGGCCTTGCCCTGAAACTTTATTCGGCGCTGCTGCGGCCGCGCCTGGCGGAACCGCTTCTGCCTCGTGCCTGGCTGCGGTCGCGGAGCGTTGATGCGGACGCGGTCAGACACATCGTGGTCACGCATTTCCATGCCGATCACATCGCAGGACTGCGGGATCTTCCGAAGGCGCGGTTCATCGCCAGTGGCAGTGCTTTCGATGCGCTCTCCTCCATGTCGCGCCGGAGCCAGGTCGACAACGCGTTCTTCCCCGAGCTTCTGCCGGAGGACTTTTGCAAACGTCTGATCCCGATCGAGGAGCTGCCGACCGTGGCGCTTCCCTTTGGTCTGGGGACGGGCTTCGATCCGTTCGGCGACGGCTCCTGCCTCGGAGTGCCGCTGCCCGGCCACGCGCTCGGCCATTTCGGGCTGCTGTGGCCGCATCTGGAAACGCCGCTTCTCTACGCCGTCGACACACAATGGCTGCTGCGGGCGATTGTCGAGGACCGCCTGCCGCGCGGTCCGGCGCGGCTGATCTACAGCGACCGCCGTGCCGCGCAGGAATCGGCGGAAAAGGTCCGCCGCTTCGCCAGCGCCGGGGGGCGGGTCGTGCTCTGCCACGATCCGGACGACCTCATGAAGACCGGCACGTGACGGTTCGCCTGGCATGAGAGGGTTCGTATCCCGCCATCTGCCGATTCTTCGGTTCGTGACGGCCTTTTTGCGCACCCGCCGCTTGTCCAGGACGCTGAAGACCCGCGCCGACGTCGAGGCCTGGCAGGCGGAGCGCATCACCGCGTGGTTGCGCGAAACCGTCGCCGCCGCGCCCTTCTATCGCGGCCGCCGGATCGAAAAACTCGACGATCTGCCGGTTGTCGACAAATCCGTGCTGATGGCCGCGTTCGAAAAGTTCAATCGTGCCGGCGTGACGCGCGAGGAAGGTTGGCGCGCCGTCGAGAGCGGCCGGCCACCGAAGGGATATTCGGTCGGCGCCAGCACCGGCACCAGCGGCAATCGCGGATTGTTCGTCATTTCGCATGCCGAGCGCTACGAATGGCTAGGCGTTATCGTCGCAAAACTCCTGCCCGGCTTTCCCCTGGAGAAGGCGCGCATCGCGCTGATCCTGCCGCTCAACACCGCCCTTTATGGCGCGGTGAACCGCACGGGCCGGCTGCGTTTAAGATTCTTCGACCTGCGCCGGGGCGTCGCAACGTTGACGCCGGAGGTCGTTGCTTTCCGTCCGGACACCATAATTGCGCCGCCGACGGTTTTGCGCTGGCTGGCCGAGCATGACCGGTCGCTGAGGCCGAAACGGCTTTTCAGCAGCGCCGAAGTGCTGGATCCGATCGACCGCGACATCGTCGAGGCGCGCTACGACATCCGGCTGCGCGAGATCTACATGGCGACCGAGGGCCTGCTCGCCACTTCCTGCGCGCACGGCACGCTGCATCTGGCCGAGGATGTCGTGCATTTCGAACTGGAGCCGGTGCCGGAAAGCGATCTCGTCTCGCCCATTGTCTCGGATTTCACCCGTGAGACACAGGCGATGGCGCGCTACCGGATGAACGACCTGCTGCGGCTGAAGAACGATGCCTGTCTGTGCGGCTCGCCGCTGCGCGCCGTGGCGGAGGTGGTTGGCCGCAGCGACGACATTTTTGTCCTGTCGCGTGCCGGCGGGGAAGGCAGCATCCCGGTCACGCCGGACGTGCTGCGCAACGCCATTTTGAATGCCGACCGGCGCATTGCCGACTTCCGCCTGGCCCAGACCGGTCGCCGCACGCTCAGCCTGACTTTGCCGAAAGACTTGCTGGCCGAAACCGTCGAGGCCGCCTGCGCGGCGCTTTCAAATCTCCTACGCAACATGGGCGCGGAGGCGCGCATCGCCGCCGTGCAGCAAGATCTGCCGCCGCCAACCGTAAAACTGCGCCGTGTCGAGCGCCGCTGGCGGGCGGAGGAAACATGACGACGGTTCTGATTACGGGCGCCCGCGCGCCGGTGGCGCTGCACTGGAGCCGCGTCCTGCACGAGGCGGGACACAAGGTCGTCCTCGCCGACAGCAATCGTTTTCCGATGTCGAGGTCCAACCGGTTCAAGGCGGCCTATCTGCGCCTGCCACCGCCGCGCGGCAATGTCGCCGCCTATGCGAAAGCCGTCGAGGCGGCCGTTCGAAAGTTCGGCTGCAATCTCGTCGTGCCCACCTGCGAGGAAGTGTTTTTTCTTGCCGCGGCGCGCGACCTGCACGGCGCGGCTATCCCGCTGTTTGCGCCGCCCTTTGGGCTACTCAAGCAGGTCCACAACAAATTCGCCTTCAGCCGCATGGCGCAGGGATTGGGCGCCGATCCACCACCCACAGCCCTGCTCAGCCGCCCGTCCGATCTCGATGCATGGGAGGCGTGCAGCGGCGATTTTGTGTTCAAGCCGGTGTGGTCGCGCTTTGCCGAGCGGGTGTTGATCCGCCCTGATTGGACGGCTCTGCAGCGCATAGTGCCGTCGCCGGACGATCCCTGGGTCGCGCAAGAATATCTGCCGGGCGAGGAACTTTGCGCATGGGCGCTGGCGCACGCCGGAAGACTGCTGGCGCTGCAGGCCTATCGTCCGCTCTATCGCGCGGGGCGGGGCGCCGCGCTGGCCTTCGAGCCGGTTGCAGTCTCGGCGATCGAAAACTTCGTTTCGGCGTTCACGGCTTCGACGCAATGGACGGGCCAGATATCGTTCGATTTCCGTCGCGATGCCGATGGCCGCCTGTCGGTGATCGAGTGCAACCCTCGCGCCACCAGCGGCCTGCACTTTTTCGGCGCGGCGGACGGACTGGCCGATGCGCTGCTTTCCGGCCGGCCGGCTCAGGCTTCGGGCACCGGGCAGATGACGCTGCCGCTGGCCATGTTCTTCTACGGCTTGCCTGATGCACTGCGGAATGGGGCGTCCCGCCGCTGGTGGCGTGATTTCCGAGCCATGGCCGACATCAGCCGCTGGCCGAAGGATCGATATCTTTTGCCGGCGCAGTTTCTGGCGCTGGCGGAGATCGGTGCGATCGCCGCGACGCGCGGCATCGGCCTGAAGGCTGCCGCCACCGCCGACATCGAATGGAACGGCGAGGCGCTCGACCCGGTGTAGCCTCAAAGCTCCATTGTCAGCGTCGCCGGCCGGTCGGCGACTTCCGGCCAGCGGCCCGAAAGAATCGCGTCGATATGCGGCCGCATAACGTCCAGCGGCCCGATCATCTGTCGGCGCTCGCCGAACAGGCGACGGTTCTCATCGGCGGCCTGCAGAATCTGCTGGTCCTGCCGCAGGGCGACGCGGAACAGCGGCTTGAACAGGGCCGCCTTGATATGGCCGAATAGTCCCCGGTCGGGCGCAGACAAAATCCCGAAGCCGTGCACCGTCTCGGTGGTTTCCTGCCGGAGATGAAAGGTGGTCGCCAGATTGATGCGCGAGCGACCCCAGAATTCCAGTTCAGCGATGCCGGGCGCGCGGAACCGGCCGACGCTGATCGTGCGATCGCCTTCGAGCAGGCGGCTGATCAGCCCTTCCTGCCTCGGCTCGCCCTCATAGCGCGCCTCCACCCAGCCGTCGCCGCCGGTCATGGTGACTTGCACCTTGTAACGCCGGCTGCTCAGCCCGCGCAGCACGCCCTTGTGGGTGAAATGCGTGTGGGTGGCGTCGAGGATGTTTTCGGCCACTTCCGCCAACGACGATCTTACCCGGCTCTCGACGATGGCCGCGACGCCTGCATGGCCGGACAGCGCCGTCGTATAGGGCTCTTCCGATAGCCTTTGCCGCGCCACGAAGATCAGTCCGTCCTTTTCGCAGGTCGCATAAGAAGGCACCAGCGCGCGTGGCATATTATCGAGCAGGCCGGGCATCGCCCGGCAGACGCCGGACCCGTCGAAACGCCAGCCGTGGTATGGGCATTCGATCGTGTCGCCGACCACCTTGCCCTGCGACAGCGGCGCGGAACGGTGCGGACATATATCGGTGAGGCAGTGCAACCCGCCGTCGGTTCTAAACAGCGCAAGGGGACGGCCGTCGACCAGCACGCGCAGCGGCCGCGCGCGCAGGCCTTTCGAAGCCGCGACAGCGATCCAGCCTTCCTGCTCGCTCAAAGTTTCAATTTCCGCATGACCGGCACGCCCACGCCGTTGAGAACGCCGCGGATAATGCCCGCCGCCGCGCGATTGCGCCATGGCAGATGACTGCTGTAGACGGCCGCGTATTCGATCGCCGGCATGCCGCCGCGGTTGCGCTTGAAGCCGGCCGCGCCGGCGCTCATGTTGAAGAGCCGGCGGTTTTCGCGCGCCCGCCGCAGCCCGATCGCCATCAGCCGGCGGTAGAGCCCGACCTCGGGGGTGATTGAGGTGTCGTAGCCGACGACCGGCGCGGTCATGACGTCCCGCTGGTCGAAGAACGTGATGACGCCGTCCAGCCTGCCCTGGCGATTGCGCAAGCCGAAGACGCGCAGCAGGCCGGTCTCGTGCATCGCGCTTAGAAATCGGGCTGAATATTGCGGGTTGAGCGGCGTGTATTTTTGTAGATAGAGCAGGCCGTAGAGTTCCTCGATCCGCTCGAAATCCTCTGGCCGAATCCCGTCCGGCCCCTCGACGCGATAGTCGGCCTGGCCCAGCAGGATCCTGTCGCGCTTCTCGTCGCGGCGCCGGCGAGGCGCGTCCGTCCGGCAGTCGAACAGGTAGATCTGGCGCGCCGGATAGAGCTTGTAGCCGGCGCGGCGGAACGCTTCGAGCGCCAGCCGGTCGCTGATCTCGTTGAGCGAGCGCCAGACGATCGCGCGGTCCGGCCAGCGCCGCAGCAGCGAGTGTGTCGCGTCGGCAATCTCACTGGCGGTGAGCGTCGGCTGGATGTTGGTCGCCAATAGCCAGTTGTTCGGCTGGATCTGGCGGTCGAAATTCGTGGCGCGCACCAGCGGCGCCGAAAGCGTGACCAGCGCCGCCATTGTCTGGCGCAGGGCGGGATTGGAGAGAGTACGAAGTTCCTCGCGGGCATAGTCGACGTAGGCCGCGCTGGGGCAGCAGACATAGCAGGTCAGCGTCGTGCCGTCGTTGACGGTGACCGGCAGCACGTATCTCCCGACGGTCAAAGTGGACACCTCGGTCGCCAGGTTACGGATCAGCCGATCCGTCGGATGCGCGCGGAACAGCCCGGCGAAAATTTCAGCGGGGCTCGCTGTGCCGGGTTCGCGGAGATCTACGTCCATGGCCGATCATGGACATGGACGTTTTGTCGATGCAATAGGTGCGCCGGCGCGGTCCATCGCGCCTGGCGCCTTGCTTGCAAGTCTCGATGTCAGCCCGCCGCCGGAACAAGCCGGAAATCCGGCAGGTCGCGTAGCGCCAGTTCCGGCCCGGCCGGCGAATAGACGACGAAAAGCTGCATCGGCGCGTCGCCTGTGTTGAGCGTCGAATGAAAACGGCTTTCGGGCACGAAGATCGTGCAGCCCGGCCCGACCTTCTGCGTGACCGGATTGCCTTGCTCGTCCTCGACCATCTGCTCGCCGTTGCCGGAAATGACAAAAATGATCTCTTCCGCGCCCGGATGGTTGTGCCGGGAATGGCCCTGGCCGGACGGCAAATCGACGACGCCGCCGGAAAAGCGTTTCGCGCCATTAACCTCCGGCGCCACCGTCAACGCCAGGCGACCCCAGTCGAAACTGAACGCCGTCACATCCTTCGGGTAGACAAAAACCTTCGATTTGTCGCTCATCGCCTCATCCCTTCCTCTTTGCCGGCTTGCCGACCTTCAACGCCTTGAAATCGGCGGTCTGCTTGGCGATGGCCGCTTCCGCCGGCAGGCGCTCCATCGAAGAGGCGCCGTAGAAGCCGTGCAGCCCCTCGACCCGCTCCAGCACGTAACGGGCGTCCTCCGGCATGGAGATCGGACCACCATGGCAGAGCAGGACAACGTCCTTGCGCACCGAACGGGCCGCGTCGGCGATGGCCTCGATCTCCTTGACGCAATCGTCGAGCGATTTGGCTGACGTGGCGCCGATGGTGCCGCCGGTGGTGACGCCCATATGCGCGACGATGATGTCCGCGCCGGCCTTGGTCATCGCCCTGGCCTCGTCGGTGTTGAAGACGTAAGGCGTGGTCAAAAGGTCGAGCTTGTGCGCCTCGCCGATCATGTCGACCTCGAGCCCAAAACCCATGCCGGTTTCTTCAAAACTCTGGCGCATGGTGCCGTCGAACAGGCCAATCGTCGGGAAATTCTGGACGCCGGAGAAGCCGATGTCTTTCAGTTCGGCCAGAAAGCGCGGCATGATGACGAACGGATCGGTGCCGTTTACGCCCGCCAGTACCGGCGTCCTCTTCACGACCGGCAGCACCTCGACCGCCATTTCCTTCACGATCTCGTTGGCGTTGCCGTAGGCGAGCAGACCGGCGGCCGAGCCGCGGCCCGCCATGCGGTAACGGCCGGAATTGTAGATGATGATCAGGTCGATGCCGCCTGCTTCCTCCGACTTGGCCGACAGACCGGTGCCCGCACCGCCGCCGACGATCGGCACGCGGTCGGCGATCATCTTTCTGAATTTCTCCAGGATTCTTTTGCGCGGGATGGCCGGCATTTTTCCCTCATACGACTGTTGTAATTTTTTGAGACGAGCGTATCATATTGACATGGATGTCTCACGTCAATCGAGCGTCGAGGAGACCGAGCGTGGCCCGAGGGCGCGGACGCGCCGGCTGATGTTGGAGACGGCGAGCCGGCTGATGCAGTCGGGCGTGACGCCGTCGGTGACCGAGGCGGCGGAAGCCGCCGGCGTGTCGCGCGCCACGGCCTATCGTTATTTTCCGAGCCAAGCCGCGCTGGTGCAGGCGGTGGTGGATGAGGGGCTAGGGCCGATCCTCACCTGGAAGTCGGATGCAAAGAGCGCCGAAAAGCGCGTAGACGAGCTGATCGGCACCTCGCTGCCGCGCATCGAGGTCTATGAGGCGACGTTCAAGGCTGCGCTGAAGCTGTCGCTCGACCAGTGGGCGCGCCGCCGGGCCGGCACGCTCGGCGACGAGCCGCGCTTCACCCGCGGCCACCGTATCGAACTTTTGAAGGACGCCATCGCACCGCTCAGTGATACGCTGCCGAAGGCGCAGTTCAACAGGTTGGCACAGGCGCTGTCGCTGGTGTTCGGCGTGGAAGCGCTTATCGTGCTGAAGGACATTTGGGGCTTGGACGGAGACGAGACGCAAGCGGTGGCGCGTTGGGCCGCCGCCGCGCTGGTGCGGGCAGCATCGGTCGCGGAATTGTGAGGAAAACGCGAGAGCAGCGGCCAATCTGGTTCTACCAGATGGTCAGACTGATTGATAAGCCAGATATACGCTGACTTGCGAGTTCTGACATAATCACGTCATAGACGAACGCATATGAATGAAAACGAACATTTTTCGCGTGAAGGTCAGGGATTCAATGGTTTCAGGCCGCCAAGAAAGGCCTTGACGGAGAACTCTGGTTGGTAATACCAGATTGGAAGGAGGAACAGCACCGGCCATCGGCCGTGACGTTCGAAAACCGGCCGGGGAGGGTCGGCCCCGCGAAGCGGCGGCGAAAAGGCAAACGGACCGGAGGATCGTCCAAGGGTCCGCGAATGTGTGCACAAGGGAGGAACTTGCAATGCGGAAGACATTGACCGGCATCCTTGCCGGTATCGGATTGTCGCTCGCCAGCGGAACGTCGGCGTTCGCGCAGGAGCTGACGATCTTCTGGGCGGAATGGGATCCGGCGAACTATCTTCAGGAACTGGTGAACGAGTATGAGAAGGAGACAGGCGTCAAGGTCACCGTCGAGACGACGCCGTGGTCGGACTTCCAGACCAAGGCCTTCACCGAATTCAACGCCAAGGGCTCGGCCTACGACATGGTCGTCGGCGACTCGCAATGGATCGGCGCGGCCTCCGAGGCCGGCCACTATGTCGACCTGACCGACTTCTTCGCCAAGCACAAGCTTGCCGAGACCATGGCGCCGGCCACGGTGAAATATTACGCCGAATATCCGGCCGCTTCCGGCAAATACTGGTCGGTTCCTGCGGAAGGCGACGCGGTCGGCTGGTCCTATCGCAAGGACTGGTTCGAGGACCCCAAGGAGATGGAGGCGTTCAAGGCCAAATATGGCTACGATCTCGCGGCGCCGAAGGATTTCAAGCAGTTGCGCGACATCGCCGAGTTCTTCCACCGTCCGGATGAGAAGCGCTACGGCATCGCCATCTACACCGACAATTCCTATGACGCGCTGGTGATGGGCGTCGAGAACGCGATCTTCTCCTGGGGCGGCGAGCTCGGCGACTACGCCACCTACAAGGTCGACGGCATTATCAATTCGGAGAAGAACATCCAGGCGCTGGAAGCCTACAAGGAACTCTACAGCTTCACGCCTCCGGGTTGGGCCAAGGCCTTCTTCATCGAGGACAACCAGGCGATCACCGAGAACCTGGCCGCGATGAGCATGAACTACTTCGCCTTCTTCCCGGCGCTGGTCAACGAATCGTCCAACCCCAACGCCAAGGGCACCGGCTTCTTCGCCAACCCGGCCGGACCCAGCGGCGACCAGTTTGCGGCGCTCGGCGGCCAGGGCATCTCGATCGTGAACTACTCTGAAAACAAGGAGGAGGCCTTCAAGTTCCTCGAGTGGTTCGTCAAGGACGAGACGCAGAAGAAGTGGGCCGAGCTTGGCGGCTACACCGCCAACAAGGCGGTTCTCGAAAGCGCCGAGTTCCAGAACGCCACGCCCTACAACAAGGCCTTCTACGACACGATGTTCAAGGTGAAGGATTTTTGGGCGACGCCGGAATATGCCGAACTGCTGATCCAGATGAACCAGCGCGTCTATCCCTACATCACCGGCGACCAGGGCACCGCCAAGGAAGCCCTCGACAATCTCGCCGCCGACTGGAACGCGACCTTCAAGAAGTACAACCGGATCAAGTAAGCCGACTAATAAAAGCTGGAGAGGGCGCGGCCCGCCCTCTCCTTTTCTTTTGAAAGCGAAGGAAATCCGGATTTGGCTACCGCCGTCATGACCCGGCTCGATCCGAGCACGCGCGCCGCCGCCCATGGCTGGAGCGACCTCACCATCCGCAATCTTTTCATCATCCCGACGATCCTGTTCCTGATCGTCTTCAACATCTTCCCGCTGATCTATTCGCTGGGCTACTCCTTCACCGATTTCCGCGCCTCCACCAACGCGCCGGCGAATTTCGTCGGCCTGCAGAATTATCGCGAGTTGCTCAACGACGACTTCATCTGGAGGAATTTCGCGATCACCGCCCAATACGTCATCGTCTCGGTGACCGGCCAGGTGCTGGTCGGTTTCGGCATGGCGATGCTGCTCAACCGCGACATCCCGCTGAAGGGCTTGCTGACGACGCTGCTGCTGTTGCCGATGATGCTGTCCATGGCGGTGGTCGGCCTGTTCTGGAAGCTGCTCTACGACCCGTCCTTCGGCATCATCAACTACGCGCTCGGCCTGGGCACTTTCGAATGGCTGTCCAACCCCAACATGGCGCTCTACGCGGTGGCGCTGACCGACATCTGGATGTGGTCGCCCTTCGTCATGCTCTTGTCGCTCGCCGGCCTCTCGGCCGTACCGAAGCATCTCTACGAGGCGGCGGCGATCGACCGCGCCGGGCCGCTCTACACCTTCTTCCGCATCACGCTTCCTCTGGTCGCGCCGATCCTGATGATCGCCATCATCTTCCGCACCATGGAGGCGTTCAAGACCTTCGACCTCGCCTATATCCTCACCAGCCAGCCGACCACCGAGGTGATCTCCATCCGCCTCTACAAGATGGCGTTCCAGGAATGGCAGACGGGGCGCTCCTGCGCGCTCGCCTACATTGTGCTGATCATGGTGCTCGCCATCACCAACATCTACGTGAAATATCTGAACAAGGTGAAGGAGCGCTGAGATGGCGGCCGTACGCACATCTTCCGAAGTCGCGCTCAACCGCGTCGCCATCGTCGCCGTGCTTCTGATCACCCTGATCTTCCTGGCGCCGATCTACTGGATCGCCTCGACGGCCTTCAAGCCGCGCAACCTCGCCACCACGATCCCGCCGACGGTGCTGTTCCAGCCGGAGATATCGCCCTTCGTCAAGCTGTTCACGAAACGCTCGCAGTTGCGCACCCCGCCGACGCCGGAAGAATATGCGGCCGCGCCCTGGTGGGAGCGCCTGGTCTTCGACGGCGGCGAGAAGGTGGTGCGCGACGGCAAGGGCAATGTGCAGCCGTCTGGCTATCCCAGCCGCTTCATGAACTCGCTGATCGTGGCGATCACCTCGACGATCCTGGCGGTCGGCATGGGCACCTTCACCGCCTACGGCTTTTCCCGCTTCAGGATAAAGGGCGAGGCGGACCTGCTGTTCTTCATCCTGTCGACACGCATGCTGCCGCCGGTCGTGGTGGCGATCCCGATGTTCCTGATGTACCGGGCGGTTGGCCTCAACGACACCCATTGGGGTCTGATCATTCTCTACACCGCCTTCAACCTGTCCTTCTCGGTCTGGCTGATGAAGGGGTTCATCGACGAGATCCCGAAGGAATACGAGGAGGCGGCCCTCGTTGACGGCTACACGCGCATGCAGGCCTTCTTCAAGGTCGTGCTGCCGGAGGCGGCGACCGGCATCGCCGCCACCGCCGTGTTCTGCTTCATCACGGCGTGGAACGAATACGCCTTCGCGCTGATCATGACCAACCGCCGCGCCCAGACCGCGCCGCCCTTCATCCCCAGCCAGGTCGGTTCCGGCCTGCCGGACTGGACGGTGATTGCCGCCGGCACGGTGCTGTTCCTGCTGCCGGTCGCGATCTTCACCTTCCTGCTCCGCAACCATCTGCTGCGCGGCATGTCCTTCGGAGCGATCCGCAAATGATCCGCAGCGCAACGCTCCAGAGAATCGCCGAGATCGTGATGGTGCTGGGCATCGTCGCGCTCTGTCAGCCGTGGAACTTCTTTCTCCATCGCTACGGCCTGACAATCATCATCGCCGGGCTGCTGACGTTCATGTTCACCGGCTGGTTCGGGTCAAAGGACGAGCCAGCCGCGCCGACGCAAAAAGAAGGTCACTCATGACCCAGATCGAGCTTCGCGGATTGCAAAAATTCTTCGGCGCCGTCCAGGTCATCAAGGACCTGAATCTCAAGATCGAAGACAACGAATTCATCGTGCTGCTCGGCCAGTCCGGCTGCGGCAAGACCACGACGCTGCGCGCCATCGCCGGCTTGGAGACCATCGACGAGGGCGACATCCTCATCGACGGCCAGCCGGTGCAGCATCTCAAATGCTCGGACCGCGACATCGCCATGGTGTTCCAGTCCTTCTCGCTCTACCCGCACATGACGGTCTACGAGAACATCGCCTTCCCGCTCCGGGCGACGCGCATGAGCAAGGCGCAAGTCGACCAGGAAGTGCGCGGGATCGCAAAGATCCTGCGCATCACCGACCTGCTCGCCAAAAAACCCTCGGCGCTGTCGGGCGGCGACATGCAGCGCGTGGCGATCGGGCGGGCGCTGGTGCGACGGCCCAAGGCCATGCTGATGGACGAGCCAATCGGCGCGCTCGACGCGAAACTGCGCGAGGAGATGCGCGCCGAGATCAAGCGGCTGCATGTCAAGCAGGGCTCGACGACCATCTATGTCACCCACGACCAGATCGAGGCTATGGCGCTCGCCGACCGCATCGTCATCATGCACGAGGGCGTGCTGCAGCAGGTCGGCAGCCCGGATGAGGTCTACCGGTATCCGTCGAACCTTTTCGTCGCGCAGTTCGTCGGGAGCCCGGTGATGAACGTCGCCAATGCCGCGGTCGCTGAGGACAAGGCCGGCGCCTCGGTTACGGTGCAGGGCGCGCCGCAAGGTTTTGCGTTCCCACGCGAACTGCTGTCCAAGCTCAATGGCAAGGCGGCGTCCAGTGCACTGTCACTCGGCATAAGGCCGGAAGGCGTGCTCGTGCAGCACGAGGCGGCCGACGGCTTCCTGCCGGTCGAGGCGCACATTATCGAGCCGCTGGGCTCCTACGACATCGTCGACCTGAAGGTAGGCGACCAGATGCTGCGCGCCCGCACCCGCGCAGGCTACGTTGCCAGGGCGGGTGCCCGCGTCTTTGCCCGGATCGACCCCAGTCACGCGCATTTCTTCGATGCCGGCGGCCAGTCTCTGGGGGTGCGGCTGTGAGGGTATGGTGCCTCTTACCCTCCCCCTTGTGGGGAGGGTCGATCCGCGCAGCGGATCGGGGTGGGGGTCTTTACAGTACCGGTCTCGTCCTTACCCCCACCCCGTCGCAATTGTTTCGCGGTGCTCAACAATCTCGCCGACCCTCCCCACAAGGGGGAGGGTAAGGAGCGCTCTAATGGCCCACATCCAACTCAAAAAGATCACCAAAAAATTCGGCAGCCATACCGCGCTTGCCGGACTTGACCTGGAAATCCAGGACGGCGAATTCTTCGTTCTGTTGGGCGAGACAGGCGCCGGCAAGACGACAACGCTGCGTCTCATCGCTGGGCTGGAAAAGCCGACCGAGGGAAAAATCTTCATCGACGGCGCCGATGTCGGGGACTGGGGCGCGGCAGAGCGCGACGTCGCGCTGGTGCTGCAGCAATATTCGCTCTACCCGCGCTACACGGTGCGCGAAAACCTGGAATTTCCGCTGAAGTCGAAAATCCGCCGCGTCGAGCCGGCCGAAATCAAGGAACGCGTCGAACGCGTGGCGAAGACGCTGCGCATCGAGCATCTTTTGGAGCGCAAGACAGACCGGCTCTCCGGCGGCGAGATGCAGCGCGTCTCGATCGGCAGGGCGATCGTCAGAAAGCCTCGCGTCTTCCTCATGGACGAGCCGCTGTCGGCGCTCGATGCAAAACTGCGCGAGGCGCTGCGCACCGAACTGAAGAATTTGCAGATGAATCTCGGCGCAACCTTCCTGTTCGTCACCCACGACCAGATCGAGGCGATGTCGATGGGCGACAAGATCGGTGTGCTCAACCATGGCCATCTGGTGCAGACAGGCACGCCCAACGAGATCTACAACAACCCAAAAAACACCTTCGTCGCGCGCGCCGTCGGCTCGCCGCCGATGAACTTGGTCGACGGCCGGCTTGTCTCCGGCCGCGCGGTGGTTTCGCCGCAGAGTTTCGAGCTGCCTTACGACGGCCTTGCCCCGGCTGCCTCCGCCGACGGCCGGCCACTCACCTTCGGCGTCCGGCCGGAAGACATCGTGCTCGAAAGCGGCGCGCCGGTTTCCGCCACAGTGCATGACGTCGAGAACCACGGCGTCGAGAAGATCGTGACCCTGCGCGTCGGCGACACTTTTTTGCACGCCACCGCGCCGGCGCGTGCCGATCTTGCCATGGAGCAGACGGTCAAATTTGGCTGGAATCCGAAAAAGGTCGCGCTGTTCGACAAGGCGAGCGGGATGAGTTTGCGACACATGGCCTGACGGCGACGGATCCACGCGTCCTGGCAAAAATTCCGGCGGCGCTTGCTCCGACGGAATGGACCGGACCTCGCAGCAGCCGGCCTGCTATCCGCGATTCGCGCCCGCCGCCTGCACCGCGGCTTCCGCGCCGCGACTTGCCCGCCTGGTGGCGCCCGCGATCCGACGCCGTGAAAACTCCTGGTCGGCGAGCACGCCGATGAGGATCACCGATCCCATCACCGCGAAGTTCAGCGAACTCGGGATGCCGAGCAGGTTGACGAGATTTTGCAGCACCTGCAGCAGGACGGTGCCCAGCACCACGCCGAGGATCGACCCCTCGCCGCCGCGCAGCGAACAGCCGCCGAGCACGGCCGCGGCGATCGCGTAGAGCTCGTAGAAATTGCCGTGCGAGGCCGGCGAGATCGAGCGCGTGTACATGGCGATGAAGATCGCGGCCACCGCGGTGAGACCGCAGCAGATGACGTAGGCGGCGATAATGATGCGGCTGGTGTGGATGCCGCTGTAACGCGCCGCCTCTTCGTTCTTGCCCACCGCGTAGAGATAGCGCCCGAAAACCGAGCGATGCAGCACGACCGCCATCACGATGGTAATGATGGCGAAGGCGATCAGGCTGTGCGGCACGCCGTAGAACCGGCCGGCGGTCAGCCATTCCAACGTCGGAAAGCTCGCGCCGAACGGAAAACCGGCGGTCGCCTCGTCGGTGTAGTAGCGCGCCACGCCGCGATAGATCAGCAGGCCGCACAGCGTGACGACGAACGGCTGCAGCCCGACCTTGGCGATCAGGAAGCCGTGGACGAAGCCGATCAGGCAGCCGATCAGCACGACGATGACGATGCCGACGCCGGAATTGACGGTACCGTTGGCGATCAGGTCGATGAAGATGACGCCGAGCAGCGCGATGATCGAGCCTACCGAGAGCTCGATGCCGCCGGAGATGATGACGAAGGCCTGCGCCACCGCGAAGATGCCGAACAGCCCGATCAGATTGGCGGTGTTGGACAGGTTGATCGGCGACAGGAAGCGCGGGTTGATGATGGCGACGACCGCGCCCACCACCAAGATGAGCACGAGCAGCCACAGATCCTTGCGGTTGATCATAGCGCCGCCCACCCTTCGGTCCCGTGCATCAGTTCGTCCTCCCCACGGCGAGCGACAGGATGTTCTGCTCGCTCAGTTGGCTGCGTTC
Organism: Mesorhizobium sp. LHD-90; assembly: GCF_030929505.1. Lineage (GTDB taxonomy): Bacteria > Pseudomonadota > Alphaproteobacteria > Rhizobiales > Rhizobiaceae > Kumtagia. Next base: position 163,825 of record NZ_JAVFVV010000013.1, on the reverse strand, counting down.
CAGGAAGCCGGAGATCCGGCCCTCATGCATGACGGCGACGCGATCGCTGACGCCGATCACCTCTTCCATGTCGCTGGAGATCATCAATATGCCGGCGCCGTTGTCAGAAAGATCGCGCATCAGCCGGTAGATCTCGCCCTTGGCGCCGACGTCGATGCCGCGTGTCGGCTCGTCGAAGATCAGAACGCGCGGCGCCATCGACAGCCATTTGGCAAGCACGACCTTCTGCTGGTTGCCGCCCGACAGCGACCCCGCCTTCACCGCGGTGCTGGCGCAGCGTATGTCCAGCTTGCCGCGCTGGTCCGTGGCGGCGGCTTCCTCCGCGGCTGCATCGATCATGCCGAGCCGCGCGCAGGCGGCGAGATTGGCCAGTGTGACGTTGTCGCGCACCGGAAAATCGAGGATCAGGCCGGAGCGCTTGCGATCCTCGGGCACGAGGTAGACGCCGCTGTCGATCGCCTGGCGCGGCGAGGCGAGCGCCGCCGGCACGCCGCCGATGCGGATTTCGCCGCCGACCAGCGCGTCGAGGCCGAACACCGCCCGCGCCAGCTCGGTGCGGCCGGAGCCGACGAGGCCGGCGAGGCCGAGAATTTCGCCGCGCCGGATGGAAAGCGTGATCGTCTGCTCGGGACGGTGGCTCGTCCGCACGTCGCGGAGTTCGACGATCGGCTCGCCGGGCGGCGCGGCGGGCGGACGGTAGAGCGTCTTCAGCTCGCGCCCGATCATGTGCCGGATCATCGTGGCGGGCGTGATCGCCGCGCCTTCCAGTTCGGCCACCGTCCTGCCGTCGCGCAGCACGACCACCCGGTCGGCGATATGCTCGACCTCGGCCAGCCGGTGCGAAATGAAGATGGTGCTGACGCCGTCCGCCTTGAGCCGCCGCACCACCGACAGCAGGCGTTCGGTCTCGGAGGCGGTGAGGCTGGAGGTCGGCTCGTCCATGATGACCAGCCTCGCTTGCAGCGACAGCGCCTTGGCGATCTCGACCAGTTGCATTTGCGCCAGCGACAGGCTGGCGACACTTGCCTCCGGCCCGAAGTCGGCGCCGAGCTGCTTGAGCAGTGGCGCGGCCTGCCGGTTCAGCGCAGCCTGGTCGATCAGCCTGAGCGGCCCGCCGCGCAGCGGCTCGCGGCCGATAAAAATGTTGGCGGCGACCGAAAGATTATCGAAGAGGTTGAGTTCCTGATGCACGAAGGCGATGCCGGCGCGCATCGAGCGGTTGACCGACAGCCGGTCGGCCCTCTCGCCGTCGATGTCGATCGCCCCACCGCTCGGCTCGACCACGCCGCCGAGGATTTTCATCAGCGTGGACTTGCCGGCGCCATTCTCGCCGACCAGCCCGATCACCTCGCCCGGCGCGACGGCGAGACTGACGCCGTCCAGGGCCCGGACGCCGGGATACTGCTTGCTGATGCCCGTCATGGTCAGGAAAGGCACGGCCATAGGCGGATCATGCTGCGATCGAGGGTCGAGGACAAGGACTGCGAGGCAGGCCGGCAGGGAGAAAGTCGCCGGCCTGCCCGTTCCGAGGCATCAGCCGCCGATGCGCGCCTTCAGCTCGGCCTCGAAAGTGTCGACATTGGACTTGTCGATCATCTTGGTGGGCACGATGATCAGCTTGTTCTCCGGCACGACCGACTTGTCGCCCTCGAGATACTTGGCCATCAGTTTCATGCCCTGGAGGCCCCACTCATAGGGATCCTGCACGACGGTGCCGGCGATGGTGCCCTCACGAACGCCGCCCAGCGTGATCGGATCCTCGTCGAAGGCGACGATGATGACCTGGCCGAGCTTGCCGGATTCCTTCAGCACCTCGTAAATGCGCGGCGGATTGTAGGAATAGAAGCCGACCATGCAGTTGATGTCGGGATTGGCGGCGAGCGCGTCCTCGACATTGCGCTTGGCGCGGGTCTGGTCGATGTCGTCGCCGCGCACGTCGATCAGTTCGACCTTCGAGCCGGCGATGACGCTCTTCATGCCCTCGATGCGCTCGCGCGCGTTGTCGGCGCCGGGCAGGCCAACGAAGCCGATGCACTTGCCGCCATCGGGCAGCGCCTTCAGCGCGATCTCGCCCGCCTGCTTGCCGGCGTCGGTGTTGGACGAGCCGATATAGGCGATGCGGTTGGTGTCGGGGGCATCCGAGTCGGTGGTGAAAAGCGGCACCTGGGCACCGACCTTGTTCAGCGCATCGGTCGAGGACTTTGGATCGACGGCGCTGACCATGATGGCCGACACGCCGGCGGCGACCAGGTCGTCCATCAGCCGCTGCTGCACGGCGGCGGCGGCCTGCTCGGGATATTTGAACTGCAGGTCGTAGTTGGGCAGTTCCTCCTGCGCCTTCTTCACGCCGGCCTCGGCCAGCTTCCAAAAGTCGGATGCGCCGTTGACGACGAAGGCAAGCGCCTTCTTGTCCTGCGCCGCGGCGCCCGAGACCGCCAACGCGGTGCCGACGAGCAGTGCTAGGGTTGCGATGCGTAGCTTCATGTCCTGTCTCCTCCCATTTGTTCAGGGTCTGGCTTCGATGTGTCCGGGCCTCGGGGCCTGCCCAGGCACGGACTGCTCTTGGCAAACGACACGGCTCCGGTTTCTCCCATGTCCGAAGCCGGGCCGGAGCCTCACTTGGCGATGCAGGTTTCTGCCGTCTCCTGCGTGCATTCGTCGAGGCCGGTGTAGATGATCGGCTCGACCGGCTTGCCGTCGATCAGGTCGATCATCACCGTCGGCGCGCGGTAGCCCATCTCGAAGGGCCGCTGGCCAACCTGGACATGGCTGCGTCCGGCCTTCAGCGCTTCCATCTGTGGCGGCAGCGTGTCGCCCGCGACGATCGCCAGCGTCTTGGACTTCAACTTGTCCATCACCTGGTCGGTGACCTGCACATAGGCCTGCGGTGCGAACTGCGCCCAGCCGCCGATCAGCATGAACGCGGTGAGGTCGGGGTTGGCCGTGAAGGTATCGGCCATCTGCTGGTTGGCGAGGTCCGACTGGTCGTTGGTGAAGACCGGGCAACCGTCCATCTCCTTCCAGCCGCCTTGCCCGGTCAGCCGCTCGATGCCCTTCTCGCCCGACAGAGTGTCGCGCGTGCCGGCGGCGCGCTGGTTGATGTTGTCGGCTGCGACGTTGCCGAGTTGCAGGCAGACGGTGCCGCCCTCGGGCTTCAGCTTCTTGAGGTGCTCGGCGAACTTGACCCCCATCAGGTAGTTGTCGGTGCCGAGATAGGTCTTGCGTAGCGACGCGTCGTCCTTGCTGAGGTCGGCGTCGATGGTCATCACCGGGATCTTCGGCGCCTTCTCGCGCAGCAGCTTGGCCATCAGCGGCGCGTTGGACGGCGAGATCGCGATCGCCTTGACGTCCGGACGGTTGAGCAGGTCCTCGACGATCTGCACCTCGCCGGCCTCGTCCGCACTGGAGGCGGGACCGGTGTAAAGGCACTTGTAGCCGCTGGCTGCGTTCTCGCCGTTCCATTTCTGGCAGCCCAGATTGATCTGCTCGAAGAACGGATTGTCGAGGCCTTTGACCACGATGGCGAGCGTCTTGTCCTCGGCGAAGGCGGAACCGGCGAGCGCGGCAAAAGCGGCGCCGGCAAGAAGAATCGTGTTCAGTCTTTTCATCGGTACTCCTCCCTTGTTTGACGCGGTTGCCGGCGACCTCCTTCGCCGGCACTTCAGCCCGGATGCCAGACCCTCCCTGGTTCGCTCGGCGGGCGATGGCAGGCCCGGGCGGAATCGACAAGCCGTCCCGGATTGCAGGACAGGTATCGGCCAGACGCGGCTTTGGCGGGCGCGACCGGCGCCCGGTCCATATTGCCTGTTACTCCCCCCGCAGGCGCGCGCATCTCATCCTCCGGAGCCAAGCTTAAGCGCAGGTCAGACGAGCCGTCAAGATATTGTCAGACAAATCTGATAATCAGTTTTATCATTCTATTGACGATTGACGGATTTCGCCGCCTAATGCGGCCGGAAGTCGGGAGGACGGCATGTCGGCGCTGAGGCTTGAAGGCGTCTCGAAGCATTTCGGAGCGATTCACGCGCTCAATGACGTGTCGATGGCGCTGGCGCCGGGCGAAGTCGTCGGCCTGATGGGCGACAATGGTGCCGGCAAGTCGACGCTGGTGAAGATCATCGCCGGCAACTACCACCCGACGCATGGAAAGATCTTCATCAAGGAGCGCGAGACGACTTTCCACAAGCCGGTGGAGGCCCGGCAGCACGGCATCGAGATCGTCTACCAGGACCTCGCACTGTGCGACAATCTGAGCGCGGCGGTGAACGTCTTTCTCGGCCGTGAGCTGACCCGCAGCATCGGCCCGCTGAAGATCCTGGATTATTCGGCGATGAATGCCGCCGCCGCCCGCCTTTTCAAGGAATTGCGTTCGGAGACACGGCCGAAGGATTTCGTCCGCTCGATGTCGGGCGGCCAGCGGCAGGCCGTCGCCATCGCGCGTACCCGGTTGAGCGCCGCCGACATCGTGCTGATGGACGAGCCGACCGCCGCGATCTCCGTGCGGCAGGTGGCGGAAGTGCTCAATCTCATCCGCGAGTTGAAGAAACACGGCATCGCGGTGATCCTCATCAGCCACCGCATGCCGGACGTCTTTGCGGTCGCCGACCGCATCATCGTGCTCAGGCGTGGCACCAAGGTCGCCGACAAGCAGGTCTCCACAACCTCGCCGCAGGAAATCACCGGCCTCATCACCGGCGCCATCGAACATGCCTGAACAAGTGAGATTCGAGAGCCTGCCAATGGCAACCAGCATCGACGACGCGATCGAACGGCAGACCCACACAAGGCTGGGCAGGATCGTCGGGCAGCAGGCATTCTGGGTGTTCGTGGCGGCGATGCTTGCGTGCCTGGCGCTCAGCCTGCTCACCGACACCTTCGCGACGCCACAGAACCTCTTCAACGTGACGCGCAATTTCGCCTTCGTCGGCATCATGGCGCTCGGCATGACGGTGGTGATCATTTCCGGCGGCATCGACCTGTCGGTCGGCTCGGTGCTCTGCCTCTCGGCGATGGTGCTGGCGATCACCATGCATGCGGGTTACCCGCTCTGGCTCGGCTGCGCCGCGGCGATCGCCGCCTCGCTTGTCGTCGGCTTCATCAATGGCGTGCTGATCGCCTATGTCAGGATCCCGTCCTTCGTAGTCACGCTCGGCATGCTGTCGGTCGCCCGCAGCGCCGCGATGGTGCTCTCCCAGAACAAGATGATCTTCCAGTTCGGGCCAGACGAAAAACTGCTGTTCTGGCTGGGCGGCGGCTCGACCTTCGGCATCGCGCATCCGGTGATCATCCTGGTGGTGCTCGCCATCGTCACCGGACTGATGCTCAAATGGACCCGCTGGGGCTGCCATGTCTTTGCCATCGGCAGCAACGAGAAGGCGGCGGTGCTGACCGGCATCGGCGTGCGCCGGCTGAAGGTCAGCGTCTTCATGTTTTCCTCGCTGATGGCGGGGATCGCCGGCGTGCTCGAGGCCGGCTGGCTCGGCGGAGTGACCACCAATCTCGGCCAGTCGATGGAACTCAGCGTGATCGCCGCGACCGTCATCGGCGGCGCCAACCTGATGGGCGGCGCCGGCACGGTTTTCGGATCGGTCGTCGGCGCCGCGCTGATCGAGGTTATCCGCAACAGTTTGACGCTTCTCGGCATCAGCACCTTTTGGCAGGGCATGTTCGTTGGTAGCTTCATCGTGCTTGCGGTGGCGTTCGATCGGATTCGGGCCAGTCGCGACTCGGAGAACTGAGGGCGGGCGAGATGGCGGAAGACCGGCGAGGCCGCGCGGCCGGCACGGAAGCGGCAGCGGAAGCGCCGGTCGCGGATGTCCGCGCGGACGAAGCGCGCCTGCGCGGCTTCCGCATTTCAGGCGCCAGCGTACATGCCGCTCTCGCCAACGAGATCGGCCAGCGCATCGTGCGCGGCGACTATCCGCCCGGCACGACGCTGCCCAACGAGCAGAAATGGTCGCAGACCTTCGATGTCAGCCGCTCCGCCGTGCGCGAGGCCATCAAGATGCTGATGGCGAAAAACCTGCTCGTGTCGCGGCCCAAGGTGGGGAGCCGGGTGGAACCGCGCGACCGCTGGAACCTGCTCGACCGCGACGTGCTCGGCTGGTACGCCTCCGCCCCCGACCGGCTGAAATTCCTTCGGACCGTGCAAGAATTCCGCTATATCATCGAACCGGAGGCCACCGCGCTGGCGGCGACCAGACGCTCGGAAGAGCAGATGGCGGAAATCACCCAGGCCTGCACCGAGATGGGCACGGCCCGTTTCCTGTCCGAGCGGACGGAGGCGGACACGCGCTTCCACGTCGCCATCCTGCGTGCTTCCGGCAACGAATTGCTGGTGCCGCTGGGCGTGTTGATCGAATCCACTCTCGACAACCTCTTCGGCTTCATCACCCGCGAGGTGAACGACCTCAAATATGCCCAGGAACTGCACGAGGACATCGAGAAATGCATTCGCCTGCAGCGCCCGGAGGCGGCGCGCAAGGCAGTGCGGCGGCTGCTGGCGAACACCGACGAGATCATCGGCCGCGCAGCCTCCCGATAGCCTGACGTCGTTCGATGCTCTCCGGGTCCTTCGCGTAACTGTCGCTGCGGGGATGCGGCAGGACATCGGCGTCGCCGTCGACCCGCGGGCCAGATCCCGTCCATCCAATGGCCACCCGCAGGACATGTCCGCAGGCGGTCGTTGATCGCATTCCTGGCGTTGTCGCGCAGGTTCTCGACGTGAATTCCGGCTGGCGGCGGTCAAGGTCCTGGCCAGGTCGCATATTCTGCACTTCGCATCTGCACAAAATTATGCCAAGGCCGGCCTGCCGACGAAACTCGGGAGGATAGCGCCATGAGCGTGGCTGGTGAGTCGAAGGCGATAGCCCTGCCCGATATCGCCGCCCGCAAGGGCGGCACGCCGCTGGTTTGCCTGACGGCCTACACCACGCCGATGGCAAAACTCGTCGACCGGCATTGCGACATCGTTCTGGTCGGCGACAGTGTCGGCATGGTGCTTCATGGCCTGCCTTCGACGCTCGGCGTCACCCTCGACATGATGATCCTGCACGGGCAGGCGGTGCGGCGCGGCCTGGTGCGGGCGCTCATGGTCGTCGACATGCCGTTCGGCTCCTACGAGGAAGGGCCGGAGCAGGCCTTCCGCAACGCCGCGCGGCTGATGGCCGAGACCGGCTGCGCGGCCGTGAAGCTGGAGGGCGGCGAGGCCATGGCCGCCACCATCGGTTTCCTCGTCGCCCGAGGCATCCCGGTCATGGCGCATGTCGGTCTCACGCCGCAGGCGGTGAACACGTTCGGCGGCTATCGCGTCCAGGGGCGGGGAGGCGATGCCGACAGGATCAGGCGCGATGCGGCCGCGGTCGCGGAGGCCGGCGCCTTCTCGGTGGTGCTTGAAAAGGTGCCGGAGCCGCTGGCGCGGCGGATCACCGCCGAGATCGCCATTCCGACCATCGGCATCGGCGCCTCGCCGGCCTGTGACGGCCAGATCCTGGTGATCGACGACATGCTCGGACTGTTCACCTCCTTCCGCCCGAAATTCGTCAAGCGCTACGCGGAGATCGGCGAGCAGGCCGAAGCGGCGATCGCGGCCTATGCCGGCGAGGTGCGCGAGCGACGCTTTCCCGCCGCCGAGCATGTTTTCGGCGATGCACCCAAGGTCGCCGGCGGACGCGGGAACAAAGGCGGAGAAGCAGCATGAACGTAGCGATAGCCAGGACCGTCGCGGAACTGCGCGCGACCGTCGCCGGATGGCGCCGGGAGGGCGCGCGGGTCGCGGTGGTGCCGACGATGGGCGCGCTGCATGAAGGGCATCTCAGCCTCGTCCGCGCGGCGCTGGAGCGTGCGGAGCGGGTCATCGTCACGCTGTTCGTCAACCCGAAACAGTTCAACAGCGCCGCCGATCTTGCCGCCTATCCGCGTACCGAGGAGTCGGATGCGGCGAAGCTCGCACCGCTCGGCGCGCATCTGCTTTATGCGCCGGACGCCGCCGAGATATACCCAGAAGGGTTTGCCACCGCCGTGTCGGTATGTGGCGTCAGCGAGGGACTGTGCGGGGCCTTCCGGCCCGGCCATTTCGACGGCGTGGCGACGGTGGTGGCCAAGCTGTTCCTGCAGACCGGCGCCGACTTCGCCTTCTTCGGCGAGAAGGACTTTCAGCAGTTGCATGTCGTGCGGCGCATGGCGCGCGACCTTGACATTCCTGTCGCTGTCCTCGGCCGTCCCACCGTCCGTGAGGCTGACGGGCTGGCCCTGTCGTCCCGCAACGTCCGGCTTTCGCCAGCCGAACGGCAGGCCGCGCCGAAGCTTGCCGCGGTCCTGTTCGAGACGGCGGCGCGGATCGCCGGCGGGGCGCCTGTCGATGAGACGCTTGCGGACGCGCGTGCAGCGATCGTTGCGGCAGGCTATGCCAGCGTGGAATATCTGGAACTGCGGGCCGAGGAGGATCTGGCGCCGATGCAGTCTTTTGACCGGCCCGCCCGCCTGCTTGCCGCGGCCTGGCTCGGCGAGACCAGGCTGATCGACAATGTCAAAGTGCTGCCGGGGCCGAAAGCTTAAGCACCGCAACGGATACGGGGCATAGCCGACTCCCGGCCGACCGGGCGCTCTGGTATCACCGAAAGACGAACCGGGCCAGCGGCGCGGTAGCGCCATCGGCCTTGTGCATCCAGAAGAGGGATCGAGAAGAAATGACTGTCGTCCTCCGCACCGTCGACATTCCGGATTTCGGCCTGCCGGTCGAGCGGCCGGCCATCCCCGCCGCCACCTACGAGGCGCGCTGCGCCACCGCGCTGCAGCGCGCCGAAGCCGACTGGCTGGTGGTCTATGCCGACCGCGAGCATGCCGCCAACATTGCCTTCCTGACCGGTTTCGAGCCGCGCTTCGAGGAGGCGCTGCTGCTTCTGGGTTCGGGCGACCGGCGCATCGTCGTCACCGGCAACGAAAACCTCGGCTACACGCCGATCGCCGGATTGCCGGGCATCGTCACGATGCTTGCCCAATCGCTCAGCCTCATGGCGCAGGACCGAAGTGAGAAGCCCGACCTTGTCGCTGTGCTGCGCGAGGCAGGGCTGGCGGCCGGCGACAGCGTCGGTCTGGTGGGGTGGAAGTATCTGGAGAGCGAAGAGTGGGTATCCGAACGGCCCACCTTCTTCGTGCCGGCCTTTGTCGTCGACGCCATCGGAAAGATCGTCACGCCCGCCGCGCTCACGGACGCGACGCGCGTGCTCATGCACCCGACCGACGGCTTGCGTGCCGTGGTCGATGTCGACCAGATCGCCGAGGCCGAATGGGCGGCGGCGCGGGCGGCGATGGCTGTCTGGCGCATCGTCAGCGGCTTCAGGCTCGGCGACAACGAGCTCGTGGCCGCCTCCCGCATGGGTTATGCCGGCGAGCCGATGAGCTGCCATCCCATGTTCGCCACGAACGACACGTCGGGCCCGGTGATCGGGCTGCGCAGTCCTACCGCGCGCATACCGAAGCGTGGCGACGGCGTGACCGCCGCCGTCGGCTACTGGGGCGGGCTGACCGCCCGCGCCGGCCTGATCGCCGAGCACGAGGACGGGTTTTTGGAACTCGCCAAGGCCTATTTCCGGGGCCTTATCGCCTGGTATGAAACCGCCGGTATCGGAATCGAGGGCGGGGCGATCCACGATGCGGTCATTTCGACTTTGGCCCGCGGTAAGCTGCGGCCGGCGCTCAATCCGGGTCATCTCGTCGGTCTCGATGAATGGATGCATTCGCCGATCCGTCCCGGTTCCACCGACCGGATCGTTTCCGGGATGCCTTTCCAGGTGGACATCATTCCCGTGCCGATGCCGGACGGGTGGGCCTTGAACTGCGAGGATCCGGTGACGTTTGCCGACCAGGGGCTGCGCACGACGATCGCGCAACGCCACCCGGCGCTGGCCAGGCGCTTCGAGGCCCGCCGGCGCTTCGTCGCCGAACAGATCGGCATCGCGGTGAAGGACGACATGCTTCTGCTTTCCGCCATCCCGCTCTGCCTGGCGCCGTTCTGGCTGGCCAGCGGAAAACTTCTCGGCCGAGACTGAGGCGGAGCCGACGCATTGGCTTTCCGCATGCGCGAGGCACCTTGTGATGTCACGTGCAGGAAGGGCAGTCAGCCCGAGAATATGCCCGTGTAGCTTTCGGCAAAAGCAGACGCAGCCGAGACGGAGCGTCTCAAACGGTCGAACTCGGCTCTCTGGATGCGGCGTCCGAAGGCGTCGGTCTCGGGAAGACGATGGAGGATCGACGTCATCCACCAGGAAAACCGCTCGGCGTCCCAGACCCTTGCGAGTGCGCGTGAAGAATAGCGGTCCATGCCCGCATGCGAGCCTTCCTCATAGAATTCGATCAGCGCGTCGGCCAGCATCCCGACATCGCTCGCCGCCAGATTGAGCCCTTTGGCACCGGTCGGCGGCACGATGTGGGCGGCATCGCCGGCGAGGAACAGCCGGCCGAAACGCAACGGCTCGGCAACGAAGGAACGCAGCGGCGCAATCGACTTTTCGATCGACGGCCCGGTTTGCAGCAATTGCGAGGCCTCTCTGTCGAGGCGTCGCCGCAATTCCTCCCAGAAGCGGTCGTCCGGCCAATCCTCCACCTTCTCGCCGGCCGGCACTTGCACATAGTAGCGGCTGCGTGTCGGAGAACGCATCGAACACAGCGCGAAACCGCTCTCGTGATTTGAATAGATCAACTCGTCGGAAACGGGTGGCCGCTCGACCAGCACGCCCAGCCAGCCGAACGGATAGACACGCTCGAATGTCTTCATCGCTTGCGGTGGAACGCTGGCGCGCGAGACGCCGTGGAAGCCGTCGCAACCGGCAATGAAGTCGCAGCCGATCGCGTGGCCGACGCCATCCTTCACATAGCGCACGACCGGCGACGTACCGTCGAATCCTTGCAGGGACACGTCTTCGGCTTCGTAGACCGTCCTGGCGGCCGATGCATCGCGCGCGTCCATCAGGTCATGCGTCACCTCCGTCTGGCCGTAGACGGTAACGGTGCGTCCGATCAGCGCCTTGAAATCGAAGCGGTGCCTTTCGCCGTCGAAACCGATTTCGACACCGTCGTGCACAAGCCCTTCGCGGCGCAGGCGCTGTGCGACGCCCGCGCGTTCGAGCAGTTCGATGGTGCCCTGTTCCAGCACGCCGGCGCGAATGCGTCCCAATACGTGATCGCGGGAACGGCGTTCCAGGATGACGGTCTCGATGCCGTGATTGTCCAGGAGCCGGCCAAGCAACAGGCCGGCCGGCCCGGCGCCGATGATGACGATCTGCGTTCTCATCGCGCTCTAACCCGAATCGGCCGCGGGCCGGAAGCGCAGTCCGTCAATCAATGTGCGTGCCTTTTCGAGCCCTCCAGCAGTCGCCACCACCATCTGCGGCAGCACGAGCCATTCGAGCGTCCACGCCGCTCCTGAGCGCTCGTTCTCATGCAGCAGCGCCTGGTGCAGCGTGCCGAGCAGTCCGGCGTTCAGCCGGGCCAATGCCACCAGCACCTCCGCCGCCACCGGATTGGATTTATGCTGCATCGCGGAGGAACCGCCAGCATTGGTCAGCCGCACCTGGCCGACTTCGTTCTGGGCCATCAGCGCGATGTCCTGGCCGATCTTGCCGATGACACCCGAGGTCAGCGAAAGCCAGGCCCCGAATTCGGCGATGCGATCCCTTTGCGAGTGCCAGCAGGGGGCATCAGAGAGTCCGAGCAGCCTGGCCATTTCGCCCGCCACCGCATCGCCCTTGCCGCCGAACTCCGCCCGCGTGCCCACCGGCCCGCCAAGCTGCACGGCAAAGACGCGCGGTTCCAAGTCACGCAGGGCAGTCGCCTGGCGCTCCAGCGGCTGCCGCCACGTCCGTACCTTTTCCGAGACCGTGAAAGCCAGTGCCTGCTGCATTCGCGTATGCGCCATCAGCGGCATGGCGCCGTCCCGGGCCGAGACTTGTCGCAACACCTCCGTCAGCGCATCTAGCTCGGCTGCGAGTATCGACGATGCGCGCTTCAGGCGCAGCATCAACGCGGTATCGACAATGTCCTGGCTGGTTGCACCCTTGTGGACGGCGTCCGCATACGGCTCGCCAACGGCTGCCCGCAACTGGCGCACCAGTTCCGGCACGACGACGCCGTCTCTTACCAGGCCTTCCGCAAGTTTTTGCCAGTCGGCTTTGAAGCCACGGCAGGCTTCGTCGATCCGGGACGCCGCATCCGGCTCGATCAGCCCGGCCCGGGCTTCCGCGTTGGCCAGCGCGGCCTCCGCTTCGAGCAAGGCGCCGAGTTCCACCTCGTTCGAAAACAGCGCCTCGGCCCCTGCGTTGCCGACAAGGGCTGAGAGAAGCGGTCGCGAAGGCACGTCGGTCATTTTTAATGGGGCCTGAGTTCAGACGTCGAAGAAGATCGTTTCGCCTTCGCCCTGTAGGCGAATGTCGAAAGTGTAGACGGCACTGCCATTCTCCTCCGCGCGCCGGGCCATCAGGGTCGGGATACGTGTCTTGTGTTCGATGCGCGCCAGGACCGGGCACTCGGCATTGGCGGCTTCCTCGTCGGCAAAATACATGCGGGTGTGGAGGCCGATATTGATACCGCGCGCCACGATCCAGAAGGTGATGTGCGGCGCCATCAACCGGCCGCCCTTGTGAGGGACGCGCCCGGGCTTGATCGTCTCGAAACGATATTCGCCGCTCACGCCGTCGGTCGGCTGGCGGCCCCAGCCGGTGAAATGCGGATCGGCCTCGCCGCGCTTTTCCAGCGGACTGTTGTGGAGACCGGAGGCATCGGCCTGCCATATCTCGATCAGCGCGTCCTTCAGCGGCGTGCCGCTGCCGTCGAAGATGCTGCCTTTCACGACGATGCGCTCGCCCGTTGCCCGGGGATCAACCATCGTGCGGCCGAGATCCTCGGAATAGACGCCGCCGATATCCGCCCAATTGGGGGTAAGGCCGATATGGACATACGGTCCAGCCGTCTGCGAGGCGCTTTCCTTCAGTGCGTCGAGCTTCTGCACCATCAGTTGCCCTCCGGACGGCTTTCGAACGGCGTCGAGCGGCGGCCGCGCAGCACGATGTCGAACTTGTAGGCGAGCGCGTCCATCGGCAGCGTGGCGTTGCGGTCGAGCGCGGCGACGAGCTGTTCGATCGCGCTGCGGTCGGTAATGGTGGAGACGATCGGACACTGCCAGATCATCGGATCGCCTTCGAAATACATCTGCGTGATCAGCCGTTGCGCAAAAGCGTGGCCGAACACCGAGAAATGGATATGGGCCGGCCGCCAGTCATTGACGCCGTTCGGCCAAGGGTAGGCGCCGGGCTTGACGGTGCGGAACCAGTAACGGCCTTCCTCGTCGGTGACGGTGCGCCCGCAGCCGCCGAAGTTGGGATCGAGGGCCGCGACATAGGCTTCCTTCTTGTGCCGGTAGCGCCCGCCGGCATTTGCCTGCCAGAACTCCAGCAGCGTGCCCGCCACCGGCCGTGCGTTTTCGTCCAGCACCCGGCCGTGAACAACGATGCGCTGACCGATCGGATCGCCGGCCTTGGCGTAGTTGCGGATCAGATCGTTGTCGAGCGGGCCTATCCGGCTGTGGCCGAAACGTGGGCCGGTGATCTCCGAAATGGTGTTGTCGAGCGACAGCAACGGATACCGCGGCGAGCGCAGGACCGAAGTCTTGTATTGCGGCGTGAACGCGGGCGGATGCCAGCTTCTGTCGCGCTGAAAGAAAGAACCCTCGTCAGGCATATCGTCTTTTCCCTCGTCCGCCGGCACTGGCGCACTTGCTTTCCGCTATTCCGCAGGCCGGGCTGCGATTTCGGCGAAGGCCCTCTTGGCGATCTTCAGAGCATGGTTGGCGGCCGGCACGCCCGCATAGACCGCGACATGCATGAGCGCCTCGCGCACGTCCTCCATCGTCGCTCCGGTATTCGGCGTGGCGCGGATGTGCATGGCCAGTTCCTCGTCATGGCCGAGCGTGGCGAGCAGGGCGATGGTGACGATCGACCGCTGGCGCGCGGAGAAATGCGGGCGCGCCCAGACCGAACCCCAGGCGCCCTCGGTTATGAACGTCTGGAAGTCGCGGTCGAGATCGTCGACCTGTGCGCTTGCGCGGTCGACATGCGCGTCGCCCAGCACCTTTCGGCGAACGGCCATGCCGGCCTTGTAGCGCTCGCTTTGATCAGACATGGCGCGCCAAATGCTCCCCGACAAGCTCCGCAAGCACGTCCGGCTTCTCCACGCACGGAATGTGGCCGGCCCCCTCGATCAGCGCGAAGCGGGCGCCCGGAATGAGATCGGCGGTAGCGCGCACGAGTTCGGGCGGCGTCGCGCCGTCGTGGTCGCCGGCGACACAGAGCGTCGGCGCTGTGATGCTCGCCGCGCCGGGGCGCAGGTCGGCGTCGCGAATGGCGGCGCAGGTTGCGACGTAGCCGGCGCGCGGCGTGCGCAGGAGCATGTTGCGCCAGCCCGCCAGTTCCGTGGCGCGGTTCCGATGGAAGCTTGGCGTGAACCAGCGCTCGAGCACGGTTTCGGCGATGGCATCGATACCGCCGGCGTCGATCGCGGCGATACGGTCGGCCCAGCTTTCCGGCGTGCCGATCTTGGCGCCAGTGCAGCAGAGAACCAGTGCCTTCACCCGCTCGGGCGCGCGCGCCGCCAGTCGCTGCGCGATCATGCCGCCGACGGACAGGCCGACGATGGCGGCGCTTTCGATCGCGAAATGGTCGAGCAACGCCAACAGATCGTTGACGTGGTCGTCGATCGCGCAGGGCGGCGGGGGTGTATCCGAGAGCCCGTGCCCGCGCTTGTCGTAGAGCAGGATGCGGTAACGATCGTCCAGCAAACGCACGACGTCTTCCCAGATGCGAAAGTCGCTGCCCAGGGAGTTGCCAAATACCAGCACCGGCCCGTCCGTCCGGCCTTGAATCCGGGTATGAAGAACGATGCCGTTCGCGCGTACGAATGCCATAGCCGACCTCAATTCAACCCGCCCTCCCCGGTGTCGCACTCAACCGGGTACGGTCGGCACGCTGCGACTCAACCTCGCCCTTCCGCACGATGCTCGAAATGAGCCCAGATGGCCCGTCCGAGGGTGGTGCTTCGCCGCTGTTGCTCCCACCAGCGAAGCGCGCGGGGCGAGCAATGATCTCCTCAAATCGACCAGGCTGCAAGGCTATGCGCCCAGCGAATATTGGGACGCGCTGCGAACATGCGAAACGAACACGGCTGCCGGCCCCTGCCGGCCCAAGGATATTTTTCCGGGGCACGCTCAGGAAGGTCGTGCTTACAGCGCCGCGATGCGACGATCCCGGACGATCGGTGCGATCAGCCAGCCAAGTTCTGATACGAAATCCTATACGATATCGGATTGTCCGGCCTGGGGCATCGTGCTAGACGTGGCACATGTCAGAGGCAACCATGCGTAGTTCGGTGTCCTCAGGGGAACCGGCCGATCTCGGCCGCCCCAGGGCAATAAACCGCCACGGCCTCGTGGACGATGTGTACGAAGCGATCTTCAATCAGTTGATGGCGCTCAGGATCGCGCCCGGCGCACGTATCAACGTGGACAATCTGGTGCGCGACCTGAGCGTCTCGCACACGCCGATCCGCGAAGCGCTCGGACGCCTCGAAGGCGAAGGGCTGGTCGTGAAAACCCACCTGATCGGCTACAGCGCCGCGCCGCAGATCACCCGCCGCGGGTTCGAGGAACTGTACGAACTGCGGCTGCTTCTCGAGCCCGACGGCGCACGCCGCGCCGCCGAAGCCATGAACCAGGATCGACTGCTGGTGCTGCGGCAAATCGCCGACGTAATGTCTGTCCCGCAGGGCGGCGATGAACGCATGCGCTATTCGGCCTTCGCGCGCGAGGATGCCGTCTTCCACGACAAGATCATGGAATTCGCCGGCAACGCGCTGATCCGCGGGACGCTGGCCCATCAGCACGCGCATTTCCACATCTTCCGCCTGATGTTCCACGCACGGGTCACCGAGGAGGCCCTGGACGAGCACGAGGCGGTCATGGACGCATTCACCGACGGCAGCGGCAAGGCCGCGGAAAAGGCGATGCGCGAGCATATCGTGCGGTCCCGCGACCGGCTGCTGCCCGCGTTCGAGGAGGCCCGGCGAGACCAGGCTCGGTAGGACTTGCCGCCTCGGGGAGCAGCGGCATGAAGTCAACGGCAATCGAAGGAGGACTACGAGATGCCTGGCAAGAAGATTCTGATGCTGACGGGAGAGTTCACGGAGGAATACGAGATTTTCGTCTTCCAGCAGGGCATGGAGGCTGTCGGCCACACCGTCCATGTCGTCTGCCCGGACAAGAAGGCCGGCGAAAAGATCCAGACATCGCTGCACGATTTTGAAGGTCACCAGACCTATGTAGAGCGATACGGCCATCTGGCCGACATCAACAAGACGTTCTCGGAGGTCGATCCGGCCGACTACGACGCAGTCTATTGCGCTGGCGGTCGCGGTCCGGAATACATCCGTACCGACAAGCGCATCCAGGCGATCGTCAGGCATTTTCACGACACGCGGAAGCCGATCTTCACCATCTGCCACGGCGTGCAGATCCTTGTGGCCGTCGACGGCGTGGTGCGCGGCAAGAAGGTGGCCGCGCTCGGCGCATGCGAGCCGGAAGTGACGCTTGCCGGCGGCACCTACATCGACGTCAAGCCGACCGAAGCCTATGTCGACGGCACCATGGTGTCGGCCAAGGGCTGGACCGGCCTTGCCGCCTTCATGCGCGAATGCCTGAAGGTGCTCGGCACCGAAATCCGGCACGGCGCGACGCTCGGCGGCGAGAAGGTTGCGGCCTGAAACGGCAAGCGCCGTCTGCCGCTCAGCCGTCCACACGGTGTATCCACGCCGCGTGGCGGTGTCGCCGCCGCCGCGCGATCGACATGCCGACGCGGCCGGGCGGGTTTTTTGAGGACCGTTCGACATCCGGTGGCGTCGCGTCGAAAAGCGGGGGAGGTGGTTCGCGAGCGTGGACTGGAAACCGATGCCGTAGCATAGTCGCGCCCCGGCGCTGCCGAGCGCCGGGCCGAAGGTCGGCCATCCAAATCGGGGGAATCTGATGACGAAGCGTATCGTGTTCACCGGCGGGTCCGGAAAGGCCGGAAAACATGTCGTGCCGTGGCTGAAGGAGCGCGGCGACTACGAAATCCTCAACGTCGACCTGAAGCCGCTCGACTGTCCGGGCGTCAACACGCTGATCACCGACGTCACCGATAGCGGCCAGGTGTTCAACGCGTTGTCCATGCATTTCGGCTTCGACGGCTACGAGCAGCCCGGCGGGCCGAAGAAGGTAGACGCGGTCGTGCATTTCGCCGCCATCCCGCGTGTGCTGATAAACCCCGACAACAAGACCTTCGCCGACAACGTCATCAGCACCTACAACGTCATCGAGGCGGCGGTTAAGTTCGGCATACGCAAGATCGTCATCGCCTCCAGCGAGACCACCTATGGCGTCTGCTTCACCGAGGGAGAAAAGGACTTCCACCATTTTCCGTTGGAGGAGGACTATCCCATCGACCCGATGGACAGCTACGGCCTGTCGAAGCAGGTGAACGAGCAGACGGCGCGCGCCTTTGCGGCACGCACCGGCGCCGACATTTATGCGCTGCGCATAGGCAACGTCATCGAGCCGCATGAATACGGGCCGTTCAAGACATACGCGGAAAATCCGCCGATGCGAAAGCGCAATGCCTGGAGCTACATCGATGCACGCGACCTCGGCCAGATCGTGCACCTCTGCCTCGAGAAGGACGGGCTCGGTTTCCAGGTATTCAATGCGACCAACGACACGATCACCGCCAACGAGCCGACCGAGCAGTTCTTGAAACGCTGGGCCCCCAACACGCCGATCAGGCGCCCGCTGGAGCGTTTCGAGGCGCCTTTGTCAAACCGCAAGATCCGCGAAGTGCTCGGCTTCAGGCAAGAGCACGACTGGCGCAAATACGTCTGAGCGGCAGGAGGCGCGCCGTCCTTGGCGCTCATCGCCTGAGCAGGAAAGCAGGCATGGCATGACCGCCCTGTCCGGCCGCGACCCGCGCACCGGCACCTATTGGCGGATCGAAAACGGCTGAGCGGTTTTGCCGGTCAGCCGGGTTCCCTTTCGGCCCATTAGGCCGCCAGCTCCCACTTCTTCGGCAGGTGCGCGGCGCGGGCAAGCTGCGGCGCGACGCGCAGCTCGTGGCCGAGCACGGCAGCGGCCCGCCACGGCCAGCGCGGATCGGCAAGGATCGCGCGGGCCAGCGCCACCATGTCCGCCCGGCCGGCGGTTACGATATGGTTCGCCTGGTTCGGTTCGTCGATCATGCCGACGGCGCGCACCGGCATGTCGGCGCCCTTGCGCACCGCTTCGGCGAGATGCACCTGGTAGCCTGGGCCCGTTGGGATCTTTTGCAGCGGCGAGTTGCCGCCGCTGGAGCAGCAGATATAGGCGAGGCCCGCGGCCTTGTAGGCCTTCGCCACCTCGATGCCTTCCTCGACCATCAGGCCGCCGTCGACCCAGTCGGTGACCGAGATGCGCGCGCCGAGCATGACGCCGGGCGCCGCCGCCTTGACTGCCTTGGCGACTGCGAGCGGAAAGCGCAGCCGATTCTCCAGCGAGCCGCCGTAGGCGTCGTCGCGGTGGTTGGAGAGCGGCGAGATGAACTGGTGCAGCAGGTAGCCGTGGGCCGAATGCAGCTCGATGAAATCGAAGCCCGCGCGTGCGGCGCGCTCGGCTGCCGTGGCGAAGTGCTCGACCAGCGCCTCGATCTCCGCCTGGGTCAACGCGCGAGGCGTGTGCCAGCCCGTGTCGAAGGGAATGGCCGATGCCGAAACGGTCTGCCACGGATCTTCGTCGGATTTCAGCGGGCCGCCGCCTTCCCAAGGCCGCTGGCACGAGGCTTTCCGGCCGGCATGCGCCAACTGCACGCCAAACTTCGCGCCCGGCGCAGCCACCCTCTTGGCCGCGTCCAGCGCTCGCTTGGCAGCCGCCTCGTTGGCTTCCGAATAGAGGCCCATGCAGCCATGGCTGATGCGGCCGCGCCGTTCCACGTCGGTCATCTCGACGGTGATCATACCGGCGCCCGACAGCGCGTAGCTCATCCATTGCTGCAGGTGCCAGTCGCTGGCCGAACCGTCGTCGGCGGAATATTGGCACATCGGGGCGATCGCGATGCGGTTGGGGATATCAAGCCCGTCAAGCGTGATGGGTGAGAACAGATCTGTCATGAGAGACTCCGGGAGACTTCCGGCTTTTTGTAACCGAAAGTGACCATGGCGCAATGGGTAACTGACAGCAAACGCCAGTTCAACATGCGCTTAGGCAATCGCTCAACGGAAGGTCATAGCGGGGACGCATCACCGTCATCGCCGGGCCGCAACGAAATCACCGACCGTCTCCATAGGCTAAGCGCAGGCCCGGATCTGGCCAGTCCATCGCGATCAACTGGCCCCAGCCGGACAGCGTGACGTAAGCGGTCTTCATCTCGGGACCGCCGAAGCAGATGTTTGTGGTCAGCGGATCGCCGGTCGCCACCTGCCGCAGCAATTGGCCGGACGGGCTGACCACGCTGATGCATGCGCTGGCCAGCGTGGCGACGCAGATGTTACCGAAAACGTCGACGGCAAGACTGTCGAGACGCTGGTAGCCTTCGAGCCCGATGACGATGCGCCCGCCATGCGGCGACGGGTAGGGGAAGCGTTTTGCCCGGCCGGGCTCCTCCAGTTCGAAGGCCCAGAGGCGGCCGGTCTCGGTCTCGGCGACGTAGACGGTTTCGCCGTCCGGCGACAGTCCGACGCCGTTGGGCGTGATCAGCGGGTAGGCGACCTCGACGATCGAGGAGCCGTCGGCTTTTGCGTAATAGAGCCCGCCATTCATCCGGTAGCGAGGGTGGAATTTTCCGAAGTCGGTGAAATAGAAGCCGCCGAAGCGGTCGAAGACGAGGTCGTTGGGACCGACGAGACGATGGTCGCCGTAGCGGTCATAGAGAATCTGGCTTTTGCCGGTCGCGGGATCGAGTTTTTCGATCCAACCGCCGGTATAACCTTCCGGCGTGCCGGGTCTTACGCGGTTGATGCCGTCCTGGCGGACGAACAGGAAGCCGCCATTGTTGCAGACATAGAGCGCGCCGTCGGGACCGGTGGCCAGCCCGTTCGGCCCGCCGCCGAGGTCGGCGACAATCTCGACACCGCCACCGGGCAGGCAGTGGCTCACCGTCTTCCTCTCGATCTCGACGAGATAGACCGAGCCGTCGACGAGGGCGACCGGCCCCTCGGGAAAGTGCAGGCCCTCTGCGACGATTTTTCGACCCTCACCCGAGGCAACGACTGACGGCATTGGCGGTTCCTTGTCGATCTCTCTGGGGGACAGGTTTTGCCCTATGCCGCGCCGAAGGAAAAGTCGTCGTCGCTCCTGACGAACAGGTCCGCATCCAAAACCTTTGTCGACTCAATCTAGCGTTCGTCTGAAGCGTAGCAGCGCCATGGCGGCGAAGACGACGACGAACACCGATAGCGCCGCGACCTCCGCGCCGATGGCCGGCCAGTCGGCGCCCTTCAGCATCACCGCGCGGGTGACGCGCAAAAAATGCGTGAGCGGCAGGATCTCGCCGAGCGCCTGCGCCCATTGCGGCATGCCGCGATAGGGGAACATGAAACCCGACAGCAGGATCGACGGCAGGAAGAAGAAGAAGGTGAGCTGCAGCGCCTGCATCTGCGTGCGCGCCACGGTGGAGATGGTGTAGCCGAGCAGCACCAGTGCCATGACGAAGACGAAGATGGCGCCTGTCAGCAGCCAGATCGAGCCGATGAACGGCACCGAGAACAGCAGTTTCGCCGCGGCAAGAACCACGACCACCTGCACTGCGCCGACGACCAGATAGGGCAGCACTTTCCCCAGCATGATCTCGACCGGCGAGGCGGGCATGGCAAGCAGGTTTTCCATGGTGCCGCGCTCGGTCTCGCGGGTAAGCGCGATCGACGTCATCATCACCAGCGTCATCTGCAATATGACGCCGAGCAGGCCGGGCACGATGTTGTATTGCGAGATGCCCTCCGGGTTGTAGCGGCGGTGGACGACCACCTCGAGTTGATCGGCCGCAGTCTCGGCGGCGACCGCCTCCATGCCTTGCTCGCGCAGCAGCGCCTGGCTGGCGACGGTGCCCAGCGTCGAGATGGCGTTGCCGGCGGCGGACGGGTCGGTGGCGTCGGCCTCGATGAGGATCTGCGGACGGTCGCCCCGGTCGACGCGGCGGCGGAAGTCGGAGGGGATGGTGACGACGAAGGAGACGTCGCCTTTTGCCATCAGCTCTTCCGCCTCGGCGGCGCTGGCGGCGACAGTGACGAAGCGGTAGTAGCCGGTGGTCTCCAGCGCCGACACCATCGCGCGCGTGTACTGGTCCTGGCTGGTGGCGACGAGGGCAGCCGGCAGCGTCTTCGGGTCGCTGTTGATGGCATAGCCGAACAGCACGAGCTGGATGAGCGGCACGCCGAGCATCATGGCGAAGGTGATGCGGTCGCGCCGCATCTGGATGAATTCTTTGGTGAGCAGCGCGCCGAGCCGGGCGAAGGAGAAGATGGCGTTCATTGCATGTTGTCCTGCGAGCCGGACATGAATTTTATGAACACGTCCTCCAGACTGGTCTCGCCGAGGCTGACGGTGATGTTTTCGCGCTGGGAGAGCGGTGCCAGCGCCTGTTTCAGCAATTTCGCGTCGGAGCCGACGACATGCAGCGTCGTGCCGAAGGGGGCGATCTGCTCGACGCCGGGTTTTCCCTCCAGCTCGGCCGCGACCTCGTTGAGGCGCTCGCCCTCGATCACGAAGGTGGTCAGCGCTGCGTTGTCGACGACCTCGGCGACCGTGCCGGAGGCGAGCATCTTGCCATAGGCGATGTAGCTGATGCGGTGGCAGCGCTCGGCCTCGTCCATGTAATGGGTGGAAACCAGCACGGTGAGGCCGCCGCGGGCCAGCCGGTGGATTTCGTCCCAGAACTCGCGCCGAGCCTTGGGGTCGACACCGGCGGTCGGCTCGTCGAGCAAGAGCAGCTTCGGCTTGTGCATGATGCAGGCTGCAAGCGCCAGCCGCTGCTTCCAGCCGCCGGACAGTGTGCCGGCTAACTGATCGCGCCGCGAGGTCAGTCCGAGCTCTTCCAAAGTGCGGCCGACATGGTCCTCGACCGGCTTCAGCCGATAGAGCCGCGCCACGAATTCGAGATTTTCGGCAATCGTAAGATCCTCGTAGAACGAGAATTTCTGGGTCATGTAGCCGACCTCGCGCTTGATCTGCAGCGCCTCGGTGCGGAGGTTGTAACCCAGCACCTCCCCCTCGCCCTCGTCGGGGGTCAGCAGGCCGCACATGATGCGGATGGTGGTGGTTTTGCCGGAACCGTTGGGCCCGAGGAAGCCGACGATCTCGCCCTCCGCGACGTCCATCGACACGTGGTCGACGACGGTTTTCGTGCCGAAGCGCCTGACCAGGTTGCGGACGGAAATGGCGAGGGGGGTGGACATAGTGTTTCCTTCGGAAACGAGCGAATAGCGAATAGGGAGTAACGAATAGGGAAGGATTCCATTGACTTGGCCGAGACGAGACTGATCCTCGCTATTCGCTATTCGCTATTCGCTAAATCCACATCGACGATCTGCCCCGGCTGCAGCATCGTCGCGTCGCCGTCTGGCCGGGCTTCGACGAGGTAGACGAGCTTCTGGCGGGTCTCGAGCGAATAGATCACCGGCGGCGTGAACTCCGGGTCGGGCGAGACGTAGCTGACGCGAGCGGTGAGCCCTTCCGGGCAGCCGTCGCATCGCACTGCCAGTTCCGAGCCGATCCTGATTGACGAGAACGACGCCTCGGGGACGTAGACCTTCAGTTTTACCGCGCCGTCAGGCAGCATGGAGATGACCGGCGCGGTCGGGCCGGCGACGTCGCCCGGATTGCGGATGATGTCGTCGACTCGGCCCGCCGCTGGCGCGCGGACATCCCGTTTGCCGAGCCGCCAGTTGGCCTGGTCGAGCTCCGCCCGTGCCTGCTTCACCCGGTGTTCGGCGGCCCTGATTTCTTCAGGGCGAGCGGGCAGACCGCCCACTGCGAGATTGGCCTTGGCCTGGCCTACCTCGGCGTCGGCGGTCTGCACGGCCGTCGCCGCCTTGTCGTATTCGGCCTTGGTGGCGATTGCCTTTTCCATCAGGTCGCTGGCGCGGCCAAGCACACGCTTGGCCTCGGCCGCCTGCGCTTCCGCCGATGTGACCGCCGCCTCCAGAACGGCTATCTCTTCCGGCCGCTTGCCGAGTTGAAGGTTGGCAAGCTGCGCCTCGGCCTGGGCGAGTGCCGCTTCTGCTTGGGCGACGGCGATCTTTGCGTCGCCGCTCTCCAGCGTGGCCAGCGGCTTGCCGGGTTCGACGCGGTCGCCGCGGCGGACCAGCACGGTCTCGACCTCGGCCACCTCGATCGGCGCCAGCAGAACGAACTCGCCCTCGACGTAGCCGACCGCCAGCGGCGGCGGGCCGCTACAGGAGGCGAACAGCGAGGCGGCGAACGGGATGGAACAGAGGAAACTCATGACTGGCCGCCTTTCCGGGCCGTGAGGATTGCGTCGAGATTGCTTTTGACCACGTCGACGATCTGCGCCGACTCTTGCGGGCCGATGTCGCTCCAGCCCATGCGGCGCATCACCGGCTCGCGGGCGATGCGGAAGTAGACGACCTGGCCGATCAGGGTGAAGATGGTGATCCGGGTGCGGGGGCTCTCGGCGGGCTCGCCGGTCGCCACCTCCCAGATGCGGCAGAGGCGCTTGTGCGTCGGCTCGAAGACGCCGGCATAGATGCGGTCGAGCGCCTCGGTCGGATGGGCGAGCTCGCGCAGCATGAACTGAACGATCTCGCCTGCCTCCGGCCGCGCTACCAGGAAGCCAACCATGCGCTCCACCGCCGCCGCAAGCTGGCGGAGCGCGATTTCGCGGTCCATGCCTGTGTCGAGCGACTGGTCGATGTTGCCGAGCACCGATCCGGCGATCCCCTGGATCGTCGCGACGATGTAATCGGCGGCGGCGATGCGCAGCCCCTCCTTACCGCCGAAATGATAGGCGATGGAGCCGATGTTGGCGTTGGCGGCGGCCGCCACCTCGCGTGTCGAGGTGCCGTCGAAACCTTTCTGGCCGAACAGCCGCAAGGCGGACAGCACCAGCGCCTCGCGGGTCTGGTCGGCGGTGGAAGTGGAGATCGCTTTCTCGTTCATACATCATGTTTAATCAATCGATCGATTAAAGTCAAGCAGTACTTGCGATGGGGGGCAAGCTGACATACAGACTGCGCCGAGTGGGTGCGGCGGAAGGAACGAATGGACGCTTTGGCGACCACGAACGTTTTGCGCGGGAGAGCGGCCCGCCCGCTCCGACATTCCGGCGACGACAGAAAACAGCATGCGCCTTGATGGCCGGCCTGGCGCCGCCCTCGAACAGCGGCATGGATAGTTTCATGGCCAAGGAGATCGAGCGAAAATTCCGGATCCGGGACGAGTCCTGGCAGGCGGAGGCGGAGCCGCCAAAAGCGTTCCGGCAATTCTACCTGGCGGTCGGGCCGGAGCGCAGCATCCGCGTGCGTATCGTAGGCGACAGCGCGGCCTGGCTGACCGCCAAGTTCGGCAGGACGCCGGTGCGCGACGAGTTCGAATATCCGATCCCGCTGGCCGATGCCTGCGAGATGGAAAATTTCGCGGTGGGCGCGGTGATCCTCAAGCAGCGCCACATCGTCAGCCATGGCGGCTACCACTACGAGGTCGACGTGTTCTCCGGCGCCCTGCAAGGGCTGGTGCTGGCCGAACTGGAGACGCCCGACACGGTACCCGACGACCGCCTGCCCCGTTGGCTGGGGGCCGAGATCACCGGCGACAGCCGATACTCCAATGCCATGCTCGCCCTTAACGGAAGACCGGACGCGACATGACCTCGCCGATCGACCCGCGCGAGCCATTTCCGGTCGAAATCCGGCGGATCGTCTCCGACGAGACCAGCAAGGCGGTTGCGGCACTCGAGACGGCGCGCACGGACCCCAGAAAAGGATTTCACGAGTGTCGCAAGGCCATCAAGCGATTGAGGGCGGTGTGGCGGCTGATCCGCAGCGGCGACGAGCCTTATTGCCGGGTGCAGGATGCACGCCTGCGAGACACCGCGCGCCTGCTCGCCGGCCCGCGCGAGGCGAGTGCCCTGGTCGAGACAGCAGAACGGCTGGCAAAAGCCGCAAGGAACAAGGAAGAGGCCCGGGCGGTGGCAGTGCTGCAGGCCAGGCTGGAAGCACGGCGCAGCGCCAGCCTCGAAACCGCACTCGGCGGCCGGACGGTCGCCGACGCGACCGCGGCCCTTTCCCGACTCGACTTCACCGCCCTGCGCCTGCCGGAGGCGTTCGAGGACGCCGCCGAAATTCTTCGGACCGGCGCGCGAAAGGCCATGCGCCGCGCCGATCTTGCGCTGAAGGCAACCCGGGAGACCGGCAAGGCCGAGGCCTTCCATGATCTGCGCAAGGCGGTCAAGGCGCTCGACATGCAGACCCGGCTGCTCAAATCGGTATGGCCCGCCATGGGCAAGCGCGACCGCAAGGCGATGGAAGCCTTCGGCGAGCGGCTTGGCGAACTAAACGATCTCAATGTGATGGACGACCTGCTTGCGGCCGAAGGCGCCGAACTGGTCGGAGAGGAAAAAACCGCCCTGCTGCGCGACCTGATCGCGGCGGGTGCACGGAAACTCCGGCGCCGCTGTCTGCGCGACGCCGGCAAGCTGCTGGAGCAGCGCCCCGCCCCGGTCGCCCGCAAGATCGGCAACCGCTATTTCCGCCGCGCCGAGAAGGCTTTCCGGCATCGCGACATGGCGGCGTGAAGCGGTCGCGCCAACATTAGCATCGAAGGGCTTTGTGTGCGTCAGGCCGTGGGGACCTGCGGAAGGCGTTCCAGTCTTGCTGCCTCGGTCCGCAGTTGTGTCTGCACGCCGGCGATCGTCGTCTTGTAGCGGACATGCGGCGGGCGCACACCGTGAGCGAACAGCATGCGTCGCACTTGGGGCGCCGCCCCGGCGATGAAGACCCGCACGCCGCCGCGCCTGGCCTTGCGCACTGCACCCTCGATGACGTTGGCGGCGGTGGAATCGAGGAAGGGCACCGCCGAGCAGTCCAGGACAAAGGTTTTGCGCTGGTCGGCGATGCGGTCGAGCACCGCGCCGACTGTGGAGGCCGCGCCGAAGAAGAAGGCGCCGGAAATGCGATAGATCACGGTGTCCGGATTGCTCGCCTGGTCGGCATCGTAGGCCACGCGATCGCCATTGACGTCGTCGGGCACATCCTCGCGCACCAGCGGCGCATGCGCGTCGACAGCGACTGTTTTTGCCATCCGGTCGATGAACAGCACGGAGCCGAGAAGGAATCCGACGACAATGCCTTCCGTCAGGTCGTGGAAGATGACGAGGCCGAAGGTGACCAGCAACACGACCGCATCGCCCCAGGAGGAGCGGATCAGGGCGCGGAACGCATCCTTCTCGACCATGTTCCACGCGACAACCGCGAGCACGCCGGCCAGCGCGGAAAGCGGGATGGCGCTCGCGAGCGGCGCGGCGACCAGCATGAACAGCAGCAGGAACCCGGCGTGCAGCATGCCGGAAACAGGTCCGTGCGCGCCGGCCCGCACATTGGTGGCGGTGCGGGCGATGGTGCCGGTGGCGCAGATGCCGCCGAACAGCGCCGACCCGATATTGGCGAAACCTTGTGCGACCAGTTCGCAGTTGGAGCGGTGGCGGCGCCCGGTCATGCCATCGGCAACGACCGCCGAGAGCAGCGATTCGATGGCACCCAGTAGCGCGAAGGCGATGGCGTCGGGCAGCACGGCCTGCACCTTGTCGAGGCTGAGCGGCGGCAGCGAAGGCAGCGGCAGGGTGCGCGGAATGCCGCCATAGCGCGTGCCGATGGTCTCCACCGGCAGCGACAGCAGCGTGGTGGCCGCTGCGGCCGCTGCTACTGCGATCAGCATGCCCGGCCAGCCCGGGCGCAGGCGCTTCAGCACGACGATCACGGCAACGGTAAGCAATGCCACGCCGGCGGCGGCCGGATTGATTGTGTCCGCCGCATTCGCCAAAGCGACCAATTTCGGCAAAAGTTCGCCCGGCTCCTTGCCGGGAAGCGTCATGCCGAAGAGTTCGCTCAGCTGGCTGGCGAAGATGATGACGGCGATGCCGGCGGTAAAGCCCACCGTGACGGGGTAAGGGATGAGTTTTATGTAGGTGCCGATCCTGAGATAGCCGATCGCCAGCAGGAAGATACCGGCCATGAGCGTCGCCAGCAGCAGGCCGTCGACGCCGTTGCGATCGACGCAGGCGGCGACCAGCACGATGAAGGCGCCGGCGGGGCCGCCGATCTGGAAGCGGCTGCCGCCAAGCGCCGAGATGAGGAAGCCGCCGACGATTGCCGTGAACAGGCCGCGATCGGGCGAGACGCCCGAGGCGATGGCGATCGCCATGGAGAGCGGCAGGGCTACGATCGCCACCGTCAGCCCGGCAACGGCGTCGGCCCTGAATTGCGACGGTCCGTAACCCTCGCGCAGTACTGTTATCAGCTTGGGCGTGTAGAGCGCGGCGAATGACGGTCGCGCCGCCTCTCCAACCGGAACCGTATCTGCCTTCATGCCTTCACTCCGAAGGCGGCGGGATCGTCGGCTCAGGAACCAAGCCAGGTCGGCGGTCGCCGTCGCGACTGCGGGACGGACCGTCGCTCGGCGCGACGGCTCGACCCTTCTTGCAGACCTCAGCCGGGCGGACCGCCCTGTCCCGTCGGGCTGCGCAGGCGCACACCCCGGCCGCCACGCTCACTCGGCTGATCCTCGCCGATCAGCTCGACCCCGAAGGATTCCAGGGCCTGGATGACCTTGACCAGCGAATCGACGACGCCACGCACGACGCCCTCGCTCGCCTCCATCCGCTGAATGGTCGGCAACGATATGCCGGCGCGTTCGGCGAGCGTCTTCTGGTCGATGCCGGCCAGCGCCCGCGCCGCCCGCATCTGCGCTGCGGTCATCACGGACAGACCTCCCGTCTGAGTCTGCAGGAGTGATGTCTAGTACAATCAAAGTGATGTTTCAAGCATGAATTCTGCTGCTCAGTCGCCAAGCTTCTGCTCCTCGGACAAATCCATCAGGGCGCGGCGGCGGCTCAGTACCCATTGCGCCACCAGCCAGCACAGCATCGCCCAGGCAGCACCAGCGCACCAGCCGGCCAGCACGTCGGACGGCCAATGCACGCCGAGATAGACGCGGCTGGCGCCAACCAGGAAAGTTGCAAGAATCGCCAGGGACAGGAGGTATATGCCGGTCGCACGATTTGGCGCCACGCGAGCGGCGAGCGCGCCCAGCGTCAGATAGGTGACGGCCGACAGCATGGCGTGGCCGCTGGGAAAGCTCAGCGTGTAGACCTCCGCCAGATGCGGCACGAGATCGGGACGCGGGCGGTCGACGCCGAGCTTCAGCAGGCTGCTGAGCAACTGGCCGCCTGCCACGGCGACCAGCACGAACAGCGCGGCGGCGCGGCGGCCGGTGAGCAGCAGGTAGAAGATCGTTGCCGCCGTGAGGAAGATCAGCACGCTGGCGCTGCCGAGGGCCGTCAGATCGCGCACCGCCTCCTCGGCCCAGAGCGGACCGATGGGGTCGGCCGGATTGGCCGGCGCGCGGAAGGCAAGCAGGATAGCGCGGTCGAAGCCGTGCGGCTCGGTGTCGCGGGCAACCTCCGCCATCTCCACGAAGCCGTAGAGTCCTCCCGCAATCGTGATCAAGGCGGCGAGTACGGAAAACTCGACCTTGCTGGCGATGTTCTTGATGGGCGGCATGCCCCAGAATCCTCTCTTCTTCAGCCCGAACGGTCGAGGCTCAACTATGGCCGAAGCGGAGGGATCGCAAGCGGCATCCGTTTCTGTCATCAAACTGTCAGCCATCGCGCCTAGCTGCGGTCTCGCCATTTCGAGCCAATCTTGCAGCCAGAGGTCGCCGCCATGAAAAATGATCTTTCCGAAAACCCGTTCCGCACCAGCCTGCTTGAGGAAAACGACGGGCCGGGCCGCAATCCGACCGGCAACCGCACCATGGGCGACATCATCGCGGCGCGCTTTTCGCGGCGCGGCTTCCTGCGCGGTTCGCTCGCGGTCTCGGCGATCGCCGCCACCGTCAGCCCGATCGCGCTGATCACCGCCGACAATGCCCGCGCGGCGGGCGGATCGGCCTTCAGCTTCGAGGAGGTCGAGGCCGGCGTCGACGAGACCCATCACGTCGCGGCCGGCTACGACGCCGACATCCTGCTGCGCTGGGGCGACGCGCTGTTCGCCGATTCGCCGGAATTCGATCCGGCCGCGCAGAGCGCCGCCGCGCAGGCAAAACAGTTCGGCTACAACAACGACTATGTCGGCTTCATCCCGATCGACGGCTCGTCCGAGCACGGCCTGCTCGTCGTCAACCACGAATACACCAACCCGCATCTGATGTTCCCGGGCATCGTCACTGTGGTCGAAAAGGACGGCAAGAAGAAGCTCGACGTCGCGCCGCTCAGCAGGGAGCAGGTCGATGTCGAGATGGCCGCCCATGGCGGCACCATCGTTGAGATCCGCAGGGACGGCGGCAAGTGGCAGGTGGTCAGGGACGGCAAACTCAACCGCCGCATCACCGCCACCACCGAGATGGAAGTGACCGGCCCGGTGGCCGGAAACGACCGCCTCAAGACCAGCGCCGACGCCACCGGCACGAAAGTGTTCGGCACAGTGAACAACTGCGCCGGCGGCGTCACGCCCTGGGGCACCTATGTGATGGCCGAGGAAAACATCCACGGCTACTTTTCGGGCGAGCTGCCGGCCGATCACAAGGAAGCCGCCAATTACGAACGCATGGGCATTCCGGAAGGCGCCTATGAATGGGCGGCGTTCTACGATCGCTTCGACCTTTCCAAGGAGCCGAACGAGGCCAACCGCTTCGGCTGGATCGTCGAAGTCGACGTGCAGGACCCGACCTCTGCGCCGAAGAAACGCACCGCACTCGGCCGCTTCAAGCACGAAGGCGCCGAGTCGATCGTCAGCAAGGACGGCCGCGTCGTCTTCTATCTCGGCGACGACGAGCGTTTCGACTACGTCTACAAATTTGTGACGGCCGGCGCCTACAACGCCAACGACCGCACCGCCAATCTGAACCTGCTCGACGAGGGCACGCTCTACGTGGCGAAGTTTTCCGAGGATGGCTCGGTCGAATGGCTGCCGCTGGTGTTCGGCCAGGGGCCGCTGACCGCCGAAAACGGCTTTTCGAACCAGGCCGACGTGCTGATCGAGACCCGCCGCGCCGCCGACCTGCTTGAAGCCACCAAGATGGATCGCCCGGAGGACGTCCAGCCCAACGGCGTCAACGGCAAGGTCTATGTGATGCTGACCAACAACACCAAGCGCAAGTCGGATCAGGTCGACGCGGCCAACCCGCGCGCGGAAAACGCCTTCGGCCACATCATCGAGATCGCCGAGGACGGCGGCGATTTCACCGCCACCAAGGGCAAGTGGGAAGTGCTGCTGAAATGCGGCGACCCCTCGGTGGCCGAGGTCGGAGCCACCTTCTCGACCTCGACCACGGCCAATGGCTGGTTCGGCATGCCCGACAACTGCGCCGTCGATTCGGCCGGCCGGCTGTGGGTGTCGACCGACGGCCAGGGTCCGAAGGCCACCGGCCGCACCGACGGCCTGTGGGCGGTCGACACCGAAGGCGAGGCGCGCGCCACCTCGAAACTATTCTTCCGCGTGCCGGTGGGGGCCGAAATGTGCGGCCCGCTGTTCACGCCGGACGACCAGACCGCCTTCGTCGCCGTACAGCATCCGGCCGACGGCGGCGACGACTGGGAAGGTTTCGGCCGCCTCTCCTACTACGAGGACCTTTCGACCCACTGGCCGGACTTCAAGCCGGACATGCCGGTGCGCCCCTCCGTGGTGGTGATCACCAGGCAGGGCGGCGGCAAGATCGCTGTCTGATTTTTTTGGCCCCTGGGCGCCGGACGATCCGGCGCCCCTTTTTCTACCGTTACCTGCCCAGCGCCGGGCCCAGCGTGATAAGCCCGACAGCGACGATCGCCAGCACGATGCCGACATGCTGGAGCAGGGAAAGATGCTCGCCGAACCAGGCGAGCGCAATGACGTTGACGGCAACCAACTGGATCACCGCCGACAGGCTGAAGGCCGATGCCATGCCGAACTCGCGCACCAGCCTCAGCATGATCAGATTGCCGCCGGAATAGAGGGCGAGCGTCAGCAGCAGTTTTCCAAGGCCTGGCGCCAGCGCCCAGGATTTGGCAACCATGGCCGCCAGTAGGAAAACGATAGTCGAGGCTGCGAGCTGCAAAAATCCCGATAAGGTCACGCCGGTCCTCCTTTTTGAGTCGGCGCGACGCCGCAGCTCCGCTCCGTTCTCTCGGGCAAGCCTGTCTGAGCGTCAAGATAGCCGCGTAGGCCAGCCGCCGTCCCGCGCCTGCGCCAGCCGAGCGGTATGCTAGGCTTGGCGGCGTTTCGGCGCTACAGCAAAGAAAACCAGAAGGAGGCCGGCATGGCGGAGAAAAAGGTCGCGATCATCACGGCGGGCGGCAGCGGCATGGGCGCCGACGCGGCGCGAAAGCTCGCAGGGGAAGGCTTCAGCGTGGCGGTCCTGTCCTCGTCCGGAAAAGGCGAGGCGCTGGCCAAGAAGCTGGGAGGCATCGGCGTCACCGGGTCCAACCGCTCGAACGACGATCTGAAGCGGCTGGTCGATATGGCGATGCACAAATGGGGCCGGATCGACGCGGCGGTAAACAGCGCCGCGCATGGGCCCCGCGCGCCGGTGCTGGAGCTCACCGACGAGGACTGGCACACGGGCATGGAGATCTATTTCCTCAATGCGGTGCGCGTGGCGCGGCTGGTCACGCCAATCATGCAGGCGCAGAAGTCCGGGTCGATCGTCAACATCTCGACCTATGCCGCCTTCGAGCCGGAGGCGCTGTTTCCGACCTCGGGCGTGTTCCGCTCGGGTCTGGCCGCTTTCACGAAGCTGTTCGCCGACAAATATGCACCGGACAATGTCCGCATGAACAACGTGCTGCCGGGCTTCATCGACAGCCTGCCGGAGACCGGCGAACGGCGCGAGCGCATCCCGATGGGACGCTACGGGCGCATGGAGGAAGTATCCGAGTTGATCGCGTTCCTGGCCGGGGACAAGTCGAGTTACATCACCGGCCAGAACATCCGCGTCGACGGCGGCATCACCCGCTCGGTGTAAACGGCAGGCCGCATGGAGCGTGAGAAGTGCGGGCTAGTGTCGTGATTTCGAAGTTCGCTTCATTGTTGATATCGGCCACTTAGGCGAACTTCGAAATCAAAACGGCACTAGAATCAATAAGTTGCTAGTGTCCCTCAGATTCCGAAATTCGCTCTGAGCGTGATATCAAATGCGGCGAATTTCGGAATCGGGACACTAGGCCGGCTGGGCGGCCTTGCGGCGACCGCGTTTCTGGGCCGGGGCCGGAGCTTCCGTGGCCTTGCGGCCGAGACCCATCGACTTTGCGAGTTCGGAGCGGCGTGCAGCGTAATTCGGCGCGACCATCGGATAGTCCGGCGGCAGGCCCCATTTCCTGCGGTAGTCTTCCGGCGACAGGCCGAAGGCAGCAAAGAGGTGGCGCTTCAGCGAGGTGAACTTCTTGCCGTCTTCCAGGCAAATGAGGAAGTCGCCCTGGATCGACTTCTTGATTGGAACCGCAGGTGTCAACACTTCCGGAGCCGGTGGAGCTTCGACTGGCAAAAGGCGATGGAGCGTATTGTGGATGTCGCTGATCAGACCGGGCAAGTGCGAGATGGGCACCGCATTGTGGGAGACGTAGGCGGAAACGATTTCCGCAGTGATGTCGATCAGATATCCGCGTTGTGTTTGTTCCGTCATTCAATAGTCCCCCCAGACAGACCTGCATAGAGCGGTCGGAATCGCGATAGACCGGCCGAGAAGCCGGCGCAATACACGAGTTCCGATGGTCCTTTTCGGTCTGACAATCAGCGCGTGCTGAAAGTCGCGCCGTTGTAATCCGGCGCCTCGGCGCCGAAACGGCCCACGCTACTGCTGGAGCGGCGTCGCCTGCTGCGATTTTCGTGCAATTGTCTCGCGCGGCGGCATTGCCATTTGTCAGACGATATTGTCGCTGAGGTGGTAGAACACACATCTCGCGGTCTGGGGACGGCATGGCCCACCGGATGGTAGGTAACAAAAAAGCCCGGAAAACCGGGCTCTTTGCGGAGTTTCTGGACCATGGCGGACGATCCGAAACAGGAATATGGTGCCCAGAAGAGGACTCGAACCTCCACTCCTTGCGGAACACGGACCTGAACCGTGCGCGTCTACCAATTCCGCCATCTGGGCAGCGCGGGTGATGTAAGCGGGCAAAGCCGGAGTGTCAACGCGCTTTTTCGCGAAGTCCGATCCTTATCCCGCGAAACGATCGCTGCCGGGGCGGGCGGACGCGCCGGCGGCTTTGTTTCACCGATCCAGGCATCGGAGCGCCGGAATGGCGACAGATGGTTACGAGAGCACCCCTTCCGCGACATTGCCGTGAAACGCTGCTGCCATTATAAGGCCGCCAAGGCTCGGGGTATCGCGCCAGGCAATCGTAAGGTATTGTCTGCGATACTACTTGGCTATCCTCCCGTTCTCCCGCAGGCACCCGATGAAGTCGACGAATACTTTTTATGACGCGCTTCGGAGCTACCGGGCCATCCTCTTTTCCGTGGTCGTGTTCAGCGCGGCGATCAACATGCTTATGTTCGTCGGTCCGCTGTATATGCTGCAGGTCTACGATCGTGTGCTGCAGAGCCGCAGCGAAATGACGCTGCTGGCGCTGACCGGCATAGCGGTGGCGATGCTGGCGGTGTACGGCGTGCTCGAATGGCTGCGCTCGCGGGTGCTGGTGCGCGCCGGCTTGCGCTTCGACGAGATCGTCGCGAAACCGCTGTTCTCGCGCGTGGTCACGACCACGCTGGTGCAGCCCAACGCCAAGTCCGAGTTCGCGCTCACCGATATCGACCGCTTGCGCGAGTTCCTGACCGGGACCGGCCTGATCGCGCTATGCGACGTGCCGTGGGTGCCGGTGTTCCTGGTGGTCTGCTTCATATTCCATCCTTGGATCGGCTGGCTCGCCACCGGTGGCGCGGCGCTGATCTTCGTGCTGACGCTGCTCAACGAACTCACCACCAAGAAGACCCTGAACGAGGCGAGCGCCAGCTCGCAGACGGCGCAGCATTTCGCCACCACCACCTTGCAGAACGTCGAGGTTATCCGAGCGCTCGGCATGGAGCAGAGCCTGCGCGAGCGCTGGGCGTCGATGCACCGCAAGATGCTGGAGCTGCAGGCCACCGCCAGCGACCGCGCCGGCGTGCTGATGTCGACCTCGAAATTCGTGCGCATGGTGCTGCAGACGGCGATCCTCGGCCTCGGCGCTTATCTGGCGCTGGAAAGCGAGATCACCCCCGGCATGATGATCGCCGCTTCGATCATGATGGGCCGCGCGCTTGCCCCAGTTGACCAGGTCGTCGGCCAGTGGAAGCAGTTCATCGGCGCGCGCCAGGCCTACGGCCGGCTGCGCGACATGTTCTCGCGTCTCCCCGATGAGGAGGAGCGCACAAAACTGCCGCGGCCTCAGGGCGCGCTTTCGGCGGAGCAGATCGTCGTTGCGCCTCCCGGTTCGCGCACGCCGATCGTCACCGGCGTCACTTTCTCGATCGAGCCCGGCGAGGCGATGGCGCTGGTCGGCCCGAGTGGCGC
Source organism: Mesorhizobium sp. LHD-90 (assembly GCF_030929505.1). GTDB lineage: Bacteria > Pseudomonadota > Alphaproteobacteria > Rhizobiales > Rhizobiaceae > Kumtagia. The sequence continues at coordinate 129,036 of NZ_JAVFVV010000013.1, read as the reverse complement.
CGGCAAGTCGAGCCTGGTGCGCGCGCTGGTCGGCGTGTGGACGCCGCTCGCCGGCGCGGTGCGCCTCGACGGCTCCGAACTCAGCCACTGGAACAGGCACGAGCTCGGCGATTATCTGGGCTATCTGCCGCAGACGGTGGAACTGTTCGCCGGCACGATCGCCGAGAACATCGCGCGCTTCAAGGAAGCGAGCGCCGAGGAGATCATCCTCGCCGCCAGGCGCGCCGGCGTGCATGAGATGATCCAGGGCCTTCCCGACGGCTACGAGACGCAGATCGGCGTCGGCGGGCGCCAGCTCTCCGGCGGCCAGCGCCAGCGCATCGGACTGGCGCGCGCCCTGTTCAACGACCCGGCCATCGTCATCCTTGACGAGCCCAACTCCAATCTCGACATGGAAGGCGAGGAAGCGCTGCTGCGGGCGCTGAAGGATCTGCGCGAGCGCAAGCGAACCGTGATCTTCGTCAGCCACAAGATTGGCCTGCTGGCGCTGAGCGACAAGTCGCTGATCCTTGCCGACGGACGCATGCGCGCCTTCGGGCCGACCAAGGATGTGCTGCAGCCCAAGGCGGTGTCGCCGTTGCCGACGGTCGACGACCAGTCGCGGGCGCGGGTGGTCAACTAGCAACGGCGGGATAGCCGGACGTCTCTGAACTAGCCGCCGTTGGCGGTCGACAATTGCATCGCCCGGCTGAGGCGTGGAGAAGGTTAGACAGGGCCATGAAGGCGAAGAAGGATCAGGAGACGAAGCCCAAGAGCTTCTCCCCCGCCCCCTATGTGGTGGCGGGTTATGCCACCATCGCGCTCGCCTTCGGCGTCTTCGGCACCTGGGCGGCGACGGCGCCGCTCGCCAGCGGCGTGGTGGCGCACGGTGTGGTGGTGGTGTCCGGCAACCGCAAGGTGGTCCAGCATCTGGAAGGCGGCATCATCTCCGAGATCCTGGTCAAGGAAGGCGATATCGTCGAGCCGGACGACGTACTGATACGGCTCGACCGCACGCAGGCCGTCGGCAACTACACCGTGCTCACCGAGCGGCTGGCGCTGCTGCAGGCCGCCGAGGCGCGGCTGCAGGCCGAAAGCGTCAATGCCGAAGCGATCGATTTTCCGCCGCAACTGCTCGCCAAGCAGGGCGCGCAGGAAGAGCCTTACGTCAAGCTCCAGCGCACCATGTTCCGCGACCGCAGGGCGACGCGGGACGGCCAGACCAGCATCCTCACCGCTCGCGCCGGCCAGCTCGAGGAACAGGTGCGTGGCCTGGAATCGCAGCGCAAGTCGCTGGAGGAGCAGCGCGATTCGCTGGTCGAGCAGATCGAGCGCATGGAGCAAGGCCAGAAGAACGGCTATGTCTCCACCAACCAGGTGGCGCAACTGATGCGCGGCCGCATGGAGCTCGAGGGCAATCTCGGCCGCGTCATCGCCGATACGGCAGGCGCCAATCAATCGATCGCCGAGACCAAGCTACGTGTCATCCAACTCGGCCAGGAGTTCGTCGAACGTGCCGGCACCGAGCTGCGCGAAACCCGCGACCAGATCGCCGAGGTGTCGGAGCGGGTGAAGCAGGCGCAGGACATTCTCAACCGCACGGTGATCCGCGCGCCGGTGCGCGGCGTGGTGCAGGATGTGCGTGTCCACACCAAGACCGGCGTCATCCGTCCGGCCGAGCCGCTGATGGAGATCGTGCCGCTCGACGACGAGTTCATCGTCAACGCCCGCATTCGCCCGGTCGACGTCGACAACGTCATGCTCGGCGGCACCGCGGAAGTGCGCTTTCCCGCCTTTTCCGCCCGCGCCACGCCAGTGATCTTCGGCACGGTCGACGTCGTGTCGCCCGACATCATCCAGCCGGAGAACCCGCAGATCGAGCCCTATTACACGGCGCGCATCACCGTTCCCGAGACGGAGATCCCGGTCAGCCTTCGCGGTCGGCTGCAGGCGGGAATGCCCGCGGAAATCATTGTCTCCACCGGCGAGCGCACCATGATCGACTATCTGGTCAAGCCGCTGACCGATTCATTCTCGAAGGGCATGCTGGAGGAATAGGCACGCGCTTGTGCTCGTGCTCGCCGCAAGAGGCCCAATGGCGACCATCGCCGCCGTCGGCGCAAAAAGAGGCACAAGAAATCTCCACGCCGGGCACGTTTCTTCACGCACCCCTGTCGTGTCTTTTCAAGACCGGTGAGACCGCCTCCTGGTTTGCAGGTTTCTTGCGCCGCTCCATCTCGCGCCACGTACTCATTGTTCATCGGGTCGTCGTACTGGCGCCGGTCGGGACGATAGTGTGCGGAAGGTTCCGCACACTATCGTCCCGATCGCCATCACGCTCGTCGCGCCGCCATCCACGTCGGCGGCGGCCTCACTTGCGAAGCCTTTTGTAACCAGCAGGACGATGAGGGGCAGCGCCGACGGTCAAGGAAAATGACCCCTGGTATTGTGACCCGACGCCAACCGCAACGGTCGCCCCGCAAATGAAAAGGGCCGACTTTGAGGGTCGGCCGTTCTCTGATCGGTTATCCCGTTATGCTCGCCGCACCGGCGTCAGAACGAACTGATCCCTCGCGCCACGACAACGGTCTGCGTGATCGCCGTCATGAAGCGGATGATCTCGACCGTCGGATGCTGCGCCAGATAGATCACGTCCTTGTTGCGGATCGGAAAATTCTGTCCGACCAGATAGGAGTCGGGCTGCGACAGGTCGATGCGGTAGACGATCGGATACATGTCGGAACCGTTGGCGTGCATGCCCTTCGAGGCAAGCTGCCGGAAACGTTCCTCGCCCAGCACCGAGCGCAGCACTTCGCCATATTCGTAACGGAAGACGAACAGGCCCTTGGGGTTGGCGCGTTCCGGATTGGCGCCGCCGGCAAGCGCGGCCGCCTCGATGACGTTGATCGAAGCCGCGCCAAGCGGGATCTGCGCCGACTTGCCGGTCGAACCGAGAGCCGAGAAGGTCTGCGGATCGTGGGTCAGGAACAACTGGTCCCCCGGCCGCGCATAGACGTTCTCCTTCGGCCGCTCGATCAGCGTCTGCAGCAGCGCCTTGCCGGTCCTGCCGCCGCGTGTCAGCGTCACGAAAGTGTCGTAAGGCGGGTTGGTGGGGCCGCCGGCCTTGGCGATCACCTCGGTCAGGCGTTCGCCCGAAAGCCCGAGCGGGACCAGGGAGGGCTTGCCGACCACGCCGTTGACGGCGACCGTGCGCGAGGCGTTTTCCGACAGCGTGACGATGACGTCCGGCTCGACGGCGCGCGTCTTCAGCGCCTCGACGATCGAACCTCGCACCGATTCCAGCGTGTTGCCGGCGAACTGCACGGAGCCGATATAGGGCACCGGCGCGCGGCCGTCCGGCTGCACGGTGACGGTGACATTGGTCGCCTTGTTGTCCTGCGTCGAGAACAGGCCGTCGGGACCCGCCTCGAAGATGGTGATCTGCACGATGTCGCCGACGCCGATGGTCGGGTTGCCGCCGCCTCCGCCCAGCCCGAACGTCTTGTTGAACGACGGGCTGCGATAGGCCGATACGATCGACGCCACATTCTGGTCCATGTCGACGATGTCGAAGACGGCCTTCTGCTTTTGCCGGTAGCTGGTGTTGGCCTTGTTCGACGAGGCGGCGACAATCGCATTGATTCCCGGACCGGTGCTCGGAAAGCAACCCGCGACCAAAAGCGGGATTGCGGCGACAGCGACCACCTTGCGCAGCGCGCACAACGCACTGCCGGCTCGACCCTCAAATGCCCGCATTACTGCGTTACCTGCAAAATCAAAGTCCCCGTGACGCACCGAATCCAGCCCTTGCGGGCGCCATCCGGGGCAGCAGCCGGACTCATGACGGACTGCGCCGGGTGCGTCAACGCCAAACTGCCCAAGGTCGTTAGGATTGAAGCTGCAACGTAAACGGTTCGCTAACCGAGCCCCGCCGCGGCATTCGAACTTCATGATCAACATGCTGTTTTTACGGACGTTTTGGCAGGCGTGGCGAATTGGGCACAGCGCGCGGGTTTCTTGCCGCCGAAAGATCGGCGACAGGCCGCTATGATGCGTGACCGTCCGATTTCGAGCCCGAAATGAGGCATTCCGAGGTTCGATTGCAGCGGCGACGTCTTTTGGACAGCCTCCGGCCGAAGGCGAACGTCAAAGCACCTCTTTCGATGCCACCGTCGAGTCGGCGTTCAGCCGATAGACGATCGGCACGCCTGTGCCCAGTTCCATCCTGACGATCTCGTCGCTGCTCAGCCCGTCGAGCGCCATGATGAGGGCCCTGAGCGAGTTGCCGTGGGCAGCCACCAGCACCGTGCCGCCGCGCAACACATGCGGCTGCATGTCGTGGAGGTAATAGGGCCAGACGCGCGCCCCGGTGTCCTTCAGGCTCTCGCCGCCGGGCGGCTGGACGTCGTAGGAGCGGCGCCAGATATGGACCTGCTCCTCGCCCCATTTCTTGCGGGCGTCGTCCTTGTTGAGGCCGGAAAGCTCGCCGTAGTCGCGCTCGTTGAGCGCCTGGTCGCGGATCGTTTCGAGATCGCTCTGGCCGACCGCGTCGAGGATGTGCTGGCAGGTTTTCTGCGCCCGCTTCAGCGCCGAGGTGAAGGCGATGTCGAACGTCAGGCCGCGGGCCTTCAGCTTGGCGCCGGCCGACTTTGCCTCGGTATGTCCCTGTTCGGTCAGGCCGACGTCGCGCCATCCCGTGAACAGGTTTTGAAGGTTCCATTCGCTTTGCCCGTGGCGGACCAGTACCAGTGTTCCCGACATGAATTTCCCCTTGTGGAACCGTGCGCGCGACGTTCAGGAAAGGCCAAGCACGTCGCGCATCGAATAGAGCCCGGGCTTGCGGCCATGCGCCCAGAGCGCGGCCTTGACCGCGCCGCGCGCGAAGATGCCGCGGTCCTCGGCGTGGTGCGACAGCGCCACGCGCTCGCCGAGGCCGGACAGGTAGACCGTGTGTTCCCCGACTACGGAGCCGCCGCGCAGCGTGGCGAAGCCGATCGAGCCGGCCCGGCGCGGACCCGTGTGGCCGTCGCGCACCCGCACGTCGTTGCCTGCGAGCGGAACATCCCGGCCCTTCGCCGCCGCCTCGCCGAGCAGCAGCGCCGTGCCCGACGGCGCGTCGACCTTGTGCTTGTGGTGCATTTCCAGGATCTCGATATCGAAATCCTCGGGGCCGAGCGCTTTCGCAGCCTGCTCCACCAGCACGGCCAGCAGGTTCACGCCGAGGCTCATATTGCCGCTCTTGACGATGGTGGCGTGACGGGCGGCGGCGGCGATTTTTGCATCGTCCGCCGCCGTGCATCCCGTCGTGCCGATGACATGGACGATGCGCGCCTGCGCGGCGTAGCCGGCGAATTCGACCGTGGCGGCCGGCGCGGTGAAATCCAGCACGCCGTCGGCCTTGGCGAACACCGGCAGCGGGTCGTCGCCGATGACGACGCCCAGCGGGCCGACGCCCGCCAACTCGCCGGCGTCGCGGCCGAGCATGGCCGAGCCGGCACGCTCGACGGCGCCGGCCAGCCGGGCGCCCGGTGTCTCATGAATCGTGCGGATCAGCGTCTGGCCCATGCGGCCGGCAGCGCCGACCACCACCAGTCCCATGTCGCTCATGCCACCGCTCCTCCGGTTGCCCGCTGGCTCCGCCTGACCGAAACTTTCTTCCTGGTGTCGTCGACCAGGCCAAGGCCCTTGGCGCTCTGCACGCGGTGGAAGCGCGCATAGACGCCGTGCGGATCGGAAAGCAGTTCCTCATGCGTGCCTTCTTCGACGACGCGGCCGCTTTCCAGCACGACGATCTTGTCGGCATGCACCACGGTCGACAGGCGGTGCGCGATGACGATGACGGTGCGGCCCTTCATGGCGGTGGCCAGTGCGTCCTGGATGCGCGCCTCGGACTCGGTGTCCAGCGCGGACGTGGCCTCGTCGAGCAGCAGGATCGGCGCCTGGCGCAAGATGGCGCGGGCGATCGACACACGCTGCCGCTGGCCGCCGGAGAGCGTCGCGCCGTTTTCGCCGACCGGGGTGTCGTAGCCCTGCGGCTGCTCGCGGATGAACTCGTCGGCCGCCGCCAGTTCTGCTGCCGCGCGCACCTCCGCTTCGGTCGCGTCCTCGCGGCCGTAGCGGATATTGTCGGCGATGGTGCCCTCGAACAGGTAGGGCTGCTGCGACACGAAGGCGATCTTTTCACGCAGCGATTTCTTGGTAACGGTGGCGATGTCCTGTCCATCCACCTCGATCGACCCGCTTTCGAGGTCGTAGAAGCGCTCCAGCAGCGCGGTCAGGGTGGATTTGCCGGCTCCCGAGGCGCCGACGATCGCCGTGGTCTTGCCTGCTTCCGCAACGAAGCTGACGCCATGCAGCACCGGCAACTCTTCGCTGTAGCCGAAATGCACGTCGTTGAAACGCACCTCGCCTTTGGGGACGCGGAGTTGTGGCGCACCCGGAGCGTCGCCCTGCCGCGGCTTCAGGTCGAGGATTTCGTAGATCATCCGGGCATTGACCAGCGCGCGCTCCAGCCCGATCTGCACGCGGGCCAGCCGGCGCACGGGATCGTAGGCCAGCAGCAGCGCCGAGATGAAGGAGAACACAGCGCCGGGCGGTTGCTGATGATAGGCGGCGCGATAGCCGGCATAGGCGATGACGCCGGCAACCGCCAGCCCGGCGAGCATCTCGGAGATCGGCGTGAGACGCTCAGAAATGCGGGCGATCTTGTTGCTGCGCCATTCGGTGTCGGAAATCAGCTTCGCGATTCGGCGCGACAACTGATCTTCCATGGTGAAGGCCTTCACCACGGCAATGCCCTGCGTCGCTTCCTGCATGGCGCCGATCAGGCGCGAATTGACCTCGATCGTCTCGCGGCTGATGCGGCGCAGGCGGCGCGTCAGCTTGTTTACCGCGAAGATCAGCGGCGGGCCGATCAGGAAAGCGAAGATCGACAGGACCGGATCCTGGATGACCATGACGACGACAAGCGCCACGAGCGTGACCATGTCGCCGGCGACGGCCTTGAGCGTGGTGCCGAGCAGGTCGCGTATGCCGCCGACATTCTGGTTGATCTGAGCTGCGAGTTGGGCCGAGCGGTTGGAGGTGTGGAAATCGACGCCCAGCCGCATCAGATGGTCGAACAGCCGCTGCTGATAGCGCGCCACCAGATTGTTGCCGACCTTCGAGAGGATCACGGCCTGGCCGTAGCCGGCGAGGCCGCGCACGACGAAGGCGCCGAACACCAGCAGGCTGATCAGCACGATCAGATCGGCGCGCCGCTGGTAGAAGATCTGGTCGATGACGTCGCGCATGATCCAGGCGCTGAAGCCGGTGGTGGCGGCGGCGGCAATCAGGCAGAGCGCGGCGGCGACATAGCTGCCGATGTATTCGCGGCCGTTCTCCGCGAGGATTCGCCGGATCACGGCGATCACCTCGCCGGGTTCGGCGCGTTTCTTTTCGGCTTTTATCTTCAAACCAGGATCGATCCGTGTGTTGCTCGATGCCGGCTGCCGACCGGACCGGCACCTCATAGCGTCAACGGAGCGGCTTGCCTATGCCTGCCGCGCGATGATCGCAGGGTGTGGTATCGTCGCCGCCCCTCTATGCTTTTCAGCAGCCGCGTATGAGCGAATGATTGCTTGTGACGTCAGTCGCCTATAGGCTACCGTTCCGATGGTCGAGGTCCGTCAGACACCCGAGTTTTCGCAATGGCTACGCGCCCTGCACGACGCCAACGCAGCGGCCCGCATCCTGCAACGCATCCGCCGGATGGAGCTGGGCAATCCCGGCGATGTCAAATCGGTGGGTGGTCCGATCATGGAAATGCGTATCGACTATGGACCCGGCTACCGGGTCTATTACGTGCAACGCGGCGGGGCCGTCATCATTCTGCTTTGCGGTGGGGACAAGAGCAGGCAGCAAACCGACATCAAGCGCGCCTTCGCCATCGCCGACAACTGGAAAGACTGAGATATGGAAACGACACGCTTCGACGCAGCGGAATATCTCGAAACTCCGGAACTCCAAGCTGCCTACATCACGGCCGCGCTCGAAACCGGCGACCCCGCCGAAGTGCGGGATGCGATAGGGATCGTTGCTCGCGCGCGTGGAATGGCAGACATAGCGGCGGCTGCGAACCTCAATCCGAAAAGCCTGTACAAGGCGCTCGGCGAGACCGGCAATCCCGAATTCGCGACTGTGCTTTCCGTGCTGAACGCACTCGGCCTTACCTTGTCGGCGGCCCCGGCTGGCAAGCCGCATCAGGCAAGGCGAAAGCGCAAGCCGGCTTCACCGCAAAAGTCCGCTGCCTGAACGCCGGAGAACCACTCACGCGCGCCAGCGCCGGCCCCTGGTCTCGACGCCGAACTGGTCCGGCTTGCGCGCATAGGCGGAAAGGCCGGTCAGCGCCGCTAGCGGATGGGTGATGACGTAGACCGGCATTCCGGCCATCATCTGCGAATGCGGCGCCTTGTCCTCGAAGGCAGCCCGGAAATTTTCCGCACGCAGCGCCGGCACGATCTTTTGGGCGATGCCGCCGGTCAGGAACACGCCTCCCTGGCTCTTGAACACCAATGCCAGGTCGCCGGCGGTGCGGCCGAGGCAGGTGACGAAGAAAGAAAGCGTCTCCTCGGCCACCGCGTCCGTTCGTTCCAGCGCGGCGGCGGTGATCTGGGCCGGCGTAGTGAAGCGAGGCGCCTTGCCGTCTGCTGCCGCGACTGCCCGGTAGGCGTTCACCAGTCCACGGCCGCAAAGAATCTGCTCGCCGGAGACCCGGCCTTCCAGAGGCTCGATATGCGGAAAGATCTCGAAATCGCGCGGCGAACGCGGACCGATGTCCATGTGTCCACCTTCGCCCGGCACCGGAATCCAACGGCCGCGCGAATGGATCAGCCCGGCGACGCCGAGGCCGGTGCCCGGCCCGAGGACGACCCGTGCGGCGCCGGCCTCCGGTGTGCCGCCGCCGATCTTTTCCATATGCTCCTCGCCGAGCGCCACCACGGCCAGCGCCTGCGCCTCGAAATCGTTGAGCACGACCACGTCGGACAGTCCCAGGCTGCCGAACATACCTTTGGGGCGCACCACCCAGGGGCAATTAGTGAGCGCGATGGCGTCGCCGTCGACCGGACCGGCAACCGCGATCACCGCCGAATTGGGGCGAACGGAAGAGTTGCGCAGGATGGAGCCGGCGATCGCGTCGTCGATCGTCTCGAATTCGGCAGTGCGCACGATGCTCGGTTCGCCCGCCTCCGTTTCAGCCGATTCGACGATCGCGAAACGGGCATTGGTGCCACCCACGTCGCCGATCAGCACCGGAAACCGAAAACCTTCTTCCTCAGGCGTCATTCCATCCGTCCCCGAATGCGGCATTAGAGCGAGAAGAGATGATATCCGGTCATTCCGCCGGCGACGGTTTGGGCCAAGGTCGAGGGCTTCGTCGCAGACCGGGCTGGTGGCCCGGACAAGACGAAGCCCGACGGATTTGGCCCAAACCGGCCCGGCCCTCCGGGTTTCCGTTTGGCGGGCGCCCGCTTCGTCAGGACGCTCGGCCGATGAACCACATCGACCTTCGCGCCCTTCCTAGCGGATCGCCTCGCCAAACGAGAAACAGAATGGCCGGGTATCATCTCCTCTCGCTCTATCCGTTCTCTGATCCCGAAGCACTTCGGCGGTCGCCACGTTGAGCGCCATCGGGATGTCGTGGACGATGGCGGGCCGCGTCAATGCCTTCACATCCACGTCATGCGGCATCGGCGTCAGCGGATCAACGAAGAAAATCAGTGCGTCGACCTTTCCCTCCGCAATCAGCGCGCCGGCTGCTGGTCGCCGCCGAACGGGCCGCTTTTCATTGGCTTCTGGGAGAGGCCCGTGCAGACATGCAGATTGCGCTGGCCGGCCGTGCCGGTGGCGTAGGCGGGAAAGTCGGCTGGGAAACGCCGGACCGGCCTACTGGCCGGGGCGAGGGCGCGGTAGCGGCGCACCCATTTCCGGCGTCGCCGCATAGGCGCTGATCGGTGCGGCTCCAGGCGAAATCACGGGTTTTGCGACGGCGTCCTGCGCCGGTTCGGAGACGACCGCGCTGGGTGCCTCGGCGTGCGCCACTGCCATCGCATCGGCGCCGGGGCCGACCGTGACGGCGGCTTCCGAGACGGGAGCAGGCGCCTGCAGCACGGCGCGGCATTCCTTCGGCAGGCTCGCCATGGTCATCAGGTCGCGGGCCTTCGGCGCATCGGGGTTCTTGTTGGGGCGCCACGGCTCTTCCGTGAACCACCAGGCGAGGGACTCGTCGCAGCCTTCACCCGCCGTGGTCGCCGCCTGCCGCTTGCAGCCAGACGAGCCTGGTTGGCAGCCGATGCGGATATGAAAATGATAGTCGTGGCCCCAGAACGGCCGTACCTTCTGCAGCCAGGCGCGGTCGCCTTTGACCGTTTCGCAAAGCTTCTTCTTGATGCCGGGATTGACCAGGATGCGCTCGACCTCGGGATAGCTTGCGGCGCGCTTCAGGAGCCGCGCGTGGGCCGAAGTCCAAAGCCTGTCCTTGACCAGATGCGTCTTCTCGTTGACCAGCGATGTGGCGCTCATGTTCTCGCGTTCGCTGACCGAAAGCCGGCGGTCGGGCATTGGTGTGAACCAGATATCGGCGTCCAGGCCGATCTGGTGCGACGCATGGCCGGTCAGCATCGGCCCGCCGCGCGGTTGCGAAATGTCGCCGATCAGCAGGCCGGGCCAGCCGTCGGCGGTGGCGTCTCGCGACAGTTTTTCGACCAGATTGATCATGGTCGGGTGGCCCCAGCGGCGGTTGCGCGACAGCCGCATCGCCTGCCAGGTCGGGCCGTCGGTGGCGATGGCGACGCCGCCGGAAAAACAGCCCTTTGAATAAAAGCCGTAGGAGGCCGGCGCAGTCGCCGCTGGTAACTTCTTGGAACCAAAGAGATTTTTGGCAAGTTCTGCCGACTCCGCCGGCACGGAAGTCGGGATGGCAAGAAAAAATGCTGCGGCGAAGAGGGCGGCGATGCGCGCCGCGCGTGCAAAAAGAGTCATGCGCTTGTCCCCGGCAGCCACCCGTCGGCCAGCCTGACGCCGGCTGGTAAACGAAGGGTGAATCAGCGGCGTGGCAAAATTTAGCACGTGGCGAGCCGACCTGCCGATCACGAAGCCCTGATCGGACTGCGCGCATCGCCATCGGCCCAACTGCCGTCGGCCCACATGGCGTCGAAGGCGGAGTGGTAGTCCGGATAGCGGAAGGCGTAGCCGGCACTGCGGATCAAACCATTGGAAACACGCTTGTTTTCGCCGTAGAAACTGCGCGCCATCGGCGACAGCTCCGCCGTCTCGAACGGTATCTCCGGTGGCGGCTCGACGCCCATCACGCTTGCCGCGTAGGCGACCACGTCCTGCGGCGGGGCGGGAAGATCGTCGGTGACGTTGAAGACGCCGCCGCGATTGGCACCGGCAAGATGCCAGAGCGCGCCGGCTATGTCGGAAACATGGATGCGGTTGAACACCTGGTCCTTTTTGATCAGGCGCTTGGCGGTGCCGTCGCGCAGGTTCACGAAGGCGTTGCGGCCGGGACCGTATATGCCGGAAAGCCGCAGCACCGCGACCGGCACGTCGATCTCCTCGCCGAGGCCAAGCCATTGATTTTCCGCCTCGACCCGGCGTCGGGAGCGCAGGGAAGTGGGACCGCACTCGGCCGTCTCGTCGATCCAGGCGCCCTTGTGATCGCCGTAGACGCCGATCGTCGAGAGATAGCCGATCCACGCGAGCTTCGGCATCGAACTGGCGATCGTTTTTCGCGCCAAGGCGAGAACAGGGTCGCCGGCGTCGTCCGGCGCGACCGAGACGATGAGATGGGTAGTGTCCGCCAAGGTATTGATAATGTTGTCAGAAAGGTTTTTCCCGTCAAAGGCCAACGGAGCAATGCCGGCCGCCTGCAGGGCCGGAAACCTCGATTCGTCGCGGGTCGTGCCGGCGATGCGGACGGTGTTGTCGGGCCGGGCGGCGGCAAAGGCCTTTGCGGAATAGCCGGCGCCGAAGATGAAAACCTGCATGTCAAAAAGCTCCGGTAGCGGGCTCGGCGCGGGGACAAACCGGCGATTCTCCAGCTGTTTTATCCCCGACCCGCGTTCCGCGTCTCGCTCAAAAGAAGGACATTTTTCCAAACAAAATCAAGGGCGCCAGAAACCCGTGAAGTCCGGAAGAATCCGCAATATCAAGTGCTTGCCCGGGCGCGTGCCGAAAAACACCGAATTGCGCTTCAAAAAGCGGCCTTCCACTCGCCCAGAACCGTGTCGTCAGCCTCGTTGCGCTTCTCGAAAAGCCCTTTCAGCTCGTTTCGGTCCAGCAGTTTCGACACGGCCCAGACCGCCGTCCCGCGCACCAGCGGCGCGGGGTCGTCAAGCAGCCGGATGCAAGACTCGGCCAGCGACGGATCGGCGGAGTTGCCGGCTGCGACGAGCACGTTGCGCAGAAAGCGGTCGCGGCCGATCCGCTTGATCGGCGAACCGGAGAATTTTTCGCGGAAGGCCGCGTCGTCCAGTTCCAGCAGATCGGCGAGCGGCGGCTCGCGCAGGTCGTCGCGGGCTCTGAGCTTCGCCTCGGAGGCTTCCCGGGCGAACTTGTTCCACGGGCAGGCGGCAAGACAGTCGTCGCACCCATAGATGCGGTTGCCTATCGCCTCACGGAATTCGAGCGGGATCGGCCCCTTGTTCTCGATGGTGAGATAAGAAACGCAGCGGCGGGCATCGAGCCGGTAAGGCGCCGGGAAGGCGTCCGTCGGGCAGGCGTCGAGGCAGGCGCGGCAGGTGCCGCAATGGTCGGTTTCGGGCCGGTCGGGCTCCAGTTCGGCGGTGGTGAAGATCGAGCCGAGGAACAGCCATGAGCCGTGCTCGCGGCTGACCAGATTGGTGTGCTTGCCCTGCCAGCCGATGCCGGCGGCCTCGGCCAGCGGCTTTTCCATGACCGGCGCGGTGTCGACGAAAACCTTTACGTCGCAGCCCGTCCTTGCCGCGAGCTTTCCGGCCACGCCCTTGAGCTTGCCCTTGACGATGTCGTGATAGTCGCGGTTCTGGGCATAGACGGAGATCGCCGCCCGGTCGGGCTTTTCCAGGATCGTGCGCGGATCGTGGTCCGGGCCGTAATTCATGGCGAGCACGATTATGGAGCGCACCTCCGGCCACAGCGCGCGCGGGTCGCCGCGCCGCGCCAGCGTTTCCTGCATCCAGGCCATCGAGCCGTGAAAGCCGGCGGCGACGAATTCGGCCAGCCTTTCGCCGGCGAGCGGGATGGCATCGGGGGAGGTGATGGCCACTGCGTCGAAGCCGGCGGCCTTCGCCTCGCGGTTCAGGAAGGCGCGCAGACGCGCGCCCGCGGAGCCGCCTGCCGGCGGGCGGGTCGCGGAAAAATTCTCAGAAATCGAGGTCCGCATAGTGGGAAACCGGCGACAGGCCGCGCACCCGGTCGTTGAGCAGCGGGCGGAAGGACGGCCGCGATTTCACCCGCACATACCATTCGCGGGCCGCGGCCTGTTCGCGCCAGTCGATCTCGCCGAGATAGTCGAGCACGGAGATCGCCGAGGCGGCGGCGAGATCGGCATAGCTGATGCGCACGCCGGCCAGCCAGTGGCGGGTGCCGGCCAGCCAGTTGATGTATTTGAGGTGCTGGCGGATGTTGGAGCGCGCGGCGCGGATGGCCGACGAGTCGGGTGCGCCGCCGCCCATGTCCGACGGCATCAGCGGCTTCAGCACGCGCTCGCGCACCAGATGGCGGGTGACCTCGCTCTCCATCTTGACGAGGAACCAGTCGACCAGGCGGCGGATCTCGGCGCGCTGCATCGGGTCCTCGGCGAACAGGCGGCGCTCGCGCTTCAGCACGCCACGCGTCTCGTCGACATATTCGCCGATGACCTGCGCGCCGACGATCGGCACATCGCCCTCCGCCAGCAGCACCGGCAGCGTGCCGGCCGGATTGAGCGACAAAAATTCCTTACGGCGCGTCCAGGGCTTTTCCTCGATGAGGGCCAGTTCTTCGCCATACTCGCCGAAGGCGAGGCGGACGAAGCGGCAGGAGGCGAGCAGCGGATGGTGGAAAAGCGTCAGCATGGTCCTGCGCGAACTGAAGGGCACCGGCGAAATCAGAGCCGCGCGTCTAGAACCACGGCCGGCCACCGTCAACGGGCTCTAAGGCGCTTGACCTATAGGAGGGTTCCCGTGCCGTGACAAGCAAGCCGGCATTCGCTTGAAGCGGCGCGCGCGACTCAGATAGGGGTGGCGGAAGAGTCGCCATCCTTTCGCATTGTTCGGTGCCACGCTGTTCCAGCGTGACGCAAAGTCTCGCGAGATCCCCATGGAACACCAGACCATCGTCGAAGCCCTGCTGCTCGGCCTGCTCGAGGGGCTGACGGAGTTCATTCCGGTCTCCTCGACCGGCCACATCCTGCTCGCCGGGCATTTCCTAGGGTTCCAGTCGACGGGCAAGGCGTTCGAGGTACTGATCCAGTTGGGCGCGATCCTTGCCATCCTCTCGGTCTATTCGGCGCGGCTCATGAAAATCCTGGCCGACCTGCCGCGCGACCCGCGCACGCGCCGCTTCGTGCTGGGCATCCTCATCGCCTTCCTGCCGGCGGCGGTGATTGGCGCCTTGGCCCACAGCTTCATCAAGACCGTGCTGTTCGAGACGCCGAAGCTGATCTGCATCATGCTGATCTTCGGCGGCTTCGTGCTTCTGGCGGTCGACCGCATGCGCCTCAAGCCGCGCTACCACGACGTGATGGATTTTCCCCTGTCGCTCTGCCTCAAGATCGGTATCTTCCAGTGCCTGGCCATGATCCCCGGCACCTCGCGCTCGGGCGCCACGATCGTCGGCGCGCTGCTGATGGGAACCGACAAGCGCTCGGCGGCGGAATTCTCGTTCTTCCTCGCCATGCCGACCATGGCCGGCGCCTTCGCCTACGACCTGTTGAAGAACCACGACGCGCTGTCGTCCGGCGACTGGGGCATCATCGCCGCGGGTTTCGTGGCGGCGTTTGTCATGGCCGTCATCGTCGTGCGCGGCCTGCTCGGCTACGTCTCGCGCCGAGGCTTTTCGCTGTTCGCCTGGTGGCGGCTGATCGTCGGTTCGCTAGGGCTGATCGCGCTCTACATCGTAGGGTGAGCGGCGCGGCGCTTACCTGCCCTCAAGTGGGAGGGAAAATGCCTCACGCTTCCGTCCGGCGCGTGAACTGGCCGGCGGGGCGGTAACGCCACAGATAAGAGGGCAGCACGGAGGCGATCGACTGCGGCTGGATGCCAATCCCGGCAAAGCTGCGGCCGGCTTTTTCCGCCGCCTCGGAGACGACGTTGTGGCTTTTCAGCAAGGTCACCTGGTCGGAGGTGAGCAGCGGGTTGGGCAGCATGCCGAGGATCGAGGCCTGCATGTAGGCGACGCCCCACGGCACCGGCACCAGCAGGCGCTTGCGGTCGATGATCTCCAGCATCTCTTCCATGCATTGGCGGAAGGAGAGGACCTGGGGCCCGCCGAGTTCATAGACCTTTCCGCCCTCGACCTTGCCGTCGACCGAGCGTGCGATGGCCTCGGCCACGTCGCCGACGAAAACCGGCTGGAATTTCGTCTCGCCGCCGCCGATCAGCGGCAGCACCGGCGAGAAACGCGCCATGTTGGCGAAACGGTTGAAGAAACCGTCTTCTGGCCCGAAGACGATGGACGGGCGGAAGATCACGGCGTCCGGGACGGTTTTCAGCACGGCGGCCTCGCCGCGGGCCTTGGTCTTTGCATAGACGGATTGGGAAGCCGCATCGGCTCCGATCGCCGAGCCGTGGGTAAGGCCGGCGCCCACGGAGCGGGCTGCTTCTGCGACAGCGCGCGCCCCAAAGTCCTGCACCGCGGCGAACTTCTGGCGGCCGGCTTCATAGAGGATGCCGACGAGGTTCACCACATGGTCGGCGTCCTGCACCGCGCGATCGACCGACCAGCGCACCCTGACATTGGCCTGCACCGCCTGGATCTGGCCGACATTGCCGAGCGGCTGGAGATGGCCGGCGAGGTCCGGCCGGCGGCAGGCGACACGCACCTGATAGCCACGTTTGGCCAGCGCCCGCACCACGTGCCGGCCGACGAAACCCGACCCGCCGAAAACCGTGATGAGCTTCGGGGTCTGGAGGATTTCGGTCATGGCTGGCTCCGCTGGCTATCGGTCTGCCGATATCCAGGCCATGGCCGCCCGTAAATGGTTGGCTCCGACCTGTTTCCCGTCAGACCTATGCCCGTCTCCATAATCGCTTTCGGGCAAAAGGCAAAGCGGCGGAAATGCCGGCGGGATCAGGTGCGGATCATGCAGACTGACGCATGGCCGGAACTGATCATGCCGATCTTCTGCGCCGCGCCGCGCGACAGGTCGATGATGCGGCCGCGAATGAACGGGCCGCGGTCGTTGATGCGCACCACCACGCTTCTGCCGGTACGTTTGTTGGTGACGCGGACCTTTGTGCCGAAGGGCAGGCTGCGGTGGGCCGCCGTCATGGCGGAAGGATTCATGCGTTCGCCCGACGCGGTGCGAGAGGTGAGGGCATACCACGAGGCTTTGCCGCATTGGGCCGACGCCGCGAGATTCGAGGACACAAGCATCGCGCCCGCGGCAAACAGTATTGCCGCGGCTCTTCCGTAGCTGGATTTCATCGGTGGGGATCGCTCCGTAAAACGTTAACGGGCGACTCATTGAGACGAATAAGGCGGCGAATGCGGCGCGTTTCGGGCGATTCCGGGGCAGATGGTAACGAGTCGTGTTTTTCTGCAACGCTTCGTTACCGAACCAAGGTCAGGCATACGCGTTAATGTTTTTGCGCGCAACGCCAATGAAAGCTGGAAACGCGCCGTCGGGAAGCGGTTAAAGCTTTGTCCAGGCGCCGTTTTTCTTCGACGATCTTACGCAGGCCTCGACGAAGGCCACACCCTCGACGCCGTCCTGCACCGTCGGGAAGACGACATCCTTGGGCAGCTTGCCTCCGCCCTTGCGCGCCGCGCGGATGGCGCGGGCCGCCTCGGCATAGATGTTGGCGAAACCTTCGAGATAACCTTCGGGATGGCCGGGCGGCACGCGGGTGACGCGCGCCGACGCTGGACCGGAGCCGGCGCCGCCGCGGGTGATGAGCTGCTTCGGCTGACCGAAGGGCGAGTACCAGAGATAGTTCGGATCGGCCTGGACCCATTCCAGCCCGCCCTTGGTGCCGTAGACGCGCAATTTCAGCCCGTTCTCGTGGCCGGGCGCGACCTGGCTCGCCCAGATCATGCCTTTGGCCGGATGTTCGCCGTCCTTGGCCTTGAAACGCAGCATGATGTGCGCGTTGTCGTCGAGCAGGCGGCCCGGCACGAAGGAATCGAGATCGGCGGCGAGGCTGTCGAGTTCCAGCCCGGAAACGAAGCGCGCGAGATTGTAGGCATGGGTGCCGATGTCGCCGGTGGAACCGCCGACACCCGACTGTTTCGGATCGACCCGCCAGGCCGCCTGTTTCGAGCCGCTGTCCTCCGCCTTTTCGGTCAGCCAGTCCTGCGGGTATTCGGCCTGCACGACGCGGATGTCGCCGAGTTTGCCCGAAACCACCATCTCGCGGGCCTGCCGCACCATCGGGTAGCCGGTGTAGTTGTGGGTGAGCACGAAAAGCTTGCCGCTCTTTTCCACCAGCGCCGCCAGTTTTTTGGCGTCGGCGAGGTTGGAGGTCAGGGGCTTGTCGCAGATGACGTGGATGCCGGCCTCGAGAAACGCCTTCGCCGCCGGCCAGTGCATGTGGTTGGGTGTGACGATGGCAACCGCCTCGATGCCGTCCGGGCGTTTCGCCTCGGCCCTCGCCATCTCGGCGAAGCTGCCGTAGCTGCGCGCCGGGTCGAGGCCGAGATCGGCGGCCGACGCCTTCGCCCGCGCCGGGTCGGACGACAGCGCGCCGGCCACCAGCTCGAACTCGCCGTCGATGCGCGCCGCGATGCGGTGCACCGCGCCGATGAAGGCGCCCTGCCCGCCGCCGACCATGCCGTAGCGGATGGGGCCCGAGCCCGATTCGACCTGCCTGCCGGTTACCATTTTTGTCCTCCCTGACTGGTACGACGCCCCCCTCCCCCTTGAGGGGAGGGACGGACGGCGTAGCCGTCCGGGGTGGGGTCGTCGATGAAAATCTCGACCTCTTCTTCATACCGTCCGCGCGCAGCAGAAGGCGTCGCGCACTGCCGCGGCGACCCCTCCCGGCGGCTTCGCCGCCACCCTCCCCTCAAGGGGGAGGGGAACCGGCGCTAGATCCCCATCATCTTCCTGAGCGCCGCCTTGTCCGACTTGCCCTCGGCAAAATCGTCGAAGGCGCGCTCGGTGACGCGGATGATGTGGTGCTGGATGAAGGGCGCGCCCTCCGCCGCACCGTCCTCCGGATGTTTCAGGCAGCATTCCCATTCCAGCACTGCCCAGGAATCGTAGTCGTAGGCGGCGAGTTTTGAGAAGATGCCGGAGAAATCGACCTGGCCGTCGCCGAGCGAGCGGAAGCGGCCGGCGCGGTTCACCCAGCCCTGGTAGCCGGAATAGACGCCCTGGCGGCCGGTCGGGTTGAACTCGGCGTCCTTGACGTGAAACGCCTTGATGCGCTCGTGGTAGATGTCGATGAAATCGAGATAGTCGAGCTGCTGCAACAGGAAGTGCGACGGGTCGTAGTTGATGTTGCAGCGCTTGTGGCCGCCGACCGCGTCCAGAAACATCTCGAAGGTGGCGCCGTCGAACACGTCCTCGCCGGGATGGATCTCGTAGCCGACGTCGACGCCGGCGTCTTCGTATTTGTCGAGGATCGGCTTCCAGCGCCTGCCGAGTTCCTCGAACGCTTCCTCGATCAGGCCCGGCGGGCGCTGTGGCCACGGGTAGAGATAGGGGAAGGCGAGCGCGCCGGAAAAGGAGACGGAAGCCTTCAGCCCGAGGTTTTTGGAGGCCTTCGCGCCGAACTCCATCTGCTCGACGGCCCAGGCCTGCCGCGCCTTCGCGTTGTTGTGGACCGCCGGCGGCGCGAAGCCGTCGAACTGCGCGTCGTAGGCCGGATGCACGGCGACGAGCTGGCCCTGCAGGTGGGTGGAGAGCTCGGTGATCTCGACGCCGGCGTCGGCGCAGATGCCCTTCACCTCGTCGCAATAGGTTTTCGAGGACGCTGCCTTCTTGAGGTCGAACAACCTTGCGTCCCAGGTCGGGATCTGCACCCCCTTGTAACCCAGCCCCGCCGCCCATTTGGCAATCGCCGGCAGCGAATTGAACGGGGCGGCGTCGCCCGCGAACTGGGCCAGGAAAATCGCCGGGCCCTTCATCGTCTTTGCCATTCGTCTCCTCCTGAAATGCGGCCGCATCCTAGACATTCCCGACCGGGCCGCAAGGCGCGGGCCGGGGAATGCCCGAAGCAGGCTCGATTCCTCTGGTCATACCAAATCCCGCAATCTGGTCAAGCCAGCGATCGTCGGCGCAAAAACTGCGAGGTTTCGCGCGGATGGTAATTTTATACAGAAATTTCAGCAAGTTATGTTTGCGATGGCGGCGAACGTGGAAGCTTCTTGCGGGAGGGTTGTAAATGGGCTAGAAATCCACCAATACCCAATTGGTAGAACCAGTTGACGACAATGCTGGGTTGCCTTGCGGGAGGAAACGGGCTTCCGCATGCGGCGGAACCAATGCAAGGCGAAATTGGGAGACGGAAAACGATGCACCTTTCGACGCATAACTGGATGCGCGCCGAGCCGCTTGAGACCACGCTCAGGCGCATCAAGCAGTATGGCTACGAGTCGATCGAGATTTCCGGCGAGCCCACCCAATACGACATCAAGGACACCCGTCGCCTGCTCAAGGAGCACGGCATCCGCTGCTGGGGCGCCGTCACGCTGACGCTGGGCGAGCGCAACCTCGCGGCCAAGGACGAGGGCCAGCGCGCCCGCTCGGTGCAGTATGTCAAGGACGTGCTGACCATGGTGAGCGAACTCGACGGCCAGATCATCACGCTGGTGCCGGCGACCGTCGGCAAGGTGGTGCCGGACGCCTCGCCGGAGGAAGAGTGGAAATGGGTGGTCGACGCCACCAAGGAGTGCTTCGCCCATGCCCAGAAGGTGGGCGTGCGTGTGGCGATCGAGCCGCTCAACCGCTTCGAGACCTACCTGTTCAACCGCGCCTCGCAGGCGCTGGCGCTGGCCGACGCGGTCAGCCCGGAATGCGGCGTCTGCCTCGACGCCTTCCATCTGAACATCGAGGAATCCGACATGTACGAGGCGATCCGGCTGGCCGGAAAACGCCTGTTCGACTTCCATGTCGCCGACAATGACCGTTTCGCGGCGGGCCTCGGCCAGCTCGACTGGAAGAAGATCGTCGGCACCCTGAAGGAGATCGGCTACGACGGCGCGCTCACCAACGAGTTCGTCGCGCCGGTCGACCGCACGCCGGCCAACCGTTACACCGACATGGTGGAAAAGAACCCTGTCGACATCTCGCCCGAGCAGTTGAAGTTCATCCAGGACCATGGATCGAGCCTGCTGACGGAGAAATTCTACGCCGACCAGATGCGCATAACGGCAGAGACCATCCTGCCGCTGATCAAGTAGTCGGCGACTTGCTGCGCCGGCCGTCTCCGGGGGGCGATGGCTGGCGCAGTTTCTTTTTCGAGCAGTGACAGGCAATTGATGCGCATCAAGAAAACCCAGGCGTGGTGGGTCCGCATACCCATCGAGGCGTCGCGCCAGCACCGGAGCGATTTCGGCCAGGTGCAGACCTTCGACGCAGCCATCCTGCGCATCGAGACCGACGACGGGCTGGTCGGCTGGGGCGAAGGCAAGAACGCCGCCGGCAGCGCCGGCACCTATGGCGCGCTGGTCCATATGCTGAACCACGAGGTCGGTCCCATGCTGGCCGGCCGCAACGCCGGCGACATCGGGCCAATCTGGGAGATGCTCTACAACGGCGTGCGCGCCAACTCGGCCGCCAGGCATGGCCACGCCATGCCGCAGATCGCGCGGCGCGGCATGTCGGTCGCCGCCATCAGCGCCGTCGACATCGCGCTGTGGGACATTCTGGGAAAACATCTCGGCCAGCCGGTGTGGCAGTTGCTCGGCGGCCGCAAGGCCGACCGGCTTCCCGCCTACGCCTCGGGCGGCTGGGCGCCGGCCGAGACGATCGGCGAACAATTGAGATCCTACATCGACGCCGGGGGCTTCGGGGCGGTGAAGATGCGGGTGGGGGCGATGGACGGCGCGCCGCACATATCGGCGGCGCGCGTCCGCGCCGCCCGCAAGGCGCTGGGCGAGGGCGTCGACATCGCCGTCGACGCGCACGGCACCTATACGGTCGCCGAGGCCAAGCGCTTCGTCGCGCTGGTTTCCGATTGCGACCTCGCCTGGTTCGAGGAGCCGGTGATCGCCGACGACAAGGCCGGCATGGCCGAGGTGCGCGCCTCCGGTTCCGTGCCGGTCGCCGCCGGCGAGAGCGAGGCGACCCGCTACGATTTCCGCGACCTCGCCGTAATGAAGGCCGCCGACATCTTTCAGCCGGACCCCGCCTTCTGCGGCGGCATTTCGGAAGCGATGAAGATCGGCACCATCGCCAGCGCCTTCAACCTGCGTTTCGCGCCGCACCTGTGGGCCGGCGCGCCTTGCTTTTTCTCCGGCCTGCACCTATGCGCGGCGTCGCCGGCGAGCTTCACCATCGAATATTCGCTCGGCGCCAATCCGATGATCCACGACCTCGTCGAGGAGACCGTGGAAGCCAGGGACGGCATGGTCGCGATCCCCGACAAGCCCGGTCTCGGCTTCACCGTTTCGGAGAAATTCCTGGAGGCTCACGCGCAAGGCGGCTGAAACGAGATGAAGGAAAAGGATCTCCTCGCCGAACTCGCGGCCTATCTCTACGCCTGCTCCAACAGCGAGACGGGCCGCACGCCCTCGGAGCGCGAACTGGCCGAGCATTTTTCCGTGAGCCGCGGCCAGATCCGCGAGACGCTGGCGATCCTCGAAGCCATGCGCATCGTCGAGCGGCGGGCAAAATCCGGCATCTACCTGACCACCCGCCAGGCCAGCGTCGAGGCCATGGCGCTGTTCGCCAAGGCCGGCGTGCCGCTCGACCCGATCCAGATCTACGAGACGGTGGAGCTCAGGAAGATCCACGAGATCAAGGCGGCCGAGCTCGCCTGCTCACGCGCCACCGAGGAGAATTTCGAACGGCTGCGCGAGATTCTCGCGGCCTCCGAGGCGCGGCTGGCGGCCGGCGAAGGGCTGGCGCGAGAAGACCGCGATTTCCACCTGGAGATCGTGCGGGCCACGCAGAACAGCGTCTTCCACAAGATCTGCAGCATCTACTACGTGCTGGGCGAGCGGCGCCTGCCGATCTATTTCAACGACCCGGAGCGCGGCCGGCGCTCGCATGCCGAGCACCTGCAGATATTCGACGCGCTGGTGCGCCGCGACGGCAATCTGGCGCAGGCGCTGATGAGCGCGCATCTGCAAGGGGCTGAGAGCTATTGGAAGGGCTTGATCTCCGGCAACGAGGAGGCGACGAAGGCATTGGAGAAGGCGTGATGGGCATTTGTCTTCAATGGTTCATCAAGGTTGACAGTTCTAATCCTTTGGTAGCGCAGCTTTTGGAGTTCGCGACGTTGCAGTCCCGGTTGTCGCACTCCTTCCAGCACCCCTCATCCGCCTCGTTACACTCGGCACCTTCTCCCACAAGGGGAGAAGGGGGAGCTCGGCACTTCCGTCTCAGCCAATCATCAACGATCGAGATTTGTGGGGGCGTAAGCGCGAAACTCCCCCTTCTCCCCTTGTGGGAGAAGGTGCCGAGCGCAGCGAGGCGGATGAGGGGTGCTGGACGGAATACGGCCTCCCCCAACATCCGGCCCCACCAGTGCCGTGGGACTTCGGCCTAGACCGTGCCGATCATCTACTCCACCCACCCCCTTCATCCCCGCGCGGCAAAGATGCTCGCCGGCGCGGGCGAGCTTCGCATTGCTTCGGCGCTGGATGCGGCGACGCTGAAACAGGAATCGCGCGACGCGGCCGCGGTGATCGTGCGCGCCGTGCTGCCGCCGGACATGTTTGCCGGCGACCATGTCATCCGCGCCGCGATCCGCCACGGCGCCGGGCTGGACATGATCCCGGTCGAGGAAGCCACCGCCGCCGGCGTGCTGGTGGCCAACCTGCCGGGCGCAAACGCACGTTCCGTCGCCGAGCACGCGATCTTTGCGGCGCTGGCGCTGCTGCGCGGCTTTCGCAGGATCGACGGCGACCTCCGCAGGCACGGCTGGTTCGCCGGCCGCGAACACGCCAATTCGGCGCGCGAGCTCGCCGGCCGCACCCTGGGCATCGTCGGCATGGGCGCCATCGGCCGCGAAGTGGCGGCGATCGGCCATCACGGTTTCGGTCTGGAGGTGCTGGGCGCCAGCCGCAGCGGCAAAGGCTTTCCGGACCATGCGCGCGCCGTGCCGCTCGACGTTCTGGTGGCGGAGAGCGACATCATCGTGCTTGCCTGCCCGCTGACGCCCGACACGGTCGGTCTGATGAGCCGGCAAAGGATTCTTGCGATGAAGCCCGGCGCGCTGCTGGTCAACGTCTCGCGCGGCCCGGTCATCGACGACGAGGCGCTGCTCGAGGCGCTGCGCGAGGGCGGCATCGGCGGGGCGGCGCTCGACGTGTTCACGCGCCAGCCGCTGGCGCCCGACCATCCTTATCTGGGCCTCGACAACGTCATCGTCACGCCGCATCTGGCCGGCATCACCGAGGAAAGCATGATGCGCATGGGGGTCGGCGCGGTGGAGGAGGCGCTGCGTGTGCTTGCCGGCGAACTGCCGCTCAACCTGCGCAACCCGGAAGCGGTCGCAAGATACCGGCAGCGGTTCCCCCAATAATCCCAAGGGTCATTTCCTTGGCCGTCGGTGCCGCCCCTCACTGTCCTGCCGAGCATCTCTCCGTTTACGCCAGGCAATCGCATATGGACCTACTTTGCGAGATGATCCTCGACGCCTCGCCTGCGGCGAGATGCCGCTCCGAGCCGGCGTAGCCGGCTCGGAGCGGCATAATGTCCATATGCGATTGCCCTGACGTAAACGGGAGAGATGTCTGGCAGGGCAATGAGGGGCAGCGCCGACGGTCAAAAAAAAGACCCGCATAAAGCATGTCGCGCCGCCGCTTAACTTGCCGTGCCGTTCTCCGCGTCGAGCATGGTGATCTTCTGCCAGATTTTCCGCGACAGGTTGGAACCGAGGTTTTCCACGTCGTTGACCGCCGCTACCACCACCTCGTCGTTGACCGACTGGGCGAACAGCGCCGCCAGCTTGCCGGTGATCGACAGCATCTCGGAACAGTAGTCGAGATAGCGCAGCAGGTCGGCTCGGCTCATGGTGCGTTTCGGCGAATGCGCCGCCGGCTTGAAGCCGGATGACAGCGCCGCCGGATCCTTGGTCAACTGGTGCATGTCGATGACGTGGATCAGCGAGCGCAGCCCGTGCAACTGCCGCAGCACGCGACGTCGCTTGATCCGGTCCTCGGTATGCACCAGCGCCAGCACGCCGACGGTGACGAGGATGACGGTGTTGAGCGCCGCCTCGATGCCCTGCATCGACTCGATCACGTCGCCGCTGCCCGTCAGCCGGTCGAACCGCAGATAGGCGCCGACGGTGAGCAGCACGCAAGCCCCCAGCACGATCACCACACCGACCAGGATGCGAAGCCAGCGGATCGGCCGCTGGAGGTCGACCGCGGCGTCACGCATATCGCGCGCCAGCGACACCAGTTCCTTGCCGACCTTGCGCAGGCCCGTTTCCGGGAACCGGTCGGCGATCCTTGCCTCCAGCCGCTCCGCGGTTTCGATGATCAGTCGGGGGTCGAGCGAGCGGTATGACATCTTCCGGCCCCCATCCCGGCCCCGGCTATTTCGGCTGGTTGGTCGCCGTCCCAAAACGGTTCGGCCCCGGATCGCCCTTGATGAAGCACAGCGGCAGATACATCAGTATGTCGAGCAGGATACACAGGAAGGCCAGCGCGGTCGGCTTGCCGAAATCCTGCAGGCGTTTCGCCGCCAGCGGAACCAGCGCGAAGAAGGAGCAGAGCGCGACGAGCAGGAAGATTCCGCCCCAGAAATTCGCCGCTTCCTCGTTCGGCGCGACGATGATCCGGTAGAGCGGGAACGTGCGCGCCATGTAGCACAGCAGGCCGGCGAGCGCGTAGGGTTGGCGGCCGAGCCTTCCTGAGAAGCTGAAAAACAGCCACGGCAATGTCGGTTGGCCCTGCAAGCGAATTCACTCCAAATCTGGCGGGCCACGCCTACCATCTCCGGGAGCGGATCGGAAGGCCGGAAACCGTCTCTGTCGAATACGATGGAAAAACAGGAGCTTAGATGGGTCGGCAACTCGCGCCGATCCGTAGTCTCATAGCCCGTGATTTGCGAGTGTGGCTCGCTGCTTCTTGTCGCGAGCCGCGCTGGGGTCGTCGATCGCCTCAACCGACTGGATGTATTCGGCAATATACTCCGGCGGTAGTCCGTGTTCCCTGCCACCTGCAAGAACAAAGTCCTTGTACCAACTATAGGGCTTAAGGCTGTCGTCGATGTAGTCAGGTGTGGCCAGATAGGTAAGGACTTTTCGCCTGCGACCCTTGTCATTGATGACCGTGACCATCGCGTGCTCGTAGCCGCTGCCAACGCCTTCAGCCTCGTCTAACTTGTCACGCTGGGTAGGATCGAAGCTGAACAGGACTCCTATTACACTTCTGTTGTTGCCGCTGGCAAATGCGTTGCATTTCCCGGATTTATCCGTGCTGCGCTTGTGGAAGCGAAGCGTGTGACCAGGCAATATTGCAATGCCGAGCGGCTCGCAGCTTGGCATGCGCTTGCGCAAGCGGGCGGTCGACATATTCGATCCGTAGGCAAAATAGACGACGGGCTCCGGAGGCCCGGCCTCTCTTTTCTTCGACGGCTCGATCGGTAGATCACCAGGCTTAAGAATGGTGCGTAGCGGTACCGCCATGATGCTGTGCTCGTCGGATTTTTCGCCTTCGCGAGTGATGATGGGCTGTCCATCCTCGAGGTCGATGATTGGTACGGGCCTGCCGGTCCATCCACAGTCGGTACAACGCGGTCGCTCCCAGATTATGCCGGGTGCGGCGGTATTCTCGCCGTTGTCGGGTTCGAGATGCGGCGATCCGCACGTCGGGCATTCTTCGGGTACACCTCGTAACTCGCGAAGGATCAATGAGGTCGCCATGCCGGTAGCATGCTGAAGCAACGAGTGCGCCATGTCTGCATCGATCCAGGTGGCCGACTTTGAGTGCGTCAGCCAGTTTGAAAACGTCCATGCAGTCTCAAGCGCACCCTTGAGGGCCCCGCGACGTTCTTTGTTTGTGTCGCTCGGCAGAAGATCGTTGCAGATGATCTCCGTCCAAGCGCGGAAGTTCGCACGCTGTGGCGGACTGTCTGTCCACTTCGCGGAGTCCTGTGCAACGCCGATCAGTTCGAGTAGCACCTCGCGGCAACGAACGCCGACAGCCTGATAACCCGTGAGGTTCTGCGCTTGTGTCACCGCAGTGCCGGCTTCCTCCAACTTTTCAAAAACGGGGCCGAACGGGAGGATGCGTAGATCGTCTTCTTGCTGCTTTTCCGTACGCGGAATGCGGAGGATCAGGCCAATATGGAAGGTCAGAGCAAGGTCCATATTTGGGAATTGCTCCTGAGAATAGAGGTTTGTGCCGCCCGTAATGACCCACCAGCGATCCTTGTTAGTGTGGATGTCCCACACGTCGTGGTGGGTGCTCAGGACGGCTTCCGAGTAGACCTTCTGCATAAAGGTTACTTCCAGGTCGGGAGCCTGCCATTCAAAGTATTCCCGAATGTTCTCGATTTCCTCGTCGGTAGCTTTCAACATAATCGCTCCCCCCGATGGGCTCGTCGCACCGACCTGCAAAAAGTTTGCGAAAGCTAAGCAATAGATCGATGTCGCTGAGCTTTCAAACAGGTGCGGCAACGTGGGACGATACCGCTTGGCCACCAACGCCACACAGGGCGGCAGTTGGCCGACAACAGAGGCAGGCGGCCTCCACGGCGTTCCGCCGCCCAGCCCTCAATCCCGCAACAACTCGTTGATCGACGTCTTCGACCTTGTCTTCTCGTCCACCCGCTTGACGATGACGGCGCAGTAGAGGCTGGGGCCAGGCTCGCCATTGGGCAGCGGCTTTCCGGGCAGCGCGCCGGCGACCACGACGGAGTTGGCCGGCACTTCGCCGTAAAAAACCTCGCCGGTGGCGCGGTCGACGATTTTTGTCGACTTGCCGATGAACACGCCCATGCCGAGCACCGAGCCCTCGCGCACGATGCAGCCTTCGACCACTTCCGAGCGCGCGCCGATGAAACAATTGTCCTCGATGATGGTCGGGCCGGCCTGCATCGGCTCCAGCACGCCGCCGATGCCGACGCCGCCGGAAAGATGCACGTTCTTGCCGATCTGCGCGCAGGAGCCGACCGAAGCCCAGGTGTCGACCATGGTGCCGCTGTCGACATAGGCGCCGAGATTGACGAAGGACGGCATCAGCACCACGCCCGGCGCGACATAGGCCGAACGGCGCACGATCGCCGAAGGAACGGCGCGGAACCCTGCCTTTTCGTAGTCGACGCCGCTCCAGCCCGAAAATTTCGACGGCACCTTGTCCCACCAGACCGCGCCGCCCGGGCCGCCGCTGATCTCCTCCATCGGGTTGAGGCGGAAGGACAGAAGCACGGCTTTCTTCAGCCACTGGTTCACCGTCCACTGGCCATCGGCCTGGCGCTCGGCAACCCGCGCCTCGCCATGGTCGAGCAGCACCAGCGCCTCCTCGACCGCCTCGCGGACCTCGCCGCGTGTCGATGTCGAAATCCCGTCGCGGGCCTCGAAAGCGTTCTCGATCGTCTTCTCAAGGCTCGTCAGGTCAGGTCTGGCCATCTGGTGCTCCGCGACACGCGCTGTTAAGGGCTGGCTTCCATGCTCTCTGCAAGAGCCTGGTTCCACCACGGCACGCCATGCCGGGGTTGAATCAAGCTCCGGGAGGCTGTTGACAACTCGCTGCGGCAGTCGGCCGCGGGAGTAGAGTAGACAAGCGGCCTCCGGGCGGCGCGGACCCTATGTCAGGCCATGGGTCGGGTCAATCGCGCCTGCGGCGCAAGGTGACGCAGGCGAACGGGTAGAACTGGAATTGTCATGAATCCCAATGAAAACACCGGCTGGACGCCGCTTTCGCACGCCGACCAGGATCTGGAGCGGGTCAAGGATGTCCCTGACACGCCGCAGACGCGCGCCGCCACCTACAAGCTCGCCTGGGCGGACGAGGAGTTCATGACCCGGCGCGAGTTGCGGCCGGTGCGCCTGCAGCTCGAACTCCTGAAGCCGGAGATGACGCTGGCCGAGCGTGGCATCCGCTCCACCGTCATCCTGTTCGGCGGCGCCCGCCTGCCCGAGCCGGGCGGCGAGGCCTGGGCCGCCAAGAACGAGACGCAGAAGAAGAACCTTTTGAAGAACAGCGTCTATTACGACGAAGCGCGGAAATTCGCCCGGCTGTGCTCGCAGCAGTCGGCGCTGTCCTACTACCGCGAATTCGTGGTGGTCACTGGCGGGGGGCCCGGCGTGATGGAAGCGGGCAACCGCGGCGCCGACGATGTCGGCGCGCCTTCGATAGGTCTCAACATCGTGCTTCCGCACGAGCAAGCGCCGAACCCTTACGTGACGCCGGAGCTCTGCTTCAACTTCCACTATTTTGCGATCCGAAAGATGCACTTCGTCATGCGCGCCAAGGCCGTGTGCGTCTTTCCCGGCGGCTTCGGCACGCTCGACGAATTCTTCGAGACGCTGACCCTGATCCAGACCGGCCGCATGGAGCGTGTTCCGGTCATCCTGTTCGGCAGCAAGTTCTGGAAACGCGCCATCGACCTCGACTATCTGGCCGATCAGGGCACCATCTCGCCCGGCGACCAGGACATCATCGACTTCGTCGACACCGCCGAGGACGCCTGGGGCATCATCAGCCGGTTTTACGGGCTCTGAGCGGACGGCATCTTCCTTCTCCGCCGGGAGAGATGGCGGGAGACGCGAGCCGGTGAGAGGCGCCCTGCGAAAGTGAAGTCCGCGGCGCCGTTCCGACAGCCAAAAGGGCCGTAAGGCAAGCCCAGCCCCCTATTTTGGCGCCTCCAGTGAAGCGCGTCGGCGCTGTATGTTGCGCGTACTCCGGCAAGCCTTTGATTTGCAACGATGTTCCGGACTTCACGGATTTCGCGCCAGCATCGTCCGGCGAAAAATCCTCGTGGGAAATCAGCCCCTTGGCGTCGTCCCGGTCAAGAACCCCGCAAGGTCGTCGGTGACGTAGTCGACGGCGTCGTCGAACGCCGGATCTTTTTCCCAGATCTCCGAAAAGGTCGGCTCGAAATTGCGCGGCACGATCAGCACGGTGGTCATGCCGAGCGCCTTCGGCACAACCAGGTTGCGCGCAAGATCTTCGAACATCACTGCGTCTGAGCCCACGATCTTGTGCAGTTCGACGAAGCGGTCATAGGTCTGCTGCGCCGGCTTGGGCGTCAGTCCGGCCGCGACGATGTCGAAAATGTCGTCGAACTGGTCAAGGATTCCAAGCTGTTGCGCCGTGCGCTCGGCATGGCCGCGATTGCCGTTGGTGAAGATGAACTTTCGTCCGGGCAACGCTTTTATGGCCTCGCCCAGCGCGGCGTCCGGGGACACCCAGGAATAGTCGATGTCGTGGACCTTCTGCAAAAAATCGTCGGAATCGATATTGTGCCGCGCCATCAGCCCGGCCAGCGTCGTACCATATTGAAGATAAAGCTCTTTTTGCAGTTTGCGGGCTTCCTCGCGCGGCAGCCGCAGCAGCTCCGACACATAGGCCGTCATCTTCACGTCGATCTGCGAGAACAGGTTGGTGTGGTGCGGATAGAGCGTGTTGTCGAGGTCGAACACCCAGTCCCTGACATGGGCGAAGCGGCTAGGGTCGGGCTGGTCGGTCATGGTCGTTCCTGGGTCGCTTTATGCTTGTTCTTCAATTGGTTGCAGCTTCGGCAAGGCATCTGCCTGGCGGCCGTGGGCTGACTCTTTGGCGCCGCCTGAGCTTCGCCAACCGTTCAGTCATGAAACTCCTCGGCTGCCGGCGGCGGGCAGACGCGTCGCAAATAGCACGGCTGCCGGCAAAGGAAACCGCCGGGCTTCCGAAATCGCCCAGAATGCACCCCCGAGGACCGCCGAGAGGCCGGGCGCCGTCGTGTCGCCCGCCTGTGCTGGCCAAGCAAGGTGATTCCGGTGCATTCTGGCCGAACCTCGGCCCGATCCCTCCAGTCAAGGGAGCTCCGCCATGAGCCCGGTACACCCAGCCGCCGCCGCGCTGGCGGTCAGCGTCGCCCTCGCTTTCGTGTCGCCTCGCATTGGTCTTGCGGACGAAGGTCTCGGCTTGCCCGCCGATTGCAAGCCCGGCCAGAATTGTTTCGTCCAGCAATTTGCCGACATGGACGCCGGCCCCGGTGTCGCCGACCCGTTCTGCGGCACCGCGACCTATGACGGCCACGATGGCATCGACCTGCGCGTGCGCTCCATGGCGGATGTGAAACAGGGAATTGCTGTCACGGCCGTCGCCGATGGCGCTGTCGACGGCCTTCGCGACGGGGTGCCTGACCGCCTCGTGATCACAGAAGCCGACCGCGCTGCGGTTGCCGGCATCGACTGCGGCAACGGCGTGCTGCTCGACCACGGCGGCGGCATGCAGACCCAATATTGCCATATGCGGCAGGGCAGCGTGACCGTGAACAAGGGCGACCAGGTCAAGCGCGGCGAAAAACTCGGCGAGATCGGCGCGTCAGGCATGGCGGCGTTTCCGCATGTCCACCTGACCGCGCGCAAGGAGGGCAAACCCATCGACCCGATGACCGGCCGGCCGCTATCCCAAGGCTGCCTCAAGGACGGCGCGCAGCCCGCCTCGCTGTTCGAGCCGGATGTCGCTGGCGCGCTGGGGAAGGGCGGCCCGCAACTGCTCGGCGCCGGTCTTGCCGGCGGTCCCCTCGATTACGACGCGCTGGTGGTCGATGGCGCTCCGCCGGCAGCCACGGGCTCGTCGCCCAATCTCGTCGGCTGGGGCTGGTTCATGAACCTGCGGAAAGGCGACCGCATCTACATCTCGATCGTCGGGCCTGATGGCGACATCTTTGCCGAAACCATGTCGCCGCCGCTCGATCGCAGCAAGGCCGCCTATTCGTCCTTCACCGGCAAGCGCGGGAGTCCGAAACCCGGCCGCTACCAGATGACGATCGAGGTTCTGGAAAACATGCAGCCGGTCCTAAGCGAAACGCGTGACATCGTGGTCGAATAGGCAAGGCAGCCTGCCACTACCTTGCCTGGCGGCAAGCGGCCACGGGCGCGCTGTCCTCTCCCTGTGTCAGATCGTAGAGTGAGGCCTCCGGACCCTTCGTCCACCAGACGAATTGCTGACCGGCATATTTTGCGCCAGACCCGGCAAGCACGTTGGCCATCACCACCGTCTGGTCGCCAAGGTCTATCACGGCCAGAGCGTTGCTGCCGGCATTGATGTAGGTCGCCGAAATGCGTCTGCCTTCGCAGACATATTCGATCTGTTCGCTCGTGGGCTGGTCGCCGCCGGGAAGTTCTATCGTGATGTCGGCGGCGAGTGCCGGCGATGCAAGGAGCGTGCTGGCAAGGGTGACCATCGGCAGGCGCATGGCGGCTCTCTCTTGGTGTCTCGCACTGTAGCTACAAAACCGCCGCGCCGGAACCCGGTGCGGCCGTCGGTGCCCGTCAGGCCGCCTCGCGCACCTGATAATCCTTGATCGCGTCGAACTTGATCGCCTTCCAGCGCTCGGCCTCGTAGTTCAGCGAAAATCCGTGCTGGGCCAGGAACACCGGATCGCCGTCGAGGTCGCGTGCGATGTCGCCGCGATGCGCGTCGATGAAACGCTGCACCTCGGCCCGATCAGCCGCCGAAATCCAGCGGCAGACGGAGAAACGCGACATCTCGAAATCGACCGGCAGCGAATATTCGACGGCGAGCCGTTCTTTCAACACGTCGAGCTGCAGCGCGCCGACCACGCCGACGATGGCCGGCGAGCCGTCCTCGGGTTGGAAAAGCTGGACGACGCCTTCCTCGGCCATCTGCTGCAGCGCTTCCTTCAGCTTCTTGGCCTTCATGGCGTCGCCGAGCCGCACGCGGCGCAGGATTTCGGGGGCGAAATTCGGCACGCCGCGAAAAATGATGTTTTCGCCCTCGGTCAGCGTGTCGCCGATGCGCAGCGTTCCGTGATTGGGAATGCCGACCACGTCGCCGGCATAGGCTTCGTCGGCGGTGATGCGGCTGCGCGCGAAGAAGAACTGCGGCGCCGACAGGCTCATCGGCTTGCCGGTGCGCACCAGCTTTGCCTTCATGCCGCGCTCCAGCGTGCCGGAACAGACCCGCACGAAGGCGATGCGGTCGCGGTGGTTGGGATCCATGTTGGCCTGGATCTTGAAGACGAAGGCGCTCATCTCCGGTTCGGTGGCATGGATGGTTCTGATATCGGCTTCCTGGTCGCGCGGCGGCGGCGCGAACGCCCCGAGCCCTTCGATCAGGTCGCGCACGCCGAAATTGCGCAGCGCCGAGCCGAAATAGACCGGCGTGAGATGCCCTTCGCGGAACGCGGCAAGGTCGAACGGCCGGCAGGCCCCGCGGGCGAGGTCGAGTTCCTCGATGAAGGCCGGCCGGTCGTTGTCGGGCAACAGCCCGGCGACGCGGTTGGAATCCGGGCCGTTCACCTTGGTGCGCTCAATTTCCTCGTCGCTGCGCCGCACTGCGTTTTCCGCGAGATGGTAGGTGCCGGCAAAGGTCTTGCCCTGACCGATCGGCCAGGTGATCGGCGCGGTGTCCAGCGCCAGCTTCTGCTCGATCTCGTCAAGAATCTCGAAGGTGTCGCGGGCCTCGCGGTCCATCTTGTTGACGAAGGTGACGATCGGGATGTCGCGCAGCCGGCACACCTCGAACAGTTTTAGGGTGCGCGGCTCGATGCCTTTTGCCGCGTCGATGACCATGACCGCGCTGTCGACCGCTGAGAGCGTCCGATAGGTGTCGTCGGCAAAGTCCTCGTGGCCGGGCGTGTCGAGCAGGTTGAAGACGTTGTCGCCATATTCGAAGGTCATCACCGAAGTGACGACCGAAATGCCGCGCTCGCGCTCGATCTTCATCCAGTCGGAGCGCGTGTTCATGCGGTCCTTCTTGGCCTTCACCTCGCCGGCGAGCTGGATAGCGCCGCCGAACAGCAGCAGCTTTTCGGTCAGCGTCGTCTTGCCGGCGTCCGGGTGGGCGATGATCGCAAAAGTGCGGCGGCGCGCCACCGCCTGTTCAATCGTCTCGGTCATGTCCAGGGATCCGTTGGATGCGGCGGCTTATAACCGCGCCGAAACCGGGTGTCGAACGGAAAGACGGATCAATTGCTCGCGCAGGGCCAGTCGGCCGGCGCCTTCAGATCCGCCGGCAGTTTGGTGTTCTGGTCGCCGCATGCCTGGTCGATCTGCCATTGCTGCAGGCCGGTCGCCTGGCTCAGGTCCATACCCTCGATATGGGTCAGGAAGAGGAAGGCGCCGTCGAAGGCAAGCGGGCCTTCGAATTTCGCAGCCTGCAACTGGGCGCGCGCCAGGTTGGCCATCGGGAAACGTGCGCCGGTGATGACGGCATCGGTGAAATTGGCGCGGCCGAGCTCGGCCTTCTCGAAATCCACGCCGGTCAGGTCGGCGCCGGTGAAGTCGGCGCGCTGCAGTTCGGCGCTGGCGAAGGAGGCGCCAGCCGCCGAGACCTGCGAGAACACCGTGCGGTAGCCTTCGACGCGGTTGAAATTCGCTTTGTCGGCCTTGGAGCCGGCGAGCGAGGAGCGGATAAGCGTCGCCTTCTCGAAATTCGCGCCGATCAGGCTGGAGCCGCGCAGGTCAGTGTAGCTGAAATCCGCACTGAACAGATTGGCGCCGTCGAGCGCGCTTTGCTCCAGCACGAGATTGGCCTTGGGGCAGTCCTGCCAGTCGATGGAGGGTGCCGGCTCCGACTTGCAGCTTGCTGCCTGGGCAGTCGAAGACGCGGCGAGACAGGCGGAAAACAGCGCGCCCACCATGACGGCGGCTGGAAGACCTGCGCTCCGCGCGGTAGTCCGGAAGGCGCGTTCCATCAAACTCTTCGACATGTCCGAACTCTCCGACCGATCGCGTCGCATTCTTCCCGTGCCTCTCGCAACGGTAATATACCGAACGCTTTTCAGGAGGAAGATGACGCTTTCGTGTCCGGACGTCCTGCCCTGTCCGGGCGAAGCGAACGCCCTACCTCAAGCGGACAGTGCGACCGGGAACCTGCAGGATGAGCGAATTCCACGATCCGAAACCGCTGACGCCGCTGCAATGGGTGGCTTATGCGGTGGGCATTCCGCTGGTGATGGCTGCGCTCGTCTTCTGGCCGGCCGGCACGTTGCGTTGGTTGCCCGGTTGGCTGTTTCTCGCGGTCTTTGCCGTCGCGACGGTCGCCGCCGCTCTGGTTCTCTGGCGCGTCAATCCGGTGATTTTCGCCGCCCGCAGCCGCGTGCAGCAAGGCACGAAGGGCTGGGACCGCGTGCTGCTTTCGATCTTCTTTCCGCTTTTCCTGGCGATTCTTCCGGTGGCGAGCTTGGACGCCGGCCGGTTCCATTGGATGCCGGCGCCGCAAGGGGCGATAATGCTCGGCTATGTCCTGCTGATTGCCGGGATCGCGCTGTTTTGCTGGGCGCAAGCCGTCAACCGCTTCTTCGAGCCGGGCGTCCGCATCCAGAGCGAGCGCGGGCATCGTGTCATCGACACCGGGCCCTATGCCTTCGTCCGGCATCCGGGGTATGTCGGGGCGATCGCCATGTTCTTCGGCATGGCGCTGGCGCTCGGCTCGCTGGTGGCGCTGCTTCCAGCGGCCGCGACGGCAGCGCTGCTGGTGCTGCGCACCGCCTGGGAGGACGCGACGCTGCGCGAGGAACTGCCCGGCTATGCCGATTTCGCGGCAAAAACTCGCTATCGGCTGTTGCCGGGCGTCTGGTAGCGCGCGGCGCTCAGGCGAAGCCTTCGGCCTTGAGCGTTGCCTGCACCGCCGGCCGTGCAGCGACGCGGGCGTGATACGCTTCGAGCGCCGCCGGCGGCTTCACATCAAAGAAACCGCGCCCCCAACTCACCATGACGAAAAGAAAGGCGTCAGCCGCGCTGAAAGCATCGCCGAACAGGTAAGCGCCCTTCAATTGGCCAGCGAGATAGTCGAAACGCTCGCCGAGCACTCGCCGGTTGATTGCCTTCATCTCGTCCCCCGGCAGGAACATGTAAGTGAGGAAAGGCTTGTGAAGCTCCTCGGTCATGAAACCGAGCGCCTCTATCATGCGGATACGGCCGAGCGTGCCGGAGGGAATAAGGTGCGGTGCCTGCTCGGCGATCCAGGTGATGATCGCGACGTTCTCGGTCAGCACCTCGCCGCCGTCCAGCACCAGCGCCGGCACATACCCCTTCGGGTTGATTTTTGTGAAGTCGCCACCCGCCTCGGTGGTGCGGGTGGGTATGTCGACCACGATCCGCTCGAAGGACAGGCCGGCTTCGTTGAGCGCGATGTGCGGCGCCTGGCTGCAGGAGCCGGGGGCATGATAGAGCTTCATTTCGCAAGATACTCCGCAAGGTTGTCGAGAGTTTCGTTCCAGCCTTCACGATGGCCGTCGCGCGAGGCTTCGGACAGGAAGAACGCCTGGTGAAGGGTGAGCAGCGTCTTGCCGTCCTGCTCCCTGAGCGTGATGGTGACGACGGTTTCGTGCTCGTGCTCGCCCTCTTCGTTGAGCCAGCGGTGCGAGAATACCAGCCGCTCCGGCGGCACGATCTCCTGATAGGTGCCTGAAAGCCAATGGTCGGTGCCGTCCGGCGCGCGCATGCAGGTCTTGAACGAGCCGCCGGGGCGAACGTCGCCCTCGGAGAAGGGCAGCGAAAAGCCTTTCGGGCAGCACCAGCGGTTCAGCCGCTCCGGTTCGGTCCAGCAGCGGAACACCAGATCGCGCGACGCGTCGAAGCTGCGTTTGATCGTCAGTTCCGGGCGGGTTTCGGTGCGGATGTTCATTTTGTCTCTCCCTTGTCGCCCTCTGCCTTGTGAATCTCCTTCAGATAGGCGTCGAGCCGGTCTAAACTCTGGTCCCAGAAACGCCGGTAGTTTTCCAGCCACCCCGCGAGGTCGCGCAGCGGCTCGGGCCGCAAGCGTCGCGGCCGGAACTGCGCCTCGCGGCCCTGCTCGACCAGCCCGGCGCGCTCCAGCACCTTGAGATGCTTGGAAACCGCCGGAAAACTCATGTCGAACGGTTGCGCCAGTTCGGTCACAGTCGCCTCGCCGAGTGCAAGCCGCGCCAGGATGGCTCGCCGGGTCGGGTCGGCGAGAGCCTGCAAAGTGACGCTCAATCGGTCGGCGGCCATTACGGAACCGTATGGTTATTTATCTCAATGGTTAAATAAAGCAGGAACCCCGGCATGTCAAGCGACGGCCGCTGGACGCGCCAATCGCCATTTCGGCATCGACTTCCGTGGTGAAGACGATTAGGTCGATGGCTGCTCATTTCCCCAGCAATGCAGCCACCTTCGTCCTATTTCGGAAAACCTGCCGATGAAGCCCTCGCTCGATATCGCCGACCTCAAGGAAGTCGCCCGCCGGCGTGTGCCGCGCATGTTCTTCGACTATGCCGATTCCGGCGCCTGGACGGAGAGCACCTATCGCGCCAACGAAGAGGATTTTCGCAAGATCAAGTTCCGGCAGCGCGTGCTGGTCGACATGACGAACCGCTCGCTGGAATCCACCATGATCGGCGAAAAGGTGTCGATGCCGGTGGCCCTGGCGCCGACCGGCCTGACCGGCATGCAGCACGCCGACGGCGAGATGCTGGCGGCGCAGGCGGCGGAGGAATTCGGCGTGCCTTTCACGCTGTCGACCATGAGCATCTGCTCGATCGAGGACGTGGCCTCGGTGACGAAAAAGCCGTTCTGGTTCCAGCTCTATGTCATGCGTGACAAGGATTTCGTGCTCAACCTGATCGACCGGGCCAAGGCGGCAAAGTGCTCGGCGCTGGTGCTGACGCTGGACCTGCAAATCCTCGGCCAGCGCCACAAGGACATCCGCAACGGCCTGTCGGCCCCGCCCAAAATGACCGCCGGAAACCTGGCGAACATGGCGGTGCGCCTGCCCTGGTGCATGAATATGCTGCGCACCAAGCGCCGTACGTTCGGTAATATCGTCGGCCACGCAAAGGGCGTCGGTGACCTGTCGTCGCTATCGTCCTGGACGGCCGAGCAGTTCGATCCGCAATTGTCGTGGAAGGACGTGGCCTGGATCAAGGAGCGCTGGGGCGGCAAGCTGATCCTGAAAGGCATCCTCGACGCGGAGGACGCCCGCCTTGCGGCTGCGACCGGCGCCGACGCGATCATCGTCTCCAACCATGGCGGCCGCCAGCTCGACGGCGCGCCGTCGAGCATCTCGGTGCTGCCGGAGATCGTGGAAGCCGTCGGCGACCGGATCGAGGTGCATCTGGATGGCGGCATCCGCTCCGGCCAGGACGTGCTGAAGGCGCTCTGCCTCGGCGCCAGGGGCACCTATATCGGCCGGCCCTTCCTCTACGGCCTCGGGGCGGGCGGCAAGGATGGCGTGACGCTGGCGCTCGACATCATCCGCAAGGAACTCGACGTGACGCTGGCGCTGTGCGGCAAGCGGCTGATCACCGACGCCGGGCCGGAGCTGCTCTACAAGGGGCGCGACTGAGTGTTCACACCGCTACCGCCAGCCGGGTGCGGCCGGCCGGCGCGAACGGGCGGATGTGGACTGCAGCACCCGTGATGGTGACGAAACTGGACGGCGGGATCGCCTGCCAGTCTGGATTCTCGCGGTCGAACGGCTCGGACACCACGCAGCGCCCGCCGGACTTGCGGAATTCGGCCGTGTAGAGCGTCGGTGCGAAGGCGTCGGTTGCGTAGCGTATGGCATGCAGCGCCGTGCCGTCGCTGAAGGCGGCGGTGAGGCGCAAATGCGGCTCGATGCCGGCGGCATGCGCGGCCTCGATCACCCGCATTGCGGCACGCTCCGCCGCCCCCTGCGGGTCGGCCTCAAGGCCTTCCTCGATCATCAGCAGGAAGAACAGTTCGGAATCGGTGCTGCCGTCGATCCGTTCGTAGAGTGCGTCGGGCAGGCTCGCCTCCAGCCGGCGCCGCAACTGCTCAAAACCGCCAATCTGGCCGTTGTGCATGAATGCCCAGCGCCCGATGGCGAAGGGATGGCAGTTGGCGCGGCTGGTCGCTCCGCCGGTCGACGCCCGCACATGGGCGAGAAACAGGCCGGAGCGGATCTGGCGGCACAGGCTTTTCAGGTTGGGATCGGACCAGGCAGGCAATATGTCGCGATAGAGTCCCGGTTCGTCGCGCTCGCCATACCAGGCCATGCCGAACCCATCGCCATTGGTCGGAGTCTTGGCCTCCAGCGCGTGGTGGCTCTGCGCGATCAGCGAATGGCAGGGCGCGGTGACGATGTCTTCGAGGAAAAGTTCCGGCCCGATATAGGCCGCCCAGCGGCACATGATCGATGTCCCCTCGTGCCGGCGGCGGCTCCCTCTCAGGCCTTGGCGCGGCGGTTGTGCGTCTGCTCGGCAAGCTCGCGGACGATTCGGCTGGCGGTAGTCTCGAAAAGGAAGGGCAGGAAAGCGTGAACGATCGCGGCACCGGCGGCCAGGAACAGTCTTGACGAAAACCAGGCGGCGAAGGCCATGTGGCCGAAATAGGTCTCGTCGACGGAAGCCGGATGATCGACGAACAGTCTGGCAAGGCGGGTGGTCATGGCGGCGGTTCCCTCGTTATTCTTCGATTATCTCGATCATATCTCGTCTTTGTGAGAACTTGTCCCAATCCGTCCCTTGAAAATAACTATCGTTGGGACAATCATCCCACGATGACGACCGAATTGGACGCAATCGACCGCCGTATCCTCGCCGAACTGCAGCGCGACGCCATGCTGTCCGTCGACGATGTGTCGGCGCGTGTGAACCTGTCGCGCAACGCCTGCTGGCGGCGCATCCGCCGGCTGGAGGATGAGGGCGTCATCACCGGCCGGGTCGCGCTGGTCGACGCGGAGAAGCTCGGGCTCGGCCTCTCCGTCTTCATCCTCGTGCGCACCTCGCACCACGACCCGGAATGGCTGGCCCGCTTCCGCGCCGCCGTCACCAGCCTGCCGGAGATCACCGGCGTCTACCGGATGAGCGGCGACCTCGACTATGTGCTGAGGGCGCGCGTCGCCGACGTGAAGGCTTACGACCGGCTTTACCAGAGGCTGATCGCCAAAGTGCCGCTCAACGACGTCTCCGCCTCCTTCGTCATGGAGGAGATCCGCGAGACCACCGTCGTGCCGGTGGAAATCCGCTGATTGCCACCACCGGCGAATTGACGCTTCGGCCGCCGGCCCGATAGATCGCCGTCATGACAACATCCCGCTCCGAGTCTGCTCCGCTTGTCGGCGTCGTCCGCCTGCCGCATGCACGTGGCCTCGACCTGCCGGCCTATGAAACCGCCGGCGCGGCGGGTATGGATTTGCGCGCCGCCGTCGCCGACGACCGGCCGATCCTCATCCTGCCCGGCAAGCGGGCGCTGGTGCCGACGGGCCTGATCCTGGAGATCCCCGAAAATTTCGAGGGCCAGGTACGGCCGCGCTCCGGGCTGGCCTTCAAGCACGGCATTACCTGCCTCAACACGCCAGGCACCATCGACTGCGACTATCGCGGTGAGGTGAAAGTGCTGCTCGTCAATCTCGGTGACGACGATTTCACCGTGACGCGCGGCATGCGCATCGCCCAACTGATCATCGCCCCGGTGACGCGCGCCGCGATCGAGGAGCGCGATCTCGCCGGCGAGACGCTGCGCGGCGCTGGCGGATTCGGCTCGACGGGATCGAACTGATCGGGCCGGCGAAGGGCGAAGTCGTCCTGCTCGGACGATCGTTTCCGGCAGCTTGCGAGTCGCCTGCGAGGGCGTAAA
The DNA here is from genome assembly GCF_030929505.1 of Mesorhizobium sp. LHD-90. Classification (GTDB taxonomy): domain Bacteria; phylum Pseudomonadota; class Alphaproteobacteria; order Rhizobiales; family Rhizobiaceae; genus Kumtagia. The sequence continues at coordinate 89,026 of NZ_JAVFVV010000013.1, read as the reverse complement.
ACCTGCCCTGTCAAGGGGTATGGCTTTTACAAAAGAATTGGACTATATGCGCCGCATCGCTCGGTAACGCGCGATAAAATCGGCCCCCGCTGGACGACATCCCGGCCGTGGGCGTCCCGTTTCCGCAAGCACAAAAGGAAAAACGCGATGTCGATCACTGCTGATCGCAAGCAAGAACTGATGAAGGAATACGCGACCAAGTCGGGAGACACTGGGTCTCCCGAAGTCCAGGTCGCCATTCTCTCGGAGCGGATCAAGAACCTGACCGAGCACTTCAAGGGCCATGTGAAGGACAACCATTCCCGCCGTGGCCTGCTCGCTCTGGTGTCGCAGCGCCGCCGCCTGCTCGACTATCTGAAGGGCAAGGACGAAGGCCGCTACGCGACGCTGATCGAGAAGCTTGGCCTGCGCCGCTGACGAACTGACCGGCGGGCTTTCCCAGCGAAAGCCCGCCGGTCGCGCATTCGGGCAACGGCTCACCGTCGCTCGCGGGAACAGGAAGCCGCCGCCAGGCCGGGGGCATCGTGTTCCACCACCGGTTCGATCCGAAGGGCAGGATCGGGACCGCCCATGGACAGGGTCATGGGGCAGGATTGCAGGACGCCCGGAGACGCCGCGAAATGCCGCGTCGACATCCGGACCTCCCGTTGTCTTGCCCGTGGCTCGTCCGAAACGAAGCCAATAGGGGGCGCGCCGCCGGCAATGGGCCGGACCGGCGCTGCCCGCATAGCAAGGACAAGACATGTTCAATCATCACAGAGTGGAAATCGAATGGGCCGGCCGGCCGCTGATCCTGGAGACCGGCAAGATAGCCCGCCAGGCCGACGGGGCCGTGCTCGCCACCTATGGCGAGACCGTGGTTCTCGCCACCGTCGTCTCCGCCAAGGAGCCGAAGCCGGGCTTCGACTTCTTCCCGCTCACCGTCAACTACCAGGAAAAGACCTACGCGGCCGGAAAGATTCCCGGCGGCTATTTCAAGCGTGAAGGCCGCCCGAGCGAGAAAGAGACGCTTGTCTCCCGCCTGATCGACCGCCCCATCCGCCCGCTCTTCGCCGACGGCTACAAGAACGACACCCAGGTCGTCGTCACCGTCATGCAGCATGATCTGGAGAACGATCCGGACATCCTGTCGATCGTCGCCACCTCGGCCGCGCTCACGCTGTCGGGCGTGCCGTTCATGGGTCCGATTGGCGGCGCCCGCGTCGGCTACATCGGCGGCGAGTACAAGCTCAACCCGCATATCGACGAGATGGCCGAATCGAAGCTCGACCTCGTCGTCGCCGGCACCGGCGATGCCGTGCTGATGGTGGAATCGGAAGCCCAGGAGCTGCCCGAGGAGGTCATGCTTGGCGCCGTGATGTTCGGCCACAAGGGCTTCCAGCCGGTGCTCGACGCCATCATTCAGCTCGCCGAGGCCGCCGCCAAGGATCCGCGCGATCACAAGGTCACCGACCTTTCCGAGCTTGAATCCACCATGCTTGGCCTGGTCGAGGACGAGCTGCGTGCCGCCTACAAGATCACCGACAAGCAGGCCCGCTACGCCGCCGTCGACGCTGCCAAGGCCAAGGTCAAGGCGACGCTGCTGCCGGAAGGCGCCGAGCAGACCGCCTGGACCTCCGAGCAGGTCGGCGGCGTGTTCAAGGAGCTGCAGGCAAAGATCGTCCGCTGGAACATCCTCGACACCGGCAGCCGCATCGACGGCCGCGACCTGAAGACGGTCCGCCCGATCGTCTCGGAAGTCGGCATCCTGCCGCGCACCCACGGCTCGGCGCTGTTCACTCGCGGCGAGACGCAGGCGATCGTCGTAGCCACGCTCGGCACGGGCGAGGACGAACAGTATGTCGACTCGCTGACCGGCATGTACAAGGAGACCTTCCTCCTCCACTACAACTTCCCGCCCTACTCGGTCGGCGAGACCGGCCGCATGGGCTCGCCCGGCCGCCGCGAGATCGGCCACGGCAAGCTCGCCTGGCGCGCCATCCACCCGATGCTGCCCTCGATCGAGCAGTTCCCCTATACGCTGCGCGTCGTTTCCGAGATCACCGAGTCCAACGGCTCGTCGTCGATGGCGACGGTGTGCGGCACCTCGCTGGCGCTGATGGATGCCGGCGTGCCGCTGGCCAAGCCGGTCGCCGGCATCGCCATGGGCCTGATCAAGGAAGGCGAGCGCTTCGCGGTCCTGTCCGACATCCTCGGCGACGAGGACCATCTCGGCGACATGGACTTCAAGGTGGCGGGCACCAGCAACGGCATCACCTCGCTGCAGATGGACATCAAGATCGCCGGCATCACCGAGGAGATCATGAAGGTGGCGCTGGACCAGGCCAAGGGTGGGCGCCAGCACATTCTCGGCGAGATGGCCAAGGCGCTGTCGGAGGGCCGCAAGGAGCTCGGCGAGTTCGCGCCGCGCATCGAGGTCATGCACATCCCGACCGACAAGATCCGCGAAGTGATCGGCTCTGGCGGCAAGGTGATCCGCGAGATCGTCGAGAAGACCGGCGCCAAGATCAACATCGAGGACGACGGCACGGTCAAGATCGCCTCTTCCAACGCCAAGGAGATCGAAGCGGCCAAGAAGTGGATCCACACCATCGTGGCCGAGCCGGAAGTCGGCGAGATCTATGAAGGCACGGTCGTCAAGACCGCCGATTTCGGCGCCTTCGTCAATTTCTTCGGCCCGCGCGACGGCCTGGTCCACATCTCGCAACTCGCCAACGAGCGCGTCCAGAAGACCACCGACGTGGTCAAGGAAGGCGACAAGGTCTGGGTCAAGCTGATGGGCTTCGACGAGCGCGGCAAGGTGCGCCTCTCCATGAAGGTCGTCGACCAGACGACCGGCAAGGAAATCGTCCGCGACAAGAAGGCGGAAGCCGAAGACGCGGCGTAAGCGGCGTCGGCAATTCCTGGGAACCAAACGGGCGCGGCGACTTTCGCCGCGCCCGTTTTGCTGTAGATTGCCGGCCGGCCGGAAGGCTTGCGTTCCACGGGCGAGGGGCATCGTTTTGGTCGACAGCGTGAATGACTACGTTCCGGTTGCCTTGCCGGACTACCGGGAACTGCCCGTCGAGCGGATGCGGCAGGGCGCGCAGGCATTCTACGACGAGATTCGTGCGCGGCACACGGTGCGCGATTTTTCCTCGCGGCCGGTTCCGCGCGACATCATCGAAACCTGCCTGCGCGCGGCGGGCACGGCTCCGAACGGCGCCAATCATCAGCCCTGGCACTTCTCGGTGATCGGCGATGCGAACATGAAGGCTCGCATACGCGCCGCGGCCGAAGAGGAAGAGGCGGAATTCTACGCCGGGCGGGCGGGCGAGGAATGGCTGAAGGCGCTCCAGCCGCTCGGCACAGATGCGAGCAAGCCGTTCCTGGAAGAGGCGCCATGGCTCATCGTCATCTTCGGCGAGCGCAAGAGCGTCTCGGCCGACGGCGTGCTGCGGAAGAACTACTACGTGCCTGAGTCGATCGGCATTGCCACGGGCTTCCTGATCGCGGCACTGCACCGCGCAGGCCTTGCGACGCTTACCCACACGCCCAATCCGATGAGCTTCCTGAACGAGATCTGCGGCCGGCCCGCCCACGACAAGCCCTACATCCTGCTTGTCGCCGGTTATCCGAAGGAAGGCGCGACGATACCGGCGCACGCCATGCGAAAGCGGCCACTCTCCGACATCGCGACGTTTCACACCTGAGACGGCTCACCGTGCCAGGCGGGCGAGTCGCCGCAGCGCCTCTTCGGCAAGTGTCAGCGTCAATTCCTTGGCCGGCATCTCGCGGCCGAGCCGCATCGCCTGTCCCGACCACAGCGGCATGAAGTCGCCAGATCCGGCCGGTTCGGTGCGGGCGCGCAACGGCGCCAGCGCGCCGCCGGCGAGCGGGAAGGCCGGCGCCAGGTCCGACATCGCGCCGACCTCGCGGATGGCGCGATTGGCGATGCTGCGCGCTGGCCGTCCCGTGAATATGCGGGTCAGGACGGTGTCGTCATCCCAGGCGCCCTTCAGCGCGGCGCGATGGGGAGGAGACAGCTTTGCCTCCGGGCAGAACAGGTAGGCGGTGCCGATCTGTACGGCCGCCGCGCCGAGCGCCAGCGCGGCGACGATGCCGCGCGCGTCGGCTATGCCGCCCGCGGCGATCACCGGCACCTTGACCGCGTCGACCACCTGCGGGACCAGCGCAAACGTGCCAACCTGGTGCGATACGTCGTCGCCGAGGAAGATTCCGCGATGCCCGCCTGCCTCGGCGCCCTGCGCAATGATTGCGTCGCAACCGCGTTGCTCGAGCCATACGGCCTCACGGACCGTCGTGGCGGAGGAGATCACCTTCGCGCCGGTCGCTTTTACCCGCTCGAGAAGAGCGGGTTCCGGCAGGCCGAAATGGAAACTCACCACTTTCGGCCGGAACTCCTCGATCAAGCCGGAGAAGGTTTCGTCGAACGGCGTCCGGTTCGATACGGGAATCGGGCCGGCCGGATCGACGCCAAACTCCTCGTAGTAGGGTTTCAGGCGCTCGCGCCATGCCTTTTCACGTGCTTCGTCGAAGACCGGAGGGGTATGGCAAAAGAAGTTCAGGTTGATCGGCGCGTTGGTGGCGAGGCGGATCTTCTCGAGTTCGGCCCGCGCCTGGTCGAGGTTGAGCATCGCACAAGGCAGCGCGCCCAGGCCTCCGGCATTGGCGACGGCCACCGCCATGTCGGCCAGCACCGGTCCCGCCATCGGCGCCAGAAGGATCGGCACGTCGATGTCGAAAAGCTCGAGGATTCGGCGATCGGGCCACATGATCGGTTCCCTTTCCAGCTATCGGAGGCTACAGACAGCGCCAACCGCGCGGCAGGCGCTGGGCTGGCGGCGCATGCGCGCGCCTTCCGCCAGGCGGCTTCCCGAGCAGGCGTCGATGCATCAGCGTAGACCAGTGGAGCAGTCCGCAGCAACCATGTCCCGCGAAACGCCCGCCGTCCTGTTCCATCCCTTCGTGTCGGGCGAATTGCCGGTGCCGGACGCCAGCAAGCGTGTGCTGTTCCTGGGCGCGGAGCCGGGTTTTCGGCTGCCGGAAGGTTTTGCGGCCCGGCTGAGCCTAGTGCAGGGATTTCGGCCGTCGTTTCGCACTTTGGAGAAGGCCGGCTACGATGTCTCGCCCGTTCCGGAAGGCGAAAACTACGACGCCGCGCTGGTGCTTTGCGGCAGGCATCGCGGCGAGAATGAAATCCGCCTCGCCGAGGCCGTCGCGCGCACCAACCCTGGTGGCCTGATCGTGGTCGCCGGCGGCAAGGATGACGGCGTCGCGAGCCTGCGCAAACGCGTCGGCGCGCTTGTCCAGATCGACGGGCACCTGCCGAAAAGCCACGGCGTTGTCTTCTGGCTGCGCCGCCCCGCCGAACCTGGAAGCGCCCTGGCCGGTCTGCGCGCGGAAGCGGAAACCGGCCTCGTCGAGGGCCGTTTCAAGACCGCGCCCGGGATGTTTTCGCACGATCGCGTCGATCCCGGCTCGAAGCTGCTGGCCGCCAACCTGCCGGCGGACCTTGCCGGCCATCTCGCCGACTTTTGCGCCGGCTGGGGATATCTCGCCGCCGAGGTCGCCGCGCGTTGCGAAAAGGTCAGATCGATCGACCTCTACGAAGCCGACCATGCCTCGCTCGAGGCGACCCGGCGGAACCTTGCGGACTCAAGCGTGCCGCTGCGTTTTTTCTGGCACGATCTCGCCGACGAGCCGGTGAAGGAACGTTACGACGCTATCGTCATGAACCCACCCTTCCACACCGGCCGGCAAGCCGAACCGTCGCTCGGGCAAGCGATCATTAAGGCTGCTGCCGGCGCGCTGAAGCCGGGCGGCAGGCTGTTATTGGTCGCCAACCGCCAGTTGCCCTACGAACGGACGATCTCAGAACATTTCTCCAGCCTTGCCGAGATAGCCGGCGACAACCGTTTCAAGGTGATCGCTGCGCGGCGGTGACCTCAGCCGTGTTCCGGATCGCTCTGCTTCAGCTCTTCCAGCGTCGGCATCGAGACGATGTGATAGCCCGAATCCACGTAATGGATTTCGCCGGTGACGCCCGAGGATAGGTCCGACAGCAGGTAGAGGGCCGAGCCGCCGACCTCGTCTAGGCTCACGGTGCGCCTGAGTGGCGAGTTGCGCTGCTGGTAGGAAAACATGTGGCGGGCGTCGGAAATGCCGGCGCCGGCCAGCGTGCGCACCGGTCCGGCTGAGATTGCATTGACCCTGATGCCGCGCGGGCCAAAATCGTTGGCGAGGTAGCGTACGCTCGCTTCCAGTCCCGCCTTGGCGACGCCCATGACGTTATAGTTGGGCATGATGCGGACCGAGCCGGCATAGGTCAGTGTGATCATCGATCCGCCATCCGTCATCAGTGCGGCGGCGTTGCGCGCCACCTCGGTGAAGGAATAGCAGGAGATCACCATCGTGCGGATGAAGTTCTCCCGGCTGGTGTCGGCGTAAAGGCCCTTCAGCTCGTTCTTGTCGGAAAAGCCGATGGCGTGGACGATGAAATCGAGTTTTCCCCATTCGTTGCCGAGCGTCTCGAAGACGCCGCTGACCGACGCGCTGTCCTCCACGTCGCAAGGGATCACCAGCGAGGCGCCGACCTTGTCGGCCAGTGGCCGCACGCGCCGTCCGAAAGCCTCGCCTTGATAAGTGAAGGCGAGCGACGCGCCGTGCTCCGCCAGTTTCTGCGCAATGCCCCAGGCGATCGAATGATCGTTGGCGACCCCCATGACGAGGCCACGCTTGCCCTGCATAAGTGGGGTCATGGTGAAGGATCCTTGATAAAGCGAGTAGCGAGTAGCGAATAGTGAGTAGCGAATAGCAGGAACAAACCGGTTTGCCGCTCGCTGGCTGCTCCCTGCTATTCGCTATTCGCTATTTTCTGTTCGCTCAACTGTAGCGCTGGAACACCAGCGTCGCATTGGTGCCACCGAAGCCGAAGGAGTTCGACAGCACCGTGTCGATCTTTGCATTGTCGATGCGCTCGCGCACGATCGGCATGCCCTCGAATTCGGGATCGAGCTCCTCGATGTGGGCGCTCTTGCCGATGAAGCCGCCCTGCATCATCAGGATCGAATAGATCGATTCCTGCACGCCGGCCGCGCCCAGCGAATGGCCGGTAAGCGACTTGGTCGAGGTGATGTAAGGCATCTTCTCGCCAAAAACTTCGCGGATCGCCGCCATTTCGCGCGAATCGCCGACCGGCGTCGAGGTGCCGTGCGTGTTGATGTAGTCGATGGGCGTCTTCACCGTGGCGATCGCCTGCTTCATGCAACGCACCGCGCCTTCGCCCGACGGGGCGACCATGTCGTAGCCGTCAGAGGTCGCGCCATAGCCGACTATCTCGGCATAGATTTTCGCACCGCGCGCCTTGGCCCGCTCCAGTTCCTCCAGCACGAGGACGCCGGCGCCGCCGGCAATGACGAACCCGTCGCGGTTGACGTCATAGGCGCGCGAGGCGGTGGAGGCGCGGTCGTTGTATTTCGACGACATGGCGCCCATGGCGTCGAACAGGTTGGACATGGTCCAGTCGAGATCCTCGTGGCCGCCGGCAAACATCACGTCCTGCTTGCCCCACTGGATCATCTCCGCCGCGTTGCCGATGCAATGCGCCGAGGTCGAACAGGCTGACGAGATCGAGTAGTTCACGCCGTGAATCTTGAACCAGGTGGCGAGCGTCGCCGAGGCGGTCGACGACATCGCCTTCGGCACGGCGAAGGGGCCGATGCGCTTCGGGCTGTTGTTCTTCTGGGTGATCTCCGCCGCCTCGACGATGGTGCGGGTCGAGGGGCCGCCCGAACCCATGATGATGCCGGTGCGCTCGTTGGTGACGTCGCTCTCTTCCAGCCCCGCGTCGACGATCGCCTGCTGCATGGCGACATGGTTCCAGGCGCCGCCCTTGTGCAGGAAGCGCAGCGCGCGGCGATCGATCATGTCCGTCGGGTCGAGCGTCGGCGCGCCCCAGACCTGGCACTTGAAGCCGTGCTCGGCGAAGGAATCGGAGAAGCTGATGCCCGACTTGGCGTCGTGCAGCGAGGCTTGCACCTCGTTGGCGTTGTTGCCGATCGAGGAGACGATCCCCAGCCCCGTGACGACGACTCGTCTCATGATGCGCTCCTACAAAGACCGACGCGTCGGGCCGATCAGGTTGCGGACTGTTTCGACAGGCCGACCTTCAGGTCGGTCGCCGCGTATATGGGCTCGCCGTCGGCCTTCAGCCAGCCGTCCGCGATGCCAAGCACCAGCCGTCCTCGCATGACCCGCTTGAAATCCACGCCGTACTCGACCTTCTTGACCGACGGCGTGACCATGCCCTTGAACTTAACTTCGCCGGTCGACAGCGCCATGCCCTTGCCGGGTTCGCCCAGCCAGCCGAGATAGAAACCGGTCATCTGCCACATGGCGTCTAGGCCCAGGCATCCGGGCATGATCGGGTTGCCGATGAAATGGCAGCCGAAGAACCACAGGTCCGGCTTGATGTCGAACTCAGCGCGGATGAAGCCCTTGTCGAAGGCGCCGCCCGTCTCGCTGATCTCGGTGATGCGGTCGAACATAAGCATCGGCGGATAGGGCAGTTGCGCGTTTCCGGGCCCGAACAACTCGCCGCGCGCGCAGGCCAGCAGATCTTCGTAGTCGTAGCTGGATTTTGCGCCTGCCATGGTTTCAGCCTTGTCTCGCCTGGCGTCCGGCCGCTTGTCATGCCGAACGGTCTTCACGAACCGTTGCAGTCCGGAAATCGACGTTAGCGATTATCCTGCCGGCCCTGCCCGGTCAATGCACGCCTATTGATCGTCTGCGGACAACCGAATATATGCTCTTAACGGTTTTATGCGCATATTTGCCGCTTTCGTGGGGCAAGCGTCGGGAATTGGGGTCAGATTGGCGGGACGATGAAGTCGCCTAACGACAGGATCAGCGTGGACGAACGCGTGCGCCGGGCCGGATTGCGCCCGACACGCCAGCGCGTGGCGCTTGCCGATCTGCTGTTCGCCAAGGGCGACCGCCATCTCTCGGCCGAACTGCTGCACGAGGAGGCGCTTGCCGCCGGCGTGCCGGTTTCGCTGGCCACCGTCTACAATACACTGCACCAGTTCACCGAAGCGGGGCTGCTCCGCATCCTGGCGGTGGAAGGGTCGAAGACCTATTTCGACACCAATACGTCGGATCACCACCATTTCTTCATCGAGGGCGAGAACGCCGTCTTCGACATCATGTCCGGCCCGATCAAGGTCAGCAATCTCCCCGAGCCGCCGGAAGGCATGGAGATCGTCAACGTCGACGTGGTCGTGCGCCTGCGCCGGAAGTCCGACCTCTGATATCCTGAATGCTTCTTCCAAGATGGATGGATGTCACGCTCAAGCTTGAGTGGGCATGCGGGGCGGTAGCGCTTCTGCTCGCGTTCACGGCAATCGACGGATCGTGGTTGCTGTTCGCCGTGCTGGTGCTGGCGCCCGACTTGTTCATGCTCGGCTATCTGGCGGGACCGCGTATCGGCGCCTTCGCCTACAATCTGGCGCACACGCTGATCGGGCCGGTGCTGCTGGCCGGCATCGGTCGGGTGACGGATAGCGATGTCATGTTACAGATCGCGCTGATCTGGGCGTTCCACGTCGCCGTCGACCGGGCGCTCGGCTACGGGCTGAAACTGCCCACGTCGTTCCAGGATACACATCTCGGCCGTATCGGCAGGGGCTGACCCTCAATCCTTGATCGTCTCGCCTGGGTAGGCGCCCCACACCAGCGTCTGGTTGAGCCACCCCGTATGGCCGGCGAAAGCCATCCGGCACCAGTCGCCATTGCATTCCTTGATGACGCCGACGGCACCGGGCTCGATCGCTGCCGTCTTGCTCGCGTCCTTGCGCGGCTCGGAGAGCAGGTCGATGGTCGTTTCCTTGCCGCGCTGCCAGGGTGCTGCGATCGCCGTGCGCTTGCCCGACAGCAGCGACTGGTTGATCCAGCCCTCGGCCCCGTCGGCATCGCGCACGCGCCGCCAGTTGTCGTATTCCTGGATGATCTCCATCGGCAGGCCGGATTTCAGATACATCCAGTCGACCGGATAGCTGACGCCGGGCCCGATGCGCGAGTTCACACGGCCGGACTTCAGGCTGACGAACCGAGGCAGCGGCAGGCCGCTGGGCCCAAGCGTCGCGCTTTGGCCGATTGCGCCCTGCGCCGGCGATGGCCCACAGTCCAGCGGCAGCAGTGCTATACCGGTCAGCAGGGCGATTGTGGCGGCACGAAGCGACACGGGACCAGACCTTTCGTACACCTGAACTCGAAGCACCTGCCGGACGGCTGGGCGCCTTTTTCTTTGTCATCGGCCCGACCGCTTGTTACACAGGCTCTCGCGCCGGACCGGCTTCAAGTTTCGCCTGTCTTGGTTAAAGAGGTCTCAACGGGACCCGGATTCGAGGAAACAATGGCGGGTAAGAAAAAGCCTCTCGTCGTCATTACCCGCAAGCTTCCGGACCAGGTCGAGACCCGCATGCGCGAGCTTTTCGACGCAAGGCTGAACGTCGACGACCGCCCGATGACCCAGGCCGAACTGGTCGCTGCGGTCAAGGAGGCGGACGTGCTGGTGCCGACGGTCACCGACCGCATCGACGCGCCGCTGATCGAGCAGGCCGGCAAAGCCCTCAGGCTGATCGCCAATTTCGGCAACGGCGTCGACAAGATCGACGTTGAGGCGGCGGCCCGCAAAGGAATCACCGTCACCAACACGCCCGGCGTCCTGACCGAGGACACCGCCGACATGACCATGGCGCTGATGCTCGCCGTGCCCCGCCGGCTGACCGAGGGCGCCAACATCCTTGAGCATCCGGCGAAATGGGAGGGCTGGTCGCCGACCTGGATGCTGGGGCGCCGCTTCACCGGAAAGCGGCTCGGAATCGTCGGCATGGGACGAATCGGCACCGCCGTGGCGCGCCGCGCCAAGGCCTTCGGCCTGTCGATCCATTACCACAACCGCCACCGCGCCCTGTCAAGCATCGAGGACGAGCTGGAGGCGACCTACTGGGAGAGCCTCGACCAGATGCTGGCGCGCATGGACATCATTTCCATCAACTGCCCGTCGACGCCCGCGACTTTCCATTTGCTCTCGGCGCGGCGGCTGGCGCTTCTGCAACCGACGGCATACATCGTCAATACGGCGCGCGGCGACCTGATCGACGAGGAGACGCTGATCAAGATGCTGCAGGACGGCAAGATCGCCGGCGCCGGGCTCGACGTGTTTGAGCATGAGCCCGCCGTCAACCCAAAACTGGTGAAGCTCGCCGCCAGGGGCAAGGTCGTCATCCTGCCGCATATGGGTTCGGCCACCATCGAGGGCCGCATCGACATGGGCGAGAAGGTCATCATCAACATCCGCACCTTCTTCGACGGACACCGTCCGCCGGACCGCGTGCTGCCGAACCGAACCTGAGGCGTCGCGGCCTCGTCCGACACGGCTGCGTCATCAGCGGGCGCTATGCGCTCCCAACACAATCGAGGGGCCCTTCATGAAACGGACGATTTTGTTCGCGCTCGCGGCATGTTTCGCCTTGCCGACACTCAGCCGGGCAGGCGAGGGCTTCGACGTGGTGACGCTCGGCGCACGCGGTGGCATCGAGGACGGCAATCTCAGCGCCTACCTGATTTCGCCGCATGGGGACCCGCGCGGTGTAACCTGCGATGCCGGCGCGCTGGTCGCCGGACTGCGCGTCGCGGAAGCCAAGGGCGCCTTCGACACGGTGACTGTTCCGGCCGATTCGCCCTACACGCGGGTGGGCTACATGCTGACGGACCGGATCAGGGGCTATCTCATCAGCCACGCCCATCTCGACCACATCGCCGGTCTGATCGCCGCCTCGCCGGACGACGCCAAGAAGCCGATCTACGCGCTGCCCTCGGTGAACAGCGACATCGAGCAGACCTACTTCAATTGGGAGGCCTGGCCCAATTTCGGCAATAGGGGCAAGGAGCCGCTGCTCAAGAAATACGAGTATCGCGACCTGCCGGCGTCCGGTAAGGTGGAGCTTACAGGGACAGGCATGAGCGTCACCGCCTTCCCGCTCAGCCATGGCGGGGTGGAATCAACGGCCTTCCTGGTCGAGAACGGCAAGGACGCGCTGCTCTGCTTCGGCGACACGGGGCCGGACGAAGTGGAAAAGGCGACGAGAATCGCCGACATCTGGACCGCCGTCGCCGACAAGGTTCGTGCCAGGCAACTGAAGGCCATCATCATCGAGGTGTCCTACACCAATGCACAGCCGGACAAGTTTTTGTTCGGGCACCTGACGCCGGCCTGGCTGCTGAAGTCGCTGCACGGACTGGAAGAGAAGGCCGGAAAAGGCAGCCTCAAGGACCTGCCCGTGGTGATCAGCCACATCAAATATTCGCTGAAGAAAGGTCCGTTGCCGCAGGAGGACATCCTGAAGGAGTTGCAGGCGGGCAATGATCTCGGCGTGAATTTCATCATCCCCGAGCAGGGGATGAAGTGGCGGTTCTGAGGAAGGGCAGCAAATGGAGTGTCGACCTTTGCGCGCTACCTCAAATGACGGTCAGGAGGTAGAGCGCTCCGGACCAAGACCTTTCTTCATCATCATCCAATTCTTTGGACCGGACCGTCCGGAATAGGCGATCCAGGGAAGCGTCTCAGCCATCGCGTAGCCCATGCGACCGTAGAGTGCGATTGCCGAAGCGTTGGTGTCTTCGACGACAAGTGAGAGCCCCTTCGCACCGCAAGTAACCGCCAAACCAGTTGCGTGGGCCAACAACTCTTGCGCCAGGCCCTTGCCGCGAAACTCCGGATAGACGGCGATGGCCAGGATCGACCAGTATCCGGGCAGGCGCGTTTCCAGTGTCACCAACGGTTGGATTGGCGATCCGGGATCGAGTACTTCGTTTTCGTCTCCGGTGAGCAGGCTGCCGACAAGACCGCCTGCCACCTCTCCGTCCAGTTCAATCAGGTGAGCCCTCGAGAAGTGATACGCGCTATTCGAGTCGGCCGATGCCGCTCGACGCGCGACCGATAGCACGGCGTGATCCGCGTCCAGATCGCGTAACCAACTGCCCAGATCGATTCCGTGCCCAGCTATGTCGACGATAGCGGCCACATGCAGCGCGTCGTTGCGGGTGGCGGTTCGGATCAACACCGTCATGTTTTGATCTCTGCTGGCTCACAGACGCTATCGGCAATTCTAATCGAACCATCGGCCCCGACAACGACCCGCGCACATGCAAACGTTGGAAATTGACCTGAATCAAGCCTCACAGCCACCGGCGTCGGCCACCCCATTTCGCGCGCCACGATGATGCCGAGCAATAGGATCGCGTCCGGCTCATGCATGACGATGGCCGTCGGCGCATGGCCGTTGCGGACAAGCTCCAGCAGCACGGCCGAGGCCGAGGACGAGCCGATGGTGCCCGGCAGAAACAGAATTTTTCCGGCAATGGTCGCGCCATGCTCGGGATGGCGCACGTCGGCGATGCGACCGCTTGCCGGATCGACGCCGCCCCAGAAACTGATCGGCGCCGACAGCACCAGCGCCTCGCCCGTGCCGGCCGTTCCCGGCACCAGCACTTCCGCCAGAAGCCGCTGCGGTGGGGGCTCTTTCTGCGGCGATGTATCGGCGCCCGTCATGCGGCCGGCCCGGCATAGGCAGGTCGTCCGGCGACAGCACTTTCCACGCATTCGGCCATCGAGCCGTAGAGCACGGCATAACCGGTGTTGCCCGGCGCGTACTGTGCGAATTTTCCGGAATTGGTCATCAGCACGCCGCCTGTCCTGTCGGGCAGGATCGGCGTGACTACCACGCAGGTGTCCGCGACCACGACCACGCCAGCGGCCTCCAGCGCCTTGCGGCGGCCGTCCGCTTCCAGGGACGCCAGCACATGCCGGCCGGTGCAGGCATAAAGCGGCACGGCAAGCTTTCGGCCGGCGATCAGCGCTTCGAGACGTTCGACCTCGGCCGCCGAAAGATGCGGGCTACCGATCGCCACGGCGTCGACGCGGTCGACGCTTTCGGCCGTGGAGAGCCGCACCTGCGCGTCGCGTGCCATCTGGTCGGTCACCACGATGCTCGTTTCCGGCGACTGCTCGCCGAGCGCTGTGGCAAGGTCGGGCGCTTCTGGCGTGACGCCGGCGATATGGAACAGCCCGACCTCGCCGGTGGAGGCCGCCGCCGCGCCGAAGGCTTTCAGCGCGTCGTCGCCGGGATGGGCATCGACGCCGACGACAACACCGACCGTGTCACCAACGAGCCGCCCGTACAGGCTGCCCAGAACCGGCCAGGCGATCTCGGACCGCGTAAAGGCAACCGGCAGCTTGCGGAGATCGAAAACCAGCCTGGCCCCGCGGTTCTCCGGCCGGTGCAACCCGCAGTCGGGCGCGCGACCCGATATGGCGCAGGCGATGTCCAGAAAATCGCCGTAGCGGTTGGTGCGCGCTCCGAGCGCGGAATTGCAGAACACCACGGCATTCGATTCACCCCAGGCGACGTCGCTGCCGAAAGCCGGGCGGTGCCCGGCTTGATAGGGCGCGCAGGTCCAGCTCGGCTCGCAGCCGAGTTTCCGATAGGCGTCCATCATGCGCCGTGCCATGCCGCGCGCCGGCTCCTCCAGCCGCCCGCGCGAGCAGCCCGTCAGGTCCAGCGCGCCGACATTCAGCGTCGAGCGCACCACGACCCGCGCGCCGCCCGCGACCAGCCTTTCGGCGAACAGCGTGCCGGAATCGCCGTGATAAAGCGCCCCGTCTATATGCGCCGAGGCGATCGGGATCAGCCGCGGCGCGCCAAGCAGCCGGGCGCTTTCGGCAACGATGCGCATCGCCATCGCCGGGCTGTCCTGCCCGGCGGCGATTGTCCGTTCCTGCTCGTTCAGCGACAGGCTCACGCCAAAACCCTGCGCATGGTGATCGAGGTGGGCCTGTCAAAACCCGGATGCGCCGTGCGTCCTGTCTCGAGGAAGCCGAGCCGGGCGAAGGTTCTTTGGTTGCCCTCGAGCTCGATCCGCGTCTGCAATTCGATGACCGGCTTGCCGCCCACGCGCGCAAAACGCTCGGCCGCTTCGACCAGCAGCCTGCCGATGCCCTTCCCCTGCAAATCCGGCTCGACCGCCAGCTTGCCGAGATAAAAATGGTCGCCGCACTCGGCGAGCGCGACGCAGCCGGCCAGCCGGCCGTCCGTATGTGCGAGGAAGATAGTTTCGGTCCGTGCCTTGGTGCGCAGCGAGTCCGCTGTCAGTTGGTGGGCGGAGGAGGGCGGATCGATGATGCCGTCCATATAAGAGAAGGCGCGGCGGACCAGCGCCAGCAGCCCGTCCCAGTCGTCGAAATCCGCCTGTAGCGGCGCCACCTTCACACGGTTCATAGCGCTGCCTTGTAGCGGATCGTGTCGAACTGCGCGGCCAGCCCGTCATAGAGCAGCAGCCGGCCGACAAGCGGCTCGCCTATGCCGGTGATCAGCTTGATCACTTCCATCGCCTGCAGTGTGCCGATCACGCCAGTGAGCGCACCGAGCACGCCGGCTTCGGCGCAGGACGGCACCATGCCGGGCGGCGGTGGTTCGGGAAACAGGTCCCGGTAGGAAGGATTCTTGCGACCGTCGGCCCCCGCCTCGAAGGGTTTCAGCACGGTCAGCGACCCGTCGAAGCGGCCGACCGCCGCATGCACCAGAGGCTTTTCCTCCGCCGTACAGGCGTCCGCCACGGCGTAGCGGGTGTCGAAATTGTCCGAGCCGTCGGCGACCAGATCGTAGCCGCGCACAAGCTCGCGTGCATTGTCCGCCGTGATGCGGAAATCATGGGTCTCGACGGTCACGTTCGGGTTGATGCGGGCGATGGAGCGCGCGGCGCTGGCGTTCTTCTTGTCGCCGACCGAGCCGGTGTCGTGGATTACCTGCCGCTGCAGGTTGGAGAGCGACACCGTGTCGTCGTCGACAACGCCGAGCGTGCCGACGCCGGCCGCCGCCAGATATTGCAGCACCGGCGCGCCGAGCCCGCCGGCGCCGATCACCAGCACGCGGGCGCGCTTCAGCTTCTGCTGGCCCGGCCCGCCGACCTCCGGCAGCACGATGTGGCGCGCGTAACGTTCGAGTTCGTCGGAGGTGAAAGGAGCGGCGTTCATGGCGGGAAGATAACGTGGCCGCAGACGGATTTGAATGGCGCTGCCGCCGCAAACCGGCAGGAGTGTTTCAATCCACCGCTTTGCCGCGCCGTCGCGGCGGAGTAAAATTGACCAACGGATGAATTCCAGCAAGCGGGTACGGTCATGGACAAGGGCAGGGTTTTTCACGATCTCCATCAGGCCGCCGGGGCCTTCGTCATGCCGAATCCGTGGGATCCGGGCACGGCCAAGCTGCTCGCCTCGCTCGGCTTCAAGGCGCTGGCCACCACCAGCGCCGGTTTTGCCTTCTCGCGCGGGCTGGTGGATGGCGCGGTCGGCTTCGAGGCGATGATGGCGCATTGCCGTGACATGGTCGCGGCCGTCGACCTGCCGATCAACGCCGACCTCGAAAAAGGCAAGGGCGACAGCCCCGACAGCGCCGCGGAGACCATCTTCGCCGCCGAGGCGGCCGGACTGGCGGGCTGCTCGATCGAGGACCATACCGGCGATCCCTCCAATCCCATCTACGGGTTCTCGCAGGCCGTGGAACGTGTCGCCGCCGCGGCGGAAGCCGCGCGGGCGGTGAAGCACGGTTTCGTCTTCACCGCACGCTGCGAGAATTTCCTGTGGGGCAGGAACGATCTCGACGACACCATCAGGCGGCTGCAGGCCTTCGCCGGAGCCGGCGCCGACGTGGTGTATGCGCCGGGCATCTCCGACATCGAAACGGTGCGGACCATCTGCTCCTCTGTGTCGCGCCCGGTCAATGTGCTGGCCGTGCCGGAACTGACGGTGGCGGCGCTGGCGGAGGCCGGCGTCAAGCGCATCTCGCTCGGCTCTAAACTCACCAATTTCGCTTTCGGCGCGGTCCGGCGGGCGGCAGCCGAAATCCTCGAAAACGGCTCGTTCGAGTTTTCACGCCAGGGCATGTCCTTCGCCGAGATGGGAGCGCTTTTCTCCAAAGCCGGCTAGCCCCGCCGCCTTTCCTCGGCCGCGACCGCCTTGTGCAGGTGCACCATCATGGCGCAGGCGAACAGTGGTGATAGCAGGTTCAAGAGCGGCACCGCCATGAAGGCGGCGATGACCAGGCCGGCGAGGAATACAGTGCCGGCATTGCGCCGCCTCAACGCCTTGGCTTCCGCCTCGGGCTGAAAACGCATCACCGCGAATTCGAAGAACTCGCGGCCGATCAGATAGCCGTTGACGACGAAGAAGGCGCCGATGTTTATCCCCGGCACCAGCAGCAGCATCAGCGCGAAAAAATTGCCGGCAATCACGATGCCGAAGAATTTCAGCGACAGCGCGATGCTGGCCAGCGCTGGTATCGGACGGCCGGGCGGGTCCGACGGGTAGTCGGTCCGCTCCACCAGTTCGGCCACGTCGTCGAGGAAGAAGCCGGCGACGATCGC
The DNA here is from genome assembly GCF_030929505.1 of Mesorhizobium sp. LHD-90. Classification (GTDB taxonomy): domain Bacteria; phylum Pseudomonadota; class Alphaproteobacteria; order Rhizobiales; family Rhizobiaceae; genus Kumtagia. The sequence continues at coordinate 71,542 of NZ_JAVFVV010000013.1, read as the reverse complement.
CGTCACCGGCGCGATCAGCAGGGCAAGGCCCAGCGCCAGCCCGATGCCGGCGACAACAGCCGCGACCACGCCGAGCCAGCCGGCCCAGCCCGGCAGGCCGGGCAGAAGTGTGTCGAGCCACGGCCAGGCCAGCCATTCGAACAATTGCACCAGCCCGAACCACAAAGCGACGAGCGCCAGCAGCGTCAGCCCCAGCGTCTTGAAAAACACGCCGCGGAACGGGGGAGAAAACAGGTGGCCCAGTGCGGCGCGGGCGCTTGCGAGGATCATGCTTTGCTGGTCTCCATGATTTTCGCCGCGCCGATGCGATCGACATGGGGATCGCAGGGCACGCGCACAAGAAACTTGCGCGGCGCGACGGCCCATCTCTGGACCCGGCCGCGTCGTCTGTGCAAGAACGCCAAGGATTTGCCCACCGCCGGAGTTTCCTGGATGAGCCAATACGATGTGCTGTGCATCGGTAACGCGATCGTCGACATCATTGCCCAAGCCGACGAGGCGTTTCTCGCCGACAACGGCATCATCAAGGCGGCGATGAACTTGATCGACACCGACCGCGCCAACCTGCTCTACGAGCGTATGGGCCCGGCCATCGAAGCGTCCGGCGGCAGCGCCGGCAACACGGCGGCCGGCATCGCCAGCTTCGGCGGGCGCGCCGCCTTCTTCGGCAAGGTGGCGGAGGATACGCTCGGCGACATCTATTACCACGACATCCGCGCCCAGGGCGTCGCCTTCGACACCAGGCCGCTGAAGGGTCCGCCGCCGACGGCGCGCTCGATGATCTTCGTGACGCCGGACGGCGAGCGCTCGATGAACACCTATCTCGGCGCCTGCGTCGAGCTCGGCCCGGAGGACGTCGAGCCGGAGAAGGCGAAGGGTGCGCTGGTCACCTATTTCGAGGGTTACCTGTGGGATCCGCCGCGCGCCAAGGACGCCATCCGCATGACCGCGAAGCTGGCGCATCAGGCCGGCCGCCAGGTGTCGATGACCCTGTCGGATTCCTTCTGCGTCGACCGCTATCGCGGCGAGTTCCTCGAGCTGATGCGCTCGGGCACGGTCGATATCGTCTTCGCCAACAGCCACGAGATCAAGTCGCTCTACAAGACCAGCTCGTTGGAGACGGCGCTGGACTTGATCCGCAAGGACTGCAAGATCGCCGCCGTGACGCGCTCCGAAAAGGGCTCGGTGATCGTGCGCGGCGACGAGACGGTGACGATCAAGCCGATCCCCGTAAACGAGATCGTCGACACCACCGGCGCCGGCGACCTCTATGCCGCGGGTTTCCTCTACGGCTACACCACCGGCCGCGACCTGCAGCATTGCGGCGATCTCGGCTCGCTGGCCGCCGGCCTCGTCATCCAGCAGATCGGCCCCCGGCCGCGCCAGAATCTTCGGGCCGAGGCCGAGAAGGCCGGACTGCTGTAGGAGTGCGGGAACGCTTTTTGTCCGGGCACGGGTTCTCGCTCCCGCGCTTTTTGGCCGGGTCGTTGAAAAAAGGTCGGGAAGACGGGCGGCCGCAAGCTCGCTCATCTAAATTTTTATGCGGCCTTGCGACCGCCCGTCCGGCGACTTTTGGCCCTGTCCCGTTCCGCTTCACGACAGCTCCGGCTCTGGTGTTTCCACCTCGGCTGGCCGTGCTTAAGCACTCGTCCAGTGCGCTCCGCACGTAGTTGCGGAGGAGGAACCTTCGGACAAGACTTCCCCGGCCATGCCGCTTCGTCGGCAGCATGACGGAGGCGCCGGTCTCTCCCCGCTAACGAACGACTCCGGAAGCGTTCCCGGCGGGAGAAACTGCGCAAAAGTATGCGCGTGGTTTTGGGGAGGGGGATAAGTTTCTTGCAAAATCGTGTCGCAAGAAAATTTCCGACGGCGTGCCAGAGGCCGGCAAGCATCGGGAACCGTTAGATTTTTTCTGTCGACGCCAGTCGTCAATCGCTTCGGCTTTTTTGCAGGGCCGAAAAGACTGTCCCCTGTGGCGAAGCCTGTGCTATTGGCGCGGCCCGTTTGCCCGGGCCGGCCTCTTCTTGCGCGCCGGGTTGTGTTCGCCGGCCGATGCTTTTAGGCAGGGGGCTACGCAACGACAAAAAGGAGAAGCCGATGCCGAGGCCGCCCAACTACAATCACGAACGCAAGGAACGCGAGCGCATCAAGGCCGCCAAGAAGGCGGAAAAGCTGGCCGCCAAGGCCGCGAAAAAGCAGTCGGAGACGGACGAAGCCGAGCCCAACCCCGAGACCGAAAAGGCCGAATAGACGTTCAGACCTTGTCGGCGACCAGCACGGACGCCTCGCGCGCCGCGGCGACGAAAGCGCGGCGCGCCGTCATCGCCGGCTTGGTCCCGGCCAGCGCATCGTGGCAGGCCTGCAGCGCCTCGCGGTGTTTTGGGCCGCGCTTGCCGGACCAGCCGGACAGCAGATAGTCGTTCGCCTCGCGGGCGGTCTTCAGCACCTTGTCAGGCCCTTGCGCGGACTTGACGGTGACGGACGTCTCGAAGCGATTGTTTTCCATGGCCGGCGTCTTACGCCTGTTGCAGTGCAAAAGCGAAGGGAATGTGAGTGGGTATTTGATTAGCTACCGAGCCAAGCTCGACTGAAGACCATGATGTCGGCGGCCAAGCGAAAATCCCCTCTCTTGGATTTTCTACGACTTAGCGTCGCTTGTTCCCTCGCCCGTCGGGCTCGGCGCTCCGCTAAGATCGTGAAAATCCATTCTCCCCCGCAAGGGGGGGAGATAGCGCGCTCGGCTGTTTCCGCCAATCGTTAACGTTGGACATTGGCGGCGAGATCGCGGCAGCGTTCTATCTCCCCCCTTGCGGGGGAGAAAGCGATTTCAACACCTTAACCGAGCAGGGCGAAGCCCGTCACCGAGGTTAAGTGTTAGAAATCGCAAGAGAGGGGATTTCTTGGATCGAAAGCTCCTCACCGATCCGACAGCCTTGCCTTCGCCTCCAGCAGGATTTGGTAGCAGACGCCGTCGATGTTTTTCGTCACGTCGTCGTTCCAGAAGCGCAGGGTGAGAAACCCTTGCGTCTCGAAATGCCGGTCGCGCGTTACGTCCCGCGACGATTCCGAATGCTGTCCGCCATCAACCTCCAGGATCAGTCGGGCCTCGAAGCAGACGAAGTCGAGGATGAAGCCGTCGAGCGGCACCTGCCGCTTGAATTTCAAGCCTTCGAGTTGCTTGTTGCGCAGTGCCTGCCACAGGATGTTTTCCGCCTTGGTCGCGTCGGCCCGCATGGCGCGGGCGAATTTGCGATGAAGGGGTGGGACCGACTGGCGCATGACAGTTTGTTGAAGACCCCTCTCTTGCAAATTCTAAGGACTTGGCTTCGCCAAGCCGACGAATTTGCTTTCTCCCTCCCGCCCACTTTCGCCAATGAGCACGTCGCCCGCGCAAGCTAAATGAGTGCAAGGACAACGTTGTTCACGAGGTCAGTCACCACGTCGTCCGCCTGTGATTGCGTCACGACAACTTGCGAGGGGTGGGCGGCGATATTCCGGCGCTTCAATTTCTCTCGCAGGATTTCGATAATGTTCTTCGACAAAAGAGATGCGGTTTGGCACACCTCAATAACTTCAGCCTCTTTAAGATCTTCAAAGTGATCTTGGCTGATAATCATAAGGGAAGCTTTTTTTTGATAACGCCGAGATATGGCGGAATTGAAATCTGCTAAGCGCTGCGCGTCCCTCATGATCCAACGCAGCAGATGGTCGAAGGCTAAATTCCAAGTCATGACGATGCAAGCACGGTATGCCTCGACGCGGTAGCACTTCATTGCTTCGAAGAGGAATGTCTTTTCCGCGAGGTCGGGAACTTTACCTGGGAGGTCAGAGAGTAGTTTGCTCACCTGAATCACGCGGTCGTGCAAGCCATATTTAGAGTCCAGACTGGACCTGACAGCACGCGCAAGCTTGTAACCACCCCGGTCCTTCAATAAGTCTGGAGGCTTCGAAGTCGCCATTCTAGGAAGATATACAGACACGTCGGGAGGCGTCAGATGAAGTTGCCTATAGCAACCTCGGATATCTTCATTGTCGAATACGGCTCTAGCCTGATGTATATGAAGATGCCACGCGAACAGCCGAATCTTCTCTCGCGGCTGAAGGGTGTCGAAACCTTCTACCTGCCCAACAAGTTCGGATAGCTCCATTACTCGCCGCCAGAAAGCAGTTTTTCTACCTCGGCAATACCAAGGTGATTGATTGCGTACGATCCCTTTTCCGGTGATGTTAAAAGCTGATCTGCTTTAAGTTTACGAAGCGCTTGGCCGAAATCATTTATACTTGTTGGCCACTTGAGAGATCGATAACAGGTATATACATGATCGGCCGTAATAGCATCGAGCCCGCGATGCTCTTTAAACCAAGCTGCAATGACAAGGTATCGTTTACGATCACTTTTCGGATTTGCTTTTTGGGCATAGGAGACAAGAGACGGCTCCGAAGTTAAATCGAAATTTAGGACGTTGGGCGTCGGAGCCGCTTTACGCGGTCCCTTCGATTTCGACTGCCGCGGAATTACATCAACGACAACCCCGTCCTCGTCGTCGACTTCAACTTCAGCGTCAAGTTCTGGGGTTTCCTGAGCGATTACCTTCGTTCCATTGGACGATGCAATGCGCTGGACAGTGGGCGCGGGCCCTCGAAGCGCGTTTTGGATGGCCTGAGTAATTTGTCCAATGTCGCCATCTGCTATTTCCGCTTCGACCATGACGAAGCGTATCCGGGAAGTGCCTCCCGACTTAACTGTCGAACCTTTGGCCATTCAACGTTCTCACGAAATCGAGTAGGTGATTCTCACATTCGGAAGCGATTGGAACAAGTGCATCGTTTGCACGATACACGCAAGCGAAATGTTTCCGTTTCGTTCTTTAACCCTCACAAACTTAAAGTTTGCCGCATGTGCCTCGGTCTCGGCAGGATCAATCCCCTCACTTGCGATTTCTAACACTTAGCTGTCGCTGACGGGCTTCGTCCTACTCCAGCTAAGATGTTGAAATCGCTTTCTCTCCCGCAAGGGGAGAGAAAGGGGGCGCTAACTCCCCGCCGAATACGCCGCGATCGCCGCCATGTTGACGATGTCCGAATCCTTGGCGTTCAAACTCACGATCTGCACCGGCTTGTTCAGCCCCACCAGCAGCGGGCCGATAACGGTGGAGCCGCCGAGCTCCTGAAGCATGCGGGTCGAGATCGACGCCGAGTGGAAGGCCGGCATGATCAAGACGTTGGCCGGGCCTGAGAGGCGGCAGAACGGATATTGCTCGCGCATCAGCCGGTGGTTCAGCGCCACGTCGGCCGCCATTTCGCCGTCATATTCGAAATCGACGCGGCGCTTGTCGAGGATCTTTACCGCCTCCTGCACGCGTTCGGAGCGCTCGCCCGGCGGGTGGCCGAAGGTGGAGTAGGCGAGCATGGCGACGCGCGGTTCATAGCCCATGCGGCGCGCGAAACCGGCGGTTTCTTCGGCGATGTCGGCGAGCTCTTCCGCGTTGGGCATGTCGTGCACGGCGGTGTCGGCGACGATCACCGTGCGGCCGCGTGACAGCACGATCGAGGCGCCGATGACGCAGTGACCGGGTTTCGCGTCGATGACGCGCCTGATGTCGTCGAGCACGGTGGAATAGTTGCGGGTCACGCCGGTGACCATGCCGTCGGCGTCGCCCAGCGCCAGCATGCAAGCGGCAAAATGGTTGCGGTCGTTGTTGATCAGCCGCTGGCAGTCGCGGAACAGGAAGCCCTTGCGCTGCATGCGCTCGTAGAGATGGTCGGCATAGACCGTGTTGCGGCGTGACAGCCGGGCATTGATGATCTCGATGCCGGATTTGTTCAGGTCGATGCCGGCGGCGCGCGCGTTTTCCTTGATGATCTCGTCGCGGCCGACCAGGATCGCCGTGCCGAGCTTCTGGTTCACATAGGCGACGGCGGCGCGCATCACCTGCTCCTCCTCGCCCTCGGCGAAGACGATGCGTTTCGGCTGGCGGCGCACGCGGTCGTAGATGCGCTGGAGGGTCGAGGCGATCGGGTCGCGGCGGGCCGAAAGCTCCTGCGCGTAGCGCTCGATGGCGACGATCGGCCGGCGCGCCACGCCGGAATCCATCGCCGCCTTGGCGACCGCCACGGGGATGGCGGAGATCAGGCGCGGGTCGAAGGGCACGGGGATGATGTAGTTGGGGCCGAATTTCGGCCGCATGCCCTGGTAGGCGGCGGCGACGTCGTCCGGCACGTCCTCGCGGGCGAGGTCGGCCAGGGCGCGCGCGGCGGCGACCTTCATCTCGTCGTTGATGGTGGTGGCGCGCACGTCGAGCGCGCCGCGAAAGATGTAGGGGAAGCCGAGCACGTTGTTGACCTGGTTCGGATAGTCCGAGCGGCCGGTGGCCATGATGGCGTCGGTGCGGATCTCGGCGACTTCTTCCGGGGTGATCTCCGGGTCGGGATTGGCCATGGCGAAGATGATCGGATTCTTGGCCATGGACTGGATCATGGCGGTGCTGAACGCGCCGCGCGCCGACAGCCCGAACACGACATCGGCGCCGTCCATGGCGTCGGCCAGGCTGCGCGCCTCGGTCTTGGCGGCGTGCGCCGACTTCCACTGGTTCATGCCTTCGGTGCGGCCCTGGTAAACCACGCCCTTGGTGTCGCAGAGGATGATGTTTTCCGGGGCGAACCCCATCGACTTGATGAGCTCGATGCAGGCGATGCCGGCCGAGCCGGCGCCGTTGCAGACGAGCCTCGTGGTCTTCATGTCGCGGCCGGTGATCTGCAGCGCGTTGATCAGGCCGGCGGCGGCGATGATCGCGGTGCCGTGCTGGTCGTCGTGGAAGACCGGGATGTCCATCACCTCGCGCAGCTTCTGCTCGATGATGAAGCAGTCGGGCGCCCTGATATCCTCGAGGTTGATGCCGCCGAAGGAGGGGCCGAGATAGCGCACCGAATTGATGAAGGCCTCGGCGTCCTCGGTGTCGACCTCGAGGTCGATGGAATCGACGTCGGCGAAGCGCTTGAACAGCACCGCCTTGCCTTCCATCACCGGTTTCGAGGCGAGCGCGCCGAGATTGCCGAGGCCGAGGATGGCGGTGCCGTTGGAGATGACGGCGACCATGTTGCCGCGCGACGTGTAGTCGAAGGCGCGGCTCGGATCCTCGGCGATGGCCTTCACGGGGACCGCGACGCCCGGCGAATAGGCGAGCGACAGGTCGCGCTGCGTCGCCATCGGCTTGGTCGGCACGATCTCCAGCTTGCCCGGCCGGCCCATGGCGTGGAAGTCGAGCGCTTCCTGGGCGCTGACGGAGGGTCCGTTGTCGGCTTTCTTCGAGGCGGCCATGGGGGCGATGTTTCCTTCCCAGTGAGCCGCGTTGCGCGGCCCGATGCTTCTTTTTGTGGAGTGTTTTGGATTAAGGCTACACTCGGCGGGCGTAAAGCGCCAAGCAGGAAGAGTTTGCACGACAAGGCCCCTCCGACTTGCGGAGAGGGGTTTTACGGGTGGGGGTTCGCCTTCACCGAAGATCGGGACGGTGATGGAGACTGCAACGCCCTATGCCGCTGGCCCTAACCCCTCCCAACAAGGGGGCGGGGGACCCGTCGCCGCGACGCCGATGATGGAGCAATATATCGAGATCAAGGCGGCGAACCCGGATTCGCTCTTGTTCTACCGCATGGGCGATTTCTACGAGCTGTTCTTCGACGACGCCGAGGTGGCGTCGCGCGCGCTGGGCATCGTGCTGACCAAGCGCGGAAAACACGCTGGCGCCGACATCCCGATGTGCGGCGTGCCGATCCACGCGGCCGACGACTATCTGCAGAAATTGATCGGGCTCGGCCATCGCGTCGCGGTCTGCGAGCAGATCGAGGACCCGGCGGAGGCGAAGAAACGCGGCTCGAAATCGGTGGTGCGGCGCGACGTCGTGCGGCTGGTGACGCCGGGCACCATCACCGAGGACAGGCTGCTCTCGCCGGCAGAATCCAGTTTCCTGATGGCGCTGGGGCGGGTGAAGGGCGGCGGATACGCGCTGGCCTGGCTGGAGCTTTCCACCGGCCTGTTCCGGGTGGCCGAGACCGCCGCCGACCGGTTGCTTGCCGACATTTTTCGCGTCGACCCGCGCGAGTTGATCGTTGCCGAGCCTGTGTTTTACGACCCCGAGCTGAAGCCGGTCTTCGACGTGCTCGGCCGGCTGGCCAGCCCGCAGCCGCCCAGCCTGTTCGATTCGGCCTCCGCGCCGGCCCGCATCGCCCGCTTCTACCAGGTCGCCACGCCGGACGGGTTCGCCAATTTCAGCCGGGCGGAGCTTTCGGCGATCTCCGGCATCATCGCCTTCGTCGAGAAGACGCAGAAGGCCGAGCGCCCGCCGCTGGGCGTGCCGGAGCGCGAGACTGCGGGCTCGACGCTATTCATCGACGCAGCGACCCGGGCCAATCTTGAGCTGACGCGCACGCTGTCGGGCAGCCGCGACGGCTCGCTGCTTACCGCGATCGACCGCACCGTCACCGGCGCCGGGGCGCGGCTGCTCGCCGACCGGCTGACCTCGCCGCTGACGGCGCCGGACGCTGTCAATGCGCGGCTGGATTCGGTCGCCTGGCTGGCGGATGAAACCGACCTTCGCGAAGGGTTGCGGCTGCTGTTGAAGGGCCTTGCAGACATGCCGCGCGCCCTGACGCGGCTGGCGCTGAACCGAGGCGGTCCGCGCGACTTCGGCGCGCTGTGCGCCGGGTTGCGTGCCGCGGCGGAGGTCGGTGACCTGCTGGAAAATGCCGCGCCGCCGGCCGAGATTCTGGCCGCGCTGGTAGCCATCCGCGGGCTGCCGGCCGATTGTGCCGAGCGGCTGGCGCGCGCGCTGGCCGACGAGACGCCGCTCTTGAAACGCGACGGCGGCTTCGTGCGCGCCGGCTGGGACGCCGAACTCGACGAGATGCGGGCGCTGCGCGACGAATCGCGAAAAGTGATCGCCGGGCTGGAACGCGGGCTGATCGACGAGACCGGCGTGCGCTCGCTGAAGATAAGGCACAACAATGTGCTGGGTTATTACATCGAGGTGACGGCCAACCATCAGGCGGCGATGACCGGAAGCGATGCGTTGCGCGCTCGTTTCATACACCGCCAGACCATGGCGAGCGCCATGCGTTTCACCACGACCGAACTCGCCGACCTGGAGACAAAAATCGTCAACGCTGCCGACCGGGCGCTGCAGATCGAACTCGCAGTGTTCGACGACCTCGTCGCCGAGGCGGTGGGCCATGCGGAAAAGATTCGTGCCGGCGCGCAGGCGCTGGCCGTGCTCGACGTGTCGGCGGCACTTGCCGCGCTCGCCGTGGGCGAGGGCTGGACGCGGCCCGTGGTCGACGACAGCCTGACCTTCGACATAGACGCCGGCCGCCATCCCGTGGTCGAACAGTCGCTGCGAAAAACATCCGGCCAGCCATTCGTCGCCAACGACTGCGATCTTTCGCCGGCTAATGGCGGAAAATTCGGCGCCATCTGGCTGCTCACAGGCCCAAACATGGGCGGCAAGTCGACGTTCCTGCGCCAGAACGCGCTTATCGCCATCCTGGCGCAGACCGGCTCCTTCGTGCCGACGACGCGCGCCCATATCGGGGTGGTCGATCGGCTGTTTTCGCGCGTCGGCGCTTCGGACGACCTGGCGCGCGGGCGCTCGACCTTCATGGTCGAGATGGTCGAGACGGCGGCGATCCTCAACCAGGCCGGCGAGCGGGCGCTGGTCATTCTCGACGAGATAGGCCGCGGCACGGCGACCTTCGACGGCCTGTCGATCGCCTGGGCGGCGGTGGAGTACCTGCACGAGAAGAACCGCTGCCGGGCGCTGTTCGCCACGCATTTCCACGAGATGACGGCGCTGGCCGACAAGCTGGCGCGGCTGCACAATGTCACCATGCGGGTGAAGGAGTGGGAAGGCGAGGTGATCTTTTTGCACGAGGTCGGCAAGGGGGCGGCCGACCGCTCCTACGGCATCCAGGTGGCGCGGCTGGCCGGCCTGCCACCCGCCGTGGTTGACCGGGCGCGCGACGTGCTGCACCAGTTGGAGAGCGGCGAGACCTCGGGAAAAGCCAACCGGCTTGTCGATGATCTGCCGCTGTTTTCCGTCGCGGCGCGGCGGGAGGCGACGCCGAAACCGGCCCAGCCAGACCGGCTGCGCGAACAGGTCGTTGCACTCAACCCGGACGACATGACGCCGAAGGAGGCGTTGGAGGCGCTGTATCGTCTGAAGGAGACGGCGGGCCGGCAGAGCTAGGCAGCCAAATCTTGTGGCTGATCTCGGCATTCGTCCGTCCCGCGTCGGCCAGCGGCGCAAGCCGTGGCGCTTGACAAGTCTGCTGCATGGACACATATTATGGCAGCTTTGTATGGCAATAGGTGTGTCAATGACCGCGCTTCGAAAAAAGGATACCGGCCCGCGCGGCCTCGAAGAAAGCGCTGTGCCCTATCTTGCGCCGCCGTCGGCCGCAGCGATAACCCGCGGACAGATGGCAGGAATGTTCGACGAGGAGGGGGCGGTAGAGATCGACCAGGTTGTCGACCGTTTCGGCATGTCGAAGGGCCAGTTGGCCGAGACGGCCGGGCTGACGCCCGAAACGCTGCGCCGCACCAGCCGCATGACCGCGGCGAAGACACAGGCAAGGATAACGGAGATGCTCGAGATCATCGCACGCGTCACCGGCTGGGCTGGCGGCGAAAAGCAGGCCATGGCCTGGTATCGTGCCGAACCGATCCCGGCCTTCGGCGGACGCACGGCGGAAAGTCTCGTCAAGGACGGCAAGGCTGCCGCGGTGCGGGACTATCTCGACCACCTCGCAATGGGCGGCTTTGCTTGAGGTTTGCCGGCGACTGCTATCGGGCGCATAACCCGAAATGGTCGTTCAGTCCGCTTTCGGGCGACGGCGCGGCGATCCATGGCGGGCGGTTCAATCCGAGAGGCGTGCCTGCGCTTTATCTCGGCTTGACGATCGAGGGAGCGGTGATCGAGGCCTCGCAAGGGTTTTCGGCAAAACTCGAGCCGCTGACGATCTGCCTCTACGAAGTCGACTGCGAGGACATCCTCGACCTGTCGACCGGCGAGGGCCGGAGCGCCGCCGGAGCGTCGCTGGACGACATGGCCTGCGCCTGGGCGCTCGACGCCGCCGAGCGGCGCAAGCCCGCCTCGTGGACATTGGCGCGGAGCTTGATCGCTGCCGGCGCGGCCGGCATCGTCGCGCCGTCCTTCGCGCGCGGCACGCGGCCCGACATGCGCAACCTCGTCCTTTGGAAATGGGGGCCGGACCTGCCATGGCGCGTCAGAGTGCACGATCCGTCCGGCCGCCTTCCGAAGGATATGCTGTCCTGGAAATGATCGCACGTATGGAAGCCGAGTGCGATCGGTAGAAGCGTTGCGGCACGCGGCTCGCCGAGAAACCGTCGATATCGACGCGATGGTGCGAGGCAATTTGACGAGCCGTGCGGCTTTTGAGAAGCATGGTCTTGTGCCGCTGGCGGTGGCGAAATGGCCTCTCGGCGCATCGGCCGGTTGTCCACGCATTTGCAAGCAATTGCCCAACCCGTTGAAGCCGGCAGCCAACTGACGCGCCCATTTTGATGAAGGAGCGCGGTTGGCAGGTTGGACTGCTGGCATTTGAGCCGTGCGAGTGTCACAACAGCTCATGATGATCCGCAGGTAGATCGGGTGGCATGAACATCTTTCGTCGCCGTTCGCGACGCGATTGGGAGGCCGAGTTATTTCCATAGATCAGTCGACATCGACCGAGCTGTTCGAAGCGGAAGTCCGCGCCCGTCCGAACGATGTCCGAAAACGGGTCCGGTGGGCACGCGCCTTGGCAAAACTCGGGCGTTTCGAGGAGGCGCAGGCGGCACTGTCGGCGGGGCTCAAGTTGGCGCCGAAGTCGGCGGACCTGCTGTTCGAACTTGCCACCCACTTAAGACGCGCGGGTCAGTTCAAGGATGCCGACGCGAAGATCCAATATTTCGCAAAATTTCACCGCAAGGACCGTCGCCTTCCGCAGCTTCGTGCCGGACTGGCCGAGGCCATCGGCGATCTGGCGTGGGCGGAGCGGATCTATTCCATCGACGTTGCCGATCACCCGGACGATGAAAGCCAAAGACTTCGCTGGGCGCGCTGTCTTGCCAGAATGGGCCGAAGCGAGGAAGCACGGACGGTATTGCTGGCGGGGCTGGACCTGGCGCCCGGGTCCGCCGGCCTGCTTGTCGAATTGGCGTCGCAGTTGCGCAAAGCCGGGCGCGCGGCCGAGGCCTCGGCCCGACTGGAAGACCTGGCCAAACACCACCCGGACCATCCCATGTCGCGTCAGCTACAGGCGTTGCAGGCGGAAGCCTCGGGAGACTTCACCCGTGCGGCGAACCTGCTTGCCGGTCTCGTTGCGGCGGCTCCGCGAGATCAGAAGCAGCGGCTCCGCCTGGTCCGGTGTCTTGTCCGCCTGGGTCGGCAGCCGGAAGCGCTGGGCGTTCTGTCAAAGGGGCTAGGTTTTCATCCGACTTCGTCCGATCTGCTCGCCCAAACCGCGATTTTGCTTCGCAAGTCGGGGATGGTTGCCGATGCCGGCGATGCAGTCGAAGCGTTTCGCCGTCACCATCCGAGCGATCCCCGCCTGATGCAGTTGATGGGCGCTCAGGCCGAGGCGACCGGGGATCTGGAGGCAGCGCAACGTTATTTTGCCTTGGATTGCGACTCCGCGCCAGACGACGCAGCTCGTCGCGTGCGACTTGCAAACAGCATGCGCAAGTCGGGACGCATAGCGGAAGCGCTGCAAGTTCTTTCTCGCGGGGCGGCGACGTCGGCAAACGAGCGAAAGGTGCTCATTGAATGCCTTATCGAATCCGGCGAGTGGGACCAGGTCCCGGAGCTTCTGGACGAATGGCCGCAGGAGGACGATGCGCAGCAATGGATTGTTCGGGCAAAGCTGCGCATGCGCCTGGCAATACTTCAGTTTGACCATGCCACCGCGATGGAGATTGCGCAGTCGATCCTGGAACGGGCGCCGGATGACGCACGCGCAGGCATAGGGCTCAGCCGCGCCGCAGCCGCCACATTCCAGCCCGACCGTGCATGGAAGGCGCTCCTCGACATTCCGAGAACGCCGGCGAACGGAGGTCCCGCTCGCCGCGGAACCGGAGCGCTTCGAAGCCTGGTCGGCCAGATCGTCAACGAACTGCGACTGCGGCCGGCGGAAACGAAGGCGCTTCACGCCGCGATTGTCGAAGGCGATGAAACCCTGGTCGAAGTGGCGGGCGCCCAGCTTCGGTCCGATCCTGGAAATTTTGGCGCCGCACTCGGTCTCCTGACGGGGCTGGCTCGAACGGGGGGATCCGAAACCGCAACTTTTGCCCGGTCGGACGCGACCAGCCCTCGGATACCGCAAATCCTGCATCAGTTCTGGGACAAGGATCAGCCGCCGCAGGACGTCGCGAAGCTCATGGACGTCACGAAGGAGAGCAACGCCGGCTGCGCATATTGCCGTTGGTCCGACACGGGCGCGCGCGAGTTTCTTGCGACATTCGGCAGGCCCGAGCCGATGCGCGCCTACCGCGCGGCGAAACACGCGGCGATGAAATCGGATATCTTCCGGCTGGCGGTGCTTTACGTGGAAGGCGGCATCTATCTCGATGCCGACGATTTCTGCGCTGCGCCACTGAGCACGCTTCTGCCGCGAGACGCGGAGTTTGTCTGCTACCAGGACGAATTCGGCTCCATCGGCAACAATTTCCTTGCCGCGACTCCCCGCCATCCGGTCATCGGCGCGGCACTGCAAGAGGCGGCGCAATCGGTTATCGGCGGCGCCACCGAAAGCATCTGGCTGGTCACCGGCCCTGGCCTGATCTCGCGCGTGGTTTCAGCGTCGATCGCCCGGACGCCAGACCTGCGGCCGTCGCCCGGCTTGACGATATTGCCCCTGCGCGTTTTCCATAGCGTCGTCCACCCGCACCGGCGCGTGTCCTACAAGACCGACAAAAGGCATTGGCTGCGAGCGGCTTGAAGAGAGTGACAGACGGAGCCGTCAGCCCGAGCCTTGGCGAACGGCGAGGTGGCGGCTGCGCTTGAGGAGTTCCAGGATCATGTCGACCAGCGCTTCGTCCGGATAGGGTTTGCCAAGAAGCGGGACATCGTCCGGACGGTCCTTCATTGCTGTCGCGTCCGCATAGCCGCTGATGATGATTGCCGGCCATCCGGAACGCAGGCCGCGCGCAAAACGCACCACGTCCAGGCCGGACACCAGGGGCATGGCGAAATCCGTAACGATGAGATCGAAGCGGTCCGGTTCGCGCTCGATCCATGCAAGGGCCTCGGCTCCGCCCGTGGCCGTCACGACCATGAAACCGCGGTCCCGCAGCATCGCCGCGGTTATCTCCCTAAGACTCTCGCTGTCGTCGACGAGCAGGATATCCGGTGCCTTCTCCCGCTCCAGGCGGGGCATGTCCGAAGCCGGAGCGATGTTCGCGATCGCCGGAATGTCGGCTTCGTCCGAGCAAGGCAGCCAGAGCTCGACCCGCGTGCCCCGCCCGACTTCGCTCTGGATCTGCAATGCGCCTCGCGATTGCTGCGCGAAGCCATAGACCGTGCTCAATCCCAGGCCGGTACCCTTGCCGACTTCCTTGGTGGTGAAGAACGGCTCAACCACCTTGTCGAGCAGCTCCGGGGCTATGCCGACACCGGTGTCTTCGACACTGATCACCACATAGTCGCCAGGGTCCAGGCCGGACGCCGCTTCCGCGCGGCTATTCCACGCGCCCAAGGTGATTGTGCCCCCTTGAGGCATGGCATCTCTGGCGTTGAGGACGAGATTCATGATGGCGAGTTCGAGCTGTCCCTTGTCTGCAAGCGCAGGTGCGATATCGGCGCTTATCTTCCAGTGAAGCCGTATGCGCCCGCCGAGCACGGGAGCCAGCAGCCCCTCAAGTGTTTCGGCCAGCTTAGGAAGGTGAACCGTTGTCGGGCTGAGCCGCTGCCGTCGCGAGAAGGCGAGCATGCGGTTTATGAGGTCGACTCCCTGCCTGGCGGCGTGGCGCGTCATCTCAAGCACCTGCCGGGCATTGTCCGGCAACTTCACCTGACGTTCCATCAGTGACAATCCGCTTAGGATCGATGCGAGCAGATTGTTGAAGTCGTGCGCGATCCCGCCGGTCAATTGGCCGATGGTCTCGATCTTGCGCGTGTGCGCCACTTGCTCTTCCAGTTGTCTCCTCTCGGTGATGTCGAGAAGCGTGCCGAAGAGCGCCCGCTGCCGATCCTCTTCCGCCGGAGCCAGAACCCCTTGATCCAAGAATATCTTCCAGCTTCCGTCCGCCGCCTGCCACCGGTATTCGCAGCTATAGCTGCCGTGGCTGGCGGCGTCGCGATGTGCCTGAGCGACCCTCTCGCGGTCCTCGGGATGAACCCTGCTCACGCCGAAATCCGGTTCGGAGAGGAAGCGCTCGGACGTGAAACCGGTAAGAGCTTCGACACCGTCGCTCACGAAAAGGGGGCCGAACGGTTCGTCGGTCGACCGCGAGTGGAAGACGACGGGAAGGGATCGCAGGATCGCCTCCTGCTGGTCCTTGCTGCGGCGGAGTGCGTGTTCGGCCTCGAGCTTCTCCGCCTGGGCTTGAAGCGCCGCCTCGAGCAGTCCCTGTTCGCGCGCGGCTTTCTCCTCGATCTCACGGGTCTTCTCGTAGAGGTCGACAAACACGGCCACCTTCGAGCGCAGGATCAACGTGTCGAACGGCTTGAAGACGTAGTCCACCGCCCCGGCATCGTAACCGCGCAGCATATGGGCTTCTTCCTTGTTGATCGCCGAGAGGAAGATGATGGGCGTGCGCTTCGACCGTTCCCGCTGTCGGATCAGGTTCGCCGTCTCGTAGCCGTCCATGCCGGGCATAAGCACGTCGAGCAGAACGACAGCGAAATCCTCCTTGAGCAGGCAGCGCAGCGCCTCCTCGCCGGAATGGGCACACACGACGTCACCGACCGGATCGAGCACCTCCCGGACCGCGAGCAGATTGCGTTCATCGTCATCGACCGCGAGTATGCGCGCCCGACCTGTTGCCGCCGCCACAATTGGCATGACCGCCGATTTCGCAGACCGGGGCACACGACCCGCCACTGGACGCGTCATGCGACCACCGTCAACACGGGAGCCTCGCCCTTGGCGGCAGCGCGACGTATACGCGAGCGGCCGATCCATACCCGAAGCAGTGCCAGCAGGAGATCCAGATCGACCGGCTTGGCGATATAGTCGGAAGCCCCGGCTTCCAGACACTTTGCGCGGTCTCCTTTCATTGCCTTCGCCGTAACCGAGATCAGCGGCAGCTCCTTCAATTGTGGCCGGCGCCTGATTTCCCGCATCGTCTCATAGCCATCCATCTCGGGCATCATGATGTCGATCAACGCCACGTCGACATCGGACGTGTGTTCCAGGATGTGGATGCCGTCCTGGCCGCGTTCGGCGTGCAGCACTTCAATTCCGTAGGTCTCCAGCACGCTGGTGAGCGAGTAGATGTTGCGGATATCGTCGTCCACGATCAGGACGCGCGCGCCTTTCAGATCGCCGGTGCCGGACCGTTCCTGATCCGCCAGAGCAACGTCCTTGGACGTTTCGAAAAGCGCTGCCAGCTCCTGCCCTATCAGGGACTGGCTGTGTACGCGCCGGGCGGAATCCAGTTCGGCGTGCGCCGCAAGCGCCTTGTCGACCGGCTCCGCTGACTCGTTGAACAGGAGCAGCTTGGCTGAACTCGCATGGAAGCCGGCGAGCGTCCGCTCGTTTTCCTCGGCCGAGCGGCCGAGCCCGACCACCACCGCATCGTACCGGTCGAGTTCGTTCTCATCGGCATCCGCCGGGAGGGCACCCAGCGCTATCACCGATGTGATCCCGTCGCGCACCGCCTCGACGATCGACAGTCGGCGATCCGGATGGCTGTCCAGCACCAGGATGTTGCGTTGGACCCGCAGCTTGCGCGACCGGATGTCCTTGAAAATTCCGCTGAGTTCTTCCGGCTCGACCGGTTTGGTCCACACGCTCGCCGCGCCCTTTTCGGCCAGCGCATTCAGGTCGTCGCCGCCCGAGATGACATGGATCGGGATGCGTCGCGTTTTTGGATCGTGCCGAAGCAGATCGAACAGCACCCAGCCGTCGATATCGGACAGGCCCAGATCAAGCGTGATCGCGTCCGGCATGAAGCGCCGCGCCAGCGCAAGCGTGCCGGCGCCCGCGGTCGAAAGCACACCTTTCAGTCCGGAGCTCCGCGCCAGCCTGAGCAGGATCGACCCGAATGTCGGGTCGTCCTCCACAATCAGGACGACCCGATCGTCCGGCGAGATCGAATCGCGGTCGTCCGCGAATTCAACCGCCTTGTCGGCGCCCGCGGGCTCGCCCGTCGCGGTTGCACGCGCCGGAACGGAGCCGGCGCCCGCACCGGGCGCCATGCTCTGCGGTCCGTCCAGCGGGATGGTCAGCGTGAAGGTCGAGCCCTTGCCGGGCTCGCTCTCCACCTTGAGTTCGCCGCCCAGCAACCGCGCGATCTCGCGGCTGATCGAAAGGCCGAGGCCGGTGCCGCCATATTTTCTGCTGGTGGTGCCGTCGGCCTGCTGGAAGGCCTCGAAGATCAGTTTCTGCTTGTCGGCAGGTATGCCGATGCCGCTATCGGAGACGGCAATCGCCAGCGCCTGGCCGTGACGTCTGCCGGGCTCGTGCGGCGGACGGCTGACGATGCTTGCATGCAGCTTCACCTCGCCCACGGACGTGAACTTGAAGGCGTTGGACAGCAGGTTGAGGACAACCTGCTGCAGGCGTTTCTCGTCGGTCCGGATTGTTTCCGGCACGCGCGCATCGATCTCTATCGCGAAGCCCAGCCCCTTGTCCGCCGCGAGCTGGCGGAAGGTGCGCTCCATGTGCTGTTTCAGATGCGCCATCGGCATTTCGTTGATGTCGATCGACACAGTGCCGGATTCGATCTTCGACAGGTCCAAAATATCGTTGATCAGGCTCAAGAGGTCGGTGCCGGCCGAGTTGATCGTGCGGGCGAAGTCCACCTGCTTGTCGTTCAGATTGCCCTGCTGGTTGCTCGCCAGGAGCTTGGAGAGAATGAGAAGCGAGTTGAGCGGCGTCCTCAGCTCGTGGCTCATATTGGCCAAAAATTCCGACTTGTATTTCGAGGTGAGGGCGAGCTGTTCGGCCTTCTCCTCGAGCGCTCGACGCGCCATCTCGATCTCGAGATTCTTGTTCTCGACCTGCTTCTTCTCGTTTTCGAGAAGCTGCGCCTTTTCCTGCAGCTCCTCGTTGGTGGCGTGCAACTCCTCCTGCTTCTTGGTCAGCTCCGCCTGTCGCGCCTGCAGCTCGGCGGTAAGCAGTTGCGACTGCTTGAGCAGACCCTCCGTTCGCATGGTCGCGGCGATCGTGTTGAGAACTATGCCGACCGATTCCATCAGTTGGTTGAGGAAGGACTGGTGCGTGTCGCTGAACTCGCCAAAGGACGCCAGCTCGATCACCGCCCTGACGTCGTCCTCGAACAGGGCAGGCAGGATAATGACGCTGGCGGGGCGGGCCTCCCCGAGTCCTGAGCTGATCTTCACGAAGTCCGGCGGCACATTGTTGAGCACGAGCACGCGCTTGTCGGCGGCCGCCTGCCCGACAAGCCCTTCGCGCGCCTCTATCTTCTGGCGGATCGAGGCGCTGCTCTCGGCGCCGTAAGAGGCGGCCAGCTCGAGATAGAACTGCTCTTCCTCGCGGTTGGTCACATAGAAGACGCCGTACTGCGCGTTCACCAGCGGCGCGAGTTCGGACATGATCAGGCGCGAGACCGTCGAAAGGTCGCGCTCGCCCTGCAGCATGCGCGAGAAGCGCGCCAGATTGGTCTTCAGCCAGTCCTGCTCGGCATTCTTCAGCGTCTGATCCTTGAGGTTGCGGATCATCTCGTTGATGTTGTCCTTGAGCGCGGCAACCTCGCCCGAGGCCTCAACAGCGATGGAGCGCGTCAGGTCGCCCTTGGTCACTGCGGTGGACACCTCCGCGATGGCGCGCACCTGCGTCGTCAGATTGGCGGCGAGCTGGTTGACGTTGTCGGTCAGGTCGCGCCACAGACCGGCTGCACCCGGCACGCGGGCCTGGCCGCCGAGCTTGCCTTCGATGCCGACCTCGCGGGCGACGTTCGTCACTTGATCCGCGAAGGTGGCCAGCGTCTCGATCATGCCGTTGATGGTGTCGGCGAGCGCCGCGATCTCGCCCTTGGCGTCGACGGTCAGCTTGCGCTTCAGATAGCCCTGCGCGACCGCGGTGACGACGTCGGCGATGTTGCGCACCTGATTGGTAAGATTGGTGGCCATCAGGTTGACGTTGTCGGTCAGGTCCTTCCACGTTCCTGCGACGCCCTTCACCTGCGCCTGGCCGCCGAGCTTGCCTTCTGTGCCCACTTCGCGGGCAACGCGCGTCACTTCCGAGGCGAAGGAGTTGAGCTGGTCCACCATGGTGTTGATGGTGTCCTTCAGCTCCAGGATTTCGCCGCGGACGTCGACGGTGATCTTCTTCGACAGGTCGCCTCTGGCGACGGCGGTCGTCACCTCGGCGATGTTGCGCACCTGGCCCGTCAGGTTCTGCGCCATCGAATTGACGTTGTCGGTCAGGTCCTTCCAGGTGCCGGCTACGCCCTTCACCTGCGCCTGGCCGCCGAGCTTGCCTTCGGTTCCCACCTCGCGGGCGACGCGCGTCACCTCCGACGCGAAGGAGTTGAGCTGGTCGACCATCGTGTTGATGGTGTCCTTCAGCTCCAGGATTTCGCCGCGGACATCGACGGTGATCTTCTTCGACAGGTCGCCTTGGGCCACGGCAGTGGTCACCTCGGCGATGTTGCGCACCTGGCCGGTCAGATTCGCGGCCATGGCGTTGACGTTGTCGGTCAGGTCCTTCCAGGTGCCGCCGACGCCCTTCACCTGCGCCTGTCCTCCGAGCCGGCCTTCCGTGCCGACCTCGCGGGCAACGCGCGTCACTTCCGAAGCGAAGGAGTTGAGCTGGTCCACCATGGTGTTGATGGTGTCCTTGAGCTCGGCGATCTCGCCCTTGACGTCGACCGTGATCTTCTTCGACAGGTCGCCTCTCGCGACGGCGGTGGTCACCTCCGCGATGTTGCGCACCTGACCCGTGAGATTGCCGGCCATGGCGTTCACATTGTCGGTCAGGTCCTTCCAGGTGCCGCCGACGCCCTCCACATGCGCCTGGCCGCCGAGTTTGCCGTCGGAGCCGACTTCGCGGGCGACACGCGTCACTTCCGAGGCAAAGGAGTTGAGCTGGTCCACCATCGTG
Organism: Mesorhizobium sp. LHD-90; assembly: GCF_030929505.1. Taxonomy (GTDB): domain Bacteria; phylum Pseudomonadota; class Alphaproteobacteria; order Rhizobiales; family Rhizobiaceae; genus Kumtagia. The sequence continues at coordinate 51,262 of NZ_JAVFVV010000013.1, read as the reverse complement.
TTGATGGTGTCCTTGAGCTCGGCGATCTCGCCCTTAACGTCGACGGTGATCTTCTTCGACAGGTCACCTCTCGCGACGGCGGTGGTCACCTCGGCGATGTTGCGCACCTGGCCGGTCAGGTTCTGCGCCATCGAGTTGACGTTGTCGGTCAGGTCCTTCCAGGTGCCTGCGACGCCCTTCACCTGCGCCTGGCCGCCGAGCTTGCCTTCTGTGCCGACCTCGCGGGCGACGCGCGTCACCTCGCCGGCGAAGGAGTTGAGCTGGTCCACCATCGTGTTGATGGTCGACTTCAGCTCCAAAATCTCGCCCTTAACATCGACAGTGATCTTTTTGGACAGGTCGCCGGACGCCACTGCCGTCGTCACTTCGGCGATGTTGCGCACCTGGCCGGTGAGGTTCTGCGCCATCGAGTTGACGTTGTCGGTGAGATCCTTCCAGGTGCCGGCCACCCCCTTCACCTGCGCCTGGCCGCCGAGTTTGCCCTCGGTGCCGACCTCGCGGGCGACGCGCGTCACCTCGCCGGCGAAGGAGTTGAGCTGATCCACCATCGTGTTGATGGTGGATTTCAGTTCCAGGATCTCGCCCTTCACGTCGACCGTGATCTTCTTCGACAGGTCGCCGGACGCCACCGCGGTCGTCACCTCCGCGATGTTGCGGACCTGGCTGGTCAGGTTCTCCGCCATCAGATTGACGTTGTCGGTCAGGTCCTTCCAGGTGCCGCCGACACCCTCGACGCGCGCCTGGCCGCCTAGCTTGCCTTCGGTGCCGACTTCGCGGGCGACGCGCGTCACTTCGGAAGCGAAGGAGTTGAGCTGGTCCACCATGGTGTTGATTGTGTTCTTCAGCTCGAGGATCTCGCCTTTCACATCGACCGTGATCTTCTTCGACAGGTCGCCGGACGCCACCGCAGTCGTCACCTCGGCAATGTTGCGCACCTGGCTGGTCAGGTTGGTCGCCATCGCGTTGACGTTGTCGGTCAGATCCTTCCAGGTGCCGGCGGCGCCCTTGACCCGTGCCTGGCCGCCCAGCTTGCCCTCGGTGCCGACCTCGCGGGCCACGCGCGTCACCTCCAAGGTGAAGGACGCAAGCTGGTCAACCATGGTGTTGACGATCTTGCCTATGCGCAAAAACTCACCGCGCAGGGGCCTGCCGTCGATCTCCACCATCATCTGCTGCGACAGGTCGCCCTTGGCGACGGCGCCAATGACGCGGGCCACTTCTGCCGTCGGCTGCACCATGTCCTCGATCAGGTCGTTGACGGAGTGGATGCTCGATTCCCAGCCGCCGGTGGCGTTTCGCACGTGGCCGCGCTCGCCGATTCTTCCTTCCTTGCCCACGACGCGGGCCAGCCGCTCGAACTCATTCGTCAACTGCTGGTTCATCTCGACGATTTCGTTGAATGTCTCGGCGATCTCCGCATCCACCCCGTCGAGTTGCATCGGGAGGCGGATCGAAAAATCGCCTCGTCGGAACGAGCGCAGCGCAAGCAAGATATGTCGGCGATCGAGCTGATCTCGCGGTACCTCGACGTTCATGACGATGTTGTCCTCCCAGCGTCCAGTCCCGCGTCCGGAGAGCGAACCCACTTTGTCAGTAGTTTTGGTTTGAGCAATGAACGCTGCACGGAGCCCCCGACGCACTGCAACGCAAGAGAACGCGCGCACTTGCCTTTGGTTCCCGGTGCTATTGGAGGGTACGGAACGCGCGGATCGGATCGTATTTGGTGTCGTGATCTGCTTGATATTGTGTGGTCGCCTGCCATCCTGCCGGAGAGCGCAGCAGGGGCTTCAACGGAGCCATAACGCGCGGCTTTGAAACGCCCATTGGGTGCAGGAAAATATTCCCCTTTAACGCCCCCTTAAATCGCCGCATTTAGACTCCACCCGGTTGCCGCTGGCAAACGGGGACATCATCGCGGGAATGGCAAAACGCAGCGGCACGCGGATCGAACCTACCTTCGACGGGCCGTCGCGCGGCAGATCGGACGATGATTTTTCGCTGGGCGACGACGATCGCGTCGTACCGGCAGTATCGCGAAGACGTCCGCCCGAGCGCAAGGGCGGCAAGGCCCGGTCCAAAGCGAGGCGGGCGGGCGGGCGGCGCGGTTTGCGCCTCGGCCGCCTGGTCTACTGGTGCTGCGTGCTCATGCTGTGGTGCGCCATCGGGCTTGCCGGCGTCGTCGCCTGGTATGGCGCGCAACTGCCCAGCGTCGCAAACTGGTCTGTGCCCGACAGGCCGCCCAACGTGAAAATCGTGTCGACCGACGGCTCGCTGGTCGCCAATCGAGGCATGACCGGCGGCGAGGCGATCGGCCTGCACGAGATGTCCCCCTATATCCCGCAGGCGGTGATGGCCATCGAGGACCGCCGCTTCTATTCGCACTTCGGCATCGATCCCGTAGGGCTGACGCGCGCCATGGTGCAAAATGTCATCAACGGACGTTTCACCCAGGGCGGCTCGACGCTGACACAGCAGCTTGCCAAGAACCTGTTCCTGAAGCCGGACCGCACGCTGGAGCGCAAGGTGCAGGAGGTGCTGCTGGCGCTGTGGCTCGAGCACGAGCACAGCAAGGACCAAATCCTCGAAATGTATCTGAACCGGGTCTATTTCGGCTCGGGCGCCTATGGCGTGGAAGCTGCGTCGCGCCGCTATTTCGGCAAATCGGCACGCGACGTGACGCTGGCCGAGGCGGCGTTGCTGGCCGGCCTGTTGAAGGCGCCGTCGAAGCTCTCGCCCGCCCGCGACCCGCAAGCCGCCGAGAAGCGCGCACAACTGGTGCTCGGCGCCATGCGCGAGGAAGGCATGATCGGCGACAAGGAACTCGCCAACGCGATCGGCACGCCGGCCACCCGCGCCGCGGCCTTCTGGACCGGCTCGGAAAATTATGTCGCCGACCGCATCATGGAGGAACTGCCGACGCTGATCGGCGACGTGCGCGCCGACATCGTTGTCGACACCACGATCGATCTCTCCCTACAAAAGCGCGCGGAAGAGTCCATCCGCCGCTTGATCGACGAGAACGGCAAAAAACTCAATGTCAGCCAGGGCGCGCTGGTGGCGATCGACGACGCCGGCGCGGTGCGGGCGATGGTCGGCGGCTACGACTATGCCAACAGCCAGTTCGATCGCGCCTCGGAAGCGCGCCGCCAGCCGGGTTCGGCGTTCAAGCCGTTCGTCTACCTGGCAGCACTCGAACAGGGCAGCCGGCCGGACAGCGTGCGCAACGATGCGCCGATCCGCATCGGCAAATGGACGCCGGAAAATTACAACGGCAAATATTACGGGCGGGTCACCTTGGCGACCGCACTGGCCAAGTCGCTGAACTCGGTCGCGGCCCAGCTCGTCATGGAGGTCGGCCCCGGCTCGGTGGTGGAAGCGGCCCAGCGCATGGGCATTGAGTCCAACCTTTTGGCCAACAATTCCATTGCATTAGGCACGTCGGAGGTGACCCCTCTGGAGCTGACGGCGGCCTATGTGCCATTCGCCAATGGCGGTTACCGGCCGGATGTGCATTTCGTCCAGCGGGTGACCACGGCGTCCGGCGACGTGCTCTACGAACACAAAGGCGGGGGCGCGCCGCGGGTCGTCAGCGCCGAAGTGATCGGTATGATGAACGCCATGATGTCGGAGACGCTGGCCGACGGCACGGCGCGCAAGGCGGCCTTCGGCTGGCCGGCGGCGGGAAAGACCGGCACCAGCCAGAATTCGCGCGACGCCTGGTTCGTCGGCTACACCGCGAAACTGACCACCGGTGTGTGGTTCGGCAACGACGACGGCAAGGCGATGAAGAAGGTGACCGGCGGGGCGCTGCCGGCGCTGGCCTGGCACGAATTCATGGCGGCGGCGCATGAAGGGCAGAAGGTCGCCGTGCTGCCGGGGCGCTGGCAGGCCGAGCCCGGCCTGGTCGACCAGAGCGTGCCGGACACCGCGACGGTCGCCGATCCGGTCGCGCAAACCCTTGAAAACGCAGCGGTTTCCGAATCGCCGAAACACGTCCCGACGGAGCGTGCCGAGCCCGATCAGGCCGAGCCGAAACTGCTCGCGGCGCCGGCGGATATTGCGGGCGAGCCGACCGCCTCGATCCCCGCCCCGAGGCCGAAGGCCGAAGTCGGCGGGCCGCGCGTCAAGAGCGAGACATCGATCCTCGATATCATCATGGGCGACGGCGGCTGAGCCGCCGGAAGGCCGCCACCGGTGCCGGAACGGCTTGCGCGCAGCCGCCGCGGCGGGCATCATCGGTGCGGGCAGGAAACGAGAGAGCGATGGCCGACACGCTGCATATGGTGACGCGCGAACGGCACACCTACAAGAAGTGGTTCCGTTCGCGCGATTTCAGCTTCGCCTCGGTGTTCAACATGACGCCGGTGAGCGCTGCCGAAATGATCCACATGGCGCGGGCCTTCCCGCTGGCATTCGTGGAGATCGACGGGGTTCAAACGCTGGTGGCGCTGTTCAGCCTGAGGCTGGGGCACAATCTGTTCGTGGCGCCGGACGGGCGCTGGCTGGGCGGCTACGTGCCGGCGGCGGTGCAGCACCACCCCTTCAGCCTGGGCGTGAAAGGCGACGGCAACGTCGCCCTTTGTGTCAATGAATCCAGTGGGTTGGTTCGGGACGCGGCGGTCGGCGAAGAGGGTTTCCCGTTCTTCGGGCACGACGGCAAGCCGACCCGTGAGACGCAGGATGTGGCCGATACCCTGTCGAAGGTGCGGGCCGGTTTGCAGACGGCGCGGCAGGCCGGCGCCATGCTTGTCGAAAAGAAGCTGTTGGAGCCGTGGCCGATCACCGCGCAGGAGGAGGCGGGCAACCGGAAGATCGACGGCGTCTTCCGCATTTCCGAGCCGGCGCTGAACGCCATCGGCGCCGAGGATCTGTTTGCGCTGCGCAACGCCGGCGGCCTTGCGGTTGCCTATAGCCAATTGTTTTCAATGGGAAATCTGGCGATGTTGGCAACGCTGTCGAACGTCCGCGAGCGCGCCGCCAAGCAGCGCATGGCCATCCCCGCCAACAGTTTTATCTCCGAGGACGACGGCAATCTGAAGATCGACTGGGCGACGTTTTTGAAGGACGACTGAGCGGTCCTTGTCGCGCGTTCGAAACCGCGTGAAGTCCGGAAGATTCTTTTCAATCAAAGGCTTGCGCGGGATGGCGTTGCAAAACCGCGTTTTGCGCTTCACGCAAGGGCCCAAAATGCGGGTTTGGCATTGCCGAAAACCCGGTTTTGACTTCGCGCGAGCCCCAAAACACTTCGCGCGCGGTCGATGCGCTGAGGGAGATTGCGGTGCGGGCGCAGTTCCTGCCAGACTGGTGTCAGCAGGCGTCGTCTACAATCGTCCTGCATCCATGGGAGGGGAATTCATGAGCGGCTTCGGCGATTTCGATTTCCTGATCGGCGAGTGGACGATCCGCAACGAGTTTTTGCGAGGCCGGCTGGTCGGCTCGACCGAGTGGGAGGTTTTCGACGCCACCTCGAAGGTCGAGAAGGTGATGCCGGACGGCAACGGTGTCTTCGGCGGCAATCTTGACCAGATGTTCGTCCCGGCGCGCGGGTTCACGGGCATGACGCTCCGGCTCTACAACCCCGGGACAAGATTGTGGTCGATCTACTGGTCGGACACCAAAAGCTATCGGCTGTTTCCGCCGACGGTCGGAAAGTTCGAAAACGGGCGCGGTGAATTCTTCGGCGACGATGTCGAGGGCGGCCGGCCGGTGAAAGTGCGCTTCGACTGGACGGCGGGCGACAACCCGGTGTGGGAACAGGCGATGTCGGCCGACGGCGGGGAGAGTTGGGAAAAGAACTGGGTGATGCGGTTCGAGCGGCTCAGGTAAGATTTTCGATCTGCCTCGTCAGTTCGGTTTCGTCGCCGTTGAACGACAAAATCATCGCGGCCAGAAATTTTTCGGGATCAAGCCGGCCGAGGTCGAACGGATGACCAGACCGGTCCGCAAGCATGGCGAAGAAGGCCATCTGCGTCCGGCCGTTGCCTTCGCGAAAGGCGTGGATGGCATTGAGCTCGCCGAGAAAATGCGCGCCCTGCCGGGCAAAGCTGGCTGCGTCGAGGCCAGCCAGATGGTCATGGTCCCGCAGCCAGCCGAACAAGGATCGAAGCTGCGCGTCGATATGCTCGGGATAGCAGAACATGCTGCCGTCCTTGGCGATGCGAACGGTGCGATGGCGTCCCGCCCAGGAATAGACGTCCTGAAACAAATGCCGGTGAACGGCGCGGAAATGCGAGGGGCTGAAGCGGCCGGCGGGCAGCGGTTCCGTACCCCGCTGCGTGACGACGTCCGCCTCGAAGGCATCGAGTGCCGCCTGATCGCTGAGACCGAGACGATTCTTGAGGACGGTCGTGCCCGGATAACAATAAGGATCGGGCGTCGCGTCGTACACGCGACGGTCAGCTCTTCCTGGCGTGCCGGGCGACGATGGCGCGCCGCCGTTCTTCCGGGCTTGCGCCGCTGCGCTCAAACTCGGCGAACATTTTTCGCGATTCGCTGGATTGGAAAATGCCTTCTATGGCATTCAGCTTCACCATGCCTTCCGGGCCGACCTTGAAGCCGCCAGCGGCGCGCTCCTTGAATTGTCCGGTTTCGGCGTCGCGGGGGAGGAACCGCCCGCTGCTGGCTTCTCTTGCAACCGCTCGTTTTTTCATGCGCCGAAACTATCATGCTCGAAGCGTTTCGTCAGCGGCTTTCCCTTCGCCCCTTTGTAAGAGAAGGCAGAGGCGCGCGCCGGTCAGCCCTTGTCCGCCGGGTCGGGGTCGCTGCCAAGACCCATGCCGCCCAGCATCATGCCGCCGCCCATTCCGCCCCCTCCCCCGCCGCCGCGTCCGCCGCCTCCCTCGCGGCCGCCCCGGCTGCTGGCGCCGGAGGGGCGGGCGGGGCCCTGGTTGGGGATGACGACGCTTTGCGGGATGGCTTCGAGGTCCAGCACCTCGCGGATGTAGTTGCGCAGCGAGACGACCAGCGCGTGGACCTCGACCGGCCGGCCGGCGGCCATGTCGCGCATGGCGCCGGCTGCGAGCTCGACCTGGGCTTGCGTGCCGAACAGCACGATGTCTGAAAGGGCGGCCTCCACGGCGTCGCGCACCCGGCGCGCCCGCTCGGCGCCGCCACCAGGCGCCTCCGCGCCCTCGGTCTCCGCGCGCTTGAGATCGCGCAGATGCAGCGGGCTGACGGTGAGCGTGCCGGTGAAGGAACCGCCCAAGACCTTGTAGGCTGATATCAGCGCCTTCAGCCGCTCGTTGATCTGGCGGTTCTGGCGCTCGCGCCGCTGCTGCAGCGTCATCATCATGACCAGCCGGATGCCCATGCCGATCAGCGTGACCAAGAGCAGCCCGGCGATCGAGGTCAGGATGGTCTGCCAGGAGGAGAAGTCGAAACCGCGCATAGGGGAAAGAGTCCGGTTGCGCGGGGAGGCTAGCATTGGGAGGCGGTGGGGGCGAGGGTAGGTTAGACAAGACATCGAAGGCGCCGGTCACTCAAAGCACACTTCCTGCGGACGGTAGGCGAAAGCTGCGCCGAGCGGATGAGGCGTTGGAAATCGCTTTTTGACCGGGTTATTCGTTGCGGGTCGCTGCGGCTCGATGAGCGTTTCTATAATAATTTGTTTGACTGCAAAGTCGACGTCTGCTCTACATCGATTTCATACTGTCCAAATATCGGCTTTCTCCTGCCAGAATACCTTGACGTCTTTACTCCTTCTTCGCCTCGCAACTCGTGAAAAAATAGCTGTGCGATTCTCATACCAGGAGTTATTGCAATAGGGACCTCGCCGACATTAACTATCTCTAGTGTAAGAGTTCCACAGAACCCCGGCTGCACGCCTGCTGCTGTTTCAATAACAAGACCTCTGCGCCCTAGAGACGACTTTCCAGTGATGTATCCGCCGATATTTTGGGGAAAGCGAAGCCACTCTAGCGTGGCCGCTAAAACAAACCTGCCGGGATGAACGATGAAGTTTTCCTGAAATGGAATATAATAGTATTTCCCATCAATCTCTTCTATACCAGCCGGGTCATTCTTAGCTAGATCGATAATCGATCGTTTCGACTGCTGAACAACAAGGAACCATCGTCCCAACCGTATGTCGAGCGATGCCGCTCCTATCTGTTCTTCACAGATACCAATCGGGCTGGGACAGCAGCCTATCCCTTTATCGGGGCTCGTAGCGGCCTTGCTGAGAAGGTCACGAATCCGTTCAGCGCTGAGCACTTTTCATGGCTTTCTTAAAGTCATATGCCTCAACGGACTTAAGCACCAGGTCCGATACATATCCCATCACGGACTGGGTACCCTTAGTTGGCTTAACGTGATCGGTTTGCAAAAACATTCGCCAAGCCGCACTGATTAGATGGCCGATTGATCCGACTGAGTCCAAAGGCATCCCGTTCTCAAAATATTTAAATGCCATGGCAATCTCCTGCGCGGAAACGGCTTCATTAACAACGATACCAGCCTCTTCGGTGCATTTGGTAGCTGTCAGATACATTTCTTCCACGTGCTTATCACGGACAAAATCCGCAGCTCTTAGGACGAAATGCTCATACGCCAAATTCCGGCGGTCGCGCCCGTCCATGAAGTCGTCCGCATAGTTATCAATATGCGCGCCAATGCGCGCGCCATAAGCCTGAAGAAATTTAGCCCTCTCTTTCGTCTGCGGATAGTTCGTCGATCTTTGGCTGCCATCACCCGGCGCAACCAAATATCTAAAAGCATGAAGATACCCCTCGCCAAAAAGACGAAGGCCTATGAAATCACAGAATAACTCCTCCAACTGGCGTAAGCATGAAGCCGTAACGTCCGAAAGAAACTGCTCCTTTATTTGCTTTGCAAATAAGTCCGCCTGCCCCTCCGTAGCAGGAGGAAGTAGGGAATTTATAATTCCCGTATTATTTTCGAGAAATTCATTCGCTTCAACAAAAATCTCTCCTGAATATCGCTCAGATAGATTCCGCTTCAGCCATACCGAGTGTCCAAGCTCGTGTCCGGCGGCAGGGAAGATCAAAACATTATTTGATTCCGGAGCCGGCAATCCTATGATAATAAAGTCCGGTAACTCCTGTAGATTCATCGGGTACGTAAATGGCGTATAATTCCACTCCGATGACAAAATAAAATGAGTCTCCTCCTCAAAAAATTTACTACAAATCAGCTTGAACGGTTGGTATATTTCAAAATTATTCCGCATTGCCCCGGATCGGGTAATTATTCCAAGTATATAAGTCAAAGATTCTAGTTTATAACTAATATGAAGACGAAGCTGCTGCCGAGTCGCCATGGACGTAGATGGAATGACGTCAGCCTGCGTCTTTAATCGCTCGGCTTGAGCCTTCAACGCGTATAGAGCGGCCTTAGAGTCTGCGTAAGGAAAATCGTCTGTTAATAACGTCTTACACTGCTCGACTAATTTTTCGAGCTTTCCACGAACAATTTTTATACTAGTTGTATCTAGCTCGCTCATCTCGTCGTACGGCAGCAATCCGACTGCCCATGAGATTCGCTATCAGGGCTTCGTGTACAGCTAAACAAAAGTCTCGCAGAAAGGCAAGCTGCTGATCCGTTGGCCGCTCAGCAGCGTTGTCTACCGATTCATAATTTTGGAGAACATCCTGCAACAACCCGCTCAATGTCGCACGAGGTGTATAGCTATCTGTCCCGCCTTGAGACAAGGCAAACGCATACACAGGAACCAACGTTTGATCCTTAACGACTTTATGCTCGTCTTGATCGAGCTGTTCTCGAACAGCCTGGAAGAACCTGTCAATGCTCACGGTCGCAGCCGAACGCGATTGGGTCACTTGGTCCAACTGGATTGCGGCTTCTAACGCAAGCTCACTTAGGCGAGATTTCGTCATTGAGGAGGTGGAAGGCAAGGGTGTCATATTTTCGTTCTCCAGCCCAAATCACCTCTTGACATGATATCGCATATAGCGCTATGGTCAAGGGAATATTTTCCTATCACTAAGGTAAAAATAGTTACTAAGAGTTACTTGAATTTGCCCTCTAGGCAGGCAACCGAAGTTTCGCGACCTGTTAATAGCTTGGGGAAATTTGGGCTGAGCCTTTTCTCTTCGACCCCCGGCCAGCCCCCACGTCAATCGCCCATCTTCAGCGCCTGGATAAACGCCTCCTGCGGGATATCCACCTTGCCGAACTGGCGCATGCGCTTCTTGCCTTCCTTCTGCTTGTCCAGAAGCTTGCGCTTGCGGGTGATGTCGCCGCCGTAGCATTTGGCCGTCACGTCCTTGCGCAGCGCCGAAATCGTCTCGCGGGCGATGATGCGGCCGCCGATCGCCGCCTGGATCGGGATCTTGAACATGTGCTGCGGGATCAGTTCCTTCAGCTTCTCGCACATGACGCGGCCGCGCTTTTCCGCCGCCGTGCGGTGGACCAGCATGGAGAGCGCGTCGACCGGCTCGTCATTGACCAGGATCGACATTTTCACCAGGTCGCCCTCGCGGTAGTCGGTCAAGTGGTAGTCGAAGCTGGCGTAGCCTTTCGAGATCGACTTCAGCCGGTCGTAGAAGTCGAAGACGACCTCGTTGAGCGGCAGGTCGTAGACCAGCATGGCGCGCTTGCCCACATAGGAGAGGTCGGCCTGGATGCCCCGCCTGTCCTGGCAGAGTTTCAATATGCCGCCGAGATAATCGTCGGGGGTCAGGATGGTGGCGCGGATCCACGGCTCCTCGATGTGGTCGATCTTGACCAGGTCCGGCATGTCGGCCGGGTTGTGCAGCTCCTTCACGGTGCCGTCGGTGAGCGCCATGCGGTAGACGACCGAGGGCGCGGTGGCAATGAGGTCGAGGTCGAACTCGCGCTCCAGCCGCTCCTGGATGATTTCGAGGTGCAGCAGGCCAAGGAAACCGCAGCGAAAACCGAAGCCGAGCGCGGCGGAGGTCTCCATCTCGTAGGAGAAGCTGGCGTCGTTAAGGCGCAGCTTTCCGACCGCGGCGCGCAAATCCTCGAAGTCGGCGGCGTCGACCGGGAACAGGCCGCAGAACACGACCGGCTGCGCCGGCTTGAAACCCGGCAGCGCATGGGCGGTGGGGCGGCGGTCCTCGGTAATGGTGTCGCCGACGCGGGTGTCGGCGACTTCCTTGATCGAGCCGGTGATGAAACCGAACTCGCCGGGGCCGAGCTCGTCGACGGTCAGCATTTTTGGTGTGAACACGCCGGTGCGCTCGACCAGGTACTTGGCGTCGGCCTCCATCATGCGGATGGTCTGGCCTTTTTTGAGCACGCCGTCGATGACGCGCACCAGCACGATGACGCCGAGATAGGCGTCGTACCAGCTATCGACCAGCATGGCTTTCAGCGGGGCGGATGCGTCGCCCTGGCGCGGCGGCGGGAGCTGGTGGACGATGGCTTCAAGCACATCCTCGATGCCGATGCCGGTCTTGGCCGAGATCATGACGGCCTGGCTGGCGTCGAGGCCGATGACTTCCTCGACCTGCTCCTTGATGCGCTCGGGCTCGGCGGCGGGCAGGTCGATCTTGTTCAGCACGACCACGATCTCGTGGTTGTTGTCGATCGCCTGGTAGACGTTTGCGAGCGTCTGAGCTTCCACGCCCTGGCTGGCGTCGACGACGAGGAGAGAACCCTCGCAGGCGGCGAGCGAGCGCGACACCTCGTAGGCGAAGTCGACATGGCCGGGCGTGTCGATGAGGTTCAGCACGTAGTCCTGGCCGTTGTTGGCGCGGTAGTTGAGGCGCACGGTCTGCGCCTTGATGGTGATGCCGCGCTCGCGCTCGATGTCCATGTTGTCGAGCACCTGCTCCTTGCCCGCCATCTCGCGCGCGTCGAGCCCGCCGGTCATCTGGATGAGGCGGTCGGCCAGCGTCGACTTGCCGTGGTCGATATGGGCGACGATGGAGAAGTTGCGGATGTTTTTGAGCGGTGTCGTCATGGAGGGCGGCTATAGAGCATTCGCGGCCAAAACGGAAAGCCCGTTTTGCAGGCGCGAAGGCGGCAAAGCGCGGTTTTGGCGGGAAATTCGGGTGGATCACACCGGCCCGGGGAGCACGTAGAGCCAGCCGAGCAGGGTGACGACCGACAAAAGCGTGGTGATCGAGACGCTGGACGCGACGAGCTCTTCCTTGACCTTGTATTCGCCGGCGAGGATGTAGACGGTCTTGGCGGTCGGCACGGCGGCGCAGACGACGGCGGCGATGGTGTAGAGCGGGCCGAGCCCGGTCGCCACGCACAGGCCGTAGACGACCAGCGGCATGGCCAGCAGCTTTATGGCCGCGAGCGCGGCTGTCGCCTTGAGATTGGTGCGTATGCCGCCGAGCGAAAGGCCGAGCCCGATGGCAAACAGCGCGCAGGGCGTCAGCGCGGCGGCAAAAATGTTCAGGTAGGCGGCGAGCGGGGCGGGGATCGGCAGGCCGGCGACGGCCCATGCCAGGCCGACCAGCGTCGACAGCACCATCGGATTGAGCAGGATCTGCCGCGCCAGCTTGCGCGAGCGCGGCTTGCCGTCGTGCGGATCGCCGCGGCCGGCCTCCAGCAGGACGACGGCGAGCGGGAACATCACCCCCGCCACGAACACCGTCGCAATGGCAGCGGGCAGGACGGCCGGCTGTCCGTAGATCGAATGCAGGATCGGCAGGGCGACGAAGCCGGTGTTGGTCATCGCCGCGGTCATTCCGTAGATGGTGCTGCCGGCGAGGTCGCGCCGCCAGCCGAGGCGGATGGCGAGGAACACCAGGACGAAGCACAGGATCGAGCCGCCGCCGAAGGCCAGCAGGAAGCGCCATTCCAGAAGGTTGCGGGCCGGCTCCTGCGCGATGGTGACGACCAGCAGGGCCGGCATCGCGACATTGTAGGCGAAATGCACCAGCCCGTCGGCCAGCGACCTCGATACGTAGCCGAGCCAACCAGCCAACCAGCCGGTGACGATGATGGCGAAGACGGGAAGGACCAGATCGGCGACTTCCATTTTTGGCTCCCCTCGAGCCCACGGACGCGGGTCAGGCATGCAGCCAAGCATACAACGCCCGACCCTGTCGCCAGTCCTGTCGGCCTCGGACGGCAGATTCCGCTGGCAACCGGCGCAGGGACGCCGCTTACTCCTCGGTCAGCAACGCGATGATCAGTTGCTGGACATTGCCGCCGTCGCCCATCTCGACGCGGTCGAACTCGCGGCCTTTGCGGCGCTGCTCCTGCGACAGTTCGGAGAGGCGCGCGGTCAGCACAGTGCGGATCTTCTTGCAGGCGGGATCGTCCTCGACGGTGAGGCCGACGCTGTAGGCGACGATCTCGCGCACCATCTCGATGATGTACTGCCCATGCACCTTCTCATGCGCAGCGATGCCGTCGAAGAAGGGCTGCCAGCGGGCGCGGGTGGCGGCCGGCAGGTTCTTTGGCGCCTTCGGCAGCGTGTAGGTGATGATCAGCTTCGGCTTTGCGCTGGCGAGCACGCAGGCATTGCCGCGCGGCTGGTAGTCCCGCCTCCAGGTGAGCTTGAAATTGGTGAAGGCGATGCTGCGGCGGCCTTTGCCGATCTCCGGCCCGCGCTCGCCCATCGAGGCGTAGAGCTCGGCGGGCGTGGTACCGGATATGGCGTAGGGCTCGATCTTTTCGACCGGCTGCCAGGTGTTGCTCGCCGCGTCCTGCGCGGCGGCAAGAAGCGCCGCCGCAAGCAATATGCCGATGAATGTCCGCACGCCCGCTCCGTCGATGGGTTTCGACGGCGACACTATGGGCGGCGGGCCAAGGTTTCAACCGTGGCCGATCGCGGCTGATGTCGTTGGCGGTGCCCACGAGGCTTTGCGGTCATGCCTCCACCAGCCGGGCGAGTTGCCCGATGACGGTGCCCCAGCCGTCGTAAAAACCCATCTCGGCATGCATGTTCCGGTCGGCATTGCTCTTGTGCATGACGTGGGCGGCATAGTCCGTGCCATCGGCATGGTCGGCGAGCGTGATGATGGCGGTCATGAACGGGTTTTCGGCCGGCCGCCAGCCGCCGGTCAGCGCATTGGTGAAGACGATGCGGCGGCCTTCGTCGACGGCGAGGAAACAGGCGTCGAGATGCGGTGCGAAGGCGCCGCCGCTCTCGCTGATCTCAGTCACCAACGCGCCGCCGGGGGTGAGTTCCATGCTGACCACCTTGCACAGCGCCGGTTCCGGAATCCACCAGCGCTCGAATTTTTTCGGATCGGCCCAGGCTGACCAGACAGCGGCGCGCGGTGCGCGGATGACGCGCGAGATGGTGAGGTCGAGGTCGGGATTGAGCGGCGCTTTCATTCGGGTTTTTCCTCGCTGAGAACGAATTTCTCCAGGCGGTCGGTGCGGGCTTCCCAGATCGCCCGCTGCTCGGAGAGCCAGGATTCGACCGCGGCGAACTGCTTTTTCTCGATGGCGCAGGTGCGCACGCGGCCCTGCTTGGCGGTGCTTATCCAGCCACTCTCCTCAAGAAGCCGGATATGCTTCATGAAGGACGGCAGCGCCATGTCGAAGGGTTTTGCCAGGTCGCTGATGCTGGCCGGCCCCTTGCCCAGCCGTCCCAGCACCGCGCGGCGGGTGGGATCGGCAAGGGCTTGGAAGACGCCGTCGAGGCGGGCTTGATAGTGTTCCATAAGGCTAAGTATCAGGATGGGATAGTTAGCGCAAGGGCTAAGTTTTTTACAAATCGAAGCGATGCGCGATTGCGTGCATTCCGATCCGCCGGAGCACTTCGCCATCGTTACGGCATGGGTTCTCGGGTCTCACAGTTCGCTTCGCTCCTGCTCGCCCGAGGATGACGAAGGTGGGCGGCCGCTACGGATCAACCACCTGCGACCCAAGTCGCCAAACTACCACCTGAGCAGCCGCGCGCCGGCCGTCGCTCCGACCGCCGTCAGCAGGACTATTGCCAGCGTGTACCAGGTGGCGACGAAGAGCGGCGAATCGTCGGCGCAGTGGGCTGCGTAGAAGGTCGCGGCGATGCCGCCGGCAAGCAGGCCGGCGAGCGCACCGGCGGCACGCGGTCTTGTCGGCGCGCCGCGGCGCATCGCCCAAAGCAGGATCGCCAGGGGACCCAGGGCGATCAGCGGAATGAAGGTCAGGCACTGTGCGGCATTGGCGCCGATCCAGCGCGCCTCCCATTGATCCTGCGGAACGAGTAAAAGCTCCACGGCGACGGCCGCCAGAACCAGCAGCGGCGCGGCGGCGAGCAGACGCCAGGCAACCGGCGCGCCGGGACGCGCCAGCGCCGAAAAAGCCCCGGCTGCGGTGAGCGCCAGAGCCAGCGTGACGACAAATTTGAACAGGAAGCGCGGCGTCTCAGCCGCCAGCGCGATGTCGGGGCGTGGGCCGAGCATGGCGAAGAAGGCCAGCCCGGCGACCGCCACGGCCACGGCCAGCGCGCCTGCCAGCACGGCTGAAAGGCGCGGCCCCGCCTGCTTCGCATCGCCGGCCAGCCCCCGGATCAGGCTCTCGGTGTCCATCAGTTGCTTCCCCTGGCGATCGCCGCCAGCCCGCGATGCAGCGCGACCCGCACTGCCGTCTCGCTCATTCCCAATGCCCTCGCCGTCTCGGCGATCGACCGGCCCTCGACCGAGATAGACGACACCACCTGTCGCTGGCCGGACGGCAACCGCTCCAGCGCGCGTTCGACCTCGCGCGGGCTGGCGCTTTCGCGCTCCGGTTCGGCCAGCGTGTCGGCGAAATTCTCGATGTCGACCTCGATATGGCGGCCGCGCCGGCGAAACGCGTCGATGACCTTGTATCTGGCGATGGCGAAGATCCACGGCCGCACCGGCGCGTCGCTGCGCCAGGTGTGACGTTTGGTGTGAATCGCCAGCAAGGTCTCCTGCACGATGTCCTCCGGCTCGACGCCGTGTTCGATCCTGCGGCGCGCGAAACCCCGCACCAGCGCGGCGACGCGCGACAGGAACGCGGCGTAAGCCTTCTCGTCGCCGCCGAGCGCAGCGCGCAGCAGCCGGGCAAGTTCGGTTTCCTCGGCTTCCGTCATTGCGCTCCCATGTGAATTCGCAATGCGCGCGAAATTGTTACGCCGGCCGCCGAAATCGGAAGCGGGGCGGAAACAGACATCACGAAACCGTGTTCTGGGCTCGGCGTAACGCGGATTAAGGCGGCGGCGAAGTCGGAAGCATGGAGCGCGAGGCGCGCTTCACCAACCCGACCGTTACAGGAGATCAGCATGAACCGCCAGACTTTCGCCTTCGCCCTTGCCGGCTCGCTCGCCACCGCGATGGCGACCGCCACTGCCGCGCCGCTGCCCGCCGAAAAGATGGTCGGCATGGAAAAATGTTACGGCATCGCGCTGAAAGGCCAGAACGACTGCGCCGCCGGCGCCGGCACCACCTGCGCGGGCACTTCGACCATGGATTACCAGGGCAATGCCTGGAAGGCCGTGCCGAAGGGCACCTGCACGACGATGAATGTCGACGGCCATATGGGCATGCTGGAGCCGGCGAAGGGGTGAGTTTCCTTCTCCTCGCTTTGCGAGGCGCCCCTCGGGGCGGAAGGAGGGGCGACGCCGGGGTTGGTGGGCTGGCGGCGCCCCTCACCTGATTAGCGCATCGACCGGGTCGGGCGATGCGCCTCGCGCCCGTCCTTCGAACCCGTGAATGGGAGAAAGAGACCCGCGCGGTTCCCGACAAGACTGGGCGTAGACCATGAAAGCTCTCCATAACCCCCATCTTCCCTGGCGCGCCGGGCTAGGGCTGAAGCCGGAGCATTATGCAGACATCCTCAGCGCACGGCCGGATGTCGGCTTCTTCGAGGTGCATGCGGAAAACTATATGGGCGACGGCGGCGCGCCGCATCGGGCGCTGGCGGCAATCGCCGAGCGCTATCCGATCTCGCTGCACGGCATCGGCCTGTCGATCGGCGCGGCGCGGCCACTCGACCGCCAGCATCTTGCAAGGCTCCGCGCGCTGATCGATCGCTACCGGCCGCATTCCTTCTCGGAACATCTGGCATGGTCGACGCATGATGCCGGCTTTCTCAACGACGTGCTGCCGCTGCCCTATACAGCGGAGACGCTGGAGCGCGTGTCGGCGCATGTCGACGAGGCCCAGCAGGCGACCGGCTGCCAACTGCTGCTGGAAAACCCGTCGAGCTATGTGCTGTTCGATGACAGTACCATCGACGAGATCGATTTTCTGGACGCGATTGCCGAGCGCAGCGGCTGCGGCCTGCTGCTCGACGTCAACAACGTCATGGTGTCGGCGGTCAATCACGGCCTCGACCCCTACGCCTACATGGATCGCTTTCCGGTCGAGCGCGTCGGCGAAATCCATCTGGCCGGCTACGACGAAACTGTCGACGGCGCCGGCGAACGCCTGCTGATCGATGCGCATGGCTCAAAAGTGCGCGACGACGTGTTTGCGCTCTATCGCCACACGATCGCCCGCTGCGGGCCGGTGGCGACGCTGATCGAATGGGACAACGACGTACCGACCTTTCCGCTGCTGCTGGCCGAGGCGCGAAGGGCCGACTCAGTGCTTGCGACAGCGGCCGGGCGGCGCGAGCCGATGCGGCGGCGGGCCTGAACCATGGATATCATCGCAATCCAGAACGCCTTCGCCGCCGCTTTGGTCGACCCGGGGCAGCCGGCGCCGGCAGGTATCACCACGGCACGCGGCAAGCCCGATGAGAAACGCTTTGCCGTCTATCGCAACAATGTCGCAGTCGGCCTGACGCGGGCGTTGGAGAGCCGGTTTCCGGTAACGCGACAACTGGTCGGCGCCGACTTCTTCGCCGGCATGGCGCGAGCCTTTATCGCCGGTCACAAGCCGGCATCGCCGCTGATCTTTGCTTATGGCGGCGATTTCCCGGATTTCGTCGCCGGCTTCGCACCGGCCGCCGGCCTGCCGTATCTTGCCGACGTGGCGCGGCTGGAGGCGGCATGGACGCACGCCTACCACGCCGCGGACGCCGTGCCGCTGGCCATCGCGACACTGGCCGGCTTGGACGGTGAAAGGCTCGCGGTCGCGCGATTGACGGTCCATCCGGCTGCCGCTCTGCTGCGCTCGTGTTTCCCGACAGGCAGCATCTGGCAAGCGCATCAGGGCGACATCGCCGGATCGGCAAGTTTCAGCGGCGGCGAATGCGTGCTGGTGACGCGACCGGAATTCGACGTGCGGGTCCATGTGCTGCCGCCACGCGACGCACCTTTTGCCGAGGCGTTGTTCGGCGGCTTGACGCTCGGCGAGGCCGCGGAACGCACGGCAGCGGAACCGGAGTTCGATTTCGGCGCTGCGCTGGTCGGACTGATCGGGCTCGGCGCGTTCGCGGGTGTGAGAATGGAGGGCGGGTGAGGGGGAAGCGAACTGAATACGAATGTGCCGCGCGACGGTGCGTAAACCTTTGGAGTTTCTGCCATGACCGACATTCCATCAGCCGACCGTTCCGGCGGGCCGATCAGGCTGATGCGCCAAGCCGAGGCGCTCATCGCAAAAGTCCCCGAGGCGCTGCCGCTGCTGGCGCTGCGCTTCGCAATCGCCGTCCCATTCTTCAAGTCCGGGCTTACCAAATGGGACGGCTTCTTCGCGCTGTCCGGCGGTGCGCGTTTCCTGTTCGAGCAAGAGTTCAAGCTGCATATTTTCGGGTCGGAATATCCCTATCCCGCTCCGGTGCTCGCCGCGACGCTGGCGGGCATCGGCGAGATCGCGCTGCCGATCCTGCTGGTGCTGGGATTGGGCACGCGTTTCGCCGCGCTCGGCATCCTGGCGATGACGGCGGTCATCCAACTCACGGTTCCGGAAGGCTGGGCCAATTTCCATCTGCCCTGGGCGGCGATGGCGCTGACGCTCGCCGTCTTTGGCGGTGGGCCGCTGGCGCTAGACAGGCTTTTCGGCCTCGGCGGCCGGTGACCATCCCGCCAGGCGGGAAAGTCGTTCCCGCAGCCGACGGCTTATCCGCGCGGGATGCCCCGCTATCCTGCGACACGGGCCAACACAGGAACGCCGGATGAACATTTCGCGGGAGAACGACCTTTTCGACATCGCCGGCAAAGACACTCCGCAGCCGGATGGCCGCCCGCCCGATGGCGACGGGCGAGCGGCCGGGGCGGCGTCGCGATGCAGCGGCGATTGCGCGACGTGCCCGAGGCGAGTGCTGCATGATTTCGGCATTCAACCGCCGGCTTTTGGCGGTTGAATGTCTGCCGGCAGGCCCGGCGGTAACGCCGCCCCTCAAAGCCTGCCGGCACATTCGCCTCGCACAGGGCGCGGCGAAAGCTCGGGATGTTCCTCCCGCCAGCCGGTTCGCGGCCGGCTTCCTCATCGGGGCGGGGCGAAAGCCTTCCAGGCTCAGGCCTGCTCGGCCAGCCAGGTTTTCGCGAAATGCTGCTCGTAGGCCTGGTGCATCTGGTAGCCCATGACCGTCGGCTTCATGTGGCAGAACAGCTTTCGCCAGAAGGGCTGCACGATGACGCCGGAATCCTGGAGGATGCGCTCGAGATCCTTCATCAGCACGCGGCGCTTGTCGGCGTCGGCGATGGCGTTGGCCTCGCGCAGCTTGGCGTCGAACTCGGCGTCGGAAAAGGCGCTCTCGTTCCAGGCGCTGCCGGTCTGGTAGGCGAGCGCCAGCGTCTGGATGCCGAGCGGGCGGGCGTTCCAGTTGGTGGTGGCGAAGGGATATTTCGTCCAGTCGTTCCAGAATGTGGATTCCGGATAGATGGTGCGTTTCACCTTGAAGCCGGCGTCGCGCATCTGCTGGGCGATGACGTCGGAGGATTCTTTTCGGTAGTCGGCGTCGACCGAGATCAGCTCGAATTCGAAGTCGGACTGGCCGGCCTCGGCCAGCAGCGCCTTCGCCTTCTCGGGATCGCGGCGGATCGGTGGCAGCTCGGCATAGTCGGGGTGCATCGGGCCGACATGGTGGTTCTCGGCCGGCGTGCCCATGCCGTCGGCGCCGAGCTTCAGCACCACCTCGTTGTCGACGGCAAGCTGGATGGCGTTGCGCACGCGCTTGTCGTCATAGGGCTTGTTGGCGACGTTGCAGCGCGCCACGATGGTGGTGGCGGTGACGATTTCCGACTTCTTCAGGCCGAAGCCGTCGAGGATGCCGACATCGGCCGTCTGGGTCTGGCCGTTGAGGTCGATCTCGCCGGACTCGAAGGCGTTCACCGTGGCGGCGGAATCGGTGCCGTAGTCCGTCCAGTCGATGCCGTCGAGATAGACGTCGCCGCCCCACCAGGAGCCGTCGGGCCGGCGGCGCACCGACGCCTTGACGCCGACGTCGAAGGCGGTGAGTTCGAACGGGCCGGTGCCGATCGGCTGCTCGGCCAGCGTCTTGCCGGCGGCGTCGAAGCCGCGATGCACGATCAGCGCCGGATAGTCGGTCATCGCCGGAACGATGGTGATGTCGGGGCGCGACAGCGTCAGCACCACGGTGTGGTCGTCCTTGATGGCGATGGCGTCCTTGGCCGCCTTCTTGGTGTCGGGGTCGATCAGCGCGCCCATGCGGCCGGCCATGGAATTGCCGGGAGCGTCCTTGTCGCACCAGCGGGTGATGTTGAAGGCGACGTCTTCGGCGGTGAACGCATCGCCGTTCGACCATTTTACGCCCGGCCGGACCTTCAGCACGTACTGCTTGGCGTCCTCGCTGATCTCCCAGCTCTCCAGCAGCATCGGCTGGAAGGTGAAATCCGGATTCCAGCGCACCAGGGGCTCGATGAACTGCATGGCGACATTGCCCATCTGCGAGACGCTGAACTTTCGCGGGTCGTCGATGGCCATGACCTGCATGCTGACCTTGAGCACGCCGCCCTTCTTCGGCGTGCCTACCTCCTCGGCGGCTGCCGGGCGCGGCAAGCCGATCATGCCGTAGGCGGCGGCAGCGCTTGCGCCAAAAATGCTGGCCAGCGCCAGAAATTCGCGGCGGTCGAGCTTTCCGGCGCGCGCGGCCTTGGCGTAGCCCGTGATCGCCGGGTGCAGGTCCTTGGATTTCATGTCTTTTTCTCCCATTGTCGTTACGGTTTGGTGGAATTGGCGCTGGTGCGCAACACGCGCCGGCGCAAGGGCTTGATGTGGACGGCGGCGGCTGGCAGAGCGGGCGCCGTTCGGGGCGAGGAGCGGCGATGAATCTTCTGGTGGCGATGAAGGTGTTCGACCGCACCTGCGCGCTGGGCAGCCTCTCGGCGGCGGCCCGCGACCTCAACATGTCGACGACCGCCGTAAGCCGGCTGATCAAGGAGCTGGAGGACGATCTCGGCGTGCGGCTGATCAACCGGACGACGCGCCGGCTCGGGCTCACCGAGGCAGGCCGCGAATACAGCGAGCGCACCCGCGTGCTGCTCAACGAGATCGCCGAATTGCAGGATTCGACGCGGGGACTGCATAGCGCCACGCGCGGACTGCTGCGCATCTCCTGCTCCAACGTGCTCGCGCAGACGCGCATCACGCGGCTGCTGCCGAGATTCCTGGAGGAGAACCCGCAGGCCTCGGTCGAGTTCAACCTGACCTCTCGCTACGTGGTCGGCATCGTCGAGGAAGGCTACGACGTAGCGATCCGCTTCGAGGCGCAGACGGATTCGGCGCTGATCGCCCGCCAGCTCGGGCAGGTGCGCAACTATGTCTGCGCCACGCCCGGCTATCTCGACAGGCATGGCCGGCCGGGCCATCCGCACGATCTGGCGGCGCATTCCTGCGTGCTCAGCAATTTCGCCCGGCGCATCGGCACCTGGCCGTTTGTCGGCGAGGCGGGGCCGTTCAACGCTGCTGTCGGCGGGCGCGTGTCCACCAACAGTGTCGAAGCCGCCTACCAGATGACGCTGGCCGGCTTCGGCATCGGCAATCTGCCGAGCCTCCTGGTCGACAAGGCGATCGCAGCGGGCGAGCTGGAAGTGCTGCTCGACGATTTCCGGCCGGGCTCCAGCCCGATCTACGCCGTCTATCCGCACCGAACCTATGTGGCGGGCAAGGTGCGGGCCTTTGTAGAGTTCCTGAGCCGGGAGCTGTCGCCGGATCTGGTGTAACGGCCTTGTAGCGAACCCGATTGAGCAACAGCGCCCCCTCCACCACGCTTCGCGTGGTCCCCCTCCCCCGCTTCGCAGGGGAGGATCAGCGGCGGCGCAGCCGGCACGCCCCAGTTCCTCCCCTGCGAAGCGGGGGAGGGGGACCGCCGAAGGTGGTGGAGGGGGCACCGACAAACGCGCAAAACCGGTGGGCGCCGAAGAGCACCCACCGTCAGGATTTGCGGATTGCAGCAGAGTGGCCGGCACTACTTCCACCACTCCGTCGTGTCGTAGAGAGGGCCGGGCTCCTCGAAGAGCTTCTCGTATTTGCAAAGCTTTGGCGTGTCGCCGAGCGGCGTCGAGACGCCGTCGCGAAAGGCCCATTCGCCGCGCTGGGTGGTGTCGGCGCGCACGTAGCTGGACAGGGCGAAGGCGCGGTCGTGCCGGGATTTGTTCGGGGCCGAGCCATGGACGGTCAGCAGGCCCCACATTGCGAGGTCGCCGGGTTCCAATTCGAGGCTTATGATGCTGGCCGGATCGATGCCGACCTGACGCAGTTCGTCCTCGGCGGTAAGGCCCTTCATCAATTCGCCGGTGCCCTCGTCCGACAGACCGAGGTAGCCAAGCTTGTGGCTGCCGGGCACGACCTGGAGGCAGCCATTCTCCTTCGTGGCGCGGTCGACGGCGAGGCCCGTGGTAACGGTCGCCTCGGCGATGTTGTCGAACTCGCTCCGCTTGCGGAATCGCAGATCCTGGTGGAAGCGGTAGCCGGTGAGATTGGCGCCCGGCGGCTTCCAGTGCAACTGCTGGGCGATCTGCCTGATGTCGCGGCCGATCAGGCCTTCGAGCAGCATGAGATAGCGCCCGTCGCGGCGGAACCGTTCGAAATAGGCGTTGATCCATGAGAACCAGTAGGCCTGCAGCATATAGCGCTTGCCGAATTGAGATTCCGGCAGGATCTGGAAGTTCAGATTGCCGTGCCGGTAGGTGGCATGGTGCTTCAGCCCTTCCTCGTAGACGGCCTGGGTTTCACGCTTCAACTGCTCCAGTTCGTCGCCGTCGACGAAGCCGCGCACGATGGCGTAGCCTTCCTCGCGGTATTGCTCGACGGCGGTGCGCGCCTTTTCAGCGGTGATCATCAGCTTGTCCCTGCCTGTCTCGTTGGCGCCGAGAATAGCCGCGCGGCGCAAACCGATAAGGCGTGGATTCCGGGAACGACTTTCCCGAAAATCGGCAAAATCGAACTGGCAATCGCGGCTGGCACAAGGGTCGCAAAACTATGGTGCAGTGCAAAAATATCTATCGGGCCGGCCTTGCCCTCCTTGTTTCATAAGCATGCTTATAATATATCGCGCTCATGAATTACGGGATCGACAGGCTCGGCTTCCTTATCCACGACGCGGCGCGCGTCCTGCGCAAGCGCTTCGAGGCGCGCGCCGGCAGTGTCGGCGTTTCCGCCGCGCACTGGCGGCTCCTGGTGCGCGTCGTCAAGGAAGAAGGCGTCACCCAGGCGCGGCTGGCCGAACTGCTTGAAATCGAGCCGATCAGCGTCTCGCGCCTGCTCGACCGGATGGAGGAAAGCGGCTGGATCGAACGCCGCGCCGACGCCAGCGACCGCCGGGTGCGCACCATCTTCCCGACCGCCAAGGCGCTCGATGCCTACCATGTCGTCAAGGGCATGGCCGGCGAGGTCTATGAGGAAGCGCTGGCCGGCGTCTCGCCGGAAGAGCGCCGAGACCTGATCCGGGCGCTGGAAGCGATCACCATCAATCTTTCCGACGGCGATACAGCCGCCGCGACTGCAACGACGACAGACAATCGGAAATACGGATAATCGACATGAACGCGATGGCAAAGGCGGAAGGCGACGCCCGCAAGCTTGAACTCGCGCCGGGACAGGCGATGCCCGCCCTTCCGGCCGCCCTCAGCCCGAATCCCGCCCCGCAGCCGAAGAAGCGGCGCGGCAAGCGGCTTGTGCTGATGTTCGCCCTGCCGCTGCTGCTGGCCGCCGGCGGCGCCTATGTCTGGGTGACCGGCGGCCGCTACCAGGAGACCGACAACGCCAATCTGCAGCAGGCCATCGTCAGCATCGCCGCGCAGAAGGCCGGCCGTGTGGTCGAGACGCATGTCGTCGACAACGGCATGGTGAAGAGCGGCGACGTGCTGTTCGTCATCGACCCGCAGCCCTACCGGATCGCGCTGGAGCAGGCAGACGCCGCACTCGCCGCCGCCCGGCTTTCTGTGGAGCAGTTGCGCTCGGCCTACAGCCAAGCCATCGCGCAGGAGCACGTCGCGTCCGGCGAGGTCACCTATATGAAGACCGAGTTCGCCCGGCAGAGCGACCTCGCCGGCAAGGGCATCAGCTCGCGCGCCCTGCTCGACCAGGCGCAGCGCAACCTGACCAAGGCGCGCGACGAGGAAGAGGCGGCGCGCGAGGCCGTCGGCGGCGCCCTTGCCGCGCTTGGCGGCAAGCCGGACCTCGCGACCGACAGCCATCCGAGCGTGCTGGCGGCGGTCGCGGCGCGCGACAAGGCCGCGTGGGATCTCGAGCAGACGACGGTGCGTGCGCCGGCCGACGGCATGATTTCGCAAGCCGCCTCCTTCAAGCTCGGCGAACTGATCGGCGAGAACACGCCGCTGTTCAGCCTGGTCGAGACCGACGAGGCGTGGGTCGATGCCAATTTCAAGGAAACGCAGCTCACCCACATGAAGCCCGGGCAGACCGCCGAGATCGAGCTCGACACCTATCCCGGCCAGCCGATCAAGGCCACGGTCGAGGCGATCGGCGCCGGCACCGGCGCGGAGTTCTCGCTGCTGCCGGCCCAGAACGCCACCGGCAACTGGGTGAAGGTGACGCAGCGCATCCCGGTGCGGCTCAAGGTCGACACTGGCGACACCGACCTGGCACTGCGCACCGGCATGAGCGCCGACGTCACCGTCGACACCGGCGTCGCCCGCGGCCTGCCTCGATTCGCGGCGCTGCCGGAAAGCGTCGCCGGGCTGTTCGGCACGGCCAACGCGGCAGAATAGCACCCGCACAGACTTCGTATGAGGGCTCCCCCTGCGGGAGCGTCCGATCATGGCACAGGCATCGCCCACTTTCCAGGAAGTCCCGCATCGCGGGCTGATCACCGTGTCCATCATGCTGGCGACGGTCATGCAGGTACTCGACACCACGATCGCCAACGTCGCGCTGCCAAACATGACGGGCGACCTCGACGCTTCGGGGGACACGATCAACTGGGTGCTGACCTCCTACATCGTCGCCGCCGCGATCATGACGCCGGTGACGGGGTGGCTGGCCGACCGGTTCGGCCGCCGCGAACTGTTCCTGACCACCATCGTCGGCTTCACGGCGATGTCGATGATGTGCGGCGTCGCCTGGAGCCTGGAGAGCATGGTGCTGTTCCGGCTGCTGCAGGGCGTGTTCGGCGCGGCGATCGTGCCGCTGTCGCAGACGTTCCTGCTCGACATCAACCCCAAGGAACGGCACGGCCAGGCCATGGCGATCTGGGGCGCCGGCATCATGGTCGGCCCGATCATCGGGCCGACGCTGGGCGGCTGGCTGACCGATACGTTAAACTGGCGCTGGGTGTTCTTCATCAACCTGCCAGTCGGCATCTTCGCCTTCCTCGGCTGCGCCGCCTACCTGCCGCGCATCGCGCGCCGGCTGCGCGGCTTCGATTTCTTCGGCTTCGCCATGCTGTCGCTGGGCGTCGGCGCGCTGCAATTGATGCTCGACCGCGGCGGCGAGGTCGACTGGTTCGCCTCGCCCGAGATCTGGATCGAGCTCGGCCTGGCGATCACCGGCTTCTGGGTGTTCACCGTGCATCTGGCTACGGCCAAGGACACCTTCATCGACCCGGCGATCTTCCGCGACCGCAACTTCGTCACCGGGCTTGTCTTCATCTTCATCATCGGCATCATCCTGCTCGCCAGCATGGCGCTGCTGCCGCCGATGCTCAGCAATCTGTTCAACCACTCGACCATCCTGACCGGGCTGGTGATGGCGCCGCGCGGCGTCGGCACGATGATCTCGATGCTGCTGGTCGGGCGGCTGGTGCGCATCGTCGACGCGCGCATCCTGGTGGTCACCGGGCTGCTGATGACGTCATGGTCGCTCTACGACATGACCGGGTTTTCCCCGCAGATGGACGACAATCTGATCATCTTCTCGGGCGTCGTGCAGGGGCTGGGCCTGGGACTCGTCTTCGTGCCGCTGTCGACGGTGGCCTTCGCCACGCTGGAGCCGCGCTTCCGCACCGACGCCGCGGCGCTGTTCAGCCTGGTGCGCAACCTCGGCTCGGCGATCGGCATCTCGGTGGTGACCGTGCTCCTGACGCACAACACGCAGGTCAACCACAGCGAACTTTCGGCAGGGATCACGCCGTTCAACCCGATGCTCAAGGCGCTGTCGCCGGCCGCCGCCAACGGCGACCCGGCAGCGCTGATGCAGATCGACCGGCTGGTCAACGTCCAGGCGATGCTGATCTCCTATGTCAACGACTTCAAGCTGATGATGCTGGTGACGCTCTGCGCCATTCCGCTGGCGCTGCTCTTGCGCAAGCCGAAGACGGCGCCGGCGGGGGCCGAGGCACCGCCAGCGGCGCATATGGATTGAGCCGCGGTGGGCCGGGGCGAATCCGGCCGGATCTTCTTCCTACATTTTGAAACATCGCATTAATCGCGACTTCAACTTTGCCCGTTACTCTGCGCCCGATGGGGTGGAGTATTCAGGCGTTGAAACCAGAAGAAAAACGGGTTTTGAGCCGCTTTGCCGGCTCACGTGACGGCAATTTCGCGTTGATCATGGCCTTTGCGGCGATACCGCTGGTGCTGGCGGTCGGCTTCTCGGCTGACTACACCATGGCCATCCAAAGCCGCTCCGGCATGCAGAACGCGCTAGACGCCGCGACGCTGTCGATCGTCAACATGCCCAAGACCGCGACCAACGAGGAGCGCGAGGTTAAGCTGAAGGAATTCTACGCGGCCAATGGCGGGCAGGGAACCGCCAAGCTCGAGAGCTTCGTCATCGGCAACACCGGTTCCGCTGACGCCGAGAGTTCGGCCGAATACGACGTGCCGACCAACTTCATGGGCATCGCCAGGATCGACAAGGTGCCGGTCGACGTGAAGGCCGAAGTGCACAAGGAGCCAAGCCTCATCAAGACCACCTTCGAGATCGAGGGCGCCTCGGGCTGGTGGGACAAGACGATGACCCTGTGGGGCGGCAAGTATGGGGATCCTAACGCGCAGAAGCTGCTCCAGATCAGCTACGCCTACAACAAAGGCGGCGATCCGAAGGGCTACGGGACGATGACCATCAGCACCGTCAGCAAGGACGCGCAAGGCCGGGAAGTGCTGACGCCGGTGCAGAAGCAGGTTTGCACCACAAAAAATGTCAACACTTTCAACGACGCTCCCCCCGGCTCGATCAAGACGACGACGAGCAGTGGGCAGAAAAAGCTAACCACCTGCGTCACCACCACCATGGGGGCGGCCGAGGCGGACGTGAGTCAGATGAATTCGCTCTATCTCGAAATGAAGATTCCCAACCCCAATCCCGGCCTGAACGGCGGCAGGCTGCCCACGGGCACGAAAGAGACGCTTCGATCGGACGACCCGAACACCTCGAATCGGCTGTATCTCGGCGGCGTAGAGGTTGAGACCGGCAAGAAGGTGGACATCTTCACCGTCGTGCCGTGCGGAGAAACCAGCAAGCAGTCCTGGGAGGACGGCGGCAATGCGGTCCCCGCCCCGGTCTCCAATGCCGACTTCCACTACAAGGTGACCGGCAAGTGCGACTATACCCCGCGCCCGCTCGGCATATCGCTGGCGAAGTAAGGGTTTTCGTTACCCGACGATTGCGGCCGGCGAGGAGACTCGGGCGACCCGGAACGCGGCAGTCTACGCCGCGCTGGCGATCTTGAGGGTGTGGGCGAGCGGGACCGCCGGCGCGAAGGCAAGGCGTACAAAATTGCGGTAGGTCAAGACCTGCCGCTCCAGCCGCGCCGCGTCGCCCGATATCTTGGCCAGCAGGATGCCACCGTCGACCATGCAGCCGAGCGCGTCCGCCATGTCGGACAGTTCGATGCCGTTGCGGATCGGGTAGACCGCCGCGATCTCTTCGAGATAGCCGCGGAAGCGCGCGTGCCAGCCGACCATGACCTGCTTGATCATCTCCCCAAGGACATGGGCGCCGCCGACGCCGAGATCGCCGAGGCGGTGGCGCAGACAGGCCTGACGCGGAACTGGAGCGCCGTGCTCAACGGCATGCAGGTCGACTTCGAGGCGTTCAAGGTCGAGTTCGAAGGCGAGTAAAACAGCGAGCTGCATGCACGGGCGGGCGAAAAGCCGACCAGTCATCTTCGGATACACTGCTCGACGATCCGCTCGCCCGATGCGCAATTTTGACTTGCATAGAATCATCGTCACAATTTTTGGTTGACATTCTTTCAAGCAAGACAGACGATACCCCCATAGGTTGTATCGTCTCGTCTTGCTCGGTGGAGTAGAGCCGTGAGGGGGTCTGGAGGGATCGGTGGTGAGGATCCCGCTCGATTTGGCGGGGGCCACGAGCATATCCGGATAGCCGTTCTCGATGGGCCGGTCGATCTGGAGCATCCGTGCTTCACGGGCGCCCGGATCAGCGTCATCCAGACCCAGGCGGGCAATGCAGGCGGCGCCGGCGCGCTCGCTCACGGTACCCACGTCGCGAGCATCATTTTCGGCCAGCCGGGCAGTTCGGTCGAGGGTGTCGCGCCGCGATGCAGCGGGCTGATCGTCCCGATTTTCTCCGAGCAGACCGGCAAGTTTGCCTGTTCGCAACTCGACCTCGCCCGCGCCATCCTGCTCGCGCTGGAGCACGGCGCCCATATCATCAACATCAGCGGCGGGCAGTTGTCGCAGTCGGGAGAACCAGACCCGCTGCTGGCGAACGCCATCGAGACCTGTGCGCGGCGCAATGTGCTGATCGTGGCGGCGGCCGGCAACGACGGCTGCGCCTGCCTGCATGTGCCGGCAGCAGCCCCCACGGTGCTGGCGGTGGGCGCAATGAATGCAGCGGGCGTTCCGCTCGAATCCAGCAACTGGGGGCCGGCCTACGGAAGCCAGGGCATCCTGGCGCCGGGCACGGACGTATTGGGCGCAGCGCCCGGCGGCGGTACGGCCCGCCGCAGCGGCACGAGCTTCGCCACGCCGTTCGTTTCAGGCCTGGCGGCCGTGCTTGCCGGCCTGCAATTGACGCGCGGCCGCCCGTCCGATCCGCACGCCATACGGGCGGCGCTCCTGAAACACGCGCTCCCTTGCGTTCCCGGTACATCCGACGACTGCCGCAAAATTCTCGCCGGCCGCCTGAACATTGCAGACACGGTCCGAGCCATCACAGGGGGAGACACCATGACTGAAGACATCGACATGCCGAACCTGCGCGATGCGTCGTCCTGGACGCATTCCGAAACGATGCCGGGTGCGGCGGCCCTTGCGGGGGCAGCCGCCTATTCGGTGCTTTCCGCCAAGGCGCCGAGCGACGGGATCCGTCCCTCCGGCGAGGAAAGCGCAGCGACAGCCGTGCCGACGGACCCGCCGGCAGGAGCCGGACTGATCACTCCGTCGGATTGCGGCTGCGGCTGCGGCGGCAAGGGCAAGAACGGCGGCGGCGACGAATACAAGGGAGGCTGCGGATGCGGTGGCGGCGAGGCCAAGAAACCGCAGCTCGTCTATGCACTGGGCCAACTCGGCTACGATTTCGGCTCCGAGGCGCGCCGCGACTCGCTGGTGCAGACCATGCGAGCCCCGAACAACAATCCGATGCTGCCGGAGCAGTGGCTGGCCCACCTCGAAAGCGACCCCCAAGACGCAACGGCGGTCATATGGACGCTCAATCTCGACGCCACGCCGATCTATGCGGTCCAGCCTGTCGGCGCCTATGCCGATGTCGGCTACGGGAAGCTGCGCCAGGCCCTGGCCGACCAACTGTCGAACCCACCGGACCGCGCCGATCTGATTTCGGTGCCCGGCGTCATCGGCGGATCCACGCGGCTGCAATCGGGTCAGGTCGTGCCGGTCATCGTGCCCGCCATTCGCGGCATCTATGACTGGGCGGCCGAACCGCTGGTGAAACAATTCGCCGCCGCGGCTCCCGAGGGAGCGGACGCGCGCGACGTGTACGAGCGTTTCTCGGCGGGGCTGAGCAACTATCTCGACCGCGTCTACTACGACCTGCGCAACCTCGGGCTCACCGGCGAGGAACGCGCCCTCAACTATTCCGCGACCAATGCGGTGCAGGTCGCCGACGTGATCCGCGCGACGACGGAGAACAAGCTCGACCTCGATCGCATAGCGGTCAAGAAAAGCCCGGTCTGCCGGCCGGATTCCGAATGCTACGACGTCGAGATCTCCTTCTTCAATCCCGACAATACCAATGTGGCGAGCCGCATCTACCGCTTCACGGTCGACGTCAGCGACGTCGTGCCGGTGACGGTCGGCACGGTGCGCAGTTGGACGCGGAGGGTGTGATGGCGGCCAAGCGAGCGAAGACGAAGCAACCGCGCCGGCAGGCGCGTAGCCGGTCTGCCGCCGCAACCGCGGCGCCTGCCACCCGCCTGAACCTGCCGCCTCAGAGGACGCCGGTGATACGCGGCGTGTCCACCGCGCGATGGCGTGCGCGGCTCCAGTCGGCGTCGCTGGTGCCCCCATGCACCGCCTGTCTGCAAGCGTGTCAGCAGGCCGGCCTCCCGGCAACCGTCTGCAGCAAGGTCTGCGCGCCGGTGTGTTGGCACTGAAGAGAGCACGAGAAACTGAAACCAATCAGGAGAACCAAGATGCGACTTCCCATCCAATCGAAACCTGTCGCGCGTGGTGTCGCCGCACAGCCGATCTTGAGTGGCATACATCCATCCGGCTGCGACATCTTCAAGAAGATCGCCTGCGGGACGGCACTTGTCGCATGTGGCGCGGTTTGCGTGGGCAGTCTCGGCACGGCCTGCGTCCAGTGTCTCGCCGGAATCGGCGCAGCAGGCTGTATCGACTGCTTCTAATCCCAGTTGCACATCGGCGCGGGGACGATGTCGCGGAGCCGTCTCGCAGGAGACGATATCACCATACCTGGCCTCCCGAGCCGGGCCGATCCAGAGGAGACCGAGATGAAGCTGCCAACCCAATCCAAACCGGTCGCGCGCGGTCACAGCCAGACGCGCGACGAATCGTCGAATGTCACGGCTTCCGATTGCTGCGGGGCCGGCAGGTGCTGCGTCGGCGCATGCCTGCCCTTTGGTGGAGGCTGCGCCGGTATCTGCGTGCCGAATATCGGCCAGTGCTGATGGCGTGAACGCGGTTCGCGGCATCGCCTATGCCGGCGGGACCAGGTTAGCAGCGTTCGGGACACCTGCCATGGGTTCGGGCGTCTGCATTTGAACTCGTTCGCACCGCTGCGGGGGCGATGCGACCACCGTGGCGCGTCACCACGGCGCCCACATTGCGGACCGAGCGTCCCGGACCGGTCGATCAAGGAGAGAAGATCATGACGTTTCCAAACCAGGCCCGGCCGGTGGCGCGCGGATACAACCGGTCGCTCGACCGCTCGGCGGGCGTGAACGCGGCCGGCATCGCCTGCGACATCTGCAGGATAGGATGCCAGGCACTGCCTGAGCCTGCCAAGTCGCTGTGCCTGCTGGCCTGCGACAAAACGGTCTGCTGAGTCGATGGGGCGTCGGACGGGCAATGCCTGCCCGGCGTCCCGCAACGCGGGACCTTTTTGCCGGTATCGAGGTCCGGCCGGCAGGTCACGCCTTGCCGGCCACGAGCCGTCGACGGTGACACCGAAGCTTTCGAGCAACGGGCGTCGACGCGCAAACGAGGCTCATCAATTCCGAAAGGGAGGAGGGATTCCATGAACGAGAAAACGATCGGCGTCGGTGCGGCTGTAGCGATGGCCCTGCTGGCGGGCCTCGCTGGACCCGCTGCCGGACAGGAGCGGCATGCGTTGCCGTTTCCGGACGACATGGCCGAAACGGTGAAAGACTTCTTCAGCGACGCCACCACGGGTGTGGCGGGCAAGCTGCCGACCATCGCTGTCGAGGCCATCGAAGCGATCGACGCGATCGAGACGCAGAAAGCCAAGGCGGTTCTCGAATCGATCTGTGGCCCCGACGATTCCCAGGACGTCGAACTTTATGACGGGACGCTCGGCCCAACGCAGGATTTCGTGGCAGGCAACGAGCCGAGCACCGCCCAGTTCCAATGGAACTCCGACCTTGCCCAGAAATTTCCCGCACCCAACGCCGACGCGGGCAATGTCTCCGGGAAACGCTGGTGCACCGGCACGATGATCAGTCCCAACGAAATGCTGACGGCAGGCCATTGCTTCGACCAGACCGGCAATGGCTGGCGCCGCCCGCGGCGGCTGATCGACGGCCAGTGGGTGATCATCGAACCCAACGAGATCGCCTCGAACATGCATGTCAATTTCGGCTACCAGGTGGACAAAAGCACGGGTGCGGTGCGCACGCCGATGGTCTTTGCTATAACGGCGCTCGACGAATATCGTATCGGCGGCCTCGACTTCGCCATCGTGCGGATCGGCGCCGACGGCAAGCAGGCCGGTGACGTCTATGGCGTGCGCGCGGTCGCTACGACGGACGCAGCCAACGGGACGCCACTTACCGTGATCCAGCATCCGGCAGGCAATCCGAAAAAGATCGAAGCCGGACCGCTCGATTTCCTCATCGACGGTCTGCTCCACTACGGCGACCTCGACACGCAAGGCGGTTCGTCCGGATCCGGCGTCCTCGACCCGGCGGGGGCACTGGTCGGCGTCCACGTCATGGGCGGATGCGTGGATTCGGGCATCGGCCACAACAAGGCCGTCTCCATCATGGCGATCCGGGCGGCGTCAAACCGCTTGTGAGCGGATCGGCGGGCTTCCGCGCGCCCGTCAATCATACCGCAGGTCGTCGGCCTTGCCGCCGAAGACGCGGTAGGCATAGACGGAATAGCCGAGGATGACCGGCAGCACGAAGGCCACGCCCACCAGGATGATGCCCAGCGCCTCCGGCGCAGAGGCCGCCTGCCAGATCGTCAGGCGCTCCGGTACGACGAACGGGTAGAACGACCAGGCGAGGCCGGCGAAACCCAGCACGAAGATCGCGGCGAGCGTGACGAAGGGCAGCGCCGCATGGCGGTCGCCGGGCTTGGGCAGATGAAACGTCTGCCACCACAGCCACAGGAACAGGATGCCCGACAGGATCGGCAGCGGCGACAGCCACAGCAGTTCCGGGAGCACGAACCATTTGTCGAAGATGCGCGGGCTGGCAAGCGGCGTGGCGATGGAGACAGCCGCCATGCCGAGGGCGGTCAACACCAGCGCCGCGCGCAGCCACAGCACGGCCTTGGTCTGCAAGGGGCCCTCGGTCTTGTAGATCAACCAGGCCGCACCCATCGCGGCATAGGCGGCGGCGAGGCAAAACGCCACCAACACACCGAAGGCCATCGCCGCCATGCCGGTCTGCAGGCCGAGCACATAGACGCCGAGCATGTAACCCTGCGCCAGCGAGGCAGTGAGCGAGCCGATAAAGAAGATGCGGTTCCAACGGTGCTTGCGGTGCGTCGGCACCTTGGCGCGGAAGTCAAAAGCGACGCCGCGCAGGATCAGTCCGACCAGCAGCACGAAGACCGGCAGATAGAGCGCGGTGAGGATGACGCCATGCGCCATCGGAAAGGCGACCAGCAACAGACCGACGGCCAGCACCAGCCAGGTCTCGTTGGCGTCCCAGAACGGGCCGATGGCGGCGATCATCGTATCCTGCTCCTTGTCATCGGCAAGCGAGAACAGGATGCCGATGCCGAGGTCGAAGCCGTCGAGCACGACGTAGATGAGGATCGCCAGGCCCATGAGGCCGGCGAAGATGAGCGGCAGCAGGGTCGGCCAGTCGAGAGTCATTGTTCGAGATCTCCCACGGATTTTCTTACGCCCCCTTCACGACCTTCGGCGACTGTCTTTCGGACTCCCCTTCGCTGGGGGAGGAACAAGATCACCCTCCCGCCAACGGCTGGGCGGCGGGCTTGTCGAGCACGGCCGGCAGCGGCGACTTGTCGCCCTCCTTCGCCGCCTTCAGCGCCAGATGGGTGAGCGTGGCGAGATAGGCGATCAGCAACGTCGTGTAGAGCGCCAGATAGACCGCGAGCGTGAAGGCGACGTGACTGCCGGCGACCGGCCCGACCGCGTCGGCGGTCTTCAATACGCCGGTGACCAGCCAGGGCTGGCGGCCGATCTCGGTGACGTACCAGCCGGCCAGCGTCGCCACCCAGCCGGAGAAAGCCATCGGCACCATCAGCAGCGCCAGCGGCCTCGGCAGCGTCTGGCGGCGCCAGAGCCACCATGTCGCCGTCCACGACACAAGGAGCATCATAACGCCGACGCCGACCATGATGCGGAAACCCCAGAACAGCGGCAGCACCGGCGGATGATTGCCGACATAGTCGTTGAGGCCGGGCACCACACCGTCGGGGCTGTGGCGCAGGATCAGGCTGGCGCCGTCGGGTATGGTCACCTCGAAGTGGTTCGTCCGCGCCGCCTCGTCCGGCCAGCCGAACAGCACCAGCGGCACATGGGCGCGCGTCTCCCAATTGGCCTCCATCGCCGCTATCTTTTGCGGCTGATGCTCCAGCGTGTTCAGCCCGTGCTGGTCGCCGGCGAAAATCTGGATCGGAATCAGGATCGCGCCAAGGAAGGTCCCGGTGCGCAGCGCTTTCCACATCGATTCGGAACGGTCGCCGACGAGCCAGCGCAGCGCCGACAGGCCGGCGATCAGGAAGGAGACGGTGAGACCCGAGGCGAGCAGCATGTGCACGAGGCGGTACGGGAAGGACGGATTGAAAACCACCGCCCACCAGCTTGTCGCATGGACCACGCCGTCGCGGATTTCGAAGCCGACCGGCGTCTGCATCCAGGAGTTCAGCGCGAGAATCCAGAAGGCCGACATGGTGGTGCCGAAGGCGACCAGAACGGTCGCCGCCGTATGCACCTTGTTGGAGACGCGCCGGAACCCGAACAGCATGATGCCGAGAAAAACGGCCTCCAGGAAGAAGGCGGTCAGCACTTCGTAGGCGAGCAGCGGGCCGGCGATGTTGCCGACCTTCTCCATGTAGCCCGGCCAGTTGGTGCCGAACTGGAAACTCATGGTGACGCCGGAGACCA
Organism: Mesorhizobium sp. LHD-90; assembly: GCF_030929505.1. Classification (GTDB taxonomy): domain Bacteria; phylum Pseudomonadota; class Alphaproteobacteria; order Rhizobiales; family Rhizobiaceae; genus Kumtagia. The sequence continues at coordinate 16,160 of NZ_JAVFVV010000013.1, read as the reverse complement.
CACCCATGGCGAAGGACAGCGCGAACACCTTTACCCAGGTGAAGTAGGCGCGCATCCATGCGGTGTCGGAGGTGGCATTGTAGCGTATCTTGAAGAACAGCAACACCCAGCCGAGCGCGATCGTGATGGTCGGAAACAGGATGTGGAACGAGATGTTCGCGGCAAACTGCATGCGCGATAGAATGAGCGGGTCCATGAGGCCTTGCTCCAAGCGGGTTCCTGAACGGGAGAGTATGTCCGAGCGGGCTTCGGGTCAAAGCGGCACGCCGACGCGCGGGGCGTGATGTCGCATCCGCCGCGGGAACACCGCCGGCATGGGTTGACAGGGCAGGCATTGCGCCCGATCACCGGCGCCGCAACGGCCGGGACACAAGCGTGGCATGATCGAGACGGACGTTTTGGTGGTCGGCGGCGGTGCTGCCGGTCTGGCGGTGACGCAGGCGCTGGCCAGGGCGGGCGTCGCCGTACGGCTCGCCGAGGGTGAAGCGCAACTCGGCGGCCCTTGGCGGCGGCGGCACAAGCACCTGACGCTGAACTCCTACCGTGATCTCTCCGTGCTGCCCGGCGTTTCCTATCCGGCCGGCACGCCTGCTTTCCCCAACCGCGCCGCGGTGATCTCGCTGTTCGAGGATTTCGCCCGGCTGCACAAATTGCCGATCGACTATTCTACCGCGGTGGAGCGGATCGACCGGGCGGGCGAGCGCTGGGAGATCAAGGCCGGCGACCGCACCTACCGGGCGCGGCATGTGATCGTCGCCACCGGCCGCGATCGCGTGCCCTTCATTCCCGACTGGCCGGGACTGGCGACGTTTCCGGGACGGATCGTGCACGCGGCCGATTTTGGTGAAGCGGAATTCTATCGTGGACGCAGCGTGCTTGTGGCGGGCGCGGGCAATTCCGGCATCGATGTGCTGAACCACCTGATCCGGGTGGAGACCGGGCCGATCTGGCTGTCGGCGCGGCATGCGCTGGCGGTGCTGCCGAAGCGTGTGTTCAACATCGCCGTGCACAAGAATTCGGCGATGCTGGCGCGGCTGCCGCTGGCGCTGGCCGACCTCATCATCTCGACCGTGCAGCGCCTGAGTTTCGGCGACCTGAGCCGGCTCGGTCTGCCGAAATCGGCCGGCGGTCCGGCGAGCCGGCTCGCCATCGACAGCGTGGCGATCGCCACCGACGACGGCGCGGTAGCGGCGATGAAGGCGGGCCGCATCAAGGCGGTGCCGGAGATCAAAAGCTTCGACGGCACGAAGGTCGTCTTGGAGGACGGCTGTTCCGTCGAACCCGACGTGGTGATCGCCGCGACCGGCTACCGAACCGGGCTGGAGTCGATGGTCGGCCATCTCGGCGTACTCGACCAACGCGGCAAACCGCTGTTCAACGGCGGCCACAGCGATCCGAAGCTGCCCGGCCTGTGGTTCACCGGCATGCGCGCCGATCTGCGCGGCTGTTTCATGAATGCCATCGACAAGGCCGAGGCGATCACCGCGCGCATCGTCGCGGAGCGGTAACCCTCAGACGATCCCGCCGCCACCCGAACTGACGGTCGGACGTTCGGCGGCTACCTTTTGCCGATAGCCGGCGGCACGATAGGCGCCGACCGGGTCGATAGCGCCGCCGGCATTCAGCCGCGCCATCGCCAGGATCGGCTCGACATCGGTGCGGAACGCGGCTTTTAGCGTCTGCGTCGCCATCAGCGCGTCGTTGTCCGTCTGATGGGCTTCCAGCGCCTTGCGGTCGACCAGCAGTGCGGCCGCGTAGGCGCGCTGCACCTCGACCGCCGACAGCATCAGGCTCTCGATCGGGTCGGTGACGTTGTGGCTCTGGTCGAGCATGTGCGCCGGATCGAAGCCTTTCGCACCGCGCAATTCCGCGTCGACCAGCTCGTTGAAGACGAGGAACAGCCGGTAGGGGTCGATCGAACCGGCGTCGAGGTCGTCGTCGCCATATTTGGAATCGTTGAAGTGGAAGCCGCCGAGCTTTCCGAACTGGATCAGCCGCGCCACGATCATCTCGATGTTGACGTTGGGCGCGTGATGGCCGAGGTCGACCAGGCAGAAAGCCTTCGGCCCTAGCTCCTGGGCGATCAAATAGTTGGTGCCCCAGTCCTGCACAACCGTGGAGTAGAAAGCCGGCTCGTACATCTTGTGCTCGGAGAACAGCCGCCAATCGTCCGGCAGCGCGTCGTAGATGTCGCGCATGGCGTCGAGATAGCGCTCGAACGCCTTGGTGAAATTGACCTGCCCCGGAAAGTTCGAGCCGTCGCCGATCCACACCGTCAACGCCTTCGAGCCGACCGTCCTGCCAATTTCGATGCATTCGAGATTGTGCTCGACCGCCTGGCGGCGCACGGCGGCGTCGGCATGGCTGAGCGAGCCGAATTTGTACGAGAGCTTCTGGGCCCTGGCGTCGGAGAAGGTATTGGAGTTCATCGCGTCGAAGCCGAGGCCAAAACGGCTTGCCGCCTGCTTCAGCCGCTTCGGATCGGCCTTGTCCCACGGAATGTGGAGCGACACCGTCGGCGTGGCGCGCGTCAACTGCTGGATGACGGCGCAATCCTCGATCTTGTCGAACACGTCGCGCGGCTCGCCCTCTCCGGGGAAACGGGCGAAACGCGTCCCGCCGGTGCCGACGCCCCAGGACGGGATGGCGACGGCGAAGTTTTCCACCTTCTCGCGGATCGCGTCGATCTTGATGCCGCGTCGGTCGAGCTGTTCGCCGAGGTGGTCGTAATCGCGACGCAGGTTGTTTTCCCGCGCGGCGTTGTGGGCGGCGACAGCGTCAGCGGCGATGATGGATTCGGTCATGGGTCCTCCCTTCGTTCACCCTCCCCCTTGAGGGGAGGGTCGCGGAGCAGCCCGCTCGGCACGAGCGGGCTTGTGACGCGGGGTGGGGTCGCCGAAGAGGTGCTCCATCCTGAAGCGACCCCACCCCGCCTCGCCAACTCCACTTCGTTGCGTCGGCTCGTCGACCCTCCCCTCAAGGGGGAGGGTTAGGCTGCGCTACCTCGTAAAACTCTGCGCATTACCCGCGTCGACGTTCAGGATATTGCCCGTCGACTTCGCCGACAGGTCGGAGGCGAAGAACCACACCGCCTCGGCGACATCCTCCGGGTACACGCCGAGCTTCAGCATGGAACGCTTGCGGTAATGCTCCTCGAGCTCGTCCGGCTTCATGTTGTAGGCGGCGGCGCGCTGCTCGCGCCATTCGCCCTTCCAGATGTTGGAGCCGCGCAGCACGGCGTCCGGGTTGACGGTGTTGACGCGGATGCCGGCGTCCGCGCCTTCCAGCGCCAGGCAGCGGGCGAGATGGATCTCCGCCGCTTTGGCCGTGCAATAGGCCGAGGCGTTCGGCGAAGCCGCCAGCCCGTTCTTGGAGGCGATGAAGACGATGTTGCCGCCAGCCTTCTGTTTTTTCATCAGCCGGAACGCCTCGCGCGCCACCAGGAAATAGCCGGTCGCCAGAATGTCGATGTTGCGGGTCCACATCGACAGTTCCGTGTCCTCGACCGGCGAGGCGGACGAAATGCCGGCATTGGAGACCAGAATGTCGAGCCCTCCGAATTCCTTAGCCGCGAAAACAAAAGCCTCGGCGACCTCGGCTTCTTTTGTCACGTCCAGCTTCACGCCGCGCACCACGTCGGCCGAATGGCGCTTGGCGAACTCGGTTTCAGCGATTTCCAGCGAGCCAGCGTCGATATCGGCCAGCACCACGCAGGCGCCGTCGGCCATCAGCCGGTCGGCGATCGCCCGGCCGATGCCGCCTGCCCCGCCGGTAACCAGCGCGACGCGGCCGGCCAGCGGTTTCGGCTTGGGCAGGCGCTGCAGCTTTGCTTCCTCCAGCACCCAGTATTCGATGTCGAAGGCTTCCTGCTCGGGCAGCCCCATATAGTCCGACACCGTCGAGGCGCCGCGCATGACGTTGATGGCGTTGACGTAGAACTCGCCCGAAATGCGCGCCGTCGCCTTATCCTTGGCGAAGGTAATCATGCCGACACCGGGGACGAGATAGACCACCGCGTTGGGATCGCGCATCGGCGGGCTCACCGGGCGCTTGCAGCGCTCGTAATAGGCGGCGTGGCCTTGCCGGTATGCCTCCAGCGAGGCCGGAAGACCGGCGAGCGTCTCGTTGATATCCGGGTTGGCCGGGTCGAAATCGACCACCAGCGGGCTGATCTTGGTGCGCAAAAAATGGTCGGGACAGCTTGTGCCAAGTGCTGCCAGCTTTTCCATGTCGCGCGCCGCGATAAATTCCAGCACTGCCGCCTGGTCGTCGAAATGTCCGACCTTGCGTTCCCCGGCGGAAATCATGCCGCGTAGCGCCGGCATGAGTTTTGCCGCGATGGCGAGGCGCTCCTCAGCCGGCAAAGTTTTGCGCACTTCTCCGCCAAAGGCGGCCTTCCCTTTGCCTTCAGCCTCGAAGAATTCCATAGCCTTGTTGATGATGCGGATGGTGACGTCGTAGCACTCTTTCGCCGTGTCGCCCCAGGTGAACAGGCCGTGGCTTTCGAGAACCACGCCAAGCGCCTTGGGGTTCTCCTTGCAGAATTTCTCCAGCCAAAGGCCGAGCTCGAATCCTGGCCGCTTCCACGGCAGCCAGCCGATCTCGTCGCCGTAGATTTTTTTCGTCAGCGCCTTGCTGTCCCTGGCCGCGGCAATCGCGATCACCGCATCGGGATGCATGTGGTCGACATGCTTTTTGGGCACGAAGGCGTGCAGCGGCGTGTCGATCGAGGCCGCGCGAGGGTTCAGGTTGAAGGTGCAGTGCGGCAGATAGCCAACCATCTCGTCCTCATGCGCGAGGCCACGATAAAGGCCTTTCAGCGCCTCGAGCTTCTCCATATAGAGGCTGGCCAGCCCGTCCATCTTCATGGTGCCGAGGTCGCCACCCGAGCCCTTGACCCACAGCACCTCAGCCGCTTTGCCGGTCAGCGGGTCCTTCTCAGAAGCCTTGGCGGAAGTATTGCCGCCGCCATAGTTGGTGATGCGCTTGTCCGAGCCGAGCAGGTTGGAGCGGTAGACGAGCAGTTCCGCCTCGCTCATGCCGGCGGCCTTGGCGTCGTCCCAGAGATCGGCAAGTCCTTGCATGGCCATGTTTCCGCCCTTTCGAGATTTTTGGCGGAAGTTATGAGCCTATTCGCTCACGGTCAATCGTGATTCGCCCGAACTTTGAGCGTTTGCGGTGCAGCATCGAATTGATGCGATGCAATACGCTCACAATTCTTGACGATCGTGAGCGAGCGTGCATTCATGATGATCGATTATTTCGAGGCAACCGCATCGACATGCGCGAGATGGACCGCCGATCTGCGATACTGGAGGCGATGGCCGGCAGGCCCGTCGTGCCGGTGCGCGAATTGGTCGACCTCACCGGCGCCTCCAGCGCCACGCTGCGGCGTGACCTGGCCAAGCTGGAAGAAGAAGGTCTGGTCAGGCGCGTCCATGGCGGCATCTCCGCCCCGGCGCCGGCTTTCCCCGCCACCCTCGGCGCGCCGACCTTCAGTTCGCAGCGCATCAAGAACGCCGACAAGAAACGCGCCATCGCCGCGCTCGCCTGCGGGCTGGTGGAGGACGGCGAATCGATCATCATCAACGCCGGCACGACCACCTTCGCCATGGTCGATTTCCTGCGTGACCGGCGACTGAACATCCTCACAAACTCCTTTCCGATCGCCGAGGCGCTGATCCGCAGCAGCGACAACCGCATCACCCTGCCGGGCGGCGAGGTCTATCGCGAACAGGGCATCATCCTGTCGCCTTTCGAGGACGACACGATCCAGACCCTGCACGCCACCACCATGTTCATGAGCGCGGCCGCGATCACGCCGCTCGGCGTGGTCGAGGCCGACCCGCTGGTGGCGCGCGCAGAAGCGAAGCTGCTCCGCCGCGCCGAACGGTTGATCGTGCTCGCCGATTCGACCAAGTTTGAGCCGCGCGGAAGCTTGGTGGTGTGCCCGCTGTCGCGCGTCACCACGCTGGTGACGGACGATGCCGTCAGCGAGGCCGCGCTAGCGATGATGGAGAATGCCGGGCTCGACGTAAGAATCGCGCCCGTTGCCAAGGAGATCGCTTCCGCCGCATGATCGGCGGACGGTCGGGCCGGCATGGGCCGGTCCGAGGATATTTCAACCGGGAATGGCAGGGAGGAATTTGCCATGAAGACTACACGTCGTACCGTATTGCAGCTTGCCGGCGCCGCCGGTGCAGCACTTGCCATGCCGACAATCATCACCACCAGGGCGCGCGCCGCCGACAAGCGCATCGCCATGATCGTGAAGAACCTCGGCAACAGCTATTTCGACGCCTGCGCCAACGGCGCCAAGGAAGCGGCCAAGGAACTCGGCGGCATCGAGATCATCTACACCGCCTCGGCCAAGCCGACGGCGGAAGAGCAGATCGCCGTCATCGACGCGCAGATCGCCCAGAAGGTCGACGGCATCATCGTTTCGGCCAACGACGCCGACGCGCTGGTCCCGGTCGGCAAGAAGGCGGCCGAGCGCGGCATCAAGGTGATGAGCTTCGACTCGGCCATCGCGCCGGCCGGCCGCATCGTCCACCTCTCGGCCTCGTCCACCCCGCTCATCGGCGCCAAGCAGGTGCAGATGATCGCCAAGACACTGGGTGGCAAGGGTGAGGTCGCCATCCTTTCCGCCGCCTCCACCATGACCAACCAGAACTCCTGGATCGAGGCCATGAAGGAAGAGTGGAAGAAGCCGGAATACAAGGACATGCCGCTGGTGGCGACCGTCTATGGCGACGACCAGGACGACAAGAGCTATCGCGAGATGCAGGGCCTGGTGAAGGCCTATCCGAACCTCAAGGGCGTGATCTCGCCGACCACCATCGGCATCCGCTCGGGCGCCAAGGCGATCGTCGACGGCGGCCTGACCGGAAAAGTGTTCATCACCGGCCTCGGCCTGCCTTCGGAAATGAAGGACTATGTGCTTGCCGGCGCCTGCGACACCTTCGCCATCTGGAACCCTGTCGAATACGGCTATTCTTCGACCATGATCATGGCCGACATCCTTGCCGGCAAGGACACCGCCGAAGGCTCGAAGCTCTCCATGGGCAAGAAGGGCGAGACCACCGTCGGCAAGGACGGCGAGGCCGTCATGGGCGAGCCCTTCGAATTCAACAAGACCAACGTCGAGGAATTCGCCAAGGTCTTCTGATCGAAGCCGGTTCTTACCCTCCCCCTGTGGGAGGGTCGACGCGAAGCGGCGGGGTGGGGGTCGCTGCCCAGGCACCCCCACCCCGCCTTACATGCTTCGCTTTGCTCAGCATGCTCGCCGACCCTCCCCACAAGGGGGAGGGTTAAGAGGTTTCCGTGTCCGATCCCATCCTCACCCTTTCCGGCGTCTCGAAAAGCTTTCCCGGCGTCAGGGCCTTGCATGACATCAGCCTGTCGCTGCAGCCCGGCCGTGTCACCGCCGTCATCGGCGAGAACGGCGCCGGCAAATCCACCATCGTCAAGATTCTCACTGGTATCTACCGGCCGGACGCAGGCGAGATCCGCGTCGGTGGCGAGCAAAAGCATTTTTCCTCGCCGCGCGATGCATGGGCGGCCGGCATCGCCGCCATCCACCAGGAAACGGTGATGTTCGACGAGCTCTCCGTCGCCGAGAACATCTTTACCGGCCATATGCCCACGGGTTCCACGCGGCTCGTGGACTGGGCCGAGATGCGCAAGAAATCGGCCGAGCTGCTGAAGCGCATCGATGCGCCCATCCCGCCCGAATTTAAGCTGAAGCGCCTGTCGGTGGCGCAAAAACACCTCGTCGAAATCGCCCGCGCCCTCTCGCACGAGGCGCGCGTGGTCATCATGGACGAGCCGACGGCGGCCTTGTCGGCAAACGAGATCGACGATCTTTTCCGTATCGTCGAGCAGTTGAAGGCGGAAGGCCGCGCCATCGTTTTCATCAGCCACAAGTTCGACGAGATCTTCCGCATCGCCGACGATTTCGTCTGCCTGCGCGACGGCGAGAAGGTGGGCGAGGGGCCAATCTCCTCCGTCACCGAGGCGCAACTGGTGCGCATGATGGTCGGCCGCCCAGTGGACCAGGTCTTCCCCAAGCGCGATGTGCCGATCGGCGAGGTCGTGCTGTCGGTGAAAAACCTCTCCAACGCCACCGAATATGCCGACGTTTCTTTCGACCTGCGCAGGGGCGAGATCCTTGGACTCTACGGGCTGGTCGGGGCGGGGCGGACGGAGGCCATGCAGGGCCTGTTCGGCATCACGCCGGTGACGCGCGGCACGGTCTCGCTGGACGGCAGGCAGCTTTCCATCCATTCCCCGTCGGACGCCATTGCCGCCGGCATCTCCTACGTGCCCGAGGACCGGCAGGACCAAGGCGCGATTCTATCGCTCGGCATCCGCGAGAATGTGACGCTGGCGAACCTTTCAAAGTATGTGCGCGGCCTGTTCCTGTCACGCCCCGCCGAACAGGAGGCGACGCGGTCGCTCGGCCGCCGGCTGGCGGTCAAGGCGGCGAACTGGGAACAGCGGCTCGGTGAGCTTTCCGGCGGCAACCAGCAGAAGGTGGTGATCGCCAAATGGCTGGCGACAAGGCCGAAAGTGATCGTGCTCGACGAGCCGACAAAAGGCATCGACGTCGGCTCCAAGGCGGCGGTGCACGATTTTATCGGCGAATTGGCGCAGGACGGCCTGGCGGTCGTGCTAATCAGCTCGGAACTGCCGGAGGTGATGGGTCTGGCCGACCGCGTCATCGTCATGAAGGAAGGTCGCATCGTCGACGAATTCAAGCGCGGTGCCTGGAGCGCCGAACAGATCGTCGGCGCGGCCACGGGCGCCGCCAAGGAGGCCGCGTGAAAGGTTTCGTAAACTATCGCGAGCTTGCGCTCGGGCTGATCCTGGTCGTCGGCGTGGCGGCGATCGGCGCCTACCAGCCGGTATTCCTGGCCTGGGAGAACATCAGCGACCTGCTTACCGAGACCTCCGTGCTGTTCATGATGGCGCTGGCGCAGATGGTGGTGATCCTGACGCGCGGCATCGACTTGTCGGTCGCCGCCAACCTGGCGCTGTCCGGGATGATCGCCGCACTCGTCAGCCAGTATTATCCCGATACGCCGCTGCTTCTGATGATCCTGGCCGGCGTGATCACCGGCCTGGTGCTAGGCCTGATCAATGGTGGGCTGATCGCCTTTCTCGGCATCCCGCCGATCGTGGTGACGTTGGGCACGCTCGCCGTCTATCGCGGCATGATCATCATCATCGCCGGCGGCGACCAGGTGAACGCCTCGGAAATGGGCGCTGCTTTTCAGGCCTTTCCCAAGCAGGTTCTGCTCGGGCTGACCAGTCCGGTGTGGATCGCAATCGGCGTCTCGATCCTGTTCTGGGTCTTCCTCAATCTCACCCGTGCCGGACGCGGCCTCTACGCGGTCGGCGGCAATCCGGTCGCGGCGCGCTATTGCGGCATCGACCAGAAAAAGCAGGAAATGCTCGCCTATTCGATCTCCGGGGCGGTCGCCGGGCTGTGCGGCTATCTCTGGGTCGCGCGTTACGGCGTCGCCTATTCGGAGATCGCCAACGGCTATGAACTGACGGTGATCGCCGCCTGCGTGATCGGCGGCGTGTCGATCGGCGGCGGCGTCGGCTCGGTCGCCGGCACGCTGCTCGGCGCGCTGTTCCTCGGCATCGTCATGACCGCGCTGCCGGTGCTGCAGATCTCGCCTTTCTGGCAGATGGCCATTTCCGGCGCGGTGATCCTCGCCGCGGTGGTCATCAATGCACGCGCCGAAAAGCGGCCTGAGAAACTCATCCTGCCGGAAGCGCGGCGCATCGGACGGGTGCGGGCATGAACGCGCCGATGCAACCGCCGGAAAGCCGCTATGCGGTTCTCGACGCCGCGCCGCGCCGGGCGCGCGACATCCTGCTGCGCTGGGAAGTGATCCTGGTCATCCTGCTGGTGGCGACGATCGTCGTGAACACCATCGTCTCGCCCTATTTCCTCGACGTTTTCAACCTCGCCGATGCGACCTTCAACTTTTCCGAGAAGGCGATCATCGCGCTGGGCATGGCGCTGCTGATCCTTGTCCGACAGATCGACCTGTCGGTGGCGGCGATCGTTGCACTGGCGGCGATGGGCATAGGTTACGCCGCCGAGGCCGGATTCGGGCCGGCGGGCCTCTTCGCCACCGGTATCGGCATCGGCATTTTATGCGGCGTTTTCAACGGCTTCCTGGTCACCTACGCCGGCCTGCCGTCGATCGTCGTGACCATCGGCACCATGTCGCTGTTTCGCGGCATTACCCAGGTGATTTTGGGCGACCAGGCCAAGACGAAATATCCGGCAGAGTTCCTCGAACTCGGCCAGAGCTATTTCATCAAGATGAAGGAGAGCGGCGTTTCCTGGCTGTTCATCCCGCCGATCCCTTTGTCTTTCCTGATCTTTCTGGTGTTGACGGCGATCTTCGGCATCGTGTTGCACAAGACCGCCACGGGGCGAAAACTCTTCGCCATCGGTTCGAATCCGGTCGCCGCGCGGTTTTCGGGCATTGCGGTCGATCGGCTGACTTTCCTGCTGTTCGTCGTCTCCGGCATGCTTTGCGGACTGGCGGCAGCGCTGCTGACGGCGCGGCTGGGGTCGATGCGCTCCAACATCGCCATAGGCTGGGAACTCGACATCGTTACCATGGTCATCCTCGGCGGCGTGTCGATCGCCGGCGGCGTCGGCTCAATCCTTGGTGTGTTCCTTGCGGTGCTGACGCTAGGGCTTGTGACCTTCGGCATGTCGCTGAACAACATTCCGGGGCAGGTGGTCAGCGTCTATATCGGCCTTCTGCTGATCGCGGTGATCGCCATTCCGCGCATCGCCGACAAGCTCGGCCTGCGGACCGGCCGGTGAGCCGAGCCGCATGACCATTCGCACCGTTGCCGTTGTCGATGTCGGCAAGAGCAACGCCAAGGTAGCGCTGGTCGATCTCGCGTCGCTGGAAGAAACGGTCATCGCACGAACCGAGAATTCCGTAAAGAATTCCGGCTGTTACCCGCATTTCGACACGGAACGTCTGTGGGCGTTCATGCTCGACGGGCTGGCCGAGGCGGGCCGTCGGGCAAGGCCGGACGCGGTGGTGACGACCGCCCACGGCGCGTCGGGGGCGCTGCTTGCAGCGGACGGAAGCCTCGCCTTGCCGATGCTCGACTACGAACATTCCGGCCCCGAAACGATCCTTGCTGATTATGACCTTGTGCGGCCCGGTTTTGCCGAGACCGGATCGCCGCGACTGCCGGTGGGTCTAAACCTCGGTGCGCAGTTCTTCTGGCAGGCGAACACATTTCCCGAAGAGTTTCAAAGTGTTGCGACGATCCTGACCCATCCGCAATACTGGACGTTCCGATTTTGCGGCGTGGCGGCCAACGAGGCGACTTCCTTGGGGGCTCACACCGACCTGTGGAACCCGGAAAATCGCGATTTTTCGAGCCTTGTCGACCGGCTGGGCTGGCGACAAAAGATGGCGCCGGTGCGCCGGGCGAGCGATCGGCTCGGGACCTTACTCCCTGAAATCGTTGCGAAAACAGGCCTTGCCGCCGGCACGCCGGTATTCTGCGGCATCCACGATTCCAACGCCTCGCTCTATCCGCACCTGCTTGCCCGGCAGGCGCCGTTCACGGTGGTGTCGACCGGCACCTGGGTGATCGTCATGGCGGTCGGTGGCGAGCGCCAAGTGCTTGATCCGGCTCGCGATACTCTGATCAACGTCAACGCTTTCGGCGACCCGGTGCCGTCCTCGCGCTTCATGGGCGGGCGCGAATTTTCGCTGCTGATCGGCGACCAGGGCGTGGAGCCAGGCGAGGCCGAGATCGGGCGCGTCCTGAACGCCCCGTTCCTCCTGACACCGTCTGTCGACCAGGGCTCCGGGCCGTTCCAGCACCGCAAGGCAAGATGGTTACCGCAGGAGCCTCAAAACCCCGGCGAGCGTTTTGCCGCCGTCTCCTTTTATCTCGCCATGATGACCGCCACCTGTCTTGACCTGATCGGAGCGCAAGGCGACTCGGTGGTCGAGGGGCCTTTCGGGCAGAACCGCTGTTTTATCAAGATGTTGGCGACTGCAAGCGGGCGTTCGGTGGTCGTCTCGAAAGGCAGCACCGGCACCAGCATTGGCGCCGCCCTGCTTTGCGCCGGGCCGGATTTTCGGCCGGTCGGCGGCGCGGAAACCATGATCGTTCCGGAACCGGAATGGTTTTCCTACGTGGCGCGTTGGCGGCAGGCGGTTGGATAGCGGCAGCCCATCGCCTCGCCGCGTGAAGTCCGAAATATCGTTATGTCGCAACGGTTTGGGTGGAATGTCAGGAGCCCAGTGCGGTTTCGGGCTTCACGGATGACGGTTTTTTCGCACCGCGCGCTTCATGCATAGCCGCTTGGGCTTCGCGGATCTCGATTTGACGTCGCGCACGCCGATTCGGCGTCGATCGAAAAGGCGCTCCATCCGGAAGCGACCCCACTCCGGCTCGCGCAACCCCACTTCGTTCCGTTGGCTTGCCGACACTCCCCTCAAGGGGGAGGGTTAGCGGCGCACCCGTTCCACCATCCGTTCGACATGGGCGATCGGCGTGTCCGGCGTGATGCCGTGGCCGAGATTGAAGATCAGCGGGCCGTCGCCCAGCGCCTGCAGGATGTTGTCGACGCCCTCGTCCAGGGCGCGGCCGCCGGCGATGAGGCGCAGCGGGTCGAGATTGCCCTGAACCGGTCCCCCGGCCTGCAGGGCGCGGGCCTGCGAAAGCGGAACCGACCAGTCGAGGCCCAGCGCGGTGACGCCGGTCTTATCCCGATAGCCCGAATAGAGGCTGCCGGCACCGCGCGGAAAACCGATGATCGGCGTTTTGGGATGCTTTTGCCGGACTTTTCGGACGATCTCCGCCACCGGTTTCACGCACCAGGCCTCGAAGGATGCTTCGTCGAGCACACCCGCCCAGGAATCGAAAATCTGCACGGCGTCCGCCCCGGCGTCGATCTGGCGGATGAGATAGTCGGCCGAGACCTCCGCCAGTTTCGAAAGCAGGGCGGCAATAGCCTCCGGCTCGCGATAGCCGAACAGTCGCGACGGCGCCTGGTCCGGCGTGCCGCGCCCGGCGATCATGTAGGTCGCCACCGTCCACGGCGCACCGCAGAAGCCGATCAGTGTGGTCTCTTGCGGCAATTCCTTGCGCAGGCGGGAAACGGTCTCGTAGACGGGCGCCAGATGCGCATGGAAATCGTGGCCTTCGCCGAGGCGCGGAATTTCCGCTGCCGAGATCGGCGTCAGCCGCGGCCCCTCGCCTTCGACAAAGCGCAGGTCGCGGCCGAGCGCATGCGGCACGACCAGAATGTCGGAGAACAGGATCGCCGCGTCGAAACCGAAGCGGCGGATCGGCTGAAGCGTGACCTCGACGGCGAAATCCGGATTGTAGCAGAGGTCGAGGAAGGAACCGGCCTTTTCGCGCAAGGCGCGGTATTCGGGCAGGTAACGCCCGGCCTGGCGCATCATCCATAGCGGCGGCGGCGGCACCGTCTCGCCGCCGAGCACCTTCAGCAATTTTTTGTCCTGCACCGTGGTGGCTCCGATTTCGGGCGGAGCTATGGCATGCGGTGAGGGAGGGGGCAATCATGGCGGCTGCGACCGCGCGGCGCGGTGCAACGGGTTTACCGGGAGGGCGGGGTCGGATATTGGCGCCGGCGTGGATCTTTCGTTTGCAATCGACCGTTTCGGGCCGGCCTTCTTTCCGACCCTTGTGAGGGGTCGCGCCAGCCCCCTCATCCGGCCGCTTCGCGGCCACCTTCTCCCCGTTGGGGAGAAGAGGAAGGGCGCCGAGCCATGACCATCCACCGCACCATCAAGACGGCGCGGGAGCTGGTCGAGGCCGGGCTGGTCGGCGAAAGTCTCGAAGCCGCTGTCGACGAGGTGGCAAGGCGCTACGCCGTGGCGATCAGCCCAGCGGTCGCCGGCCTCATCGATCCAGCCGATCCGGCCGATCCGATCGCCCGCCAGTTCGTGCCCGACGCGGCCGAACTGGCGGTGCTGCCGGAAGAGCGCGCCGACCCGATCGGCGATGCCGCGCGCAGCCCGGTCAAGGGCATCGTCCACCGCTATCCCGACCGCGTGCTGTTGAAGGCGCTGCATGCCTGCCCGGTCTATTGCCGCTTCTGCTTCCGCCGCGAGATGGTCGGGCCAAAAGGCCTCGGCGTACTGTCGGAAGCCGAGCTCGATGCGGCGATCACTTATATCGCCGCGCGCCCAGAAATCTGGGAGGTGATTTTTACCGGCGGCGACCCGCTGGCGCTGTCGCCGCGGCGGCTTTCCGACATCATGCGGCGGCTAAAACGGATCCCGCATGTGAAGGTCGTGCGGTTCCACACGCGCGTGCCGGTGGTCGAGCCGGAACGGGTCGGCGCCGCGTTGGTCGACGCGCTGAAGGCCGGCGGCAAGACGATCTACGTGGCGCTGCACGCCAACCATCCGCGCGAGCTGACGGAGGAGGCGAGGGCGGCGTCGGCAAGGCTGATCGACGCCGGCATCGCCATGGTCAGCCAGTCGGTGCTGCTGAAGGGGGTCAACGACGACGTCGACGTGCTGGCGGCGCTGATGCGCGCCTTCGTCGAGACGAGGATAAAACCCTATTATCTGCACCATCCCGATCTTGCGCCGGGCACCGGCCATTTCCGGGTAACGGTTCAGGAAGGCCAGGCGCTGGTCGCGGCGTTGCGCGGGCGCATCTCCGGCCTGTGCCAGCCGGCCTACATGCTCGACATTCCCGGCGGTTTCGGCAAGGCGCCGATCGGCCCCGCCGCCATCGTGCCAGACGGCGAGATTTTTGCCGTCACCGATTTTCGCGGCACGGAGCATGCATATCCGCCGAAAGGCTGATGCATGTCGCGAATCCACGCAACCGCGTCAGGCTTCGGGGCTCCTGCGGAGGCACGGCTTCGCGCCTCCGCAGGCGGTTTCGCATCCCGACATTGGCCGTTTGTCCTATGAATAGTCCGACAATCCGGCTGCGACGAGGAGATGTGACTGCAGTTACAGGTGGAGGCCCACCGCCATGCAGTCGCAACGACGCCGATGCGGGCATGTGATGCCCGCCAGCCGGCATGTCCCGGCCGGGGCGATGTCGGTCCCGGCTTCGGAAATATCCGGGCTCAGCCCGGTATTCACTTCAGTTGTCCGTCACCGCTACGATCGGCTCCGGCAAAGTCCTTCATGACCTGACCCATGAATTCCGCACGGCTCACGCGCTTGTCGCCGTTGGCATCCATTGCCGAGAACTGGTCCGGCGTCAGTATCTTCGTCACTTCGGTCACGCTTATCGAACCGTCGCCGTTTGCGTCGATCTTTGTGAAGGCGGCGGACATGAAGGTCTGGTACTCGGCCTTGCTCACGCTACCGCTCTTGTCGCTGTCGAGCTGGTTGAGTTGTCCCTCATTCATCGCGGGAGATTGTTGCGCGGCGGCGATGCCGTTTCCAAGAAGCAGGCAGCACGCGGCGGTCAGAACAAGCTTTTTCATCGTATCTCTCCTCGCTCAGCGACAAGCCAGACGGTTGCCGATATAGCCGCCAGCGCCAATTCCGCCCGCCACTGCCAGGACCTGTCCGGATCCTGCTCCGATGGTGCTTCCTATGAGGCCCCCGACGACCGCGCCGCCCACCGTGCCGGCCATGCAGCCGAACTCGTGATTGCGAGCCTGCACCTGCGGGTCCGAACTTGACTGGCAACCCGCTATCATGAGGGTTGCGGCGGAAATCGATAAAATGCGTCTTCTGATCATGACCTCTCCTTGCATTCGGCCAGCGTTCGAAAAGCTCGGCCGCCGCCCGGCGGCACGATGGCAAGGATCAAGCGCCATGACAACCTGTTGTTGCGGTTTTGCATCGCGTCGCAGCAAGAGCATTTTCGGGTGAAGATTCAGGATAGCCTGGTGCCGGTCGCGGCGTTGCGCCTCACTGTCCTGCCGGACATCTCTCTCGATTCACGGCAGGGCAATCGCACATGGGCCCTCGGCGCCTCGCCTACGGCGAAACGCTGAGGCACCCCCCTCACCGGCCCTTCGGGTGTCCAGCCGATGGATGGGTAACAGAATGGACCGGATACATGGGTTACAGTTCTCCCCGTTGCTGGTCCGCAAAAGCGCCGGCTGGTTTGGGTTGCAAGGCGGTTTTGCGGACCAGCCT
>NZ_JAVFVV010000012.1 GCF_030929505.1 Mesorhizobium sp. LHD-90 | reverse complement strand
GTGAGACGGGCATTCTTATGAATGTTCATTCGGACCCTCCGACGAATCTGAAGCGTGGTAACTCCAGTCTCCTCGGTCAGGTCCGAATGGACAACCTTCTGAAAGCCCACACCTAGACCACTCCCAATTGCCGCGCCTCGTCCAATTTTTAGCAATTTCGTGTCCACGCCGCGCATGGTATCAAGCGCACTGAAAATGTCGAGACATCAACAATGACGGCAGTTTCGAGCCTCGGATAATGGCCTTTAAAGGGAAAGAGCAAAAAAGAACGGATAGCGAAGCCACTCCCTTATCGACCGTCGAGCGCTCCATGCGCGCCGGATTTGACGCATAACTATTGGCTATCCCCGGCACGACCTGACTTCTGTTGAGCCTACCCATTCCTCGCGATAACATCCTTCAGCGCGGCCTCGAACCTCAAAATCTCCTCGACCGTGTTGTAATGCACCAGCGACACCCGGATGCAGCCGCTGTCCATGGAGAGGTTGAGGCGTTTCATCAGGCGCGGCGCGTACATGTGGCCGTCGCGGATGCCGATGCCGAGTGCGGCCATTTCTTCCACGATCGTCTGCGGCGACAGTTTGCCGATGTTGAAGCAGAAGGTCGGCACGCGCTGCTCGATGTGCGCCTCATCGCCGATGCCGTAGATCGTCGCGCCGACGCCGTTCAAGACGCGCAGCATCTCGCGGGCGAGGAAGATCTCGTAGGCGCGGATTTCGGCCATGCCGGCGACGATGTTTTCGCGGCGCGAGCGGTTGTTGGCGGGCGCGAAATTGCGGCCGATCGATTCGAGGTAGCGCACCGCCGCGTCCATGCCGGAGACATTTTCGTAGACGAAGGTGCCGGCCTCCACCTTGTAGGGCGGCTCGTCGGGGATGAAATCCTCGCGGAAGGTGGGCAGGCGCTTCAGCGTCTCGAAGCGGCCCCACAGGAAACCCATGTGCGGAGAAAAGTTCTTGTAGCCGGAGCAGACGAGGTAGTCGCAGTCCCACATCTGCACGTCGATCAGCCCGTGCGGGCCGAAATGCACGCAGTCGAGGAAGACTTCGGCACCCGCCGCGTGGGCGATTGCCGCCACGGCCGCGACATCGACGATCGAGCCGATCGAATGCGCCGTCACCGTGCAGGCCACCAGCCGCGTGCGCTCCGAGAGCAGCGGGGCGAGGTCGTCGACATGCAGATTGCCGTCCTCGCGCATGCGCCACCATTTGAATTTTGCGCCAGCCGGTTCCAGCGCCAGCCAGGTGGCGATGTTGGCGTCGTGGTCCATATCGGTGACGATGATCTCGTCGCGCCCGTCCCCTTTCGCATTGGCCAGCATCTGGCCGATGCCGAGGCTGACGAGGCGGATAAAGGAGGTGGCGTTCATGCCGAAGCAGATTTCCTCCGGCCTGTAGGCGTTGATAAGCAGGGCGACGCTCTCGCGCGCCTCCGCCACCGAGCGGTCCACGGTGACACTGCGCCCATAGCGGCCGCCGCGCTGCACATTGTGGCCGACTAGATGGTTGGTCACGGCGTCGAGCACGCTTTGCGGGATCTGCGCGCCGGCGGCATTGTCGAAGAAGATGAAGTCGCCGGCCTGCTTCAGAGCCGGGAACATGGCGCGGATTCTTTCCACCGGAAATGACGTGGATTCGGCTTCAAGGGTCAGGTGCTGGTTCACGGGCGTTCCTTGTGGGTGGTTCGGGTGGGCCAACATCGGGCTCCTATTCGACGATTTTCCAGTACGAGTCCTTGCGGATCACCTTGCCGTCGCGAAACGTATAGAAGTCGCAACCCCGGACTTCCTTTTTCGTCCCGTCCGGGCTGGTCCCCGTCAGGGTCCATTTCGACATCCCGGTCTCGGCGGCCGAATCCACAAAATGCTGGTCGTCGCCGTAGTGGACATCGGGCAGGCCTGCGAAGCGCATCGCCAGTGCTTCGCGAACATTTCGTTTGCCCTCGAAGCGAGAACCCCAGGGCTTGCTTCCCCTGGGCATCTCCAGGACGCAATCGTCGGCAAAGAACCCCATGATGCGATCAAGATCGTGCGCGTTGAATGCCTCACACAGCTCCGTCAATGTCGATCGAATATCCATCGCCCGTCTCCTGATGATCGATATCTTGTCCGTGCACGTTCCGGGTATGAGATCCTGAGTCACCGCACCGCCGTCTTGGCGCGTTTCTCGACATAGCCGACCAGCCGCACCATCGGCCAAAGGAAGGCGAGATAGACGAGCGCCGCGCCGATCAGCGGCGACGGATTAGCGTAAAGCGCCTGGGCGTCGTTGGCTTCCTTGAGCAGTTCGGGCAGGGCGACGGCAGACGCCAGCGACGTGTCCTTGAACATCGACACGCAGTTGCTGGTGGTCGGCGGAATGACGACGCGGACCGCCTGCGGCAGCACGACTTTTCGCAGCGTCAGCAGGAAAGGGAGACCCAGCGCCTGCGCCGCCTCGAACTGGCCTTTTGGGATGCTCTCGATGCCGGAGCGGAACACTTCCGCCGAATAGGCCGCCAGCACCAGCGAGAACGCCATCACGGCCGACGCCCACGATGACAGGCGGATGCCGACGAAAGGCAGGGCGTAGTAGATGAGGATCAGCACCACCAGGATCGGCATGGCGCGGAAAATGTCGATGTAGCCGATGGCGAGCCAGCGGATCGGCCTTGGCGCATAGAGACGCACCAGGCTGATCAGCAGGCCGGCAGGCACGCCGATGCCGATGCTCATCAGTCCGAGCAGCAGCGTGTTTATGAGGCCGCGCATCAGCGCCGGGAAAGCCGAGGCCAGAACCTCGGCGTTGAAGAAGGTGTCGAGCAAGGTCATCGGCGTCCCCGACCAAAGGCTTGGCGCTTGTCTCCGAAACGATCGTGCCGGCGGAAGCCGGCACGACGCAGATCCGCGATGGGTTTAAAAGAATCAGGCTTTCGGCATTGGCGCTTCGGTGACCGTCGACGAGCCGGCCGGCGCATCGGTGCCGAACCACTTCTTGTGGATGGCGGCCAGCGTGCCGTCCTTCTTCATCTCGGTCAGCGCGCCGTTCAGCTTCTCCAGCAGCGGCGAGTCCTTGGTGACCATCAAGCCGTACTGCTCGCCCGTCTTGATGCGGTCGACCACGGCGAGGCCCTTCATCTTGGTGAAGGCATATTCCATGCCGGGGACGTCGCTGACAACGCCGTCGACACGGCCGGCAGCGAGGTCGAGCAGCACTTCCTGCTGGGTGTTGTAGCCCTTGATCTCGGCAAAACCCTGGGCCGCCTGATTGTCCTTCGACCACTTGTCGCCGGTCGAGCCGGAGAGCACGCCGACGATCTTGCCCTTGAGGTCGGCCAACGTCTTCACCGTGCCGTCGGTCTTGGCGGCGACGCCCATGTCGGAATCGTAGTAGGGTTGGGTGAAGGACTGCGAGCCGAGCCGCTCCTTGGTGATGGTGATCGACGAGATCGCCACGTCGATGCGGCCGGAGCTGGTGGCTGCGAACAGCGGCTGGAAGTCAAGACCCTGGATGTTGACCGTCATGCCGATGCGCTTTGCCGCGTCGGTGACGATGTCGACCTCGAACCCTTCGAAATTGCCGCTCTCGGCCTTGTATTCGAAGGGCGGATTGTTCGGGTAGGAGCCGACATTCAGCACGCCCTCGGCATGGGCGGCGAGCGGGCCGGCGGCAAGGCCGATCGCGGCGGCGAGAATGATAAGGTTGCGGCGTGTAAAGCTCATGGTACGTTCCCCTTGCTTGTTGATCCGCGCAGCTCGTGTCTGCGCGGATTGTTGCCGTCCCGCCTTCTGGCGGAACGTCATTTCATCGCTTCGACCATCCGGTCGAGCGCGGTCTCGATCTGCCTGGCATCGCGGCACACGCACATGCGCAGGAAGGCGTTGGCCGAGCTGCCGAACAGATAGCCGGGCGCCAGCCCTACATGCGCTTTTTCGAGGATGTCCGCGCAGGCTTTTCGCGAGTCGTTTTGGCCCTCCAGCGCGAAGAAGGCGTACATGCCGCCACGCGGCTTTTTCGGCAGGACGATGCCGGGTATGAGGGCAAGCTTGTCGTAGGCGAGGTCGAGCCCGGTCTTGATCCGCTGGCGGATCTCGTGGACCAGCGGCTCGCCCTGGCGGATGGCGGCGTTGGCGCCGGCCTGGATCGGCCCGGCCGATCCGCTGTTGATGTATTGCGTCATCGCGCCGAGCTGGTCGGCGACGCCGGAGGGATGCGTCAGCCAGCCCAGCCGCCAGCCGGTCATCGCCCAGGCCTTGGAAAAACTGTTGACGGCGAGCACCCGGTCGCCGTCCTCGGCGACCTGCAGGATGGAAGGCGCCACCTCGCCGTCGAAATAGAGGCGGGCATAGACTTCGTCGGAGATGATCCAGATGCCGGTGCGTCGGCTGAACTCCAGCAGCGCCAGCATCTCCTCGCGGCTCGCCGTCCAGCCGGTGGGATTGGAAGGCGTCGACAGGAAGATGGCGCGGGTGCGCGCGTCGCACGTGGCAAACAGTTTTTCGAGGTCGAGCCGCCAGTCGCCGTCGAAATCGAGATGGAAGGGCCGCGGCTCGCCGCCGATCAGGTGGATGGCGTTGTGGATGTTGGGCCATTGCGGCGCGACATAGACGACGTTGGTGCCGACATCGACCAGGAGTTCCAGCGCGAAATACAGCGCCTGCATGCCGCTCGGCGTCACCGTCGTGCGAGAAACCGGGATGTGCTGTCCGTGCAAGCGTGTCTGATACTCTGACAGCGCCTCGATCAGCGGCTCGTAGCCGCGCATGTTGGGGATATAGAAGGTCAGGCCGTCGTCGAATGCCTGTTTTGCGGCGTCGCGGATGAAGGCCGGCGTCACCATGTCGCCTTCGCCGTACCACAGAGCGATGACGTCGCCGATCTCGCGGGCGCGCATGGCGAGGTTGGCGATGGTTTCGGTGTGCAGGTCGCGGATCTGGGCGCGAATGCCGTCGAATGCGTAGCGCGCCTTGGCCACGGACGACGACTGGGGCGGCATGAAAGACAAGGACAAAAACCCTTCGAGCGTACAACAAGCGGATGGCGTCGCTGGATGAGCTTTCAGGCGGCTGACGCGATCAGCAACGGAATGCTTATCCGAAGCGCGGCGGTTTTCAAGGTGAAAGTTTTAAGCTTAAAAAGATTGATGCGGCATTTTCTTCAAGGACAGGTCATGCATAACGGCAGGCCTGCCTCGGCTCAGCCATTCCGGACACCGTCGGCTCCGCTGACTGCCGCGCCCTTCTGCGCCGCCCCGCAGCCCGCCTCCACAGCCGCCCCCAAAAACATCGTGTCGCTGGCGAGGATGTAAAAGCTTGCGCCCTTTGCTGCCCATCGCGAGGTATCTTCTGGTTTGGCGCAGAAGATGCCGGCGATCTTGCCCGCTGCCAGCGTTGCCTCGATGATCGCGCCGATCGCCTGGCCGAGCTTTTCGGCGCCGTCCGGACCGATCGCGCCGAGCGACACGGAAAGGTCGCCCGGCCCGACGAACACCACGTCTACATCGTCCGTCGCGGCGATCTCGGCGGCATTGGCAAAACCTTCCGCCGTCTCGACCTGCACGGCGACGAGGATTTCGGCATTGGCGCGGCCGAGATAGTCGAAGATGCGGTAGCCGTATCCGGCAGCGCGCCCCGGCCCAACGCCGCGCTCGCCCAGCGGCGGATAGCGCGACGCCTTGACCACGGCGCGCGCCTGTTCGGCGGTGGAGACACGCGGCACCAGCACGCCGCTGGCGCCGCTGTCGAGTGCCGCCGCGATTGCCTCCGGCGCATGGCCCGGCACGCGCACCATCGCCGGCACTTGGTGGATGTCGGCGGCGCGCACGAGGTTTTCGAGCGTGTCCCGCCCGATCTGCGCGTGCTCCCAGTCGATGCACAGGAAATCCGGACCGGCCTGCGCGACGACCTCGACCGCCACCGGATGCGGGATCGCGGCGAACGTGCCGACCATGGCCTGCCGGCCCAAACATTTTTCGCGAAAGCCGGTCATCTTTTTCTCCTTCGGTCCACCTGCGACGAGACATAAGCCCAGATGCCGCCGCCGCGAAGCGGGCAGACGTTTCATGCTTGAAATATTTCGGCCAAGCCGTAGCGTGCCGCTCCGGAGGAAAACCGCATGGCGAAACCGCATCCGCTCAAAGGCCCGAACCGGCTGAAGCTTGGCGTCTTTTCCACCAACGCCGACGGCGGCCTGGCGATAACCGATGTGCCGGAGCGCTGGACGGCGAACTGGCCGGACAATCTGACTGCCGCGCAGATCGCCGACCGCGCCGGACTGGATTTTTTCCTGCCGATCGCCCGCTGGAAGGGCTTTGGCGGCAGGAACAGGGTGCGCGAGCATTCCTTCGAGACCTTCACCTGGGCGGCGGGGCTGGCGGCGGCGACCGAAAACATCGGCCTGTTCATGACCGTGCATGTGCCGCTGGTGCATCCGCTCTATGCGGCGAAGGCGCTGGCCACCGTCGACCACATCAGCCAGGGCCGCGCCGGCCTCAACATCGTCTGCGGCTGGAACCCGAAGGAATTCGGCATGTTCGGCACACCGCTGGTCGAGAAGGGCTATGACCAGGCGGCCGAATGGATCGACATCGTCGAAAAGCTCTACGCCTCGGACGAGCCGCTCGACCATGACGGCACCTACTACCATCTCAAGGAAGCCGTCAGCCGCCCCGCCAGCCTTCAGGCGCCGCGCCCTGTGACGATGAACGCGGCTTTCGGTGGGCCGGGCCGTGATTTCGCTGCCGCCCATTGCGACTATCTCTTCACCACCTTCTCCGAATTGTCCGATGCCGGCAAACATGTCGCCGACATAAGCGAGCGCGCCGACAAGGCCGGCCGCACCGTCGGCTGCTACACTGTCGCCCATGTCGTCTGCCGCGAAACGATGGAAGAAGCGCGCGCCTATTACGACCGCTATGCCGTGACCATGGCCGACCACGCGGCGGTCGACGCGCATATGGCCGGCAAGAAGGAATTCTCGCAGTCGCACGACGCCCACGCCTACGACCGCTACCGCCAGCGTTTTGCCGGCGGCGCGGGCAGCTATCCGCTGGTCGGATCGCCGGAGATCATTGCGGAGGAGATGGTCGCCATAGCCGGGCAGGGCTACGAGGGTATCGCGCTGTCCTTCGTCAACTATACGCAGGAGCTGCCCTATTTCTGCGACCGTGTCCTGCCGCTGCTGAGGAAGGCGGGGTATCGGGTGTAGGGCAGGATAGGTGGAAATTGCGGTTGAGTTTCGCACTCCGTCCAACACCCCTCATCCGACCTCGCTTCGCTCGGCCACCTTCTCCCACAAGGGGAGAAGGGGGAGTTTCGCGCCGGCCTTGCTGCCGATCGCCGACGCTGGAGATTTGCGGAGACGAAGCGGCAGTGCTCTCCCTTCTCCCCCTGTGGGAGAAGGTGGCCGAGCGAAGCGAGGTCGGATGAGGGGTGTTGAACGGAGTGGTCGGTCAATGGTCTTTCAACTGGCTGCAGGCGAACCAAAACCTCATGGCGCAGGACTCGCCAGCGGCTTGTCCGCTTCGACCACATAGGTCGCCAGCGCCTTGGCCGGCTTGTCGCCCACCGTCTTCACGTCATGCGCGGCGGCGGCCGGAATCTGATAGGAATCGCCGGTATTCAGCGTCTGGTCGGGCTGGCCTTCGACCGACATCAGCACCTCGCCTTCCAAGATGTATCCGGTCTCGACGCCGGGATGCGTGTGCCGCCCCGACGCGCCGCCCGGCGGGATTTCGGCGGTGCCCATCATCACCGTATAGCCGTCGGGATAGGCGAGCTTTTGCAGCGGCGTGCGCTTGATGCCGGCTGGCGCCTCCTGCGCGAACCCGGTCGCGGTCAGCAGCGCCAGCGACAGCGCGGCAACGGCGATCTTCAGCATGTCATATCCTCCCCTGTGAAATCTTGACGGGCGCCTGCGGGGCGCCTCCTGGCCTGTGCCGGTGGGTGGCAGCGCCGCGCGCCGCATGTTCGTAGATGCCGGTCATCAGGTCCAGCGCCCGCGCCGCGTCCCGCAGGCGCTCCGCGAGGTCCGGCAAGCGCGTCACCGGGTCGATCAAAAGGTCGGCGCGCACGTCGGCGTAGCGGTCGCAGACGTCGCGCCCGCGCTCAGTCGTGTCGTAGGTGACGCCGGAGCGGCCGCTGCCGCTGCGCACCACCAGCCCGCCCTTGATCAGCTTGCGCAGGCTGTACTGGATGTTGGGTATGTCCTGGCGGTTGGCCATGTGGGCGAGGTCGCGCACGCTTTTCGGCCGGTCGTTCATGCGGATCATGTGCAGCAGCGCGTTCTCCGGGCCGCTGGCGGAAAAGTCGGCGACCGAGGCCAGGCACTCCGCCTGCCAGTGGCCGAACGCCTCGAAGCAGCGGATCAGCGCGTATTCGAGTTCCGCCACGTCCATCTCCTGCGGGGTGCGGGCAAGATGCCAGGACCGGTCCAGCATCTTCTTCGGCTGCTCGGCGGACGGGGTGCGGCGCGTCATCAACAATCTCCTCCGGGCGGAAGATGCCTCAGCCCTGACCTTGCGTCCACATTGAAAATCAAATAGACTTTCTATCATAAAATTAAATCTAAAATGGGTTCATCGATGGAGGAGAATGCGATGACGCGCAACCGCATGTTCGACCGTGACCAGTTCCTGCTCGGCACTTTTGCGTCCAACTGCTCTGGCGGCATGACGGTGACCAAGCTTCCGGAGCGCTGGAAAAGCTCGTGGGACAACAATCTGAAGTTGGCAAAGCTGCTCGATGCGGCCGGCATCGATTTCATGCTGCCGATCGCCCGATGGATCGGCTACGGCGGCGAGACCAATTTCCACGGCAATGTGCTGGAGACCATCACCTGGGCCGCCGGCTTGCTGGCGCATACGCAGGACATCACCGTTTTCGCCACGACGCATACCGCCGCCAACCACCCGGTGGTGGTGGCAAAACAGCTTGCCACCATCGACCAGATCAGCGGCGGCCGCATCGGCCTCAACATCGTCGCCGGCTGGAACAAGCCGGAATACGAGGCGCTCGGCCTGACGCTGCCCGACGACCACGAGACCCGCTACGGCTACGCGCAGGAGTGGTTCGACATCGTCAAGGCGCTGTGGAGCCGTGAGGAAGCCTTCGACTGGGACGGAAAGTTCTTCACGCTGAAGAACGTGCTGGGCGACCCGCGCCCGTCCACGCCGCTGCCGATCCTCAACGCCGCCGGTTCCGAGCAGGGCCGCAAATTCGCGGTGCGTAACGCCGACTTCCTGTTCACGCCGGCGATCGACCTGTCGCGCTCGAAGGACGAGACCGCCGCGCTGAAACATCAGGGCAGGGAGGCCGGGCGCGACATCGACGTGCTGACCTTCTGCCATGTCGTCTGCCGCCCGACCGAGAAGGAGGCGAAGGACTACCTCCAGCATTTCGGCCAGACCAATGCCGACTGGGAGGCGGTCGACAATCTGGTCCGCCTGCAATTCGCCCATGCGCAGTCCTTCCCGCACGATCTGCTTGCGCTGATCCGCGACCGCATGGCGGCCGGCCACGGGGGCTTCCCGCTGACCGGAACGCCCGAGCAGGTCGCCGACGGCATCGCCTCGCTGCATCAGGCCGGGTTCAAGGGAACGACGCTGTCGTTCGTCGATTATGTCGAGGAGTTCCCGTATTTCCGCGATCATGTGCTGCCGCTGCTCGAACAGCGTGGCATCCGCATTGCTCGGCCTCAAGCTGCGGCGGCTGCCTGAGGCTACACGGTCAGGGGCAGCTTCCGATCCGCAAAGAGACCGGCGCCGCACACAGCGCCGGCCTTCGCCGCGCCGAGGCCTACTTCGCCAGTTCGCCCTTGACCTTATCGACCTCCTCGGCACTCATCTCGCCGACGGTGGTCACCTGGCCGTCCTTGATCCGCCACAGGCGGAACGGTCCGGTGATGTCGCCATACTGGTCGAAGGTTACCGGGCCGATGACGCCTTCGTATTTGATCGGCTTGCCTTCCTTGATCAGCGCCAGCGCTTTGGCGAACTCGTCCTTGCCGGCATGGATCGGCTCGCCGCCGGCAGCCGTGACTTCCGGGATCGCCGCCTTGATCGCCGCCGCGTCGCCCTTGCCGGCCTTGGCGATGGCGAGCGCCACGATCGCGCCGGCGTCATAGGAGCGGTCGGCCGCCGGCGCGTCCGGCTTGATACCGCCCGAGAAGGCCTCGTAGCCGCCGTAGAAATAGTCGGTGGAGGCGGTCTTGGCGGTGCCCGACGAGGTGCCGAAGGCGTCGTTGAGATATTGAGCCCCGACCGCGTCGATGAACTCGGAAGAATTCATGCCGTCATTGAGCAGGAATTTTGCCGGCCCGCCGCCGGAGATCCAGGCGCGCGCGATGGTTGCGCCGTCGACCGGATAGCTGACGAGGTAGAGCGCCTCGGGCTCGCCGGCCATGGCGGCACTGGCCTCCGACGAATAGCTCGCCTGCTTCTCGTTGTAGGGCGTGGTCGAGGTGATCGTGCCGCCGAGTTTTGTGTAGGCGGCCGAAAACTCCTTCATCATGTTGACGCCGAAATCATTGTTGACGTGGATGATGGCGATCTTCTTCAGCCCCTGGTCGATGGCGTATTTCGCCGCCGCCGTGCCCTGCAGCGCGTCGGACGTGATGGTGCGGAAGAACACGCCGTTGGTCTTGCCGTCGCGGGCAAGCTGGGTCAGCGTCGGCGAGGACGAGGCGGGCGACACCTGCACGACGCCGGCAGGCGCCGTCACCGAGGTCAGGATCGGGATCGACACCGACGAGATGATGCCGCCGATGACCACCGGCACCTTCTTGATGTTGACGAGCTGCGTCGCCTGGTCGACGGCGACGTTGCCCTGGCTCTGGCTGTCGCGCGTGTCGGTCACGAGCTTGCAGCCGCCGACGCCGCCCGCCTCGTTGAAATCGCGGAACGCCATCTCGACCGATTTCGCCCCGGCCTGGCCGTAGGCGCCGGCCGGGCCGGTCAGTTCCATGACGACGCCGACGGTGATGTCGCAATCGGCGGCCATGGCGGGCAGGGCGCCCATGGCGGTCAGCAGCGTGGTGGCAAGCAGTAGTTTTTTCATGTCAGTTCCCCTTCTGGTTTGACCGACTCCCGGCGGCCGTTGGTTCATTTGCAGATAAAAGTCAGTCCGGGTCGCCTGGCGCGGGCGTCAGGCGGCCCCCTTGTTCAGATTGTATTTCATGATCGAGCCGTGGCGGCCGTGTCGGTCGCGCTCCAGCGTGTAGACGTCATGCTCCAGTTCCTTTGCGCCCGCCAGCACAGCGGTGATCCCCGCATTGTCTTGCTCAGTCAGCGCGACGTCGGAAATGGCGAGATTGGCATCGAGATGGTCGCGGGTGCGCGCCCCGACGATGACGCCCGCCACAGCCGGACGGGATAGCATCGCCGCACTTGCGACCGTGGCGATGTCGACGCCATGCCGGTCGGCGATGCCACGCAGGGTTCTCAGCAGCGCCTGGAAAAGATCCCAGCCGCCGATGTCGTCGATAATCAATTTGTATTTGACCAGCGACCGGTTCTCCAGCGCATCATCAGGCTCGGCCACGCCCAGCCAGCGGTCGCCGAGGAAGCCCCCCGCCACCGTTCCGTAGCAGAGCAGCGAGACGCCATGCTCGATCGCGGCAGCGACCTTGCGTTTTGCCGGGCGGTTGTCGAGCAGGGAATACTGCACCTGCATGGAGGTCAGCGGCACGCCGGCCTCGATCATTTGCAGCATGCGGCCGGTGTCGAAATTGGTGGCGCTGACCTTGTGGATCTTGCCGGCCCGCCGTAGTTCCTCCAGCCAGACCGACGTTTCCAGCCAGCGGTCCGCCGCATAATCCCACCAGTGGAACTGCACGAGATCGAGCCGTTCCATCTTTAGCCGCCGCAGCGACTGGTCGATCAGGCTTTCCACCTGGCTTTTGCTTATGCGCGGCAGGATTTCGAGGTCGGGCACGAATTTGGTGTGCACCTTGATGTGGTCCAGCGCCTCCTGCCCGCGCAGGTCGCGGTAGCGGAGACGGAAACGGCCGATCAGGTCCTCGACGCCGGTATAGATGTCGGCGCAGTCGAAGGTGGTTATGCCGGCGTCGGCGAAGGCGATCAGGTCGGCGACGGGATCGTCGCTGCGCACCGCGCCGTGGCCTGACGCCATCTGCCAGCCGCCGCGGATGACCCGAGAGATCTCATAGTCCGGCGCGAGTTTTATGCGCTGCATGGTCGTCGCCTCATTCGTCATCGAGCGGCACCGCCGTGGTCTCGGCATGGCTGAAGCGGCGCAGCCCGAGCCGCGTGATCCTGAGCCGCGATCCGCAATGCGGGTCGGGGCAGGCGATCTCGGCGTCCGTGGTCATCCAGTCGTTTTTGTGCGTGGGCCGCTGCTTGGCGGCGAGAAGCGGGAGCACGGACGACAGCGAATAGATCGAGATGCCCTGGCCGGGGGGCAGGTGCAGCATCTCGCCGCGCAGTTCGAAATGATCGCCGACCTTGGCGCCGCAATAGATCTTCGCGCCCTCGTCGGCCACCACCTCGACGCGCAGGTCGAACAGGTCGAAGGAATCGTCGCGCTCAGCCATAGGCCACGCTCCTCTCTTTCGTGTCGTCGGCATCGAGGCGGCTGCGCACGAGGTTGAACGAGCGGGTGATGTCGTCGGTGAGGGCCGCGACCGAACCCGCCTCGTCGCCTCGCTCCAGCGCCTCGATCAGCGCCCAGTGGTAGTGCGTGGCAGAGATGTCGCGGTGCTCGTCGTGGATCTGCGCGGCGGCGCGCACATAGGGACCGGATTGCAGCCACAGGCTTTCGACGATCGGGATCAGCACCGGCGATCCGGCGGCGCGATAGATGTAGAAATGGAAATCGTGGTTGAGTTCCGACGTGTGATGCGCCTTGTCCTCGTCCACCTTGCGGAAGGCCTCCTCGCAATCCTCGGTCAAGTGGCGCAGGCGGGAAAAATCGTCGGCCGTCAGCCGGGGCAGCGCCAGCGCCGTGACTTGGCCCTCGATCAGCCGGCGGGCGCGGGCGAGGTCATCGAGCCGCTCGCGGGTGATCAGCGGCACGCGCACGGTGCGGTTGGGCAGCGCCTCCAGCGCCTGTTCAGAAACCAGCCGCCCCAGGGCCTCGCGCACCGGCATGGTGCTGGTCTGCAAGGTTTCCGCGAGGTCCTGGATGCGCAGCATGTCGCCGGCGTCGAACATGCCGTGGATCAGCGAGCGGCGCAGTTCCGAATAGACGCGGTCGTGCAGCGTCTCACGCCCCACCGGAGAAAGCGCGCCGCGCCGGCTCATGTGGAATGACCCGTGGCGCATTTGTCTTGAAAGTTGGCGCCGAAGCGCTGTGTGCTGATCCTATGCGTCGCAACCGCACCCGATGCCGCAAGCAGCCAGCGCTCGTCATAAAATTCGCGGACTGCATTTCGCCGATCGGACATTGGTCGCCGCCGTCAGAGCCGTGAGCCGACAATCCTCAATTTTCTAGTTGCAATGTTCTTCGCTGTAAAGTTTGATCAAACATCATCTATCAAAAATTCGCGGCCACCCACATGCCAAAGGCAGGAGCGCAACACGGTCCGACGTCCCCCCTCATCGAGGCGCGCGGGCTGGTGAAACAGTTCGGCGGGCTGCGGGCTGTCGACGGCATGTCGATCTCATTGGCACGAGGCGAGATGCTGGGGTTGATCGGCCCCAACGGCGCCGGCAAGACGACTTTGTTCAACCTGCTGGCCGGCAGCCTGAAACCGACCGCCGGTACGATCGTCGTTGCCGGCGAGGATCTGTCGCGGCGCGGCCCGGAGCGGCGCATAGAGCGCGGCGTTGGCCGCACCTTCCAGATCCCAAAACCTTTCGCAGAGATGACGGTGCTGGAAAACGTGCTGGCCGGTGGCCAACACCAGGCCGGCGAGAGCATCTGGATGAATTTCTTGCGGCCCGGCCGCGTGGCGGCGGAGGAGAGGGCGGCTGTCGAGAAAGCGCGGTCGCTGCTGGACTTCGTCACTCTGTCGCATCTAGAGGGCGAGCCGGCGCGGGTGCTTTCCGGCGGCCAGCGAAAACTGCTCGAACTGGCGCGCATCCTGATGGCCGACCCGCAGGCGATTCTGCTCGACGAGCCGGCGGCGGGCGTTAACCCGACGCTGCTCGAACTTATCATCGACCGCGTGCTCGACCTCAACGCCCGGGGAAAATCGATCCTGCTGATCGAGCACAATATGGAGATGGTGTCGCGGCTGTGCGGGCGCGTCGTCGTCATGGCCGCCGGCCGCTATCTCACCGAGGGTGCACCGGCCGACGTGTCGCGCGATCCGGCCGTGGTCGATGCCTATCTCGGCGGAGTGGCGGCATGAGTACGTCTCAGCCGGCGCTTGCTACACAAAACCTCGTCGCCGGCTACGAGCGCGACCTGCCGATCGTGCGTGGCGTCGATTTCTCCGTCCGCAAGGGTGAACTGGTCGTCGTCCTCGGCCCCAACGGCGCGGGCAAGTCGACTTTCGTCAAGGCCATCGCCGGCCTTGTTCCCATCCACTCCGGAACGGCGCTGCTGGGCGGCGCGGACATCACCGACGTTCCCGCACATGAAAAAATCCGGCATGGCTTGGCTTTCGTGCCGCAGACCGAAAACATCTTCGCGACGCTGACCATCGAGGACAATCTGCGGCTGGCTGCCGACATCCTGCCGAGGGAGCGGCAGGCGCGACGCATCGCCGACCTCTATAAAATGTTCCCTGACCTCGCGGCGCGGCCGTCGCTGCGGGCGGGGCAGCTTTCCGGTGGCCAGCGCCAGATGCTGGCTGTTGCTCGCGCCCTGATCGTCGAGCCCGCAGTGCTGATCCTCGACGAGCCCTCGGCCGGCCTGTCGCCGAAAATCGTCGGCGAAGTGTTTTCCCGGCTCAAATCGATCAACCAGGCCGGCGTCACCATCATCCTGGTCGAGCAGAACGTGAAGGCGGCGCTCGCCATCGCCGACCGCGCCGTCATCCTGGTCGAAGGCCTCGTGCGCCACGAGGGTCCGGCTGCGACGCTGGCCGACGACCCGATCGTCGCCGAACTCTATCTCGGCGTGCGCCACGAGCGGAGGGCGTCGTGAACCCGCAGGCGCTCATGGATGGGCTCATCACCGGCTCGATGATCGGACTTGGGGCTGTCGGCGTGACGCTGACCTATTCGATCCTGCGCTTCGCCAATTTCGCACATGGCGAGCTCATCGCCTGGGGCGCCTATTTCGCGCTTGCCGTCGCCGGCGTTCTCGGCGCGGTTTCCGGCGGTTTCCTGGCGCCGATCGGCCCGTTCTCGTTCGGTTGGGCGCTGCCGATCGGCCTGCTCGCGGCCGTGGCGCTCACCGGCGGCCTTGCGCTGGTCGTCGACGCGCTGCTGTTCGGCCGGCTGCGGAGTCAGCGTAGCACCGTCATCATCATGGTCATGGCGAGTTTCGGCGCGGCGCTGACGCTGCGCAGCCTGCTCGAATTCATCTTCACGTCGAAGCCGGCCTATTACACACAGGCGCTGCAGATCGCCCTGCCGCTCGGCGGCGGTATTCGCGCGACGCCCGACCAGCTTCTGTCCCTGGCCGTCGCGGCCGTGCTGGTGGTCGCCATCCACCTGCTTTTGACCCGCACCGCGATCGGTCGTTCGATGCGCGCCGTCAGCGAAAACCCGGCGCTGGCGGGCGTCGTCGGCATCGAGGTGCGCAAGGTGGTCCGCGTGGTCTGGCTGCTCGGCGCGGGGCTCGCCGCCGTCGCCGGCATAAGCGCCGGCCTGCTGGTGCAGGTGCGGCCGCAGATGGGTCTCGACCTGCTGCTGCCGCTCTTCGCCGCCGCTATCCTCGGCGGCATCGGCAGCGTTCCCGGCGCCATGCTCGCCGGGCTGATCGTCGGCCTTTCCGAGGCCTTTGCCGTGCAACTGATCGGCGCCGAATGGCGAGCCGCCATCGCCTTCGTCATCCTCGTTCTTGTCCTGCTCATCCGCCCGCAAGGCATTTTCGGGAGGCCGGAATGAGCGTTGAACTGGTCGCCTACGCGGCCTTCTTCCTGACCATGGCGCTGACCTACGCCATCATGTGCCTGGGGCTGAACGTGCAATGGGGCCAGACCGGCCTGTTCAATGTCGGCGTCGCCGGCTTCGTGGCTATCGGCGCCTATGTATCGGCGTTGCTGACCACGCCGGACACGCCGGAGCGTTTCGGCGGCTTCGGCATGCCGATCGCCGTTGGCTGGCTGGGTGCGGCGCTCGCCGCCGGGCTGGTCTCCTTCCTTATCGGAGCGCTGACCATCCGCCTGCGCGCCGACTATCTCGCCATCGCCACTTTCGGCGTCGCCGTCGCCGTGCAACTCGTCGCCCTCAACCTCGAGCCGGTTACCGGCGGGCCGTTCGGTATCGGCTTCATTCCCCGTCCATTCGCCGACCTGGCCGGCAATCCGCTCGCCTTCTCCCTCGCCAACCTGGCGCTGCTCGCCGCTGTCGTCGTAGCGCTCTACCTCGCGCTCGAACGCCTCGTGCGTAGCCCGTGGGGCCGCGTGCTCCGCGCCATCCGCGAGGACGAGGCGGCGGCCCGCGCGCTGGGCAAGAACGCTACGAAATTCCGTCTCCAGGCCTTTGCCATCGGTGGCGGTATCATGGGGCTGGCAGGCGCTGCACAGGCGCATTTCATCGGCTTCATCGCGCCGGACAATTATGTGCCGATGCTGACCTTCCAGGTCTGGGCCATGCTGATCGTCGGCGGTTCCGGCAACAATCGCGGCGCCATCCTCGGCGCGGTGCTCGTCTGGGGCATATGGGCCGGATCTGCCGGCGCGTTCGCCGCACTGTTCCCGCCGGGTGAGCAGGCGCGCGCCGCCGCCTTGCAGATCGTCATGATCGGCGTCGCCCTCTGCGCCATCCTGCTGCTGCGCCCGCGCGGCATTCTGGGCGAGGAGCGCGTCGTCTCGCGTCATCTCGGCCGGTTGTCGCAATTGCGCCGCGCCGGGCCGCAACCAACCGACAAGGAGACGTCCCGTGCCGGCAATCCCTGACCGCATCGCGCTTGATGAAATCCTGTCGATCAGCCGCCTTGTCTGCGGCCTGTGGCAGGTCGCCGACCTCGAAAAGGACGGCACGCTGCTCGACCCGGAGCAGGGCGCCGACGCGCTCGACGCCTATGCCCGTACCGGCTTCGACACGTTCGACATGGCCGATCATTATGGCAGTGCCGAACTGATCACGGGGCGGCTGCTCGCCCGCTACCAGCACGACCCACGGCCCGTTGCCTTAACGAAATGGTGCCCGGAGCCCGGTTCTATGACGGCCGACATCGTCCGCAAGGGCGTGCGGGAACGCCTCGACCGGCTTGGCGTCGACAAGGTCGACCTGCTTCAGTTCCACTGGTGGACCTTTGAGCATCCCGCCTGGCTCGATGCCCTGCACGAGATGGCGCGGCTAAAGGAGGAAGGGCTGATCGGCGCGATCGGCGTCACCAATTTCGACGCCGCGCATCTGGCGCTGGCGCTGGCCGACGGCGTGCCGATCGCCACCAATCAGGTGTCTTTCTCGCTGGTCGACCGCCGCGCCGCCGGCGCCCTGTCGGACCTCTGCCGGGCGAGGGGGGTGAAACTGCTCGCTTACGGCACTCTGTGCGGCGGCTTCCTCGCCGACAGATGGCTCGGCCGGCCGGAGCCCACCGCAATCACTGACTGGAGCCGCTCCAAATACAAGCGCTTCATCGACACGGCCGGCGGCTGGGAAGCTTTCCAGGGCATTCTGCGCGCCGCCGCCGCAATCGGGCGAAAACATGGCGTGTCGGTCTCCAACGTTGCCACTCGCTGGGTACTGGACCACAATGCCGTTGCCGCCGCGATCGTTGGCGCGCGTCTCGGCGAGAGCGAGCACCGTGCCGACAATCTGAAGGTTTTTGGATTCTCGCTGAACGCCGAGGATCGTGCTGCCCTGGACGCCGCTTTCGCCGCTACCAAACCCATTCCCGGCGACTGCGGCGACGAATACCGCAGGCCGCCCTATCTCACCGCCTCCGGCGATTTGAGCCATCACCTCGATACCATCCCGTCGATCTATACCGCGGAGCCGGTGCCCGGCCGGCCGGGCCGCAGCCAGGTCTCGTCGGGCAGCGTCTGGGAACCGATCGCCGGCTACAGCCGCGCCGTGCGGGTCAAGGACACCATTTGCGTGTCGGGCACCACGGCCACGCATGCCGCCGACCGCTGCATCGCGCCCGGCGACGCCGGCGCTCAGACCACCTACATCCTCGACAAGATCGCCGCTTCCATTTCGGCACTCGGTGGCTCGCTGGAGGATGTCGTTCGCACCCGCATCTATTTGCGCGACGCCGCCCAATGGGAGCCTGTGTCGCGCGCCCATGGCTGCGTGTTCGGCGACATCAAGCCGGCCAATACCTTGATCGAAACCGGAGCCCTGATCGGCGATTACGAGGTCGAGATCGAGGCGGAAGCAGTGGTCGACTAAGGTGTTAGTGACCCGACTTCACTCCGGAACGACTGCGATCGCCTGAATCTCGATTTTCGCGCGGTCCTCGACCAGCGCCACCACCTGCATGGCGGCCATCGCCGGGAAATTGCGGCCGATGATTTCTCGGTAGGCCTGGCCTATGCCCTTGAGATTGGCCAGATATTCGGTCTTATCGGTGAAATACCAGGTCATCGAGGTGATGTGTTCCGGCCCGGCGCCCGCCTCGGAAAGCACCGCGACGACATTCTGAAGCGTCTGTCGCACCTGTCCGGCGAAATCGTCGGTCTCCCACTGGCATTGGCCGTTCCAGCCGACCTGGCCGGCGACGAACACCTGCCGCCCGCGAGCTGCGACGCCGTTGGCGTAGCCGATGGGCTTGGCCCAACCTTCCGGCTGAAGGATCGTGTGCATTTCGTCTCCTAGACGTTCAAAATTCTTCTTGGCCACAACGGCTTATAGTTCGGTCCGAACCTTCCACAGTTCCGGAAACAGCACGACGTCCAGCATCCGGCGCAGATAGGACACGCCTGCTGTGCCGCCGGTGCCGCGCTTCAGGCCGATGATGCGTTCGACCGTGGTCACGTGGTTGAACCGCCAGCGGCGGAAGTAATCCTCGAAGTCGACCAGCTTTTCCGCCAGTTCGTAGAGCAGCCAATGTTCCTGCGGCGCGGCATAGACCGCCTTCCAGGCCGCCAGCACCTTGTCGTTCTCGGCGCGCGTCTCGCGCCACTCCGTGCGTCGCCCATCGTCGCCGATGTCGAAGCCGTTGCGGGCGAGCAGCAGCAGCGCCTCGTCGTAGAGGCTGGGCCCGGCCAAGATGTCTTCCAGCGCCGCGACAAGCTCCTCGCGATGCGCGTGCGGGCCGAGCATGGCGAGGTTGCGGTTTCCCGCCAGAAACTCGATCGCCCGGTACTGCCACGACTGGAAGCCGGAGGACTGGCCGAGCGAACCGCGAAATTCCGTGTATTCGCTGGGCGTCATGGTGCGCAGCACGTCCCAGGCGCTGTTCAACTGCTCGAAGATGCGGGCGACGCGCGTCAGCATCTTGAAGGCCGACTGCAACTCGTCGTCGTGGATTGCCCGGATCGCCGAGCGGATCTCGTGGATGGCGAGCTTCATCCACAGTTCGGAGGTCTGGTGCTGGATGATGAACAGCAGCTCGTCATGCGCCTTGGACAGTGGCTCCTGCGCATCCAGAACGCGGTCGAGGCGCAGATAGTCCGCGTAGGACATGCGGTCCTTGAACGACATCTCCGCGCCCTCGCGCGCCGGATCGTATGGCTTGCCGCTCACGTT
Organism: Mesorhizobium sp. LHD-90; assembly: GCF_030929505.1. GTDB lineage: Bacteria > Pseudomonadota > Alphaproteobacteria > Rhizobiales > Rhizobiaceae > Kumtagia. The sequence goes on along the minus strand of NZ_JAVFVV010000012.1, from coordinate 195,077 downwards.
ACCGCCGCCTTGCGAAGATAGTCCGGCCGGTCCCACAGCCGGTTCGTCATGATGTCCTCGAGAGTTTCGGCGGCTTGCACCACATCGTCGCGCGCCAGATAGAGCGGCGTGACACCGAAGCGGATGGCGTCCGGCGCGCGGAAATCGCCGATGACGCCGCGCGCGATCAGCGCCTGCATGATGGCGTAGCCCTTTGCATGGCGGAACGACACCTGGCTGCCGCGTTTTTGCCCGTCGCGCGGCGAGGCGAGCACGAGGTCGGGGCAGCGCGCCTCCACCTCGGCGATGAACAGGTCGATCAGCTCGATCGATTTTTTCCGCACCTCCTGCATCGACACGCCCTCCCAGGCGTCGAGCGCGGCGTCCAGCGCCGTCAGCGCGATCACCGGCGGCGTGCCGCAGCGCATGCGCTCGATGCCGGGCGCCGGCGCGTAGTCGAGGTCAAACGCGAACGGCGCGGCATGGCCCATCCAGCCGGACAGGGCAGGGCGGGCGGTCTCCGCATGTTTCGGCGCGACATAGATGAAGGCCGGCGCGCCCGGCCCGCCGTTCAGGTATTTGTAGGTACAGCCGACGGCGAAGTCGGCTTGCGCTGCGGTCAGGTCGACGGGCAGGGCGCCCACCGAATGGGCGAGATCCCAGATGGTGATGACGCCCACCGCATGCGCCTTTTGAGTCAGCGCCTTCATGTCGTGCAGCCGCCCTGTGCGATAGTCGACCTCGGTCAGCATCAGCACGGCGACGCTCTCGTCGATCGCCTGTTCGACCTCTTCCGGCTCGACAACTTTCAGCACATGGTCCTTGCCGAGCGAGCCGAGCAGGCCCTGCGCCATATAGAGGTCGGAAGGGAAATTCCCGCTGTCGGAAAGCACCGCCTTGCGCTTGGGGTTGAGATCGAGCGCAGAGGCCAGCGCCTGGTAAACCTTGATCGACAGCGTGTCGCCCATGACGACGGTGTTTTCTGGCGCGCCGATCAGTTTTCCGACGCGGTCCCCGACCCTGCGCGGCTGCACGTACCATCCTGCACTGTTCCAGCCACGAATGAGCTGCTCGCCCCATTCGTCCGTCAGCATTTTCGCGACACGCTCTTTCGCTGCGATCGGCAGCGGTCCGAGCGAATTGCCGTCCATATAGACGATGCCTTCGGGGACGTGGAACAGCGCCCGGGTTTTGGCGAAGTCGGTCATGACTGCACGCTTCCGGACAGGCTGGCGGGACAGCGCCCCCCTCTGTCCTGCCGGACATCTCCCCCGCAAGGGGGGAGATTAGCAGCTTCAGCGCCGCCGCTTTTCCTGCAACGTCGGCGATTGGCGAAGCCCAAGCGGTCGGCCAATCTCCCCCCAAGCGGGGGAGATGTCCGGCAGGACAGAGGGGGGCGCTGTCCCGCCGACATTGCGCTTCTTGTAACTGCCTCCACTGTTCCAAATGCGAGGGCAGTAGCCATCGTGAAGGACGCGGGCATAGTCATTTCCCCTCCCTCAACCTGAACCGCTGGATCTTTCCGGTCTGCGTCTTCGGCAGGGCCTCGATAAACTTCACCGAGCGCGGATATTTGTACGGCGCGATCGTCGCCTTCACATGATCCTGAAGAATCTTGCGCATGAGATCGTCGCCGGAAACCCCCTCCGCCAGCACGACATGCGCCTCGACGATCTGGCCGCGGTCGGCATCGGCGACGCCGATCACCGCGCATTCCCTGACATGGACATGGGCGAGAAGTGCTGCCTCCACCTCCGGCCCGGCGATGTTGTAGCCCGACGAGATGATCATGTCGTCGGACCGCGCGGCGAAGTGGAAGAAGCCGGCCTCGTCCTGCACGAAGGAATCGCCGGTGAGGTTCCAGCCATCGCGCACGTATTTGCGCTGGCGCTCGTCGGCCATGTAGCGGCAGCCGGTCGGGCCGCGCACCGCAAGACGCCCGACCTCACCACGCGGCAGTTCGTTCATCTCCTCGTCGACGATTTTTGCCTCGTAGCCGGTCACCGGCTTGCCGGTGCAGGCGGGCGCGGCGTCGGAGAACCGGTTGGAGATGAAGATATGCAGCATCTCGGTGGCGCCGATGCCATCGAGGATCGGCTTGCCGGTCTTTTTCGTCCAGTCCTCGAACACCGGCGCGGGCAGCGTCTCGCCGGCCGAGACCGCAACGCGCAGCGACGACAGGTCGGCGCCCTGTTCCATGGCGGCGAGCATGGCGCGATAGGCGGTCGGCGCGGTGAAACTCACTGTCGCGCGGTACTTTTCGATGATCTCGACCATGTTGGGCGGCGAGGCGTTTTCCAAGAGCGTCGCCGCCGCGCCGAAGCGCAGCGGGAAGATCGCGAGACCCCCAAGCCCGAAGGTGAAGGCCAGAGGCGGCGAGCCGACGAACACGTCGTCGGGCGTCACCTCCAGCACTTCCTTCGCATAACCGTCGGCGATGATCAGCAGATCGCGGTGGAAATGCATGGTGGCCTTCGGCACGCCGGTCGTGCCGGAGGTGAAGCCGAGCAGCGCGACATCGTCGCGCCCGGTCCGCACCGCCTTGAAGCGCACCGATTTGTCCAGCGCGATACGGTCGAGTTCGGCATCGTGGTTGGCCGTGCCGTCGAAACCGATCACTGCCTTGAGGAAACGGCTGTCCTTGGCACAGGCGACCATCTCGTCCTTGATGCGCGTGTCACACAGCGCGAGCCCGATCTCGGCCTTGTCGACGATCTGCGTGAGTTCGCCGGCGCGCAGCATCGGCATGGTGTTGACCACCACGGCGCCGGCCTTGGTGGCGGCCAGCCAGCAGGCCACCATGGCCGGGTTGTTGGCCGAGCGGATCAGCACGCGGTTGCCTGGCTTGACGCCGTAGTTTTCGGTCAACGCATGCGCCAGCCGGTTGGTCCAGTCCGACAGTTCCTTGTAAGTCCGCCGCCGCCCGTTGCCGATCAGCGCGGTATGGTCGCCGAACCCCTTTTCGACCATGCGGTCGGTCAGTTCGACGGCGGCATTCAAGTATTCGGGATAGTCGAAACCGTCGAGCAGGAAATCCGGCGACTCCTGCGGCGGCGGCAGGTTGTCGCGCGCAAAGGTGTCCGTGTGAGCGGAGGGACCGAGCATTTTACGCGTTCGCTTCTTCCGGCAGGAAATCGACATCGTGCTCGGCCGACAGTTTTATGATCGTCGGAATGTCAGTCTTGTCGTGAAGTTCGTCGAACAGTTCCTTCAACTTGCCGGCCGGCGACACCCAGAACAAAGCGCGGCACGGTTTGTTGGATTTGTTGAAATAGCCATGCGGGATGCCGCGCGGCATGCGCACCAGATCGCCGGCCTTCGCTGTCGACCACACGCCGTCGAGCTTCAGTTCGAGCTGGCCCTCCTGCACGAGGATGAATTCCTCCTGGTCAGGATGGATGTGGACCGGCACGAACTGGCCTGGCGCGCTGTTGGTCTCGAAGGCGAATGTCGATTCGCAGACCGCCTTCGGAAAATAGGTCTGGCCGAGAATGTTCCACTTCACGCCATCAAAGCCGGAGCCGTTCGCGGTGATGCCTTTTGCAAGTTCCTTCGCCATTTTCGCAGTCCTTTCCCCTGTTATGATTGTCTGAATTCCGAGAGCACCTGCCGCGCGATCACCACCTTCTGTACGTCCGATGCGCCTTCATAGATGCGCAACGCCCGGATTTCGCGGTAGAGGCTTTCGACGATGTGGCCACGCCGCACGCCGTCGCCGCCATGCAGTTGAACGGCCCTGTCGATCACCTCCTGCGCCTTATCGGTGGCGAAGAGTTTCGCCATCGCCGCCTCGCGGGTGACGCGCGCTGCGCCCATGTCTTTCGTCCAGGCGGCGCGATAGACCAGAAGGGCCGCCGCATCGACGTCGAGCGCCATGTCGGCGATGTGGCCCTGCACCATCTGCAACTCGGCGAGCGGCGCGCCGAACAGTTTTCGCTGGCTCGCCCGCGAAATGCTCTCGTCCAACGCCCGCCGCGCGAAGCCGAGGGCGGCCGCGCCCACCGTCGAGCGGAACACGTCGAGCACCGACATGGCGATCCGAAAACCGTCGCCGGGTTTTCCGATCATCGCCGAGGCCGGCACGCGCGCACCGTCGAAGGCAAGACGTGCCAGCGGATGAGGCGCGATGACCTCCAGCCGCTCGGCGATCTCCATCCCCTTGGTGTCGGCGGGCACGAGGAAGCAGGAAATGCCTTTCGCGCCCGGCGCCTCGCCGGTGCGGGCGAAGAAGACATAAAGGTCGGCGATGCCGCCATTGGAGATCCAGGTCTTTTCGCCGTTGAGAACATAGTCGCCGCCATCGCGCGTGGCAGTCATGTCCATGTTGGCGACGTCCGAGCCGGAGCGTGGTTCCGACAGGGCGAAGGCCGAGATCGCCTCGCCGGCGCGCGTCTTGGCCAGCCATTTCTTGTGCTCGTCCGACCCGAACAGGCTGATCGCGCCGGTGCCGAGCCCCTGCATGGCAAAGGCGAAGTCCGCCAGCCCGTCATGCCTGGCCAGCGTCTCGCGCGTGATGCACAGCGTGCGCACGTCGAGTGGCGCGGAATTTTCGGTGTCGAGCGCGGTCGGCTTCAACCAGCCGTCGCGCCCGAGCATTTTCACCAGGTCGCGGCAGGCGGCGTCGACATCGTGATGGTCAACCGGCAGGTTTTTTGCGCACCACGCATCAAGGTGCTCCGCGAGGTCGCGGTGCCCGTCCTCGAAGAATGGCCAGTTGAGGAAGGAGCGATCAGGCATGAGTGCTCCCTTCTCCCTCCCCCTTGAGGGGAGGGTGCCGAGCGAAGCGAGGCGGGAGGGGTCGCCGCGGAAGTCCGCAACTCAAAGATACGTTGGAGTTTGGCCTCAGCGACCCCACCCGGCCGCTTCGCGGCCACCCTCCCCTCAAGGGGGAGGGAAATGTCGCGCCCGTCATCTCAATCCCCCCGAAACACCGGCTTCTCTTTCGCCACGAACGCGCGATACGCCCGCTCGAAGTCCCGCGTCTGCATGCAGATCGCCTGCGCCTGCGCTTCGGCCTCGATCGCCTGGTCGAGCCCCATGGACCATTCGTGGTTGAGCTGCGTCTTGGTGATGCCGTGGGCAAAGGTTGGGCCGGAGACGATGCGCGCCGCCATTTCCAGCGCGTCGGCCTCCAGCGCGTCGGCCGCCACCAGCCGGTTGTAAAAACCCCAGCGCTCGCCTTCCGCCGCGCTCATGGTGCGACCGGTGTAAAGCAGTTCGGCGGCGCGGCCCTGGCCGATGATGCGCGGCAGGATCGCGCAGGCGCCCATGTCGCAGCCGGCCAGTCCCACGCGGGTGAACAGGAAGGCGGTCTTGGCCTCCGGCGTGGCGATGCGGATGTCGGAGGCCATGGTGATGATCGCCCCGGCGCCGACCGCCACGCCGTCCACGGCTGTTATGATCGGCTTGCCGCAGTTCAGCATCGCCTTGACCAGGTCGCCGGTCATCCGGGTGAAGGCGAGAAGCTGCTTCATGTCCATGTCGACCAGCGGCCCGATGATCTCGTGCACATCGCCGCCCGAGCAGAGATTGCCGCCATTCGGCAGGAACACGATGGCATCGACATCGTCGGCATAAACGAGATCGCGGAACGTGTCGCGCAACTCGGCGTAGGATTCAAAGGTCAGCGGGTTCTTGCGCTCCGGCCGGTCGAGCCGCACGCGCGCGATCCTGCCGTCCACCTGCCACAGGAAATGGCTCGGCTTGAGCCCGGCCATCTGGATGCCCTTCATTCCCGTCCCTCCCAGTTGCTGCGGAACGCCTTCAGCATGCCCGCCAGCCGCCGCGTCTCTTCCTCGCTGACGCCGCCCAGCAACTCGCCGATCCAGCCTTCATGCGCCGCCGCCATGTCGCGGAAGGCGGCGATACCGCTCTCGGTCAGCCGCACCATCGATGTGCGGCGGTCGCCGTTGCGCCGCGCCCGCGTCACCAGCCCTTCCGAGACCAGCCGGTCGATGATGCCGGTGACATTGCCGTTAGAGACCAGGAGGAAGCGCGACAGGTCGCTCATCAGCATGCCTTCCGGCGCGCGGTAGAGCGCCGCCATCACATCGAAGCGGGGCAGGGTGGTGTCGAAATCCTTCTTCAGCCGCTCGCGCAGTTCGGCCTCGATGGTGCGCGAGGCGCGCAAGAGCCGGATCCACAGCCGCAGCCGCTCCTTGCTGTCCTTCGAGATGTCCGGCGCGGAAAGCGGGGCGCTCACCATGTCTCGCCTCCCGAAACCGAGATCGCCTGACCGGTGATCGAGCGCGCGGCATCCGAGCACAGCCACAGCACCGCCGCAGCCACCTCGTCCGGCTGGATGAAGCGGTTCTGCGGATTGGTCGCTGCCAGCGATTTTCGTGCTTCCTCCTCGCTGCGGCCGGTCTTTTCGACGATCCTTTGCACGGATTCATCCAGCATGTCGGTCTCGACGAAGCCGGGGCAGACTGCGTTGACGGTCACGCCGGTCCTGGCGTTTTCCGCCGCCAGCGCCCGCATGAGCCCGACCACGCCGTGTTTGGCCGCCACATAGGGCGCGACATAGGCGTAGCCTTTCAGCCCGGCGGTGGAGGCGACAAAGATTATCCGGCCCTGCTTGCGTTTCGCCATGCCGGCGAGCGCCGGCTTGACTGTCAGAAACGCGCCGGTGAGGTTGACGGCCAGCGTCTGCTGCCAGTCGACCAGCGAAACCTTGTGCGCCGGCGCGCTGCCTGCCATGCCTGCATTGGCGACGACGATGTCGAATGGCCCGCGCGCCGTTTCCGACTTTTCGTAGAGCGCCGCGACGGACTCCTCGTCGGTGACGTCGGCGACGATCCCGTGGATCCGGTCGCTCTCCGCCTTCACCGCCGCAAGCTGCGCCTCGCGGCGGCCGCAGATCGTCACGTCGATACCGTCATCCGCCAGTGCCAGCGCGATCGCTCGGCCGACGCCGGACCCGCCGCCTGTCACCAGCGCGTGGCGTAAGGGGGTCATGGGTGCGGCCTCGATGGTTGGCGCCGCCCAAGCGGCCAGCGTTCCCTCCCCCTTGAGGGGGTCCGAAGGACGGCCGCGTAGCGGCCGGGTGGGGTCCAAGCGGCCGCGCTCCAACCTTCAGACTCAACGCTGGAAGAAGAAGCGCTGCGCACTACTGCTTTGACCCCCTCTGGCCCTACGGGCCATCTCCCCCTCAACTGGGGTGAAATCGCCGCCGCGCCACTCATACCTTGAGCCCCATCGTCGCGGTGCGCTCGGCCAGCCGATAGATCTGATCGCGGCCGGGCAGGTAAGGATCGGGCCATTTTACGTCGCGGTCATTCAGGCTGACGGCGGCATGCAGCGTCCAGTACGGGTCGGCGAGGTGCGGGCGGGCCAGGCAGACGAGGTCGGCACGCCCCGCCATCAGGATCGAGTTGACATGGTCCGGCTCGAAAATATTGCCGACCGCCATGGTCGCCATGCCGGTCTCGTTGCGGATGCGGTCGGAGAACGGCGTCTGGAACATGCGGCCGTAGACCGGCCGCGCCCGGATCGAGGTCTGCCCGGCCGACACGTCACAGATGTCGACACCGGCCGACTGGAGCATACGCGCGATCTCGACCGCCTCGGCCGGCGTCACGCCGTCGCCGCCCACCCAGTCGTTGGCGGAAATGCGCACCGAGATCGGCTTTTCCGCCGGCCAGACGGCGCGCACGGCATGAAAAACCTCCAGCGGATAACGCATGCGGTTTTCGAGCGATCCGCCATAGTCGTCGCTGCGCCGGTTGGTCAGCGGCGTGATGAAGGAGGAGAGCAGGTAGCCGTGGGCGGCGTGGATCTCCAGCATGTCGAAGCCGCAGCGCGCCGCCATTTCCGCCGAAGTCACGAACTGGTCGCGCACCAGGTCCATGTCGGCGCGGGTCATCGGCTTCGGCGCCTGGTTGCGCGGCGACCACGGCACGTCGGACGCCGCCATCACCGGCCAGTTGCCGGTAGCAAGCGGCGCGTCGCTTTCCTCCCAGCCGAGCTGGGTCGAGCCCTTCGGGCCGGAATGCCCGACCTGCGCGCAGATCTTTGCTTCGGTCTCATGGTGCACGAAATCGACCAGCCGCTTCCACGCCGTCTCGTGCTCCGGCGCATAAAAGCCGGTGCAGCCCGGCGTGATGCGGCCTTCGGGGCTGACGCAGGTCATCTCGATATAGATCAGCCCGGCGCCACCCTTGGCGCGCTCGGCATAATGCGAAAAATGCCAGTCGGTCGGGCAGCCGTCGACGGCCTTGTACTGCGCCATCGGCGAGACGACGACGCGGTTCTTCAGTTTCAACTCGCGCAACCGGAACGGCGCGAACATCGGCGCGCGATGCAGATTGCCGATGCTGCCGGACTGCCGCTGGAACCAAGCTTCGGCGTCGCCCAGCCAGGCGGGGTCGCGCAGCCTGAGATTTTCGTGGCTGATGCGCTGCGAGCGCGTCAGCAGCGAGTAGTTGAACTGCACCGGGTCGAGATGCAGGTAGCGCTCGACCTCCTCGAACCATTCGAGCGAATTGCGCGCCGCCGATTGCAGCTTCAGCACCTCCGTGCGCCGCGCGCTCTCGTATTTCTCGAAGGCGGCCGGAAGGTTCGGCTCGGAATGCACGTAGTCGGCCAGCGCCACGGCGCTTTCCAGCGCGAGTTTCGTGCCCGAGCCGATCGAAAAATGCGCTGATGCAGCCGCGTCGCCCATCAGCGCCAGGTTCTTGTGCGACCAGCGTTCGCACAGCACGCGCGGGAAATTGATCCAGGCCGAACCGCGTATGTGGTTGGCGTTGGTCATCAGCGGATGGCCGCCGAGATGTTTTTCGAAGATCTTCTCGCAGGTCGCGATCGATTCCTGCTGCGTCATCGCGCCGAAGCCGAAGGCGTCCCACGTCTCTTGGCTGCATTCGACGATGAAGGTCGCGGTGTCGGGGTCGAACTGGTAGGCGTGCGCCCACACCCAGCCGTGTTCGGTCTGCTCGAAGATGAAGGTGAAGGCGTCGTCGAATTTCTGGTTTGTGCCGAGCCACACGAACTTGCATTTGCGCACGTCGATGTCGGGCTTGAACACCTCAGCGAAGGCCGCGCGCGACCGCGAGTTCAGTCCGTCGGCCGCAACGACGAGGTCGTGCGTCTCCATATAGGGTTTCGGGTCCGGCACCTCGGTTTCGAACTGCAGTTTTATGCCGAGTTCGCGGGCGCGCCTTTGCAGCAGCGTCAAGAGCCGCTTGCGGCCGATGCCGCAGAAACCGTGGCCGGTCGAGACGGTGCGCACGCCCTTGTGGATGACGGCGATGTCGTCCCAGTAGGCGAAGTAGCGCCTGATCCACACGGCGCTGACCGGATCGTTCTTGGTCAGGTTCTCCAGCGTCTCGGCCGACAGAACGACGCCCCAGCCGAACGTGTCGTCGGGCTTGTTGCGCTCGATGACGGTCACGTCGTTCGCCGAGTCGCGCAGCTTCATCGATATGGCAAAATAGAGGCCGGCGGGACCGCCGCCGAGAACCGCAACCTTCATGATGCGACCTCCGCTGGATTTCGGAATCGAGTATCGCCGGGAGGCGAAATTATTTCAAGCTTAAAGTTTCGAAGTTGCGAACGATCCCGTCTGCGTCGCCGCGGTGGCGACGCATGTCCGTGCCGCGAAGGCGAGGGGGTGGCGGGTGCTGCTCCGGTTTACTTACCAGGCTCCTTCGGGCTCCACAGCACGGTCGAGGCGTCCTTTTCATAGGCCATGCCGTTCGGGTAGCTGATCGCTTCGAACTGCAGGCCCCAGGGCGCCTGGAAGTAAAGGATCGTCTGGCCGGCGGCAGGGCCTTCGTTGACGGGTAGCGGCCCCATGCGCGTCGCCACGCCCTTGCCTTCAAGATAGGTTTTTGCGGCGGCCACGTCGTCGACATAGAAGGCGATGTGGAAGCCGCCTATGTCGCTGTTCTTCGCTTGCAGATCCTTCTGGTCGGGCGCGGTGTATTTGAACAGTTCGACATTCGAGCCGAAACCGCAACGCACCAGCGTGATCTCCTCGATGACGGCCTTCGGATCGACGCCGAGCAGGTCCTTCATGAAGGTGCCCTTGTCGTCGGCGAACGGCCCGAACGACATCGCCTTCTGGCAGCCGATAACATTGGTGAAGAAGTCGACGGCCTGTGGGATGTCAGGAACGGTCACGCCGGTGTGGTCGTGGCCGCGCATGCCGGGGATGGAATCTGCCAGCGCCGCGCTGCTGCCGGTGGCCAGCGCCAGTGTGAAAACGGCGCCGCGAATAAAGTTCTGCATGTCACGTCTCCCATTGGCGGGCGGTTGTGTTGCCGCGCCGGGCGCCCGCTGGCCCGGCGCTTCGGAAAACGTCAGACGGCCTCCTTGCCCTGGCGCTCGCCCAGCCAACCGGCATCGATTTCCGGCAGCGGGATCGCGGCGATGAGTTCCCGCGTATAGGCATCCCGCGGCGCGGCGAAAATCTTGTCCGTCGGCCCGGCCTCGACGATTTGCCCGTGGCGCATGACGATGACCTGCTTGCACAGGCGCCGGATCACCGACAGGTCGTGGCTGATGAAGGCGACGGTGAGCCCCATCTCGGAGGCGAGTTTTTCCAGAAGCGTCAGGATCTGCGCCTGGGTCGACACGTCCAGACCCGACACGATCTCGTCGGCCAGCACGAATTTCGGCGCCAGCGCCAGCGCCCGCGCGATGCCGACGCGTTGCCGCTGGCCGCCGGACAGTTCGTGGCGGTAGCGCTTGGCAAAGTTTTCGGGCAGGCCGACGCGCCGCAGTGCCTCCGCCACGCGCCCGGCGAGATTGCCGGCCATGCCGTTCTGCCTGAGCGGCGCGGCGATGATCGCCCCGATGGTGCGGCGCGGGTTGAGCGACGACATCGGGTCCTGAAAAATCATCTGCAGGTCGCGGCGCAGCGGCCGCAGTTCTCCCTCCGGCAAATGCGTGATGTCGCGCCCGTCGAACGTCACCGCGCCTTCGCTTGGTTCCAGCAGGCGCACCAGCGCGCGGCCGAGCGTCGATTTTCCCGAGCCGGATTCGCCGACGATGCCCGTCACCTGGTGGCGCGGCAGGTCGAAGTCGAGTCCCTTCAAGATTTCGATCTTCGGCGCGCTGCCGAAGGCGGGTTTTCGCGCCATGTCGGGCAGCGCGACCTTCAGGCCGCGCACGGAAAACATGGGGTCAGCCATGGCGCGGTCTCCGGAAATACGGGGACAGTTTACTCAATTCCGTCACGAGCCAGACCCAGGTGGAACTGCGAATTTCTGGGGAATTGAGTAAACTGTCCCCGCATTTCCGCGCCTCAACCATGCGGCGCCCTCCAGTCGCGGTCGGCCGCCGCGATCTCGGTGGCGAGGCCGGCCAGCACCGCTTCGTCGACCGGCTTCAGCGAGGCGAACGGGTCGGTGTATTTCGGCGTCGCCGCCATCAGAGCCCGCGTGTAGGGATGTTTTGGATCGGCGAAGAGGGCAGGGGTGTCGGCCTCCTCGACCACCTTGCCGGCATAAAGCACAGTGACTTTCTGGCTGATCTTGGCGACCACGCCGAGGTCGTGGGTGACGAACAGGATCGCCGTGCCGTGCTCGCGCTGCAAGGCGGCGATCAGCCGCAAGATCTGCTTTTGCACGGTCACGTCCAGCGCCGTGGTCGGTTCGTCGGCGACGATCAGCCGGGGCTCGGCGGCGAAGGCGGCGGCGATCAGCACGCGCTGGCGCATGCCGCCCGAAAGCTCGTGCGGATAGCTGCGCAGCACCCGCTCGGGGTCGCGGATCTGCACCTCGTCGAGCAGTTGCCGGATGCGGGCATCGGCGCGCGTGCCGTCCCAGCCGAGGATTTTGGTCAGCCGGTCCGTCGTCTGCGGGCCGATGCGGCGCGACGGGTTCAACGCCGTCAGCGGGTCCTGCGGGATCAGGGCGGTTTTCGCCCCGATCAGCGCGCGCCGCGCCTTGGCCGAAAGATCGCCGAGGTCGGTGCCTTCCAGCCCGATCCGCCCCTCGGCGATCCGCACGCTGGGCGGCAGCACGCCCAGCACCGCCTTGCCGATCATGCTCTTTCCCGCGCCGCTTTCGCCGACCAGCGCGCGCACCTCGCCGGGCTCGACCGTCAGCGATACGGAGCGCAACACGCGCGCACCGTTCGCGAGCGTGGCGCTGAGGCCGGAGATTTCGAGGGCGGGGATCATCTCAGCACCGGATCGAATCTGGCTTTCAGCCCCTCGCCGAACTGGCTGAACGAAAGTACCGTGAGGAACAGCGTGACCAGCGGGAACACCAGCACCCACCACGCCTGGTGGATTGACAGCCGCCCCTCGGCGATGATGCCGCCCCAGGTCGGGTCGTCGGTGGAGATCGACAGGTTGACGAAGGACAGGATGGCCTCGACGATCACCGCGATGCCCATCTCCAGCGACAACAGCGCCACGATGGCCGGCAGCACGTTGGGCAGCACTTCCTTCAGCATGATGTCGAAGCGGCCGAAGCCGGCGATGCGGGCGCTTTCGACATAGTCCATGCGCGCCTGGCCCATCGCCTCGGCGCGCACGACGCGGCAGAAGCGCGTCCAGTCGATCACGGCAATTGCGATGATGACGGAACTCAAACCCGTGCCGAGCACTGCGACCAGCAGGATGGCGAACAGCACCGGCGGAAAAGCCATCCAGATGTCGACGATGCGCGACACGACGCGGTCGGTCCAGCCGCCGAAATAGCCGGCGGCCAGACCCAGCGCCGAGCCGACGATGCAGGCAGCGGCCGCCGCCGCGAAGGCGACGAGGAAGGCCACCCGCCCGCCGTAAATAATGCGCGAGAGCAGGTCGCGGCCGAGGCTGTCGGTGCCCAGCCAGAAACCCGGCTCCGCGCCCTGCATCCAGAAGGGCGGCAGGCGCTCGTAAAGCAGGTCCTGCGCCAGCGGGTCCTGCGGCGCCAACAGCGGTGCGAAGATGGTGGCGAGCAGCGCCACCAGCAGCCAGCCGCCGGCCAGCCAGATGCGGGCGTTCGAGGTCTTGGCCGTGCGCGCGTCAGCCATGACGCAGCCTCGGATTGAGCACGGCGTAGAGCATGTCGACGGCCAGGTTGATCAGCACGAACAGCAGCGCGAACACCAGCACGATGCCCTGGATCAGCGGCAGGTCGCGGTTGATCACCGCGTCGATCGCCATGTTGCCGAGCCCCTCGTAGGAGAACAGTCGCTCGACGATGACGGTGCCGCCAATCAGGAAGGTGAACTGCACGCCGACCAGCGTCAGCGTCGGCAGGGCCGCATTTTTCAATGCTTCGCGCAAGATCACCTGCGTCTCGGAAAACCCCTTCACCCGCGCCAGCACGACATAGTCGAGCGACAGCAGTTCCTTCAGCGACTGTTTCAGCAATTGCGCGATGATCGCCGCCAGAGGTAGGGCAAGCGCCAGCGCTGGCATGAACATATGGCTGAGCAGGTCCTTCGTCAGATCGAAGCGCAGCCGGAAGATGCTTTCGAACAGGTAGAACTGGGTGACGAAGGGTAGTTCCAGCCGCGGCGAGACCCGGCCGGAAATCTCGAACACTGGCCACAGCACGCCGAAGACGAGGATGAAGGCCAGCCCCCAAAGGAAGTCGGGAATGGAAAGCGCCGCACCGTTGGCGACGTCGATGCCGGCCTCGACCGCCGTGCCGCGCTCGCGCGCTCCGATCACCGCCAGCACGCCGCCGACCGCAACGGCGATCAGCAGCGCCACGATCGACAGTTCGAGCGTCGCCGGCAGGCGGTTCATGACTAGGCCCAGCACGTCCTGCCTGAGTGAGATCGAGGTGCCGAAATCGCCGTGCAGGACGCCCGCCAGCCAGATGAAGAATTGTTCGACGATGCTTTTGTCCAGCCCGTAAAGCGCCCGCAGCCGGTCGATGTCGGCCTGGCTGGCGCCGGGAGGCAGCATCATGGCGATCGGGTCGCCCGGCGCGATGCGGATGACGACGAACACCACCACCGCCACGCCGAACAGCGTGACGGCCATGGTGAGCAGTCGCGTTAGGAAGCGTTGCAGGATCATGTTTGTCCGTGCATCGGAACAAGGCAATGCCAGCCGTCGCAGACGACGGTGAACACCAGTTTTGAGCGCTACAGAGGCTGGTCCCAAAATTTCGTCAGGACGAGGCGAAAATGGTGATTTCGAGAACCGGAGCGGAGCGTACGTTTGGGTACGTGAGCACCGGAAGCGCAGAAATCGACATTTGCAGCCCGTCCTGGCGAATTTTCGGCCAGCCTCACGCCGGCGTCATCAAAGCGGGCAGCAGCGCACCCGACTTGTGCGGCACCACCTTCACACCCTTGGCATGCACGATCGGCTGCGCATATTGCAGCAGCGGCAGCACATAGGCGTTGTCGGCGATCAGTTTCGACACCGCCTTCCAGCCGGCGATGCGTTTTGCCTCGTCCGGCTCGGCCCACAGCGGGTTGATCGCGTCGATGACGTCCTGGCCGTCCCAGACCGAATGCGGGCTCGGCCCGTACATTGCGAAGCCGGTCGAGGTGGTCGGGTCGCCGATCGAATTGCCCCAGTTGTAGAAGGCGGCAGGCGCGAGATGGTCGGCGGCGCGCAGCTCGTAATGCTTGGCGATCTCGTAGACCTCGATGTTGGCCTCGATGCCGACCTTGCGCCACATGCCGACGATCGCCTGGATCATCTCGTAGTCCTTGGGCTTGAAACCCTTGGTGGTCTGGATCGTGAATTTTACCGGCTTGTCGGTGGAATAACCTGACGCAGCCAGCAGTTCCTTCGCCTTGTCCGGATTGTATTCGACCTTGATCGACGGGTCGAAGGCCGCGTATTCCGGGGTCTCCAGCGTGTCAATGGGCAGGCCGTAGCCGCGCAGCAGCCGGTCGACCAGGAGCTTCTTGTCCACCGACATGACGGCCGCCTTGCGCACATTGGCGTCCTTCATCACGTCGATGTCGTTGAAGAACACCATGCCGATGTCGGAGACGGTGTCGCAGGAGCCGGCCAGTCCGTCCTTGCCAATCAACCGGTCGTATTCCTCGTAGGGGATTTCCAGCGTGACCTGCGAGGAGCCGGACTCGATCTCGGCGACGCGGCTCGCCGCGTCGGTCACGAACTTTATGGTCACGTTCTCGAAGGCCGGCTTGCCGCCCCAGTAGTTGGGGTTGGCCTTCAGCCGCAGGAAGGCGTTGCGCTCGAACTTGTCGACCATGTACGGCCCGGTGCCGATGGGCTTTGCCTCAAACCCTTCAGCGCCGACCTTCTCATAATAGGCTTTTGGCAGCACGTAGCCGGTGAGGAACGACATCCACTTGAAATAGACCGGGTCGAACTGGACGACGTCGCCGGTGATGGTGTTGCCGTCGATCTTGAAGTTGTTGACGTTCTTCCACACGAACTGGATCGGGTTGCCGGTCTTCTCGTCGCCGGCGCGCTGCAGCGACCACACGATGTCCTCCGCCGTGAACGGCGAGCCGTCATGCCAGGTCACGCCCTCGCGCACGGTCATCATCACCTTGGTGCGGTCCTGGTTCCAGCCCCATTGCGTCAGCAGGCCGGGACCGAAGGACAGGTCGGGCGCCTGCGGGATGAACTGGTCGAACACCGACTGGTAGATGCCCTGGATGGTCGGGTTGACGGCCGAGGGGCCGGTGGTCGGGTCCCAGGAAGGCAGGTTGACGTTGTAGGCGATGGTCAGTTCGCTCGCCTGCGCGCGGGCGATGTTCGGCATGCCGATCGCCGCCACGCCGAGCGCCGAAGCGCCGTAGCCGAGAAGTTCGCGTCTGTTCATAGTCATGACAATGTTCCCCATGTTGTTGATTGTGAGCTGAATTTTCAGTCTAGAACTGCTGTCGCCTCGATCTCGATCAGGAAGTCGGGCATTGCGAGCGCCTGCACGCCGATCCACGTGTTGGCGGCCGGCACGGTGTCGCCATAGAAGGCAAGGATCTCTTCCGTGACTGGGCCGAGCTTGTCCGGTGTGTGGCCGACGACATAGGTTCTCAGCCGCACGATGTTGGCTGGCGTGCCGCCCACTTCGGCCAGCACCTGCTTCAAGTTCGCAAGCGCCTGCCGCGTTTGCGCGGCCAGATCGCCCCTGCCGACGAGTTCGCCTGCCGCGTTCCAGGCCACTTGGCCAGACATGTGCAGCGTGCGCCCGCCATTCTGCTCCACGGCATGGGAGAACCCATACGGTGTCGCCTTGTACATGGTTGCCGGATTGATCGGTTTGCGTTTCATCGGCACCTCCATTCGTTCCTCGCCGGCCCGTTGAGGCGGCGTCCTATTCGTTTGTCGTTTCAACGGCCCGCAAGCTGCCGGGCCAGCATGAAGCCCGATGCCGCGCCGACGCCGGCGCCCGGCCAGGTCGCCGCGCCCGTCAGATGCAGCCGTTCCACCGGCGTATTCCACTTGGCGAAGCCGCGTGCCGGCCGGAACAGGAAATTCTGCGAGATATGATGGCTGCCGCAGATCTGGTCGCCGCCCACCAGGTTCGGATTCTCGCGTTCGAGGTCGAGCGGCGAGAATATCGCGCGCCCGAGGATTTTTCCGCGCAGCCCCGGCGCATAGTGCTCGATGATGTCGAGCACGCGCTCCGCATACCGCTCTTTCACGGTCTCCCACGGGGCCGGCTGGATCTCGCCCGCCGCATCGCCGGCAATCTCGGCAGGCAGCGCCCGCACCTGCACCCACAGCACATGTTTTCCCGCCGGCGCGCGGGAAGCATCGATCGCAGTCGGCTGGCCAACCACCAGCACCGGTTCGTCGGGCAGCAGGCCGGCAATTGCTTGGCTGTAGGTTTTCGCCATCTGGTCGAGCGACGGTGCCAGATGCACATAGGCGAATTGCCGAAGCTCGGCTCCCGCCTGCCAGTTGGGCAGATCGTCCAATGCCAGGTGGATCATCATGGTGCCCGGCGCGTGGCGAAATTTTTTCATCGCCGTGTCAAATCCCGCATCGCCGGAACCGTTGGGCAAAAGCCTGCCCGCCAAGGCGCCTGGTGCGACGCCGGCGATCACCGCCTTCGCCGCACTATGCGTCTCGCCTGAGGCGAGCCGGATGCCGGTGGCCTTGCCGCCCGCCGTTGTGATCTCGGCCACATCGGCATTGGTGAAGATTTTTCCGCCCGCCGCGGTCACCATGTTCTCCAGCGCCCGGATCATCGTGTCGGCCCCACCTTTGCCGAGCACCATGCCGAAATTTTGGTTGGCCATGGATTCCAGATATGGGAATACCGCGCCGCCGGCGATGTCGGGTGCGAAGTCGAGATGCATGCCCCAGGCGGCCAGCGTCGCCTTGACATGCGGCGAGGCGAAATTCTCGTCCAGCCAGGCGCGCGGCGACGACAGCAGCAGCCGGGCGGTGTCGAGCGCGCCGGAAACCCCCTTTTTCCGCCAGAGATTCCAGCCGGTGCCGGCCAGCGCGCGAAAACCCATCGGCGAGCCGAGCAGGCGGAACAGATGCTCCGCCTCACCCGGAAACGCCGCCACCAGCTTTCGCCATGCATCGGCGTCGGCGGACGAGAAGGCTGCGATGCGCGTCGCCGTTTTTTCCAGGTCGGTGCTCACCCCGAACCATTTGCCGTCGGGGAAGACGCTGGCGAAACAATCGGCCACGGGCGCGAATTCGAGCCCATGCGATTTCAATTCATTTGCATACATTTTGTGGAAGGCCGAGCCGGCGAACAGGCTCAGATTCATCGCGCCGAAATCGTGACGGAAACCGGGAAGCGTGTATTCCTGCGTCCTGACGGCGCCGCCAAGCGTCGCGTTGCGTTCGAAAACGCCGACTTTCCAGCCTTTCGCGGCCAGATGCGCGGCGCATGCCAGGCTGTTGTGGCCCGCCCCGACCAGTATGGCGTCGAACTCGCTCACGCCCCCACCCATTTTGTTTTAGGCTTAAAGATAATTGCAGATGCATGGGTTTTCGTCTAGTAGGATATGTCAACGACCGCAGAGTCTTTGGGTGACACCGCAAGAGGGAACGACGATCATGGACAAGCAGAAACTTCTCGGCGAACTCGCCGGCCAGTTGCTTTCGGGCGGCATCGAGGTGGTCGACCTTTCGGCGCCGCTCGGCCCCGACACCCCGCTGATCAAGCTGCCGCCGGAGCTGGCGGTCGACACGCCCAAGGTCGAGATCCACAAGATCTCCGAATACGACAAGAACGGCCCGTGGTGGGCCTGGAACTGGCTGAAGCTCGGCGAGCATTCGGGCACGCATTTCGACGCGCCGATCCACTGGATCTCCGGCAAGGACTATGCCGACGGCGCCACCGACACCATTCCGGCCCAAAAGTTCGTCGGACCGGTCAATGTCATCGATTGCTCGAAGGAAGCCGCCGCCGACCCGGACTTCCTGCTCACCGTCGACCACATCAAGGCGTGGGAAGCCAAACACGGCGCCATCAATCCCGGCGAATGGGTGGTCATGCGCACCGACTGGGACCGGCACGGCGGTTCCGAGGCGGAGTTCCTCAACGCCAACGAGACCGGCCCGCACACGCCCGGCCCGACCGCCGAGGCGATCATCTATCTGATCGAGAAGGACGTCGCCGGCTGGGGTTCGCAGACCATAGGCACCGATGCCGGCAAGGCGGGCGGCATGGAGCCGCCGTTCCCGGCCCATACGCTGATGCACAAGGCCAACAAATACGGCCTCGCCAGCCTGTGCAACCTCGACAAGCTGCCGGCCCGCGGCGCCATCCTGATCGTCGCGCCGCTGAAGATCGAGCACGGCACCGGCAGCCCGATCCGCGCCCTGGCGCTGGTGGCGAGGTAGGACCAAGCGGCCTAGGAGTAGGTCATGCGCGCGGCCGGAGGCACGATCTCTTACCCTCCCCCTTGTGGGGAGGGTCGGCGAGCGAGCTTTGCGAAGCAAGGCGAGAGAGACGGGGTGGGGGTGAGGACGCTATCACGTCTGCGCCGCGCAAATGATCTCGGGTTCTCGGCGCCCTACGTCTACCCCCACCCCGCTTCGCAGACTTCACTTCGTTCCGCCTGCTCATCGACCCTCCCCACAAGGGGGAGGGTAAGGGCGCAAACCCCATGACCGCTCCCGATCACATCATCGTCGGCAGCGGCATCAACGCTCTCGTCTGCGCGGCGATCCTCGGCGGCAAGGGCCGAAAAGTCCTTGTGCTGGAGCGCAACGACCGTATCGGCGGCTGCGTCCGCACCGAGGAGATCACCGCGCCGGGTTTTGTCCACGACGTGATGGCCACCACTTTCGTGCTGTTCATCACCGGCCCGGCTTATGCGGCGCTTGGGTCCGACCTTGCCCGGCACGGCCTCGAGTTCTGCCACACGGTGACGCCGACCGGCGTGTTGCGGCCGGACGGCAGCCACGCCATCATCCGCACCGACCGCGCCGCCAATATCGCCGCCCTCAACGCCATCGAGCCGGGCGATGGCGACCGGCACGCAAACGACGTCGGCGGCATCGAGCGTAATGCCGGCCTGCTGTTTTCGCTGCTCGGCGGCAATCTCTGGAGCTATCCGACCTTCAAGCTGCTGGCGGGCGAAGCGTGGCGGCGCGGCCCGCGTGGGCTGGCGGCATTCCTTGGCGAGGCGCTTGTGCCGGCGCGCGGCTGGCTGGAAAGCGGCTACGAATCGGACCTGACCCGGGCCTTATGGGCGCCTTGGGTGCTGCATGCCGGTCTCGGCCCCGAAGACGCTTTTTCCGGCCAGATCGCTAAAGTCATCGCCTTCGCGCTGGAGGCGGCCGGCGCGTCCATCGTCAAGGGCGGCGGGAAAAACCTGCTTTCGGCCTTCGAAAAGCTCATCCGCGAGCGCGGCGGAGAAATCCGAACCGGCGCAGACGTCGCCTCGATCGTGCAGGCAGGCGGCCGCGCCACCGGCGTTCGGCTTGCCTCCGGCCAGGAGATTTCCGCGAGCAAGGGGGTCATCTGCTCGGTCACGCCGACACAGCTCTACGACCGCCTGCTCGGCGGTGCAAAACCCGCCGGCGAGCCGGACGCGGTGAAGAATTTTCGCTACGGCAAGGGCAATTTCCAGATCCACTACGCGCTCGACCGCCCGCCGGCTTGGAAGGGCGAAGGGCTGGGCCAAGTGGCGCTGCTGCATCTGACGCCCGGCCTCGACGGCGTGTCGAAGGCCTGCAACGAGGCCGCGCGGGGCATGCTGCCGGACGTGCCGACCATCTGCGTCGGCCAACCGCATGCGCTCGACCCGTCGCGCTGCCCGGCCGGCAAGGCGATCCTGTGGCTGCAGCTTCCCGAGGCGCCGCGCCACATCAAGGGCGACGCCGCCGGAAAACTGATCGTCGCCGATGGCGGCTGGACCGAACAACTGCGCGAAGCCTACGCCGACCGCGCCGAGGCGATCCTTGCAAGCCATATCGACGGCTTCAAGGAAACCGTGATCGCGCGAAAAAGCTATTCGCCGGCCGATCTCGAGACCATGAACATCAACCTCGTCGGCGGTGACCCCTATGGCGGCTCCTCGACCATCGACCAGGCGTTCCTGTGGCGGCCGTTCAAGGGCACGCGCAACCACGAGACCGACGTGAAGAATCTCTATCACATCGGCGCCTCCACCCATCCGGGCGCGGGACTTGGCGGCGGCTCCGGCTTCCTTCTCGGGAGCAGGCTCTGATGGACCAGAAGGTAGCCGAGAAACGCGTGCCCATCTCGACGCTCGGCCAGATCGGGCTGCAGCAGTTTGCGCCCTATCTGATGAACCGCATCATGGGCCGCTACAACGCCACTTTGCGCGAGGATTTCCGCAAGAAACACCGCACCATCCCGCAGGTGCGCACACTGGCCGTGCTGTCGGTGATGGACGGCGTCACCGTCGGCGACCTGTCGGTCTACACCGTCATCGAGCAGTCGACGCTGTCGCGCACCCTGGACGCGCTGGAAGCGCACGGACTGGTGCGCCGCGAGACCGGCGAGACCGACAGCCGCGTGCGCAAGGTTTTTCTGACCGACGATGGCCGCACCGAGTTCGGCCGCGCCTGGCCGGCCATGCACGCCGCCTTCGAGGCGATGTTCGAGGACATCGGCGAGGACGAATATTCGGCCCTCATCGTGACGTTGCAGAAGATGCTGAAGAACATCCGGAAGCATGAGATTTGACGGATGGGTATTCAACCGTCGTCCTCGACGCCCCCTCCACCACGCTACGCGTGGTCCCCCTCCCCCGTAAACGGGGGAGGATCAAGCGGCGCCGCTGGTTCCTCCCCTGCGGAGCGGGGGAGGGGGACCGCCGGAGGCGGTGGAGGGGGCACAACCTATCTGGACCTCCATATGGAGACACCTCATGGCTGAACGGTCCTTCGCAGAGGAAGTCAAAAAACTCCGCCTCGGCGCCGGCGAGGAATTTTCCGGCGAAGGCATTCTCGCCATCACCAAGGCGCTGCTGCAATGCGGCGTGGGTTATGTCGGTGGCTACCAGGGCGCGCCAATCAGCCATCTGATGGACGTGCTGGCCGACGCCCAGGACATTCTCGGCGAACTCGGCGTGCATTTCGAAGCCTCGGCCTCGGAAGCCACCGCCACCGCGATGCTGGCGGCATCCGTCCACTACCCGATCCGCGGCGCCGCCACCTTCAAATCGACCGTCGGCACCAATGTCGCTTCCGACGCACTCGCCAACCTTGCCTCCGGCGGCGTCACCGGCGGCGCGCTGATCATATGCGGCGAGGACTATGGCGAAGGCTCCTCGATCATGCAGGAGCGCAGCCACGCCTTTGCCATGAAAAGCCAGGTCTGGCTGCTCGACCCTCGGCCGAACCTGCCGTCGATCGTCAAGGCGGTCGAGGACGGTTTCGAGCTCTCGGAAGCCTCCAACACGCCGGTGATAATGGAGGTGCGCATCCGCTGTTGCCATGTGCACGGCCAGTTCATCGCCAAGGACAACAAGCGTCCAGCCATGACCGTCGCCGACGCACTATCGGCCCCGCGCCGCGACACCGGCCGTATCGTGTTGCCGCCGGCCTCTTTCCTGCACGAGAAGGAGAAGGTGGAAAAGCGCTGGCCCGCCGCCGTCGATTTCATCCGCCGCAACAAGATCAACGAGTTTTTCGGCGCCGAAAATGGCTCGGTCGGCATCGTCATGCAGGGCGGCATGTACAACGCCGTCATCCGCGCCCTGCAGCGCATCGGGCTCGCCGACAATTTCGGCGACACGCAAATTCCGCTCTACGTGCTCAACGCCGTCTACCCGCTGGTCGACGACGAATTTCTGGACTTCTGCGAGGGCAAGGACGCCGTCCTCGTCGTCGAGGAGGGCCAGCCCAACTATATCGAGCAGGCCTTCGCCGCCATGCTTCACAAGGCCGGGCGCGACACCAAACTCGTCGGCAAGGAATTTTTGCCGATGGCAGGCGAATATACCGGTCAGGTGATGCTCGACGGCCTCGGCGCCTTCCTGCGCGCCGAGGCGCCGCACATGCTTCCTGCCGCGGTGCGCGCGCCCAACAAGGCCGGCAACGGCCACGAAATTCCCGACCTGTCGCGCGTCGTGCCCGGGCGTCCGCCCGGCTTCTGCACGGGCTGTCCCGAACGGCCGATCTTCGCCGCGACAAAACTGGTCGAGCAGGAACTGGGAAAACACCACATCGCCTCCGACATCGGCTGCCATCTGTTCTCGATCATGCCGCCCTTCGAGCTCGGCGCCACCACGATGGGCTACGGCCTCGGCCCTGCCTCGGCCTCCGCCTTCAATTCGCCGGACGCCAAAAAACGCTCCATCTCCTTCGTCGGCGACGGCGGCTTCTGGCACAACGGCCTGACTTCCTCGATCGGCAACGCGGTGTTCAACCGCAACGACGGCGTCATCGTCGTGGTCGACAATTTTTACTCGGCCGCCACCGGCGGCCAGGACATTTTGTCCTCGCGCGCCACCAATCGCTCGAAGTCGACAAAACACCCGATCACCGAGGCGGTGAAGGGCATGGGGGTCAAATGGGTGCGCCACATCGACCGCACCTATGACGTGTCCAAGATGCAAGCGACCCTGAGGGAGGCCCTCACCACCGAGGAGAAGGGCCCGAAGGTCATCGTCGCCTCGTCCGAATGTATGCTGAACAGGCAGCGCCGCGAGCGCCCGCTGCTCGACAAGGCCATCAAGGGCGGCGAGACGGTGGTGAAACCGCGCTTCGGCGTCGACGAGGACATCTGCACCGGCGACCACGCCTGCATGCGGCTCTCCGGCTGCCCGTCGCTGTCAGTGAAGTCGCTCGACGACCCGCTGCGCGACGATCCGGTCGCCCATATCGACCAGAGCTGCGTCGGCTGCGGCAATTGCGGCGAGGTGGCGGACGCCGCCGTGCTCTGCCCATCCTTCTACCGCGCCGACACCGTCCACAATCCGGGCGGCTGGGACCGTTTGCTCGACCGCATCCGCCGCAAGGCGATCGGCTTGCTGCAGCGGTTCCGCGAATCCCGGCGACTGACCTTCGCCGATGCCTGAGCCCGTCATCATCCTGCCCGAAGGCACCCACGAGCCGGCAGACGGCGAGATCATAAAGCTCGCGCTGCTCGCCGTCGGCGGCCAGGGCGGCGGCGTTCTCGGTGACTGGATCGTCGATGCCGCCGAGCGCAGCGGCTACCTCGCCCAGTCCACTTCGGTCGCAGGCGTCGCCCAGCGCACCGGCGCCACCATCTATTACATCGAGATGTGCCGCGACACCGGCCGCCGCCCGGTCTTCGCGCTGTCGCCGGCGCAAGGCGACGTCGACATCCTGGTCGCCGCCGAACTGATGGAAGCCGGCCGCGCCATCATGCGCGGCTTCGTCACGCCCGACCGCACGACGCTGATCGCCTCCTCGCACCGCATCGCCGCCGTCTCGGAAAAGATCGAACCTGGTGACGGCCGCGCCTCCTCGCCGAAGGTGCTGGCCGCCGCCGAGGCCGCCTCCAAACGTTTCGTCACCTTCGACATGGAAAGGATCGCCGTCCAGGCCGGCTCCGTCATCTCCGCCAGCCTGCTCGGCGCGCTCGCCGGCTCCGGCGCGCTGCCATTCCCGCGCGAAAGCTACGAGGCGGCGATCGGCGCCGGAGGCCGGGGCGTCAAGCAGAGCCTTGCCGCGTTTGCTGGCGCCTATGAGCGGGCAGGGGGTGAGGCGTCGGTGCCGCCACATGGTTCCGGGCCGGGAGGCTTGCCCGATCAGGGCAAAGCGCATCTGACCCCTAGCTCGGCAACCGCTGCCGACTCGGCGTCCTCGACCGAAATGTCGGCGCCGCCCGTCCTTCGGACCCCCCTGCCGGGACCTTCTCCCCGTAAGGACGGGGAGAAGGGGGCTGTCGTCGCGCCCGCAGCGTCTTCTGCGTCGTTGAAGGTTAGCGAAACCCGAGACACAGCGTCCCTCTCCCCGTCCTTGCGAGGAGAAGATGGCGGCAGCCAGGTGAGGGGCGGCGCAAACCCCACCGAATTCGGAGTCTCCGGCCCCGCTTCGCAACTCGCCGGCTGGAAAACCCTCACCGCACGCATCTCAGCCCTTCCCGAACCCGTCCGCGACATGGCCGCGCGCGGGCTGAAAAAGGTCGTGGACTACCAGGATCTCGCCTATGGCGGCGAATATCTCGACCGGCTCGCCCGCGCCGTCGCTCTCGACTCCCCCACGCACAACTACGCGCTGTCGGTGGCCGCGGCAAAACATCTCGCCAACGCCATGTGCTACGACGACATGATCCGCGTCGCCGACCTGAAGACCCGCTCCACCCGCGCCGCGCGCGTGCGCCGCGAGGTCGGCGTCAGGGACGAGAACGTGCTGCGCGTCACCGAATATTTCCATCCGCGCATCGAGGAATTTTGCGGCACCATGCCGGCCGGCCTCGGCCGCTACATAGAAGCACGGCCGAAATTTTCCGCCTGGCTCGACCGGCGCATCAACCGCGGCCGCCATGTGCGCACCGACGGTTTTGCCGGCTTCGCCACGCTGTGGATCATCGGCGGCCTGCGTCGCTGGCGCCGAAAGCTGCTGCGCCATGCGGTCGAGACCGAGCACCTGGAGCGCTGGTACGCACTCGCACTAGATCATGTTGCCACGGACTACGCGCTGGCGGTCGAGATCCTCGAATGCCGCCGGCTGATCAAGGGTTATTCCGACACCCACGCCCGCGCCCAGTCGAAATTCGAGCGCGTGCTCTCCGGCCTCGACCTCGTCAAGGGCCGCACCGATGCCGCCGACTGGATCCGCCGCCTGCGCGAGGCGGCGCTGAAGGACGAGAAGGGGGATATGCTCGACGGCGCGCTGAAGACGGTGGCGTCGCTGGGGCAGTAGACCGATCGCGGATGGCCAATCGTTCCGATGGCTCATACAAAGGCGCATCCATCGATTCCAGGAGCCCCCCTTGCCCATCACCATCTACGGCATCAAGACCTGCGACACGATGAAGAAGGCGTGGACCTGGCTCGACGGCCACGGCCGAAAATACCGCTTCCACGACTACCGGGCCGAGGGGTTGGACGAGAAGACCTTGCGCGGCTGGGTGAAAAAACTCGGCTGGGAAAAGCTGCTCAACAAATCCAGCACCACGTTTCGCGAACTGCCGGACGCCGACAAGGCCGGACTGGACGAGGCGAAGTCGGTCAGCCTGATGCTAAGACATCCGACCATGATCAAGCGGCCGGTGCTCGACATCGACGGGAAACTCACCGTCGGCTTCAAGCCGGAGGTCTATGAGCAGGCGGTCGGGTGACTAACCCGGCATACGCTCCGACGCCTTCGCCCCAAGCGCTCGCACGCCATCAGAAGCGGCCGCCCGCCTCAGCCCTTCACGACCGCGATCGCCTCCGCCAGGCGCTCGACATTGTCCGCCCGGCAAGTCTCGCCCATCAGGCCGATGCGCCAGATCTTTCCGGCCAGCGGCCCCAGCCCGCCGCCGATCTCGATGCCGAACTCGTCGAGCAGCCGCCGCCGCGCCGGCGCGTCGTCGATGCCTTGCGGTATCCACACGGTGTTGAGCTGCGGCAGCCGGTATGGTCTGTCGACGACGAAGGCGAAATCCAGTTCCTCCAGCCGTTCGGCCAGAAGCTCATGGTTGGCTTCATGCCGCGCCCAGGCCGCCTCCAGCCCTTCCGAAAGCAGCCGCCGCAGGCTCTCGTGCAGGCCGAACAGCGCGTTCACCGGCGCGGTGTGGTGATAGGAGCGCGCACCTTCTCCGTCCCAGTAGCCGAGGATCAGGCCGAGGTCGAGGAACCAGCTCTGCACCGGCGTCTTGCGGGCCTTCACCGCCGCCACGGCCCGGTCCGAAAAAGTGATGGGCGCCAGGCCGGGCGGCGCCGACAGGCATTTCTGCGTACCGGAATAGACGACGTCGGCGCCCCATTCGTCCACCGAAACCGGCACGCCGCCGAGCCCGGTCACCGTGTCGACCACGCTCATCATGCCCGCCTCGCGCGCCAGCCGGCACAGCGTCGCCGCGTCGGAAAGCGCGCCGGTCGAGGTTTCCGCATGCACGAAGGCCAAAACTTTCGCGTGCGGCGCCTCGGCCAGCGCCGCGCGCACATCGTGCGGGTCGACGGGCCGGCCCCATTCGCCGGCGACGAGTTTTACCTCGGCGCCCGCCCGCCGGGCGATCTCCGCCATGCGCCCTCCGAACACGCCGTTCTGGGCGATGATGGCGGTGTCGCCGGGCTCCAGCAGCGTCACCAGCGCCATCTCCATGGCGAGTGAAGCCGGCGCCGAAAGCGGAAACGTCACGCGGTTGTGCGTACGGAACGCCGCCTTCAACTGGTCCTTGATGCTTTCCATCAACTCGCCGAAGGCCGGGTCGAGATGGCCGATCGTGGCCTGCGCCTGTGCGGCCAGCACCTCTGGCGCGACATTGGACGGCCCCGGCCCCATCAGCAGCCGCGCCGGCGGCGAAAACGCTACGGTCGAAAACGCATTCCTGGAAAACGCATTCATGGCCCTGTCCTCCCGCGAGCGCGCCGCCAGCGCCGTTCGGTGAGGACATATGAGGTAAAGGAGCGCACTAAGTAAAATTTAAAGAATTTAGCAATGTGCTAAAACCGATTTAGTCCAATCGGCGCCATCCAGGGCGTTGCCGAGTCGACCGCCGGTCATTATTCCGGTCTGGGCTTTGCCCTTCGGTCATGGCCGGCGGCGAGAATGATGCTCGCATAGCCGTGTGCTGCGCATTCCGGCACGGACACAGTCCTGATCGTCAGTTCCGCTGGCGGAAAGTGATCCTTCAGCACGCTTTCCATGTCGGCCGCGCCGATCGACGGGCTCGGAAAAACCTTCCCGCCCACGAAGTAGCTGCGTGTTTCGCCGAGAGCCGCGACAAAAAGTGTCCCACCGGGCTGCACCAGTTCGACGATCCGCCGCATGTAATGTCGCCAATCGTCGAGATTGTCCGTCGCCGAGTCGACGCAATAGGCGCTCAGCACCGCCGCATAGCATCGTTGCGTGCCTGCCAATGGACGGTCGTTGCGGATGTCGACTTGCAGCAGGGCGGTGATCCTGGCGCGCGTAAGGCGCTCACGTGCAAGAACGTCCGTCCGGGAGGGGTTTTCGCCACCCTCGCATTGGAGTGTGTAGCGAACGAATGCCTGCCAGTCGTGAGCACTCTTCTCGCCGCCGATCCAGCGGGAAATCTCATCCAGATTGCAGCGAAGATAGTCTCCCATGTGGATCTCGGAGGCTCGCCTTGCCAATGCAAAGGCATGATGAAGCGTCGGGCCGGCGCCGAAAACCAGCACAGGCTCGCCCGCGGGCATCCGCCGCGCGGCCTCCGTGAAAAACGCAATTGTATTCTTCTCGTCGGCATCGACGGTGCTGTAGTAGTCGGCGAGATATTGCCTCGGCGCCCACTCTTCTTCGAAGGATGCGTATTGCGCCTGTCCGGCCTTCCCGACGAGAATGGAGGTCGACCAGCCAAGTCCGTACTCGTAAGCCGCGGCGCCGGCATTGGCGCCGGCCAGGAAAACAAGCGCTTCCTCACCGGTGAATGAATCGCTGGCGAAAGCGAGCCCGAAGGCTACTACGTAGTAGGGCGACTCCTTTGCCAGTTCGAACACCACATATCCCGCCGCGCTCAGGAAGCGGCGGACGCTGGCGCACCTGGTCCGGAGTCCGGCAAGATCGTAGGCCAGTTTGGAGAGAAGGCTCGTACTGGTTCCAGTCGCCTCCAGCAGTCGCCAGTTGGCGCCGAGGCTGGCCGACAGTCCGCCGGCCCACAGCAGATATGAAATTGCCAGGATGACAGCGGCGGAGCGGAAATCGAGGCTCGCGAGCAATCCGGACGCCACCAGCAGGGCGCCGCTGGCCGTGCAGACGGTATCGAGGGCATAGGTCGAAACCGCATTCGCAACGATGGTGGCCGACCACTTCTTGAATTGCCCGGCCAGGCTGATCGATCCGAAAATGTTCCTGGCGAGCATGGAGGCATCCTCGCTTCACTGTCGGTGGCTGGTATCAACCGGCCTGGTGCATCCGATTGCAGACATGGCGCGCGATCGCGTCCGCCGAGAGCGCCGGGCCGTTGCGCCCGGCATAGGCCGCCTGGATTGTCCGGGCGGAGGTTCGGTAACTTTCCTGCGTGGTCATTTCGCGCACCAGGACGGCCAGCCTGCCGCGACCGATCTCGCGCTCGGGCAGCAGCCTTGCCGCACCCTTGAGTTCCAGCAGATGCACGTTGGCGTCCTGCTCGGGCTGCAGCGGGATGCCGATGACCGGAGTGCCGGCCGCCATGGCGCATTGCAAACTGCCCTGGCCGCCCGCCGAGACAAGCAGGTCGACCCTTGGCATGATTTTTTGGCTGGGCAGGATGCCGCCCACCGTGACCCTGGGACCGGCGAGATCGGAGAGATCGTGGACGGTTGCCGCGACGATCACCTCGGCGCCTGTGCCCGCCACTTCCTTTACCACGCTGCGCACGAGTTCGGCGGGCGCGGAGGTGATGGCAACGTAGACGATTGGCCCCTTGCGTCCGAGCGCCTCGTCTACCTCGATCGGGATGAGAGCGTCGAATTCGGCGAAGATCGGGCCTGTATATTCGAGCCGTGTCGTCGGCCAATACGCCCTTCCCGACGGCCGCCAGGCGCGCATCTCCTCCTCGCTGACACCGTAGACTTCCGGCGCTTCGGTGACGAGCGAGAGATCGCCCAACAGAAGGGCGGGAAAGCTCGGTATGCGCGCGATGCCGAGTTCGGCGCAGAGCGCGTCGAAAGCCTTGAGATAGAGCCGCGGGGTATTCGTCGCCTTGTTGATCAGGAACCGCGCAAGGCTGCGCGGGATATAGTTGAAGAACGGCTGGACTGGCCGCGACGGCGCCGGCAACATCCCCCTTTCGAAGAGCGGGGGAATATATGATCCCGCATGCTGCGTAACGAGCAGCACGTCCGCGATCCGCGTCGACAGGAGCGTCGTCAGGGTGAAGCCGATGACGACAGCCTGCACCTCGTGACACCGAAAATACTCCACCTCGGCGAGCACATAGGTTCGCATTTCGTCCGGGTCGTACATGCTCTGACCGGGGTCGCCGATGCCCACCGTGTCGCGGAGGAAACGGCGGCTGCGCGCCTCGTCCATGTGCGGGCCGATAATGTCGTAGTCGATGCCTTCGTCTTTCAGCAGCGTTTCATGCATGCCGCCATGCGTGGCGATCCGCGCCGCGACCCCTCGGTCCTTGAGCGCCTTGTAGATCTGGATCATGCGCGAGGTTTCGGAGATGAACGCGCAGTTCGGCATGAGACAGATCATGGCGCCGCTCCTTGCGTGACAAGCAGATATGTAATATATTACCTAAATGCAGGATCCGATCAAGCCCTTTGCCGACATTACCGACGAAGAGAGCCGCGCCGCCGGTTCGGCGGCCGATGCCGTGCGCTGTTTCCGGTTGATTTCCTACACCGGCCAGCGGCTTCGCTATTTGTACGACCAGCGCCTCCGGGAAGAAGGGCTGACCAGCCAGCAGGGCTTCCTGCTGACCGTCGTCAGGATGCGTGGCCGGCCGACATTGGGCGAGGTCGCCGCCGCCATGTCCACCACGCACCAGAATGCCAAGCAGGTCGCTTCGGCGCTGGAGCGGAAGGGCATGCTGAAAATCGTCTCGGACGACCGCGACGCGCGCGTCAGGCGATTGGAGGCGACGGAGGCGGGTCAGCCGGGTTGGGAAAATCGCAACGCCGAAGACTATGCCGCGATCGCCGGCTGGTTTGCCGCCCTGTCGGGTGACGAACAGCAAGTGCTGGTGGAACTGCTGTCACGGCTTGCCCGCACCGTGCGCGGAGCCTGATCGAGCCTGGTCATCATGCCGAAAGGCGCCCGTCTCCGCTGGCGGCCGCCGACGCCCACTCGGCCTTGCGCATCACCGGCGCCTTCGACCCGTCGGCGCGGATGCAGTCTGTGTCGATCTAGACGTGTGTCCGATACACATTGTGTATCGCGACATCTTGGAAAATCGTCTATACTGCGTGCCATGGCTGACAGCGCAACACATCCGAAACACGTACGCGCAATCAATCTGCGTGTTCGCGACGACATGCGCGCCCTCATCGACCGCGCGGCGGGCATACGTGGAAAGAGCCGGTCCGAGTTCATGATCGATGCTGCCTACCGCGCTGCGGAGGATACGCTTCTCGACCAGACCCTGATCAGGGTCGATGCAGACACCTATCGCCGGTATCTGGAGATTCTCGACAGCCCGCCCGCCGGGGAGGGGTTTGCCCGGCTCATGAATGCGCCAAAACCTTGGGCTGACTGATGTTTTCCGCGCCCGCGCCACTGGCGGAAGCGCATGATCTCGAGACGTTTTCCAGCGGCACGGAGAGTTTGGATCAATGGTTGCGTCGTCGCGCCTGGACCAACCAACTGGGCGGCGCGTCTCGAACCTACGTGCTGACCGACGATGAAAGGGTGATCGGCTACTATTGCCTGTCCTCGGGCGCGCTCGCTCTTGCCGTTGCGCCCGGCAGTTTTCGCAGAAACATGCCGGACCCTATCCCGATGGCAATCCTCGGACGGCTGGCCGTGGACCGCCACTGGCAAGGCAAAGGCATCGGCACGGCCCTTTTGCAAGATGCGGTTCTTCGCGCGGGGCAGGCCGCGGAGATACTGGGCATTCGCGGTCTGCTCGTTCACGCAATTTCCGAAGAAGCGCGAGCTTTCTACCTGCGGTACGGCTTTTCGTCCCTGCAGGGCAACCCTCTGACGCTGGTTCTGTCCCTCAAGGGGATGGCGCGTCCGGCCGCCAACTGAGATGAGGCTTACGCCAGTCTCGCCTTGATCGGGTCAACCGGCGCGACAGCGCGGCCCGGCGTCTCGGAGCATCCCTCCCTACACCCACTCGCCCTTTCGCATCACCGGCGCCTTCGACCCGTCGGCGCGCACACCGTCTATGTCGATCTTGTCCGAGCCGATCATCCAGTCGATGTGGATAAGGCTCTTGTTGCCGCCCTGCGCCGCGATCTGTTCGGGCGTGATCGTGTCGCCGCCGATAAAACATTTCGAATAGCACTGGCCGAGCGCGATGTGGCTGGCGGCGTTCTCGTCGAACAGCGTGTTGTAGAACAGGAGCCCGCTTTTCGAGATCGGCGAGGAATGCGGCACCAGCGCCACTTCGCCCAGCCGCCGCGCGCCCTCGTCGGTGTCCAGCACTTTTTTCAGCACTTCCTCGCCGCGCGTTGCCTTGGCCTCGACGATCCGGCCCTTTTCGAACCGCACCTCGATGTTGTCGATCAGCGTGCCCTGGTGCGACAGCGGTTTTGTGCTGCGCACATATCCTTCGACGCGCTGCGCGTGCGGCGTGGTGAACACTTCCTCGGTCGGGATGTTGGGATTGCAAGTGATGCCGTTCTTGGCGGTCGAGGCGCCGCCGTGCCATTCGTGGCCGTCGGCCAGGCCCACCGTCAGGTCGGTGCCCGGCCCGGTATAATGCAGCGCGCTGAAGCGCTCGCCGTTCAGCCACTTGCTCTTTTCGGCAAGGGCCGCGTTGTGGTCGCGCCAGGCGGCAACCGGGTCGCCGGCGTCCACCCGCGACGCCGCAAAGATGGCGTCCGCCAGTTTCGCCACGGCGATGTCCTCGCTGTCGTCGGCAAACATCAGCTTCGCCCACGACAGGCTCGGATAGGAGACGATGTTCCAGTTGATGTCGAAGCCGGCGATCTTTTCCAGCGCCGGCTGGTAGGCGATCGAGTTGGCCTTGTTCGCCCGCGCCACCTTTGACGGATCCTCGCCCGACAGCAGCATCGGGTTCTCGCCGACGATCGCCAGCCGCGCCGCATTGTTGTCGAAGGCTTTTGCGATGCCCTCGTAGAGCCAGTTGGGGGCGCGGTCGAAACTCTCGTCGGGGGCGTTGCGGTAGCGCGCGAGCGTGATCTCCTCGTCCGAAAAGATCGGCGTCACCAGCCCGGCGCCGGCCTTGTATGCGTGCTCCGTGATTTTGCGCACCAGCGGCAGCGCGGCGACCGGCGCCGTCATCACCAGATCCTGTCCGCGCCGCAGCCGGAGCCCCACCTTCACCGCCACCTCGGCCAGCCGGTCGAGTTTTTCGGGATCGATCGAGGCGGAAAGCGTGCCGGGGTGCGAGGTCATGGACAAAACCTTCTTCGAGATTGGACTGGGCATAGATAGGTCGCCCGGGCCGATCCCGCCACCGCAAAGCGGCGACGATGTGACGACGGCGGGGTAGTGAAAAACGAAGACGCACGCGTGAAGCGTTTTGGCCCTGCCGTGAAGGCGAAGTGCCGAAACGTGAAGGGAATCGGCCCGAAAAACGCCTTCGAATCAAGCGAATCGCGCGGTCGGACACGTGGTTCCGCCATAACCTGTTGAAAACGTTTGATCTTCCGCGCTTCACACGGTGCCGCGCGGCGCCGTTGCCGCCCTATTGTGCGCAGACCAGCGGGCCGAACTGGTTGATGGTCTGGGCGATCTCGCCGCGTATCCAGGCTTTGAATTGATTGACTTTTTTCGGTTCGCGCTCGGCCTGCGCCGTCACCATCCAGTAGCCGAGCCCGCTCGTCGCCCGCACGCCGAAGGGCGCCACCAGCCTGCCATCAGCCATGGCGTCGGCGGCGAGCAATTGCCAAGCCAAGGTCACCCCGTGGCCGGCGATCGCCGAATCGAGGCAGAGCATCGGATCGGTGAATCTCGCGCCCGGCAGCATCCTGACCGGCTCGACGCCTGCTGCGCTAAACCATTGATTCCATGAAAACATCGAGCTTTCGTCGATGATCTCCCAGGTCTTCGCCAGGTCGGCGGGCCGCTTCAGCGTCTCGGCCACCGCCGGCGAACACACCGGAAAGATCTCCTGCGCGATCAGCAACTCGGTGCGCACCCTGGGCCACTTTCCATCCCCCATCCGGATCGCGATATCGATGTCCGAATGGTCCAGATCGGCCAGTTTTGTCGAGGCGTCGATCCGCAGAAACACTTCGGGATAGAGGGTGAAGTGCTTGGAAAGTCTCGGCAAAAGCCATTTCGAGGCGAATGCCGGCGCGACCGAGACGGCGAGCACGCAGGTTTTCGCCCGCTCGGCCATCGCCACCGCGCCCTCCAGTTCGCGGAATCCGGAAGACAGTTTTCCGGTGAACTCTTTTCCAAAACCGGTCGGCTGAAGCCCCGAGGACGTCCGGTCGAAAACCACCTGGCCGATCTGCGCCTCCGTTCGCCCCACCTGCTGGCTGACGGCGCTTGGCGACACCCCGAGCTCTTCCGCAGCCTTCTGCAGCGAGCCCAGCCGCGCCACGGCTTCCACCGCGCGCAGGCCGTTCAGATGCACCGTGTTGAGTTTCATGAGTTTAGTTTTTCTAATCCAAGGGCGCTGGCTTTCTTGATTGAAAGGAGCACGGATCGGCCCAAAATACCATCATCGAGAAACGAAAAGGAGAGCGAATATGAAGTTTCTCTCAATCGTCGAAGCGGTCGGCCAGGTGCTGTTCGAGCCGGCGGATGCGCCCTCCGAAAGCCAGACCTGGTGGCGCGATCCGCTGACGCATCCGGACATCGCGGCGATGTCGCCGCGCGAACTCGCCGACCTGCCGTTCAATCGCTGCTACCGGCTGCCGGCGGAGCCGAAGGGGCTTGAGGCGCTGCATTAGGGTGTGAGATTCAGGTCAGGCCGACATCATCTGAATCTCAACACACCCTGGTCCGCTGATAGCGCTTGGTTCCGATAGCGTGCCAAAATCGCCATGATTCACGGCAATGTGCCGGCCGGCGGCGGCATGTGCGCATTTCCTTCGACGGCGAAGTGTGACTTCATGCCGGCCTGATCCACCGCGCCCTGGCGCCTCCGGCAAGGATTTCGCTGACGTGTTTGTATCCTTTTTTCCCAGGCCGAAGTTGTTCTTCATCTCGTTGGCCGTTTGGACCCTGTTCGGAATTTTGTTCTGGTTCTTTGGCGGACAGCAACTGGGCGCAGCTTTTGGTATGCCACCAGCGCCTGCAGGCGTGGATCCAATCCTTGGCCTTCCAATTTTCTGGTCCGGTCCGTTCATCTGGTTTTACATCTATTTTGCAGTATTTTTGGCCGCGTTCTATTTGTTCTGGCGCTTTTTCGCACCCCATCCTTGGCAGGACTGGTCGATCCTTGTGTCGGCGTTCATATTGTTTTCAACGTATCTGGATGTCGAGATTTATGTTGCGATCAACAATTGGAGAAGGCCGTTCTTTGACCTTTTTCAGCGAGCGATAACCACTCCGGGCTCTGTCTCGCCGAGTGAACTCTACAGCCTAACCATCGTCTTCATGTGGCTGGCAATGTTTGGCGTCGCCATTTTCGTGGTGACTCGCTTCGTAGTCAGTCACTATATCTTTCGTTGGCGCACGGCGATGAATGAATTCTACATGGCCAACTGGGACCGGCTCCGTCACATTGAAGGCGCGTCGCAACGTGTCCAGGAAGACACCATGCGGTTTTCGACAACAGTGGAAGGTTTGGGGGTTGCGTTTGCGGATTCTATTTTAACATTGATCGCGTTTCTTCCTGTGTTGGCTGGTTTGTCGGCGCATATCACCGAGTTGCCTGTTGTTGGTTCGATACCTTATTCGCTTGTCGTGGCCGCGCTTCTCTGGGCGATCTTCGGAACTGCTTTGCTTGCGATGGCCGGTATCAAACTTCCGGGTCTTGAGTTTAAAAACCAAAGAGTGGAGGCGGCATATCGAAAGGAGTTAGTCTATGGTGAAGATCACGCCGATCGAGCTCGACCAGAGACAGCTAGGGAATTGTTTGCGAATGTTCGAAGAAACTACTTCAATCTTTATTTTCATTACGGGTATTTTAATGTTGTTCGATCTAGCTTTGGTCAGGTAAATGCGATTTTCATCAGTGTTCTCCTAATCCCGACAATCGCCGCTGGAAAGATTACCTTGGGCATCTGGCAGCAGATATTGACCGCGTTCGGCCAAGTTTCAAGCTCGTTCCAGTATTTGGTTAATGCCTGGCCGACAATCGTCGAATTGATCTCTATCTACAAACGTCTGCGCGCTTTCGAGGCGACACTGTATGGTGGACCTCTGCCGGAAATAGACCGGCATTTCCTAGAGCAACAACAGCGCGGCGCGTCGGTCCAAGAGAACGCCAAATAGGAAACACGGGGCGGCTCAACGAGCGTCGGCGCGCCAGCCTCACCCGCCCACATCGCCGCCGACGAGCGCCGGCTTCTCGCGGCGCGCCACGTAGTCGGCATAGCTGATGCAGTCGACGTCGGCACGCGTGCAGACGTCGCGGGCAAAACGCTCCAGCGCCCGCCAATAGGCGCCGTCGTTCATCAGCGTAAAGTGGAAGCCGAATTGCAGCGGCGTGCGGTCGCTAGAATATTGCCTGTCGAAGGCTGCGTGAAAAGCCGCAAGCGCGCGCTCCTCGAAGGCGCCGTCGTTGTCGCTGCGCTCGAAGCCGCCGGAATGGCGGACGAACAGATTGTAGTCCATGGCGAGCACTTTTCGGCCCGCCGGTCCCTCCGGGATCTGCGGCAGGGCGAAGCGCATCAGGCCCTTCTTTTCGTCGGGCGCCGCCGGGCCGCGCGAGACGCCGCTGGCGTCGTAACGGTAGCCCGCGGCGGCAAGTGCGGGGTCGAGGTGCTTGCCGGCCGACAGATAGGGCGCGCGGAATCCCAGAATCTCGTGCCGGGCGAAATGCCGCCAGCCCTGCGGCTCGCCCGTGAGCTTGTTGATGCGCCAGGCGTCGCGCAAAATGGTCGAGGCGGAGGTCAGCTCGCGCTGCCAGTCGGCCGCGCTCCACTTGCCGCCGTCGAAATGGCCGCAAGCGTGGCTGGCGATCTCGTGGCCTTCCGCGCGCGCCAGCCAGATTTGCTGGAGCCGCGCCTTCACGTCCTCCTTCGACGGCGAGAAGCCGACATTGGAGCGGCCGGCCTTCTGGCCCGGCGCCTGGTAGATGCCGCGCGTTTCCGGCGAAAGCAGGAAGACGCAGGAGAGAAAATAGGTGAAGCGCGCGCCGGTGGTCGCCGCCAGCGTCCGGCTCCGCTGCCACAATTCGATTGGATTGGAATTGTCGAACGAGATGATGACGACCTGATGCGGCTTTGCCGGAATGTTTTCGGCCTGCGCCGCGCCGGCCACGGGCGACAGCGCCAGGCAGGCGAGGGCGGACAGGGCGCGACGCATCAACGCGGACATGGACACTCTTGGGCAGGCGGATGATTTTTGTCAGCGCTATGCCACGATTGTGGCGCGGATTGGAACGGGTTGCGCACGAACGCATATTGCCTAAGCGCCGGCAAATGGCCGCGTCCGGCCAAAACCCCTTCCATGCCGACAAATTTCCGCTACAAGGCAGGCTCAACAGCCCGCGTGGCGAAAACGGCAAAAAACCCATGTCGGACGACAGCTTTATCCGCGAAGTCAACCAGGAGTACCGCCAGGCGCAGGCGCGCGCCATGTGGGACCGCTATGGGCCCATCGGCATCGGCATCGCCCTCGCCATCGTGCTCGCCACTGCCGCCTGGGTCGGCTGGGAGTACTGGCAGACGTCCAAGGCAAACACCTCGGGCGACGCCTTTTCGCAGGCGCTGAGGCTGTCCAGCGAAGGCAAGCAGGACGAGGCTTTGGCGGCGCTGAAGGCGCTCGAGGCCGACGGCCATGGCGCCTATCCGCTGCTTGCCCGCATGCGCGCCGCCACCGTGCTCGCCGACAAGGGCGATTTCGCCGGCGCGGTGAAGGAGTTCGACGCGGTCGCCGCCGACAACGCGATCCCGCGGGCGATCCGCGACATGGCGCGGCTGCGCGCCGGCTATGTCCTCGTCGACAACGGCAGCTACCAGGACGTCTCGACCCGTGTCGAGGTGCTCACCGACGACGCCAACATGCTGCGCCATTCCGCCCGCGAGGCGCTCGGCCTGTCGGCCTGGAAGGAAGGCAAGGCCAAGGACGCGCTGGCGCTGTTCGATCAGATCGCGAGCGACGACACCGCGCCGCGCAACGCCCGTGAGCGCGCTTCGATGATGGCGGAACTGATCCGCGGCTCCGGCGCCGCGCTCTAGAGATGAGCTTCAAGGTTGCCATCATCGGCCGGCCGAATGTCGGCAAGTCGACGCTGTTCAACCGCCTGGCCGGCAAGAAGCTGGCGCTGGTCGACGACACGCCGGGCGTTACCCGCGACCGCCGCGTCCATCCCGCCAAACTCTACGACCTCAATTTCGAAGTGATCGACACCGCCGGCTTCGAGACGGCCGCGCCGGAGAGCTTGCAGGGCCGCATGCGCCAGCAGACCGAGATCGCCATCCGCGAGGCCGATCTTGTGGTGTTCATGGTCGATGCGCGCGCCGGCCTGCTGCCGGACGACAAGGCTTTCGCCGATATCGTGCGCCGCGCTGGCAAGCCGGTGGTGCTGGCCGCCAACAAGTCGGAATCGCGCGCCTCGGAGGCCGGCCTGCTGGAGGCCTGGGAGGCGGGGCTGGGCGAGCCGATCCCGATCTCGGCCGAACACGGCCAGGGCATGCCGGACCTGCGCGACGCCATCGTAGAGGCTTTGGGCGAGGACCGTTGCTTTCCCGATGAGCACGATGACGACGATGCGCCGGCCGAAAGCGACGTGCTGGTCGGCGAGGATATCTCCGAGGCTGAGGCCGAGAGCGAGCCGGCCTATGACGACACGAAACCGTTGCGCATCGCCGTGGTCGGCCGTCCGAATGCCGGAAAATCGACGCTGATCAACGCGCTGATCGGCGAGGAGCGGCTGCTGACCGGCCCGGAGGCGGGCATCACCCGCGATTCGATCTCGGTCGACTGGGATTGGCGCGGCCGTCAGATAAAGCTGTTCGACACGGCCGGCATGCGCCGCAAGGCGAAGGTGCAGGAGAAGCTCGAAAAACTGTCGGTCGCCGACGGCCTGCGCGCCTTGAAATTCGCCGAAGTCGTGATCGTCGTCTTCGACGCGACCATCCCCTTCGAGAAGCAGGACTTGCAGATCGCCGACCTGATCATCCGCGAGGGCAGGGCGCCGGTGATCGCCTTCAACAAATGGGACCTGATCGACACGCCGCAGGCCACGCTTGCCGAGTTGCGCGAAAAGACCGAGCGGCTGCTGCCGCAGGCGCGCGGCCTGCGCGCCGTGCCGATCTCGGCGGAGACGGGCAGGGGCCTCGACAGGCTGATGGAAGAGGTGGTGGAGACGCATCGCGTCTGGAACCGCCGCGTCTCCACCGGCCGGCTGAACCGCTGGCTGGAAGGCATTCTGGCGCATCACCCGCCGCCGGCCGTCGCCGGGCGTCGGCTGAAGATCAAATACATCACCCAGGCCAAGACGCGCCCGCCGGGTTTCGTCGTCTCCTGCTCGCGCCCCGACGCCATGCCGCAATCCTATGTGCGCTATCTGTCGAACAGTCTTCGCGACGCCTTCGACATGCCGGGCGTGCCGATCCGCATCGCGCTGCGGGCGTCGGACAATCC
Organism: Mesorhizobium sp. LHD-90; assembly: GCF_030929505.1. Taxonomy (GTDB): domain Bacteria; phylum Pseudomonadota; class Alphaproteobacteria; order Rhizobiales; family Rhizobiaceae; genus Kumtagia. Next base: position 156,358 of record NZ_JAVFVV010000012.1, on the reverse strand, counting down.
TTATGCGGGCAAGGCGAGGAAGCGGTAGGGCCGCTATCCAGGTTCCGTCACGCAGCTCGACGGTTGGAAACGCTACCTCCCGCGGTCTGCTAGCCCTCAACAGGTCAGCGCTTGGCTGCGCGTTCCACCGCCTCCGGGTCGCTCTCGATCACCTTGAGAAGCAGGCGACCGGCCGGATCGGGAGAACGGCGGCCCTGTTCCCAGTTGTTGACGGTCGCAGCCGGAATGCCGAACCTCGCCTCGAACTCCTTGGCGGACTTGGCGACGGCCTTTCGAATGGCGCGAATTCTTTCCGCCGGCATCGGGTCTACCCGGACTGTCTCCAACGCGATTTCACCGCGTTTCCAAGCCCGGACCTCCTCTAGGCTCTCGACCAGCGCATCTCCGAAATTCGTCGATTTAGCCATTGGTGATCTCCTCGATGAGCGCCAGCGCCACGCGGCGTTGCTCTTGCGTAAGGTCTTCCTGTTCGTTCTTGGCGTAAGCGAACAGCATGAACGCCCTGTCGTCGGCAAGCATCAGGAAGTAGATGGCGCGGCCGCCGCCTCGTTTGCCGCGTCCGCCGAAACCGAACCGGATCTTGCGGATACCGCCGAGGCCCGAGACGACAGCGCCCGCCTGTGGATTGGCGGCGATTTCCTGCTCAAGCGTCCTGATCTCCAGATCGGTCAGCGCGAGGCGCTTGATGTCTTTCAGATAGCGCCTGGTGCGAACGATTTCCACGCACGCATCGTAGACGTATCGAAATGCAGAGGCAATGGAAAATACGCCATTGGCGCAACAATCATGATTAGCCTCATTGCCGCCACAACAGGTCCGTTAACCCCTCATCAAGGTTAATGCTTCACTCTCGCTCTCCAGTGGGTTGCTGTTGCGTCCTGGAGAGTCATCCTTGTTTCGACATCTTGTGTCGCAACGGTTTTCCGTTGCCCGCGCCTTCGAAATATCCTCCCCCGAAAAGCTGCTCCGTCTCGGCGTGCGGGTCGGTTCCGTCTGCACAATCATAGGACGGAACCTGGCAGCCTTGCTGCTGGATATCGTCTGGCGGCTGCTGATTTTCGTCCTGAAGCCCAGAGCCGCGCTGCTTCCTTCTGTGGTCGTTGGCCTCGGCATGTGGATCGGCTTTCCGACGACCGCCGCCTATCAGGACATAGGCAGTATGGTTTCCGGCGCCGAAGCGCCATCGGCACGCTGGGCCGGCTATATCGAAAAATCCGTGGCGGGATCGGTGCATGCGGCCGAGTTGCCTTTCGCCGACGGCGACATCGCCACCGGGTCGATCTCCGGCGGCGGTATGACGGCGCCGGGCATCGGCGCGGTCGCCTTCCGCGGCAAGGGCGGCGCTCCGGCGACCCCCGACGAGGACCGCATCGCCCGCGCCGACAAGAGGGGCCGCATCGTCAACGTGGCGCCGGTGGCGCCGCCGAAATTCTTCAACGCCGGTTCTATCCTCGAGCGCACCTCGATGTTCTTGCGGCCGGCGCTCGAGCCGGACCTGAAGATGGCGTTCGCCAAGCCGGACATAAAAGGCAAGGAGATCGAGATCGCCACCGCCTTCTATGTTAAGAAGGAGAAGAAACCCGATCCCGCCGTGCCTGCCTATCTCGCCGCCCTCGTCACCAGCGAGAAGGCCGACGTGCTCGCGACCGCCTACGCACCGCCGAAGCCGGACTATGCGCGGGCCTCGCCGTTCGAGGCGCTGCTGCAGGACGAGCTCGACAAGGGCCGCTTCGTACCGCCAGTCGCCAAGGGCGATCACGCCTGGATGAGCAATCCGCTGCCGGCCTCGGTTTTCTCGGCGGAGGAGCAGAAATGCCTGGCCAACGCCATCTATTTCGAGGCGCGGGGCGAATCGTCGCGCGGCCAGGCCGCCGTCGCGCAGGTGGTGCTCAACCGGGTGCGCAATCCCACCTATCCCAAGTCGATCTGCGGCGTCGTCTACCAGAACGACAACTGGAAGAACCGCTGCCAGTTCTCTTTCGCCTGCGACGGCATCAAGGATCGCGTCGACAGCCCGTGGCATTATCGCCGCGCCGAGGAGACCGCCATGGCGGTGACGGCCGGCAAGATTTTCATCCCCGAGGTGGGCTCGTCGACCCACTACTACGCGCAGTATGTCAGCCCCGGCTGGGCGCGCGCCATGAAGCGCATGACCCAGATCGGCCTGCACATCTTCTACCGCACCTATGGCGGCGGCTGGAGCTGACCGATCGGTCCGTTGACGGTGCCGGCCACGGGCGCCTGTTGCGGGCGCGGCGCCTGAGTCGGCGCCGGCAGACGCGGGTCAGGATGTCGCACTTCCATAAACACTTGAATTTTAAAGCGAAAATACATCTTCCGCCGGGTCGCTACGTGGCTTGACGGGGGCAGGCCCTCTAACTATGTTGCCGGCGACTTTGAAGCGGACGGACGGACGGTCCCGTTCGGGCGAGGGGGTTGCGGTGGCTGGCGGAAAAACGCCGGACAAAACCGGAAAAACCGGACCCGGAGACGGCGGCCGGCCGAGCGCTGCGGATCTGGATCTGGAGCGCCGGAGGCAGAAACTCGAGGCATCGCTGGCGTCGAAAGGCCACGGCGAGAGCAACGGGGAAGACAAAGCCAGGCAGTCGAGCGTGACCGGCTATGGCCAGGCGCTGAAGCTGTCGAGCGAATTCATCGCCGGAGTGGCGGTCGGGGCTGGCCTTGGCTGGCTGATCGACCGGTTGGCGGGTACGTCGCCTTGGGGGCTGATCGTGTTCCTGCTGCTCGGGTTCGGAGCCGGCGTCCTCAATGTGATGCGGTCGGCGGGAATGATTGCCGATGCCGGCATCAGGGCGTCCAAACGCCCCGAGGACGGCGACAGGAATTGAGATTGACTGGCGCGTCGCGCCGCGAACGAGGGGGGCCGAATGGCCAACGATCCGATCCATCAGTTCCAGATCGCGAAGCTGATTCCGATCGAGATCGGCGGCATGGATTTCTCCTTCACCAACTCGTCGCTGTTCATGGTGGCGACCGTCGCTGCCACCGGTGCTTTCCTCTATCTCACCACGTCGAGCCGCGGCCTGATCCCGAGCCGCCTGCAGTCGCTGTCGGAGATGTCCTACGAATTCGTCGCCAACATGCTGCGCGACGCCGCCGGCTCGCACGGGATGAAGTTTTTCCCGATGGTGTTCTCGCTGTTCATGTTCGTGCTGGTCGCGAACCTGCTCGGCCTGTTCCCGTATTTCTTCACCGTCACCAGCCACATCATCGTCACCTTCGCACTGGCGCTGCTGGTCATCGGCACGGTGGTGGTCTACGGCTTCATGAAGCACGGCTTCGGCTTCCTGAAACTGTTCGTGCCGCAGGGGGTGCCCGGCATCCTGGTGCCGCTGGTGGTGCTGATCGAGGTGATCTCGTTCCTGTCGCGGCCGATCAGCCTTTCCGTCCGTCTTTTCGCCAACATGCTCGCCGGCCACATCACGCTGAAAGTGTTCGCGGGTTTTGTCACCTCGCTGAGCGGGCTCGGAGCGGTCGGCGTCGCCGGCGCGATCCTGCCCTTGGCCATGACGGTCGCCATCACGGCGCTCGAGTTTCTGGTGGCGTTCCTGCAGGCCTACGTCTTCGCCGTGCTGACCTGCATGTATCTCAACGACGCATTGCACCCCGGCCACTAAGAACGGTTCGGCGGCGCGGTGCCGCCATCGTGGAATTTCTCAACCGGATTTTGATCCACAAGGAGCTTGATATGGAAGTAGATGCAGCAAAGGCGATCGGCGCGGGTATTGCCTGCCTCGGCATGGGCGGCGCCGGTATCGGCCTCGGCACCATCTTCGGCAACTATCTGGCGGGCGCGCTGCGCAACCCGTCGGCCGCCGACGGCCAGTTTGGCCGCCTGATCTTCGGCTTCGCCGTGACGGAAGCGCTGGGCATCTTCTCGCTGCTCGTCGCCCTCCTGCTCCTGTTCACCTGATTTTTGTCGGTGAAGTGGATGCCGGCCGCATGGAGCGGCCGGCCGATGGTCGGTTGACAATCAACGGACCGTGGGACAGGGGACGAAGATGTTTGTGACACCTGGCTACGCTCAGGAAACCGCCCCGGCGGAAGGCGAAGCTCATACGCAGGGCGGAACGCGTCCGGAGGGTGAAGCGCATCCCGTGGGCGAAGCCCATCCGGCTCTCGAAGGTCATACCGAGCAGGGCGCCGAGCATGGCGGCGGCGTTTTCCCGCCGTTCGACCCATCGAGCTTTCCCTCGCAGATACTCTGGCTGGCGATCACCTTCGGGCTGTTCTACCTGTTCCTGAAGAAGGTCGTGCTGCCGCGCATCGGCGGCATTCTCGAGGTGCGCAGCGATCGTATCGCCCAGGATCTCGAGCAGGCCGCGCGCATGAAGGGCGAGGCCGACGCGGCCGTCGCCGCCTACGAGCAGGAACTGGCGGAGGCGAAAGGCAACGCCAACGCGATCGGCCAGAAGGCCCGCGACGGCGCCCGCGCCGATGCGGACGCGGAACGCAAGCGCGTCGAGGCCACCCTCGAGGAGAAGCTCGCGGCGGCCGAAGCCAACATTGCCTCGATCAAGGCGAAAGCCATGAACGAGGTCGGAACCATCGCCGAGGACACGGCCGCCGAGATCGTGCGTTCACTTGTCGGCGGCGCCGACAAGGCCGCCGTCGCGGCTGCCGTCAAGGCGGCGAGAGGCTGAGGAGGCGACCATGGATGCGACATTCTGGGCTTTCGTAGCCCTCATCATCTTCCTCGCCATCGTCTTCTACCTGAAGGTGCCGGGCACCATCGGCAGGTCGCTCGACGCCCGTGCCGACAAGATCAAGGCCGAACTGGAAGAGGCCCGCCGCCTGCGCGAGGAGGCCCAGCAGTTGCTGGCCGAATACCAGCGCAAGCGCAAGGAGGCCGAAAAGGACGCGGCCGACATCGTCGAGCACGCCAAGCGCGAAGCCAGCCTGCTGGTCGCCGACGCCAAGCAGAAGACCGAGGATTATGTGACGCGGCGCACCGCGCTGGCCGAGCAGAAGATCGGCCAGGCCGAGCGCGACGCCGTCAACGAGGTCCGCGCCAAGGCGGTGGACATCGCCGTCGAGGCGGCCCGCACGGTGCTGGCCGCCAAGGTCGACGCCAAGATCGGCGGCGACCTGTTCAAGTCCTCGCTCGCTGCGCTGAAGAGCCGGCTGAACTGACCGGCTTCATCGCCCCAGTTTCGAAAAGCCGCCGCACTCCGGCGGCTTTTTTGATTCCATGGCAGTCGGGCAAGGTTTCGTTTTTCCAGTTTGGCGAGAAAGCAGGCCAAGTCGGACAAACAGGCCCTCGCTACGCCTCGATCAGCATTTCGACCGCCGTCTCCGTTTCGATCCGGAACGGCGCGAACGTGACGCGGTGAAGGCGTGGCAAAGCGCCGTGCATGCCGATGGCGTCGCGGTGGCGCTGGGTGGCGTAGCCCATGTGGCTCTCGAAGCCGTAGCGGGCATGCAGCCGGCCGCAATTCTCCATCATGCGGTCGCGCATGACCTTTGCCACGATCGACGCGGCGGCGATCGATTGCGAGCGCTGGTCGCCCTTGACCAGCGCCTCGGCGCCGCAGGCCAATCCCGGCGGCACGTCGCGGCCGTCGACCAGCGCGTGCAGGGGCTTGACATGCAGACCGCAGAACGCGCGACGCATCGCCTCCAGGCTGGCGCGCAAAATGTTGATGCGGTCGATGCCGGTCGCACTAACCGAAGCGACCGACACGCCTATCGCCGTGCCGAGGATCGCCGAGAACAGCGTCTCGCGCGCTTCGGCCGTCAGCCGTTTCGAATCGTCCAGCCCGTCGGGAATGCGCTTCGGGTTCAGGATGACGGCGGCGGCGACTACCGGGCCGGCGAGCGGCCCGCGGCCCGCCTCGTCGAGGCCGGCCAGCGGCCACAGCCCGCGTTTCATCGCCTTGCGCTCGAACGAGAAGTCCGGCTTAACCGTGAGGTCGAAGAGGGGCGGAGAATCGGAAGACGAACGAGCCATGAGGCGGCGAGACTCGCATCCGTTCCGATTCTCCGCAAGGCCTTCCCGGCCGTCGGGGCGGGGGCGGGGAAGGCGCTCCGTCAGGCGGGGCGGCCTGACGGAAGGGGAGTAGGGGAGTAGGGGAGTAGGGGAGTAGGGGAGTAGGGGAAGAACTGGCTTCCGCGAAACTGGGCCGTAACCCGTTATACTCCCTTATTCCCCTACTCCCTTACTCCCCTACAAAAGCATCAATTGCTCTGTCCTCCCCTCGTTTCCCTTGAACAGGTCGGTGCGCAGCCGCGTCCGCTCCTGGTTGAGGCCGAGTTTTTTCGCGGCGATCTCGAAGCGGCGGCCGATCTGCCAGGCATAGGGGCCGGAGCCCTTCATGCGCTTGCCCCATTCGGAATCGTAATCCTTGCCGTCGCGCATCGAACGGATCAGCGACATCACATGGCGGTAGCGGTCCGGATAGTGGCGCAGCAGCCAGTCCTTGAAGATCGGGCTGACTTCCAGCGGCAGCCGCAGGATGACGTAGCCCGCCTCGCGCGCACCGGCATTAGCCGCCGAATCGAGGATGCGCTCGATCTCGTGGTCGTTGAGGCCTGGCACGATCGGCGCAACCATGACCGAAGCCGGAATGCCGGCGTCGCTCAGCATGCGCATCGCCTCCAGCCGCTTGGTCGGCGTCGAGGCGCGTGGCTCCATGGTGCGCGCCAGCATGCGGTCGAGGCTGGTCACTGACAGCGCCACCTTGGCAAGGCCCCTTTCCGCCATGCGCGAAAGAATGTCGATGTCGCGGGTCACCAGCGCTGACTTGGTCACGATTCCGACCGGATGGCCGCGCGCCTCCAGCACTTCCAGGACCTCGCGCATGATGCGGTATTTCTTCTCGATCGGCTGGTAGGGGTCGGTGTTTGTGCCGATGGCGATGGTGCGCGGCTGATAGCCTTCCTTGGAGAGCTCCTTGTCGAGCAGCCTTGCGGCGTCCGGCTTGGCGAACAGCTTCGACTCGAAATCCAGCCCCGGCGACAGGCCCATGAAACTGTGCGTCGGCCGCGCAAAGCAGTAGACGCAGCCGTGCTCGCAGCCGCGATAGGGATTGATCGAGCGGTCGAAGGAGATATCCGGCGAGGTGTTGCGGGTGATGATGGTGCGCGGTTTTTCCACCTGCACCTCGGTCTTGAAGGGTGGAAGCTCTTCCAGCGATTCCCAGCCGTCATCGAAGACGTGACGGCTCACCGGCTCGAACCGGCCGGACGGATTGACCCCCGCGCCGCGTCCGCGCCGGCGGTCCCCGTCGACCCGCACGCCGCTATCCTCGATCATCGCATTGGCCATTTCGGACCTGCCGCTTCCAAAGGCGGCAATGTCTGCGCGCACGATCTGTTCCATTTTCGCGCGCTGCCATGGCGTTTCTGCGTTATGTCGAATCGGAGCGTTCATGAAACTATTCCTATCCGCTGGAACGGAACAAATCAAGAACTTTTCGATTTCCGTTTTCGCGTGGAAGCGGCTCTGCGCTTTTCACTCCCGCCATGTCCTGCCACTCAGCGTTCAGACTTGCGCAGTCGGCGGGCATTGCAAAACAACCGGTTGCACCGCAATGCTGGCCTTTCGCGACGCAACTCGCTATTCGGCTACGAATGCTGACGGTGCTGATCGAGACCAGGAACGACGAGGAGGCGCTTGCCCGCACTCTGGCCTCGCTGGTCGGCGCGGCGGTCGAGGGCATCGTGCGCGATGTGATCGTCTGCGACCATGGCTCGACCGACCAGACGCACTACGTCGCCGAGCACGCCGGCTGCCATTATGTGGCCGAAGGCGGTGTCGCCGCCGGCGTAAGGCAGGCCAAGGGCGAGTGGCTGCTGATGTTGGAGCCCGGTGCCCGATTGGTCGACGGCTGGACCGAGGCGGTCATCGGCCATATCGCAAAGCAGTCGATGCCGGCCCGTTTCTCGCGCAGCCGCGAAGACCGCAGACCGCTGTTTTCGCGCATGTTCTCGTCACCGACGGCGTTGGCCGAAGGGCTGGTCATCCGCAAGGGCCAGGCGATGGCGCTGGCCAAATCCGCCAAAAGTGCCGAGGCGATCGCACGCGGCCTGGCCTCGCGGCGGCTGGATGCGCAGATCAGGGTCGCCGAACCGCGGCGCGGGTGAGGACAGCCCTCCTGAAAGCGCTGTCGCAATCTGTGGCAACGCGCGTCCAGCGGCGGAGCCAGGCGGCCCAGCGCGCGGGTTCGTTGCGGATGGCTGCGCGGCGAAGGTTTTGGGCGCGGTGCGCGTAAAAATCCGTGTCGATCGATCCGTCGGCCCTGCGACGGATAGGCGATTCGGCAAAGGCGGTCATGGTGGTCACCCCAGCTCAGCGTGCCGAGGCTAACCGTCCGGCTGGCGCTTCGCTTGACCGGCGCCTGAAGGTTTCCTTGTCTTTCTCTTGCCTTTTGCTTTGCCGCAACCGGTGCCCTCCTATTCCACCGCGCGCCGGTGTAGAAACGGCCATGCGCTATCGGTTCGGTCAGTGCGGATTGGAACAGGAAACCCGCGAACTTTGGGTGGACGGCCGGCAGCGGCCGGTCGAGCCGCAGGTCTTCGATCTTCTTCTGCTTCTGGTGCAGAACCGCGAGCGGGTCGTCTCGCAGGACGAACTCATCAGGGGTGTCTGGCAAAACCGGATCGTCTCGGATTCGGCGATTGCCGCCCGCATCAGCGCGGCCCGCAGCGCCATCGGTGACGATGGCAAGCGCCAGGCCTGGATCAGGACCGTGCCGCGCCGTGGTTTCCGTTTCGTCGGTTCGATCGAGGAGGAGGCGCCGCCGCAGTCGACCGCGCTTTTGCACGGTCCTGTCGAAACCAGCCGCCAGCGCGTGGCGCTCTGCCGCTCGGCCGATGGCACGTCCATCGCCTATGCGACGAGCGGCAGCGGCTATCCACTGGTGAAGGCCGGCCATTGGCTCACCCATTTGGAACATGACTGGCAGAGCCCGATCTGGCGTCCGTCCCTCGACATGCTGAACAGGCGTTTTCATCTGGTCCGCTACGATCAGCGTGGAAATGGCCTGTCCGACTGGACACTGACGGATTGTTCGCTGGAGCGTTTTGTCGATGACCTTGAGGCAGTCGTCGACGCTGCGGGTCTCGACCGGTTTGCGCTCTACGGCACTTCGCAGGGCGCGCCGATCGCCATTGCTTACAGCGCGCGCCATCCTAACCGCGTCAGCCGCCTGGTTCTGCAGGGCGGTTTTGCGCAAGGGCGGCTGGTGAGAGGCACGCAGAGCGAACGGGAGCAGGCGGAGGCGATCATCACACTGATCCGCCACGGCTGGGCCAAGCGCGGCAGTCCCTTCATCAATGCCTTCGCTGCCATGTTCATTCCCGACGGCAGCCGCGAGCAGATGGATTCGCTGGTCAATCTGCAGCGGCTGACAACATCGCCGGAAAACGCTGCGCTGCTGAGGGCCGCGTTCGATAGCTTCGATGTTTCCGATCTGCTGGAGAAGGTGCGCGTGTCGACACTTGTGATCCACGCGCGCGACGACGGCGTCCAGCCGTTCGATCAGGGCCGCCGGCTCGCTGCCAGGATTCCAGGGGCCGAATTCGTCGTGCTGGAAAGCGGCAACCACATGACCCTGCCACAGGAGAAGGCCTGGCCTGTTCTCTTCGAGGAAATCGCCCGGTTTGTTGCCGGAGCATGAAAGGGCTACGTCGTCCGAGCCGCTTTATGCACTCACGCCGCGCTTCAAATGCTCATCGAGGCGCGGCATGATCTCCACGAAATTACAGGGCATGTGCCGGTAGTCGAGTTGCGCTTTCAAAATGCCGTCCCAGGCGTCGCGGCAGGCGCCGGGCGAGCCGGGCAGCACGAAGACGAATGTGGCGTTGACCACACCGCCGGTCGCCCTGCTCTGGATCGTCGAGGTGCCGATCTTGTCGTAGGAGATACGGTGGAAGACTTCGGAAAAGCCGTCCATGCGCTTTTCGAAGATAGGCTCCAGCGCCTCCGGCGTCACGTCGCGGCCCGTAAAGCCGGTGCCGCCGGTGGTTATCACCACGTCGATCTTGTCTTCGCGCGACCAGGCGAGCACTTTTTCGCGGATTTTTTCCTTGTCGTCGGTGACGATGGAGCGGTCGGCGAGCACATGGCCGGCCTCGACGATGCGGTCGGCCAGCGTCTGGCCTGATCTGTCGTCTGCCAGCGTGCGCGTGTCGGAGACGGTGAGCACGGCGATGCCGACAGGGATGAAAGGTCTGGGTTCGGTGGCCATTGATGCCTCGCTCAACTGGACGACGGCATTGGCACTGGAGAGCGGCGCTCTACGTTGCCCCCCTCTGTCCTGCCGGACATCTCCCCCACAAGGGGAGAGATTGGCAGCGGCGCCGATGCCGCCTCTTCTGCAACGTTTGCGATTGGCGAAACCCAAGCAGACGGCCGATCTCCCCCCTTGTGGGGGAGATGTCCGGCAGGACAGAGGGGGGCGCGAAGGAGCGCCATCCTCAATGCTCCTCTCCAGGAAAAGCCGAAGCCGTCGTCTCCGTCGCCACGACGAACCAGTCCGGCCGCGCCTTGGCAATCGCACCGGCGGCGCGCTCGGCCGAAACCCTGTCCTTGAACAGGCCGAAGCAGGTCGCGCCGGACCCCGACATCCGGGCAAAGGCGGCGCCCGCGCCATTCAGCGTCTCGAGCACCTCGCCGATCGCCGGCGCGAGGTTTTTGGCCGGCGCCATCAGATCGTTGCGGGTCGCTGTCAGCCAATCGACGAGGCGGGCCGTATCCGGGCTTTTGGGCAGAGGCGGAAGCGGCGGGTTTTCGCGTTTCTCCAGGGCCGCAAAGACCTGCGGCGTGCCGACGGCGACGCGCGGATTGACCAGCACCAGCGCCAGCGAGGGGAATTTTTCGACCGGCTCGATCACATCGCCGATACCGCGTGCAATCAGCGGCCTGGCATGCAGGCACATCGGCACGTCGGCTCCCAGCGTCAGCCCGATGCGTGACAGCGCTTCGGCGCTTATGTCGAGTTTCCAGAAACGCAGCAGCGCCCTCAGCACGGCGGCTGCATCGCTCGAGCCGCCGCCGACACCGGAGGAGGGGGGTATGTTCTTTTCCAGAAAGATCAGCGCCGGGGAGGCGGCCGCCGCTCCGGCTGCCTTTCGCAAGACGTCGCGCGCCCGCACGGCGAGATTTTCGGCGCTGTCGGGGATTTCATGCGCAAAGGGTCCCGAAACGGTGAACAGGTCGCGTGGCGCCGGGCCGACCGCGATCCGGTCGCCGAAGGCGGTGAAAACGGAAAAACTCTCGATACGGTGATAGCCGTCGCTTCGCCGGCCGACGACATGCAGGGCAAGGTTGATCTTGGCCGGCGCCGCCTCGGCGACGGCCGTTGCTGCATCCGCCATGATGGACCGTCAGTCCTTTGCCGGGCGATATTCGCCGGTCTTGGGGTCGAACACCAGCGTGCCGTTGGCGCGGGTCTTTGCCTGCTGCTCATGCCGCCTGATCTTTGCGGTCACGCGCTCGGCCTCGCGCACGAAATGGCGGTAGCCGAAATAGGCCACGATGCCGACGATGGCGAAAAAGATGAGCTGCGGCATGACATTACCCTCCCTGCATCGAACGGTCGGAAAACCATTCAGGTCGGCATCCGACCATCATAGCGGCAAAACGCCGGCGGTTCAAAGCCCGTAGCGGCTCCACAGCGCGCGCGCCTCCGCCGCGTCGAGCAAGCCCTCGACGGCCGAGCTTGCGATGTCGGCAATTGGAATCCCGGCGCTCGATCCGAAAACACCCAGCCGGCGGCCGAAAAGCCCGCGCGGCTGGGTGATCAGTTTCAGTTGTGTCTTGTCGCCGAAACGGTCCTTCAGCGTCCCGCGCATGTCGCCGATCGCGTCGACCAGCCCGAGCGAAAGGCCCTTCTTGCCCGTCCAGAACAGGCCGGTGAACAGGTCCGGGTCGTCCGAGAGCCTGTCGCCACGCCGGTCCTTGACGAGATCGATGAAGGTCTCGTGGATTTCAAGCTGCAAAGCCTTCAACCGCTCGACGTCCTCAGTTTTCTCCGGCTGGAAGGGATCGAGCAGCGCCTTGTTGCGCCCCGCGGTGTAGACGCGGCGCTCGACGCCGATCTTCTGCATCAGTTCGGGAAAGCCGAAAGAAGCGGATACCACGCCGATCGAGCCGACGATGGAAGACGGGTCGGCGATGATCTCGTCGCCGGCCACCGCGATCATGTAGCCGCCCGAGGCCGCCACGTCCTCGACGAACACCAGCACCTTCTTGTTCTTCTCTTCCGCGAGATCGCGGATGCGCTGGTAGATCAGCCGCGACTGGACCGGAGAGCCGCCCGGTGAGTTGATCGAGATCGCTATTGCCGGTGTATCCTTGAACGCGAAGGCTTTTTCAAGAAGCCCGGCTGTGGATGCCAACGACAGGTTCTGGCGGAACTGGCCGCCGCCGGCCATGATCGTGCCGTGCAGGCGCACGACGGGGATCGTCACGCCATCCGACCGCATCGATTTCGGCAGCAGGCGGCGCAGCAACGACTTCACGGTGGATGGACTCCGTCTCTTGTGTCTCTGCAACGCATGTAGGCATTGGCGCGCGCCGCGCAAGCACAACCGGCGTCAGTCCATGAAAAGCGAGGCTTCGCCAGCATTTATCGCCTCCGCAAGCGGCGTGAAGCGGTTGTCGGCCTGCTCGTGCAGGAACAAAGGGGCGTGCAGCGACACGTCACCCCGCGCGCCGCGCGTGGCGCGCACCACGATGCGGATGGCGGGGCTTTCGGCGTCGGGATGGACCGGCACGATCTCGGCGCCGCCGAAGCGGCCCTCCATCGCCGAAAGGATTTTTGCCAGCGAAGCCGGCCGGGCGATCAGCGCGACCCTGCCCTTCGGTCTCAGCACTGCGGCGGCGCTGCGGAGCCAGTCCTCGAACATCGTCTCGCCGGCGACATGCGCATCCCGCCGCAGCGGATTCGGCGTGGCGCGGTCGCGGCTCTCGTTGAAGGGCGGGTTCATCAGCACGAAGTCGGCGGAGCGGTCGGCAAGGCCGGCGGCGGCGCGCGCCCTGCCGGCACGCGCAACGTCGGCGACCAGAAGCGAGACCCGCGATGCCAGCGCGGCATTTTTCGGATGCGCCAGCGAGCGCTCCGCATAATCGGCCATTTCCGGCGAACGTTCGACCAGGAGCACGGAGGCATTCGGGCAACGGGTTGCGACCGCAAAACCGACCGCGCCGGCGCCAGCGCCGAAATCCACCGCTCGTCCGGAGAAATCGCCGGGCACGGCGGCTGCCAGCACCAGCGCGTCCATGCCGGCCCGATGTCCGCCCTTCTTCGGCTGCACGAGGCAAAAGCCGCCGCGATGGAAGGCGTCGACTGTTGCGTTCGGATTGTCGGGGGAGGGTGCGTCGAGACCTCCGTCGTCCGGGGCCTTGCGGCTCAACGCACGCTCCGCGGCCGCGGCATGGCTCACCGCTCGCGCATCTCGTTGCCGATGCCGGCGTCGGAAAAGATCCGCCGCGCCTGTTCGGCGTCGTCGTCCGCGACAAGGATGCGGCGCGGCAGAATGCCGATCGAGCCGTCGAGCACGCTCATGTTTTGGTCGGCGACCAGGCATTCTATGCCGGCGTCGCGCAGCAGCGATTGCGCGAAGGAGAGGACCACGGCGTCGTTGGTGCGGATGAGCTCGATCATGGCCGAAGAGTCGCAGGTAACGGCGCGGCTGTAAATCGCAAAGTCCGGATGGTCTCGCGCGCCTATCGATCGAAATGCCGCTTCAGACGCTCGATCTCCTCCGGCGTCCACCCCTGCACGTCGGTCACCTCCACCCAGGCGTCGATGTAATGCTGCGGCGCGTAGACATGCCCGTAGCCCATGGGCGTCGTCGTCGCCGTCATCACGTCGAGCAGCAACTGGAAGAAGGTGACCAGCGGATACCAATGCAGTTCGGACGAGACGTCCGGCCCGCGTTGCCCCACCATCCAGGCCGGTTCGCTATAGGCGGAAGCGGGCTCGAAGAAGGTGATCGCGTCGCTGGCATATTGCAGGTAGACGATCCGCAACGGCCCCCATTCAGCGCCCGGAATGTCGAGCGCATCCTTCTGCGCGGTGAAGCGCACCACCGAGCCGTTGCCGAAGCGCGGCAGCCAGGCCGGCGAGCCCGGCTCGCGCCGCCGCGTGACAGAGTTCCACATGCTGCTGGGGAAGGGCGGCCCGCTCCACAGCGCGCCCTGCAACGGGTCGCCGAGCACGTCGAACAGGTCGGCGGAGCGCTGCGAATTCAGCGCGCCGAGGCTGAGACCATAGAGATAGAGCCGGGGCCGCTTGTCCCTGGGCAGCGTCGTCCAGTAGCCGTAGACCTCCGTGAACAGCGCCCGCGCCGCCTCGTTGCCGTATTCCGGCTCGACCAGCAGCGACAGCCAGCTTGCCAGGTAGGAATACTGGATGGCGACGCTCGCCACGTCGCCGCCGTGCAGGTACTCGACCGTGTTCATGGCCTGTGGATCGACCCAGCCTGTGCCGGTCGGCGTGATGACGATCAGCACCGAGCGATCGAAGCCGCCGACGCGCTTCAGTTCCGCCAGCGCCAGTTTTGCGCGTTCCTCCGGCGTTTCCGCCGAATTCAGTCCGGCATAGACGCGGAGCGGCTCAGCGGCATCGCGGCCGAGAAAGGTCTTGATCTCGTCCCCTGTCGGACCTTGAGCGACGAAGGCGCGGCCCGCGCGGCCGATCCCCTCCCAGTCGATCAGCGAGACTTCGCTGCCTGTCTTGTTCGGGTCGGTCGGCCGGGCGCTGGCATCTTCCACAAGCGCGTCCATGGTCCGGAACGAGGAATCGGCGACACGAAGTCCGGCCTTGAGCAGCACGCCGTCGACGATTGTCCAGAACAGCGAGACGGCGATGACGGCGCCGACGATGTTGGCGACCGGCCGCGAGGCGAAACCGCCGATGCGCCGCGACAGGAAACCGAACACAAGGTTGAACAACCGCGCGATGCCGATGAGTACAACGAACACTGCGAGAGCGATCAATCCGACCTTGAACGGATGCGCGGTATCGACAGGCTCCATGCCCATCAGCGAGCGGATGGAGTTTTGCCACTCCGCGGCTTTCCACAGGAATCGCACCGCGACGACGGCAAAAATAGCGGCCACGACGAGCTTGATGGCGAGATCCACCCGTGGCGGAAATTTCGGCAGTTCCAGCCAGGACCACAGCCAACGCAGGAAGACGCCTATGCCATAGCCGGCGGCGAGCGAGCAGCCGGACAGCACGCCCTGCAGCAGGAACGAGCGCGGGACGAGGCTGGGCGTCAGCGACGCCGCGAAGAACAGCGTGCCGAGCAGCAGCCCGGCGGCCGAAAACGACCGCCCGAACCGGAACAACGCCTGTCGCATCGTGGGCTTCTCCGCTCGCATCCCGATGCTGGAGTGCCATGTGCGAACAGGCTTGGCAATCGGCTTCGGCTGGCGCGAACCGATTGCTAATGTGCCAGCAAAACGGCTTCGACCATGACGCCGATGGCCGCCGACATGAACGGCGTGCCGCTACTGGACGGCCGTGGTTCCGTAAACCAGGTTCGGCAGCCAGAGCGACAGGCCCGGCACGGCGGAGAGGATGACCAGCAGTACCGCCATCATGGCGAGATAGGGCAGCACTTCGCGTGCATAGGCCATCATCGGCACGCGCATCACCATGGAGGAGATGTACATCAGCCCGCCGACCGGCGGCGTGATGCCGGCGATGGTGAGGTTGGCGATGAAGACGACGCCGAAATGCACGCGGTCGATGCCGACGCCGTCGATGATCGGCAGCAGCATGGGCGTCAGGATGATGAGGGCCGCCGACCCCTCGATCGCCGTGCCGATGATGATCAGCGCGATATTGATGAGCAGCAGCATCAGCAGCGGGTTGTCGGTGATGCCGCCGAGCCAGCCGGACATCGCCTGCGGCACTTGCTCCCAGGCGAGATAGAAGCCGAAGGCGGCGGCCGCGCAGATCATGATCATGACGGCGGCGGAATCGCGCACGGCTTCCGCCAGCACTTCCGGGATCTGGCGGATGGTGAATTCGCGATAGCCGAAGATGGCGACGAACAGTACGTAGACCACCACCACGGCGCCAGCCTCGGTGGTGGTGAACAGGCCGTAGCGCGTGCCCGCGAAGATGACGATGGGAATGGAGAGCGCCCACAGCCCGTCGACCAGCGCCTGCCAGCCCTCGGCGCGCGTCGCCCGCTTGTCGCGCAGCGCCTTGTAGCCGCGCTTTTTTGCGATGAAGTACGTCGTAACCATCAGGCCGGCGGCAAGCAGCAGCCCCGGCACCACGCCCGCCGCGAACAGCCTTCCGATAGAGGTCTCGGCGAGAAAACCGTAGACGATCAGGCCGATCGAGGGCGGGATGAGGCTGGTGATGATAGCGGCCGACGAGGTGATGACGGCGGCGAAGGCGCGGCTATAGCCGCGCTCGGCCATCTCGATGCCTAGCGTCTTGGCGAGCATCGCGGCGTCGGCGTTGGCGGAAGCCGTGAGGCCGCCGAGCAGCGTGCCGAGCACCGTGCACATCTGCGCCAGCGCCCCGGTCATGTGGCCGACCAGCACGTCGGCGAGGTTGAGCAGCCGCCGGGTGATGCCGGAGGCGTTCATTATGCAGCCGGCGAGCACGAACAGCGGCAGCGCCAGAAGGGAGATGGACTGGCTGCCCTCCGCGAATTCCTGCGCGAAATTGGACAGCGGGATCATGTCCATGTTGAGCAGGAAGAAGGACAGCGCGCCGATCGCCATCGCCCAGGTGATGGGCACCGACAGCAGGAACAGCAGCACGACCAGCGCGGCCGGCCCGGCGAGATGCAGCAAGGTCATATCAGCGAATCCGCATGCTGGAGCGTCCTGGGCACCCACGGGCGCATGACGGCGAGGTGTTGAGCGAGCATGCCGAGCGAGGCGATCGCCAGCGGCGCATAGATCAGGCCCCGCGACAGGTCGAGCGCGATGGTGTGCACGTTGCGCGCGGTCCATGCCTGCCAGGCGAAAAGCAGCGCCATGGCGAAGAAGAAGGCAGCAAGCAGCAGGTAGTTGAACCAGGCGATCGCCTTTTGCCCGCCGGCGGGAAGAGCCGCCACCAATCCTTCGATCGCCGCATGCGTGCCGAGCCGCACGCCGGCCACTGCGCCGAAGAAGACGAGATAGGCGAAGGCGATGACGGCGACCTCGTAGGTCCAGGCGGCCGGCTGCGGGAAGACGTAGCGGCTGACCACGCCCCACAGGATGGAGCCGACGATGGCGAGCAGCGCGACGACGCCGACGGCCTCGTCGGCGCGTTCCAGGCTGAGCAGGGACGCCTGTTTGCGGGATTCTGGCTGGAGAGCCATGGGCCTTCCTGTGTTCGATAGCGGCTGTCAGCCGCCCGTGGACGGCTTTAGCTCTCTGTGCGAGGTCTGGCGGGGGCCGGCGAGCGGGCCTCCCAAAAGAACCCTACTTCATGGCTTCCTGGACACGGTCGTAGATGCCGGGCGTCAGGTTGGGGACCGACGCATAAGCGGCGCGCGAGGCTTCCATGAAGGCCGGCACGTCGACGTCCTCGACGATCTCCACGCCGGAGTCGGCGAGCTGCTTGGCATAACCGTCGTCGGTTTCGAGCGTCATCTTGGTCAGCTCGCCGGCGATCTTCTGGCCTTCCTCCATGAAGATCGTCTGAAGATCCTCCGGCAGGCCGTTGAAGAAGCTGGCGGACGTGACCCAGGCGGTGAACATCGCCTGGTGGTTCGTCTTGGAGATGACTTTTCGCACCTCGTTGATCTTGGCGCCGACGATCGAGCCGAACGGCGCCTCCGCCGCATCGACCACGCCGGTCTGCAACGCGTTGTAGACGTCGCCCCAGGGCAGCTCGGTCGGCCGCGCCCCGAAGCCGCGGAAGGTCGCGAGCATGATCGGCGAGGACGGGACGCGGATGGTCACGCCTTCGAGGTCGGCGGGCTTGCGCACCGGCTTGTCGGCGACCACGTGCCGGTAGCCGAACAGGCCGTTCGGCATGAAGATCTTGAGACCCTGCGCCTCGAGCTTGCCGGAGAGTTCCTTGTAGACGTCGGAGGCGAACAGCCGGTCGCTGGCCTCCAGGCTCGGATAGACGTAGGGCCCGGCGAGAACGGAGAGATCGGGCAGGAACTGGCCGAGCTGGCCGTAGTCGGTGGCGCTGAGCAGGCTGGCGCCGCTCATCACCATCTCGTTCACCTTCTTCTGCGGCCCGAGTTGGTCGCCCGTCATCACCGTGATGGCGATGCGGCCGCCCGAGCGCTCCTGGACGCGCTCGGCGAAGGTGTTCATGGCCCGCACGATGGGCTCGTTCGGATTCACCTGCGAGGTGGAGAAACGCAGGCTGTAGTCCTGCGCGGATGCGCTTGCGCAAACGGAAATGACGGCCGCAATGGCGGCTGCGACGACACGTATCAAGATAGGACCTCCCAAATCCGATCGGCGACCGGAGAAACATTCACCTATGAATGAGATAATCACAAGAGAACAATGATGGCCTCCCGTCAAGATGCGTGGCCGCATTATTTTGACGCAGGCGCGGCCGGGCAGACCCCGGCCGCGCCAATTCGCCACTTGAGTTCGGCCCGCTTGCCGCACTAAATCGGGGTGGGACAAAAGGCCGTTGGGCGCGGCCGGCCGGCGACGGGAGTGCTGTTTTGGGTGTCGTACTCAACCTGGAAGACGGAAAGCGCGAAGCCTCGATCAAGGATTTGATCGATCTCACTTCGGCCGACATGGCCGAGGTCAACAAGCTGATCCTGTCCAAGGCGGGATCGGACGTGGAGATGATCCCGGAGATCGCCAACCACCTGATCTCGTCGGGCGGCAAGCGCCTGCGGCCGATGCTGACGCTCGCCGCCGCCCAGATGTTCGGCTATTCGGGCGACGCGCATGTGAAACTCGCCACCAGCGTCGAGTTCATGCACACGGCGACGCTGCTGCACGACGACGTCGTTGACGAGAGCGACCTGCGACGCGGCAGGAAGACGGCGCGCATGATCTGGGGCAACCAGGCGAGCGTGCTGGTCGGTGATTTCCTGCTCGGCCAGGCGTTCCGCATGATGGTCGAAGTGGGCTCGCTGGACGCCCTCGACATCCTGTCGACCGCCGCCTCGATCATCGCCGAGGGCGAGGTGATGCAGCTTGCCGCCGCCAAGAACCTCGAGACCACCGAGGACGAGTATTTTTCGGTGATCAAGGCCAAGACCGCGGCGCTGTTCTCGGCTGCCGCGGAAGTCGGCCCGGTCGTTGCCGGGGCGACCCGCACCGACCGTGCGGCGCTGCGCTCCTACGGCATGAATCTCGGGCTCGCCTTCCAGTTGATCGACGACGCGCTCGACTATGGCGGGGATTCCAAGAAGCTCGGCAAGAATGTCGGCGACGATTTCCGCGAGGGCAAGGTCACGCTGCCGGTGATCCTCTGCTATCGCCGCGGCACGGCGGCCGAGCGCGCCTTCTGGAAACAGGCGATCGAGGACAACGTCGCCGACGACGAGGCGCTGGACAAGGCGCTGAAGCTGATGACGCGCCACGGCGCGATCGCCGATACGATCGTCCGCGCCCGCCATTTCGGCGGCATCGCCCGCGACGCGCTGGCGCCGCTCGACGCCACGCCGCAGAAGGCGGCGCTGCTCGACGTTATCGATTTCTGCATAAGTCGCGTGGTCTGATCGCGGCTGCGGGAATCGTCGCCATTCTCCGCGGATTGAACCCGGACCGCAAAAAGGCCATGCTTCTGCGCTTAAGGGGTCGATGATTCATCCCGAGCGGCGCGCCGTGCCTGAAAGGACTGCAATGCGGAAACGTCTCGTCTGGCTGGCAAGCGTGTCGGCGCTCACCGCGGCGATCCTTGTCGGCCCGCCGGCGCTGGCCAATCGCCCGGCCCAGCCTGTCGCCATCGGTTCCTTTACGGGAGCCTACCTCGCGGCGCGTGTCGCCGAGGTCGACAACGACATGGGCAGCGCAATCGACTATTACCGGCGCGCGCTGGATTTCGATCCCGGCAACCAGCAACTCCAGCAGAGCCTGATGCTGGCGCTGGTCTCCACCGGCCGCTTTGACGAGGCGCTGCCGTTTGCCGAAAAGCTGAAGACCGTGCCGGAGGTCGAGCGCTTCTCGCGGGTCACGCTGGCGGTCGACGCCATCCGCAAGAAGGATTTTCGCGAGGCCGGCACCTTGCTGAAGCTGGCGCTGGAATCCGACCTCGACCGGCTGATCACCGGGCTGATGACCGCCTGGACGAAGGCCGGCCAGAAGGATGGCGCCGAAGCCGTCGCCGATCTGGAGAAGCTGGACGGGCCGGAATGGTTCGAGCTTTTCGCTTCTTACCACCAGGCGCTGATCGCCGAATATGCCGGGCTGAACGACCAGGCGGCCGAGGCCTATCAGGCGACCTTCGACAATGTCGCGGCCGGCAGTGCGGCGCCCGAGACCTGGCTGCGGTCCGCGGAGGCCTACGCAAGCTTCCTGGCTCGCAGCGGCGACAAGGACAAGGCGCTGGAGGTTCTGGGTAAGGCCGACGAATTCGCAGCCGGCCGCCTGCCGCTGGTGGCGCTGAGGGCGAAGATCGAGAAGGGCGAAAAGGTCGAGCCGATCGTGTCGACGCCGGCCGACGGCGCCAGCGAGGTGCTGCTCGACCTGGGAGCCGCGCTCAACCGCGGCGGCGGCGAGCCCTTCGTGAAACTCTATTTGCAGCTTGCGCTGGTGCTGCGCCCCGACAGCGACGCGGTGCTGCTGCAACTGGCCTCGGTGGCCGAGCAGCAGGAGGATTCCGAACAGGCGATCTCGCTCTATGAGCGGATTCCGGCGACGTCGCCGCTGAAGCGCGCGGCGGAGCTGCAGCTTTGTCTCAACCTCGCCGACTTGAAGCGCCACGAAGAGGCGATCGGCCGGCTCAAGAAGCTGATCGACGCCGAGCCCGACGACATGCGCGCCTATCTGGCGCTGGGCGGCGTCTATGCCTCCAAGGAGGACTACAAATCGGCGGCCGAAAACTACGACCGCGCCGTGGCGCGGCTGAACGAGCCGACCAATGCCAACTGGAACGTCTTCTACCAGCGCGGCATCTCCTATGAGCGGCTGAAGCAGTGGCCGAAAGCCGAGCCGAACTTCCGCAAGGCGCTGGAGCTGTTCCCCGACCAGCCGCAGGTGATGAACTATCTCGGCTATTCTTGGGTCGATATGAACATCAACCTGAACGAAGGCCTCGACCTGATCCGCAAGGCCGTCGATCTGCGCCCCAGCGACGGCTACATCGTCGACTCCCTCGGCTGGGCCTATTACCGGCTCAAGCGTTTCGACGAGGCGGTGGTGGAGCTTGAGCGCGCCGTGTCGCTGAAGCCCGACGATCCGGTGCTCAACGACCATCTCGGCGACGCCTACTGGCGTGTCGGCCGCAAGCTGGAGGCTACCTTCCAGTGGAGCCACGCCCGCGACCTGAAGCCGGAGCCGGACATATTGCTTTCGGTACAGAAGAAGCTGAAGGAAGGCCTGCCGCCACTGGAGGGCAAGACCGCCTTGGAAGCGCCTGCTCAGCCGGCGCCGAAGGCGGCGGATCCGGACAAAAAGGGATAGGCCAGAAGGGCCGGTTCCGCCGGGCTTCAGCAGCCGAGTTCGGCCGAAATACCTCTCATTCGACCGTACTCCGCCTGGGCAACTTTTCCGAGGGAGGAGAGACCCCTTGCCTTGGGACGCTGGAAGCCGACTAAACGTGCTCTAAGGCCGATTGTTCTGGAGGCCCGGACCGGAGTCGAACCGGTTCCATGACGGTTTTGCAGACCGCAGCGTTCCCATTTCGCCACCGGGCCCTCTCGCCGGTCCCCTATATCAGGCGTAACGCAACCGCCAGGGCAACCCTGCAATAATGGGGATCGCGACTTGCACGATCGGCAAGGTGCCTTATATTTTTTGGCAGATTGCCGGAGGCAAGTCATGGTCGCGTCGAATGCAGTGGTTGAGGAAGTTGCGCGCAAGCTCGGTGGACTGACCGTGCTTGGAACGGACGTGCGCTCGCAGGCCGATCTGGCCTTGGCGGTCCGGCGGCGGCTTCCGCTGTCCGCCTTGAAAGGTCTTTCGGCGGCTGGTCTCAGCGAGCAGGAGATCGAGCGTTTCGTCATCCCGCAGCGCACGCGCAGGCACCGCGCCGAAAAGAACCAGCCGTTGACGGTCGAGGAATCCGATCGCGCCGTCCGGCTGGTGCGCATCCAGTCGCTCGCGGAAGAGACGTTCGCCGATGCCGGCAAGGCGAACCGCTGGCTGCGTAAGGAATTGGTCGAACTGGGCGGCGAAGCGCCGCTGACGGTGGCGCAGACCGAGGCCGGCGCGCGCGTCATCGAAACCATCCTCGGGAAGATCGCCTGGGGTGCCGCCGCCTGATGCGACTGTGGCGGCTTTCGACCTTGCAATTCGCGCAAGCGTTCGACGGCGGCTACGGCCTGCGCTTCGACGGACGATGGAATACGGTCGGACGTCCGGTGACCTACGCTGCCACCTCGCCATCGCTTTGCGTGCTGGAAAAGCTCGTTCACGTTGAAGACCTGACACTTCTGCCGCTGCTGGCGATGGTGGCATATGATGTGCCGGACGATGTTCCGTCCGCGCGCCGCACTCTGGATAGTCTTCCGCAAGATTGGCGACGGAGAGAAGCGGAAACGCAGCGCATAGGCGACGAATGGCTGGCCGGGCTGGAGGCTGCAATTCTGTTCGTTCCTTCGGCGATTGTTCCTATCGCCGACAGCCCGGACCAGAACCTGATCATCAACCACCGCCACCCGGCAGCGACGGCGATCACGATAGAGAGGATCGAGTCATTCGAATTGGACGCCCGCCTGCTTTGACAAGGCCGGCGTCAAACTTGACGCTCTCTGCGGGGAACTCTAGGACGGGGCCACCTTTTCCAGCCCGCCGACGAGGCTCCGTTGTCCACCGCTTTGCCCGACCACATGCATCCCAGCCGCTCGTTCCAGGGGCTGATTCTCACGCTGCACAATTACTGGGCGGCCTATGGCTGCGTGGTTTTGCAGCCCTACGACATGGAGGTCGGCGCCGGCACCTTCCACCCCGCGACGACGCTGCGCGCGCTTGGGCCGAAGCGCTGGAACGCGGCCTATGTGCAGCCCTCGCGCCGGCCCAAGGACGGTCGCTACGGCGAGAACCCGAACCGGCTCCAGCACTATTACCAGTACCAGGTAATCCTGAAGCCCAACCCGCCGAACCTCCAGGAACTGTATCTCGGCTCGCTGGAAGCGATCGGCGTCGATCCGCTGCTGCACGACATCCGTTTTGTCGAGGACGACTGGGAAAGCCCGACGCTCGGCGCCTGGGGGCTCGGCTGGGAATGCTGGTGCGACGGCATGGAGGTCTCGCAATTCACCTATTTCCAGCAGGTCTGCGGCATCGAATGCGCGCCGGTCTCGGGCGAGTTGACCTACGGGCTGGAGCGGCTGGCCATGTATGTGCAGGGCGTCGACAACGTCTACGACCTGAACTTCAATGGCCGCGAAGGCGACGAAAAAGTCACCTATGGCGACGTTTTCCTCCAGGCCGAGCAGGAATATTCGCGCCACAATTTCGAGCACGCCGATACCGCCATGCTGCTGCGCCATTTCGACGACGCGGAAAAGGAGTGCCAGGCGCTGCTGAAGGCCGGCGCGCCGACCCTCCCCCTTGAGGGGGGAGGTCGCGCCGAAGGCGCGGGTGGGGGTGACGACGCTTCACCCCACCCCGGCGCTGACGCGCCGACCCTCTCCCTCGAGGGGAGGGTAAACAGGCACCGCATGGTGCTTCCCGCCTACGACCAGGCGATCAAGGCCAGCCACGTCTTCAACCTGCTCGACGCGCGTGGCGTGATCTCCGTCACCGAGCGCCAGAGTTATATCCTGCGCGTGCGCAACCTGGCCAAAGCCTGCGGCGAGGCGTTTCTGCTGACCGAGGCAGGCGGGGCTTCTTACCTCCCCCTGGAGGGGGGAGGTCGCCGCGAAGCGGCGGGTGGGGGTGTGGGCGCCTCGGCCTGATGTCCAAGCTCGACCGCTTCAAGCGACAGGCGGCGCGCGGGAAACGGGCGGAGACCGACGCCGAGCAGGCGTTGTGGAACAATCTCTACCGCATACCCTTGGAAGGTACTCATTTCCGCAGGCAGGTTGCGATAGGGCCTTATCGGGCCGATTTCGGTTCCCTGCGACTGAAGTTGCTGATCGAAGTCGATGGCTTAATTCATGACAAGCCGGCGCGGACCGAACGAGACCTTCGAAGGAGCGACTGGTTGGAGAATGAGGGATATCGCGTTATCCGCTTCTCCAACCACGATGTCATGACCGACATGAATTCCGTGCTGCGCGCGATTGATCTGGCGATCGAAAGTCAGAAACGCGCGCTAGGCGCCGAAACTATGAGACACCCCACCCCGGCGCTGACGCGCCGACCCTCCCCATCGAGGGGAGGGTAAGGAGCCCGCAATGCCCGACCTTCTGCTTGAACTTCGCTCGGAAGAGATCCCCGCCCGCATGCAACGCAAGGCGGCGGGCGATCTGCGCAAGATGGTGACCGACGGTCTGGTCGAGGCCGGCCTGACCTACGAGGCGGCGCGCGAATACTGGACGCCGCGCCGCCTGACGCTGGACGTGCGCGGCCTCACCGCAAAGTCGAAGGACGTGCGCGAGGAGCGCAAAGGCCCAAGCACAAAAGCGCCCGAACAGGCGGTCCAGGGTTTTCTGCGCTCGGCGGGGCTTTCCGACATCTCGCAGGCCGAGATTCAGTCCGATCCGAAGAAGGGCGATTTTTACGTCGCCCGCATCGTCAAGCCGGGCCGGGCGGCGGAGGAGATCATCGCCGCGCTGATGCCCGAGGTGATCAAGACGTTTCCGTGGCCGAAATCCATGCGCTGGGGGCCGGCCTCCGGGCCGAAAGGATTTCGCTACGGCAAGACCGAAGGGCGCGGCGGCGAAGCGCTGCGCTGGGTGCGGCCCTTGCAATCTATCGTCTGCACTTTTGGGCCGGAGACCGAGGAACCCGTCGTGGTCGATTTCGAGGTCGACGGCATCCGCTCCGGCAACACCACCTGGGGCCATCGTTTTCACGCGCCCGGCGCGATCACCGTGCGCCGTTTCGACGACTACGCCGCAAAACTGGAAGCGGCCAAGGTGATCGTCGACGCCGGGCGGCGCAAGGAGATCATCCTCGCCGATGCCAAAAATCTCGCCTTCGCCAACGGCCTCGACCTGGTCGAGGACGACGGCCTGCTTGAGGAGGTGTCGGGGTTGGTCGAATGGCCGGTCGTGCTGATGGGTGCATTCGAGGAAGCCTTCCTCGACATTCCGGCGGAAGTCATCCGGCTGACGATCCGGGCCAACCAGAAGTGCTTTGTCTGCGCCCCCACCTCCCCCTTGTGGGGAGGTCGCGCCGAAGGCGCGGGTGGGGGTGAACCTATCGCCGGTGTCCAGCGCGGCCACCCCACCCCGGACCTCCGGTCCGACCCTCCCCCTCAAGGGGAGGGTAGAAGCGGCGCACTCTCCAACCATTTCATCCTCACCGCCAACATCGAGGCGAAGGACGGCGGGGAGGAGATCGCGCACGGCAACGGCAAGGTCGTCCGCGCGCGGCTGTCCGACGCCCTGTATTTCTGGAAGACCGACCAGGCCGACCTGCCCGACCTCGATCGGCTGGAGGCCTCGGCGGAAAAATTCGGACTGAAGCGGGATTCTTCCGGAAAACTCCTGCCGCTCGACCAGCGCATGGCGCGCCTCGACCATCTTGGCGTGACCTTCCACGCAAAGCTCGGCACGCAAGGCGAGCGCGTCGTGCGCATTGCAAGACTGGCAGAAGAACTTGCGCCGGTGGTGGCGCAGGCTTTCTCCCCCCTTGAGGGGGAGATGGGCGGCAGCCCAGAGGGGGTAACCTCAGAAGGCACCGCCAATAAGTCGAGCACTGCCGAGGCGACCCCACCCGGCCCTTCGGGCCACCCTCCCCTCAAGGGGGAGGGAACCGCGGCACTTGCCCGCCGCGCCGCCGTCCTCGCCAAGGCCGACCTGCAAACCGAAGTCGTCGGCGAATTCCCTGAACTCCAGGGCGCGATGGGCCGCAAATATGCTCTGCTGCAAGGCGAGCACCCCTCCGTCGCCGCCGCGATCGAGGATCATTACAAGCCGCAAGGCCCGTCCGACCGGGTGCCAACCGACCCGGTGTCGATTGCCGTGGCACTCGCCGACAAGCTCGACACGCTGGTCGGTTTCTGGGCGATCGACGAGAAGCCGACGGGTAGCAAGGATCCCTATGCGCTGAGGAGATCGGCGCTGGGCGTGACCAGGATCGTGGTGGAGAATGGGGTGCGGTTGGGTTTGGGCCAGCTTGTTCGTCAGGCATACCGTTCGATATTTGCCCAAATGGCCGGTCGCCCGCCTAGAATTCAACTGGAAAATTTTAATCCTAAAGAATTCAATCTTCCCTACCCGCTCATTAATCTTGGAGTGCCCGTATCTCTAGTGCTGGCCGCATTGTTTGCAGAGGACATTAACACAATCATCGATGACGATAGATTCTTTACTGAGGAGGCAAAGAGCTACCCGATAGAACCTGACACTGAACGCGAAATTTCCAAGCGCATTAGAAGAGTTGGCTCCATTCGCGAAGTTCAGCGGCTCAAGGATGTCCGCTCCGACCTCCTCGCCTTCTTCCACGACCGCCTGAAAGTATACCTCCGCGACAAGGGCGCGCGGCATGACCTGATTGATGCGGTGCTGGCGAGCGGCGGAAGTGGGCGAATCTCCCCCCTTGTGGGGGAGATGTCCGGCAGGACAGAGGGGGGCGCTGTCCCGCAATCTTCTCAGCCTTACGACGTCGAAAGTGGGCACTCTACGGTGCCCCCCTCTGCCCTGCCGGGCATCTCCCCCACAAGGGGGGAGATCGGCCAATCGGCGAACGACGATCTGCTCACCATCGTCCGCCGCGTCGAGGCTCTCGGCACCTTCCTCGACACCGAGGACGGAAAAAACCTTCTGGCCGGCACGAAACGCGCCGCCAACATTCTGGCCGCCGAGGAGAAGAAGGGCACGGTCATTGCCGCCGCCGTCGAGCCGGCCCTGTTCCGGGAAGACGCCGAAAAAAACCTGTTTACCGCGATCAATCGGGCTGAGAGGCAAGCCGTCGAAGCGATTCAAAACGAAGACTTTTCCGCCGCCATGCGGGCGCTCGCCGCGCTGCGCGCTCCGGTGGACACCTTCTTCGACAAGGTGCTGGTGAACGACGAGGACGTGGCGGTGCGTGCCAACCGCCTGGCGCTGCTTTCGCGCATCCGCGCCGCGACCGGGCAGGTGGCGGATTTTTCGAAAATTGCTGGTTAAGGGAGTAGGGGAATAGGGGAGTAAGGGAATAGGGAAAGAATTCGGTTGCAGGCGAGCGCGGGGTAAAAATATTCTTCCTACTCCCCTACACCCCTACTCATCCACCACCCATTTCTGCTCCGCTGGCTCCTGCGTCGGCGTCTCCGCCTGCTTGCGCATTTCGCGCTTGCGCTCGCGCGCGCTCTTCTTGCCCGCCGGCAGGGTGACCGGCGCGGCGCTGGCGGCGGAGGCGTCGCCCTCCATGCCGCCGCGGATGACGATAGGTTCATGCCCTGCAGCGTCGTCGCCGATCGCCGCCACCTTCTCGCCCGTCACCGGCGGCTCGGCGCCCTGCATGGCGAGCACCGAGGGGCTGACCAGCCTCATGGTCGCGGGAGCGCCGCTTCGTGCGGGCGCGGCGACGACCGGCAGGGCGATCGTATCGTCGGCCTCGGCCGGTCGTGCGTAGACGATGTCCGGGGTAGCCGGGTCAAGGCTGAGGACGGAGGGCAATTCACCGCCCGCCGGCGGCGCCACATGCTTGATGGATGACGCCTGCGCTGCGGCAGCCGTCGCCACGATCGCCAAAGTCGCTAGTCCCAGCCGCACGGCCAGCCTCCACAAAACCAAGGTTGACATTGCACCGCGCGAAGTCGATGCAGGCTCGGCCACACAATGGCATCGAGGCGTTGAGGAATAGCGCAGTCGGGCGGCGGACGCCGGGTTTCCCGGCGTTTTTTGGCGGAAGGGTTAATGTTTGGTGGCTGAGGTCAAACCGGCCGCGAAGGCGCTTGAAGACGCGCTGGCGCTGCTTGCCGCCGGCGAAGTGGTCGCGCTGCCCACCGAGACCGTCTACGGGCTGGCGGGCGACGCCACCAATGGCGAGGCGGTCGCGCGCATCTTCGAGGCCAAGGGCCGGCCGCGCTTCAACCCGCTGATCGCCCATGTGTCGAGCCTCGCCATGGCAGAAGACATCGCCCATATCGACCCGCTGTCGGCCAGGCTGGCCGAAAAATTCTGGCCGGGCCCGCTGACGCTGGTGCTGCCGCTGCGCGAGAGCGCCGGCATCCATCCGCTGGTCACCGCCGGGCTGGACACGATCGCGCTGCGCATGCCGCGCGGTTTTGCCTCCGGCCTGATCGAACGGCTTGGCCGGCCGCTCGCCGCCCCCAGCGCCAACCGCTCGGGGCGCGTCAGCGCCACCACGGCGGCGGCGGTTGCCGAGGATCTGGGCGACCGCATCCGCCTGGTGGTCGATGGCGGCCCGACGCCGGTCGGCGTCGAATCCACGATTTTGAAGGTCGAGGACGGGCGGCTGCGCCTGCTGCGGCCGGGCGGCGTCACCGCCGAAGAGATCGAGGCCGCGATCGGCGTGGCGGTCGAGCGCAGGGACAATGCGGCAATCGAGGCGCCGGGCATGATGCTGTCGCATTATGCGCCCGGCGCGGCGGTGCGCCTCGGCGTGTCGTCGCTGCAGCCCGGCGAGGCGCTGCTGGCCTTCGGGCCCCGCCGCGCCGCAGGATGGGAGCGGGCGGTGGCGACAAAAAACCTGTCCGGGCGCGGCGACCTGCGCGAGGCCGCCGCCAATCTGTTTTCCTTCCTGAAGGACCTTGACCGCCACGGCGCAAAAACCATCGCCGTCGAGCCCATCCCCTTCGACGGACTGGGAGAGGCCATCAACGACCGGTTGAAACGCGCCGCTGCGCCGCGCGGCGAGCACAGGGACTGACGAGATGCCCGACGATGCCGCCTTCGCCGCCGTGCTCGACCGGTTCGTAAAAATCGTCGGCGAAAACCATGCCTTGCGCGCCGAGGCCGACATCGCTCCCTACGTCACCGAGCGGCGCGGGCTTTTTCCCGGCCTGTCGCCGCTGGTGCTGCGCCCCGGTCGCGTCGAGGAGGTCAGTCGCATCCTGAAACTCGCCACCGAAACCGGCACGCCCATCGTGCCGCAGGGCGGCAATACCGGCCTGGTCGGCGGCGGCA
Source organism: Mesorhizobium sp. LHD-90 (assembly GCF_030929505.1). Taxonomy (GTDB): domain Bacteria; phylum Pseudomonadota; class Alphaproteobacteria; order Rhizobiales; family Rhizobiaceae; genus Kumtagia. The sequence goes on along the minus strand of NZ_JAVFVV010000012.1, from coordinate 127,093 downwards.
TGCCGGACCGCAGCGGCGGCCAGGTCATGCTGTCGCTGTCGCGGCTAAACCGCATCCGCGAGATCGATCCGCTCTCCAACACCATCACCGCCGAGGCCGGCGTCATCCTGCAGACGCTGCACGACGCGGCGGAACGGGCGGAGCGCATTTTCCCGCTGTCGCTCGCCTCGCAGGGCTCCTGCGAGATCGGCGGCAATCTTTCCACCAATGCCGGCGGCACGGCGGTGCTGGCCTATGGCAATGCGCGCGAACTCTGCCTCGGCGTCGAGGTGGTGCTGCCCACCGGCGAGGTGTTCGACGATCTGCGCAAGCTGAAGAAGGACAATACCGGCTACGACCTCAAAAACCTGTTCGTCGGCGCAGAAGGCACGCTCGGCGTCATCACGGCGGCCGTCCTAAAACTGTTTCCAAAACCACGCGGGCGCGAGGTGGCGATCGCCGGCCTGCGCTCGCCCCAGGCGGCGCTGGAGCTTTTCGGCCGGGCGAGCGAGCGCGCCGGCGCGGGGCTGACGGCATTCGAGTTGATCGGCCGGCGACCGGTCGAGTTCGTGCTGAAGCATCTGCCGGGCTCCATCGACCCGATGGCCGAGCCCTGGCCCTGGTATGTGCTGATGGAAATTTCGTCAGGCCGTTCGGCCGACGACGCACGCTCCACCATCGAGGAGATACTGGAGGAGGGCATCGAGAAGGAACTGGTCGGCGACGCGGTTGTGGCCGAAAGCCTCGCCCAGCAGGCCGCGTTCTGGAGGCTGCGCGAGGATATTTCGGACTCGCAGAAGCCGGAAGGCGGCTCGATCAAGCACGACATCTCGATCCCCGTGGCTTCGGTTCCGGTGTTCATCGAGCGCGCCGCGCCGGCGGTGGAGCGGGTCTGCGCGGGCGCCAGAATCGTCTGCTTCGGCCACATGGGTGACGGCAACCTGCACTACAACGTATCGCAGCCGGCTGGCGGCGACACGGCGTCCTTCATGGCGCTCTACCGGGCGATGAACGCGGCCGTGCACGGCATCGTGCGCGACCTCGGCGGCTCGATCTCGGCCGAGCACGGCATCGGCCAGTTGAAGCGCGACGAGCTGGCGGCGACCGCGCCGCCCGTCGGGCTGGAGCTGATGCGGCGGGTCAAGGCCGCCTTCGACCCGGCCGGCATCATGAACCCCGGCAAGGTCATTTGAACCTTCCGCAACGCGGCTTTACCTGACCGGCGGCACCGGGATCGGCCCGGTCGGAGGGACGGGCGACGGCGCCGGATCGGGCGCGGGGTCGGGGTCCGGAAACGGGCGGGGCGGCATCGAGCGCATGGCAAATCCTCCTCTGCGCCACAACGTCTTGCGCGGGGGCGGGTTCCGCCCCGGGCTTAACCTTCGGTACAGACTAGTATTCGCTTCGTTACACCCGGTTGCATTCCGCTAACCATCGAAAAGATCAGCAAAATTTAACCGAATTCCTTAAGCGGGCAGGTAAACCCGCCGCGCTATTGTCGCTCCCATAAAGAACCCGGGCAAACCGGGACAGGGAGACCGGAACACCGGCTCTCGGGAGTAACAGGAGACGGCAATCGATGAGCACCGGGCTGAAGCCAGTCTGGGCGGGACGCAACATGCGCCTCGACCCTTCCCGCCTGCCGCAGGTGGTGAGTTATGCGACACGCGACGACTTCGGCGATGTCACCTTCACGATCGACCATCGCGGCGCGGTGCTGCGCCGGATCCTCGACAGGAGCGGCCTTCCGGTGACGGTCGCCCTGCCGGCGCGCGCTTTCCGCGGGGTGGCGGCGCGCGCCATCGAGGACGACCGCGGCAACGTCACCGTGACCCTTGAACTGATGCACAACGACCCGATGCTGTCGGTGCCGTTGCTGGTGGCCGACGACCTGGACGACGTCGCCGCCGACTGGCGCTCGTGGTCGGAAGCCTACGGCCTGCCCATGCTGCTGGTCGAGGCCGACGGCGTGGCGCGTTCGCTGGAGGATTCGCTCGGCAAGGCCATCCGGCCGATGCCGCCGCAGACCCGCCGCCAGGGCCGCGCGACCAACCAGCGCCGCCCGCGCTTCCTCATGCGCCGCCGCACCGGCAATCTGGGCCTGCGGCTGGTGGTCGAGGGCGAAGAGATCATCGCCCCGTTCTGAACGGACGAGACCAGCGGACAATGTACAATTCCGGGAGCCCGCCGGTTGCGGCCGCGCGGGCATCGCAATTGCGTGAAGCCCGCGAAGGCAAAACGACCCGTCGCGACGTGAAAACGCCGCGAAAGGCTGGTCTCGCCGCACTTTTGGGGCTTCGCGTGAAGCCCGTTGCGCGATTTTCGCGGCGGGTGCGTGCCAACCCCATGAAATGGCTGAATCTTCCGGACTTCACGGAATGCAGAAGCGTCGCCTGCGGATGTCCATCGGCACGCCGCGCCGGCAGCCGCAATGCCGCCGTCCACAGCCTCGCGCATTCCGTTAAGTAATTGAATAGTCGCGATAATTCAATACGGTGCCACCGCCGGTTTGAGCGCGATCCACACCCCGCCGCCGATCAGGCCGAGGAAGATCAGCAAGCCGACGATGTTGTTCGACTTGAACAGCGCCAGGCACTGGGTGGGATCGTTTATGTCGAGCACTTTTACCTGCCGCGCCATGTGCGCGCCGGCGGCGACCAGCCCGGCCAATGCAGGCAGCGGCGCTTCGGCCGCGGCGAAGGCCAGCGCAAAACAGGCCAGTGCCCCGGCATAGAGGCCGGTCAGCCAAGCCTTTGTATTGTCTCCGAAAAGCCGCGCGGTGGAGCGCACGCCGACCAGCGCGTCGTCCTCCTTGTCCTGGTGGGCGTAGATCGTGTCGTAGCCGATCACCCACATTATCGAGCCGATGTAGAGCATGACCGCTGGGCCGTCCAGGTCGCCGAACTCGGCCGCCCAGCCCATCAGCGCGCCCCAGGAAAACGCAAGCCCCAGAACGAGTTGCGGCCAGTCGGTGATTCTTTTCATGAACGGGTAGGCGACCACCACCACCAGTGAGCAGAGCCCGACCAGGACGGCGAAACCGTCGAACTGCAGCAGCACGGCTAGTCCGACAAGCGCCTGTATTACGAGGAAAATCCACGCCTGCTTGCGGCTGACCTGGCCGGACGGCAGCGGCCTTGAGCGCGTGCGCTCGACCTTGGCGTCGATGTCCTCGTCTGCGATATCGTTGTAGGTGCAGCCGGCGCCGCGCATGGCGATCGCCCCGGCCAGGAACAGCAACAGCACCCAGGGCGACGGCAGCAGGCTCAAGAGCGTGTCGCCCGGCCGCGCATAGGCGCTGGCCGCGAGTGCGGCCGACCACCAGCACGGCCAGAGCAGCAACTGCCAGCCGATCGGCCGGTCCCAGCGCGCCAGTTGCGCGTAGGGCCAAAGCCCGCGCGGCAGCAGCCGGTAGACCCAATGGCGGCTCGGCGCATCGGCGACCCGGCCCTGGCCGGAACGGGACTGGATGGTTTCCATGCTTTTCCTCAAGCTCCCGTGTCCCGCGCCGCCAGGCCCCTTTCGGCGCGTCGGTGCGCCTTCCAGAACCGGCGTTTGACCCGGCGCAGGTGTTTCCACCATTCCGGCGAGGGCACGAGGTGCCCCTTCCTGACATGCGCCATGGCCTATCCTCGCTTCGATTTCATAGTGACGGTCGGCATGTAGCACAATTTGACGCCTTGCCGCGCCCATCCCGAGGCGTTAGCGGGTTCCGACGAACGGAAATCGGGAACCTCGCGCATGAACGTTCTTTTGATAGGCTCCGGCGGCCGCGAGCATGCGCTGGCGTGGAAGCTCGCCGCCTCGCCGATGCTGACGAGACTTTATGCAGCGCCGGGCAATCCAGGCATCGCGAAAGAAGCCGAGATCGTGCCGCTCGACATTGGCGACCACGCCGCGGTTGCCGCCTTCAGCAAGGACAAGGCCATTGATCTCGTCGTCGTCGGGCCGGAAGCGCCGCTGGTCGTCGGGCTCGCCGACGACCTGCGCGCCGCTGGCATCCGTGTCTTCGGCCCGTCGCAAGCGGCGGCGCGGCTGGAGGGCTCGAAAGGCTTCACCAAGGATCTGTGCGCGCGGAAAAACATCCCGACCGCTGCGTACGGCCGCTTCACCGACGCCGCGCAAGCAGCCGCCTATGTGCGAAAACAGGGCGCGCCCATCGTCGTCAAGGCCGACGGGCTCGCCGCCGGCAAGGGTGTGACGGTGGCGATGACGGTCGAGGAGGCTCTTGAAGCGGTGGCCGCCTGCTTTGACGGCAGTTTTGGCGCCGCGGGCGCCGAGGTCGTCGTCGAGGAGTTTTTGACCGGCGAGGAAGCAAGCTTTTTCTGCCTTTGCGACGGCGTGACCGCCCTGCCGTTCGGCACGGCGCAGGATCACAAGCGCGTCGGCGAGGGCGACACCGGGCCGAACACCGGCGGCATGGGCGCCTATTCGCCGGCGCCGGTGATGACGCCGGAAATGATTGAGCGCACCATGCGCGAGATCGTCGAGCCGACCATGCGCGGCATGGCCGAACTCGGCGCGCCGTTTTCCGGCGTGCTGTTCGCCGGCCTGATGATCACCGCCGAGGGGCCGAAGCTGATCGAATACAATGTCCGTTTCGGTGATCCGGAATGCCAGGTGCTGATGATGCGGCTGAAGGACGATCTGCTCGTCCTTTTGTCCGCAGCGGCGGACGGCCAGCTTTCGCACATGTCGGCCCGCTGGCGCGACGACGCCGCCCTGACGGTGGTGATGGCGGCGAATGGCTATCCCGGCATGCCGGAGCGCGGCAGCGCGATTTCCGGACTGGACCGTGTGCCGGAAGGCGTCGAGATATTTCACGCGGGCACCGCCGAGAAGGATGGGAAACTCGTCGCCAACGGCGGCCGCGTGCTCAACGTCACCGCGACCGGCAAGACAGTCACCGAGGCGCAGGCGCGCGCCTATGCCGGCGTAGACGCGATCGACTGGCCGCAAGGATTTTGCCGCCGCGACATCGGTTTTCGCGCCGTCGAGCGGGAGAAGGGGGCGTGAGCGTCACTCGCTTGGCGCACTACCGCCCGAACTCCAACGGGCTCGCCGCCGGCGCTGACGGCAACGTCCCCTCGGCCTCGCGCCGCTTGAAATGCGTCAGCGAGCATGCCGGCGAGCACAATATGCCGCGGTCCGACCAGTAGGCCGCGCCGTTCTCGACATCGCCATGGTAATAGCTGAAGCCGGGCATGTTGTAAGGCAGACCGCATTCGATGCAGCGGCGGGTCTCGGGTCTGGCAAGCATTTTTCGCGGCCTCGTTGGACAATCGGCGTGAGGTCTTCTTAGCGCGGAATGTCGATCCTGCCGAGACACCATAATTGACGTGTACGTCAAGAGAACCTATCGGAAGGCGCGGGAGCGCACAGTGCATCCCGCAAGGAGGAACCGCCCATGTACCGTGCGCCGGTCGAGGAAATCGCATTCACCCTGAAGCACGTTGCCGGCCTGAAGGCGGCGCTCGAAACAGGCGCTTTGGGCGACCTTACAGAAGATCTCACCGACGCCGTGCTGACCGAAGCCGGCCGTTTCGCGACGGATGAGGTCGCGCCGCTGCGCACCGTCGGCGACCGCCAGGGCGCGGTGCTGGAAGGCTCTTCGGTGCGCATGCCCGATGGCTGGAAGAATCTTTACCGCCGTTGGATCGACGGCGGGTGGAACGCGCTGTCGGGACCGGCCGAGTTCGGCGGGCAGGGGCTGCCGGCGATGCTGGCGGTCGCGGCGATCGAGATGTGGAATTCCGGCTCGCTGGCCTTCGGCATCGGCCCGACGCTCACCATGGGCGCCGTCGAGGCGCTGCACAAGCATGCCTCGGCCGAGTTGCAGGCCAAATACCTGGAAAAGCTGGTGTCGGGCGAGTGGATGGGGACGATGAACCTCACCGAGCCGCAGGCCGGCTCGGACCTTGCCGCCCTGCGCGCCCGCGGCGAGCGCGCCGGCGACGGCACCTACCGCATCTTCGGCCAGAAGATCTTCATCACCTATGGCGAGCACGATTTCACCGACAACATCGTGCACCTCGTGCTGGCGCGGCTGCCCGACGCGCCGGCCGGCACGCGCGGCATCTCGCTGTTTCTGGTGCCGAAGTTTTTGGTGAACGGGGACGGGTCGCTGGGCGCGCGCAACGACGTGTTCTGTTCCTCGATCGAACACAAGCTCGGCATCCACGGTTCGCCGACCTGCACCATGATCTTCGGCGACGGTTTCGTCGAGGGACAGCCGGCGGGCGCTATCGGTTGGCTGGTCGGCGAGGAGAACAAGGGCCTCGCCTGCATGTTCACCATGATGAACAACGCCCGCCTCGCCGTCGGCATGCAGGGCGTCGCCATCGCCGAGGCCGCGTTCCAGAAGGCGCTGGCCTATGCCAACGAACGCCGGCAGGGCAAGGCGCCATCCTACCAGGGCGAGGGCATGGCGCCGATCGTCCACCATCCCGACGTGCAGCGCAATCTCTTGACCATGCAGGCGCTTACCCGCGTCGCCCGCGCCATCAGCTATTCCTGCGCCCATGCCATCGACATGGCGCGGGCCGGCGGCGACAAGATCGCCTTCTGGCAGGAGCGCGCCAATCTGCTGACGCCGGTGGCGAAGGCGTTTTCCACCGACATCGGGGTCGATGTCGCCTCGATCGGCGTGCAGGTGCATGGCGGCATGGGTTTCATCGAAGAGACGGGTGCGGCGGCGCTGCTGCGCGACGCCCGCATCGCGCCGATTTATGAAGGCACCAACGGCATCCAGGCCATCGACCTGGTGACGCGAAAGCTGCCGCAGTCCGGCGGCGAGCATGTGCAAGCCTACATTGCCGAGTTGCGCGAGGATGTCGAAGCGCTGCGAAAATCCAATCTGTCCGGGCTGGGCCGCAGCGCCGAAAAACTCGACGCGGCCATCGACGCCCTCGCCGATGCGACGGAAGCCCTGCTTGCAATGCAGACGGACGGCCGCGCGCAGTCGGCGCTGGCCGGCGCGACGCCCTACCTGAGACTGTTCGCGCTGGCCTCGGGCGGTACCTTCCTGGCCCGCGCGGCGGTCGCTTCCGCCGCGCCCGAGCGCGTCGCGCTCTGCCGTTTCTTCGCGGAAAACCTGGCGGACGAGACCGGCGCGCTGCGCGAGCGCACAGTCGACGGCGGCGACAGTCTCGCGGCCGCCGCAGAAGCGCTTTTCGCCTGAGTCGGAGGAAATTTTGATGAGCGACCATATCCTGATCGAGCGGCGCGGCGCGGTGCAGATCATCCGCATGAACCGGCCCGACAAGAAGAACGCCATCACCCGCGCCATGTACGCGGCCATGGCGGCGGCATTGGCCGCGGGCGACGCCGATCCGGCGGTGCGGGTCCATGTCTTCCTCGGCGTGCCCGGCGCGTTCTCGGCCGGCAACGACCTCGCCGACTTCATGGCGGTGGCGATGGGCGGCGAGGGCGGCACGGAGGTCTGGGATTTCCTGCTCGCCCTGGCACAGGTGCAAAAACCGATGGTTTCCGGCGTCGATGGCATCGCCGTCGGCATCGGCGCGACGCTGAACCTGCATTGCGACATTACGATTGCAACGGCCCGCACCGCCTTTCATACGCCCTTCGTCGACCTTGGGCTGGTGCCGGAAGCCGCGTCCAGCCTGCTTGCGCCGGAACTGCTCGGCCACCAGCGCGCCTTCGCCCTGCTTGGGCTGGGCGAACCGCTGCCTGCCGAACGCGCGCTCGCCGCGGGGCTGATCCACGCGGTCGTGCCGGAGGATCGGCTCGAGGCCGAGACGCTCGGCATGGCGGAAAAGATCGCCGCAAAGCCGCCGGAGGCGCTGAAGATCGCGCGCGACCTGATGCGCGGGCCGCGCGACGCGGTCGTCGCCCGCATCCGCGAGGAGGGCGAGCATTTTCGCGCCCGGCTGAAATCGGACGAGGCGCGCAACGCCTTCGCCGCTTTCCTGTCGCGCAAGAAGCCGGCCTGACCGCCGTATTCCCTGGGGTAGGTGCACAGGCTTCGCGCGAAATGCCGAACTGTCGGACAACCGTTGAATGACGCTGCGTCAACGCCTACCTTGGTAGGGGCTGTGCGGAGTGTCGGATGGGGCGTTGTCGATGCCGGTAGAGGGAAAAGAGGCGATGGAGACCGCCAACCGCAAGCTGACCACCGTCTTTTCCGCAGACGTGCAGGGCTTTTCGCGGCTGATGGAGGCCGACGAGGAAGGCACCTTCGCGACCCTGAAAACCTATCGCGACGCCATGGCGCGGCTTATCGCCTCGCATGGCGGCCGCGTGGTCAACACCTGGGGCGACGGCGTCATCGCCGAGTTCGCGAGCGTGGTCGCGGCGGTCAGGGCGGCGGTCGATGTCCAGAACGAACTCGCCACCCACAATGCCGAGCGTCCCGACGGCGCGCGCATGTTCTTCCGCATAGGCATCAATCTCGGCGACGTCATCGTCGACGGCAGCGACATCTACGGCGACGGCGTCAACATCGCCGCGCGCCTGCAGGCCGAGGCAAAACCCGGCGGCATCCTGATCTCCAACACCGTCTACGACCAGGTGCGCAACAAGATGCCGGTCGGCTTCGAATTCCTCGGCAACCTGTCGGTCAAGAACATCGACGAGGCGATCCCGAGCTATGCCGTGCGCATCGGTGAACCGGCCGCCGCGCAGGCGGCGAACTGGGGCCGGCAGGCGGCCGAAGATGCGGCGCGGCCGATGGCCGCCATGGCAGAGCCTGTTCGCGGGTCGGGATTGAGCGTGCTGGGGTTTCACCTCGACCGCAAGCAGGCAACGCTGGTGCTGATCGGCGCCGCGTTGGTCGCGATCAACCTTATCGCCTCGCCGCAGGTGTTCTGGGCGCGCTGGCCGCTTCTGGTCTTCGCGTTGATCGCCGGCCTCGACTGGGCCCGCCGCACCACGCGTTTCGGCCGCACCCATGCCGTCCTGCTTGTCATGGGCCTGTTCATCACCGGCATAAACCTTGCGTCGTGGGAGGGCGAGTTCTGGGCGATCTGGCCGCTGCTGGCTTTCGCCATCGCCGCCGCCGCGCGCTGGCTGATGCGCAGAAGCGCATAGCCCCTCCGGGACCGGATCGACCGCCGCGCCGCCCCACGAACGGGCGGCGCTTTCACGGATAGAGCCGGGTCTTCGCCCATCCCTCGCCGTCGCGGGAAAAAACCACCCGGTCGTGCAGTCGGAACGGCCGGTCGTGCCAGAATTCGATCGATGCCGGCAAGATGCGGAACCCCGACCAGTATTTCGGACGGGGTATGTTCCCGATCGCATACTTTGCCGTGTATTCGGCCACCGCCTTTTCCAGCGCGAAGCGGCCTTCCAGCGGCCGCGACTGTTTTGACGCCCACGCGCCGATGCGGCTGCCGCGCGGGCGGGTGGCGTAATACTCGTCGGCTTCCGCATCGGTCACGATCTCGACCGGGCCGCGAACGCGGACCTGCCGGCGCAGCGACTTCCAGTGGAAACACATCGCCGCCTTCATGCTGCCAAGGATCTCGCGGCCCTTGGCGCTCTCGAAATTGGTGTAGAAGACGAAGCCACGCTCATCAAAACCCTTCAGCAGCACCATGCGCACATCCGGCATGCCGTCGGCGTCGACGGTGGCCAGCGCCACGCCGTTGGGGTCGTTGACCTCGCTCTTGGTCGCGTCCTCCAGCCATTCGGCGAACAGCCGGAACGGTTCGGTGCTTTCGGTGAAGTCACCGCTTCTTAACTGGTCCTGGCTCATTGTGCGCCTCCATTCCATGCCGGCAGGGAGATTGCCGATTGTTGAGAGGCGTGCAAGCCTCAGTCGTCATCTCTTCGTGTCCGGCGCATGGCGCCGGCTGGCTTGCGGCCATCGTTGCCGGTCTGTTGCTCGCTGGCTGCGGGGCGGGCGGTTTCAGCCTGTCCAAGGCCGAGACCGATCCGACGATTCTCACCGGCTCGGTCGGCGATGCCGCTCCCGTTGCCGGAACCGGCGAGCAGATTTCCGACGAGGCGACGATCCGCAACGCGGTGTCCTCGGCCGATCTCGAATCGCTGCAGGGCGCGCCGCTGCCCTGGGCCAATGCCGACACCGGCTCGCGCGGGGCGATCTCCAGCCTGGTCGAGGAGAAGGCGGCGGGCGTGCTCTGCCGGCGCTTCACAACGTCGCGCGAAAGTTTCGACGGCGTCGCGCTCTATGACGGCCAGGCCTGCATGGTGGCGCCGGGCGTCTGGCGCATGGAGCGGTTCGGCGCGCCCTGACGGCCGGGGCCATTCCATCTGGTCTCTTCTTTTGTCGCGCCCTCTGGAATTTGTTCCTAGTGCGGCGCATATAAGGGGCGAACATCGACCCCATGCCGCGGACAGTCAAGAATGCGCGATCCCTACGAGGTGCTGGGCGTTGCGAAAACCGCGACGGCCAAGGACATAAAGTCGGCTTATCGGAAGCTGGCCAAGAAATACCATCCGGATCAGAATCCCGACGATCCGAAGGCCAAGGAGCGTTTCAACGCAGCGACCCAGGCCTACGACATCGTCGGCGACGAGAAGAATCGCGCGGCCTACGACCGCGGCGAGATCGACGCCGAAGGCAAGCCGAAGTTCCAGGGATTTGAAGGACACGCCGGCGGAGATCCGTTCGCGGGCTTCCGGCGCGGTGGCCAGCAGGGACCGGGCGGCTCGCGTTTCGAGTTCCGTACTGGCGGCGGCGACGCCGCCGACATCTTCAGCGAGATTTTCGGCCAGGGCGGTTTTCCGGGCGGCGGACAGGGTTTTCCCGGCGGTGGCCGCGCCGGCATGCGCCAGCCCCCGGCCGGCGAGGATTTGAACGCCGCGCTCGACGTCAGCGTCGAGGAGATCGCCACGGCTGCCAAGGTGAGCGCCATCTTCCCCGACGGCCGCAAGCTGGCGGTGAAGATGCCGGCCTATGTCGAGGAGGGGCAGACGATCCGGCTCAAGGGCCAGGGCGCGCAGGGGCCGGGTGGCGCCGGCGACGCGCTGGTCAAGATCCATATCCGAAAACACCCGCGTTACCGCATCGAAGGCCGCGACCTGCATGTCGACCAGCCCGTGCCGCTGGAGGACGCTGTGCTGGGCGAGAAGGTCGCGGTGGAGACGCCGACCGGCAAGGTCGCTGTAACCGTGCCGCCCTGGTCGAGTTCGGACAAGGTGCTGCGGCTGAAGGGCAGGGGGCTGCCGGTCAAGACCGGCGGCCACGCCGATCTCTATGTGCACCTGCGCGTCATGCTTCCCGAAACGCCGGATCCCGAACTGGAGGCTTTTGCGCGCAAGCGCCGGAGCTGACCCGGCGAGTTCGAGCTTCGGTCAGGTCTGGTGGGCAGGGCGAAGCTCAGGTCCTCATCGTTGAGGAGGCCTGCACAATGGCGGCCTCCTCCATCTGCCGGATCGTCTCGCCGAATCGACGAAGCGCTTGCCTTACGGGCACGTGCCGGCTCTCGATATCCAGCAAAATCATCGTCTCGCTGCCAAGGAACGCCGCGCTGACGAGGCTGGCCACTTCGGCTGGAGAAAACTGGCCAAGGCTGCCGAAACGCTCGGCCGCTTCCTCGGCCAAGCCCGCCAGCAACTCGAACCAGCCGCGCAGGTCGCGGCGCACCGCCTTGGCGATTTCCGGGCTCGACCAGCTTGCCGCGATCATCTCGTGCAGGACACGGACGTAGCCGGACGCAAGATCCTCGTCCAGAAAATCGCAGGCGCGCTCCCAACGTCGCCACAGCGGCATCTGCGCAGCGAAGGCCGCAGCCTGGCGCTTCAGCAGCCGCTCGTTCAGATAGTCGAGCAGGGACAGGATCAGGCGTTCCTTCGAACCGAAATGATAGTGGATCTGGCTGAGCGCAACGCCGGCTTCCTCGGCGACGCGGCGCGTCGACAGTTCCGCATAACCGTCCCGCCGCAGGCAAGTCTCCGCCGCCGCCAGCAGGTCGGCGCGGGTGTCCCGTCTTGCCCTGGACACAGGCTCGGCGGGGGATTCGCGCGGATCGTCTTTCATGCGGTGTCACCGTTGCGCGGTCGGACACGCTGTCGGCGGGTCATGACATCTCCTGTCGACGACTCGAGATTTGCCACCATAGCCAGAGCATTTCCCATCGACCATGTGTCCATTCTGGTCCTCGTTCGGCGAGGCGATCCACGAGGGTTGGGATGAAGCAAGCACCTCGCCCGAGCGCGAGGCGCACTTTTCCATCGGCGCACCGCCAGTCGAGCCGTTGCCCCGCTCTTCGGCCCACAGGTCCGTCAAACAATCGACAAAGTTGACTCTTCCACATGGATGTGGTTTTTAACACAAATCGGTCGATCGACCGAAATCCATATGTTGGAGAAGACAATGGCTGGCGTGTTTACCCTCGTCTACGGCGTTGCTGCGTACTTCATCTTTCTGGGTTCGTTCCTCTACGCGATCGGTTTCGTCGGCAATCTGGTCGTGCCGAAGTCGATCGATTCCGGCGCTGTGGGAAGTCCAATCGAGTCGCTGATCGTCAACGTGCTGCTGCTCAGTCTCTTCGCCGCACAACACAGCATCATGGCGCGGCCGGCGTTCAAGCGGTGGTGGACGCGGCTTGTGCCGGAGGCGGCGGAACGCAGCACCTATGTGCTGCTGGCCAGCCTCGTCCTGCTGCTGCTTTACTGGCAATGGCGACCGATGCCGGAACCGGTCTGGACGGTCGAGGACCCGTTCTGGGTCACGGTCATCAGCGGCGTGTTCTGGCTGGGCTGGGCAATTCTGCTGGTCAGCACCTTTCTGATCAACCATTTCGAACTGTTCGGGTTGCGACAGGTTTTTGCCGGCCTGCGCAGGAAGGAGTTGCCGGCTCCGGTTTTCAGGACGCCGCTTTTCTACAGATGGGTCCGGCACCCGCTCTATGTCGGCTTTCTGCTCGCGTTCTGGGCGACGCCGTCGATGACACGGGGCCATCTTCTGTTCTCGGTCGCCACCACCAGCTACATCCTGCTCGGCATCTTCCTCGAGGAGCGGGATCTCCTCGCCCTGTTCGGCGATCAGTATCGCGCCTATCGCAAACAGGTGGGGATGCTCATCCCCTGGCGCAGAGCAGCCTGATTCCAAACGACCCGGACACGATACGATCCTTCACCAGATGCTTGGGATCGCCTCGGTGTCCGTCGCAGCCGGCCCGGGCTGTCGAGGAGAAAGAGATGAACAAGTCCGCTGAATTCGACACGTGGAGCATCGGACAGAACTACGACTTCTATATGGGTCGCTGGAGCCGGCAGATCGCCGACAATTTTCTCGATTGGCTGGCGCCGCCGCGCCATGCAGCCTGGCTCGACCTGGGCTGCGGCACAGGCGCGCTAACGACCGCGATCCTCGCCCGATGCGCGCCGCGATCGATACTGTCGGTCGACCCGTCGGAAGGTTTTTTGGCGCATGCGCGCGCGGTGGTCCGCGACGAGCGCGTCCGCTTCGAGAAGGCGAGCGCGCAGGATCTCCCCGCCGGCGACGCGAGCTTCGATGTTGCCGCCTCGGCGCTGGTCCTGAATTTCGTACCTGACATGCAGGCGGCATTGGCAGAGATGCGCCGGGTCTTGAAGCCGGGTGGGTTGCTGGCTTTCTACGTCTGGGACTATCCCGGCGGAGGGATGGGTTTCATCGACGCTTTCTGGAAAGCGGCGGCCGCGGTCGACGAAAGTGCCGGCGCGCTGGACGAGGGCAGGCGTTTTCCTTTCTGCACCCCCGACGGGCTAGCGGGGATATGTCAAGCGGCGGGTCTGGTTTCACCGGTCATTGATTCGCTGGAGATCGAGACGGTGTTCCCCGATTTCGAGGCGTTCTGGCTGCCGTTCACGCTGGGCGCCGGACCGGCGCCGGGCTATTGCACCAGCCAGCCGCCGGAGCGGCAAGCCGCGCTGAAGCAACAACTGGCGCAAATGCTCGGAACGGATCGTCCCATTAGCCTGGTTGCACGGGCATGGGCGGTAAAGGCGCGCTGGCCCGAATGACAGCCTGAAGACGCGAATTCCTCGGCGATAAGCAGCCGGTGGCTAAATCGAACCCGCCATTCCTCCGCGCTTGATGCGGCGTTTTGCCTGTGCGATAGGGCGGACACAACCATTTCGGAGTGTCTTCGATGGCGGGTGGACAGGGCCTGATGGCCGGCAAGCGCGGCCTGATCATGGGCGTCGCCAACAATCGCTCGATCGCCTATGGCATCGCCAAGGCCTGCGCCGACCAGGGCGCCGAGATCGCGCTCACCTATCAGGGCGACGCCTTCAAGAAGCGCGTCGAGCCGCTGGCCCAGGAACTCGGCGCGCATGTGGTGGGCCATTGCGACGTGACCGAGCCGGCGACGCTCGACGCCGTCTTCGCCGAGGTGGCGAAACTGTGGGGCAAGATCGACTTCGTCGTCCACGCCATCGCCTTCTCCGACAAGGAAGAACTCGACGGCCGTTACGTCGACACCACGCGCGCCAATTTCGGCCGCACCATGGAAATCTCGGTGTTCTCCTTCACCGATGTCGCCAAGCGCGCCGAGGCCATGATGCCGGACGGCGGCTCGCTGCTGACGCTGACCTATTACGGCGCCGAAAAGGTGATGCCGCATTATAACGTCATGGGCGTCGCCAAGGCGGCGCTCGAGGCCAGCGTGCGTTATCTCGCCGTCGATCTCGGCGGCAAGAATATTCGCGTCAACGCCATCTCCGCCGGGCCGATCAAGACGCTCGCCGCGTCCGGCATCGGCGACTTCCGCTACATCTTGAAGTGGAACGAGTATAACGCGCCGCTGAAGCGCACGGTGACTCCCGAGGAAGTCGGCGATTCAGGCCTCTATTTCCTGTCCGACCTGTCGCGTGGCGTCACCGGCGAGGTGCACCACGTCGATTCCGGCTACCACGTCGTCGGTATGAAGGCCGTCGACGCCCCCGACATCAGCGTCGTCAAGGAGTGAGCGGCAACTGCCAGTCGCGGCTTCCTGCATGTATCCGCTGATCTATTTCGTCCGGCACGGACAGACCGCCTGGAACCGCGAAGGCCGCCTTCAGGGGCAGGCCGAGAACGACATCACCGAGACCGGGCGCCGGCAGGCCGACCGCAACGGCGAAAAGCTGCGTGAGCTGATTGCCGAGCCCTCGGATTTCGATTTCGTCGCCAGCCCGATGCGCCGCACCCGCGAGACCATGGAGCGCGTGCGCGTCGCCATGGGCTTGCCCGCCGGCGGCTACCGCACCGACCCGCGCCTGGTCGAGGTCAGTTTCGGCGACTGGCAGGGTTATACCTTCCTCGAGCTGGAAGCCGTCGAGCCTGGCGTCACCGCCGCACGGAAGAAGGACAAGTGGAATTTCGTGCCGCCGGGCGAGGGTGCCGAGAGCTACCAGATGCTTTTGGACCGCATCCGTCCGTGGCTGGACAGCGTGGACCGGCCGACGGTGTGTGTGACGCATGGCGGCGTCATGCGCACCGTCTTCCGCATTCTGGAGGACACGGCGCCGAAGCAAGCCGCCACGCTGGAGATTTTCCAGGACCGCGTGCTGCGTCTGCAGGACGACCGGCTCGAGTGGCTTTGACGATGGGTTTGTGAGCCTTGCCTATTCCGGCAACTGCATGTCGGTGATCAGATTCTGGCCGTCGATCTCGTCATAGGCGAGCAGCACTTCCATGCCGGGCTTGATCGACTCCATGTCGAACTCGCCGGGCAGCTTGTAGGATTTTCCATCGTCCAGCGTGATCGTCAGGTTGTCCTGGTCGATCGCCTTGATCTTGCCTTCCGCCTCGGCGGCGAGAGCGGCGGCGGTCATGAGAAATGCTGCGCAAAGGGCGCCGATCAGGGTACGCATGTCGATCCTCGTTCTTTTGTTACGGCCGCTTGTCGCGCGGCTCAGTCCCCACCCTGAGCAGACCAGAAACAGGGGGAATGTGTCAAAACTATTTCTGCCGCAGCGGCGGTTTGACCCGGTCGGCAAAGCCCAATAGAAGGCTCTCGTCGCCCGGACCCCGCCCATGTCTCACAACACTTTCGGCCATCTCTTCCGCGTCACCACCTGGGGCGAGAGCCATGGCGCCGCACTCGGCTGCGTGGTCGACGGCTGCCCGCCCGGCATCCGCTTCACCCGCGCCGACATCCAGGCCGATCTCGACCGCCGGCGGCCCGGCCAGTCGCGATTCGTCACCCAGCGCCGCGAGCCAGACGAGGTGAAGATCCTGTCGGGCGTCCTCATGGACGAGGACGGTGACACGCTGGTGACGACTGGCACACCGGTGTCGATGCTGATCGAGAACGTCGACCAGCGCTCCAAGGATTATGGCGAGATCGCAAGGCAGTACCGGCCGGGGCACGCCGACTATACCTATGACGTCAAATACGGCCTGCGCGACCATCGCGGCGGCGGCCGCTCCTCGGCGCGCGAGACGGCGGCGCGCGTGGCGGCCGGCGCGCTTGCCCGCAAGGTCGTGCCCGGCATGACGGTGCGCGGCGCGCTGGTGTCGGTCGGCGAGAAAGAAATCGACCGCGCCAACTGGGACTGGGATTTTGTCCACGCCGCGGAAAACCCGTTCTTCACGCCGGACCGTGCTTCGGTTCAAATCTTCGCCGATTATCTCGACGGCATCCGCAAGGCCGGTTCCTCCGTCGGCGCCGTCATCGAGATCGTCGCCGAAGGCGTGCCGCCCGGGCTCGGCGCGCCGATCTATGCAAAGCTCGACCAGGACATCGCCGGCAACCTGATGTCGATCAACGCGGTCAAGGGCGTCGAGATCGGCGAGGGTTTTGCCGCCGCGAAACTGCGCGGCGAGGAAAACGCCGACGAGATGCGCATGGGTAATGACGGCAAGCCGATCTTTCTGTCCAACCATGCCGGCGGCATTCTCGGCGGCATCTCGACCGGCCAGCCGGTTGTCGCGCGTTTTGCCGTCAAGCCGACCTCCTCGATCCTCACCCCGCGCCAGTCGATCGACAAGGAAGGCCGCAACGTCGACATCATGACCAAGGGCCGCCACGACCCCTGCGTCGGCATTCGCGCCGTACCGATCGGCGAGGCGATGGTTGCCTGCGCGATTGCCGATCATTATCTGCGGCATCGAGGACAAACCGGAAGATGAGCGAATAGCCAAGAGCCAATAGCGAATAGGGCGGAAGCTGGCTTTCCCCCATTCGCTATTCGCTACTCCCTATTCGCTTCAACAAGAGCGAAGCGAGCCCAATGCCCTACGATCAGAAAAGAGTCGTCGAAGCCATCCGCGCCTTCGAGCGTGGTGAGATCGTCGTCGTCACCGACGATGACGACCGCGAGAACGAGGGCGACCTGATCGTCGCGGCCGTGCATTGCACGCCGGAAAAGATGGCCTTCATCGTGCGCCACACCTCCGGCATCGTCTGCACGCCGATGACGCGTGAGGATGCGCGGCGGTTGAACCTCGCGCCGATGGTGGCGGACAACGATTCGGCCCACACCACCGCCTTCACCGTCAGCGTCGACTTCAAGCACGGCACCACCACCGGCATCTCCGCCGACGACCGCACGCTGACTGTGCGCAACCTCGCCAACGGCAATGCCGGCGCTTCCGATTTCGTCCGCCCCGGCCACATCTTTCCGCTGATCGCACGCGAGGGCGGCGTCTTGATGCGCTCCGGTCATACCGAGGCCGCCGTCGACCTCTGCAAGCTTGCCAACCTGCCGCCGGTCGGTGTCATCTCCGAACTGGTCAACGACAACGGCACGGTGATGCGTGGGCCGGACGTCGCCGCCTTCGCGGTCAAGAACAGTCTCAAGCAGGTGTCGGTAGCCGACCTGATCGCCTATCGCCAACGCAAGGAGACGCTGGTCCAGCGCCTCGCCTGCACAGAAATCGAGACGCCCGGCGGCAAGGCGCAGGTCTTCACCTATGCCGTGCCGTGGGACGTCATGCACCATGTCGCGGTGGTGTTCGGCGACATCCGCGACGGCGAGAACGTGCCGGTCAGACTGCATTCGGAGGACGTGGTCAACGAGGTGTTCGGCAGCAAGGGCACGGGTCTGCGCGAGTTGATCGCCTCGTTCGGCGAGCGCAGGCGCGGCGTCATCGTCTACCTGCGCGAGGGCTCCGTCGGCGTTGCCCATACCGGGCGCAACCGGCCGGTCAACGAAGACCGCGAGGGCCACGAGGAAGCGCGCCGCCGCGAGGCGGAATGGCGCGAGATCGGCCTGGGCGCGCAGGTCTTGAAGGATCTCGGCGTGCAGTCCATCGACCTGATCGCCTCGCGCGAGCGCCACTATGTCGGCCTCGAAGGGTTCGGCATCCGCATCGCACGGACGGAAATCCTGTAAATCGCCCGCTGACGGGCCTATATTCCATGTGTTATGGTGTACTTCACATGTAACACATGGACGTGGCCATGGCCGACAGCACTTTTACGTTTCGCGTCGACGACGAACTGAAAACGGCCTTTGCGGAGACAGCCAAGGGGCAAGACCGGACGGCAGCCCAGCTTTTGCGCGTCTTGATGCGCGAAGCGGTCGAGCAGTCGCAGGCCAAACGCGACTACGACAAATGGTTCGACGCGGAAATCGAGGCAGCGATCAAGGAAGCCGACGATCCGAATACGGAGTGGGTGAGCAACGACGAAGTGAAGAAGGATTGGGCCAGGCAACGAGCCGCGCTTGTCCGGCGGCTGGAGGAAGAAGAATCTCGACGGCCGGCGGCTGAGTAGCCTGCTTGCTTGTTCGATGGCTGCCGAGGGCGCTTGCCGAGCGCAATGCCCAACTCGCTTACATTGCCAAGGATAGTCTGCGGGCCGCCATCGAACAGGGCGACCGTATCCAGACTGCCGCGAACAGGCTGACCGATTTTCCGGAACTGGGCCGTCCCGGCCGCAGGCGCGGCACGCGCGAGCTGGTGATCACGGGCACGTCTTTCCTGGCGGTGTACCGGATCCGCGCGAAGGCGGCGGAGGTCCAGATCCTCCGCCTGCTGCACGGCGCGCAACGCTAGCCGCCGCGCAAACGCAGATCGTTGATGGACCGCTTGGGGCGGAGCGCACCGGATGCGGATGATCCCTGAAACGTCCGAAAGCAAACCGCCCCCTAGGCAAAAAAGCCCCGACGCTCGGCCGGGGCTCTTTCGAACAATTTCCGTGTCATTCCGCCGGCTGCGGCGCCGCGGCGGACAGGCTCCGGACCCTTTCCCCGGCGAGCGTCCGCTGGCCGGCGAGCACGGTCAGCAGCGAGATGGTGCCGGCCGCCACCGAGACCCAGAAGCCGTTCTGCGCCCCAAAATTGTCGACCACCCAGCCGGTGGCGAAGGAGCCCAGCGCCATGCCGATGCCGATGCCGGTCATCACCCAGGTGACGCCTTCGGTCAGCATGGCCTCCGGCACGCGCCGTTCGATCAGGCCGAAGGCGGTGATGAAGGTCGGCGAGATCGCCACGCCGCTGGCGAATACGGCCAGCGCCAGCAGCGGCACCGTGTCGGCAACCAGCAGCGGCAGGGTCGTCAGCGCGATGATGGCGACCGCGATGGCGAGCTGGTGCTGCAGCGGCATCTTCAGGTTCAGCGCGCCCACGATCAGGCCGACGACGAACGACCCGACGGCATAGACGCCGATCACCAGGCTGGCGGCGTTGGGCTGGCCGAGTTCCTTGGTGATCGCCACGGCGCTGACTTCCGCCGTGGCGAAGATGGCGCCGATGAAGATGAGCGCGAAGGTGATGATCTGCACCGGCCGCTGCCGGATGGCGGAGCCCTGGCTGCCATGTTCGGCCGCCCTCACACGCGGCTCGGTCGAGCGCTGGACGATGAAGGCGGCGGTGCCGAATGCCAGGAACAGCGTGCTCACCAGCATGCCGGCTTCCGGAAACAGCGCCACGCTCAGGCCCACCGAAAGCGAGGCGCCGGCGATGTAGACCAGTTCGTCCGCCGCCGATTCGAAGGCGAAGGCGGTGTTGAGCTCCGGCCTGTCGCGAAAGATCTCGGTCCAACGGGCGCGCAGCATCGCCGGGATGCTGGGCATGGCAGCGGCAAACAGCGCCGACACGAACAGCGTCCACACCGGCCAATGCTGGCTGGCGGCGGCGATCAAGACGGCGAAGGCGATGACGGAAACGATGGTGGTGGGAACGATGATGCGAGCCTGGCCGAGCCGGTCGACAAGGCGCGACACCTGCGGCGCGATCACGGCATTGGTCAGCGCGTAGGTCGCCGACACGGCGCCGGCCAGCCAGTATTCGCCATGGGTCTGCGACAGCATGGCGACGATGCCGATCGGCGCCATGGCGATCGGCAGCCGGGCGAAGAAGCCGGCGGCGGCAAAACCTTTCGCGCCCGGCGCCCGGAAGATTTCTTTGTAGGGATTGGCCATCTCTCTGCTCCTCGACAACGGCTCGGTTGTCTATTACATACGTAGCGTATGTGAATTAAATAATCCATACGTCGCGTATGTCAATTAGCATACGTTGCGTATGTGAGTAGGGCCAGATGACGATGCATAGACCGCGCAAGGAGATGATCGCCGAGACGCGCGCCAAGCTGATTGCCGCCTCCCGCCGTGCCTTCGGCACTGTGGGCTATGCGGAGGCGTCCATGGACGACTTCACCGCCGAGGCCGGGCTGACGCGCGGCGCGCTCTATCACCATTTCGGCGACAAGAAGGGGTTGCTGCAGGCTGTCATCGCCGAAATCGATGCCGAGATGAACGCTCGGCTGTGTGCGATCTCCTCGAGCGCGCCAAACCGCTGGCAGGGCTTTGTCGACGAGACGGTGGGTTACATCGAGATGGCGCTGGAGCCGGAAATCCAGCGCATCGTGCTGCGCGACGGGCCGGCGGTTCTGGGCGATCCAGCACAATGGCCGAACGCCAATGCCTGCGTCACCTCGATGACGAGAAGCCTGACGCTTCTCAAGGAAGAGGGCGTGATCGCCGATGTCGATCCGGAGGCGGCCGGGCGCCTGGTCAGCGGCGCCTCCCTCTACGCGGCGCAGTGGATTGCCAACTCCGACGATCCCGAAGCGACCTCGAAGAAGGCGGTGGCGGCGTTCCGGACGATGCTTGACGGGCTGCGCGTCCGCCCGGCCTGATTGAACTGTGGACGCTCAGCCCCGCGCGAGGATGCGACGCATCTCCTCGACCGCGGCGTCCAGTTGGCCATCCCGGCCGGCGGCATAGGGCAGGCTGAACGGAACGGACACGTCCGGCTGAACGCCGATACCTTCAAGCCGCACGTCGTCGCCGATCACCGCGTCCGACACGGCGATCTCCAGCAGGCTGTCGTCCGGCAGCAGATAGGCGCGGCCGGCGAGCAGGGCGCCCGCCGAGCGTGCTCCCACCAGTGGGATGCCGTTTGCCTTCAGCGCATAGGCGAAAACTTCCAGGCCACTTCGTGTGCCCTCGTCGATGATGGCGATGACCGGCCGGTTCCAGCGCACATTGGCGAGGATATCCTCGCCGTCCCGTTGGATCAGCCGGAACGGCGGCGTGTCGCCGAGAAAGAGCTCGGCGGCGTCCGAACTGCCGCCGCCCCAGCGGCCGCGCAGGTCGAGCACCAGGCCGTTGGCGTCTTTCAGCGGCCCCTTTGCCAGCGCCTCGGCGACGATCTCCATGGAGCGCGGCGCGGCCAGCGTCCACAGCCGGACATAGCCGATCTTCTGACCGTCGTGTTGGATCAGCCTGGCGCTGTCCCTGATAGCCCGTTCGAACATCGGAAGCGGCCTTAGCCGCTCGACCTGGACCTTGACGCTGATCGGTTCCGCACCGTCGCTGCGCCGTAATTTTACCTCGACAGCCTTCCCGACCTTGTCCTCGAACGAGGCGATCTCGCGATAAGGCATGCCGTCGATCGTCATGATCTCGTCGCCGGCAAGGATGCCGGCGCGCGCGGCGGGCGAACCGTCATAGACGTCGCTGGCAAACCAGGCGCCGTCGCGCTGCCGGGCGACCATGCCGATGCCGGGATAGGTGACCTCGCCTTGTGGCGGAAACAGCCGGCGCCGGTCGTCGCGGATGGCGAAGCGGAAGATGTCGGCCAGTTCGAAATAGTCGATCGTATCCGGCCGGAAGTGGCCGACGTGGGAGGCCTGAAGGCTGGCGAGAATGGTCTCGATCGCGGCGTCGACGCGTGCCTCCGAACTTTTCGCGTTGACCGGCGACTGCGGATCCTCGACCTCGCGCCGCACCGCGTCGCTGAACCGGTCGAGCGCGGAGACGTCATAGAACTCACGCACGACCAGTTGCACCGCGCGATCGAACACGGCATGTCCGGACCGCGGCGGCTCGGCAGCGGGCGCCGGCCCGGCGGTCAGCACGAGAATGATCAGCGCCGAAAGCAGGTGGGTAATTTTGACGCGCACGTTTGTCTCCTCACGCCGAGACTACGCGCCGGACTGTGGTCCGATCGTGGTAGCACTCGACACTATTGCGTGAATGACAAAGACGTCGGCAGGGCCGGCTGCGGTCCGTGCGCACGCTAGCGACTTCGCGCACGGTTTTCCCGATGGGCTGGAATGGTGCGGGCTTATTCCGGCATCGTCGCCTCGACCGCCTGTTTCAGCGATACCTCGCCCTCGCCGCCGAACACCTCGCTCATGATCAGGCTGGCGAGCGGCAGCCGTTGGCCCCATCCCCTGGCTTCAAGGTCGGGCCGCGGCGCGAATTCCAAAACCTTTCCGACGCAGAGATAGGCCACCGGCACGATATGGTCCGGGATTTTCAACAGCGCCTTCAGCGCCGGCGTGTCGAAAATGCTCACCCAGCCGACGCCGATACCCTCGGCCCGCGCGGCCAGCCAGAAATTCTGCACCGCGCACACCGTGCTGAACAGGTCCATGTCCGGATTGCGCGAGCGGCCGAGCGGCGCGTTTTCCGCACGCCTCCGGTCGCAGGTGACGCACAGGTTGAGTGCGCTTTCGCAGATGCCTTCGAGCTTCAGCATGCGATAGAGCGCCTGCCTGTCATCGGCCATCAGCGGCAGTTCTTGCTGCCGCGCGGCCAGGAACAGGTCCCGTACCTTTTGCCTCCG
Source organism: Mesorhizobium sp. LHD-90 (assembly GCF_030929505.1). Taxonomy (GTDB): domain Bacteria; phylum Pseudomonadota; class Alphaproteobacteria; order Rhizobiales; family Rhizobiaceae; genus Kumtagia. Next base: position 104,203 of record NZ_JAVFVV010000012.1, on the reverse strand, counting down.
CGCGGCGTCGCGAATGACGACAAAATCCCACGGCTGCATATAGCCGACCGACGGCGCATGATGGGCCGCCAGCAACAGCCGCGCGAGCACGGCGTCGTCGATCGCGCCGGGAACGAAATGGCTGCGCACGTCGCGCCGGCCGAAGATCGCGCGGTAAACGGCCTCCCGGGCATCGTCTTCGAAGGCGTTGCGGTCGGTTGCGTGGTCAGTCGGCATCGCATGTCCCCGGCGACGATAAGACTCCGTCCGCCCGACCATGCGGAGGAAAACATCTGCCGGGCCGGTCTTCTGGCTCGAGTTCATCCTGGGCCGGCGCCTTCCCGTTGCGAACAACAGTGGCGTCTGCCGGACCGATCCCTCTCACAGCGCTGGGCGCGCCACGGAATTTCACCGTGTTCCCGATTCTCCCGCTTGTGGCGGGCACCTGACGGAAAATCTCTAGCGCGATTTGCGGGCGGCTGCATCACCCGAACGCGACGCGGCCAAGGCGTTTTCCCCAGCCATCCCGCCGGCCCACATAGTTTTTGACGGCGGCTGCGCCTATATCGGGACATGGCCACGAAACTCTATTCGCATCCGGTCTTCCTCGAGCATCTGACCCCGCCGGGCCATCCCGAGCGGCCGGACCGGCTGCGCGCCATCGCCCGCGTGCTGGAGGACGATGCCTTCGCCGACCTCGTCCGCGAGGAGGCGCCGGAGGCCGACGAACAGACGCTGACCTACGCGCATCCCGAGCGGCACGTCGAAAAGATCCGCGCCGCGATCCCCGAAACCGGCATCCGTTCGATCGACGCTGACACCTCCGTCAGTCCGAAGAGCTGGGAGGCGGCCATCCGCGCCGTCGGCGCGGCCAATGCCGCCGTCGACGACGTCTTCGGCGGCAGCGCCGACAATGTCTTCGTCGCCGCCCGCCCGCCCGGGCACCATGCCGAGAAGACCACGGCGATGGGTTTTTGCCTGTTCAACACCGCGGCGATCGCCGCCCGCCATGCGCAAAAGCGCCACGGTGCCGAACGCGTCGTCATCGTCGACTGGGACGTCCACCACGGCAACGGCACCCAGGACATTTTTTGGGACGACCCCAGCGTGCTCTACTGCTCGACCCACCAGATGCCGCTCTATCCCGGCACCGGCGCCAGGGACGAGACCGGCGTGGGAAATATCGTCAACGCGCCGCTGTCGCCGCGCACCGGCAGCGACCTTTTTCGCGAGGCGTTCCGCGCCCGAGTGCTGCCTGCCATCGACAATTTCAAGCCGGACCTGGTCATCGTCTCGGCGGGCTTCGACGCCCACCACCGGGATCCGCTGGCCGAGATCTATCTGACCGAAGAAGATTTCGACTGGGCGACCGGCCAGTTGCTCGACCGCGCGGGAAGAAGCGCCGGCAACCGGCTGGTGAGCCTGCTTGAAGGCGGCTACGACCTGGAAGGCCTGTCCTCCTCGGTCGCCGCCCATGTCCGTCGCATGATGAGAGGATGAGAATGGCCGAGGAACCGAACGCCGACATCAAGGCCATGAGTTTCGAGCAAGCGCTCGACGCGCTGGAGAAGATCGTCGACGATCTCGAACGCGGCGACGTGCCGCTCGACCAGTCGATCCGCATTTACGAGCGCGGCGAGGCGCTGAAATCGCATTGCGACCGATTGTTGAAGTCCGCCGAGGACAAGGTTGAAAAGATTCGCCTTTCCCGCGAGGGCAAGCCTGTGGGTGTGGAGCCCTTGGATGGGGAGTGACGTTACCTCGGCAGCCTTGCCTGCCGAAAGGAGGCAATCATGTGCCGCAACATCAAGACGCTGTTCAATTTCGATCCGCCCGCGACTGATGACGAAATCCATGACGCGGCGCTGCAATTTGTTCGCAAGCTGAGCGGGGCGAACAAGCCGTCGAAGCGCAACGAGGATGTTTTTGATCTCGCGGTCGAACGCATCGCCGCCGCCGCGAAGCAACTCCTCGTGTCGCTCGAGACCACCCAGCCGCCGAAGGACCGCGAGGAAGAAGCCGTCAAGGCGCGCGCCAGATCGGCCCAGCGCTTCTCAAAACAGCCGGAGATCGTTTTCGAGTGAGCTTCTTTCCCGGAAACGACCCGCAGCCTCAGTCCACATCCAAGCGCCGGCGGGTCGGACCGCCTACTCGTCCTCGTATTCGCGCTCTTGCGCCGGATGCCTGACGCTCAAAACGACAATCGTATCGTTCGGTTCGTCCACAGCGTAGTAGATCAGATAGGCATATTGGTCGTCACCAGTTTCCGTACACCCTCCGTCGACTGTCGGCGACCGACGAAGGGAAATGCTGTAAGCAACTGAAAAGACGAAAAAATACTTGATCGAACGCGTCGCGCCGCTTGCGGGCTGCGCGCTTTCAAATAGTCGGCGATACTTGCGAGATTGTCGTTGGCGCGGCGTGTCAGCCGCAGCTTCATGCGCCGAACCGGCGGAATGTGGCCGCGACCTCCGCCTCAGTCGCGAATTCGCCGCGCCGCATCTGCGCGAGGCCTTCCAGGACATCCGGCAGATGCGCGGCGTCGATGTCCTCGACGGCATCGCGTTCGGCGATGGTTAGCATCATACGCGCGACCTGCTCCTGATCCGCGTCAGGCAGGCGCCGTACCGCCTCGACGGCTTTTCGCAAAAGATCGTTCATGGCCGTCAGAATACGCTAGAAGAGGGAAACGTGAAAGCCGAGACCGCACAGGAGGCGCCGCCATGAGCTTCTTTCCCGGAAACGACCCGCAGCCCGGCGACGCCTTCGCTTGCGACGCCATCGAACTGATGGTGATCCCCAACGCCAAGGACATCGGCGGCTTCGAGGTGCGGCGCGCCCTGCCGACCTCAAGGCGCCGGCTGGTCGGCCCCTTCATCTTCTTCGACCGCATGGGCCCGGCCATCCTGCGCGCCGGCAAGGCGATCGACGTGCGCCCGCATCCGCATATCGGGCTGGCCACCGTCACCTACCTGTTCGACGGAAAGATCAGGCATCGCGATTCGCTCGGCACCGAGATGGTGATCGAGCCCGGCGACGTGAACCTGATGACGGCGGGGCGCGGCATCGTCCACTCCGAGCGCACGCCGGAAGAACTTCGCGGCGCGCCGATGTCGATGTCGGGCCTGCAGACCTGGATCGCGCTGCCGGAGGACAAGGAAGAAGTTGCGCCGCGTTTCGAAAACACCGGCCGCGCCGCGCTTTCCGTCTTCGACGATGCCGGTGTTTCGGGCCGCGTCGTCATCGGCAGCTTTTCCGGCCTGAAATCCCCGGTGCACACGGCGAGCGAAACGCTCTACGCCGACATTTCGCTTGCCCCCGGCGCCCGCGTGTCGATCCCGGCCGAGGCCGAGGAGCGCGCCATCTACGTGCTCGACGGCGAGGTCGAGATTTCCGGCGACCGCTTCCCGTCCGACCGCCTGCTCGTCTTCCGGCCCGGCGACGAGATCGTCGTGTCGTCGGAGCGCGGCGCCCATTTCATGCTGTTCGGCGGCGCCTCGCTCGGGTCGCCGCGCCACATCTGGTGGAATTTCGTTTCCTCCTCGAAGGAGCGCATCGAGCAGGCCAAGAACGAGTGGAAGACCGGCCGCTTCGACATCGTGCCCGGCGACGAGGAGGAGTTCATCCCGCTGCCGGAAGGGTGATGCCGCGTCAACCGCCCGCATTTACAGGGCATGCATTAGTCATTATCTCCGATCAGGATATTTGACTTCGAGGTCGGTTCGACCCGAATACCAACGACATCCAGGCTAAAAAACCTGGCCGCAGGCGCAAGAAAATTGAACCAACCGCTCAAAACGCCGCTTCTTGACAAGGTCCGCATTCCCGCCGACCTGCGCAAGCTGCCTGAAAGCGAACTCGGCCAGCTTGCAGACGAGCTCCGTGCCGAGCTGATCGACGCCGTCTCGATCACCGGCGGCCATCTCGGCGCCGGTCTTGGCGTGGTCGAACTGACGGTCGCGCTGCACTACGTCTTCGACACGCCCGCCGACCGTGTGATCTGGGATGTCGGCCACCAGGCCTATCCGCACAAGATCTTGACCGGCCGCCGCGATCGCATCCGCACGCTGCGCAGCGAGGGCGGGCTGTCGGGTTTCACCCGCCGCGCCGAGAGCGAATACGACCCGTTCGGCGCCGCCCATTCCTCCACCTCGATTTCCGCCGGCCTCGGCATGGCGGTGGCCCGCGATCTCAAGGGCGACAAGAACAATGTGATCGCCGTCATCGGTGACGGCGCCATGTCTGCCGGCATGGCCTATGAGGCAATGAACAATGCCGGCGCGTTGAACGCCCGGCTGATCGTCATTCTCAACGACAACGACATGTCGATCGCCCCGCCGACCGGCGCGATGAGCGCCTACCTAGCCCGTTTGGCAGTCGGCAAGACCTATGTCGGCCTGCGCGACTTCGGCAAGAAGCTGACCTCCTATCTCGGCAAGCGCGCCGACCGCGCCATCACCCGCGCCGTCGAGCATGCCCGCGGCTACGTCACCGGCGGCACCATGTTCGAGGAGCTCGGCTTCTATCACATCGGGCCGATCGACGGGCACAATCTCGAGCACCTCATCCCAGTGCTGAAGAACGTCCGTGACAATTACGGCGGGCCGGTGCTGATCCATGTCGTCACCCAGAAGGGCAAGGGTTATGGCCCGGCCGAGGCGGCCAGCGACAAATATCACGGTGTCAACAAGTTCGACGTGATCACCGGTGCGCAGGCGAAAGCCCCAGCGAATGCACCGAGTTATACGAAAGTCTTCGCCGACAGCCTCATCCACGAGGCACGCGAGGACGACAAGATCGTCGCCATCACCGCCGCCATGCCGTCCGGCACCGGGCTGGACTTTTTCGGCGAAGTCTTTCCGTCTCGAACTTTTGACGTCGGCATCGCCGAGCAGCATGCGGTCACCTTCGCCGCCGGCCTCGCCGCCGAGGGGCTGAAACCCTTTGCCACGATCTATTCCACCTTCCTGCAACGCGCCTACGACCAGGTCGTGCATGATGTGGCGATCCAGAAACTGCCGGTGCGCTTCCCGATCGACCGCGCCGGCTTCGTCGGGGCCGACGGCCCGACCCATTGCGGCGCCTTCGACACGACCTACCTCGCCAGCCTGCCGGGCTTCGTCGTCATGGCGGCCGCCGATGAGGCCGAACTGCGCCACATGGTGCGCACCGCCGCCGCCTATGACGAAGGCCCGATCGCCTTCCGTTATCCGCGCGGCAACGGCGTCGGCGTGGATATGCCGGAGCGCGGGAGCGTGCTGGAGATCGGCAAGGGCCGCATCATTCGCGAGGGCACGAAGGTGGCGCTGCTGTCCTTCGGCACGCGGCTGCAGGACTGCCTGCTGGCCGCCGAGGAACTGGGGGCCCTGGGCCTTTCCGCGACGGTTGCCGACGCACGTTTCGCAAAGCCGCTCGACGAGGATCTGGTGCGCCGCCTGGCGACCGAGCACGAGGTGCTGATCACCGTGGAGGAAAACGCCATCGGCGGCTTTGCCGCGCAGGTGCTGCATCTGCTCTCCCGCGAGGGCCTGCTCGATAGTGGCCTCAAGATTCGCCCCCTGATCCTGCCCGACGTTTTCGTCGAGCATGCCAAGCCGGAAAAGATGTATGCCGACGCCGGCCTGGACAGCGCCGGCATTGTCGCGACGGTTTTTCAGGCGCTCGGCCGCGAGGTGCGCTCGGCCACCGCCTAAGGGCGATTTTCGGCGCAGGTCAACTTTGCCGGCGGCGATTTGCCTTTTGATTACCGTGTTTTTTGGCCGCTTGTTCATGTGCCTTCGGCATAGTCCCGCCCCGGCGAGAGGGTGTCATGGCGGGCAGGTATCTGGTTCTCGGCGCGGCTGTGCTGCCGGCGCTGTCGGCGGCGGCAATGGACGCGCCCAAATACGATCTGAAGCTTGAGAAGGCGGCGATGGACGTCATCGCTGCTAGGATCGGCGACATCCGCCCCGGTTTTGAGTACGGTCAGCAGCCGGCCTTCATGATACCGCCGGAACAGCGCAGCCGGGAGGATCGCGCCGCATCATGGCGGATACTCACTTCGGATTCCGGGCCGCAGGCGGCGCCGTCAGGATCGATCCCGGTCCCTTCCGGCGACCCGAAGCCGGCAACTGACGAGCGCCAGGCGGGTCCGTCGGGCAACGCAGCCCGCGTCATAGAATATTAAAGCATGTCGCGCCTTATCTGCTCCATTCTGCCGGTGACGGTTAGGGCCAAATCCTTCGGGCCTCGTCTTGTCCGGGCCACCAGCCCGACCTGCGACGAAGCCCTCGACCTTGGCCCAAACCGTCACCGGCAGAATGGAGCAGATAAGACGCGACATGCTTTAGCGCCGGCACCGCGAAAGAGGGGATGGAAAACTCGCCGCCGCGAAAAAAAATCTTGCCGACACCGTTTTCGCCTTTGCCAACCCATTGAAATTGCTCGGAGGCGGTTCTTCGATACCGACGATCCTCCGAAAAAAGCGGCGTGAGTGATCCCCACCCCTTCAGGCGCCCGCATAATGCGCTCATCGCTCTCGCGGGAACCTGGTGCGCACCGGGTATCAGGGAGGGCGTCGGCGCCGGGGTGGCCGCGTAACGGTGCGCGGCTTGGCGAGAGCTTTGAGACCCGGGCCCCAGATCGCGACGACACGCTCCGGAACGAGTGAGCGGTATCAGCGGTCGGGCAAGAACGCCGGCGGGGCGCAGGGTTCGCGCCACGTTTCTAACTTTGTGAGGCTCGGCCCTGCGCCCCGCTTCCCACCTCCCGGAAGGGAGATTTCCACTCAATGGCCAGGGCGGATTTCCGCAGCGTGGCAAGGATCGATGCTGTGCCGTCGCCAACCGGTCCGCTTGCCTTCGTCGACAGCATTCGCCAAGGAGACGGGATGATGGCGGAAACGACGACGGACAGAAGAATGCGGCTGGACGAACTTCTCGTCCGGCGCGGGTTTTTCGCCAGCCGTTCGCGTGCTCGCGACGCGGTCGAGCGGGCGACGGTGAAGGTCCAAGGCGTGGTGGCGACGAAGCCGGGTGCCGCCGTCGATGTCTCGGCCGGGATCGAGGTCGACGATCCCGCCCGCGCCTACGTCTCCCGCGCGGCGCTGAAACTTGTCGCGGGCCTCGACCATTTTGGCCTCGACCCGGCCGGCGCGACGGCGCTGGATATTGGCGCTTCCACCGGCGGCTTCACCCAGGTCTTGCTGGAGCGCGGGGCAGCGCGGGTCTTTGCGATCGATGTTGGCCACGGCCAACTCGATCCCGCGCTCGCCGCCGATCCCCGCGTGAGCGTTCGCGAAGGGTTGAATGCGCGCGCGCTGACCGTCGCTGATCTCGAAGGATCGACGCCGGATTTCATCGTCTCCGACGTGAGCTTCATTTCACTGAAGCTTGCTTTGCCGCCGGCGCTTTCGCTGGCTGCGCCGGGTGCGAAAGGACTTTTCCTGGTCAAGCCGCAATTCGAGGCGGGACGCGACGCGATCGGCAAGGGCGGCATCCTCAGGAATCCCGAAGATGGGCCATTGGTGGCGAATACAGTTGCAAAATGGCTGGATGGCATGCCGGGATGGCGGGTGCTCAGCCTTCACGATTCTCCGATAGCCGGAGGTGACGGCAACCGCGAATTCCTGCTTGGCGGGATCAAGGACCGACCATGACGAACCTTGTCATCGACCGCCTCGGCGGGCAGGGGGACGGCGTGGCCGACACCGCGCAAGGGCCGGTCTACGTGCCGTTCGCGCTGCCGGGCGAGCGCGTCAACGCGGCTGTCGAGGGTGGAAAGGCAACGCTGATGGCCTTGCTGGAGGCCTCGCCGAACCGGGTCGAGCCGGCCTGCCGGTATTTCACGGAGTGCGGCGGCTGCGCGATCCAGCATCTGGCGGAAAAGCCATATCGCGCCTGGAAACATGACAAGGTGGCCCAGGCGCTCGCCTCCCGTGGAATCGAGCAAGCGGTTTCCGACCTCGTTCCGGGGCAGCCGAGGTCACGGCGCCGCGCCGTCTTCTCGGCCAGACGCACCGAGAACGGCGCTGTGCTCGGCTACAACCGGGCATCTTCGCACACGATCATCGATATCGCCGAATGCCCGGTCGTGCTGCCGGAGATCGAGGCCGCGCTGGGGATGCTGCGCGCGCTGGCTTCGCTCGTCGGCAACAACCGCGACGCCTTCCATGTCATGGCGACGCACACCGCGTCGGGGCTCGACATCGCGATCGACGGCGCCGGGCCGCTCTCCGAGGCGACACGGCGGCTCGCCTCGAATTTTGTGATCCGCGAAAAGCTTGCGCGTTTGTCGGTCGATGGCGAGATCGTCATCGAGCCCAGGAAGCCGGTGGTTCAATTCGGCATGGCGACCGTCGCCACGCCGCCCGGCGGCTTTCTGCAGGCGGTGGAGGCTGCCGAGGAGGCGATGGCCGGCATGGCGGCCGCTCATCTGAAGCGTGCGAAGAAGGTCGCCGACCTCTTCGCCGGAGCCGGGGCTTTCGCGCTGCGGCTGGCTAAGACAGCCGATGTCCACGCGGTCGAGGGCGATGCCGCGGCGCTTGCGGCGCTGGATCGCGGTTTCCGCTCGACGCCCGGTCTGCGCCGGGTGACGGTGGAGAAGCGCGACCTGTTCCGCCGCCCGCTGACCTTTAAGGAACTGAATGCCTTCGACGGCGTGTTGTTCGACCCGCCGCGTGCCGGGGCGGAGGACCAGTCGAAGCAGATAGCCCGGTCCGACGTGCCTTACGTCGTCGCAGTTTCGTGCAATCCGGCGACGCTCGCCCGCGACCTGTGCATCCTGATCGACGGCGGCTATGCGCTGAAGAGCGTCACGCCGGTCGATCAGTTCTTGTGGTCCCCGCACGTCGAGGCGGTTGCCCTGCTGGAAAAGCCGAGACGGCGGCGATAGGCTTGAAAGTGGCGCTGTTTGATCGCATATTGAGCGCGACGGTATCAATTTGCGTAAGGAACATGTCATGAGCAGCGTGGCATTGGAAACCTATACGGCCCGCTTCGGCGCGGAAAATACGCCTTTCCTGTCGGCGCGAAACGTTGCCGAGCGCCTTGGCGTGACGTTGACCGAGCTGGCGGGCATGATCGGCGTCGCCCGCAACACGCTGGTCGCCAAGACCGGCGCGCGAAAAGTCGATTCGGCGCTGAGCCCGGTCGTGCGCATCCTGGCGATGGCGAGCGAGATGGCGGGTGGCGAGGACCGCGCCGCGATCTGGTTCAAGCACCAGCCGATCCCCGGCTGGGCAGGCAAGACGGCTTACGACCTTGTCTCGGAGGGCAAGGCGGACAAGGTCCTCGCCTATCTGGAGGCTGTGCGTTCCGGCGTCTATGCCTGAACTACAGCCGCCCGGCCTGACGCTGTGGCGCGCCTTCGTTCCACGCTGGTCCTATCTGCCTTTATCGGGGGAGGGCGCGGCTCGGTTCGGCGGCCGTTGGAATCCGGTAGGAGCGCCGACGATCTACGCGGCACGCGAACTTTCGACCGCCTGGGCGGAATACAATCAGGGTTTTGTCCAGCATCCAGCGCTTATCGCCCGGTTCGAACTGACCGGCGCGAAACTGGCCGACCTTACCGATCCTGCGGAAATGGCGCGGCTCGGCCTATCGGCCGACATCCATCGCTGCGAATGGCATGCGATCATGGATGCAGGCGCGGTTCCGGAAACCCATGTCTTGCGCGAGCGATTTTTGGATGAGGGCATGGACGGCGTGATCTATCCGTCCTTCATGTCGCCGGGCGGTACCTGCGTTGCACTGTGGCGGTGGAACACCGGCGTCGCGCCGAGGCTGGAAATCATCGATCCGGAAGGGCGGCTGCCGAAATCGCCGGCGTCGTGGATATGACTGTCCAGTAGCGCCGTGCCCACACACCCTTACAAGCACGGTGGGCTATCGATTGTCGCCACATATGCGCCCTTATGCGTTCCGCTCCAGCTTGCGGTACTTTTTGATGAGCCGCTCGCGCTTCAGCGGCGACAGCCGCTGAAGCCAGAAGACGCCGTCGAGTTGGTCGATCTCGTGCTGATGGCAGACGGCGCGCAATCCATCGGCGTCCTCGACTTGCGCGTTGCCGTCGGTGTCCTGGTAGGCGACGCGGACCGCCCGATACCGCTCGATCTCCTCGGTGACACCGGGCATGGAAACGCTCCCCTCGACCTGCCGGATGGTGTCCGCCGACACCCAGGTGATGACCGGGTTGACATAGGTGCGCGGCGCTTCCCCGGTCGTGAGTTGAAGAACCACCACGCGTTTCGAAACGCCGATGTGAGGTGCCGTGATCCCGATCCCGGGCGCTGCCCGCATCGTTTCGAGAAGGTCGTTGGCGAGATTCCTGAGATCGCTGTCGAAGAACTCGACGGCTTCGGCCACGAGCCTCAGCCGAGCGTCGGGGAATCGGACAATGGGACGGACCGACATGCGCTGCTCAGCTTCTTCTCGATTGCCAGCGACCGGGCAAATCAACCGACCGGATTAGGGATTCTCGAATGCCATGAAGCGCACGATGCGCCAGACGCCATCCGCTTCCTTGCGAAAGACATCGAGCCCAGACTCGGTCGAGGTCTCGTCGCCCGGCGAGATCGTCAGTGTCCATTGCAGCCGCACGACAGCGAGGTCGCCCTCGACGATCACTTCCTTGACGTCGGCGGCATAGCGGAACTTGCGCGCCGGATCGTGCATGACCTTGGAGATGAGCTTACAGCGTGTCTCGTAGCCGGCTTCGCCCTGGCCCTGGATATCGGAAACCAGATCCTTGGAGAACAGCCCGCAGGCGGCGTCGGCGCGGCCTGCGCTAAAATCCTCCGCCCAGTTGTGCAGACGCATACGGATTTCGGCCGCGTCATCGGCCAGGGCGGGTGCGACGAAAGACGCAAGAAGGCACAAGCCGCCGGCGAGTGCGTGACATTTCATGGTGGAGCCCCAAGCCGACACTCACCCTACGGGAGGTCATGCCGGCGAAGCTACCACAGGAGGCGTGGCTGCTAAACCCGCGTCCCGCCGACGGTCATCTGGTTCATGCGCAGATGCGGCTGGCCGACGCCGACCGGCACACCCTGGCCGGCCTTGCCGCACATGCCGATGCCGGTGTCGAGCTTCATGTCGTTGCCGACCATGGAGACGCGATGCATGGCGTCCGGCCCGTTGCCGATCAGCATGGCGCCCTTGATCGGCTGCGTCACCTTGCCGTCCTCGATCATGTAGGCCTCGGTGCAGCCGAACACGAATTTTCCTGACGTGATGTCGACCTGGCCGCCGCCGAAGGAGACGGCGTAGACGCCGTTCTTCACCGAGGCGATGATTTCTTCCGGCGTATGGTCGCCGGCGGTCATGTAGGTGTTGGTCATGCGCGGCATCGGCTGGTGGGCATAGCCCTCGCGCCTGCCGTTGCCGGTGGCGTCCATGCCCATCAGCCGGGCGTTCTGCCGGTCCTGCATGTAGCCGACGAGTTTTCCGTCCTCGATCAGCACGGTGCGGTTGGTCGGTGTGCCCTCGTCGTCGACGGTGAGCGAGCCGCGCCGCTCGGAAATCGTGCCGTCATCGACGACGGTGACCCCCTTTGCGGCCACCTGCTGGCCCAGCAGCCCGGCGAAAGCCGAGGTCTTCTTGCGGTTGAAGTCGCCTTCCAGCCCGTGCCCGACTGCCTCGTGCAGCATGACCCCCGGCCAGCCGGAAGACAGCACGATGTCGAAGGTTCCCGCCGGCGCCGGGATGGCTTCGAGATTGACCAGCGCCTGGCGCAGCGCCTCCTTGGCGGCGTATTTCCAGCTGTCCTCGACCAGGAACTCGCCAAAACCTTTTCGCCCGCCCATGCCGTAGGAGCCGGATTCCTGGCGGTCGCCTTCGCCGGCGACGACCGAGATGTTCATGCGCACCAGCGGCCTGATATCGCGCACCATCTGTCCGTCGGCGCGCACGATCTCGACCTGCTGCCACGACGACACCAGCGACGCCGTCACCTGCCGCACGCGCGGGTCTTCGGCGCGCAGCCAGGCGTCGATCTCCTGCAAGAGGTTTGCCTTGCCTTCGAAGGAGGGCGACCCGGTCGGGTTCTCTTCGCCATAGAGGTGGCGGTTGGTGCGCGGCGGCGCCTCGGCCAGCGTGCCGGAATAGCCGCCCTTCACCGCCGAGACGGCATCGGAGGCACGCAGAAGGGCTGCGTGCGAAAGCTCGCTCGAATGCGCATAGCCGGTCGCCTCGCCCGCCACCGCGCGCAGGCCGAACCCTTGCCCGGTGTTGAAATTGGCGGTCTTCAGCCGGCCATTGTCGAACATCAGCGCTTCGCTCTCGCTGTATTCGAGGAAAAGCTCGCCGTCGTCGGCGCCGCGGATGGTGTCGGCGACGATCTCCTTCAGGCGGCTCTCGGGGATGTCGAATTTTTGGGTCAGCGGCGTAGGCATTCTGAGGTCTCGCTTTGCGAAGGGATTGATCTAGTCTCTCCGAGCGCCACTTTCCAGCACAAGCGCGGATATGGGCCGCGGTTCGATCACGATCGAGGAGGCGGTATGATGGTTACTGTGCGCTATATGGTCAGCGATGTCGAAGCAGCGGCCGCCTTCTACACGCGGCATCTGGGCTTTACCGTGAAGCAGCAATTCGGTCCTACGATAGCGATCCTGACGCGCGACGGCCTTACGCTCTGGCTCGCCGGTCCGACCGCCTCCGCCGCAAGACCGATGCCGGATGGCCGCACGCCGGAGCCGGGTGGCTGGAACCGCTTCGTGCTGCAAGTCGAGGATCTTCCGCGCTTCAGCGCCGCCTTGCGCGAGCAGGGCGTGCGGTTCCGCAACGACATCGTCGAAGGGCCGGGCGGCAAGCAGATTCTCTGCGAAGACCCTTCGGGCAATGTCGTAGAACTGTTCGAACCGAAGTAGACCGCCTACCGGCTCAGGGAGCCTGCTACCGCAGGCTCCCCCACCTCAATAATCGATGACGCCGTCCAGCGCATAATGCTTGACCGTCTTGCGGTTGGCGATCAGCTCCTCGACCGTCGGTTCGCCCTTCATGGCGCGGGCGATGGCCAGTTTCGTGGCTTCGTAGTTGGTGCGGTAGAGATCCTTGCGGTCGAGGTTCTCATCCTCGGCGCAGCGCGGATCGAGCCAGACCGTGATGATCATGCACAGATCGTCCACCTGGTCGCGGGGGAAGATGTCTTCGGCGAGGCAATCGACGATGGCGTCGCCCATCGCGGCCTGCACCACGCCGCCGAGCAGTTCGGCATAGGCCATGCTCTTGATGGTGACCTTGGTGGTCATCATGGTCGGCGGCTTGACTGCCTGGTTGAGGTCGCGCACCACGAACATGCGCGTGTGGCCCTTGACCTGTCCCATCATCGAGGCAAGGGCCTGGCCGACGGGACCCCGTATCGAGCCGATGACGACTTCCGGCATGGCGTCGGTGGCCTGGCCTTCCGCCGCCAATACGGTCGCTTCGCCAGTACGCAGCCAGATGTCGCTCATGAATTTCCTCTCGATTGCACGGTTATGGTTCGTTGTGCCGCCGGTCAGGAACCAACGGCCGATGGGCGGGCGGAAAACCGGTCCGGCGGGTCCCGGATGCTCAGGGCAGCGCGGCAAAACCCTCGCCGAATCCCGACAGGTCGACCGGGATGCCGATGCCTTCCTCGGGAGTCTGGAAGACGATGAAAGTCGCCGACTTGCCGGTTTTCAGCGTGTCGAGCAACGGCTTCTCCAGAATGACCTCGGCGTAGCAGCCGTCGCCGAAACAGCGCACGAAGTAGGCGCGGCCGATGTCCTTGCCGTCGACATTGAGCCCGAGACCGTTGGGCAGAAGCACGCCGAGCGGGGCCAGCACGCGCAGGATCTCGGCCTTGCCGTCGGCAGTGCGCAGCACCACCACGGACAGGCCCATTTCCGGCCGGTCCTCGGCGATCACGTTCTGCATCATCACGCATTGCTCGGCGGTGGCGCCCGCCGGCGTGTCGCAGATGATCGACCAGGCGCCGTGCGTTTCCTTGACCTTGCCGGGCTGCTGCGCGCCGGCGGGCAGGGCGCAGAACAGCGTCGCGGCCGAAAAAAGAGTGGCAAGGGCTGTCGAAAGGCCGGGTCTCATGGAGGCTCCGTTGCGAATCAAGGCGCTTTCCGCCGCAATGATGGCAACTATAGGACAAGTGCAAGGCCCGGCCAGCCGGCAACGCCGATTTGTGCCGATTTCAACATTCCTCGCCCCCGCCGATCGCGCGCAAAAATGCCGCACACCGTCCCGCCCTCCTTTCTTGCGGTCGAAGACAGAGTATGGTTTGAACCAGCAAAACCGACGCTCGGGATTCCGTTCCGGCGTCGTAGCCATATCGGTGCGCCACGGGCATCGAAGGGAGTGCAGAGGGTGATGAAGAGAATCCTGACCGGCGCCGGCGCTTCGGCATTCATCCTTGGATCGGCGGTGGCCGCTTTCGCGGACCAGCCCCACCCGTGGCAATGGCGTTTTCAGGAAGCGGCAACCCCGATCATGGAACAGATCGAGTGGTTCGAGGTCTATACTCTGTGGTTCATCATCCCGATCACGCTGCTCGTTCTGGTGCTGCTCGCCTATTGCATCATCAAGTTCCGGGCGAGCGCCAACCCTGTCCCGTCGCGCACCAGCCACAACACCCTGATCGAGGTGATCTGGACCGTCGGTCCGGTGGTCATCCTGCTGGCGCTTGCCGTTCCGTCGTTCCAGTTGCTCACCGCCCAGTACAATCCCCCGGAAGAGGCCAAGATCACCCTCAAGGCGACGGGCAACCAGTGGAACTGGGATTACGAATATCAGGTCGAGGAGCCGTTGTCCTTCAACTCGGCGATCCTGCAGGAGGGCGATCGCGCCGCCGCCGGCAAGGAGGACAAGGCCAAGTATCCGCGCCTGCTCGCTGTCGACAATGAGGTTGTGGTGCCGGTCAAGACGACGGTGCGCGTGCTGGTGACCGCATCCGATGTCATTCATGCCTTCGCCATGCCGGCCTTCGGCATCAAGACCGACGCCGTGCCGGGCCGCATTAACGAGATCTGGTTCAATGCGGAGAAGGAGGGGCTCTATTACGGCCAGTGCTCCGAACTCTGCGGCAAGGACCACGCCTATATGCCGATCGCCATCCGCGTGGTGTCGGACGAACAATACAACACCTGGCTGACCGCAGCCCGCAGCGATCTCAACGGCGCCAATAAGGCGCTGATGATGGCCGTGGACGGCGCCCCGTCGGTTTCGGTCGCCGGCAACTGACGCAAGGCGCGGCAAGTACCAAGGATTAGGGAACGGAGCGGAACATGGCAGGCGCTGCAGCTCACGACGACCATCATGAACACAAGCCGCATGGCTGGGTGCGCTGGGTCTATTCGACCAACCACAAGGACATCGGGACACTCTACCTGATCTTCGCGATCATGGCCGGCATCGTCGGCGGCTTCCTGTCCGTGATGATGCGTTGGGAACTGGCCGAGCCGGGCATTCAGATCTTCACCGGTCTCGCCGAGATGGTCTATGGCGTCACCGGCGACGCGGCGGTCGACGGCGGCAAGAGCATGTACAATGCCTTCACCACTGCCCATGCGCTGATCATGATCTTCTTCATGGTCATGCCGGCCCTCATCGGCGGCTTCGCCAACTGGATGGTGCCGATCATGATCGGCGCGCCGGACATGGCGTTCCCGCGCATGAACAACATCTCGTTCTGGCTGCTGCCGCCCGCATTCATCCTGCTCCTCCTGTCGGCGTTCGTGCCGAGCGCGGCCGGCGCCTACGGCGTTGGTGGCGGCTGGACGATCTACCCGCCGCTCTCGACATCCGGTCAACCGGGTCCGGCCATGGACCTGGCGATCCTGTCGCTGCACATCGCCGGCGCATCGTCGATCCTCGGCGCCATCAACTTCATCACCACCATCTTCAACATGCGCGCACCGGGCATGACGCTGCATAAGATGCCGCTGTTCGCCTGGTCGGTGCTGATCACCGCCTTCCTGTTGCTTCTGTCGCTGCCTGTGCTGGCGGGCGGCATCACCATGCTGCTCACCGACCGCAATTTCGGTACCACCTTCTTCGACCCGGCCGGCGGCGGCGACCCGATCCTGTTCCAGCACCTGTTCTGGTTCTTCGGTCACCCGGAGGTCTACATCCTGATCCTGCCGGGCTTCGGCATCGTCAGCCACATCATCTCGACCTTCTCGAAGAAGCCGATCTTCGGCTATCTCGGCATGGCCTACGCCATGGTGGCGATCGGGGCGGTCGGCTTCGTGGTGTGGGCGCACCACATGTACACCACCGGCATCTCGCTCGACACGCAGCGCTACTTCGTGTTCGCCACGATGGTCATTGCCGTGCCGACGGGCGTGAAGATCTTCTCGTGGATCGCCACCATGTGGGGCGGCTCGATCTCCATGCGCACGCCGATGCTGTGGGCGATCGGCTTCATCTTCCTGTTCACGGTGGGTGGCGTCACCGGCGTGCAGCTCGCCAATGCCGGCCTCGACCGCTCGCTGCACGACACCTACTACGTGGTGGCGCACTTCCACTACGTGCTGTCGCTCGGCGCCGTGTTCGCCATCTTCGCGGGCTGGTACTACTGGTTCCCCAAGATGACCGGCTACATGTATTCGCCGCTGATTGCCCGCACCCATTTCTGGGTCACCTTCATCGGCGTGAACCTGATCTTCTTCCCGCAGCACTTCCTCGGGCTGGCGGGCATGCCGCGTCGCTACATCGACTATCCGGACGCTTTCGCCGGCTGGAACCTGGTGTCGTCCTACGGGTCCTACATTTCCTTCATCGGCGTCTTCATCTTCCTCTACGGGATCTTCGAGGCGTTCTCGAAGAAGCGCATCGCCGGCGCCAATCCATGGGGCGAGGGCGCGACCACGCTGGAATGGCAATTGTCGTCGCCGCCGCCCTATCACCAATGGTCGGAACTGCCTAAGGTCAAGTGACGGCCGCCTGAAAGACCGTGATCGCCGGTGACGTACCGGCGGTCGCAGCCAAACGGAAAAGACGTTCTACGCATGGCTTTCGTTGAAAAAACAGCTCTGGAGGACGGCGCGTCCGGCATGTCGGAAGCGACGGCCGGCGACTTCTTCGCGCTGCTCAAGCCGCGCGTGATGTCGCTGGTGGTCTTCACCGCCTTTGTCGGGTTGGTCGCCGCGCCTGTGGCCGTGAACCCGGTCATCGCGGTCACCGCGATCCTGTCGATCGCCATCGGCGCCGGCGCGTCGGGCGCGCTGAACATGTGGTACGACGCCGACATCGATGCGCTGATGAAGCGCACCGCCGGCCGCCCGGTGCCGGCCGGCCGGGTCAAGCCCGGCGAGGCGCTGGCTTTTGGTCTGGTGCTCTCGGTGCTGTCCGTCATGGCGCTCGGCGTGCTGGTCGACTGGCTGGCGGCGTCTCTGCTTGCCTTCACGATCTTCTTCTATGCCGTCGTCTACACCATGTGGCTGAAGCGCTGGACGCCGCAGAACATCGTCATCGGTGGCGCTGCCGGTGCCTTCCCGCCTATCATCGGCTGGGCCGCTGCGACCGGATCGGTGAGCCTCGAGCCGGTCATCCTCTTCCTCATAATCTTCCTTTGGACGCCGCCGCATTTCTGGGCGCTCGCTCTGTTCAAGGCGGACGAATATGGCCGCGCCGGCATCCCGATGATGCCCAACGTTGCCGGGGTAGCCTCGACGCGCCGCCAGATTTTTGCCTATTCGCTGATCGTGGCCGTGGTCGGCGTGCTGCCTTGGGCGCTCGGCTACGTCGGCGTCGCCTATGGCGCGGTCGCGGTGGCGCTCGGTGCGGGCTTCGTCTGGTATGCATGGCGAGTGCTGCGCATGGCCGACTCGGACCCTGTCATGCGCCCGGCCAAAATGCTCTTTGCCTATTCGCTCCTCTATCTGTTCGCGATCTTCGCCACTTACCTGGCCGACAAGGTCATCGTGCGAGCACTTGCGATGCCGGGAGTATGACCGAGATGCAAATCGAAACCGTCAAGCCGACCGAAGTCCAGATCAAGGCGCGCCGCAGCCGTTCCATCGCGATCGCGCTTGCGCTCGTGGCATTTGTCGTTGTCGTTTACGTCGTGAGCATAGTGCGCCTGGGACCGGCCGTCATCGATCGGAGTTTCTGAGGATGGCAGAGTCGCCGCCCATTCTCGATGCCGGAAAGCAGCGCTCGAACCGCATGGTTGCAGCGGTTTGCGTGGTATTCTTCGCGAGCATGGTGGGCGCCGCCTATGCCGCGGTGCCTTTCTACGCCATGTTCTGCCAGCTCACCGGTTATGGCGGCACAACCCAGCGGGTAACGCAGTATTCCGACCGCGTCCTCGATCGCCAGATCACCGTGCGCTTCGACGCCAACGTGTCTGGCGGCGTGCCCTGGGATTTTCAGCCGGCACAACGTGACGTCACCATGAAGATCGGCGAGACGACGCAGGTTGCCTACACGGCCAGGAACCTGTTCGACCGGCCGTCGGCGGGGCGCGCCACCTTCAACGTCACTCCGGAACTCGCCGGCGCCTACTTCAACAAGGTCGAATGCTTCTGTTTCACCGACACGACGCTCAAGGGCGGCGAGTCGATCACCATGCCGGTCGTCTTTTATGTCGATCCTGCGATCGACGACGTGCCGGAGCTGAAGAACATGAAGACGATCACCCTTTCCTACACCCTCTTCCCGGTCGAGCCGGCCCCCGCCAAGGCGGTGGACGCGACCGGCAAGACCGGTGAAACTGCCGACGAAAATATCGGGGGCTGACATGGCAGACGCACACGCGAAACCGAACCACGACTACCACATCATCGATCCGAGCCCGTGGCCGTTCATCGGCTCTGTGGGAGCCCTGGTGACCGCGATCGGCGGCGTCGCCTGGATGCAGTACATGAAGGGCGGCAGCCTGCATCTGTTCGGCATCGAGTTCGCCAGCGCCCGCTACTTCATCTTCGCGATCGGCCTGCTGGTGATCCTCTACACCATGTACGCATGGTGGTCGGATACCATCAAGGAAGCGCATGAGGGGCATCACACCCGCGTGGTGTCGCTGCATCTGCGCTACGGCATGATCATGTTCATCGCCTCGGAGGTGATGTTCTTCGTGGCCTGGTTCTGGGCCTTCTTCGACGCCAGCCTGTTCCCCAACGAGGTGCATCAGGTGACGCGCGCCGAATTCACCGGCGGTGTTTGGCCGCCGAAGGGCATCGAGGTGCTCGATCCCTTCCACCTGCCGCTCTACAACACCATCATCCTGCTGCTGTCCGGCACGACGGTCACCTGGGCCCACCATGCCCTCCTGCACAACGACCGCAAGGGCCTCGTCAACGGCCTCGCGCTCACCGTGGCTCTCGGCGTGCTGTTCTCATTCGTGCAGGCATACGAATACATGCACGCGCCGTTCGGCTTCAGCGACTCGATCTATGGCGCTACCTTCTACATGGCGACCGGCTTCCACGGCTTCCATGTGCTGATCGGCACGATCTTCCTGCTCGTCTGCCTGCTGCGCGCGATGGGCGGCGACTTCACGCCGAAGCAGCATTTCGGCTTCGAGGCGGCCGCCTGGTACTGGCACTTCGTCGACGTGGTGTGGCTGTTCCTGTTCGCTTGCATCTATGTGTGGGCGTCCTCCGGCGCGACGATCGCGCAAGGGCACTGACGCGACGGCCATGGGAAAAGATGAAGGCGGTCATGGCGACATGACCGCCTTCATCGTTTTGGCGCAAAGCGATCCGAGAGGTGCCGGATGCCTTGCCGGAAAGTCGTTGCCTTGACGATCATGTCCGCCGCGTTGCTGGCGGCGACGCAGGCGCTCGCGGCCGAAACGGTTTCGCTCGTGCGGGTGTTCAAGGGAGAGCGGCGTCTGGAACTGGTCGACCACGGCACGGTGGTCAGGATTTACTCCGTGGCATTGGGCGGGAGCCCGGCCGGCCACAAACGGATGGAGGGCGACGAGCGGACACCGGAAGGGCAGTACGTGCTGGATTGGCGCAACCCAGGAAGCAGATTTTACCGGTCCATCCACGTCTCCTATCCGAACGCCGCGGACGAAGCCGCCGCCGCGGCGGCGGGCGTTTCGGCCGGTGGCATGATCATGATCCACGGCCAGCCCAACGGCTTCGGCTGGTGGAGTTGGCTTTTGCAATGGTTCGACTGGACCGACGGCTGCATCGCCGTCGACGACGCGGCGATGGCGGAGATCTGGGACATGGTTGCCGACGGGACCCCGATAGAGATCAATCCATGAGCGAAGACAAGGCGGACTGGCCTCCGGTCGACCCCTTCAGTGTTGGGCTGTGGGGTCGCTGCCCGCGCTGCGGCGAGGGGCGGATGTTCTCGGGCTTCCTGTCGGTCGCGCCGCGCTGCGGCGTGTGCCGGCTAGACTATTCCTTCGCCGATGCGGGAGACGGACCGGCGGTCTTTGTCATCCTGATCATCGGCTTCATCGTGGTCGGCCTGGCGCTTTGGATGGAGGTGACCCTCAATCCGCCGCTCTGGCTGCATTTCCTCTTATGGATTCCGCTGACGCTGGCCCTATGTCTTATGGCGCTGCGCCTCATCAAGGGCGTGCTCATCGCCCTGCAATACCGCAACAAGGCGGCGGAAGGCCGGCTCGATCACCCGGAGTGAACATGGCCGAAGCGGGTGTGCAAATGCGGGCTAAACGCACCGACAGGCCGGTACCATGGCTGCTGATGGTTCTGGCCGTGATTGCCTTCGCCGCGCTGGTGGGGCTCGGTAGCTGGCAGTTGCAGCGTATGCAATGGAAGGAAGGGCTGATCGCCACCATCCACGAGCGCATCAACTCGCTGCCCGTCGCCATCGGGTCGATGCAGGCGCGTTATGCCCGCACCGGCGACGTCGATTATTGGCCGGTGGAGCTGACGGGCACCTTCTATCACGCGGGCGAGCGGCACTTTTTCGCCACCCACGAGGGCCGCTCGGGCTTCTACATCTACACCCCCCTGCGCATGGCCTTTGGCCGCTACGTCTTCATCAATCGCGGCTTCGTCCCTTACGACCTCAAGGAGCCCCAAAGACGCCAGCAGACGCAGGTGGAGGGTGAGGTGACGATCCATGGGCTGGCACGCAATCCGCTCGGCGAAAAGCCGTCGTCGCTGGTGCCCGACAACGAACCGGCGAAGAACATCTTCTACTGGAAGGACCTCGACGCCATGGAGGCGACGGCGAACCTGCCGCTGCATTCCATGGTCATGCCGTTTTTCATCGACGCCGACGCCACGCCCAATCCGGGCGGCCTGCCGATCGGCGGGGTGACGATGATCGACCAGCCCAACAACCATCTGCAATATGCGCTCACCTGGTACGGGCTGGCGGGCGCGCTCGTCGGCGTCGTCTTCTTGTGGCTCTATGGCCGGCGCAAGCCGCGCGACGCCGCAACGCCTTGACAGGGCAGGGGTCGACCCTTCAAGTCGGCGCCGGAAACCATCATGTTCGCACCTGTCGCCAATCCCCCCCTAACAATCCGGCTCTGCCAGCCGCGCGGTTTTTGCGCGGGCGTTGACCGGGCGATCCAGATCGTCGTGCTGGCGCTGAAGAAGTATGGCGCGCCGGTCTATGTGCGCCACGAGATCGTGCACAACCGATACGTGGTCGAGGGCCTGCAGCAGCTCGGCGCCGTCTTCATCGAGGAACTGCACGAGATACCGCCGGAGCACCGCGACGCCCCGGTGGTCTTCTCCGCCCATGGCGTGCCGAAATCGGTGCCGGCGGACGCCGTGGAACGCAGCTTGTTCTACCTCGACGCGACCTGCCCGCTGGTGTCGAAGGTCCACAAGCAGGCGATGCGCCACCAGCGCCTCGGTCGGCATGTGCTTTTGATCGGCCATGCCGGGCACCCGGAGGTTATCGGCACGATGGGCCAGTTGCCGCCGGGCGCCGTTACGCTGATCGAGACCGAGGCTGACGTCGCCGCCTTCGAGCCGGCCGACCCGTCGGCTCTGGGTTTCGTCACCCAGACCACGCTGTCGGTGGAGGATACGGCGGGCCTGATCCGCGCGCTTCAGGAGCGCTTCCCTGAGCTTCACGCGGCCGCCGCCGAATCGATCTGCTACGCCACCACCAACCGCCAGGAAGCGGTGAAAGAAGCAGCACCTGGCTCCGACCTGTTCCTCGTCGTCGGCGCACCGAATTCATCCAATTCCAAACGCCTGGTCGAGGTCGCCGAGCGCGCCGGCGCAAAGATGTCGCTGCTGGTGCAGCGCGCCGCGGAAATCCCCTGGGACGAGATCGGCGGCATCGCGACGCTCGGCCTGTCGGCGGGAGCGTCCGCCCCCGAAATCATCGTCGACGAGATAATCGACGCATTTCGTGCCCGCTTCGACGTGACCGTCGATCTGGCGGTCACGGCGACCGAGCTCGAGAACTTTCCGGTGATGCGTGCCCTGCGCGACGTCGAACTGACCGCGGCCGACATGGCCTTCGTGAATGGAAACAGATAGACAATGGCCGTCTACACCGACGTTTCGGAAGGAGAACTCCAGTCCTTCCTCGCGAACTATGACGTCGGTGAGCTCCTTTCCTACAAGGGGATAGCCGAGGGGTCGGAGAACTCCAACTATCTGCTCCACACCTCGAGCGGCGCCTACATCCTGACGCTCTACGAGAAACGCGTTGAGCGCGAGGATCTGCCGTTCTTCCTCGGCCTGATGGATCATCTGGCCAAGAAAGGCATCGTCTGCCCGCTGCCGGTGCATCGCAAGGACGGCACCGTCATCGGCGAGCTCGCCGGTCGGGCTGCCGCCCTCATCACCTTCCTCGAAGGCATGTGGATGCGCCGCCCGACCGTTGCGCAGTGCCGTGAAGTCGGCAAGGCCCTCGCCGCCATGCACATCGCCGGCGCGGACTTTCCGCTGTCGCGGCCGAACGCGCTGCAAATCGACGGCTGGCGAAAACTCTGGGCCGGTTCCCGCGACCGCGCCGACGAGGTCGAGCCCGGCCTTGTCGGCGAGGTGGACAGGGATTTTGCCGAACTGGAACGCGACTGGTCGAAAAACTTGCCGTCGGGCGTCATCCATGCCGATCTCTTCCCGGACAACGTCTTCTTCCTGGGCCAGAAACTGTCGGGGCTGATCGACTTCTATTTCGCCTGCAACGATTTTTACGCCTACGATCTCGCCACCTGTCTCAACGCCTGGTGTTTCGAGAAGGATCAGTCCTACAATCTCACCAAGAGCGCGGCTCTGCTTGCCGGCTACCGCTCGGTGCGGCCGCTGGAGCCGGCCGAGATCGAGGCGCTGCCGCTTCTGGCGCGCGGCTCGGCGCTGCGTTTCATGCTGACGCGCCTTTACGACTGGCTGACCATCCCGGACGGCGCCCTGGTGCAGAAGCGCGATCCGCACGAATTCATCCGCCGCCTGCGTTTCCACAGGCAGATCCATTCCGCCGCGGAGTATGGCTTGTGATCGGAAAGCGCATCGAGATTTTCACCGACGGCGCCTGTTCGGGCAATCCGGGGCCGGGCGGATGGGGCGCCATCCTGCGCTACAACGACAGCGTCAAGGAAGTTTCGGGCGGCGAAGCCGCGACCACCAACAACCGCATGGAACTCATGGCGGCAATCGAGGCGCTCAATGCGCTGAAGGAGCCATGCACGGTCGATCTCTACACCGACAGCAACTATGTGCGCGACGGCATTTCCGGCTGGATTCACGGCTGGAAGAAGAACGGCTGGAAAACGGCGTCGAAACAGCCGGTGAAGAACGCCGAGCTGTGGCAGGCGCTCGACGAGGCCACGCGCCGGCACAAGATCGTCTGGCACTGGGTGAAGGGCCATGCCGGCCATCCGGAGAACGAGCGGGCCGACGAGCTGGCCCGGCTCGGCATGGCGCCGTTCAAGACCAAGCCGTCGCGCCTGCCGCGGACTCTGCCGTCAGCTCCTGCGAAACCGCGCCCGGCCGCTGGCGGCACCGGCGAAGCCGCAAAGCCTGCGCCGCGAAAGCCGCGACGCTCGACCCAAAGTTATTGAAGCCGGGATATTCTCAAAGCTGTTCGAGCAGCCGCGCGGCGCCCGAAGTCACCGCCTGGCCGGGCGCGTCCTCGATGTTGAGAGCCTCGACCTTGCCGTCGTTGACGATCATCGAGAACCGCTTGGAGCGCAGGCCGAGCCCGCCACCGCTGAGATCCATGTCGAGGCCGATCGACTTGACGAAATCGCCATTGCCGTCGGCCAGGAACAGGATCTTGCCTTCCGCGCCGGAAAAGCGCGCCCAGGCGGCCATGACGTGATGATCGTTGACGGCGAGCACAGCGATCGTGTCGACGCCGCGCGCCGTAATCGCGTCGTGGTTTTCGAGATAGCCGGGCAGGTGGTTGTTGCTGCAGGTCGGCGTGAAGGCGCCGGGAACCGCGAACAGCACGACCTTCTTGCCGGCGAAGACGTCGGCGGTCGTCAGCGTCTTTGCGCCGTCCGCGGTCATAACTTTGAAGCTGGCCTCGGGCAGCTTGTCGCCAACGGATATGGTCATCGTTTCCTCGGATCTGGTTTGGGGGGAAGTCCATCTCGGATTACCCGTTGGCGTGCCGTTCCGCAATCGCCGCAGCCGAGTGACCTAGAAGAATGGCAGGACGCCGCTCACGGCGCCCGCGCTGGTCACCAGCGTGTAATGAAGCCCGCCGGAGGTCGGCGGTGTTTCGGGGCGGCCCGCCGGAATGCTGAAGAAGGTGCGCCCGTCTTTTTGCCAGCGCTTCGGTTCCTCGAACGAATAGTCGCCTTCGGCGGCCAGGAACAGGTCGGCGTCCTCCGCGCCTGCGGGCAGAACCGCCTCGACCGTCAGCGTGTCAGCCTCGAAACTTGCCGCCCGCAGGCCGAATTCCGCCGTCGCCGCCGGCGGCAGCGCCTCGAATGCAGCCGACACGGCGGCCGCATCGTCCGGATTGTCCGGATCGGCCATGGTGTCGATCGCGATCTCGGCCTTTACCGGAACGCAGATCGTCTCGCACACACCGAGGAAGATGCTCGCCTTGACCGATACGGGCAGCGACGGATCGGCGACCGTGAAGCGCACCGGCAGGCTGACCGGCCGGTCGTAACCCGCCCAGGACGAGTCGCCCTCGTCATGCCGCCGCGGGGCCGGAAAGTCGAACTCTGCCGCGCTGACATTGGCGCTGCCGGCGACGTCGATGGCCGGCGGCACGCCGGCGTAGCCGGGGTCGCGCCAGTAGGTCTTCCATCCGGGGAAAAGTTCTATCTCGAGCATACCGCGCAGGACGCCGTCCGCTCCAGGGGTTCCGCTTGTCACCAGCCTTACGCGCGCGCCCTGGACATCGATCCAGGGACTGGAGGACGCCGAGGCGGCTGCCGTGGAGCCGACAAGGAGAGCAACCAGGGGGAAAAGGACGCGCCAGCATGTCATGTGTGTGATCTGACGCGCCCGCTTCAGATTTGCAATGTGGCGTCCGACGGTCCTGCTCATATTTGCGTGACAAACACCGTTGCGCCCGATGCCGCGCCGCACAAAGCGGTCTTTCAAGAGGACGAAAAAGAAGTTACCTTGAGGCATGGATCTTCTGAAGCACAAGGGCGCCTCGAAGCGCGGATTCCTCGACGGGCATTTTCTGATCGCCATGCCCGGCATGAAGGACGACCGCTTCACGCGCTCGGTGATTTATATCTGCGCCCACAGCGAGGAGGGCGCCATGGGTCTGATCATCAACCAGGCCCAGCAGATGCTGTTTCCAGACCTGCTCGTCCAACTCGGCATAATGGATGAGAAAGAAGTCATCCGCCTGCCGGATTCCGCCCGCAATTTTGTCGTGCGCAATGGCGGCCCCGTCGACCGCAGCCGCGGCTTCGTGCTCCACAGCGGCGACTACAAGGTGGAGTCCTCGCTGCCGGTGTCGCAGGACATCTGCCTGACCGCCACCATCGACATTCTGCGCGCCATTTCCAAAGGCAGGGGGCCGAGCAAGGCGCTGATGGCGCTGGGCTACTCAGGCTGGGGCGCGGGTCAGCTAGAGCGCGAGATCCAGGAGAACGGCTGGCTGACCTGTCCGGCGCTGCCGGACATGCTGTTCGACGCCGACATGGACCGCAAATACGACCGCGTCATTGCCTCGCTCGGCATCGACCTGGCGCATCTGAGCCCGGTTGCCGGTCACGCCTGAACGGCCGGATACTGCTCCTTCAGCATCCTCAGCACGGCATCGGCATGGATCGGTGCGCCGAACATGTAGCTCTGCACATATTCGCAGCCCATCTGCCTCAACTCCAGCGCGTCACGCTCGTCGGAGATACCCTCGGCGACCACCGACATGCCGAGTTCGTGCGCCATGTTGACCATGGATTTGAGCAGCACCGCGCGCTTCGGCGACGGATCGTCGAGAAAGCTCTTGTCGATCTTGATCGTGTCGAACGGGAAGCGGGTGAGATACGATAGCGACGAATAGCCGGTGCCGAAATCGTCGATGGAAAGCCCGATACCGAGCTTCTTGAGCTTGCCGAGCACATGTGCGCTCTGCTCGGGATTGTCCATCACCAGCGACTCGGTGAGTTCCAGACGAAAGCAGATCGGCTTGATGTTGGCGCGCGCCACCACTGACTTCACATCGTTTACGAGGTCGCGCCTCAGCAACTGGCGGCTGGACAGGTTGACCGCTACCGACAGGGGCGTTTCGCCGATCTGCTTCTGCCAGCCGGCAAGATCCTCCGCCGCCCGCTGCATTGCGAACAGGCCCAGTTGCACGATCAGGCCGCTGTTCTCCGCCACCGGGATGAAGTCCGAAGGCGGGATGGCGCCGCGCCGCGGATGCTCCCATCGCAGCAGCGCCTCGAAGCCGGCGACGGAGCGATCCTCCAATCGCACGATCGGCTGGTAGACCAGCGTCAGTTCCTTGCGCTCGACGGCGCGGTGCAGGTCGGATTCCAGTTGCAGCCGGTCGGTGCCGACCGAGCGGAAGGCCGGCCGGAACGGCTCGATGCGGTCCCCGCCGAAACGTTTGGCCTGCTGCATGGCAAGCTCGGCGTCCTTGACCATGTCGGTAGCGGCGCCTTGGGCCGCGGTCCAGGAGACCAGTCCGATCGAGGCGGTCAGCACGATCTCGCGCTTGGCGAAATTCACCGGCGCGCGGATCGCCTGCTTGATCGAGTCGGCGAAGGCGGCGATGCGTGCCGGGTCCTGCTCCGACAGGAGCATGAACGCGAACTGGTCGCCGGAAAACCGCGACAGCGCGTCCGACGGCTTGAGCAGGCGGTGAAGACGGCGGGCGATGGTCAGCAGGATCGTGTCGCCGGCCGAAATTCCAAGCCCGTCATTGACCTGCTTGAACCGGTCGATATCGATGACGAGCACCGTCGGCCGCACCGTCTCTTCGGTCTTGGCGACCGAAATGATCGCGTCGAGGCGGGTCAGGAACAGTTCGCGGTTGGGCAGACCGGTGAGGTTGTCGTGCACCGCGTCGTGCAGCAGCCGCTCCTCGGACTTCTTCTGCTCGGTCACGTCGACCAGCGTGCCGACGCAGCGGATCACCTCGCCGTCCGAGCCGACCACCGGTCGCGCCTTGAGCGAGAACCAGTGATAGTGGCCGTCGGCGCCGCGCAGCCGGAAATTCTGGTAGACCCGCCCGCGCCGATGCTCCAGCACCACGTCCAGCGTCGTGCGGAAACTGTCGCGGTCGTCGGCATGCAGCACCGGCAGCCAGTTGCGCGCCGGACCGCCGAGGCTGTTGGGCGGCAGGCCGAGCTGTGCGCTGACGTCGGGACGGGTGGTGACGCGGTCGCGCAGCACGTCCCAGTCCCACACCGTGTCGCCGGAACCAGCCACGGCCAGCGCCTGGCGTTCGAGGTCGCTGAACAGGCCCTGATGCAGCGCGCCGCCCGCAAACGCGTGCTGGATGACGGTGAAGCCGATCAGAAGGATGATGAGGATGAGGCCGCCGCCAAGCGCTGGCTGCACGATGTCGTTGTTGAGCACGCCGGTGATCGCCATCCACGACGCCGTCAGCCAGGCCAGCACCATCACCCAGCTCGGCACCAACATGATCGCTCGGTCGTAGCCGCGGAAGCCCAGCATGATGATCAGGCCTAGGCCCACCACGGCGGTGGCGGCGAAGGAAAGCCGCGCCGTGCCGGCCGCGACCGCCGGATCGACCACCGCCACGCCTGCGATCAGCAGCAGGCCGGCGATCCACAGCAGCGCGCCGTAGCTGAAATGCCCGTGCCAGCGGTTGAGGTTGAGATAGGCGAACAGGAAGACGACGAAGGTCGCCGCCAGCGCCACTTCGGTGCCGGCGCGCCAGATCTGCTGGTTGCCCGGCGCGATGTCGATCACCTCGTTCACGAAGCCGAAGTCGACGCAGATATAGGCAAGCACCGCCCAGGAGAGCGCCGCGGTTGCCGGGAACATCGACGTGCCCTTGACCACGAACAGGATGGTCAGGAACAGGGCCAAAAGGCCGGAGATGCCGATGACGATGCCGCGATAGAGCGTGTAGGAATTGACGGAATCCTTGTAGGCCTCCGGCGCCCATAGATAGACCTGCGGCAGGCGCGGCGACGCCAGTTCCGCGATGAAGGTCACCACTGCTCCAGGGTCGAGCGTGACCTGGAAAATGTCGGCGTCCGGGCTCACCTGCCGGTCGAGCGCGAAACCTTCGCTGGGCGTGATCGCGGCGATGCGGCTCGATCCGAGGTCGGGCCAGAACAGGCCGGAGTTCGCTAGACGGAAGTGAGGCGCGACGATCAGCCGGTCGATCTGCTGGTCGGTCGTGTTGGCGAGCGCGAACACGCCCCAGTCGCCGCTCGAGCGCGCGTCATTGGCCTCCACCTCGATGCGCCGCACGATGCCGTCGGGACCGGGCGCCGTCGACACCTGGAAATTCTGGCCCTGGTTGCGGTAGATCTGCACCGCTCCCGACAGGTCCAGCGCGACGTCGTCGCGGGCGATCTTGATCGGCTCGATCGCGTAGCCGGGCGAAACCGCAAGCAGGCCGAGCAGGAACGCGATGACCAGCGCGATCAGGGGACCTGTTCGAACAAATAAGCGCAACGTCAGTCCTTCGCGGTGGTCATGCCGGGATCGTCCGCGATCAGGGCATAGAGATAGTGGTCGTGCCAGATGCCGTTGATCCTGAGATAGGATCTGAGCAGTCCCTCGCGCCGAAATCCGGCTTTTTCAAGCACGCGTATCGAGCGCAGATTGTCGGGGATACAGGCTGCCTCGATGCGGTGCAACCGCAGCGTCCCGAAGGCGTGGCGGGCGACGAGGCGCAGGGCCTCGGGCATGTAACCCATGCCAGCATAGCGTTCGCCGATCCAGTAGCCGATCTGCCCGGTCTGGGCGACGCCGTAGCGGATGTTGCCGACGGTGATGCCGCCCATCAGCCTGCCGGAGCTGTTCTCGAAGATGAAAAAGGCCGCGCCGGTTCCCTGATTGAAATCATCGCGATAACGGGCTAGCCGCTGGCGCCAGGCCGGCCATTCGAGTTCGTCGGAGGACCACCGCGGCTCCCAGGGTTCGAGGAATCGGCGGCTTTCGGCCCTCAGCGCCGCCCATTCACGGTAGTCGCTGGCAGCCGGCATTCGCAGCGCGACGCGTTCACCTCTGAGCGACGGAAGGTCGCGGCGGAAGAACGGAAGCGCGATCATGCATCAGATCACACCGCGAGCTTCCGCAGCACGGGAGCGCTGCCGGCAAGCGAGTCGCGGATCTGGTCGTAGGAGGCGAGCGTGCCGACCGGGCCGACGCCGGTCACCGTCGGCAGGGTGGAGAACATACGCGCCGACAGGTCGGTCAGCCGCTCGACGGTGAGCGCCGACAGCCGCTCCATCAGTTCCTCCTTGGCGATCGGCCGGCCGAACAGCAGGATCTGGCGGGCGATCTGCGAGGCGCGGCTGGCGGCGCTCTCGGCCGACATAATCAGCCCGGCGCGATATTGCGCCCGCGCCCGGTCGAGTTCCGACTGGTCGATGCGTTCGCCCGCCTTCTGCAATTCCTCGATGATGACCGGTACCAGCTTGCCGATGTCGCTCAGGCCGGTCGCCGCATGGATGCCGAAGATGCCGGTGTCGGAGAAACCCCAGTGGAACGCGTAGACCGAATAGCAGAGGCCGCGCTTCTCGCGCACCTCCTGGAACAGGCGGGACGACATGCCGCCGCCGAGGATCATCGACAAGACCTGCGAGGCGTAGAAGTCGCGCACATGGTAGGCGCGGCCCTCGAAGCCGAGCACCACCTGCGCGTCCATCAGGTCGCGCTCCTCGCGGTAGTCGCCGCCGACATAGCTGGCCGCCTGCGGAATGTTGCCTTCCGCCTTGGCGCGGAAGCCGCCGAGCTTCTTTTCGACGTCGCGCACGAACGCGTCGTGCTTGATGTCGCCGGCCGCGACCACCACCATCTCCTCGGCGCTGTATTGGCGCTCCATGAAGGCGTGCAACTGTTTGGAGGAGAAGGATTGCACCGTTTCCGGCGTGCCGAGGATCGAGCGGCCGATCGTCTGGTTGCGGTAGGCGGTCTCGGTGAACCGGTCGAAGACGATGTCGTCGGGCGTGTCGTGCGCGGCGCCGATCTCCTGCAGGATGACGTTCTGCTCGCGCTCCAGCTCGTCGGGATCGAAGGTGGAATCCTGGAGGATGTCGGCCAGGATGTCGACCGCCAGCGGCACGTCCTCCGACAGCACGCGGGCATAGAAGGAGGTCGTCTCGACGCTGGTCGCGGCATTGATCTCGCCGCCGACATTCTCGATCTCGGAGGCGATCTGGAAGGCGCTGCGCCCGCTGGTGCCCTTGAACGCCATATGCTCGAGCAGGTGCGCCATGCCGTGCTCGTCGGCGCGCTCGTTGCGCGCGCCCGACTTGACCCAGATGCCTAGAGCGGTGGTTTCGATGCTTGGTAGAGTTTCGGTCGCGACTGTCAGGCCGTTCGACAGACGGCTCACCTCAACATCCATGTAGCTCAGACTCCCTGACGCGCCGCCCGTGCATGACGGCTAACATGATCTTCCACCATTTTGAGGTCGGAGGGAAGTACCGTGTACTTTTCCTCCGCATCCATCAGGCCTGAGAGCCAGGCGGGCAGGGCGGGAAGCACACCGGAGGCCGCCTCGACCGCGTCCGGGAATTTCGCCGGATGCGCGGTCCCCAGCACGATCATCGGGCCTGCGCCCGGATGTTTTGCCGCGACATGGACGGCCGTCGCCGTGTGGGGGTCGAGCAGGTAGCCGGAGCGGTCGAGCGTCGTCCTGATCGTCTCAGCGGTCTCCGCCATCGAGGCGCGTCCGGCGTCGAACTCGCCACGGATCGTCGAAAGCGTGCGCTCGCCGATCGAAAAGCCGCCGGACTGTTTCAGCCCGGCCATGTAACGGCTCACCTCGCCCGAGTCGCGCCCCGACGCCTCGTAGAGCAGGCGCTCGAAATTCGACGATACCTGGATATCCATCGATGGCGAGGTGGTGGCGACGACGCCGCGCGTCCGGTATTCGCCGGACGACAGCGTGCGGGCGAGAATGTCGTTGTCGTTGGTGGCGATCATCAGCCGGTCGATCGGCAGGCCCATCTTCCTGGCGACGTAGCCGGCGAAGATGTCGCCGAAATTGCCGGTCGGCACCGTGAACGATACGGGCCGGTCGGGCGCGCCAAGCGACAGCGCTGACGTGAAATAATAGACGATCTGGGCCATGATACGCGCCCAGTTGATCGAATTGACCCCCGACAACGACACACCGTCGCGAAAGCGGTGGTCGTTGAACATGTCCTTCACCAGCCCCTGGCAGTCGTCGAAATTGCCTTCGATAGCCAGCGCATGCACGTTCCCGGCCTTGGAGGTGGTCATCTGCCGCTGCTGCACCGGTGAGACGCGCCCGTGCGGGAACAGCACGAAGATGTCGGTGCGCTCGCGGCCGGCGAAAGCCTCGATCGCCGCGCCGCCGGTATCACCCGAAGTTGCGGCCGTGACGGTTGCGCGTTCGCCGCGTTCGGCCAGGATATGATCCATCAGCCGGGCGAGAAGCTGCATGGCCACGTCCTTGAACGCCAATGTCGGGCCATGGAACAGTTCGAGCAAGAAGGTGTCGTGCCCGGTCTGAACGATCGGACAGACCGCCTCGTGGCGGAAAGTTGAATAGGCTTCGCGCACGATCGTCTCGAAGGTGCGGCTGTCGATCTCACCGCCGAGATAGGGCGTCAGCAGCCTCATCGCGATGTCAGCATAAGGCCGGCCGCGCAGATCGCGGATTTCCTTTGCAGAGAGAACCGGCCACTCGGCGGGAACGTATAGGCCGCCGTCGCGGGCAAGTCCGGCAAGGACCGCGTCGGAAAAACCCAGTTCCGGGGCGTTGCCGCGCGTACTGACATATCTCATCGTCACCTGCTCCTGCGGCGGCCCGGCTATGGCCAGTCTGTGCAAAAACGCCAGGCTGCCGGTCGCATTTCAGCCGCGCGGTTGCTATAGAGCAACTGCTTTGCGGGTGGGAAGAGCAGCTTATGGAGTTTCGTTTGGCTGACCGTCATTTCTTGCCGGGCCTGATCCTTGCCGGCTTTATGCTGGCCGTCGCCGGCTGCCAGTCCGGCGACAGCGGCGGCGCCGTGCTGGGCGCCGAAAACAAGGATGCGCCCCCGCCCGCGAAGGAGAAGGTTCTGGAAAGCGAGTTGCGCGGCTATTGCCCGACGGTGACGCTGCGCGACGGCACCGCCTATTTCAACAGCTACGCCAAGGGCGGACAGGACGATCCGGCCAAGCTCGTCTACCAGTCGTCGATCGCCCAGGTGTCGCGAAGCTGCACTCGTTCCAACGGCATGCTCAACATCACCGTCGCGGTTGCGGGGCGTGTCGTTCCGGGGCCGGCGGTCAAGCCCGGGTCGGTCACCATGCCGATCCGCATCGCCGTCATCCAGGGCGATACGGTGATCTATTCGGAACTCCATAAATATCAGGCGAACATCGCGGACACGTCGACCGCCTCGCAGTTCGTCTTCAACGATCCGAACATCAGCCTGCCCGATCCAACTGTGCGCAACATCCGCATCTATGCCGGCTTCGACGAAGGTCCGCCGAAGAAGACGGCGTCCGCGCAATAGTGTTCCGAAGGCCAGTTCCTAAGCCTCCGACCACTCCGACAAGGCCGCCACCACCCCGCCGAAATCCGACCAGCGGTGGATGACCGTCTCCGCGCTGGCGTCGGTCAGCATGTCCGCGTGTCCTGGATAGGAATGCGCGGCACCGGTGAAACCTATCACCCGCATGCCGGCCGCCTTGGCGGCGTGGATGCCATGCACCGAATCCTCGACCACAAAGGTGTTGGCCGGATCGGCGCCATAATGCTTCGCCGCATGGACAAACACGTCCGGGGCCGGCTTCGGCTTACCGCTCGGCGTGCTCAGAGCGGAAAACACGTCGTCCTTGCCGAACGCCCGGTCGAGCCCGGTCCTTTCCAGCATGAACAGGATGCGCTCGGTGCGCGAGTTGGAGCAGGTGCACTTGCGCCCCTTCACGGACAGCACCGCCGCCAGCGCGCCGTCGATTGGCCGCACCTCGGCGCGCAGCCGCCGGTCGACCAGCACCTCCGCCTCGTCGATCAGCGAGGCCTGCAGCGGAATGTTCGCCTCCTCCTCGATGCGCAGCATGATGTCCTTGAAGGTCAGGCCCGCATAACGCTCGCTGATCTCTCCGCCGGTGATCGGAAATCCGGCCTTGGTCAAGAGGTCGGCCTCGATGCGGGCGGCGATGATCTCGGAATCGACGAGTGTGCCGTCGAAGTCGAAAATAACGAGGTCTGGCTGGGTCATAACGTCCGGAATTTTGGGGGAGGAAGGAGCGGAAGCCGCTTGCGGCTCGCTCATACACCAGCAGGAAGGCCGGAGCAAATCGTGGCGGAACGGAACCCAACGAGCAGACGGCTTCTCGAAGCGGCAAGCCGCGCGATAGCGACTGGTAATGACAATGTCATTGCGCTATCTTCGATACTTAGGAGCAAGCCATGCCGAACGCTGCCAAAAGAGAATCGCTGAACATCCGCATCAAGGCCGAGGAACGCGGCCTCATCGACCGGGCGGCGCGCGCCAAGGGCAAGAACCGCACCGACTTCATCCTGGATGCCGCTCGCGCCGCCGCCGAGGAGGCGTTGCTGGATCAGGTGATCATCGTGACAAATCCCGACGCCTACGCGGAATTCCTTGCCCGGTTGGATATGCCGCCCAAGCCGAACGAGCGTCTGCGAAGAACGATGCGGACGCCCGCGCCCTGGGACAAGGCGTGACCGTATCCGCTCCGGAGCCTCTATCCGCCGATCATTTCGTCGACGCCTTCGACTGCGGCGTGGAAAGCCTCGACAACTGGCTGAAACGTCGCGCCCTCAAAAATCAGATGTCCGGCGCATCCCGGACCTACGTAGCTTGCGACGGCATCCAGGTCAAAGCCTACTACGCGCTGGCGTCGAACGGCATCGCCACGAATTCTGCGTCGGGGCGTTTTCGGCGCAATATGCCCGAGCCTATCCCGGTGGTCGTCCTGGGGCGCCTTGCGGTGGACCGCTCGCTTCACGGGCAGGGTTTTGGCCGCGCACTTGTACGAGATGCCGGATTGCGCGCTCTCCAGGCCGCGGACGTGATCGGAATTCGCGGAATCATCGTCCACGCGCTGAGCGATGAAGCCAGGCAGTTTTACCAGCGTGTCGGCTTCGAGCCGTCGCCGCTGGATCCCATGACCTTGATGATCACCCTTGCCGATTTGCAGGCGAGTATCTGACTGGTTTTCGACCCTGGTCGCTGCGCTTCATTAAATATTTACGCGAAACGGTAACCATAACGGCGGGTAAACAGTCACGCGTATTCGGGTAACAGCATGCAGGCGTTGCAGTCATTTGCCGCTCCCTCCGTCGATGGGGAGGGAGTGTCTTGGCGGGATACGATCATCAGGGGCGACTGCGTGGCGGCGCTGGAAAGGCTGCCGGAAAAATCCGTCGACGTGATCTTCGCCGACCCGCCCTACAATCTCCAGCTCAACGGCGATTTGCACCGGCCCGACCAGTCCAAGGTCGACGCGGTGGACGACCATTGGGACCGGTTCGAGAATTTCGCCGCCTACGACGCCTTCACCCGCGCCTGGCTGCTGGCCGCCCGCCGCGTGCTGAAGCCCAGCGGCACCATCTGGGTGATCGGCTCCTATCACAACATCTTTCGCGTCGGCGCGATCATGCAGGATCTCGGCTACTGGATCCTCAACGACATCGTCTGGCGAAAAACCAATCCGATGCCGAACTTCCGCGGACGCCGTTTCCAGAATGCCCACGAGACGATGATCTGGGCGTCGCGCGATGCGAATGCCAAAGGCTACACCTTCAACTACGACGCATTGAAGGCCGCCAATGACGATGTGCAGATGCGCTCCGACTGGCTGTTCCCGATCTGCACGGGCAGCGAACGGCTGAAGGACGACAATGGCGAAAAGCTGCATCCGACGCAGAAGCCGGAGGCGTTGCTGGCGCGGATCATGCTGTCTTCGACGAAACCGGGAGACGTGGTGCTCGACCCGTTCTTCGGCTCGGGCACGACGGGAGCGGTGGCAAAACGCCTGGGCCGCCATTTCGTCGGCGTCGAACGCGAGCAGTCTTACATCGACGCCGCGCGACAGCGCATAGACGCCGTGGTGCCGATGCCGTCGGTAGACCTGTCGATCATGACAGGCAAGCGCGCCGAGCCGCGTGTCGCCTTCGTCAGCCTGATCGACGCCGGCATCGTGCGTCCCGGAACTTTCCTCTATGACGTGCGAAAACGCTGGGTGGCAAAAGTGCGCGCCGACGGCACGCTCGCGGCCGGCGACCGCGTCGGCTCGATCCATCGCGTCGGCGCACAGGTTCAGGGGCTCGACGCCTGCAATGGCTGGACCTTCTGGCACTATGAGCGCAATGGCGGGCTCACGGCCATCGACGAACTGCGCCGCATCGCCCGCCTGGGCATGGAGCGGGCAGGGGCGTGACGAGCTATTTTCTCCCCGCTTGCGGGGAGAGATGCCCGGCAGGGCAGTGAGGGGCAGCGCCGGACAAATTCAGTGCAACGCCCGTGCGTCCTCTCGTCCTCAGATGTCACGCACGTCCACGCGCTCGATCTTGCCTTCCGCATTGAGGAAAATCGTCTCCTCGCCCTTGCGGATCAGCTTTTCGCCAGTCGTTGCGCTGGTCGCCTCCAGATGCCAGCTTGATTTGGCCGACGTCTCGCTAAGCTTCGTAAAGCTGTCGTCGTGCGCGACCTGGTCGGGATACTCGTCAAAATATTTGTGGAACGCTGCCATGATCGCCGCCTTGCCTTCCAGCGCGCCGACCTTCTGCGACCCATAGGTCGCATCGTCGGCGAAAAAATCCTCGATCACGGCGTAGTCCTGCTCGTTGACGGCGTCGTGGAAGCGGCGGAGAACGTCGACCGGATCGCTCATGCCTCGATTCCCCGCGCGGCAAGATCTTTTCGCAGCGTCGCAGCGTCGGTGAAAAGCACTGCCTGCCAGCCCGCCGCGATCGCGCCGTCGACGTTCTTCTGGCTGTCGTCGATGAACAGCGAGGCAGCGGGCTCCAGCCCAAAGCTGGCGACGTGGTGCTCGTAGATACCGCGTTCCGGCTTGATCATGCGCACGTCGCCGGAAACCGTCACGCCGCGCGGGCGGTTGAGGAAATCGAAACGCCGGCGCGCCTCCACAAAAGTGTCGGAGGCGAAATTGGTCAGCATGGTCACGTCGTGCCCGGCTTCGATCAGCCCTTCCATGATCTCGACGCTGTCGTCATAGGCGTGCGGCACCATCTTGTGCCAGTGGCGCCGGAAACCGCGGATGTTTTCTTCATGCGCTGGGTGCATCTCGATCAGCAAGGCCTCGGCTTCTTGCCAGGTGCGGCCGCGGTCCTGCTCGATGTTCCAGTCCGGCGTGCAGACATTCTCGAAGAACCATTTGCGTTCCGCCGCGTCCGGGATCAGCCCGCTGAAAGCCAGGTCCGGATCGTAGTGGATCAGCACCTTGCCGATGTCGAACACGATGTGACGGACTTCGCTCATGAGAACCTCAGGGACGTTTCGGCTTCTTGGTGGCGCCGGGGATGGCGGCCTCGATAGCCTTTTTCATGACCGTGGGCAAAGCCTCGCCGGCAATGTCGGCGGCCGCGACCCAGCGGTGCCCGGCCGGCGTAGAAATTTCGCCGACATCAGCGCGGCGCACTTCGAGATCGAGTTCGAAATGGGTGAAGACATGCGAGATGGCGCCGGCCTTGCGCCAGCCCGCCGCGAAGGGCGGTTTGCCGTCGCCGCCGGTGCCGCCGCGGCCT
The DNA here is from genome assembly GCF_030929505.1 of Mesorhizobium sp. LHD-90. GTDB lineage: Bacteria > Pseudomonadota > Alphaproteobacteria > Rhizobiales > Rhizobiaceae > Kumtagia. Next base: position 67,049 of record NZ_JAVFVV010000012.1, on the reverse strand, counting down.
TCGCTCCAGCCGGTGGTTGGCACTTCCGTCATGCCGCCGAGCAGGCCTTTTTCCGCCCGCGTGCGCATCAGCACCGCGCCGTCACGGCGAACGGCAACATAGGCGATGCCGCTGCGCTTCGGTCTGTCGGCCTTCGGCGCCTTGAGCGGCAGCAGTTCCGGATCGCCGGAAAGGATCGCCCGGCAATCCGGCCGCAGCGGGCAGAGCATGCAGCGCGGCCGTTTCGGCGTGCAGATGGTCGCGCCGAGATCCATCGTTGCCTGGGCAAAGTCACCCGGCCGACTGGCCGGCACCAGTTCCGCCACGCGCGCCTTGATTTCAGGCTTGGCGTCGGGCAGCGGCGTGCGGATGTCGAACAGCCGCGCCGTCACCCGCTCGACATTGCCGTCGACCACCGCCGCTGGCCGGCCGAAGGCGATAGCCGTGATCGCTGCGGCCGTGTAGGCGCCGATGCCGGGCAGCGCGCGCAATCCTTCTTCGCTGTCGGGAAAGCCGCCCGGCAGCGTCGCGACCAGATCTGCGCAGGCCTTCAAATTGCGCGCCCGCGAATAATAGCCGAGCCCGGCCCAGGCCCGCATCACGCCGTCGTTCGACGCGGCGGCCAGCGCCTTCACATCCGGCCATTTGGCGAGGAAGTCGCGAAAATAGGGTTTTACCGCCTCGACCGTCGTCTGCTGCAGCATGACCTCCGACAGCCAGACATGGTATGGATCGGGGCGCACGCCGCGCGCCAGATCGGCCGGCGGCACCCGCCACGGCAGGTCGCGATGGTGATTGTCGTACCAGGCGAGCAGGCGCACGGCGATGCCGTCGTCGCGGCTGCCGGTTTTGGGTGTTGCGAGGCTGGCGGTGGCCATAGTGTCCGGATATGGCTCGGAGCTGGCGGGTTGTTGATGCGGAGCACGACATGGCAGGGAAAAGGCCGTTCGGCAATCCGGTTCCGGTGAGCGATCTCGCCGCCGCGATTCTCGATCCTGTCTTGCGCAAGCGCGCCGGCCTGTCGATCGGTCTGGTCCAGTCGTGGGAAGAGATCGTCGGGCCGCGCATCGCCGCGAAATCGCGGCCCGAAAGACTGCAATGGCCGCGCCGCATGGGCGAGGACGATCCGTTTCGGCCTGCCACCCTCATCGTCGCGTGCGAGGGGCTGGCGGCGCTGCATCTCCAGCACGAGAGCGGCGAGGTGATCGGTCGGGTCAATTCTTTCCTCGGCTTCGAGGCTGTCGACCGTATCCGCATCGTCCAGAAGCCTGTGCTCGCCATGGAGAAGCCGGCGCGGCGCGTGCCGCGTGCGCTGTCTTTCGCCGAAAAGGCCGAGATCGCCGCGCGCGTCCAGCCGATCGAGGACGAGGGCCTGCGCGGCGCGCTGGAAAAGCTCGGCGCCTCGGTACGCGGTTCGCGCCGGCGCTGAACCGCGACATGTTGTCGAACTGACGCGAAACTCTCGTTTTCGTGAAGCTTCCCCCCGCGAACCGGCTTGGATTGCGCTGCGCAATGCCTTATTTCGCGCCAACTCTCGCTTTTTCGTGATTTCCGTTCACATCATCCAGAACTCCTTGCAGGTGATTCGCATGCTTCGGTCGTTGTCGCGTAGAACCGTCCTTTCGTCGCTTGCCGCCCTGTCGGCCGGCGCCGTGCTCGCCGCCTGCAGCGACAGCGGCGAAAAGGCCGAGGCCGAGACGCCTGCCGCGCCCGCCCCCGCCGATCCCGCCACGACGGCTGCCACCCCTGCGGCGAAGGCGCCCGAAGCCGCCGGCACGGTCGACATGGCAAAGCTGCTGGAGCCCGGCGCGCTGCCGGACATGGCGCTCGGCAAGGCCGATGCGCCGGTTACCATCGTCGAATACGCCTCGATGACCTGTCCGCATTGCGCGCATTTCCACGAGACCACGCTGCCGGCGCTGAAGACCAAATATATCGACACCGGCAAGGCGCGGCTGATCCTGCGCGAGTTTCCCTTCGACCCCCGAGCCGAGGGAGGGTTCATGCTCGCCCGCTGCTCCAACGACAACTATTTCCCGATGGTCGACGTGCTGTTCAAGCAGCAGCAGACCTGGGCCACGGCGGAAAATGCCAGCGCCGCGCTGCTGCAAATCGCCAAGCTGGCCGGTTTTACACAGGAGACGTTCGAGGCTTGCTTGACGGACCAGAAACTTCTGGACCAGATCAGGGCTGTCCGCGAGCGGGGATCCAACGATTTCGGCGTGGACTCCACGCCCACCTTCTTCATCAACGGGAAGCAGTACAAGGGGGCTTTGTCGATTGAGGAAATGTCGGCGATCATCGACGGCATGCTCTGATCGTACGCACCGCCCGGCGCCTGCCGGACGCAACCCTTGCGCGCGCCATGAGGCGTGCGCATGAAATTCAACCGTCTTCGCCTTCTCGGCTTCAAGTCCTTCGTCGAGCCCGGCGAATTCGTCATCGAGCGCGGCCTGACCGGCATCGTCGGGCCGAACGGCTGCGGCAAGTCGAATCTGGTCGAGGCGCTGCGCTGGGTGATGGGCGAAAGCTCCTACAAGAACATGCGCGCGTCCGGCATGGACGACGTCATCTTCTCCGGTTCCGGCACAAGGCCGGCGCGCAACACCGCCGAAGTCACGCTGTTCCTCGACAATTTGGACCGCACCGCGCCGTCGCCGTTCAACGACGCCGACGAGTTGCAGGTGTCGCGCCGTATCGAGCGCGAGGCCGGCTCCGTCTACCGCATCAACGGCAAGGAGGCGCGCGCGCGCGACGTGCAGCTCCTGTTCGCCGACCAGTCGACCGGCGCGCGCTCGCCGTCCATGGTCGGGCAGGGCCGCATCGGCGAGCTGATCCAGGCGAAGCCGCAGGCCCGCCGCGCCCTGCTGGAGGAGGCCGCAGGCATTTCCGGCCTGCACACCCGCCGCCACGAGGCCGAATTGCGGCTGCGCGCCGCCGAGCAGAATCTGGAGCGGCTGGACGACGTGGTCGGCGAATTGGAAGGCCAGATCGAGAGCCTGAAGCGCCAGGCGCGCCAAGCGGCGCGCTTCAAGAATCTATCCGCCGACATCCGCAAGGCGGAAGCCACGCTGCTTCACCTGCGCTGGACGGCGGCCAAGGCGCAGGAAGGCGAAGCAAAGTCGGCGCTTGCCGTTGCCACCTCGCTGGTCGGCGAACGCGCGGCCCAGCAGATGGAGGCTGCGAAAGTTCAAGCCGTTGGCGCCCATCATCTGCCGGCGCTGCGCGATGCCTCGGCGGTCGCCGCCGCGACGTTCCAGCGCCTGTCGATCGCCCGCACCCAACTCGACGAGGAGGGCGAGCGGGTGCGCGCCCGCCAGACCGAGCTGTCGCGGCGGCTGGAGCAACTGGCAGGCGACATCGCCCGCGAGGAGCGGATGATCCGCGACAATGCCGACGTGCTCGCCCGTCTCGGTTCGGAGGAAACTGCGCTGAAGGCCGAGGATGCCGGCGCCGGCGAGCGCGAGGCGGAAAAGCAGGCGGCGCTCGACCGCGCCGCCACCGTGCTCGCCGCAGGCGAGGCGGCGTTCGCCGCGTTGACTGCCGAACGCGCCGAGGCGACGGCGGCGATCGGCCAGATCGAGCGCGCGCTGCGCGAAAACACCGAGCGCCGCGACCGGTTTGCCCGCCAGCTCTCCGAGATATCCCGCGAGGCGGCCGATATCGCTGCCAAGATCGGCGCCTTGGCCGACCCGGTCGAAAAGCGTCGTCTGGTGGACGCGGCCATGGCCGCCGCCGACGCGACCGAGAAGGCGGCCGGCGCTTCCGAGGCCGCCGTCGGCCAGGCCCGCACGGCCGAGACCGCCGCGCGTCCGCCGGTGCAGGAGGCGCGCGCCGCGCTCGCCCGCATCGAGACCGAGGCGCGTACGCTGGCCAAAATCCTCAATGCTGGCGGCGGCGGGCTTTTTCCGGCCGTGCTGGAGCAGATCGGCGTCGACCGCGGTTACGAGACGGCGCTGGGGGCGGCGCTCGGCGAGGATCTCGACGCGCCGATCGACCGAAGCGCGCCGGCGCATTGGGGCGACAGCGCGGTTGCGGCCGACGATCCCGTCCTGCCGCGAGGCATCGCCAGCCTAGCGAGCGTCGTGCGTGCCCCGCCGCAACTGGCGCGGCGGCTGGGGCAGATCGGCATCGTCGAGGACGCCGACGGCGCGCGTCTTCAGCCTCTGCTGAAACCCGGCCAGCGGCTGGTGAGCCGGAAAGGTGCCTTGTGGAGGTGGGATGGCTTTGTCGCCGGCGCCGATGCGCCGACCGCCGCCGCGCAGCGGCTAGCTCAGAAGAACCGGTTGCTCGAACTGGAGGTCGAGGCGCGGCAAGCCGCCGAGCGGGTCAAGACGACGGAAGCAGCACTCGCCGCCGCCGAGGCGGCCGTGAAAGCAAGGGTCGATGCCGAGCGCCAGGCGCGCGACGCGTGGCGCAATGCCCAGCGCCTGGTCGGCGAGGCGCGCGACGCGCTGGCGCGGGCCGAACGTGCCGCCGGCGAACTGTCGGCGCGCCGCGCCGCGCTTGACGAGGCGCAGGCGCGTGTCGGCGCCGACCTTTCGGAAGCCGAGACAGCCGTCGCCGAAGCGCAGGCCCGTCGCGCCGCCGCGCCTGATGTTTCCGCCTTGCAGGCGAAACTCGAGCAAGCGACGCAGGCCGTGTCGCGCGAGCGCGCCGCCGTTGCCGATGCGCGCGCGACCTTCGACGGCCTCAAGCGCGAGGCCGCCGCCCGCACCCGCCGGCTGGAGGCGATCGCCACGGAGCGCGCGACCTGGAAGAACCGCGCCGAAAACGCCGACTTCCAGATCAAGGCGCTGGCGGACCGGCGCGCCGAGGCGGACGCGGAACGCCAGAAGATCGCCGACGCGCCCGACGAAATCGACCAGCGCCGCCGCGCGCTGCTCTCGGAACTCTCAAAGGCCGACGAGGCGCGCAAGCAGGCGTCCGATGCCCTTCAACTTGCCGAGACCAAACAGGTCGCGCTCGACAAGGCCGCTACCGACGCGATCCAGGCGCTGGCGTCGGCGCGCGAGGGGCGTGGCCGCGCCGAGGAACGCCTGACCGCTGCGGATGACCGCCGCCGCGAGATCGAAGAGCGCATCCAGGAGGCGCTGAACACGCCGCCGCATCTGGTCCTGCGCCTGACCGGCCTCGAGCCCGACGCCCCGCTGCCCGACATCGCCGAGGTCGAGCGCCAACTTGATCGCCTCAAGGTAGAACGTGAGCGTCTGGGGGCGGTCAATTTGCGTGCCGAGGAAGAGCAGCGCGAGCTTTCGGAACGGCTCGAAACCATCGTCTCCGAGCGCGAGGACGTGATCGAGGCGATCCGGAAACTGCGGCAGGCGATCCAGAGCCTCAACCGCGAGGGCCGTGAGCGCCTGCTCGCCGCGTTCGACGTCGTCAACGAGCAGTTCAAGCGGCTGTTCACCCATCTGTTCGGCGGCGGCACCGCCGAATTGCAACTGATCGAATCCGAAGACCCGCTGGAGGCCGGCCTGGAAATCCTCGCCCGCCCGCCGGGCAAGAAGCCGCAGACCATGACGCTGCTCTCCGGCGGCGAGCAGGCGCTGACGGCGATGGCGCTGATCTTTGCCGTCTTCCTCACCAATCCCGCGCCGATCTGCGTGCTTGACGAGGTAGACGCGCCGCTGGACGACCACAATGTCGAGCGTTTCTGCAACCTGATGGACGAGATGGCGCGCACCACCGAGACGCGTTTCGTGATCATCACCCACAATCCGATCACCATGGCGCGCATGAACCGGCTGTTCGGCGTCACCATGGCTGAGCAGGGCGTGAGCACGCTGGTTTCCGTCGACCTGCAGACCGCCGAGCAACTGCGCGAGGCGGTCTAAGTGCTGGGGACAGTTTACTTTTTTCGGCTAGCGCGACGTCTGGGCCGCTCCGACCCTGCTGCCGAAACAAACTAAACGGTCCCCTGGCGCGATGCCTTCGATGTCGCTTCTGGAAAATTTCTGGCTGCCGATGTCGGGATGTTGGGGCCCCGGCCGTCCTTAGGCCGACTTCATTCGATACATGCCTTCGGGACATTGAGCGGAATCTTCGCCGCTATGACAGCGGCGGAACAATCCAGGCTTGCCGTCTTCGGAACCATGCGAATGGTCGAAACACGTGAGGAGAAAGATCATGAGAAAAGTCATCGCCGCCACCTTCCTCAGCATCGACGGCGTCATGCAGGCGCCGGGCGGCCCGGAGGAAGACACCGACGGCGGCTTCCGCTTCGGCGGCTGGACCTTCCACTACTGGGACGAGATGATGGGCAAAGTCATGGACGAATCGTTCGGCAAGCCCTTCGACCTGCTGCTCGGACGAAGAACCTACGACATCTTCGCAGCCCACTGGCCGCGCGTCCCGGAGGACGATCCGATCGGGAAAAAATTCAACGCCATCACCAAATACGTCGCCACATCGTCGCCCACGACGCTGTCGTGGAAGAATTCCGAATGGCTCGGCGAGGATGCCGTCGCCGGCGTCGCCAAGCTGAAGCAGCAAGACGGTCCCGATCTGCTCATCCAGGGCAGCAGCCAGTTCGTCCAGGCCCTGCTCAAGAACGACCTGATCGACGAATACAAGCTCTGGACATTCCCGGTCGTGCTCGGCGGCGGCAAGCGCTTGTTCGGCGAGGGCTCGCTCTCCGGCGCCATGAAGCTCGTCGACAGCAAGGTCTCGACTACCGGCGTGGTGATCGGCACCTATGTCCGCGACGGCGAGGTCAAGCAGGGTTCTTTCGCGCTGGAATGAGTGTTTGCCACGGCCGCCGCCTGCGATCAGGCGGCGGCGGAACTGTCCTCAGGCCGTCCGTCGCTCCATATGGGCGCCATGCTGATCGCCACTTACAACATCAACAACGTCAATCGGCGCCTCGCCAATCTTCTCGCCTGGCTGCGGGCGAGGCAGCCGGATGTCGTCTGCCTCCAGGAACTCAAGTGCCTGGACCGCGACTTTCCGGCTTCCAAGCTGGCGCAAGCCGGCTATGGCGCCGTGTGGCTAGGGCAGAGGACCTGGAACGGCGTTGCAATTCTGGCGGGCGCCGCCGAGCCGGTGCTGACCCGCACCGCGCTTCCGGGCGACGACGCCGATCTGCAGAGCCGCTACATCGAGGCGGCAGTCGGCGGCATTCTGATCGCCTGCGTCTATGCTCCCAACGGCAATCCGCGGCCCGGTCCGAAATTCGACTACAAGCTCGCTTGGCTTGAGCGGCTGCGCCTTCACGCCACGCGGCTGCGGCGGACCGGGGCGCCCATCGTGCTTGCCGGCGATTTCAACGTCGCGCCGACGGAGCTCGACATCTATCCGACGAATTCATGGGACGAAGACGCACTGGTCCAGCCGGAGAGCCGTGCCGCCTTCCGCAAACTGGTGGGCCGAAGTTGGACCGACGCGATCCGCGCCCTGCACTCCGAACAGCGCATCTATACTTTCTGGGACTACAAGCGGAACCGCTGGGCGCGTGACGCCGGGCTGCGCCTCGACCACCTGCTGCTGTCGCCCGACCTTGCCGGCCGCTTGGTGGCGGCAGGCGTCGATCGGGAGGCGCGCGGCCTCGAGGACGCGAGCGATCACGCGCCGGCATGGGTGGTGCTTGGGGCGGGGCAGGCCTGATCGTGCTGTATAGAGCATTTCCGGGTAAATCCGGGTCGCTCTGCCGGAGGGCATTTGGCCCAAGGTCGAGGGTTTCGGCGAAGGTCGTATCGGTGATACGGCCGAGCCGGAGCCGACGGATTTGGGTCAAATGCACCCGGCCCGAAGGGTTTCCCGCTGGCGGGCGCCCGCTGCGTCGGCACGCTCGGCCGTGGCGCCGCCACGACCTTCGCGCCTCTCCTGGCGGATCGCCTCGCCATCGGAGAAACAGAGCTGACCCGGATTTGCCCGGAAATGCTCTCTATGCCCGCCTCACTCCCGCGCGGTCCTGAAGCGATCGTGTCTTGCTCGGGCGCTTTTCGGAACTATCATTCCGTCATGTGAAAACCACCATCGAAGGCTTCAGCTTCTGGCTCGCAATTGCGGCCGGCAGGGCTGACCGGGACCGCCCGGGTCGGCCTGGACGCCGTGATGCCTTGCCTGTGCGAACGGCTCGCGCCGCTGCGCGTGCTGGCAGCGCGGCGGACCCCATATGCGGCAACCGGATCAGGATATTCAAGCGATGACGATTTTTGTCCTGCCCGTCCTCTGCGCCGGCTTGCTGCTGGCCGCACCGGCGGTTGCCGGGATGGCCGCGCCGGCGGCGCCCACGGTCTCGGCCGGACGGTTGGAAAATGTGCCGATCGCCGTTCCGCGCGGCACGCCGGAGGCGGTGGTCGTATACCTGTCCGACCGCTCCGGCTGGAAGGCCTCGGACGACGCGGCGGTCGATGCGCTGCAAGCGCAGGGCGACGTGGTGCTCGCCGTCGACCTCGCGCGCTATGCCGAAAAGCTCGACGCCGACACCGGCGAGTGTCTCTCCGTCGTCGGCGAGATCACCGATCTCGCCAAGGCAGCGCAGCGGCTGCTTGGCATCCAGGCCTATCTGCCGCCGATCGTCGTCGGATCGGGGCAGGGAGCCACCTTCGCCTATGCCGCGCTGGCCGACTCACCGGCCAACACGCTGGGCGGCGCGGTCGCCTCCGGTTTCACCAACCGGCTGGACCTGAAACTGCCCTTCTGCCCGGGCGCCTCCTCGAAGAAACGCGAGGACGGTGGCTACAGCTACGGTTTCGACATCGACGTGCCCGGCCCCGCACATCTTTTCGTGCCGTCCGAGACGGTGGACGCCGTATTGAACCGTGCCCAGGCGCGGCAGAACCTGACCATAGACGCCCTCGACGACGGCGGCGAGCCGGTACAGATCGCCGGCGCGGTCGCGCAGATCGCCGGCGCCGCAAGACCGCTCGGCGGCCTGCCGGCCATCGACCTGCCGGTCCAGGGCCCTTCGAAGGCAGTGGCCGTGCTGGTCTCCGGCGACGGCGGCTGGCGCGATCTCGACAAGACCATCGGCGAATGGCTTGCCGCCCAGGGCGTGCATGTCGTCGGGCTCGACGCGCTGCACTATTTTTGGACCAAGCGCACGCCGCAGGAACTCGCCGCCGACATTTCCGGCATGCTGCGGCGGGCCGATCCAGACCAGAAATTGCCCGTCATGCTGATCGGCTATTCCTTCGGCGCCGACACCATTCCGTTCGCCTATCCGCTGCTGCCGAAACTGCTACAGGAACGCACGAAGCTGATCGCGCTGATGGCGCCGGGACAGACGACCTCCTTCCAGGTCACCATTTCGGGCTGGCTCGGCATCGACGACGTCGGCTACCGGATCGTGCCGGCGATCGCCGCGCTTCCCGCCGCCAGCGTCATATGCGTCCATGGCGAGGACGAGGTCGGCAGCGCCTGTCCCGATCCGGCGCTGAAGGAGACGACTGTGATCAAAACCTCCGGCGGCCGGCATTTCGACGGCAACTACGAGGCGCTAGGGCAGCAGTTTCTGGATCGGATGAGAAATTAGTTCTGGCCACGAGTGGCTGGGGCGCCAGGATTCGAACCTGGGAATGTCGGTACCAAAAACCGATGCCTTACCACTTGGCGACGCCCCAACAGCCGGCGCAAGCGCCGCGAACGCCGCCTTATAGGCAGAGTGCCGGTGAAGCGCAATCAGGTATCGCAGCCGCCCCTCACCGGCCTCCGCTTCGCTCGGCCACCCTCTCTCCGCTGGGGAGAGGAGGTTTGCCGCCGGCTGCGCCAATCCCTGATGGGCGAAGGCTGGAGCGCTGCCGCTGACGACCTCCTCTCCTCAACGGGGAGAGGTCGCCCCGAGCGAAGCTAAGGGCGGGTGAGGGGGCGATGTTCGCTACTCTCCCCACACCGCCAGTTCGTTCCCGCCGGGGTCGACGAAATGGAACCGCCGGCCACCGGGGAAGGAAAAGATCGGCTTGACGATCTTTCCGCCCGCGGCCTCGACAGCTTCCAGCGTCTCCTCAAGCGACTCCGAATAAAGCACCGGCAGCGGTTTTTGCACGGCCTCGGCGCTGTCGGCTTGGAAACCGCCTTCAAGTCCCTCGTCGAAAGCCGAATAGGTCGGCCCGTAGTCGGTGAACGACCACGAGAAGGCCGCGCTGTAGAAGGCCTTCACGCTGTCCAGCGTGCCGCGCGAGGCCGGCATTTCGAGATAGTCGAGCTTTCCCGTCCGTTTCATCGCATGCCCCTGTATGTTCCTGATATGTTCTATATCCTCGACAGCCGGATTGCAAGCCGCGAAACCATTGGAGCTTCTAATCGATTGTAGGCTTTCCACCGGCCTTTGTGCACTTGTCTTTCGCACTGCACCACAATATCGCTGCCGGAAAGGCCGGCGGTCGAGGCGAGGAACGAGCATGACCAAGTGGGTTTACACCTTCGGCGACGGCGCAGCGGAAGGCCGCTCGGGCGACAGAAACCTGCTCGGCGGCAAGGGCGCCAATCTCGCCGAAATGTGCAGCCTCGGCCTGCCCGTTCCGCCCGGCTTCACCATCACGACGGAAGCCTGCAATTTTTTCTATGCCAACGGCAACAGCCATCCCGGCGAGCTGAAAGCGCAGGTGAAGGCCGCGCTGGCCGAGGTGGGAAAGATCGCCGGCAAGCGATTCGGCGATCCTGAAAACCTGCTGCTGGTTTCCGTTCGCTCGGGTGCGCGCGCGTCCATGCCCGGCATGATGGACACGGTGCTCAATCTCGGACTCAACGATGTAACCGTGGAGGCACTGGCGAAAGAGTCCGGCGATGCCCGCTTCGCTTATGACAGCTTCCGGCGTTTCATCCAGATGTATTGCAACGTCGTGCTCGGCCTCGACCACGAGAACTTCGAGGAAATCCTGGAGGACGAAAAGGCCCGCCTCGGCTACGAGCTCGACACCGAATTCTCCGCGAAGGACTGGCAGGGCGTGATCGCGCTGTACAAGGCCAAGGTCGAGGAGGAACTCGGAAAGCCGTTTCCGCAGGACCCGGACGAGCAACTGTGGGGCGCCATCGGCGGCGTCTTCTCGAGCTGGATGAATGCGCGCGCCATCACCTATCGCCGCCTGCACGACATTCCCCAAAACTGGGGCACGGCGGTGAACGTGCAGGCCATGGTGTTCGGCAATATGGGCGAGACCTCTGCCACCGGTGTCGCCTTCACCCGCAATCCATCGACAGGCGAGAAGGCGCTCTATGGCGAGTTTTTGGTCAACGCCCAGGGCGAAGACGTGGTGGCTGGCATCCGCACGCCCCAAAACATCACCGAGAAGGCACGCATCGCCGCCGGCTCGGACCGCCCGTCGCTGCAAAAGCTGATGCCGGCAGCATTTTCCGACTTCACGAAAATCTGCGAGCGGCTGGAAAAGCACTATCGCGACATGCAGGACCTCGAATTCACCATAGAGCGCGGCAAACTGTGGATGCTGCAGACCCGCTCCGGAAAACGCACCGCCAAGGCGGCGCTGAAGGTCGCGGTCGACATGGCGAATGAAGGGCTGATTTCGCAAAAGGAAGCGGTGGCGCGCATCGACCCGGCCTCGCTCGACCAGTTGCTGCATCCGACCATCGATCCCAAGGCGGAACGCAACGTCATCGGCATGGGGCTACCCGCCTCGCCGGGTGCCGCCACCGGCGAGATCGTATTTTCCTCCGCCGAGGCCGAGGATGCGAAGAAGGCCGGCCGCAAGGTCATCCTGGTTCGGGTCGAGACCAGCCCGGAGGACATTCACGGCATGCATGCCGCCGAGGGCATTCTCACCACGCGCGGCGGCATGACCAGCCACGCCGCGGTGGTGGCGCGCGGCATGGGCAAACCCTGCGTGTCCGGCGCCGGCACGCTGCGTGTCGACTATCGCCAGGGCACGCTCGTCGCCATGGGGAACACACTGAAGAAGGGCGAAATCGTCACCATAGACGGGGGCACCGGCCAGGTGCTCAAGGGCTCGGTGGCGATGCTGCAGCCGGAGCTTTCCGGCGACTTCGCCGCGATCATGGAATGGGCCGACAAGGCGCGCCGCATGAAGGTGCGCACCAATGCCGAAACGCCGGCGGACGCCCGCATGGCGCGTTCCTTCGGCGCCGAAGGCATCGGGCTCTGCCGCACCGAGCACATGTTCTTCGATGGCGACCGCATCGTCGCCATGCGCGAGATGATCTTGGCCGACAACGAGAAGGGCCGCCGCGCCGCGCTGGACAAGCTCTTACCCATGCAGCGCTCCGACTTCGTCGAACTGTTCGAGATCATGGCCGGACTTCCCGTCACCATCCGCCTGCTCGACCCGCCGCTGCACGAATTCCTGCCCAAGACCGAGAAGGAATTCGAGGAGGTGGCGGCGGTGCTGAAGGTGCCGGCCGAAAAGCTGCGCCAACGCACCGAGGCGTTGCATGAGTTCAACCCGATGCTCGGCCATCGCGGCTGCCGGCTGGCCATCTCCTATCCCGAGATCGCCGAGATGCAGGCGCGCGCCATTTTCCAGGCGGCCGTGGAGGCAGCCGAAAAGACCGGCAATCCGGTGGTGCCGGAGGTCATGGTGCCGCTGGTCGGGCTCAAGACCGAGCTGGATTTCGTCAAGGCGCGCATCGACGCGGTGGCGCAAGCCGTCATGCAGGAGACCGGCAAGACCATCGACTATCTCAGCGGCACGATGATCGAACTGCCGCGCGCCGCCATCCGCGCCGGTGTGATCGCCGAGAGCGCCGAGTTCTTCTCCTTCGGCACTAACGATTTAACGCAGACCACCTTCGGCATTTCGCGCGACGACGCCTCGATGTTCCTGGAGAGCTACCGCCAGAAAGGCATCGTCGAGCAAGATCCGTTCGTGTCGATCGATGTCGACGGCGTCGGCGCGCTGGTGCAGATGGCGGCGGAAAAGGGCAGGGCGACCCGCCCCGGCATAAAACTCGGCATCTGCGGCGAACATGGCGGCGACCCGGCCTCGATCCATTTCTGCGAGACGGTCGGGCTGGATTATGTCTCCTGCTCGCCCTTCCGCGTGCCGATCGCGAGATTGGCCGCGGCGCAGGCGGCGGTGGGGAAGAAGTGAGGACGGGCCGGCAACTCAAGCCAGTCCGTTTCTGACCACCTCTGCCTTCATCCAGTGCGTGCCGCTCTGGACGTGGCCTTCCCTCACATATTTACCCACCCGCGCCGGCATGTCGCTTTCCGCGAACGCGCCGGCGTCTCGCACTACAAAACCCTCCTGCTGGCGAAGATCGAGCGATTTGGCCAGTTCCTCGAATAGTCGGGGGCGATAGGCACCGCGAAAAAGAATGGGCACCGGCGTGATGCCCAGGTCAGCAAAACGTTCGGTCGTGTCGTCCCACGATTGAACGATCTCGCCGACAATCCACGCGAAACCCAGGAAGTAGGATGGCAGGCAGTCATAGCCGACGGAATGCCGGGCAAACAGGTATTCGCCGACCACGCGCTCGTCCTGGGATAGTTGCGTCGATATTCCGGCCGCAAAGGCTTTCAGCCAGTCACGCGAAGGATGATAGCGGCTGTCCAGGCTGCGGGCATGGTTTCCCTGCCGATGGATGGTCGTGTTCTCGCCATCCATCTTTTCCGTGACGACCAACTCGCTGGCGATCAGAGCGTCGATGCTCTGCATCACCTTGTCGTCGCTGGTGGCGCCCGGCGAAATCGGCAGGTGATAGGTTCGTCCATATTTTTTTTTCATCCGCACGGCGTCCAAGCTTGGGCTGGCCAGTTCTGGGCTTTCCGAAACAGGCTTTGCAAGGGCCAAGCGCCTGACCATAACTTTTCCGCGGCGGAGACAAGGATTTTTCCGTCGACGATTGCTCGGTTTCAAGCATGCCCGCCCTCTTGGCAGTTCGCATCGGATGCGCAACATACGCCCGGTGGGCGGCTTCGGGGGGGAGCGGCCGAGGCGGGCAAAGATGGCGCGGTTCAGCCGATTTCTTTTCGCGGTCGCGGCGGCGGGTTTCCTGATCGTGCTCGCGGCGTCGCTGATGGGTTTTGCCGCCTATCAGGTCGGCGCGGCCTTCGTTGCGCTGCCGACGGTGCTCGCCTCGGGCGACTTCGGCTACACCATCATCGACTCGATCGGCTATGTCGTCATCGCCATCGCCATCATCGATGTCGCGAAACATCTGATCGACGAGGAGGTGATGGGCCGCCACGATGCGGCGTCCGGTTTTCGCGAGAATTTCCCGAAGTTCATCGCCATCATCTCCATCGCCATTTTTCTGGAGGGCCTCATGCTGGTCTTCAAGACCACGCAGGACGACATCAAGCTTTTGGTCTATCCGGTGCTGCTGCTTCTGGTCGGCGTGGCGATGACGGTCGGCCTGGCGATATTCCAGCGGTTCGGTGCCCGCGGCGATACGGCAACGCGGCGGCCGGCGGAATAGGGGGACGGACCGGGCGTTGACGCCCCTCATCGCCTTGCCCGGCTCTCCTCGACGCCGCGGCCTTTGCCATCATCCCGCAGTTACCTGAAAACGACGGCTTTCGGATAACATTGATATTGCAAGGAGATTGAGTTTGTAATACGTTATCCGAAAATCGAATTTTTCGGATAACGTAGATGGTTGACCATCTCGATCAAGCGACGCAAACGGTTTTTGCAGATCTCAATCAACGAGTGATCGATGCGGCATTCGATGCCGATTACCCTGCCAATGGAAGCTTCTCGAAACGGCTGATCCGGGGTCGGGAATACTGGTATTACAGCGGCTACGATACGCTGACCGGCGAAAAGACCAGAAAATATGTCGGGCCGGCATCGGATCCGGAGATTTCAGCAAGGGCGATTGCGTTCGATCGAACCAAGACAGCCTTCAAGACCCGCCTCGAAGCCGTCCGCATGTTGCGCGCCGCCGGTCTGCCCGAGCCAGACGGCATGACGGGCGCGATCGTCGACAGGCTCGCCAGGGGAGGCTTTTTCCGGCTGCGCGGCGTGTTGGTCGGAACCATTGCCTTCCAGACCTATCCGGGTCTTGTCGGCGCGCGTCCCGACAGGTTCCTCCAGACGGGCGACGTGGACCTTGCCCAGGACCACGGAATATCGGTGGCCATCGCGGACACGATGGAAAATGTCCTCGATCAGATGACGGAAATCGATCCGACATTCCGTCCTGTTCCCAGCCTGCAGGGCGGTGGCAAGACATCGGCTTTCGTCAATGCGAAGGGTTACAGGGTCGAGTTCCTCGTTCCCAATCGCGGCTCGGACGATTATCAGGGCGATCTGACGCGGATGCCGGCGCTGGGTGGCGCCGCGGCGCAGCCGCTGCGTTTCCTGGATTTTCTCATCCGCGGCCCCGTCCGCTCCGTGCTGCTTTATGGCGGCGGCGTATCGGTCACCGTGCCGGCGCCCGAACGTTATGCAGTGCATAAACTGATCGTGGCGACGCGCCGCAAGGATCGCGAGAAGATCGCCAAGGACATCGGCCAGGCCGCGTTTCTGATCGAGGCTCTCGCCCCGTTCCATGCGTTGGAACTGACCGACGTCTGGATCGAAGCCTGGCAGCGCGGGTCGAAATGGCAGGAGGCATTGACCCGGGGAAAAATGATGCTGGCGCCGCAGGCCGCGGACGTGCTCACGGAAGCCGTGGCGAAGGCAGCTCCTCGCCTCGCTGCCAGCCCGGCCGCCATCGGATTTGCATAAAGAACAACGCGGCCGGGCGCGCACGCGTCGCGACGTTGGAGCGCCGATCCACTCGCGACGCAGCCGTCACCGAACCTTTATCTGCACCTTGTTAGGATAGAAGGCGCCGTGGTCCTTGATGGCGATGGTTTCGTCATAGGGCGCTTCATAGGCCCACATGGCGTTCTCGCCTTCCCCGCCCGCTGGCTTGACACTCCAGTAGCTGGCGTCGCCCTTGTAGGGGCAATGCGTCGAATGCTCGGCCTTCGACAGTTTCGCGAAATCGATGTCGGCGAAAGGAATGTAGAGCACCGGCGGGTAGGGCGTCTCGGTCAGCACCTTTGCGTGCGACGACCGGGCGATCTCGACGCCGCCGGCGCTGACGCTGACCGTGCCCTCGTGCGGCTCGATGGTGATGATCTTTGATGGGTTCTTGGCAAAGCCGGGGGCTGGATTGGAGCTCATCTGAAAATCCCTTCGATCTCGCGTCGCGCAGCCGAACGCCTGATGTGGGGTATTTTCGAGTGGTCGCAAGGGCAAGTTGGCAGGAGCCTGCAGCGGCTCGGCAATCGTTGAGCGTCTAGGGTCTGTAGAGATTCGGATTGGGGCGAGTCGAATATGGCGGATTCTGAGAACCGGAACGGAGTGTACGTTCTGCTACACCGGAAGCGCAGAAAGCCGCCATTTGCAGACCGCCATGGCTTGGATATCGACAGACCCTAAGCCGCCGCTGCAAAAACCTCCGCCAGCCCGGCATAGGATGCGGCGATCCCGGCCACCGGGTTCTTGCTGTCGGCCGCCGGCTCGACACGCAACTCGCCGCCGGAGACCGGCAGCGACAGGATCAGGAAGTGGCGTGCTTCGCCTTCGCCGACCGAGGCCGCCGCGACGTGCTCGCCGTTGCCTTCCGCATCGAGGCGCATTTTGAACAGCATGGTTCCGTCGACGCCGTCGAGCGCCTCCGACACGATTTCCTCGAAACGTTCGTCGCTGACGGCGGCCGCCTCGGCAGCCGGCAGGTCCTGCTCCGCCGTTTCCTCGTCGACCGCTGCGTCGAGTTTCTCGACAGGTTTCTGCGCGTCCATGACAAACCTCGCGCTTGCCTACTGATACTCCCGCCCGTTCCCATGCTTGGCGCGGACATTGGCCGGAATGTGACGCTGCCGGCTTACCGAAGGTCATGGAAGCCTTTGGTATGAGGCTGCGGGCTCTGGACATCGCGCCGCCTTCAACCCAAAATTCGCAGCAAGAACAAAAGGGAGGAACGTCGATGCTCGGTCTCATGCAGCCGTGGCCGCTGCTTTGCCACAAGATTCTCGACTATGCCGCCGCCCAGCACGGGCAACGCGAGATCGTCTCCCGCTCGGTGGAGGGGCCGATCGTGCGCACCACCTGGTCCGGAGTGCGGGAAAGGGCGCTCAAGGTCGCGCAACGTCTCGAACGCGACGGTTTCGGCCTCGGCGACCGCATCGCCACGCTGGCCTGGAACACGGCGCGCCACCTGGAAGTCTGGTACGGCATCATGGGCGTCGGGGCGATCTATCATACGCTCAACCCCCGGCTTTTCCCGGATCAGATCGTCTGGATCATGAATCACGCCGAGGACAGGCTTCTCTTCGTCGACCTGACTTTTTTGCCGATCGTCGAGAAATACTGCCCGAGCGTGACATCGGTGAAGAAGGTCGTGGTGCTGACCGACCGGGCCCACATGCCGCAGACTTCGCTGCCCAACGCGGTTCCGTATGAGGAATGGCTGGCCGAGGCCGACGGCGATTTTTCTTGGAAAAGTTTCGATGAAAACACTGCCGCCGGCATGTGTTACACCTCCGGCACGACCGGCGATCCCAAGGGTGTGGTCTACAGCCACCGTTCCAACGTGCTGCACGCGATGATCGCCGCGATGCCGGATTCCATGGGCATTTCCACACGCGACACGGTGCTGCCGGTGGTGCCGATGTTCCATGCCAATGCCTGGGGCCTGGCGCAGAGCTGTCCGATGGTCGGTACCAAGATGGTGATGCCCGGCGGCAAGATGGACGGCGCTTCGATCTACGAGTTGCTGGATTCAGAGCAGGTCTCCTTCACCGCCGCCGTCCCGACCGTCTGGCTCATGCTGCTTCAGCATCTCGAGCAGACGCGAAAGAAGCTGCCCTATCTCAAAAGAGTGGTCATCGGCGGCTCCGCTTGCCCACGCGCCATCACTGAAAAATTCCAGAACGACTACGATGTCGAGGTCATCCACGCCTGGGGCATGACCGAGATGTCGCCGCTCGGCACGCTCTGCACCATGAAGCCGGAATATGACGGGCTCGAAGGCGAGGCTCGCCTCGGCATCCAGCAGAAGCAGGGTTATGCGCCCTTCGGCGTCGAGATGAAGGTCACCGACGACGACAATCGCGAGCATCCCTGGGACGGCAAGACCTTTGGGCGGCTGAAGGTGCGCGGCCCGGCGGTTGCCGGCGCCTATTACGGCGGCGCCAGCGAGGAACAGTTCGACACCGACGGCTGGTTTGACACCGGCGATGTCGCTCATATCGACGCCCATGGCTACATGCAGATCACCGACCGGGCCAAGGACGTCATCAAGTCCGGTGGCGAATGGATATCGAGCATCGACCTGGAGAATCTCGCGGTCGGGCATCCCGATGTCGCCGAGGCTGCCGTGATCGGCATCCACCATGCCAAATGGGACGAGCGGCCGCTGCTGGTGATCGTGCGAAAACCCGGCAAGGAGCCGGCCAAGGAGGACATCCTTTCCTTCATGCAGGGAAAATGCGCGAAATGGTGGATGCCGGACGACGTCGCCTTCGTCGCCGAGATTCCGCACACGGCGACCGGCAAGATCCAGAAGATCACCTTGCGCGAGCAGTTCAAGGATTACCGGCTGCCGACCGACGTGTGATGGCGTCCCGTTCTTGCGGGGAGAAGTGCCCGGCAGGGCGATGAGGGGCGGCGCGGACCGTCACGACGAGTAGCCGATAATGTCAGCCCGGCCGGAATTCGCCGTCGAATGCCGGCGGACCGTCCGTCGCGATCGCGCCGCGCGCCGCCAGGTCCTCCAGATGCGCCAGCACCGACATGCCGGCCGCGCCGAACAGGCGCGGGTCGGTGTCGCGATAGATCGCCTTGACGATGTCGGGAATGCGTCGGTCGCCCTGCACGATGCGCTCGAGAATGGCGCGTTCCCGCATCTTGCGGTGCGTCTTCAGCCCGCGCACGAAGGTCTTGGGGTTTTCGATCGCCCCGCCATGGCCGGACAGATACAGCCGGTCGGTGTCGCGCTCCAGCAGGCGGTCGAGCGAGGCCATGTAGTCGGCCATCGCCCCGTCGGGCGGCGCCACGACCGTCGTCGACCAGCCCATCACATGGTCGCCGGAAAACAGGATGCCGGTGCCCTCCAGTGCGAAGGCGGCATGGTTGGCGGCATGGCCCGGCGTCAGCACGGCGCGCAGCGCCCAGCCGTCGCCCTCCACCAGTTCCTGGTCGGCCAGCGCCCGGTCGGGCCGGAAATCGACGTCGTTGCTGGCGTCCAGCCGATAATCCTCGCCGGCATTGACCGGCCGGGCAGGGCGGTGCGGCCCCTCGGCCAGCAGCCGCGCGCCGGTCGCCTCGGCCAGCGGTTTTGCCAGCGGCGAGTGGTCGCGGTGCGTGTGGGTGACGAAGATATGGCTGACCGGCCGCCCGTCGATCGCCCGCAGCAGCGCCGAAAGATGCGAATCGTCCGGCGGCCCGGGATCGATCACCGCGAGTTCGCGCGAGCCGATTATGTAGCTGTTGGTGCCGTGGAAGGTGAACGGGCTGGCGTTTGGGGCGGTGACGCGAACAATGTTTTCGGCGACTTCGACCGCCTCGCCGTGCCTGGGGTCGAACCGCATGTCGAATTCCAACGCCATCTGACTGCATTCCGTGCTTGCGGAACAGGGTCCCGAAAAACGGTTTGCCGCTTAACACGGAAGCCAATATACGGAAAGCGACAGCCCGCCCGCCGGCGGCCGATTTCGAGGATGGGGATTTTTATGGCAACTGCAATCACCGCACGCCCGCTCGTTTCGCTGGCGCTGCCCGAACAGCGCGTCCTGCGCCTCGCGACTCAGGTTTTTCTGGCGCTTGCCGGCACGCTGCTGCTGACCGTTTCGGCCAAGACCAAGGTGGTGTTCGGCCCTGTCGACATGTCGCTGCAGACCTTGGCCGTCTTCCTCATCGCCATCGCCTTCGGCCGCCGCCTCGCCGTGGCGACGCTGCTGCTCTACCTCGCCCAGGGCGCGATCGGCCTGCCGGTGTTCCAGAGCACGCCGGAAAAGGGCATCGGCCTCGCCTATATGGTCGGCCCGACCGGCGGCTACCTCGCCGGCTTCGTGGTGATGGCGGCCATCGCCGGCTGGGCCGCCGACCGCGGCTGGGACCGCAGCGCGCCAAAAATGTTCGGCGTGCTGGTCGTCGCCGACCTGATCATGCTGGCGATGGGCACCGCCTGGCTGGCCACCCTGATCGGTGCCGAAAAGGCCTGGCAGTTCGGCTTTGTGCCTTTCATCGTGCCGGACCTGATCAAGGCGGCACTTGCCGCAGCGATCCCCGCCGCCATCTGGGCGCTGCTGCCGGCCTCGCTGAAGCGCTGACGGCCAAGCCGGCCGCCACTCGGTCACATGACCTCAAGGCCCGCCTCGCGCGGGCCTTTTGCGTTCATGCACTCTTCGGTGTCGAATTATTCGGCGTTCAGGCAGGCGGATCAGGAACCTTGATCGGAAAATGCTCGTCCTCGTAGGCTTCGATGAGATCGAGGAGCAGGACGAAACGATCCGCATCGGGCGTGCCAACGACAGGCTCGTTCTCGAAATACTTCGTCACCTCGGCTATCGCCGAGTCGTAGTCTGCCGCGGTGCGGATGGGGCGTACGTTCTCCATCATACCGTCTCCGGGTCCATCCTCGGTCACCCGTAAGTAACGCTATCATGTAAAGTTCGGAAGCGTGACTGACGCAAGCCAGGGGGACCACCACATGTCGACCGACATCTCGCAAAAAAATGCCGTCCTGGTCGTCGGGGCCGGCCCCGTCGGCCTGACCATGGTCGCTGAACTCGCCCGGCATGGCGTGCGCTGCCGGCTGATCGACCGCGCGCCCGGCCCGCTTCCCTATTGCCGCGCCATCGGCGTGACGCCCCGCACGCTCGAAGTCTGGGAGGACATGGGCGTCGCGCGAACCATGATCGGGCGCGGGCTGTGGATTTCCGGCCTGCGTTCGGTCATCGCCGACCAGCCTGCCCAGGACGCGATGGCGCCGCCGCTGGGGCTGCCTTTCGCGCAACTGGGCCTGCCGCAATACGAGACCGAGCGGGTACTCACGGAGCATCTCCGGACTTTTGGCGTGGAGATCGAGCGCGGCGCCGACCTCGCCGGGCTCGAGCAGGATGACCAGGGCGTCGCGGTCACGATCCGGCGGGGCGACGGGTCCACGGAGCGCGCGCGGTTCAGCTACGCCGTGGGCTGCGACGGTGCGCACAGCACGGTGCGCAAGGCACTCGAAATCGCTTTCGATGGCGAAGCCTATCCCTGGCCCTTCATGCTGGGCGACGTGCACATCGGCTGGGACCTGCCCTATGGCATGGCGTTCCGCGCGGTGCGCCCGGTCGAAGGCCGCCCGCCCGACATGTTCATCGCCATCCCGCTGCCCGAGCCGGGACGCTATCGGGTCTCGATGCTGGCGCCGCCGTCGCTTGTTCCCTCCGGCGGCACCGAGCACGGCATCCAGGCCGAGATGAAGGGTCCGTCGCTGGCCGACCTGCAGGCCATCGCCGACGATCTCCTGCCTGGCAAGCCGCGCCTGACCGACCTGCGCTGGTCCTCGATCTTCCGCATCAGCATGCGGCTGGCGTCGCAATACCGCAGCGGCCGTGTCTTCATCGCCGGCGATGCCGCCCACATCCATCCGCCGACTGGCGGGCAGGGGATGAACACCGGCATTCAGGACGCCTACAATCTCGCCTGGAAGCTGGCTCTGGTCGTGCGAGGCGTAGCCGGGCCGGACTTGCTCGACAGCTACGGCGCCGAGCGCCGCCCCGTCGGCGCCGATGTCGTCAAGCGAACCCAGGCCGCTAGCGAAAACTATGGGCGCGAGCGCGGCAAGGCGCCGGATCGCCTCGCCGATACGCAGATTCTGGTCTCATATCGCGGTACCCCATTCATTGCTGACGAAGACTCTGAAATGGCCGGCCCGGTTGCGGGAGATCGCGCGCCGGATGTGCAGGGATTGAGCCAAAGCGGTCTTGGCTTTCCGCTGCGGCTGTTCGACGTTCTGCGAGGGACCGAACACGTCCTGCTGATCCAATTGGCCGACCCCGTTGCGGCCGAAGATATCGACGATGCCGTTTCCTTCGCGCGGGAGTTTCACCGGGAATGGAGCCCCGTGGTTCGGATTGCCACTATCACCCGGACGCCTCAGGCCGACACGCCTTTTCTGACAACCCTGCTGGATCGTCAGGGCGGCTTCGCGGAAGCCTTTGGAAGCGAAGCCCGCGCCATCCTTGTGCGGCCGGACGGCTACATCGGCTGGCGCGGACCGTCGTGGCGTTCGCCGGGCCTTGCCGGCTATCTTGAACGGGTTTTCTCCAGGCCTGGACTTGCTGCGTCGGACAGAGACTGAGGCGGCCATAGGAATTTGCTGGCAAGAACATGAACAGTGGGTAGTTAATTCCGGCTAATGCCTGCGCGAACCTGTCTTTGGGAATGACATTCCACACCTCGCCGCTTGGCCGGAACTTCCGCCCGCGATACGCCGCCAATTTGGTAGCGATCTCCTTGAGACGACAGCGCTTTCTGCGAGACTCCGGAAAACCCCGGATTGTTCGGATGGGCCGTCGCACCGCGCGCCTATCCGTCACGCAATTGGATCACCATGCTGGCAAAACTCTCCCATCTCGACCGGCTCGAAGCCGAGTCGATCCATATCTTTCGCGAGGTCGCCGCGACCTTCGCCAAGCCGGTGATGCTCTATTCGGTGGGCAAGGATTCGTCCGTGCTCATGCATCTCGCGGTAAAGGCGTTTTATCCCGCCAAGCCGCCATTCCCGTTCCTGCATGTCGACACGACCTGGAAGTTCCGCGAGATGATCGCCTTTCGCGACGAGATGGCGCGAAAGCTCGGCTTCGACCTGCTCGTCCACATCAACCAGGACGGCGTGCGCGACGGCGTCGGCCCGTTCACGCATGGCTCCAACACCCACACCCACATCATGAAGACCGTGGCGCTGCGCCAGGCGCTCGACAAATACGGTTTCGACGCGGCCTTCGGCGGAGCGCGCCGCGACGAGGAAAAAAGCCGCGCCAAGGAGCGCATCTTTTCCTTCCGCAACGCGCAGCATGCCTGGGACCCGAAGCACCAGCGGCCGGAAATGTGGAACATCTACAACACCCGCGTCGCGCCGGGCGAGTCGATCCGCGTCTTCCCGCTGTCCAACTGGACCGAAGCCGACATCTGGCAATACATCGAGCGGGAAAATATCCCGATCGTGCCGCTCTATTTCGCCAAGGAGCGGCCCGTCGTCGAGCGCGACGGCATGCTGATCCTGAAGGACGACGACCGCATGGAGCTGCGTCCGAGCGAAAGGATAGAGAACCGCATGGTGCGGTTCCGCACGCTCGGCTGCTATCCGCTGACCGGCGCGATCGAATCGGATGCCGCCGACCTGGAAAGCATCGTCAACGAGACGCTGGCCGCCGCCACCTCCGAGCGGCAGGGCCGCGCCATCGACCGCGACGAAGCCGGCTCGATGGAAAAGAAGAAGCGCGAAGGATATTTCTGAATGCGCCACCTCAACGCTGAAGCGCTGGCCGGCATCGCCGTCCAGCCGGTCGTGCATCCGGTGATCGCCGAGCAGAAGTCGCTGCTGCGTTTCCTTACCTGCGGTTCCGTGGACGATGGCAAGTCGACCCTGATCGGCCGGCTGCTTTCCGACACGCGGCAGATATTCGAGGACCAGCTCGCCGCGTTGGAGCGCGATTCGCAGCGCCACGGCACCACCGGCGACGAGGTCGATTTCGCGCTGCTGGTCGACGGGCTGGAGGCCGAGCGCGAACAGGGCATCACCATCGACGTCGCCTACCGTTTCTTCTCGACGCCGCGCCGGAAATTCATCGTCGCCGACACGCCCGGCCACGAGCAATACACCCGCAACATGGCGACCGGCGCCTCTACCTCCGACCTCGCCATCGTGCTGATCGATGCCCGCCAGGGCGTGCTCAGGCAGACCCGCCGGCATTCCATCATCGCCTCGCTGCTCGGCATCCGCCATATCGTGCTGGCGATCAACAAGATCGACCTCGTCGGCTTCGACCAGGCCGTTTTTTCGCGCATCGTCGAGGACTATTCGGTGTTCGCGCGCGGGCTGGGTTTCGCCACCGTGACCCCGGTGCCGATCTCGGCGCGCTACGGCGACAATGTCTCGCAGCGGTCGCAGAACACACCCTGGTATTCCGGACCCACTCTGCTGGAGCATCTGGAGGCAGTCGACGTGGAGGGAGCGGCGGCGGAAAAGCCGTTCCGCTTCCCAGTGCAGTACGTCAACCGTCCGAACCTCGACTTTCGCGGTTTTGCCGGCACGGTCGCATCCGGCTCGATCGCCGCCGGCGACGAGGTCGTGGTCGCCAAGTCGGGCCAGAAGTCGCGGGTGCGCCGCATCGTCACCGCCGGCGGCGACCTGCCGCGCGCCGTCGAGGGGCAGGCGGTTACGCTGCTGCTGGAGGACGAGGTCGAGGTGTCACGCGGCAACATGCTGGTGGCGCCCAATGCCCGGCCGGACGTCGCCGACCAGTTCGCCGCTACGCTTGTGTGGTTCGACGAGCAGGCGCTGCTGCCCGGCCGCTCCTATATCGTGCGCACCGCCACCGACCAGGCGAGCGCCACCGTGACCGAACTGAAGCATCGGCTGGACATCAACAGCCTGGCGCATCAGCCGGCGAAATCGCTGGCCATGAACGAGGTCGGCGAGGTCAAGATCGCGCTGCAGACGCCGGTCGCCTTCGACAGCTTTGCCGCCAACCGCACGACAGGCGCCTTCGTCCTGATCGACCGCATCACCAATGCGACGGCCGGTGCCGGCATGATCCTGCATCCGTTGCGAAGGGCGGAGAACATCCACTGGCAGTCGCTCGACGTCACCAAGAAGTCGCGCGCCACCGCCAAGAACCAGAAGCCGGCAGCACTCTGGCTGACCGGCCTCTCAGGCTCGGGCAAGTCGACGGTTGCCAACCTGCTTGAGAAGAAGCTGCACGCCGCCGGCCGCCACACCTATATCCTCGACGGCGACAATGTCCGCCACGGTCTGAACCGCGACCTCGGCTTTTCCGATGCCGACCGCGTCGAGAACATCCGCCGCGTCGCCGAGGTGGCGAAGCTGATGGTCGATGCCGGCCTGATGGTGGTCGTCTCCTTCATCTCGCCGTTCCGCGCCGAGCGCGACATGGCGCGCTCCCTGTTCGAGGACGGCGAGTTCGTCGAGGTGTTTGTCGACACGCCGCTGGAGGAATGCGCCCGCCGCGACCCGAAGGGGCTGTACGCCAAGGCGCTGGCCGGCGAGATCAAGAATTTCACCGGCATCGATTCGCCATACGAGGTGCCGTCCGATCCGGAGTTGCACCTGAAGACGCTCGGCCGCGCGCCCGAGGACATGGTCGAGGAGATCGAGCGCTGGCTCGACCGCCGCGACGAGATCGACACCCAGTTCGACGATGGCGGCGGGATCTGATCTTCATCTCGACTTCCCTACTATTTCGTTGACCTTGCGTTCTGGAGTCGGCACCTTGTTGGCTGAGCGGAGAAACTTGGTCATGGGCGTCGCTGATCAGAAACTGTTTCTCGACGCTGCTGCCAAGGCCTCGCGCGAGTTGCGTGGCGAATGGGGCGACGCGGCGGCGAAGTTCTTCCGGATGGCGATGTTCGACATGCTGCCCGCCTTCGCGGCCCTGAGCGCGGGCGACAAGTTCACCTTTCATGACTGGTGCACTTGGAACGAGTCCGGCGTCGGCAAGGCGAGCGTTGATCGGGTCCGCTTCGTCCGCGGCGTCGTGGTGATGGCTGAAATCCGCGACTTCGGCATACCACTCGAGCAGGTCAATGACGGGCGCGAATATCTCGGCTGCACCCGGCTCGACGACCAGGGTGTGAAGGAATACATCGACAAGGCGTTGGCCGCCGCGGATGCCGCAATCCAGAACAAGGCAAAAGGCACCGATTATGCCCGATCCGGCCTTCCGGACGCCAATTGCTGCGGCAGGATCAGCGTCGCATGGCACGAGATATTGGTCGGCCAGCGGCGTGCGTCGCCTGGAGCATCGCTGATCTCAAATCTCGCCGCCGCCGCCCACTATATGCTGGCCAGGCATCATGTCTGCATGGCCAAGGCCAGGGAATGGCAGATGAACACGGTCACCGAAGGGTATGACGCCCAGAAGCGCGCCACCATTGCGGGAGGAGACCGCGAACTCAAATCGATGGCGCTGACGGCCAATCGCCCCTTTCCGCCGGACTACGCCATCACCGCCTGGGCCAAGAAGGGAGCCGCCGACGGTGAGGCTGACCGCAAGCGGTGCAATGCGAACGCCGACCTGCCGCTGATCGTGCCCGAAGTGAACAAGAAGGAGTGGGGCTTCGAGTGAGATCTCGGTGAGGGTGTGCCGGCAGGGATTCGAGATGAACGAAAGCTGACTATTGCATCTCCCGCCGCCAGGGCGGATTGGCGCCGGCGCGTGAAACGGTGATTGCCGCCGCCCTGCCGCTGAAGGCGAGCACCGACCTGATCTGATCCTCGGTCAGCTCCGAAATCGCCTGTTTGGTCAAAAGGCCCTGGTCGCGGAGAGACGCCAGGATGCCGGCATTGACCGTGTCCCCGGCGCCGACCGTGTCGACCACCGAGACCCGCTCGGCCGGCGTCGAGACCTTGTAACGCTTTGAAAATGCTAGCAATCCGTCGCCGCCTCTGGTCACCACCATCAGCTTCGGCCCGAGTTCGAGCCAGCGCGCGGCGATCTCGTCGGTGGTGCCTGATTCACCGAACCAATCGAGGTCCTCGTCCGACAGCTTGACGATGTCGGCATAGGCCAGCATGCGTTTCATGCGGGCAAGGTGGGAGGGTTTGTCGGTGATGAAGTTCTTTCGAATGTTCGGGTCGAACATCATGATTCTTTTATCTTTTTCCCTGCGCATCAGCGCCTCGTAGGTTGAGCCGCAGGGCTCCGGGATCAGGCTGATGCAGGAAAAATGCATCGCCTCCACGTCTTCGCCTATCGCTGGAAGATCCTCCTCGAACAGCATGCGTCCGGCGGTGCTTTCGTCATAGAACAGGTAGCTCGCATGGCCATCCAGCAGCCGCACGAAAGCAAGTGTCGTCGGCCGGTCGGAGAATTTGACATAGTCGAGAACAACGTTGCTGGCGCTCAGCGCCTCCTTCAACAAGCCACCGAAGAAGTCGGTCGAAATACCGGTGAAAAAACCAACCGGGATGTCCAGCCGGCCGAGTGCCACCGCCGTGTTGAACACCGCTCCGCCGACATAGGGCGCGAAGCAGGCTTCGCCGTCGCTGCTCTGGCGCGGCAGCATGTCGATCAGCGCTTCGCCGCAGCAGACGATCATTTTTGGCCCACTCCCTCGGGAATCATTGCGTTTTTCCGGCTGGCCCGGCTGCCATACAGGCGCATCCGGAACACCGCAACGGCCATGGTCGGTGCCACGCGCTGCAAGGCCTCAGGCCTCCTTGGACGGGGTCGAGCCGCCCAGCAGGAAACGCTCCGACAGCGGCAGGCTGGCGCCGCCGAGCGCCCGGGCATGGATGCCGACCGTCCCTTCGCGCACCTGCGGGACCGCCAGTCCCTCGACGTCGATGCCGCGCAGCGCCGTCGCGACGGTTTCGACCAGCCGCGTTCGGATCGAGGCGGGCATCCAGCCGTCGATCACAGCCGCCTCGAAGTCGATGACGGCGGAGGCCGAGACGATCGCATAGGCGAGCGCGTCGGCGGCGCGCTCGATCCACCGGTCGAGTTCCGGGCCGACCTCGCCCCAGTCCTGCGGCGAGGTCCACAGAAATGTGGCATCGCGGCCCTGCCGCTTGAGCGCCAATTCGAGGATGGCGATGGAGGCGACGTCGATCAATTGTGCGGGCCGCCCGTCGACGCCGGGAACGGGCATCGATCCCAGCGCGCCGGCATTGCCGGTCGGCCCGCCGTAAAGCCTGCCATTGAGCACCACGCCGCCGCCGGCGAAGGCGCCGATGTAGAAATAGATGAAATTGCGCAGGCCGCCGATGCGGCCGAACACAAGTTCCGCGCCGCAGGCCGACGTCGCGTCGTTCTGCAGATAGACCGGGAAGCCGAGTTCCGCCTGGAGTTCGGCGCGGATGTCGAGGCTGCGCCATTGGTCCATGGCGCCGCGCGGCGCGCCGACGGTGTCCGCCCAGTTCCAGATCTCGAACGGCATGGCGATGCCCAGTCCGGCGATGCGGCGGTCCTGTTCGGGCGACAGGTTCGCTCGCAGGGACCGGATGCCGTCCCGCGCAAAAATCATGGTCGCGTCCGGGGCAGGGTAGAGGTAGGAGCTGTGCAGCATGGCGCGCACCGTACCGACGAAGTCGATCAGCACCAGCTCAGCGCTTCTGCGCCCGATCTTCAGGCCGAGGAAGAAGGCGCCCTCCGGGTCGAGCGACATCGGCACGGAAGGCTGGCCGATCTTGCCGCGGATCGGTTCTTCCCGCAGCAGCAGCCCGTCCTGCTCCAGCTCGCGCATGATGACGGAGACCGTCTGCGCCGAGAGTTTGGTCATGCGGGCGATGTCGGATTTTGCCAGGCTGCCATGCTGACGCAGCAGCGAAAACACGAGGCGCTCATTGTGCGCGCGCATGCCGCTTTGATTGGTGCCCAGTTGGAATCGGCTGTCGCCAAGTTCCCGGGAGCCGAGCTTGATGCCGCCGGTCTCCAAAGGCTCCTCCTCCCGAGGGTCGTGTTCAACGGTTTTGCCACCAAGCATGATCACGTCGCCGATGGCTGTCAATAATAAATAAGAGTGATTTAATTATTGACAAAGCCTGCATGATCTTGTTGGCTGACCGAGGACGATCGGGGCCACGGCCGCGAAGTCCGTTCGGCGCTCCAGCAAGGGCGCCTGGTCGTTTTTCCACTGGGAGGATAATCGTGAGCAAGTTCTCATTTTTGAAGACAACCGTGTTCGCCGCGTCGGCGCTCGTCGCGCTCGTCGCCTCGGCCCATGCCGCCGACACCGTCGGGCTGATCACCAAGACGGAGACCAATCCCTTCTTCGTCAAGATGCGCGAAGGCGCCGAGGCCAAGGCGAAGGAACTGGGCGTAACCCTGATCACCGCCGCCGGCAAGTTCGACGGCGACAATGACGGGCAGGTCGCCGCGATCGAGAACCTGATCTCGGCCGGCGCCAAGGGTTTTGCCATCGTGCCGTCCGACAGCAAGGCAATCGTGCCGACCATCAAGAAGGCGCGTGACGCCGGTCTGATGGTGATCGTGCTCGACACGCCGCTCGACCCGATGGACGCGGCCGACGCCACCTTTGCCACCGACAACCGCAAGGCCGGCCAGTTGATCGGCGAGTGGGCCAAGGGCACGCTGGGCGACAAGGCGGCGGACGCCTCCATCGTCTTCCTCGACCTCGCCACCAACCAGCCGACCGTCGACTTCCTGCGCGACCAGGGCTTCATGCAGGGTTTCGGCATCGACGTTAAGGACCCGAACAAGTACGGCGACGAGGACGACAAGCGCATCTGCACGCATGAAATCAGCCAGGGCGACCAGGAAAAGGGCCGCACGGCGATGGAGAACGCCCTGCAGAAATGCCCGGACGTGAACGTCGTCTACACGATCAACGAACCGGCCGCCGCCGGCGCGTGGGAAGCCCTCAAGGCGGTCGGCAAGGACGACGGCAGCGTCATGATCGTGTCGATCGACGGCGGCTGCCCCGGCGTCAAGAACGTCGAGGCCGGCGTGATCGGCGCCACCAGCCAGCAATACCCGTTGAAGATGGCGGCGATGGCGCTAGAGGCGATCGTCTCGGGCAAGTTGCCGGAAATCGACAAGGCGGCTGGCTTCCTCGATACCGGCGCCCAGTTGATCACCGCCAAGCCGGTCGACGGTGTCTCCTCGATCAGCGTCGAGGAAGGCTTGAAGCTCTGCTGGGGCTGAGACCTTCCAGCTCCGTCGCCTAACAGCTATTCTCAACACGAGGGACGCCGCTTGGCGGCGTCCCTCTGCAATCGGCGCTCAGGGAGGAGCAACGGATGAGCGACGACGCGGTAGGTTCCTTCGGCGCGGAGCGCGGATTGGCCGGCAGCCAGCAGGCCGTCGCCAGTTTCGACGAGGAACACCGGGGCGTGGTGCGGCAGGTGCAGGGCTTCCTGCACCAATACCCGACCTCGATACCTCTGATCGTGCTGCTGATCGGCGTGGTGATCTTTTCGGTCGTGGCCCCCGGAAAATTCCTGTCGCCGCTCAATCTTTCGGTGGTGCTGCAGCAAGTGACCATCGTTGCCATCCTGGGCATGGCCCAGACGCTGGTGATCCTCACCGCCGGCATCGACCTCAGCGTCGGGCTGATCATGATCCTCTGCTCGGTGGTCATGGGGCGGACCGCCGTGGCCTATGGCGTGCCGGTGATCATCGCCTTTCCGCTCGGGCTGCTGGTGGGGCTGGCCTGCGGCTTCCTCAATGGCCTTATCATCACCAGGCTGCGGCTGCCGCCCTTCATCGTGACGCTCGGAACATGGAGCATCTTCGGGGCGCTCAACACTTGGTATTCGAACAGCGAGACCATCCGGTCGCAGGACATGGAGGCCGCGGCGCCGTTCCTGCTCTGGCTCGGCAAACTGATCAAGCTCTACGATCTGTTCCTCGCCATCGGTCTCGACCTGCCGTTCCTCAAGGGCTGGGTGGTGACGTATGGATCGATCGTGATGATCCTGCTCGCGATCGTCCTGTCCTATGTCCTCTCGCGCACGGCATTCGGCCGCCATGTCTATGCGACCGGCGACGATCCGGACGCTGCCCGGCTGTCGGGCATCAACACGGACCGCACGCTGGTGGCGGTCTATGCGCTGGCTGGCCTGATCTGCGCTGTCGGAGCGTGGGCGCTGATCGGCCGCATCGGCGGCGTGAGCCCCCAGGCGGGGCAGACCGCCAACCTCGACTCCATCACCGCCGTGGTGATCGGCGGCACCAGCCTGTTCGGCGGGCGCGGCTCTATCCTCGGCACGCTGTTCGGCGCGCTGATCGTCGGCGTGTTCCGCAACGGCCTGGCTCTCTCCGGGCTCGCGCTGCTCTGGCAGGATTTCGCGGTCGGGGTGCTCATCATCGTGGCCGTGACCATCGACCAGTGGATCAGGAAGATTTCCGCATGAGCGACAGCGACATCATCCTCCAGGGCAGGGGGCTGCACAAGCGCTATGGCCGCGTAGTGGCCATCAACAACGCCGACTTCGATTTGCGGCGCAACGAGATCCTTGCCGTCATCGGCGACAATGGCGCCGGCAAGTCGACGCTGATCAAGGCAATGTCGGGGGCGGTCGTCCCCGACGAAGGCGAGATCCTGCTGGATGGCAAGCCGGTGCATTTCAAATCGCCGATGGATGCCCGCGATGCCGGCATCGAGACCGTCTACCAGAACCTCGCGCTTTCGCCGGCGCTTTCTATCGCCGACAACATGTTCCTCGGGCGCGAACTCCGCAAACCCGGCTTCCGGGGACGCTGGTTCCGCATGCTCGACCGCAAGGCCATGGAAAAGCGGGCGCGCGACAAGCTCTCCGAACTGGGTTTGATGACCATCCAGAACATCAACCAGGCGGTGGAGACGCTGTCCGGCGGCCAGCGCCAAGGCGTAGCGGTGGCGCGTGCGGCGGCGTTCGGGTCGAAAGTGGTGATCATGGACGAGCCGACGGCCGCCTTGGGCGTCAAGGAAAGCCGCCGGGTGCTGGAGCTCATCCTCGACGTGAAGCGCCGGGGCCTGCCGATCGTGCTGATCTCGCACAACATGCCGCATGTCTTCGAGGTGGCCGACCGCATCCACATACACCGGCTGGGAAGGCGGCTTTGTGTCGTCGACCCCAAGGTGATCTCGATGTCGGACGCCGTTGCCCTGATGACCGGCGCCAAGAAGCCGCCCGAGGAAGCGCTTGCAGCCTAGACGCGACAGAGTCGCGCAACAAAAACTGGCGTCATCCGCTTCTAATCGATTGAACATCCTGCCGCTTCCGCTAGCATGGAAGCGGGAGGTAGCCGATCAACTGGCGCTCGGAAGCGAGCGAGCGCCAACCCGTGGGGTATGATGTTGAAAGCTATGGCGCCCGAAATCTTTCCCGAAAACCTGAAGTCCGACCCCAAGACGCTGGCGGCGGACATTCTCAGCGTGTTGCGCTATCGCGTCGGCAAGGACCCTTCCGTCGCCACGCAGTACGACTGGCTGACCGCGGCCATCAAGACTGTGCGCGACCGCATCATCGACCAATGGATCGAGTCCACCAAGGAAACCTACGAGCACGGCAAGAAGCGTGTCTATTACCTGTCGCTCGAGTTCCTGATCGGCCGGCTGATGCGGGATGCCTTCTCCAACATGGGCCTGATGGACGACATGCGCTCCGCGCTTTCGACGCTCGGCGTCAACATCGACCTGATCGCCACGCTGGAGCCGGATGCCGCGCTCGGCAATGGCGGCCTGGGGCGTCTGGCTGCCTGCTTCATGGAATCGATGGCCACCGTCGGCGTGCCCGGCCACGGCTACGGCATCCGCTACGTCAACGGCATGTTCCGCCAGGAAATCCACGACGGCTGGCAGGTGGAACTGCCGGAAACCTGGCTCGACCACGGCAATCCGTGGGAATTCGAGCGGCGCGAGCGCTCCTTCGAGATCGGCTTCGGCGGCGCAGTCGAGTCGATCACCGACAAGTCGGGTCGGCTGGAGCGCCATGTGTGGAAGCCGCAGGAGCGCGTGCTGGCGGTCGCCTACGACACGCCGGTGGTGGGCTGGCGCGGCAACCGGGTCAACACGCTGCGCCTGTGGTCGGGTTTCCCGGTCGACCCGATCCTGCTGGCGGCCTTCAACGCCGGCGACCATATCGGCGCGCTCGCCGAAAGCAACAAGGCGGACGCCCTTTCGCGTGTGCTGTATCCGGCGGATTCCCACCAGGCCGGCCAGGAACTGCGGCTGCGGCAGGAGTATTTCTTCTCCGCCGCTTCCCTGCAGGACATCGTGCAGCGCCACATCAGTGCCTATGGCGACCTGGCCTCGCTGCCTGACAAGGCGGCGGTGCATTTGAACGACACGCACCCGTCGGTGGCGGTCGCCGAACTGATGCGGCTGCTGATGGACGTGCACGGCATCGACTTCGACAAGGCGTGGGCGATCACCAAGGGCACCTTCGCCTACACCAACCACACGCTGCTGCCCGAGGCGCTGGAAAGCTGGCCGGTGCGGCTGTTCGAGCGGCTGCTGCCGCGCCACATGCAGATCATCTACGCCATCAACGCTGAGGTGCTGCTCGAGGCGCGCGCCATCGGCCGCTTCGGCGACGAGCAGGTGCGGCGCATCTCGCTGATCCAGGAGGACGGCGACCGCCGCGTGCGCATGGGCAATCTTGCTTTCGTCGGCTCGCATTCGATCAACGGCGTGTCGGCGCTGCATACCGAGTTGATGAAGGAGACGGTGTTCGCCGACCTCCACAAGCTCTATCCCGACCGCATCAACAACAAGACCAACGGCATCACGCCGCGCCGCTGGCTGTTCCAGAGCAACCAGGGTCTGACGGGCCTCATCCGCGAGGCGATCGGCGAAAAATTCCTCGACGACGTCGAACTGTTGAAGGAACTCGACCGTTTTGCCGACGACGCCGCCTTCCGCGAGAAATTCGCGGCGGTGAAGCGGGCGAACAAGGAGAAGCTGGCCTCGCTCACCGCGGAACGGCTGGGCATCCGCGTCGACCCGTCGGCGCTGTTCGACATCCAGATCAAGCGCATCCATGAATACAAGAGGCAACTGCTCAACATCGTCGAGGCCGTCGCGCTCTACGACCAGATCCGCTCGCATCCCGAGCGGGAATGGATGCCGCGCGTAAAATTCTTCGGCGGCAAGGCCGCGCCCAGCTATCACAACGCCAAGCTGATCATCAAACTCGCCAACGACGTGGCGCGCGTCATCAACCGCGATCCCGCCGTGCGCGGCCTGCTCAAGGTCGTGTTCATGCCGAACTACAATGTCAGCCTGGCCGAGGTGATGATGCCGGCCGCCGACCTGTCGGAGCAGATATCGACCGCCGGCATGGAGGCGTCCGGCACCGGCAACATGAAGTTCGCGTTGAACGGTGCGCTCACCATCGGAACCCTCGACGGCGCCAATGTCGAGATCAAGGAATGCGTCGGCGATGACAACATCTTCATCTTCGGGCTCAAGGCCAACGAGGTGGCGGACCGCCGCGCCAACGGCTACCAGCCGCGCGAACTGATCGAGAAATCGCCGGAACTGTCGCAGGCGCTGGCAGCCATCTCGTCCGGCGTGTTTTGCCCGGAGGAGTCGGATCGCTATCGGGCGCTGATCGACGGCATCTTCCAGAGCGACTGGTTCATGGTCGCCGCCGACTTCGACGCCTATGCCGACACGCAGCGGGAGGTCGACACGGTATGGCGCAACAGCCCCGACTGGCACCGCAGGGCGATCCACAATGTCGCGCGCGTCGGTTGGTTCTCGTCCGACCGGACGATCCGTCAATATGCCAAGGAGATCTGGGGCGTTCCCCTGTAAGCTGGTTTCGGGAAAGCTGCCGTCAGAGCAGCGGTCGCCGAAGGGAGGAAGGATGAAGCAGGCGCCTCGCAAGACGGCGGCTCCGAAGTCGGAGAGCACGGCTGCACAAGGAGACGTCGACGCGATCGTCGCCGGCCGGCACCACGATGCTTTCGCGGTGCTGGGGCTGCAGAAGGGCGAGACGGGTTTCGTCGCGCGCTGCTTCGTGCCGCATGCCGAGACTGTCACGGCCTATACGCTCGCCGGCAAGAAGGCGGGTGAGCTTGCGCGCCGCCACGATGCCGGCTTCTTCGAAGGTAGTCTGTCGATCCGTAAACGCCAGCCGCTGAAATACCAGGCTCGCAACGCCGGCGGCGACTGGTGGGTGACCGATCCCTTCTCCTTCGGTCCGGTGCTGGGGCCGATGGACGATTATTACATCGCCGAGGGCACGCATCTGAGGCTTTTCGACAAGCTTGGCGCGCATCTGATCGAGCACGAGGGCGCTTCCGGCGTGCATTTCGCGGTGTGGGCGCCGAACGCGCGGCGCGTCTCCGTGGTCGGCGACTTCAACGACTGGGACGGCCGCCGCCATCCGATGCGGTTCCGCCAGGACACCGGCATCTGGGAGATTTTTCTGCCCGACATCGGCGCGGGCAGGGCGTACAAGTTCGAGATCATCGGGCCGAAAGGACAGAGGCTGCCGCTGAAGGCCGATCCCTTCGCCTTTCATTCCGAACTGCGTCCGGCCACCGCCTCCGTCACCACCGCGCCGCTGTCGCACGAATGGGGCGACGAGGCGCATCGCGCGTATTGGGCAAGCGCCAATGCGCGGCGCGAGCCGATGTCAATCTACGAGGTGCATGCCGGCTCGTGGCAGTTGCGCGACGACGGCACCTTCCTGAACTGGGACGAGCTCGCCGATCGATTGATTCCTTATGTCGTTGACACCGGCTTCACCCATATCGAGTTCCTGCCGATCACTGAGCATCCCTACGACCCGTCATGGGGTTACCAGACCACCGGGCTCTACGCGCCGACCTCGCGTTTCGGCGACCAGGAAGGATTCGCGCGTTTCGTCGACGGTGCGCACCGGGCCGGCATCGGCGTCATTTTGGACTGGGTGCCGGCGCATTTCCCGGTGGACGAGCACGGCCTGATCTGGTTCGACGGCACCGCGCTCTACGAGCACGCCGACCCGCGAAAGGGCTTCCACCCGGACTGGAACACCGCCATCTATAATTTCGGCCGGCGCGAGGTGGTGTCGTATCTTGTCAACAACGCGCTCTACTGGGCCGAAAAATTCCATCTCGACGGGCTGCGCGTCGATGCGGTCGCCTCGATGCTCTACCTCGACTATTCGCGCAAGCAGGGCGAATGGATCCCCAACGAGAAGGGCGGGCGGGAAAACCTGGAGGCGGTGAAATTCCTCCAGACCATGAACAAGGCGGTTTACGGCAACTATCCCGGTGTCGTCACCATCGCGGAAGAGTCGACCTCGTGGCCGAAAGTCTCGCAGCCGGTTCATGAAGGCGGGCTGGGCTTCGGCTTCAAATGGAACATGGGTTTCATGCACGACACTTTGGAGTATTTCGCCAAGGAGCCGATCTTCAGGAAACACCATCACGACCAGATCACCTTCGGTCTGATGTACGCCTTCAGCGAGAATTTCGTGCTGCCGCTTTCCCATGACGAGGTGGTGCACGGCAAGGGCACCCTGATCGGCAAGATGGCGGGCGACGACTGGCAGAAATTCGCGACGCTGCGCGCCTACTACGCTTTCATGTGGGGGTATCCCGGCAAGAAGCTGCTGTTCATGGGCCAGGAATTCGCCCAGCGCCGCGAATGGAGCGAGGCACGCGCGCTCGACTGGTTCATGTTCGACTACGCGCCGCATCGCGGCGTGCATGCCATCGTGCGCGATCTCAACACCCTCTACCGCTCGCGCCCGGCGCTGCATGCACGCGACTGCGAGCCCGAAGGGTTCAAATGGCTGATCGTCGACGACCGCGAAAATTCCGTGTTCGCCTGGGCGCGGTATGCCCCCGGCCATGATCCGGTCGTGGTCGTCTCCAATTTGACGCCGCTGCAGCGCGACTTCTATCGCGTGCCTGTGCCGAAGGCGGGAAAATGGCGGGAGATCATCAACACCGACGCGGCGGACTATGGCGGCTCCGGCAAGGGAAATGCAGGCGCCGTGGAGGCTCTGGTCGAGGAGGACGGGGGGGCGAAGGCAACGATGTTGCTGCCGCCGCTTTCGACGATCATGCTGGAGTTCGTAGGGGAATGAACAAGCTTGGGAGGTCTGGATGGTGGAGCTGAAGAGAAACCAGCCGCTGGCGCGCGACGCCATGGCCTATGTGCTCGCGGGCGGCCGGGGGAGCCGCCTCAAGGAACTGACCGACAGAAGAGCGAAACCCGCCGTCTATTTCGGCGGCAAGACCCGCATCATCGATTTCGCGCTGTCCAATGCGCTGAACTCCGGCATCCGCCGTCTGGCGGTCGCCACCCAATACAAGGCGCACTCGCTGATCCGCCATCTGCAGCGCGGCTGGAATTTTCTGCGGCCCGAGCGAAACGAGAGCTTCGACATCCTGCCCGCCAGCCAGCGCGTCTCGGAGACGCAGTGGTACGAGGGCACCGCCGACGCCGTCTACCAGAACATCGACATCATCGAGGCTTACGGCCCCGAGTTCATGGTCGTGCTGGCGGGAGACCACATCTACAAGATGGACTACGAGCTGATGCTGCGCCAGCACGTCGACCAGGCAGCCGACGTGACCGTCGGCTGCCTGGAGGTGCCGCGTATGGAGGCGACGGGCTTCGGGGTCATGCATGTCGACACCAAGGACACCATCATCTCCTTCATCGAGAAGCCGGCCGACCCACCCGGCATTCCGGACAAGCCGGACTATGCGCTCGCCTCGATGGGCATCTATGTCTTCAAGACGAAGTTCCTGATGGACCAGTTGCGCCGCGATGCAGCCGACTCCAGTTCCAGCCGCGACTTCGGCAAGGACATCATCCCCTACATCGTCGACCACGGAAAAGCGGTGGCGCATCGTTTCACCAAATCCTGCGTCCGCTCCAGCGCCGAGAACGAGGCCTACTGGCGCGACGTCGGCACGGTAGATGCCTATTGGGAGGCCAATATCGACCTGACCGACGTGACGCCCGAACTCGATCTCTACGACCGTGATTGGCCGATCTGGACCTATGCCGAGTTGAAGCCGCCGGCGAAGTTCGTGCATGACGAGGATGGCAGGCGCGGCATGGCGGTGTCGTCGCTGGTGTCGGGCGACTGCATCGTTTCCGGCGCGTCGCTGAAGCGCAGCCTGATTTTCACCGGCGCGCGCATCAATTCCTACGCCAATCTCGATGAAGTGGTGATGCTGCCGGATTGCGTGGTCGGCCGCAACGCGCGGCTGAAGCGCGCGGTGCTGGACCATGGCGTGGTCATACCCGAGGGCCTCGTCGTCGGCGAGGACCGCAACCTCGACGCCAAGCGGTTCCGCGTGTCGGAGAAGGGCATATGCCTGATCACCCAGCCGATGATCGACAGGCTGGGTTGAGACGATGCAGGTTCTTGCGGTCACGCCGGAAATCTTCCCGCTGATCAAGACGGGTGGTCTGGCCGACGTGACCGGCGCGCTGCCGATCGCGCTGGCGAGCCATGGCGTGACGACGCGCACGCTTGTTCCCGGCTATCCGGTGGTCATGGCGGCGTTCAGGAAAAAGAAGCCCGTCCATCACTATGACGGGCTTCACGGCGGCAAGGCGGCCGTCCATGCCGCAAAAGTCGGCGAGCTCGAGCTGTTCGTGCTCGACGCACCGCATCTGTTCGACCGCATCGGCGGTCCTTATGGCGATGCCGGCGGCAAGGACTGGCCGGACAACTGGCGGCGCTTCGCGGCACTCAGCCAGGTCGGCGCCGATATCGCCGCCGGCGTGATCGCCGGCTATGTGCCCGACCTCGTCCATGTCCACGACTGGCAGGCGGCGCTGACGCTGGCCTATATGCGCTACGGCAAGGCGGTTGGCGTTCCCTCCGCCATCACCGTGCACAATCTTGCTTTCCAGGGCCAGTTCAGTGCCTCGATCTTTCCGGAGCTTAGCCTGCCGCCGCAGGCTATGGCGCTGGACGGCGTCGAATATTACGGCGGCGTCGGTTATCTGAAGGCGGGCCTGCAATCCGCCTGGGCGATCACCACGGTGAGCCCGACTTATGCGCAGGAGATCAGGACGCCGCAATTCGGCATGGGGCTGGACGGTCTGATCAACAGCCGCGCCGCCGATCTCCATGGCATTGTCAACGGCATCGACGTCGACATCTGGGATCCGGCCACCGATCCGCACCTGGTATCGCCATATTCACGCACGGCGCTGAAGGCGAGGGAAGCCAACAAGCAGGCCGTCGAGCAGCGCTTCGATCTCAAGCGCGACAATGGTCCGATCGTCTGCGTGATCAGCCGCCTGACCTGGCAGAAGGGCATGGACGTGCTTGCCAGCGTCGTCGACGAGATCGTCGCGACAGGCGCGCGGCTGGCGGTGCTCGGCTCCGGCGATTCCGGGCTGGAGGGGACCTTGCTGGCGGCGGCGGCCCGGCATCGGGGACGCATCGGCGTGGTGATCGGTTATGACGAAGCGCTGTCGCACACCATGCAGGGCGGATGCGACGCCATCGTCATCCCGTCGCGCTTCGAGCCTTGCGGCCTGACCCAGCTCTACGGCCTGCGTTATGGCTGCGTGCCGCTGGTGGCGCGCACCGGCGGGCTGGCTGACACGATCATCGACGCCAACGAGGCGGCGGTCGCCGCCGGCGTGGCGACTGGGCTGCTGTTTGCGCCGGAGAGCGGCGCCGCGTTGCTGCAGGCGGTGCGGCGCACGGTGGAACTTCATTCGGATCGGACGATTTGGGGCTCGATCCAGAAACAAGGCATGAAGGCGGACGTTTCCTGGCACAGGAGCGCCGCCAAATATGCGGACCTCTACAAATCCCTGGCGGCAAGGAAGGCGGCCTGAGCTATGATACGCACCGTCGAGACCACTCCCTATACCGACCAGAAGCCTGGCACCTCCGGCCTGCGCAAGAAGGTGCCGGTGTTCCAGCAGAAGAACTATGCGGAAAACTTCATTCAGTCGGTGTTCGACGCGCTGGAGGGTTTCGCCGGCAAGACGCTGGTGATCGGCGGCGACGGCCGCTACTTCAACCGCGAGGTGATCCAGAAGGCGATCGCCATGGCCGCCGCCAACGGTTTCGGCAAGGTGATCGTCGGCCAGGGCGGCATCCTCTCAACCCCGGCAGCTTCCAATGTCATCCGCAAGTACAAGGCGTTCGGAGGACTGGTCCTGTCGGCAAGCCACAATCCCGGCGGCCCGCACGAGGATTTCGGCATCAAGTACAACATCGGCAATGGCGGACCGGCGCCGGAAAAGATCACGGACGCCATCTTCGCGCGCACCAAGGCGATCAAAAGCTACAAGATCGCCGAGACCGGCGAGGTGGATATCGATACGGTGAAAACCTTTGATGTGGCCGGCATGACCGTCGACGTCATCGATCCGGTCAAGGACTACGCCGAACTGATGGAGAGCCTGTTCGATTTCGGCGCAATCCGCGCGCTGTTCGCCGGCGGCTTCCGCATGCGTTTCGACGCGATGCATGCCGTGACCGGTCCCTACGCCAAGGAAATCCTCGAGAACCGGCTGGGTGCCGCGAATGGCACGGCGCGCAATTTCAGGCCGCTGGAAGATTTCGGCGGACATCATCCCGACCCGAACCTCGTCCACGCCAAACATCTATATGACGAGATGATGGGGCCGAACGCACCGGATTTCGGCGCCGCCTCGGACGGCGACGGCGATCGCAACCTGATCATCGCCAAGGGCATCTTCATTCCACCGTCGGATTCGCTCGCCATGCTCGCCGCCAACGCGCATCTGGCGCCCGGCTACAAGGCCGGCCTGAAGGGCATCGCCCGCTCCATGCCGACCAGCGGCGCGGCCGACCGTGTGGCCGAAAAGCTCGGCGTGGGCATGTACGAGACTCCCACCGGCTGGAAGTTTTTCGGCAACCTGCTCGATGCCGGCATGGCGACGATCTGCGGCGAGGAAAGCGCCGGCACCGGCTCCGACCATGTGCGCGAGAAGGACGGGCTGTGGGCGGTGCTGCTGTGGCTGAACATCCTTGCGGTCCGCAAGGAGAGCGCCAGGCAGATCGCCGAGAAACACTGGGCGACCTTTGGCCGCAACTATTATTCGCGCCACGACTATGAGGAAGTCGATTCCGACGCCGCCAACCGGCTCGTCTCTGAATTGCGCGAAAAGCTCGATACGCTAAAAGGCACGAAGGTCCGCGGGCTGACGGTCGAGAAGGCGGACGACTTTGCCTATCACGACCCGGTCGACGGCTCGATCAGCGAGCACCAGGGCATCCGCGTGCTGTTCGAGGGCGGCTCGCGTTTTGTCGTCCGGCTCTCCGGCACGGGCACTTCGGGGGCGACGCTGCGGCTCTATGTCGAACGCTACGAGAAGGACCGGCTCGACCTCGACACCCAGGAGGCGCTTGCCGACCTGATCGGCGCGGCCGACGATATCGCCGGCATCCGCAGCCACACCGGCCGCAACAAGCCGAGCGTCATTACGTGACGAGACTGGACGAGTTGCCGCTCCCGCCCTAGGTTACATGTAACGACAGGAGCCGGCGTGGTGGGCACTTCATCCAGACCGAAAAGTTCTGCTGAACGAGTGCGTGAGTTCCGGGCGCGTCAGCGCGCACAGGGGCTGAAGCTTGTCCAATTCTGGGTGCCTGATGTGACCTCGGAAGCATTCAAACGAGAGGCACACCGGCAGTCGCTGGCGGTTTCCCGCGGCTCGGGGGAAAAGAGAGATCAAGCCTTCATCGATTCGGTGGCTGCCATCTGGCAGGACGATGACGATTGAAGCGCGGAGAGATATGGACATTGACCGGAGGGGGCGACTATGCGCGCAAGCCGCGACCGGCGGTCGTCGTCCAGGAAGACAGCTTTGATGGGACGGCCTCCATCGTCGTCTGTACTTTCACGACAACTGCCGTTGACGCTCCCCTTTATCGAATTGCCGTGAACCAATCTCCGTCGAACGGTCTGCGGGAAGCATCGAGCATCATGGTGGACAAGATCGCAGGTGTGCCGCGCGACAAGCTTGGCAAGCGCATTGGAATTCTCGAGAGCGAACACCTCGACCGGCTGGACCGGGCGCTCCTGGTGTTCCTCGGCTTGACAACCACTTCGAGCGCTTGATGTCGCGGGCAATCCTCTCGGGTGCGGGACCGTGATGGACGTTTGGAAGCCGGGGTTCCCATCTACACATCTTGGCGCCGTACCGCGCGATGATCGCACCACCTTCGCCACCTGGTCCGACGCGGGCGAGGGCATGTGGGTTTCCGTCTTCGACGGCAGGGGCGAGCGCGAAGTCGCGCGCCACGAGATGAAGCGCGGCGAGGGTGGCTTCTGGTCCGTTTCGGTGCCCGGCTTGCGGGCCGGCGCGCGATACGGCTTTCGCGCCGACGGGCCGTACGCCCCCGATCAAGGCCTGTGGTTTGATCCGGACAAGTTGCTGATGGACCCCTACGCGGTCGCGATCGACCGGCCCTATGTCTACGACCCGCGGCTGGCGGCAAAGCGCGGCGCGGGCGGCGACACGGCGCCGCTGATGCCGAAGGCCGTTGTGACCGCCCTGCCGACGCCGGTCGAACCAAACCCGCCGCTGTTCTCGCCGGGCGGCCTTATCTACGAGGTCCAGGTCCGGGCCTTCACCAAACTGCACCCGGATGTGCCGGAGAAGCTGCGGGGCACGATCGCGGCGCTCGCCCATCCGGCGGTCATCGACCATCTCGTCAGGCTGAACGTGTCGGCCGTCGAGCTGATGCCCGTGACGGCCTGGATCGACGAGCGCCATCTCGGACCGCTCGGCCTGACCAACGCCTGGGGTTACAACCCCGTCTCTTTCATGGCGCTCGATCCGCGCATCGCTCCCGGCGGCATTCAGGAACTGCGCGAGACGGTTGCGGCGCTCAGGCAAGCCGGCATCGGCGTCATCCTCGATCTTGTCTTCAACCACACCGGCGAGAGCGAC
This sequence comes from Mesorhizobium sp. LHD-90, assembly GCF_030929505.1. GTDB lineage: Bacteria > Pseudomonadota > Alphaproteobacteria > Rhizobiales > Rhizobiaceae > Kumtagia. The sequence continues at coordinate 24,618 of NZ_JAVFVV010000012.1, read as the reverse complement.
CAATTCGGGCCGACGCTGTTGCTGCGCGGGCTCGACAACGGGACCTACTATCGCCACGCGCCGGATGATCCGGGAAAACTCGTCAACGATACGGGAACCGGCAACACGCTTGCCTGCGACCGTCCGGTGGTGCGCGACCTGGTGCTGGATTCGCTGCGGCACTTCGTTCGACACGCCGGGGTGGATGGTTTCCGCTTCGACCTTGCGCCCGTGCTCGGCCGCGATGCAAAGGGGTTCGATCCCGAAGCGCCGCTGCTGGCTGCGTTGCGGGAGGACCCGGTTCTCAAGGACCGCGTGATGATCGCCGAGCCGTGGGACATCGGCCCGGACGGATATCAGCTCGGCAATTTTCCAGCACAGTTCCTCGAATGGAACGACCGGTATCGCGACGATATCAGACGCTTCTGGCGTCGCGACCGCGGCACGGTCGGCCCGCTGGCGACGCGGCTGGCCGGCTCTTCCGATGTGTTCAAGGGCACGACGACCCGCACCGTAAACTTCATCGCCGCGCATGACGGATTTTCGCTCGCCGATCTCGTCGCCTACGAGCGCAAGCACAACGAGGCCAATGGCGAGATGAACCGCGACGGCCACAACGAGAATTTTTCCTGGAACAACGGCGTCGAGGGCGAAACCACCGACGCCTCGATCCTTGCCGAACGCCGGCGCGACCTGAAGGCGCTGCTGGCGACGCTGTTCTTCTCGCGCGGCACGATCATGCTGACCGCTGGCGACGAGTTCGGCCGCACGCAGCACGGCAACAACAATGCCTATGCGCAGGACAATGAAGCGTTCTGGCTCGACTGGGCGGGGCGGGACCGCGAACTGGAAAAATATGCCTTCGAACTCGCCGCGCTGCGCAAAAGGCTTGTCGTCCTGCGCGATTGCACCTTCCTGACCGGCACGGCCGCCGGAGGAGAATTTCTCGATGTCGAATGGCTGACGGAGGCTGGCCAGCCGATGACCGAGCAGGACTGGAACGACCCTGGCCACAGCCGCCTGACCATGGTGCTGGCCGGCGAGGACGCCGCTCGCGTCGCCGTCGTCATCAACGGCGACCGCCACGCCTCCAGCATTACTTTGCCGGCGCGGCCGGGGTTCCGCTGGGCCGAGGTTTTGGGCACCGCCGCTAACGGGCAAGCGCCGCTGGTAGCGCCCGGCCGCACCTGCCTGTGTTTTGTGGAGAAAGCCGAATGACTGCATCGTCGGATTGGTGGCGCGGCTGCGCGATCTACCAGGTCTATCCGCGCTCCTATCAGGACACGACCGGCGACGGCAGCGGCGACCTCAACGGCATCACGCGCCGGCTCGCCCACATCGCCTCACTGGGCGTCGATGCCGTCTGGCTGTCGCCGTTCTTCAAGTCGCCCATGGCCGACATGGGATACGACGTGTCGGACTATTGCGACGTCGACCCGATGTTCGGCACGCTGGCCGATTTCGACAAGATGATCGCCGAGGCGCACCGGCTGGGTCTCAGGATCGTCATCGACCAGGTGCTGTCGCATTCCTCGGACAGGCATCCGTGGTTCGTCGAAAGCCGGTCGAGCCGCAAGAATCCGAAGGCCGACTGGTATGTCTGGGCCGACCCGAAGCCGGACGGCTCGGCGCCCAACAACTGGCTGTCGATTTTCGGCGGGCCCGCCTGGGAATGGGATTCGGTGCGCAAGCAGTATTACCTGCACAATTTCCTCGCCTCGCAGCCCGATCTCAATTTCCACAACCCGCAGGTGCAGGACGCGCTGCTGGCGGCGGTAAAATTCTGGCTGGATCGCGATGTCGACGGCTTTCGTCTCGACACCGTGAATTTCTACGTCCACGACCAGAACCTGCGCGACAACCCGCCGCTCAAGCTGAGCAAGGCGGCGAAGGCGAAACAGACCAATCCCTACGAGTACCAGAACCATCTGTTCGACAAGACGCGGCCGGAGAATCTCGCGTTCCTCAGGCGGTTCAGGGCCTTGCTCGACCAATATGCCGACCGCGCCTCTGTCGGCGAAGTGGGCGACGGCAAGCGGTCGCTGAAGACGGTCGCGGCCTATACGTCGGGCGGCGACAAGCTCAACATGTCCTACACTTTCGACATGCTGGGACCGGATTTTTCCGCCGCGCATGTGAGAAAATGCATCAAGGCTTTCGAGACCTCCGTCACCGATGGCTGGATCTGCTGGGCGTTTTCGAACCACGACGTTATCCGCCATGTCACCCGCTGGACGAAACCCGCCGGGTCGCCCGAGGCCATGGCTAAGTTCGCCATCGCGCTGCTCGCCTGCCTGCGAGGCTCCATCTGCATCTATGAGGGCGAGGAACTCGGCCTGGAGGAAGCCGAGCTTGCCTTCGAGGATCTGGTCGATCCCTACGGCATCCGCTTCTGGCCGGGCTTCAAGGGGCGGGACGGATGCCGCACCCCGATGCCTTGGGAGTCGGATGCGCATGCCGGCGGGTTCACGACCGGAAAACCGTGGCTGCCGGTGCCGGACGCGCACAAGGCGCTCGCCGTCGACAAGCAGGAGCACGCGGCCGGTTCGGTGTTGGCGCGCTACCGCGAGGTGCTGAAATTCCGGCGCGGCGAGCAGGCGCTGACAAAAGGCTCGGTCGAGCTGCTCGACGCACCGGGCGACGTGCTGATGTTCACGCGCGAGGCGGGCAACGAAAAACTGCTCTGCGCCTTCAATTTTGCCGACGCTCCGGCGGACGCCGACCTGCCTCGTAGCGTCGCCGGTGTGAGCAGCATCGACTTCCCCGGCGCGGAGGGCAGGGTAGTGGGATCGACCCTGAGCCTGTCGGCGCTGGGCGTCTTTGTCGGAAGGCTGGCTTGAGCGCAGGACGATTTTTCGGGCTTACGCGCCATTCGACCCCGCAGCCATCCATGTCGCTCGCCCCTGACATGATTGTGTCGGGGGCGGCTTCCCCCACGTGATCTTCGTCATGGTTGAATTAGTGGTTGCGGGTGCTAGTGTCAGCGCCACCATAGCGGCTGCCGACAGAGCGCCGCATTCGCCGCGCCGGCAGAAGCGCCGGCGCCGACAAGGAACGGTTGAGGCTGAGGGGCCGCGACCCAATTGGGAGAACGAACAAATGCACATGCGGAATCTGCTCAAGGCGACGGTATTTGCCGCCAGCCTGATGACAGCGGGCGGGATGGCGATGTCGCCGGCCCTCGCCGAAGTGGTCTACAACCGCGGCAGCGCCGCCGAGCCGGAATCCGTTGACCCGCACAAGACCTCCACCATCTATGAAGCAAACGTGCTGCGCGACCTGTTCATGGGATTGGTCATGCAGGACGCCAAGGCGGAAGTGATCCCCGGCGCGGCCGAAAGCTGGACCGTATCGGACGACGGCAAGACCTATACGTTCAAGATGCGCGCCGGCGCGACCTGGTCGGACGGCAGCCCGGTAACTGCGGAAGACTTCCTCTATTCGTTCCGCCGCCTCGAAGATCCGGGAACCGGCGCCGAATATGCCTCGATGCTCTATCCGATCGTAAATGCCGAGGAGATCAACACCGGCAAGGCCAAGCCGGAGGAGTTGGGTGTGAAGGCGATCGACGCCGGCACGCTAGAGATCACGTTGAAGGCGCCGACGCCTTATTTCCTCGAGATGCTGACCCACCAGGCAGCCTATCCGGTCAACAAGGCGGCGATCGAAAAGGACGCCGCGGAGTGGATCAAGCCGGGCAAGCTCGTTTCCAACGGCGCCTTCACGCTGGCCGAATGGGTGCCGAACGACCACATCAAGATGGTCAAGAACCCGAAATTCTATGACGCCGCCAACGTCAAGATCGACGTCGTCAACTTCATCCCGACCGAGGACCGCTCGTCGGCCATGAAGCGCTACGAGGCAGGCGAACTGGACAGCTACGACGACCTGCCAACCGAGCAACTGGCCGACCTGAAGGCGAAGTTCGGCGACCAGATCCGTGTCGCACCCTATCTCGGCAGCTACTACTACGCCTTCAAGACCGACAAGGCGCCGTGGGACAATGCCGAGCTGCGCAACGCGATCTCGGAAGCGATCGACCGCGACTTCCTGGCCGAGAAGGTCTGGGGCAACGCCATGGCCCCGGGCTACTCGATGGTCCCGCCCGGCATCAGCGGCTACACGGCAGCAATGGCGAGCTATGCCGACAAGTCGCAGATCGACCGCGAGGATGCTGCGAAGGCGATTCTCGAAAAGCTGGGCTACACGCCGGAAAAGCCGCTGAAGATGGAAATCCGCTACAATACGTCGGAGAACCACAAGAACACGGCGGTCGCCATCCAGGAACAGCTCAAGCCGCTCGGCATCGAGGTCACGCTCCTCAACACCGACACCAAGACGCACTATGCGCATCTGGAGCAGAAGGGCGACTATGACACCGCCCGTATCGGCTGGATCGCCGACTACAAGGACCCGGAGACTTTCCTGGGCACCCTGCGCAAGGCAAGCGGCAACAACTACTCCAACTACGACAGCGCGAAATTCGAGGAGCTGATGGACAAGGCGGCCGCGGCCGGCGGCAATCCGGAGGAGCGCATGAAGCTCCTGAGTGAAGCCGAGCGTCAGGTCGTCGATGACGTCGCCATCATGCCGCTGCTCTACTACAACTACAAAAACATCGTGTCGCCGAAGCTCGCCGGCTTCGAGGACAACGTCATGGACGTCCATCCGTCGCGTTTCATGAGCAAGCAGTAGTTGCGGACCTGCCGCCGCTCTCGGACGGGAGCGGCGGCAATCTGTCGCTAAAAGACGCTTGGGAATGGGTCAGGGCGGAGCGAAAATGGTGTTTTGCGAGCACCGAAGCGGAGCGTGCATGAAGTGCGTCAGCATCGAAGCAAGGCGCCGTTTGCAGGCCTTATCCATTTCCAAACGGCCTCTGACAAGATGACGCGCTCATGCTGTCCTATGTGATCAGGCGCCTTCTCACCGCCATACCCACGCTGTTTGTCATCGTCACGCTGGCGTTTTTCCTGATCAGGGTAGCGCCCGGCGGACCTTTCAATCAGGAAAGGGGACTGAGCCCGGAGATCAGGGCGAATCTTGAGGCGCAGTTCGGGTTGAACGACCCGCTCTGGCTTCAATATTTCAACTATCTCAAGAATTTGCTGCGGGGGAATTTCGGCCCGAGCTACAATCTTCCGGATTTCACCGTCGGCGAATTGTTCGCCAACGGCTTGCCGATCTCGATCCAGCTTGGCGCGTCTGCCCTCGTGCTGGCCCTTCTCGTCGGTTCGACGCTGGGCGTCATTGCCGCCTTGTACCAGAACAGGGCGGCAGACTATGCGGTCATCGCCACCGCGACGGCAGGCAGCACCATCCCGACCTTCGTGATCGCGCCGGTGATCCAGCTCCTTTTTGGCCTGACCTGGAGCCTGCTGCCGATCGGCGGCTGGGGCGACGGTGCGTTCGTGAACAAGATCGGCCCGGTTCTGACATTGGCGTTGCCGCAGATCGCCATCGTTGCCCGCCTGATGCGCGGCTCGATGATAGAATCGCTGCGCTCGCATCACATCCGCACCGCCCGCGCTCTCGGCCTGTCCGAATGGTCGGTGGTGGTGCACCATGCGCTGCGCGGTGCGCTTCTGCCGATCGTGTCCTATGCCGGACCGGCGGCGGCGGCGCTGCTCACCGGTTCCATCATCGTCGAGACGATTTTTTCGATACCGGGCGTCGGCCGCTATTTCGTCGATGCCGCGCTCAATCGCGACTACACGCTGGTGATGGGCACGGTGGTGGTGATCGCCATCTTCACCATCGTGTTCAATCTCATCGTCGACATCCTCTACGCCGTGGTCGATCCGAGGGTGCGCTATGACTGATCTCGCGGCAACTGCCGCACGGGCAGAGGCGACGCGTGGCCGATCCTTCTGGGGTGATGCCTGGGCGCGGCTGAAGGCCAATCGCGCCGCCATGGTGAGCCTGATCTATCTCGGCCTGATGGCGGTGGTCTGCATAGCCGGCCCGTGGTTCGTGCCGCACCAGTACACCACCATCTATGCCGACTATGTGCGCACGCCGCCAAGCCTGTCGGCCTATCCGAAACCGGAGATGATCGAGACGGCGCTGGCCGACGTGATGAAGCGCATGCGCGTCGATCTGAAGGAATGGCACCAGGAGGGCGAGCGCATCTTCGTGACGGTGACTTCCTCGCGCGAAATCGACGAGCGCAACACGCGCTACGTCGATCGCTCCGACACCTTCGACGACGCCAGGGTCGAGGAGAAATCCGCCGACGGCAAGACCATGGTGATCAGCGCCGCGATCAAGCAGCAATATTTCCTGTTCGGCACCGACAATACCGGCCGCGACATGCTTTCGCGGACGCTTATGGCGGGTCGGGTGTCGCTGGCGATCGGTTTGCTGGCCGGCGTGGTCGCCGTGGTGATCGGGGTGATCTACGGCGCGACGGCCGGTTTCCTCGGCGGCCGCGCCGACGAGATCATGATGCGCATCGTCGACGTGCTCTATTCGCTGCCCTTCATCTTCTTCGTCATCATGCTGGTTGTCTTCTTCGGCCGAAACTTCGTGCTGATGTTTTTGGCGGTCGGCGCGGTGCTGTGGCTGGACATGGCGCGCATCGTGCGCGGACAGGCGCTGTCGATACGCCGCCAGGAATATGTGCAGGCGGCGGAGGCTCTAGGCGTCTCGCGCACGGGGATTCTTGCCCGCCACATCGTGCCCAACCTGCTTGGCGTCGTCGTCATCTACATGACGCTGCTGGTGCCGCAGGTAATCATCCTGGAAAGCTTCCTGTCGTTCCTCGGCCTCGGCGTGCAGGAGCCGATGACGAGCTGGGGCGTGCTGATCTCGGTCGGCGCCAAGAACATCGGCACCGCCAACTGGCTGCTGCTGTTTCCGGCGCTGTTCCTCGTGTCGACGCTGTTTGCGCTGAATTTTGTCGGCGACGGCCTGCGCGACGCACTCGACCCGAAGGACCGCTGACCATGGCGGATGCAGCCCCAATCCTGTCGGTCAAGGACCTGCGCGTCGGTTTTCGCACGCTCGACGGCAGGGTGGATGCGGTCAGGGGCATCAACCTGAACGTCAAGGCCGGCGAGACGGTGGCGATCGTCGGCGAATCCGGTTCCGGCAAGAGCCAGACGATGATGGCGGCGATGGGCCTGCTGGCCTCGAACGGCAGCGCCACGGGCACGGTCGACTATCGCGGCCGCAACCTGCTCGGCCTGCCGAAGAGCGAGCTGAACAAGATCCGTGGCTCGAAGATCAGCATGATCTTCCAGGAGCCGATGACCTCTCTCGATCCGCTCTACACGATCGGCAGCCAGTTGATCGAGCCGATCCGCAGGCATCGCGGCCTCAACGCCAAGGACGCGCATGCGGAAGCGCTCCGCCTGCTTGAGCTCGTTCGCATCCCCGAGCCGAGGCGGCGGCTGCGGTCCTATCCCTACGAGATGTCCGGCGGCCAGCGGCAGCGCGTGATGATCGCCATGGCGCTGGCCAACGACCCCGATATCCTGATCGCCGACGAGCCGACCACGGCGCTCGACGTCACCGTGCAGGCGCAGATCCTGAAGCTGCTCGCCGACCTGCAGAAGAAACTCGGCATGGCGATCGTCTTCATCACCCACGATCTCGGCATCGTGCGCCGCCTGGCCGACCGCGTCTACGTCATGCGTTCGGGCGAGGTGGTGGAGGAGGGCGCAACGCAGGCGATCTTCTCCACGCCGAAACACGACTATACAAAAATGCTGTTGGCGGCCGAGCCGACCGGCCACAAGGCGCCGCCGCCGCCCGGGGCGCCGATCGTGCTGGAGGGCCGCGGCGTCGAAGTCACTTTCGAGATCGGCGGCGGTTTTCTCGCCGGCGATCCGATGATCCTGCGTGCCGTCGACAAGATTTCGGTCGCGCTCAGGCAGCAGCAGACCATCGGCATCGTCGGCGAATCCGGCTCGGGAAAATCGACGCTCGGCCGCGCGCTGCTGCGCCTGTTGCCCAGCACGGGCGTGATCCGCTTCGGCATGAAGGACATCGCCAAGCTGGACCGGGAGGACATGCGGCCGCTCAGGCGCGAGCTGCAGCTCGTGTTCCAGGATCCGTTCGGATCGCTGTCGCCGCGCATGACCGTCGGCCAGATCGTCACCGAAGGCCTGCTCGTGCATGAGCCCGGCCTGTCGAGGGCCGACCGCGACCGCCGCGCCATCGAGGCGCTGCGCGAGGTCGGTCTCGATCCGGCCATGCGCAACCGCTACCCGCATGAATTCTCGGGCGGCCAGCGGCAGCGCATCGCCATTGCCCGCGCCATGATCCTCAAGCCGCGGGTGGTGGTGCTGGACGAGCCGACCTCCGCGCTCGACCGCTCGGTGCAGAAGCAGATCGTCGAGCTTCTTCGCGATCTCCAGCAGGCGCACGAACTGTCCTACCTGTTCATCAGCCACGACCTTTCGGTCGTGCGCGCCATGGCCGACTACATCATCGTGATGAAGGAGGGCAGGATCGTCGAGCAGGGTGAGACCGAGGCCATATTCGACCATCCGGCCGAAGACTACACACGAACCCTGATGGCGGCCGCCGTCGACGAGACCCGGTTCCGCGCAGCCGGATGAACCCGATCGGGTGCGACATGCCTTAAAGAAAAGGAGACCCGGCATTGGGGCAAGAGGCCGGGTCCCTAAGGCATATCCATCTGGAATGATTGAATTTTACAAAGGCTGTGTAACTGCATCGTGCCGCTCGCCCCGGCAATGTAACGGCTCTGTGGCGAGCAGTCGCGGCGCCTGGAACCGTCGCGCCTCGACCTCAATGCAAGCTGCCCTAACCACGTTCTACGGCCACTCCTTGCGGCCAGGCCTTGGGAACGTTACGCTGATCTGGACGTTACGATCCACGTCGAACAGAGAGAGGGATCTCCATCCATGAAGAAGGTATTGATCGTCCTTGCAATCGCAGCGGGCATTGCCGGGTGCACCAGCACCGAAAAGGGCGCGGTGATCGGCGGTACCGGCGGGGCGCTGATCGGTGGCTTGGCCAGCGGCGATGCCGGCGGCGCGATCATCGGCGGCATCGCCGGCGCGGCCGCGGGCGCGCTGATTGGCAACGTCGCCGGCCAGCCGGGCAAGTGCTACTACCGCGACCGCTACGGCCGTCGTTATATCGCTCGTTGCTGACAGCGCTGGAGCCGGCGGAAACGAGCTGCACCCGCGCCTTGGCGCGGGTGTCTTGTTTTGAGCCGAAGCGCTGGAGGCGGCCCGTTTGCCAGAAGGGCGGTTCGCGCCCTCCCGATTCTCCTCCGCAACCCTCCGGCCATGCGCTGCGTTTGCCTCCAGAAGCAGGAGGCATGTCATGACCGCTACGCCGACCCCACCCAGATTGACGCCCGACGGAAAGCCGCGAAGGCCGCGTCGAACCGGCGACGAAACCGGCCGGAGCACGGTCGACAGTGGGCAGGACCCGAACATCGCGGGCGATGCCGGCGAGGGCGGCTACGCGAACACCGACGAGGCCAGGCCGGATGACGACGGCCTCGTGCGGCGCGGCGACCAGCGCGACCCGCCGCTGATCTGACCTCCGGCGCCTGTCAGATCACCGCGAAATCGGCCGCGGCAGGGGCTAGTCCCGCGGTCAGGGTGGCAAAGTGGATGCCGGTGGCGCCGGCTGCGTTTCCGTCCGCGTCGTAGAACAGCTTTCCTGTGTCGCTCTCGTAGACGATGCGGTCGCTCGCATCGTCCGCCAGTCCGGTCGTGTTGGCCCGGAACGCTACGCCTGCAAGGGCGCCGAGCCCCCCGCCGACAGCCGTGAAGACCGCGTCGTTGAGCCGGATCGTATCGGCGGCCACGATGAAGTCGGTGATGGTATCGACGTTGGCCGCGCCCAGCGCCGCCGAGAACATCGCGCTTGTGTTTGTCCTGAACGACACCTACAAAATAGCCCTATCCTGAGGTGAACGTGCCTCCCGGGGCGGGAAGAATATCGGGGTATTTGGGGGAATAGCATGTGGATCAAGCTTACGAACAAGAATATCGAGTCTGTTCTGGTGAATTTCCGAAGAATTTCTCATGTGACTCCGCGGGCAGAAGGTGGTTCTACACTGCATTTTTCCGATGACGGGGTCGAAAAGTCGGGAATTGTCAAGTCACGGGCGCTGGCCGTACAGGAATCGGTCGCACAGATATCAAAGGCAATAAATGGCGAGGGAACCGAATCTTCCAGCGCCGGACGCCGCCCGGCGCGGCGAGCCTCATAGCCGGCTTCGACCGTTCGACAGGGTGGTTCGCATGTTTGCGGAACGCGCGAAAGATACGTTGTGACCGTTTGCCGGCAGCCGATTCGCCGCCCGCCGGCAAGACCAAGAACAAACCCGGTTTCGGGGACGAATCCCGGTGGCGGTATCCAGGACAGGCAAGGGATTTCGGATTTGGGGAAACTGGTCGGAGTGGCAGGATTTGAACCTGCGACCCCATCGTCCCGAACGATGTGCGCTACCAGACTGCGCTACACTCCGCGACCAGACGCGGGCTTATAACCGCCGATTGCGAAAGCCGCAAGCGTGAAAAGGCGGGTTTTGAGCAGGAATCGACATAGCTGTCCGGTAGACCGAAAAGCGGTTTTAACAGGCTGATTTGACTTTGCATTTTGGCCGCCGACTGCCAGGCTGCTCGCGCAGCGCGCCGGCGTCTGGGCAGATCGGGTCAGTCTGGCCGATGGGTGGCACCGGCTGGTTCATCCCACCTCTGCCATGTCAGCATCTGTCAGGATTATTTTCCCGCGACTTGTCCCCCTCTCGCCTGAGCGAGGGATAATCCTCGTCGCCTGTGAAAGGAGGCAGCGAGATGGAGAGAAATACGGCGATCGACAAGCACTGGGAGGCGCTGAAGCGTCTTCTCGCCATGCTTGTCGGCATGGCCGGGATGGGCGATGGGGTCATCCTGCCGCGCCATCTCCACCGCGCCATCCTAAAACTGCTGCGTCCGGCCGAATCCGCGGCGCGGCGCCTGATCATCGCGGCGGCGCGCGGCATCGTGGTGACCCTGCCGCCGTTTCGCCCGCGCAAACCGAAAGAACCCGCGATCCGGCGAGGGCCGCGCGCTTTCATGCCGGTCGGCCCGAAGAAACGTCCAAAACCCGCCCTGCGCGCATCGAGCCTGTCGCTGCTCGATCCGCTGAAAAATCCGCTCCGCGTCCGCCGCCGCTATGTACCCGCGCACGCCCTGCCGCGCATCAGGTCGCTCGCTGACGACTCGCCATACCGCCCGCTGCCAGCGCCGCCATCGCCCGACGATCCGGTCAATGCATCGCGGCTGGTTTTGCGGCTGGAGGCGCTGGCCTCGGCACTCGACGATCTGCCCGGCCAGGCACAACGTTTTGCCCGCTGGAAGGCCCGCCACGACGCCGCACGGGCGCGGGACAGGGAAGCCCGCGTCGCAGGCGCGCAAAACCAGCAACGCCGCGAGGCGGTACGCTTCCGGCGCATCTCGCCGCTGCGGCGCGGGCGTCCGCCCGGCGGGCGGCTGTCGCGCTACGACCCCACCGCCACCCATCCGCGCAACATCCGCGAGATCGACGAGATTTTGGCGCACGCCCATGCGCTCGCCGTCTACGCGCTGGAAACTCCCGATACGTCCTGACGCGTGACCGGCCGGATGTGAAAAACGAAGATTGGATGGCCGGCGCGGATTTTTCCGCCCCCGTGGCGGCGATCTGTGCTGCCCGCGATCAAGCATCAGTACGGGCTGGCGACGTCGCCGGTCTCGACATAGACCGATTTCGCCTGCGAATAGTGCCGCAGCGCGTCGAGCGCGTTCTCTCGGCCGATTCCCGACTGCTTGTAGCCGCCGAAGGGAATTTCCACCGGCGTCAGATTGTAGGCGTTGATCCAGCAGGTGCCGGCCTGGAGTTCGGCGATCACCCGGTGGGCGCGCGGCAGGTCGCGGGTGAAGACGCCGGCGGCCAGCCCGAACTCTGTGTCGTTGGCGCGCGCCACCACCTCGTCCTCGTCCTCGAAGGACAGGACCGCCATGACCGGCCCGAAGATCTCCTCGCTCGCGATCCGCATCCGGTCGGTCACGCCGGTGAAGATCGTCGGTTCGACAAAGAACCCGCCTTCGAAACCTTGCAACGAGGGCACGCCGCCGCCGTGGCGCAGCGCGGCGCCTTCCTCCCGGCCGATTGCGATGTAGCCCAAGACCTTGTCGTGCTGGGCCTTGCTGATCAGCGGCCCCATCTGCGTCTCGGGATCGAGCGGATCGCCGATGCGGATCTTTTTGGTGCGCTCGACCAGCCGCTCGACGAACCGGTCGTGCAGGCCCTTCTGGACGAAGACGCGCGTGCCGTTGGAGCAGACCTGGCCGGTCGAATAAAAGTTGCCGAGCATGGCGCCGCCGATGGCGTTTTCGAGATCGGCGTCGTCGAAGACGATCAGCGGCGATTTTCCACCGAGTTCCATGGTGGCGTGTTTCATCAGCGAGCCGGCCAGCGCCATGACCTTGCGGCCGGTCGGCACCGATCCTGTCATCGAGATTTTTGCCACCGCCTCGTGCGAGGCAAGGGCTGCGCCGACGTCGCCAAAACCCTGGACGACATTAAAAATGCCGTCGGGCAAGCCGGCTTCCGAATAGATCTCGGCCAGCGCCAGCGCCGTCAGCGGCGTGTTTTCCGAAGGCTTGAACACCATGGCGTTGCCCATGGCGAGCGCCGGCGCGGACTTCCAGCCGGCCACCTGGATCGGGTAGTTCCATGCGCCGATGCCGACGCAGACGCCCAGCGCCTCGCGCCTGGTATAGGCGAACGGGCCGCCGAGGTCGGTGTATTCGCCGCCGAAGGCAGCGACCGCCCCGCCGAAATATTCGAGCGCATCCGCCGCCGACGCCGCATCGGCCACCAGCGTCTCCTGGATCGCCTTGCCTGTGTTCAGCGTCTCCAGCCGCGCCAGCTCGGCATTGCGGGCGCGAAGAATGTCGGCGGCGCGGCGCAGCACGCGGCCGCGCTCAACCGGCTTCAGCCGCGCCCAAGCAGGCTGCGCGGCGCGCGCCGCCTCGACCGCGAGTTCCACGGTGTTCGGCGTCGCCGCGTGCAGCGTGGCGATGGTCTCGCCGGTGGCGGGATAGATGACCGGCAGTTCGCGGCCCTGCTCGTCCTCGACATAGCTGCCGTTGATGTAATGCGAGGCTTTCGGCTGGGCTTTCACGGCAATCTCCGCGAGGGCTAGTTCTGCTGGATCGAAACGCCGTTTTCGTCGAGCTTGATCTCGACGCCGTCCGGCTTGCTCTCTTCACGCCACACATAGATGCCGAGCGCGATCACAACGGCGACCAGCGCGCCGATGATAAGATAGAGTCTGTTCTGCGGCATGTCGGGGCCTTTCGGAGTCCCTGGTCCTGTAGCTGCAATCGGGCTCTGGCGCCAGCTTGCCCGCTACCGGTCGCTCTCGCGCCAGCGCGGATTGATCCACGGTTCCTGGTTGGACGGCGGCAGCATCGGCCGTCCCAGAATATGGTCGGCGGCCTTCTCGCCGGTCATGATCGACGGCGCGTTGAGATTGCCGTTGGTGACGCGCGGGAAGATGGACGAGTCCGCCACCCGCAAGCCTTCGACGCCGATCACCCGGCATTCCGGGTCGACCACGCTCATCGGATCGTTTTTCCGGCCCATGCGGCAGGTGCCGCAGGGATGGAAGGCGCTCTCGGCATGCTCGCGGATGAAGGCGTCCAGTTGCTCGTCGCTATTCACCGCCGCGCCCGGCGAGATTTCCCGGCCCCGATAGCTGTCGAAAGCGGGCTGCCTAAAGATCTCGCGGGTCAGCCGGATGCAGTGGCGGAACTCGTCCCAGTCGTCGGGATGCGACATGTAGTTGAAGCGGATTTCCGGTTTTTCCCACGGGTCGGGCGAGCGCAGCTTGACCGTGCCGCGTGACTTCGACCGCATGGGGCCGACATGCGCCTGGAAACCATGGGATTTCGCCGCCGCCTTGCCGTCGTAGCGCACCGCCGCCGGCAGGAAGTGGAACTGGATGTCCGGATAGTCGACGCCGGCCTTCGAGCGGACGAAGGCGGCGGCCTCGAAATGGTTGGTGGCGCCGAGCCCGGTCTTGAACAACAGCCACTCGGCGCCGATCAGCGCCTTGGAAAACGGGTTGAGTACCGAATGCAACGTGATCGGCTGCGTCGCCTCCTGCTGGATGTAGAGTTCCAGATGGTCCTGCAGATTGGCGCCGACGCCCGGCCGGTCGGCGACCACTTCGATGCCGTTGGCCTTGAGATGAGTCGCCGGCCCGATGCCCGACAGCATCAAGAGCTTCGGTGAGTTGATCGACGATGCGGCGACGATGACCTCGCGTTTTGCCCGCACCACCTGCACCTTCCGCCGTGCCTCGATCTCGACTCCGACGGCGCGTTGATTCTCGATCACAATCTTCCGGGCGAAGCCGTTGACCAGGCGGATGTTTTTGCGCTTCAGCGCCGGCCTGAGATAGGCGTTGGCCGCCGACCATCGCCGGCCGCGATGGATGGTCTGCTCCATCGCGCCAAACCCTTCCTGCTTCGAGCCGTTGTAGTCGTCGGTCAGTTCAAAGCCGGCCTCTGCGCCGGCGGCGACGAAGGCCGAATAGAGCGGGTTGGTGCGTCTGCCGCGCTGCACGAACAGCGGGCCGTTGGTGCCGCGCCAGCCGTCCTCGCCGTCCCGCACATTCTCCATGCGCTTGAAGTAGGGCAGCACGTCGGCATAGGCCCAACCGGCCGCGCCCTGTTCGGCCCAATGGTCGAAGTCGCCGGCATGCCCGCGCACATAGACCATGCCGTTGATGGATGACGAGCCGCCCAGCACTTTTCCGCGCGGCGTCACCAGCGCGCGGCCGCCGAGATGCGGCTCCGGCTCGCTGGAAAAACCCCAGTCGTAAAGGCTCATGTTCATCGGAAAGGACAGAGCCGACGGCATCTGGATCAGCGGCCCGATATCGGAGCCGCCATATTCGATGACGATGACCGAATTTTTTCCGTCCTCGGACAGGCGGTAGGCCATGGCCGAGCCGGCGGAGCCGGAGCCGACGATGACGAAGTCGGCTTCAAGCATTTTCGACGTGCTTCATGAAGTCGGCGAGCGAGACGTTGCCGCCGCTTGCCATGACCAGAACCGTCCTGCCTTTCACGTCCACCGCGCCGGACAGCAGCGCCGCCAGCGAGGCCGCGCCCGACGGTTCCAGCACCAGCTTCATCCGTTCGAAGGCGATCTTCATGGCCGCGCGGACGGCGGTATCGCGCACCGAAAGGCCGCGCACGCCGGCGGCCCGCACCGCGGCGAAAGGCGCGACGCCCGGCCTCCGGGCCATCAACCCGTCGCAGATCGACGGCGCCACCAGCGGCATCGTCTCGATCTCGTCATGGGCGATCGAATTGCCCATGCCGTCAAAACCTTCAGGCTCGACGCCGTAGATCGCCGTTTTCGGCGAGAGATAGTGGAAGGCGAGCGCCACACCGCCGATCAGTCCGCCGCCGCCGACGGGGCAGAACAGCACATCGGCTTCCGCGCCGCGCGCGGCCAGTTGGTCGAGGGCTTCCAGGCCGGCTCCGCCCTGGCCGGCGACGATCTCCGGATCGTCGAACGGATGCAGCAGCACGAGACCCTGTTCGGCGGAAATCGCGCGCGCCTTGGCGGAGGCAACCTCTTCGCGCGGCCGCTCGCCGTGGTCGGTGAGCACCACCGTCGCGCCATACCCCTTCGTCGCGTCGCGCTTCGCCGTCGGCGCGTCGAACGGCATGACGATGGTGACCGGGATGCCCAGCGCCTCGCCGGCCGCCGCCAGCCCTTGCGCGAAATTGCCGGAGGAATAGGCGACCACGCCGCGTTTGGCCTCCTCGGGCGAAAGCTGCTTCAGCCGCCAGTAGGCGCCGCGCACCTTGAATGAGCCCGCCCATTGCAGGGATTCCGGCTTCAGGAAGACGCGCGCGGCGCCCGTCTGGCGGGCCAGCGCGGCCGATTCCAGCAGCGGCGTCACCTGCGTCGCCCCTGAGGTGACGGCGTAGGCGCGTTTGAGGTGATCGAGGTCGGGGATCATTCTTTAGCCCTCAGGCTTTCGTAGGAAACCATGACGTGCGCGGCATAGGCCGGCCGTTCCGTCAGCCGGTCGTAATAGGCCCGCAGGTGCGGTGTCTCGGTCCGGTCGAAATCCAGCGTGAAGTAGCGGTAGAGCGGTGCGCCGACGACGATGTCGGCGAAGCAGATGTCGCCGCCGCCGAGATACGGCCCGTCGGCGAGGCGGGCGTCGAGCATGGCCGCGAGCGGCTTGAGTTTTTCGGCGGCCGCCGCGATGCCGGCATGGTCGCGCCTGGCCGGCGGGGTGGCGACGATCGGCCAGAACAGGCCCGTTCCAAGCACTGGGCCGAAGCTCGTCTTGATCCACTCCGCCCACATGTCCACGCGAGCCCGCTCGATCGGCGAGGCGGGCCAGAATTGGGCGTCGCCATAGGTCGCGCCGAGATAGCGCAGGATCGCCGCGCTCTCCCACAGGAACGGACCATCACGATCGCGCAGCACCGGCACCAGCCCGTTGGGGTTCATCGCCAGGTATTCCGGCGTCTTGTTGCCGCCGAAGGCGCCGCCAATGTCATGACGCTCTGCTTTCAGCCCAAGCTCGGCCAGCGCCCACATGACGATCTGGACATTGCCGGAGGTCGCTCTGCCCCAAACGGTGATCATCTCATTCTCCTCGCGGGTAGCGTTTGCTTTCCTCGAGATTGTCGAGGTTCATGTGGTTTCGCATGTAGCGCTCCGACGCCTTTTGCAGCGGCTGGAATTCCCACGGGTAATAGGCGCCGTTGCGCAGCGCCGGATAGACCACCCAGCGCCGGGCTTGGCTTTCGCGAACCTCGGCGTCGAAGTTTGCCATGTTCCAGCGGGCTCGGACTTTAGCCATGAACCCGGCGACCAGCGCGGCGTTTGCCGGATCGGCAGCGAGATTTTGGAGTTCGCTCGGATCCGATTCCAGATCAAACAGTTGCGGCGGATCGATCTCGCAAAACACGAACTTGTGGCGGCCCTCGCGGATCGCCACCATCGGCGCCTGCGAGCCTTCGGCGGCGTATTCCATGAGCACCGGCGCCTGCCGCTCCTGACCCCGCATCAGCGGCACTAGCGATTCCCCATCCGTCCATGGAAGGACTTGCGAGATATCGATTCCGGCGAGGTCGCAAAGCGTCGGGCAGATGTCGAGGTTTGACGTCGGGGTCTCGATCAGCCCGCCCGGAATTTCCGGGCCGGCGATCATCAGCGGCACCCGGGCGGAGCCTTCGTAGAAACACATCTTGAACCACAGGCCGCGCTCGCCGAGCATGTCGCCGTGGTCGGAGCAGAACAGCACGATCGTGTCGTCACGCATCCGCGTGGCATCCAGCACGGAGAGGATTTCGCCGACCTTCTCGTCGATGTAGGAGATCGACGCGAAATAGCCCTGGCGCGACCGTCTTATGTTTTCGGTCGTGATGTCAAAGCTGCCGTAGTCGCTGGCGTCGTAGAGCCGCTGCGAATGCGGGTCCTGATCCTCGCGCTCGATGAACCCGACTCGCGGCTCCAGCGCCGGGCAGTTCTCATAAAGGTCCCAGTGTTTTCGCCGCGCCACGTAGGGATCGTGCGGGTGGGTGAAGGAAACGGTTAGGCACCAGGGTTGGCGGTCGGGGCCGTCCGGGCGCCGCGAATAGTCGTAGAGCTTCTGCGTCGCATGGAAGGCGACCTCGTCGTCATATTCGAGTTGGTTGGTGATCTCCGCGACACCCGCGCCGGTGACCGAGCCGAGATTGTGGTACCACCAGTCGATGCGCTCGCCCGGCTTGCGGTAGTCCGGCGTCCAGCCGAAATCGGCCGGGTAGATGTCGGTGGTCAGCCGCTCCTCGAAACCGTGCAACTGATCCGGCCCGACGAAATGCATCTTTCCAGACAGGCAGGTCGAATAGCCGGCCGCGCGCAGATGATGCGCGAACGTCGGGATCGAGGAGGCGAACTCGGCCGCGTTGTCGTAGACGCGCGTGCGCGACGGCAACTGCCCGCTCATGAAGGAGGCGCGGCCCGGCGCGCAGAGCGGCGAGGCAGTATAGTTGTTGCGCAAGCGCGCCGAGCGGGTGGCCAGCGCCTTGAGGTTCGGCGCGTGCAGGAAATCGGCCGGCCCGTCGGGAAACAGCGTTCCCGCAAGCTGATCGACCATGAGGATCAAGATGTTGGGACGGCGGGTCATGCGCTGCGGGCGGCCAGTTTGGTTTCGACATAGTCTTCGACCAGCGCGGCGGCGCTGACCGGATGGGGCAGGCCGTCGCGAAGCGCGCGGCGGATATAGAGACCGTCGATCATGGCGGCGATGGCTTCCGCCATGCGCTCGGCCTCGGCGCGCTGGAAGAGAGGCGTCAGCCCGCTCATCAGGTTGGAATAGAGCCGGCGGCTATAGACCCTCAGCAGGCGGCGCAACCGCGCCGAGCGCTGCGCCTCGACATAGAAGGCGAGCCAGGCATGCACGATCTCCTGCCGGAACTGGCCGACCGAAAAATTGACGCGGACCACGGCCGAGATGCGGGCACGCGGCGTCGGCGCGCGGCGGAGCGCAACGATCATGTCGCGGCCAAGATCGGCCAGCAGATGCCGCATGGTCGCCTGCAGCAGGTCTTCCTTGGCGCCGAAATAGTGATGCGCCAGCGCTGGCGACACCCCTGCGCGCCCGGCGATCTCGGACATGGTGACGTCGAGCGTGCCGCGGTCGCCGATGGCGGAAATCGCGGCATCGATCAGCGCCCTGCGACGCAACGGTTCCATTCCCAGTTTCGGCATCGGTCGTTCTCCCGCGAACAGGATTATTTTTTATTGAGCGGTCAATCAATGAAAATCGAATGCGCCAGTAGCTGGCGCCGATGGCGGACTGTCGCGGTTTGCGGTATGGTCGAGAACGTTCATTCTTGAACAGACTGGCCGTCTCTGGACACCAGCGACGCCGCGCGCAATTCTGTGACTTTAGGGAGGTTGCCATGACCGCATGCATCGTCGGCTGGGCGCATTCGCGCTTCGGAAAGCTGGAGGGCGAGACGCTCGAGGGCCTGATCACCAAGGTGGCGGCCGAGGCGCTGGAGCATGCCGACATCGGGCCGGACGATGTCGGCGAGATCGTGCTCGGCCACTTCAACGCCGGTTTCTCCGCACAGGATTTCACCGCCAGCCTCGTCCTGCAGACGGACGACCGCTTGCGTTTCAAGCCGGCAACCCGTGTCGAAAATGCCTGCGCCACCGGGTCGGCGGCTGTGCGCCAGGGCATCCGCGCGATCGATGCCGGAGCGGCGAAGTTCGTGCTCGTCGTCGGCGCCGAACAAATGACCACCACGCCCGGCCCTGAGATCGGCAAAAATCTGCTGCGTGCCTCCTATCTGCCCGAGGAAGGCGACACGCCGGCCGGTTTCGCCGGCGTGTTCGGCAAGATCGCCAGCGCCTATTTCCAGCGTCATGGCGACCAGTCGGACGCGCTCGCCATGATCGCCGCCAAGAACCACAGGAACGGCGTCGACAATCCCTACGCGCAGATGCGCAAGGATTTTGGGTTCGACTTCTGCCGGCAGGAGAGCGAGAAGAATCCGTTTGTCGCCGGCCCGCTGAAGCGCACCGACTGTTCGCTGGTGTCCGACGGCGCCGCCGCGCTGGTGCTGACCGACGCGACCACGGCGCTCTCCATGCGGCGCGCCGTCGCCTTCCGGGCGAACGAGCATGTCCAGGATTTCCTGCCCATGTCGAAGCGCGACATCCTGCTGTTCGAAGGCTGCGAGCAGGCCTGGGCGCGGGCGCTCAAGGCCGCGGGCGTGACGCTGGACGACCTGTCCTTCGTCGAGACGCATGACTGTTTCACTATTGCCGAGTTGATCGAATACGAGGCGATGGGCCTTGCGCCGCGCGGCCAGGGTGCGGCGATCGTGGCCGAGGGCCAGACCGAGAAAGGCGGCCGGTTGCCGGTCAATCCGTCCGGCGGGTTGAAGGCAAAAGGCCATCCGATCGGCGCGACGGGCGTGTCCATGCATGTGCTGACCGCCATGCAGCTTGCTGGCGAGGCCGGCGGCATCCAGGTCAAGGACGCGAAGCTCGGCGGCATCTTCAACATGGGCGGCGCCGCCGTGGCGAATTACGTTTCGATCCTCGACCGGATCAGGTAGAAGCCGCTGCCGGACGCGAAGCGGCGATCGCCGGTATCGGCGATGTCGTATGTTGAATCGGCTGGCAAGATGGCGTGTGCAAGGAATCAACCCAAAGCCTTGATTGCGCTGTTGTTTGGCGCGTTGCTTTCCATTGCCGCGACATCCGGTTCATGGGCAGCCGACGGCGCGGTTCAGCTTGCCGTGGCCTTCTGCAAGACGCGAACCGCGGGCGACGCGGAAGCCGTCAAGCCGCTGTTGACGCGCTCTCTGCTGGCAGTGATCGCCGAGGCGGAAGCGCGCAACAAGATCATCGCCGAGGCGACGCCGGACGAAAAGCCGCCCTTCGGCGACGGCATCCCCTACCAGAGTTTTCCCGACCTGCCGGACAACTGCCAGCCGGGAGTCCCGACGGAACGCGCGGGAAGAACCGAAATACCGGTTTCCTACTCCTTCAGGCAGAGCCCGGACGCGAGCTGGACCGACACGCTGATCCTGGTTTCGTCAGGCGGTGAAGTCCGTATCGACGACGTCCGGTTCATGGGTGCGCCGGACGGCAGCGCGCCGCATAGTTTGCGCGAGATACTTCACGGCGCGTTCGATCAATAGGAAAACGCCCTTTTGCCGAACGAAATCAACGGGAAGACAAGATCGTGACCAATCCGGTGCTGGTAGAAGTACTGCGCGGCGGGATCGTCGAGAGCCTGCATCGCGGCGCGGTGGCTGTGTTCGACGCGGACGGCAGGCCGGTACTCGAAATCGGCGACGTTCACCAGCCGGTTTTCCCCCGCTCGGCGGTCAAGGCGATCCAGGCGCTGCCGCTGGTCGAAAGCGGTGCAGCGGATGCTTTCTCATTTGGAAACAAGGAGTTGGCGCTGGCCTGCGCCTCTCATGGCGGCGAGCCGGCGCATGTCGAACTGGCGTCCTCGATGCTGGCCAGGGCAGGGCTGGATGGGATGGCTTTGGAGTGCGGGACGCACTGGCCGAGCCATCAGGATTCGACGCTGGCGCTGGCGCGGTCGGGCGGCAAACCGAACGACCTGCACAACAACTGTTCGGGCAAACACTCCGGTTTTATATGCACCTGCGTGCATCTCGGTTTCGACCATCGCGGTTATGTCGGTGCGGGCCATCGCTCGCAGCGGATGGTGCGTCAGGCGATGGAGGAGGTGACCGGCGCCAGGCACGATTCGGACAATAGCGGCATTGATGGCTGCTCGATCCCCACCTATGCGGTGCCGCTGAAGGATCTTGCCATCGGTTTCGCCAAGATGCTGACCGGAAACGGCTTTTCGCCCGCACGCGCCGCCGCGGCGAAGCGGCTGACCGAAGCCTGCATGGCTGAACCCTTCTATGTCGCCGGCACCGGACGGGCCGACACAAGGCTGATGCAGGCCGCACCCGGTCGGATTTTCGTCAAGATCGGCGCCGAGGGCGTCTATTGCGCGGGCGTGCCGGAACTGGGCTTCGGCATCGCGCTGAAGGCCGCGGACGGGGGAGAAAGGGCGGCGGAAGTCATGGTCGCCTCCGTTTTGAGCCGGCTGCTGAAGGGCGACGAAACGCTTTCCAAACGGCTGGGCGAGATGGCAAGGCCGCCCGTGCTCAACCGCAGAGGCGTTGCGGTCGGCATGCTGCGCCCGGCGGAAGCGCTGATGGCCTGAGGATGTCTTCCGGCTGTCTAGGGAGTTTGTCTAGGGCATTGTTATTGCTTGCAATTCGCTTGGCTGCGCTGACACCCGGAAGAGCGCTGTGGCCTGCCTGAGCGTGTCGGCCGAGTCGCGTCGCAAAAATGTGCGTGAAGTCCGGAATATCGAGCCAGATCAACGCGCTAGCCGGATTGCCGGAAGCGGACTCGCCAAACCGCTTCACGAGAGGCCGCAAAAAGCGGCCTCGGCATTGTTCAGACCGTGCGATCGACTTGCTTTCGGACTCAACGAACTTGATTCCGCTCGATCGTCAGATGGCTGTAGCCGGATGTCCCGGCGGCGGCCATGTCGCCGGTTGCGGTTTCGGTCCAGCGGAAGCCGACGACGGCGCCATCGGGGGTAGCCTCGATGATGTTGTCGGTGATAACAGCCGGGCCGACGCCTTCGACCACGGTTACCGCGATGCCGACCTTCGCCTTGCGGATGACGTTGCCCACCGCCGAGACGTTGCGCAGATACGGACCCCAGCCGAGCTGCATGCCGTAGCGGGCGCTGTCCTCGACCACGTTGCCGGTCAGCGTCGTGTCGGCTTCGACGGTGATGCCGACGCCGAAGATGGGGCGGTCGAACGGGTAGGGGCCGATATTCGAGATGTTGCGCACGATGTTGCCGGAGCAAACGGCCAGCCGACCGCCCTCGTTGAAGTTGACGATGGCGATGCCGTTGGCGGCGCCGTCGACGATGTTGGAACTGATCACCGCGCCCTGAAACGAAAATTCGGAATAGATGGCGGTCTCGCCGCTGCGGCTGCAATTGTTGCCGAGGATCTGGACACCGCTGGCGCTGTTGGCGCGGATGGCGGAAAAGGCGCAGTCGGAGACAAAATTGTTGGCGATCATTACCTTGTCGGCACGAAACGCGTTGATGCCGTTGCCGTAAGGCCCCGTGCCGCCCTTGCGCGCGGCGATGCGCTCGACGCGGTTGTTGATGACCATTGTGAAATCGTCCGCCGCCTGCCAGCGGTGCACCAGGATGCCCCCATTGGCGCAGTCGGTCACGCTGTTGCCGGAAATCGTCAGCCGGCCGGCCTCGACCGAATAGATGCCGGACTCGGCAGCACCGGAGATGATCGTGCGCTCGATGCGGCCGGACACGGTTTCCAGCGCCAGACCGTTGCCGCCGCTGCCAAGAATCTGGCAATTGTCGACGACGAGCTGCGCCACGCGGCGGAAGTCGCAGAGCCCTTGCGCATGGTCGCCGATCCAGCGGTTGGCGCCGTCCAGCACCAACCCGGTCAGTTCGATGTGCTCGGCGTTTTCGGCAAGCAGCAGGTGCCCTTCGCCGCCGTAAAGCAGCCTTGTCGCGCCCGGCACGCCGGAAAGCCGCACGCGGCGCGGCAGGGTGATGTTGGAAACGACGTAGGTTCCGGGCGGCAGGAAGACCGGCGTATCGGTTTTTGCGGATTTTTCGAGGAGTTTTGAAAAGGCCTTGCTCTGGTCGTCGAGCGTGTCAGGTGCGACGCCGAATTCGCCGGCGCTGATCGCGCCGCGCAACGTCGCCATCTCTATGCCGGCCGGCGCGCGCGACACCGCCTGCGCCGGCGAGCATAAGCCCGCCGCTGCGAGGCCGGCCGAGCCCGCCAGAAAGAGACGCCTGTTCAACATCGGCACAGATTCCGCATGCGGCAGGCGCGTTGCACGACACATGCCATTCCCGTCATTTCGCTTGTCGGCGGCGCGGCGCGGGCCTAGATTTGCCCGATGAGCAGAGCGTTTACCCGGGAAGACGACAACGAGGCCATTGCCGACATCGGCGAGCGGCCGGTGAGCCCCCACCGTAATCTCGTTACCGAAAAAGGCCTGGCGCAGATCGAGAAGGAACTTGCAAGACTGCGCGAGGATCTCGGCGAGGCCGAGCGCTCGTCCGACCGCGAGCGCATTGCGCTGGTTTCGCGCGACCTGCGCTACTGGACGGCGCGGCGCGAGACGGCGGAGGTTTCCGTGCCCGAACCGGATTCCGAGGTGGTGCGCTTCGGCATGACGGTCGCGCTCAAGGGCGAGGACGGCAAGCGGCACACCTGGAAGATCGTCGGCGAGGACGAGGCGGACGCCGCGCACGGCACGATCAGCCACGTTTCGCCGATGGCCAAGGCGCTGTTCGGCAAGGGAATCGGCGAGGAGGCGAGCGTCAACGGCAAGGCGTGGGAGATCTTGGAGGTCGATTCAATTGCTGTCACGCGATCTTATAAGGGTTAGGCGCGAAACCGTTCCAAACCGTCCCAGTGAGTTAGACGAGGCTCTCGCAAACGCGGATCGAGGAGGCCTGCTTCTTCCAGCGTAAGATTTGAACGACCGTTGTTACAGGGCGCGCAAGTCACAACCATGTTGCTCGGCTCATTCGTCCCTCCTCTCGCGTGAGGAATCAAATGGTCGTACTGAAGCCATAGAGCTTGAAATCCAGCGTGTTGTTCCGAGTTAAGGCTACCCCAGCGCAGGGCCCCTGGAAAAACTGTGCGGATCAATGATCTGGTTTCGGAGCGGACCAGCGGGATTCCGCAAAATCGACAATGAAAACCATCTCGCGCCAGTAATCCGCGTTTTTCTGTAAGTGATGGCATTCTTACAGAAGCTCTTAGATCCTTTGAGATAAATGGCACAGGATTCTGGACTGTGCGCGGGCGGCTCCATGGACCGCCGATGCCCCAAAGCGATTCTGTCCACTCGGTGATCGCTGGAATGTCTGCAAGCCGTATGAGTTCATCGGCCAGGGCGTGTCTGCTGACCTGCCCCCGGTAATTTCCTCCAGTTGAGATTAGAGTCCGGCCCTTGTTTGAAGGACGGACTGATGAAGAGAAAGCGGTTTACGGAAGAGCAGATCATTGCGGTTTTGCGCGAGCA